>JADZER010000018.1 GCA_020850415.1 Phycisphaerales bacterium
AAGCCGGGGATGCTCTTGCCGTTGTAGAGCTTCATCTTCTGCATGAGGGTGAGGCCGGGCTTCCTGGGCTCGGCGAGGCGGGTGAGGACGGCCCACATCGCGGCGACCTCGAGGGTGTGTGGGGCGATGTGCATGCTCTTGATGCGGGCGGGGCCGAAGTCCTTCTGGTAGATCTTGATCTCGTCGTCGAGGCGGATGTTGTAGGGGACATCGATCTTGATGGTGCGGTCGCGGAAGGCCTCCATCATCTCGTTGGACTGGAGGCGCTTGTACTCGGGCTCGTTGGTGTGTCCGAGGATGACCTCGTCGATGTAGGTCTGGGCGAACTTTTTGGGCTTGATGGTGTGCTCCTGGCTGGCGCCGAGGAGGTCGTAGAGGAAGGCGACATCGAGCTTCAGGACCTCGATAAACTCGCAGATGCCGCGGTTGGCGATGTTGAGCTCGCCGTCGAAGTTGAAGGCGCGGGGGTCGGAGTCGGAGCCGTAGAGGGCGATCTTGCGGTAGTTGATGTCGCCGGTGAGCTCGGTGGAGTCCTGGTTCTTCTCGTCCTTGGGCTGGAAGGTGCCGATGCCGACGCGGTCTTTCTCGGAGAGGACGATGCGTCGGACGCGGACATGCTCCATGCACTTGGTCCAGTCGCCGTCGTAGAAGCGCATGAGCTGGTCGAGGATGTGTCGGCTGAAGGGGTCGGGCTCGCCGACGACGCGGAGCTTGCCGCCGTGGTGGGCGGGGCGGAAGCGTTCGTTCATGCTGGCGAGGAGTGCGTCGCGGGCCTTGCGTGGGACGAGGATGAGGGGGTCCTCGTGCATGGGGCTGGCGTACTCGTGGGTGCGTCGGGCCTCGCGGGGGTCGCCCTCGATGGGGGTGACCTCGCAGCGGTCGTCGAGGAGCCAGCTGAAGGAGTAGAGGGCGCCCTCGGGGGTGGAGGAGTAGTGCTCGACGCCCTTCTTGAGGAGCCGGGCCATGGTGGACTTGGAGGAGCCGACGGGGCCGTGGAGGAGGAGGATGCGCTTGTCGGTGCCGTAGCCCTCGGCGGCGGAGCGGAGGACATCGACGAGCTGCATGAGGGCGAAGTCGAGGCCGAAGATGGCGTCGGCGCCGGTGTCGTAGGGGTCGCTGAAGAAGTGGTAGCGGACGACATCGCGCTTGAAGAGGCGGTACTTCTCGTACCCCTGGGCGATGATGGCGTCGTACAGGCGCTGGTAGGCGTTGCGGGCGACGGCGGGGTTCTCGTCGCAGATGGCGAGGTAGTCCCAGAAGGAGCCGTTCCAGTGCTGGTCGAGGTACCGCTTGCGGTCGAGGTGCTGGTCGATGACCTCGCGGAGGCGGTGGGCGTGGGTGGGTCCGTCGGGCATGGCATCCTCCCTGCGAGTGGCCTGCGAACGGCCTTCGAGCGGCCTGCAAACTGCCCGCGAGCGCGGGGTTGCGGCCATCGGGTCATGCCCGGTCGAGACCCGCGAGGGTGTCGGCCGTCGCGTCCATGCGGGGACGGCGCTGTGCGCATCCGTCCTATCGGTCGGCCTGGTGCGGGCCGCCCAGCCACACAGGGGAACCTTGTGGCTTCAGGGTTATACGGGCGAGGGGGGTGGGGCGTTCCCGGGGATGAGGGGGTGAGGGGGTGAGGGGGTGAGTGGGTGTAGGGGGTCAGGGTCTGGTGAGGAGGGCGATGGCGTGGGCTTCTATGGCTTCGAGGCGGCCGGTGGCGTCGACGCCTTCGTGGCTTTTGCCCTTGACATTGATCTGGGACTCGTCGACGCCGAGGATTGCGGCCAGGCGGGTGCGGATTTCGTGTTTGCGGGTGTTGATTCGGGGGCGTTCGAGGATGACGGTGGCGTCGAGGTTGGCGAGTTCGTAGCCCGCTTGGCGGACGCGCCGGACGGCTTCTGTGAGGAAGGCGGCGGAGTCCTGGGACTCGTGGCGGGGGTTGTCGTCGGGGAAGAGCTGGCCGATGTCGGGCTCGCCGATGGCGCCGAGGAGTGCGTCGGTGATGGCGTGGGCGAGGGCGTCGGCGTCGGAATGGCCGACGGGGCCTCGGTCGGAGGGGAAGCGGACGCCGCCGATGATGAGGGGGCGTCCTTTGCCTTCGGGGGCGATGGGTTCGAGCCTGTGGAGGTCGTAGCCGTGGCCGATCCGGAGGTGTTGGTTGGGCATGGAGGAGTGTACGGGTGGCGGGCCGGATTGCGGTTCCGCACTGGTCAGCTCCGCAAGGCCTGCGCTGACCAGTGGCACACCCTGGACTTCCGGCGTTCTTGGTGTGTTCGCGGCGCCGGCAAGGTCGAGCGTTGAAGAAGAAGGAGGGGAAGAGCCCTCACCCCAACCCTCTCCCGCCGGGGGCGGGCGAGGGGGCAGAAGGCCGGTGCGATCGCTGCACGGGGGCCGGACTGGCGTGCGTTTGCAAGCCGGATTGCGGTTCCGCACTGGTCAGCTCCGCAAGGCCTGCGCTGACCAGTGGCACACCCTGGACTTCCGGCGTTCGTGGTGTGTTCGCGGCGCCGGCAAGGTCGAGCGTTGAAGAAGAAGGAGGGGAAGAGCCCTCACCCCAACCCTCTCCCGCGGGGCGCGGGAGAGGGGGCCGGATGGCGACCCTTGGGGAACACGGGCTTGGTGTCCGAAGTTCACGGCTTTGGGTGGTGGGTTTCGGTCCGGGTGGGCTGGGAATGGTCGCGGGGGTTGGGTTGAGGGCGCGGGTTGGGCTTCAGGGGCTGGGGTTGGCGGCCCGATATGGCGTGTGGCGCTCTCCGAACCCCGTCGCGGCGGGGGCCGTACGGCCGGGGCTGGATCCTGGGCTGGGTCCTGGGCTGGGTCCTGGGATGGGTCCTGGGATGGGTCCTGGGATGGGTCCTGGGATGGGTCTGGGGCGGGGGGGGCGTAGACTAGTGTGCCGGGCGGGTTGCCCGGCGGGTCGCGGCTCGGCGAGCCGCGTCGCGAAGGTCCGGCGGGGATTGGGAACCCTGCGAAGAACAAGGTCAGAGGTGCAACCGACATGGCCAGCCACACCAGCCGTCTTCTCCGCTCGCTCGCTCTGGCCGGCGCGGTGTTCGCCGCGTCGTGCGGGCCGACCTCGCTGTACCGTCCGTTCTACGACGAGGGCGGTTCGGGGGCGTCGATCGACGAGTTCACCTATGTGAGCACCTCGGAGTCGCCGAAGACGGTGACGGTGGTGGACACGCGGACGCAGGAGACGGTGTTCGCGTTGGACATCCCGGTGGGTCAGCAGCTGGTGCTGAACTTCGACGACAAGAGCGCGGACCGGGACAAGTACATGTCTGGGACGATGCGTTGGGGCGTGATGTCGGCGGGCGACCGGTTCGGGAGCAAGCGGAACCGTGTTGATGTGCCGCCGGCGGGCTCTCGGCGGATCGACCTGACGGTGCGTGAGGGTCCCGAGGTGGCGACGCCGCCGACGGTGGAGACGATGACGCCGCCGCCGCTGGGGGAGGAGGGGTGAGGCTTGAGGCTTGAGGCCTGAGGCTTGAGGGGCGCGGGGCCATCGCTTCGCTGCGCTCTGACTCCGGCACCCATGGGAGGTCTGACCCCGGCACCGGGGGAGGGGGTGGGTGGTGCATGTGGCCCTCCGCGGGTGCGGGGGGTTGTTTCTTTTTTTGGGGGGTGGGGGTGGGGTCTGGTATGGTGTGGGGCATGAGGCATTCGGCGGCGGGAGGTCGGGTTTGGCGGTCGGGGGCGGGCGGCCCGGCGGGGTTCACGCTGATCGAGTTGCTGGTGGTGATCGCGATCATCGCGCTCTTGATCGGGATTCTGCTCCCGGCGTTGGGCCGTGCCCGGGGGGTGGCGCGGCAGGCGGTGTGCATGTCGAACCAGCGTCAGCTCGGGGCGGGTTTGGCGATGTACGCGGACTCGTGGGACGGGTACATCCCGCGTGAGGCGGACGGGGATCCGGCGGGGGATTGGCCGGACGGGGAGATCAGCTGGGCGCGGGCGATCCGGCCGCTGGTGGACGAACAGGCGAGCTGGTATGTGCCGCTGCGGGACCGTTACGAGCGGGCGGAGTACTTCAAGGACCCTGCGCGACGGGATGTGGACCTGCACCAGATTCACTATGTGAACAACGGGCTGCGATTTATTTCGCCGGGGACGCTGGCGACGGGTCGGAACCCGTACAAGCAGTGTCACCGGCTGGAGCGGGTGTTCCGGCCTTCTGAGCGGTTGTTCCTGACGGACTACGCGGTGGACACCGACGGGTCGAACTGGCGTGATGTGGCGTCGCAGGGTGACGACGACTTCGGGATCGCGCTCTTTTACGATGTTCGTGCGCGGGGGCACATCGTGAACCCCAACAACCAGCGGATCGACCCTTACCGGCACACGGACGGGGCGACGGCGGTGTTCTTCGACGGGCACGGGGCGCTGGTGAAGCCGGAGGTCATCATGGACCTCGGGATCTGGGACGACGGGGACTATGTGAACTGAGTGTTCAGGTTTGGCGATGGGCGGGTGTGGGTTGCGCTCGCGGTGTACGATCGGGGATGAGCCAGACGCCCGGGGTTTCCACGACTGAGATCGGTGTGCGTCTCGAGGCGGCGCTCGCGTTTGCGCGCGAGGCCGGGGCGGTGACGCTGCGGTACTTCGGGGCGCGGGGCGGGGTCGGCGGTGGGGGTGGGGGTGGGGATGGGGGTGGGGCGGGGGCGTTCGAGGTTTCGACCAAGCGCGACGGGAGCGAGGTGACGACTGCGGACCGCGAGGCCGAGCAGCGGCTGCGGGGGCTGATCGAGCGGGCGTTCCCGGATGACGGGGTGCTTGGGGAGGAGTTCGGGGAGAGGGCGTCGGCGAGCGGGTGGCGTTGGGTGCTGGACCCGATCGACGGGACGGCGTCGTTCGTGCACGGGGTGCCGCTGTACGGGACGCTGGTGGCGTGCGAGTTCGGTGGGCAGACGCGGGCCGGGGTGATCCACATGCCGGTGCTGGGGGAGACGGTGTACGCGGGTGAGGGCGGGGGGGCGTGGCACATCGGTCGGGAGGGGGCGTCTGCGGTGCGGGCGCGGGTGTCGGGGATCTCGGGCACGGCGGAGGCGATGATGTGCACGACCTCGTACGGGTATTACCGACAGGCGGGGCTGGAGCCGGCGCTGACGGCGTTGTTCGAGCGGTTCGGGAAGAGCCGCGGGTGGAGCGACTGCTACGCGCATGTGCTGTGCGCGACGGGTCGGATCGAGGCGGTGGTGGAGCCGGTGCTTCACCCGTGGGACATCGCGCCGATGCAGGTGATCTATGCGGAGGCGGGTGGTCGGACGACGGACTGGGCGGGCCGCCCGGGGTCGTACCACCCGACTGGGGTGTCGACGAACGGGCTGGTGCACGGGGAGGTGCTGGAGTTGCTGGCGCCGTTCGCCCGGTAGGGGTGTCCGGCGGCGGGGATTCTGGGACCGTTGGGGTCGGGAAGCGCAAAATCGTTGGATTCCCCACCGGATTGGGGTAATCTGCGGCGGCCTGGGCTCCGTATGGGGTGCCGGGCGTGATGTGCCCGCGACTGCGGGAGGAGAAGCCATGGAAGGTCGCCGAGTCTGTTCGTCGTTGGTGTTCGGGGCGGTGGCGGGGTTGGCGGGGCTGCTCGCCGGTCCGGCGATGGCCCAGCCGTCGGGGATGCGGGCGGGGGGGGCGGCGTCCGGGGTGCCGTTCGAGGCGCAGTCGTCGCGGTTGGCCGAGCAGGTGGTGGACCTCGACGGGCTGTTCTACATGCATGTGAGCACGGGGGGGGAGTGGCTTCTGGAGGAGATCAGCCCGCCGGGGCCGCAGTACCGCGGGTGCACGAATGTGTCGAGCCACACGGACGCGGATTTCGAGGGCGGGAGCTTCGTGCTGCAGGCGGGGTTTGCGCAGGGTGAGGTGGCGGCGGCGAGCTACACGCTGACGGCGGACCAGTTCCCGGTGCGTGTGGACCTGATGGAGATGATCTTCGCGACCTCTCAGGCGACGGAGAGCACGACGACGGAGTGGTCGATCCTGGTGTGGGACGGGCCTCCGAACACGGGGATCCTGGTGGCGGAGTACTCGTCGGACGGGGATATTCTGCCGCACATCGAGCTGCCGCCGGGGACGAACGGGATCAATGTGCAGGTGTCGGTGGACCCGAACGACCCGAATCAGATCATCATCAACAACGAGAGCGGGACGAACACGATCTCGTTCGGGTACCGGATCGACAAGCACAACTTCCAGGTGCAGGACCCATGCCTGGTGCCGCCGCCGGCGAACCGGAACTGCTTCCCGACGACGGATGTTTCGGGGTTGCAGAGTTCGTCGGGGAACTGGCTGAAGGGTGTGAACTGCGGGCCGCTGGGGTGCCCGGCGAACGGGGGTTGGGCGAGGTTCAGCGGGTTGAACCAGTTCTGCCGGCCGAGCGGGGACTGGGTGATGCGGATGACCTGGACGAGCCTGAACTGCCAGGGTGGCGCGGGGGCGTGCTGCATGCCGGACGGGTCGTGCGTGCAGTCGACCTCGGGGGATTGCGTGGCGTCGGGGGGCGTGTATCAGGGGGACGGGACGAGCTGCGGGACGGTGCAGTGCCAGGAGCTGCCTCAGGCGTGCTGCTTTGAGTCGACGGGCGGGTGCGTGAACCTGACGCCGACGAACTGCATGGCGGCGGGGGGCGTGCCGGGGGGGGTGGGGACGAGCTGCGCGACCTACACCTGCTTTGCGACTGGTGCGGCGTGTTTGCCGAACGGGACCTGCGTGGACGATGTGACCGAGGACGAGGCGCTGGCGATGGGCGGGACCTATATGGGCGACGGGACGACCTGCGCCGATACGGTGTGCCCGGACCCGGTGGGTGCGGCGTGTTTCTCGAACGGGTTCTGCCTGGTGCTGACGGAGGCCGAGGCGCTGGCGGCGGGGGCGAGCTGGGCGGGGCCCGGGACGACCTGCGCGGATGTCAACGGCAACGGCGACCCGGACGCGTGCGAGCCGGACTGCCCGTCGGATGTGAACGGCGACGGGCTGATCGACACGCGGGATGTGGTGGCGTTCCTGAACTACTGGGCGACCAGCAATGATGAGGCGGACTTCGATGACAACGGCGTGATCGATACGCGGGATGTGATCGGGTTCCTTGGGGCTTGGGCGGGGGGGTGCTGAGGGGCTTGAGGCTTGAGGGGTGAGGCTTGAGGGGGGGCGGGGCCATCGCTTCGCTCTGACCCCGGCACCCCGGTCGGTGGTGGGCGGTCGGAGAGTGGCGTGTTGGCTCGGGAGCGGCACGGTCTGAGGGGACGAGGGTTGGAGAAGGCGTAGAAGAGAAGCCCTCTCCCCAACCCTCTCCCGCCGGGGGCGGGAGAGGGGGCAGGGCGCGGGTGTGATGGCGCGGGTTGCGCGATCGCGGGGCCATCGCTTCGCTGCGCTGCGCTCTGACCCCGGCACCCATGGGAGCTCTGACTCTGGCACCCTTGGGGGTGTTCTGGGTCCGGCGCCGTGGGGTGGGGGTTGTGGTGTTGGGGGGTGCGGCACTGGTCAGCTTCGCGGGGCCTGCGCTGACCAGTGGCACCTTTGGGTGTGCTTGGGTTTGCTTGGGTTAGGCGATGAGGTCGTGGACGACTTTGCCGTGGACATCGGTGAGTCGGAAGTCGCGGCCTTGGAAGCGGTAGGTGAGGCGGGTGTGCTCCATGCCGAGGAGGTGGAGGAGCGTGGCCTGCAGGTCGTGGACATGGACGGGGTCGGCGGTGATGCGTGAGCCGAGGTCGTCGGTGGCGCCGTGGGTGTAGCCGGGGCGCAGGCCGCCGCCGGCCATGAAGATGCTGAAGCAGTGGGGGTGGTGGTCTCGGCCGAGGTAGGTTGAGCCGTTTCGTTCCTCGTTCATGGCGGTGCGGCCGAACTCGCCGGACCAGACGACGAGGGTGTCGTCGAGCATGCCGCGGCGTTTGAGGTCGGTGATGAGGGCGGCGACGGGCTTGTCGGTCTCGCGGCACTTGAGGGGGAGTTGGGTGATGATGTCGTCGGAGGGTCCGGTGCCGTGGGTGTCCCAGCCCCAGTCGAAGAGCTGGACGAAGCGGACGCCCTTCTCGGCGAGGCGCCGGGCGAGGAGGCAGTTGTTGGCGAAGCGGGTCTGGCCGGGGGCGGCGCCGTACATGTCGAGGGTGGCGGGGTCCTCGCGCGAGATGTCCATGGTCTCGGGGACGGCGATCTGCATGCGGTAGGCGAGCTCGTACTGGCTGACGCGGCTGAGGGTCTCGGGGTCGCCGGCCTGCTCGTGCTGGAGCTCGTTGAGCTGGCGGAGGGCGTCGAGGCTGCGCCGCCGGGTGTCGCGGGACATGCCGTCGGGGTCGGAGACATAGAGGACCGGGTCGCCGGTGGTGCGGCACTGGACGCCCTGGTAGACGCTGGGGAGGAAGCCGGATCCCCAGACGCTCTTGCCGGCGGAGGGGGTTTTGTTGCCGCTGACGAGGACGACGAAGGCGGGGAGGTCGGCCGACTCGCAGCCGAGGCCGTAGGTGGCCCATGAGCCGAAGCTGGGGCGTCCGAGGAGCGGCGAGCCGGTGTAGAGGAAGAGCTGGGCGGGGGCGTGGTTGAACTGGTCGGTGTGCATGGAGCGGACGATGGTGAGGTCGTCGGCGATGGAGGCGATGTTGGGGAGGAGCTCGCTGATCTCGATGCCGGAGCGGCCGTGCTTGGCGAACTTGTAGGGGCTGGCGAGGATCTTGGGGTGGCCCTTGATGAAGGCGAAGCGTTCGCCGGCGAGGAGGCTGTCTGGGCAGGGCTGGCGGTCGAGGGTCTTCAGGAGGGGCTTGGGGTCGAGCAGGTCGTGCTGGGGCGGGGAGCCGGCCATGTGGAGCCAGATGACGCGTTTGGCGCGCGGGGTGAAGTGGGGGGGCTTGGGGGCGAAGGGGTTCTGGTGGGCCGGCTCTCCGAGCCGGGCGGCGCTGGCGGCGCCGCCCAAGAGCGACGAGAGCGCGATCGCGCCGAGTCCTGTGCGGCACTGGCCGAGGAAGTGGCGGCGGGTGGTCCAGTGGTGGGGGTGCATGGATAAACCTCAAAGCGAAAAGCTCAAAGCTCAAATGGAGGCACACGGTGTCGGGCGGGCGAGGGTGTACGGGATCGCAACTCCTATTTGAGCTCTGAGTTTTTCGCTTTTCGCTTTACTTGCGCGTCAGGAACTCGTCGAGGTTGAGGATGACATTGGCGGCGATGGTCCAGGCGGCGGCTTCGGCGGGGTCGAGGTTGTCGGGGAGGGGGCCGAGGGGGTTGGTGGCGATGGCGAGGGCGTCGGCGGGGTTGTCGCGGTAGGTTTGGTACTCGTCGGCGACGAGGCTGAGGATGGCGTCGATTTCTTCGGGGCGGGGTTGGCGGGCGAGGGCGAGGGTGAGGCCGCGGGAGGCGCGGTCGGAGGCGATGGGGCCGCCCTCGTGGATCATGCGTCGCGCGAGGGCCTGGGCGGCTTCGATGTAGACGGGGTCGTTGAGGGTGACGAGGGCCTGGAGGGGTGTGTTGGTGTTGATTCGGCGCGGGGTGCATACCTCGCGGCTGGGGGCGTCGAAGGTGGTCATGCTGGGGTAGGGGCTGGTGCGTCGCCAGTAGGTGTAGAGGCTGCGCCGGTAGCGGTTTTCGCCGGTGCTGGTCATCCAGGACTCGCCGCTGTAGACGATCTGCCAGATGCCGTCGGGCTGGGGCGGGTAGACGGGGGGGCCGAACATCCTGGGGCTGAGGAGGTTGCTGACGGCGAGGGCCTGGTCGCGGAGCGTTTCGGCCTCGAGGCGGAAGCGGGGGCCGCGGGCGTAGAGGGTGTTGTAGAGGTCGCGTTCGAGGAGTTCGGGGGTGGTGTCGGAGGTTTGCTGGTAGGTGCTGCTGGTGACGATGTATCGGCAGAGTTGTTTGAGGCTCCAGCCGTTGTCGATGAGGGTGAGGGCGAGGTGGTCGAGGAGTTCGGGGTGGGTGGGGGGCGTGCCTTGGGCGCCGAAGTCTTCCATGGTTTCGACGAGGCCCCGCCCGAAGAAACGCTCCCAGAAGCGGTTGACGGTGACGCGTGGGGCGAGCGGGTTGTCGGGCGCGGCGAGCCACTGGGCGAGGCCGAGTCGGTCGCGGGGGAGTGTGTCGGGGAAGGGGTGGAGGGCCTCGGGGACGGCGGGGGAGACTTGCTCCTGGGGGGCGAGGAAGCTGCCGCCGGAGAGGAGGTGGGTGGTGCGGTGCTGCTCGGCGGGGAGTTCGGCCATGACGGGGACGCGGGGCATCCGGGCGGTGATGGCGTCGCGTTGGGCGCGGAGGGTGTCGAGCTGGTCGGTGAGGCCGGAGATGCGGTCGCGCGTGGGGCGGTGGAATGTGCGGCGGTAGTAGCGTTCGAGCTCGAGTTGCTGGTCGGGGGTGCGGGGGTCGGTGCGGAGGAGGGTGCGGATGTGTTCGGGGAGGCCGGCGCCGCCGCGGGCGGCGACGAGGTCTCGCCAGGCGGAAAACTCCCATGCCCAGCGTTCGTCGGGTGGGGTGGCGGTTGCGAGGCCGATGGCGTCCCAGCGGGCGGTGCCGGCGTGCTGGCTCAGCGCCCAGCCATCGACCTCGGCTCCCGGCGCGAGGTTGAGGTCGGCGGGGTCGAGTTCGAGTCGGACCCAGCGGCCTTTATCGGGGAGCTGGCCCATGGGGCGGCGGGCGCCGGTGTTGTCGGCGCCGAAGCCGATGAGGTTCTCGCCCCAGTAGGCGCGGTGCTCCCAGGAGCCGTCGGTGGTGTGGATCTGGAGCATGATCTCGCGGGGCGGGTCGGCCTCGTCGAGCCAGACGGAGGTGATGAGTTTGTCGCCCTCGCGGAGGGTGAGGGGGATGGGGGCGGCGTCGAAGTACTGCTGGGTGAAGGCGGGGGCGGAGCGGGCGAGGGAGCGCAGGCCGGCGGCGGGGGCGTGCTCGTCGGATTCGTACCAGCGCCAGGGGGCGGGGGCGCTGTCGGCCATGAGGGTGACACCGGGGGGGGTGGAGTCGTCGATCCAGTACCAGTCGGTGGGTTGGGCCGGGGATGGTGAGGGTTGTGCAGTGGTGCTCGGGACCTCCGGGCGCTCTTGATGATCGAGCGGAGGAGAAGGGGGAGGAGTAGAGCCCTCTCCCCCGCCCTCTCCCGCCGGGGGCGGGAGAGGGGGCGAGGCGGTGGACTGTTCGCCGGTGTGCGGGACCTCCGCGCCGTCTGGTTGTTTGAGAAGCGGAGAAGGAGTAGAGACGGAGCCCTCTCCCCGGCCCTCTCCCGCCGGGGGCGGGAGAGGGAGGAAGGCGGTCGACTGTTGGCGGGTGTCGGGGAGTTCCGCGCTGTGTGCATGATCGAGCGTTGGAGAAGGAGTAGAGACGGAGCCCTCTCCCCAACCCTCTCCCGCCGGGGGCGGGAGAGGGGGCAAGGCGGCGGTGGCTTGTTTGATGTTGTCGTTGACGATGGTGTCGATCTGAGATTTCAGATCTGAGATTTCAGATTCGATCTCGGCGAGGCGGGCTTGCTGCTCGGCGGCGCCGAAGGGGTGGGTTGGTTCTTCGTCGGGTCGGTCGGCGTCGGCGGTCTGGTTGAAGAAGGCGAGGGCCTGGTAGTACTCGGTCTGGGTGATGGGGTCGTACTTGTGGGTGTGGCACTCGGCGCAGGTCATGGTGAGGCCGTTCCACACGCTGAAGGTGGTGGTGAGTCGGTCCTTGACGGCGGCGGTGCGGAACTCCTCGTCGTCGGTGCCGCCCTCGTCGTTGTTCATGGTGTTGCGGTGGAAGGCGGTGGCGAGGATGTCGTCGTCGGTGGGGTTTGGGAGGAGATCGCCGGCGAGTTGTTTGATGGTGAACTGGTCGAAGGGCATGTCGTCGTTGAGGGCGCGGATGACCCAGTCGCGGTAGGGCCAGATGGTGCGTCCGGCGTCTTTTTCGTAGCCCTTGGTGTCGGCGTAGCGGGCGAGGTCGAGCCAGACGCGGGCCCAGCGTTCGCCGTAGCGGGCGCTGGCGAGCAGCCGGTCGACGAGGCGCTCGTAGGCGTCGGGCGCGTTGTCGGCGAGGAAGGCGTCGGTCTCTTCGGGGGTGGGCGGCAGGCCGGTGAGGTCGAGGGTGACGCGTCGGATGAGGGTGTGCTTGTCGGCGCGGGGGGAGGGGGTGAGGCCCTCGGACTCGATGCGGGCGAGGACGAAGCGGTCGAGGTCGCTCCTGCACCAGGCCTCGTCCTGCACATCGGGGAGGGGGTGGCGGAGGATGGGCTCGAAGGACCAGTGGTCTTTCCATGGGGCGCCGGCGTCGATCCAGCGTCCGAGGAGGTCGATCTGCTCGGGGGTGAGGTGCTTGCCCGAGTCGGGCGGGGGCATGTGGTCGTCGGGGTCGGCGGCGGTGATGCGTCGCCAGAGCTCGCTGGCGTCGCGGTCGCCGGGGGTGACGGGCGTGCCGCCGTTGTCGAGCGTGGCGTGAAGCCCGGCGGGGGTGTCGAGGCGGAGGTCGGCTTTGCGTGAGGAGGGGTCGGGGCCGTGGCAGAGGTAGCAGTTGTTGGAGAGGATGGGGCGGATGTCGCGGGAGAAGTCGATGGCCCGGGCGTCGGGCGCCGGGGCGTCGGGGGGCGGCGCGAGGGCGAGCGAGAGTCCGGCGGTCAGCGCGGCGCCCGCGAGCGCGATCGCGGCGGAGCGCGCCCGCGGCGCGGTGGGCGCGCGTGCTTCGGCGGCGTCCGCCGCGCCGGGAGGGACGGGCGGTTCGGCACGGCCGGCACGGCCGTGGCACACCGATTCTCGGCTGGCGTGGTGCTTGCTCATCTCCGCGGGTCGGCTCCTCAGTTGCCCAGGCACTTCTGGCAGATCTCGCCTTTGGCGCGGGCCTCGACGCAGCAGGGGTGGTCGCACTCGCCGCCGGCTTCGATGGCGGCGCGGCAGCAGTCGGGGAGGGCGGCGAGGTCGATGTCGGGGGTGGTGTCGGCGGCGGGCTCGGCGCCGGGTTGGTCTGTCGGTGCAGGGATGTCGTCGAAGCTCACGGGGGTGAGCTCGCCGCCGCAGTCGACGGTGAGGCCGGGCTTGAGGGCGGCGAGGAGCTGTGCGGATTGCGGGGCGACGCGGGTGTTCCAGAGGTAGAGGTTTTCGAGCGCGGGCAGTGATGCCGCGGCGACGAGCGTTTGGTCGGTGACGGCGGTGCTGTAGAGGTTGAGCGAGCGGAGGGCGGGGTGTCCGGTGAGGCGGGCGACGCCGGCGTCGGTGACGGCGGTTCGGCTGAGGTTGAGTTCGGCGAGTCGTGGGAACTGGCAGAGGGCGGCGAGGGCGGCGTCGGTGACGGCGGTGCCGGCGAGGTTGAGCCGGGTGAGGGTGGGCTTGAGAGGTTCGAGGAGGGCGAGGTCGGCGTCGGTGATGTTGTGGCCGAGGAGGTCGAATCGGACCTCGGCCCATGGGTCGGCCTGGGAGGCGCGGAGGGCGACGACGCCGCGGGCGTGCAGGGCGGCGAAGGCGTCGGCCTGTTGGGCCTGTGCGGCCTCGTCGAAGACGAGCTCGGGCAGGGCGGGGCGCGCGGGGTGATCGGGTTGGTTCGGTTCGGCGGGGGCCGCGTCGGCCGTTGCGGCGGGGGCGACGATGGGGATGTCGAGCCAGAGGGCGCCCTCGTTGATCCAGGTTTCGAGGAGGGCGAGCTGGTCGGGGCTGAGCGGTTCGCCCTTGCCCTCGGGGGGCATGTGGTCTTCATCGTCCTCGGGGAGGGTGACCAGGAAGAAGAGGTCGGAGGCCTGTGCGTCGCCGGGGATGATGACCTGGGCGTCGGGGGCGCGGTCGTCGAAGACGAACTGGCGGGCGTCGAGGCGGAGATCGCCTTTTTGCTTGTCGGGGCCGTGGCACTCGATGCAGTGGTTGGCGAAGATGGGGGCGATCTGGGTGGCGAAGTCGATGGTGAGGGACTTGCCGGAGGCTTCGAGCTGGGCCTGGAGGGCGGCGAGTTCGGCCTGCTGGGCGTCGAGGTCGGGGGCGGCGGGGGCGGGCGCGGGGAAGAGCGCGGCGGTGAGGTAGCCCTCGCCGTAGACCATCGAGCCGCCCCAGTGGCCGGCGGCGCCGACGACGCCGGCGGCGAGTACGAGGGCGACGCGGTAGACGGCGGTCATGGCGCGGGCCCGGCCGGTGGCGCCGAGGAGTGCGGCGAGCATGGCGACGGCGGCGAGGGCCGCGGCGGCGATGCCGAGCCAGCGGTGGGTGGTCATGAGATCGGCGAGTCCCTTGCTGTGGGTCTCGAGGTCGGCGTTGAGCCAGCCGGCCCAGGCGGCGACGGCGGCGCCGAGGGCGCCGACGATGACGCAGGCGAGGCCCGCGCTGGTGGGCCGGGCGCGGTCGCGTTTGCAGAGGATGGCGACGAGCTCGAAGAGCACGGCGGCGGCGAGGAGGGCGATGGGGAAGTGGACCGCGATCGGGTGCGTGCGTCCGAGGAAGCGGGGGAGGTTGGAGAGGAGCGTCGGGCCGGGCGCGGTGAGTTCGGCGCCGAGGGCCGGGGAGGCGACGGCGGCCAGGCAGGCGGCGGCGAGGAGGGGGCCCCAGGGCACCCGAGCCCGGGCGGACGCGGCTGGCGGGGTGTGGGGGGCGGCGTTGGTGCGAGGGTGTGGGTGTCGCATCATGCGTTCCTGTTGGGGGCGGGCGGGGTGAGGGCGCGGCGCGAGCGGACATGTTCGCCGAATAGCGCACGGGGGCGCACCTGGGCGCGTCCGGGCGCACATGGGGACACACCACAACTGCCGCCGCGGCGGGGCGGATTGGACGCTGCCTCGCATGGGGTGCAGTCTACAGGCTTCGGGCGTGGTCCAAAAGGCCCAGCTGGGGTGCCCCGGGTCGGGCGTCGGCCGCTACGCTGTGTTGATCACCCGCGCTCAGGAGTCGCCCATGCGTGCCCCCCTCGCTCTGCTGTGCGTTCTTGTCGCCCTCCCGGTGCTTACCCCCATGACCAGCGCCCAGGACGCCCCGAACCCGCTGACGACCCGCTGGACGGGGCTGGTGTCGCCGACCTCTCCCCACCCCGAGTATCCCCGGCCGACGCTGGTGCGTGGCGAGTGGCTGAGCCTGAACGGGCCGTGGGAGTGGGAGCCGGCGCCGGAGGGCATGGACACGCCGGAGTGCAACACCTTCTCGGGGACGATCCTTGTGCCGTTCGCGGTGGAGAGCGCGCTGTCGGGGATCGGGCGTCACGAGGAGCGGTTCTGGTGCCGTCGGGCGTTCGAGCTGCCCGAGGCCTGGCGCGGCCGGCGGGTGCTGCTGCACTTTGGCGCGGTGGACTGGGAGGCGAGGGTCTGGGTGAACGGCAAGTTCGTGGGCGAGCACCGGGGCGGGTACGACCCGTTCAGCTTCGACATCACCGACTTCCTCGTCGACGGCGCGAAGCAGGCGGTGATGGTGCGGGTTGCCGATCCGACCGACGCGTCCACGCAGCCGCGGGGCAAGCAGGTGCGCGAGCCGCACGGCATCTGGTACACGCCGACGACGGGCATCTGGCAGACGGTGTGGCTCGAGCCGGTGGCGCAGACCTCGGTCGAGGCGGTGGAGGTGGTGACGGACTTCGATGCGCAGACGGCGACGGTGACGGTGCGGGTGCGGGGCGGCCAGGATGCGGACCTGGTGGTGGCGGCGACGGACTACAAGACGCGCAGCATGGTGGGGATCGAGGTGGCGAGGGCGGGCGAGCCGGCGACGATCAGCCTGGCGTCGGCGTTCCGGCCCTGGTCTCCGGAGGAGCCGAACCTCTACGGCCTGCTCGTGACGCTCACGGGGCCGGACGGGTCGGCGGATGTGGTGGAGTCGTACTTCGGCGTGCGGAAGATCTCGGTGGGGCCGGACGGCGCGGGGGTGACGCGCATCCTGCTCAACAACGAGCCGCTGTTCCTGCACGGGCCGCTGGACCAGGGCTTCTGGCCCGACGGGCTGTACACGGCGCCGACCGACGAGGCGCTGAGGTACGACCTGGAGGTGACCAAGCGGCTCGGGTTCAACGCGGTGCGCAAGCATGTCAAGGTCGAGCCGGAGCGCTGGTACTACTGGTGCGACACGCTGGGCCTGGCGGTGATCCAGGACATGCCCAGCGGCGACCGGTACATCGGGCCCGACGACCCGGACATCGAGCGGACGGCGGAGTCGGCGGCGATCTATGAGCGGGAGTGGGGGGCGATCATCAACGCCAACCGGGAGCACCCGTCGATCGTGATGTGGGCGCCCTTCAACGAGGGGTGGGGGCAGTACGACACGGCCCGGATCGCGGCGTGGACCAGGGAGCTCGACCCGACGAGGCTGGTCGATGCGGTGAGCGGGTGGGCCGACCGGGGCGTGGGCGATGTGTATGACTGGCATGTGTACCCCGGGCCGGGGTCGCCCCAGCCCGAGGCGAGCCGGGCGGCGTTCCTGGGCGAGTACGGCGGGCTGGGCCTGCCCTTGGAGGGCCACACCTGGCTCGACAAGGGCAACTGGGGGTACCGGTCGTACGACTCGGCGGAGGCGTTGACCGACGCGTATGTGCAGCTCGTCGAGAACATGCGGTGGCTGATCGCGGACCCCGGGCTGTCGGGGGCGATCTACACGCAGACGACGGATGTGGAGGTCGAGGTCAACGGGCTGATGACCTACGACCGCGAGGTGATCAAGATGGATGAGGCGCGGGTGCGGGCGGCGAACCTCTCGCTGTTCGGCCCGCCGCCGCGGCTGCGGACGGTGGCGCCCTGCGCGCTGACCGAGAAGGTGACTTGGCGGTACACGACCGACGAGCCCGGCGCGGGGTGGGAGAAGCCGGGCTTTGACGACAGCGGGTGGGGGACCGGCGAGGGCGGGTTCGGTCGGGCGGGGACGCCGGGGGCGATCAACGGGACGCAGTGGGAGAGCGGGGAGATCTGGCTGCGCCGGGAGTTCATCCTGCCGCGGATGGTGCTGGAGGAGCCGACGCTTCGCATCCACCACGACGAGGACTGCGAGGTGTACATCAACGGTGTGCTGGCGGCGGAGTTGGAGGGCTACACGACCGGGTATGTGTTCGCGAAGGTGAGCGAGGAGGCCCGGCGGGCGATGATCGGCGGGCCGACGGTGATCGCGGTTCATTGCCGCCAGACGGGGGGCGGGCAGTACATCGACGCGGGGATCGTGGACCTGGGCCGGTAGGCCCGGGGTCGTACCTTGGGCGGGCGTCCGGCCGGAGGATCCGGTCGGTCCGACGGAGGGAGCCGGTATGGGCGTGTTCATGAGGGTGGGGCGGCTGCTCAAGCCGCGTCGGGCGAGCGTTGGTCTGCATCCTGAGGCGCCGGGCGGCGGGGCGAGGCGCGGGCCGGTGGCGATCGATCTGCACACCGGGGCGGGTGTGGTGCGCGAGCGGGACGCGGACGCCGAGCTCGACGGGTTCTCTCTGGAGGACGAGGCTGGGGAGGGGCCGGTGGTGGGCGGGCCGGCGCCGATCGTGGAGAAGACGCCGCGCTCGCGCCAGGAGTTGATCGCGGAGCTGCAGCGGAACTACCAGGAGGTGCTGGGGATCGTGCGCAAGGTCGATGCGCACCTGGACGAGCAGGGGGAGCGGTCGCAGCGGCTGGCGGAGATCGCCGAGCGGCTCCCGGCGGCGGTGGATGACCTGGGGGCGCTGCGGGCCGGGCAGGGCGAGTTGCATGCGGCGATCGCGGCGGCGGTGGCGGTGCTGCAGTCCCGCGACGCGGTGCTGACGACGGGGCAGCGGTCGATGCTCGAGCGTCTGGGCGAGATCCGGACCCTGATGCGCGACAGCGCCGAGTCGGAGCGCCGGCTCCTCGGCACGCTGGCGGAGTTCCGCGAGGTGATGGGCGGGATGAGCGGGGCGACCGACCGGCTGGCCACGGCGGTCGAGCGCATCGAGCGGGGCGAGACCGAGCGCTCCGACCGGGTGGTCGAGGCGATCCGCGCGACACGGAGCGGGGTGTACGCGGCGACGATCGTGGCCGGGCTGTGCGCGGTGGTGGCGTTGATTTTGGGGTTTGTGGCGGTGGCGGTGTAGGGCGGCGGCTCTCACGAACCGAGCGGGGGTTGGCCCCGCTTCGCGCCCTCACCCCGGGCGCGGCGGCAGGACGAGCACGAGTCGCAAACCGGATCTCCTTCCGCCCGGCTCAGGGCTCGATGGGTCCCGCCGGCGGCTCGGCGGGCGGGGTATCGGGCGGGGCGTCGGGCGGGGTGTCGAACTGGGGCGTTGGCGGCTCGTCGACGAAGACCCGCCACTCGGGGCCGAGCTGTTCGAGGAAGCACAGGGGGTAGCAGCGCAGGAAGACATACACGGGCAGCAGGATCACCGTGCCGATGTAGGGCAGGGCCGCGATGCAGCAGGTGGCGCAGATGACGACGACGGCGGCGATGCCGATGCCGATGCCGAGCACGATCTTCATCAGGAAGTAGAGCACGATCGTCCCGACCCGGCCGCGGACGACATCGGCCATCACCAGGCGCCAGGCTTCGGTGCAGGGCATGCCGAACTGGTACATGGCGGGGACGACGAAGTTCTCGATGAGCGCGCCGATGACGCCGAAGATGAGCCCGGTGGCGAGGAACGCGGGCACGGCGAAGACCAGCCCGACGAGGGCGCGGTCGCCGAACCGGTCGGCCTTGAGGTCGGGCCAGACGATGAGCGCGGCGGCGGTCAGGATCGTGAGGCTCAGCCCCATCGAGACCACCGCGAGCAGGAACCGCACGCCGGCGAGGCTGTTGGCCAGGGGCTTAAAGGTCCTCCACGGCTCGACGACGGCGCCGCGGTTGCGGGCCACGCCGTCGAGGAACATGAACTTGCCCCGGCTGGTGAGCCAGATCAGCACGGCCATGATCGCGAGCACGATGGTCAGGACCAGGGCGCCGATGACGAGGATGGCGGCCAGGTTGGTCTCGATCCAGTCGGCGATGTCCGAGGGGCTCGGGCCGCCGCCCTGGCTCTGGCCCCCGGCCGGGTTGCCGCCGGTCCCGCTGCCGCCGCCCTCGCCGAGGGAGGCCAGGAAGGCGCAGAACCCCAGGGTCATCCATTTGGAGAGGTCGAAGGGCTGGAAGAGGATGCGCTTGGTTCGCTCGAACGCCGGGCTGATGGGGTCGGTGACGGAGATGCGCATCGCGGGTGCCCCTTGCGAGGAGCGCCCAGCATACACGGGGCCCGGGGGGCGGCGTGCGGGGTGTGGCTCCGGCGGGGCGGCTCAGCCCATCTGCAGCACGACCTTGATGCCCTTGCCGGAGATCATGGTCTCGAAGGCGGTCTTGAAGTCTTCGAGGGGGAACTGGTGGGTGATGATCTCGTCGAGTTCGAGGCGGCCGGAGAGGAGGAGCTCCTCCATCTGGTACCAGGTCTGGAACATCTTGCGTCCGTTGATGCCGAGGACCTTGCAGCCCTTGAAGATGATGTTCTCGTTGAAGTCGAAGGTGACGCGCTTCGCGGGGAGGCCGAGGAGGGCGGCCGTGCCGCCGTTGCGGAGGGCGCGGAAGCCCTGGTCGAAGGCGGACTCGGCGCCGGACATTTCCAGCAGGACATCGACGCCCTCTCCGCGGCAGGCCTGGCGGACTTCCTTGATCCAGCCGTTGCCGTTGCGGGCGTCGTAGGCCTCGACGGCGCCGAGCTTCTTGGCCAGCGCGAGGCGGGGGGGGTTGATGTCGGTGCAGAAGATGCGGCTGGCGCCCGCGGCCTTGGCGACGGTGACGGCCATGAGGCCGATGATGCCGACGCCCGAGATCAGGACGCTCTTGGCGCTGACATCGGCGGCCATGACGGTGTGGACGGCGTTGCCGAGCGGGTCGAAGACTGCGGCGACCTTGTCAGGGATGGTCGGGTGGACGGGCCAGACATTCTCTTCGGGCACGCAGACATAGTCGGCGAAGCAGCCGTCGCGGTCGATGCCGATGATCCTGGTGTCGCTGGCGATGTGGGCGTTGCCGGTGCGGGCGTTGTAGTCCAGGCCCTGGGTGGTGTGGCCCTCGGCGGAGACGCGGAGGCCGGGCTTGTACTTGGTGACGGCCGAGCCGACACCCTCGATGACGCCGACGAACTCGTGGCCGGTGATGATGCCGACGGGGATGCGCCCGGCGGACCACTCGTCCCACTCCCAGATGTGCCGGTCGGTGCCGCAGATGCCGGCGTGGGTGACGCGGATGAGAACATCGCGGGGCCCTGGGGTGGGCTTGGGCCGATCGACGAACTTCAGTTCCGGTCCGGCGTGGTGTTTGATGAGGGCTCGCATGGCCGATAGCTCCCTTCTCCGGGGCGGGGTCCGTCCGGTTGGCCCCCTTTGGAGGGGGCGCGCCCGGGCAACAGGCCGCCCGGTGGTGCGTTCAACGGGCGCGAGAGGATTGTGGGCGTGGTGAGTGGTTGGATCAATGCGCCCGGGCACAAACACCGGCGGATCGGTCGGTCCGGTGGGGTTGGAGGCTTTACGGCTCGGAGAAGTCTGTCACCCAAGCCAGGGCTCACGGCTCGGAGAGCCGTGCCACCAAGAGGCGGCCTCACGGCTCGGAGAGCCGTGCCACCTGGGGCCGTGCCACCTGGAGCCGTGCCACCGGGAGCCGTGCCACCCCGAGAACCCCCGACCGGTAGACTTGCACCGTGAGCAGGATCGGCACCGTCAGCCCGTTTGTGTATATCGCCGCCACCCCGAAGGGGCGGCGGACCTTTGGCCTGCGCCAGGCCCGGTCCGAGCGGGCCCTTGCCGACAACCTCCGGCGGGACAAGCTGGTGCTGCTCCGCACCTGGAAGCTCCCCGCGGCACTGGCCAGCGTGCCCCGCCTGACCCTCAAGGACCAGGTGGAGCTGAACAGCCAGCTGTCGATGCTGCTGACCCGCGGCGTGCCGCTGGTGGAATCGCTGGAGGTCACCGCCACCGTCGTCTCCCCCGGGATGCAGCCGGTGGTGGAGCGGATGCGGGAGTTGGTCCAGGGGGGCACGAGCTTCGCCGACGCCTGCCGCAAGGTGGGCGTGTTCGATGAGATCACGGTCTCGGTGTATCAGGCGGCAGAGCGGACGGGCGACCTGGGCGGTTCGGCTGCCCAGCTTGCCGAGACTGCCCGTCGTCAGCAGGCGATCAAGGGCAAGGCCGCCACGGTGATGCTGTACCCGTCGGTGGTGCTGACGATCGCGGTGTGTGCGGCCCTGGTGCTGATCATCGGCGTGGTGCCGCGGATCGGGGAGGCGATGGAGGGGGCTGGGGCGAAGATCCCCGGGTATACGCGGGTGCTGGTCGAGGTGGGCCGGTTCCTGCAGGCCGAGTGGCTGTGGGCGTTGGCGGGGGTGGCGGGGGTGGCGATCGTGATGGTCATCGCGCGGCGTCAGGTGGTGGCGGCGATGGGCCGGTTCTCCCGCTCGCTGCCGGCGCTCAAACAGGTGATCCTGGTCCAGGAATCGGCCCGGTTCTTCTCGGTCATGGCCGCCCTGACCAAGGCCGGCGTGCCCCTGGCCGACGCCCTCGGGGCCGCGATCGGGGCGGTGCGCCACCCGCGGCTGCATGCCCAGCTCAGGACGCTGCGGACCCGTCTGGTGGAGGGCGGCGTGCTGCACGGGTTGATCGACAAGGTGGACGCCCTGCCGCTGGCGACCCGGCGCCTGCTTATGGCGGCCGAGCGGGCGGGGGATCTGGACACGGCGTTCGACGGGCTTGCCCGGGACATGGCCGACGAGCTGGACCGGCGGACCAGCCGGCTGATGGCGTTGCTGGAGCCGGCGGTGATCGTGGTGATGTTTTTGATTATCGGGTCTTTGGTTCTGGCGTTGATGATCCCGATGATGACGATGTCAAACCAGATCACCTAGGGGCTTTCCGGCCGGAAAGGCCCCCCGGATCGGGGGCCCGGCCGACTAGGATCATGCAACCGGGGGCCGGTGCCCCGGGTAAGCAATGAGGAGGGGGGAAGAGCCAGGGTAAACACTGGTGTCTGATCCCTCCGGATCGTCTGAGACCGAAGGAGCAAGCGATGTCGACCGCACCTGCCAGATCCCGCCGCGTCCGTGTCGCGCCGGGCTTTTCGCTGATCGAGCTGACGCTGGTGATCGTGATCCTGGGCGTGCTGATGTCCGTGGTGGCGGTGAATGTGGTGGGCCAGGGCAAGAAGGCGAAGGTGCGGGCGACGAAGGTGACGATGGACACGATCCGCACGCAGCTGGACTCGTACAACCTGGAGTACAGCGCGTACCCGCCGACGCTGGAGACCCTGCAGAAGGTGCCGGGGTTCCTGTCTGACAGCAAGCCGATCAAGGACGGTTGGGGGCGTCAGCTGGCGTACCAGACGCCGGGGCGGAACAACCGGCCTTACGACCTGCTGTCTAACGGTGACAACCTGGACGACATCGGCGACGACATCGATGTGTGGCTGATGGACCAGGAGCAGTAGGGGCATGGGCAGCGGCGCGGCACAACCCGGCCCGCGCTCCCGCACGGCGCGGGGGGTCAGTTTCCTCGAGGTCGTCTTCGCGATGATCGTGCTGGCGCTGACCGTGGCGACGCTGGCGACGGGGGTGAACGCGATCGCCAACCAGCAGGGGCGCTCGCGCCAGCTGCTCAACTGCGCGGAGATCGCCAACCGGCTGATCATCCAGTACCTCGACGACCGCAAGGCCCTCCCCAGCGAGGACCTGACGATCCCGTACGGGGACGAGTTCTACCGCTACCGCAAGAATGTGACCAGGGTCGCGGCGACGCTCGACGAGACGGTCGAGCGCAACCTGGAGGCGTACCAGAACCGCCAGCCCGGGGCGGATCCGGACCGGCTGAAGAAGGTCGTGATCACGGTCTGGCTCAGCGAGCGGTCCGGGGGCGGGCGCCTGCCCGACATGGGGGCCCCGCAACAAACCCTGGTCCGTGTCGTTGACCCCTATGCCTTCGGGCGCCGGTCGCCGGACTCGCTGCGCAATCTGCTCCAGAACGACCCGTCGGCGTTGATCGAGGAGATCAGCGGCAGCGATGTCGAGGCCGACGAGGAGGACGAGTGACCCGGCGCTGCTTCACCATCCTGGAAACCGTGATGGCGTCGGTCCTGGCGTCGGTGGTGGTGCTGGGGTGCATGGCGGCGTTCTTCGCGCTCAACCGCTCCGACCGCGTGCTCAACGCCCGGTTCCACGAGGCTAACGATCTGGCCCGCGTCCAGCTCACGCTCCAGCGGGCGTTCACCTCGCTGGTCCTCTCGCCCACGGGCAACGAGGAGGACGAGCAGCTGCTCGAGGACATGGGCATCGTCCCGATCAACATCCAGGAGGAGGAAGAGCAGCAGCAGGAAGAGCAGCAGGCCGAGGAGGACCAGGCCGAGGGGGACCCCGCCGAGGGGGAGGACGCGGTGGTCGAGGTCACGCCCCGCCCGCGCATCCTGCTCGAGCCGGACCTCGACCCCACGCTGACCTCGATGCTGCGTCAGTCGCGCTTTGCGGCCGGGGGCGGCGGCTCGTCGGTCGCGGCGCCCCAGCGGCTGGAGGTCGTGCTCAGCTCCGTGCCCATCCGCCCGGCGGCGGTGCAGTCGACGGCGTGGGCCAACGCGCTGGTGGGGGTGGAGGACCTGGCGAGCAAGGAGGAGCTGGAGGCCGCGGGGGCGGAGGTGTACACCGGCGTGCGGGGCGCGTTCGTGCTGCGTCCGGACGATCCGACGATGGTTGAGGTCCGCCGGCGCGAGACCTCGGGCGACGACCGCGTCGGCTGGACGCTCTGGTGGCAGCCGCTGGACGGGCGCAGCGATCCGGCGCGGATCGCCTCGGGGCTGGCGGCGTGCCACTATCAGTTGTTCTTCAACCGCCAGATGATGGACGCCCACACCGCGTACGGGCCGGAGGCGATGCCGACCTACATCCAGGTGGAGGTCGAGACGCTCACGGGCCTGTACGCCAACTACTTGTTCGAGGTCTCTTGGACCGTTGATAGCCTGCTCGACGAGGAGGCCGCGGCCGATGAGAACGCTGAGGGCGACGGGAATGGCGACGGGAACGGCGATGGGGGCGGTGGTGGTGGCGGCGGCGGTGGCGGCGGGCGCGGACGCGGCGGTGGTGGCGGCGACGGCGAGGGCGGTCCCCGTGATGGGGCCGGCGGGCCACGCGACGGCGACCCCCGGGCGCGCCCCCGTGGTCTGACCCCGCAGGGCGCCCCGGCCGGGCGCCCGGTCGAGGGGCAGCCCCTGCGCCAGCGTGCCCCGGGCGGGCCGGGGCAGTTCCCACCTCCCGGCGGGCCGGGCGGGCCGGGACCGCAGCGTCCACCCCCTCCCCCCGGCGGCCCGGGTGGCGGCGGGGGTGGCCCGTGACACGGCGCGCCTTCGCCATGCCCATGGTCATCACACTGGTCGTGGTGGTCGGCCTCATGACCGCCGTGATGCTCGAGCGCCAGAGCGCCCAGCGTCAGACCGTCGATCGGCAGCTCCGCTGGTATCAGGAGCACCACGGGCGCCTGGGGCTCCAGGAGGCGATCGAGGCCTGGATCAAGAGCCTGCCGAGCAACGCCGAGCTGCACGCGCTGCTGCCGGCGGACGGGCACTTCCTCGACCTCAAGCTCCGCGGCGGGACCACGGCTTCGGTCACGCTGTACGAGCGGCAGAACGCGGTCCTGACCGATCTGTCCGCGGTGGACGACACGATGGCCGACGCCGCGGCGGCGATCGCGTCGGCCGTCGCCCAGCTCTACGGGCCGGACGGTCCGCCCGACGGCCTTCGGACGGTGGGTCCCCCCCAGCTGAGCACGCACACGACCTCTCGCGAGGTGATCGAGCTGGCGGTCCAGGCGGTGACGGGCGACCGGGGGGTGGCCAAGGGCTTCGCGGGCAGCATCGTGGCCGATCGGGAGAACAACGGGGGGATCTCGACCTCCGGCGCGGTCGGGACGGCGATCGCGGACTCGGGGGCCGATACCGAGCTGCGGGCGACCCTTTCCAGCCTTTTCACGGTCCGGCCGACGCTGTACTACGCGGTGGTGGAGTTGCGGACCTCGGCCTATGGGGATCCCAGCGCCCGGTACGGGGGGTACTTCTCGATCGCGACCGACCGCAGCCTGGCGTCGACTGAACGCTCGGCGTTCCTCACATGGGAGAACCTGGGTGTAGAGTAGAGTCTCGCCCGGCCCCCACTTTGCGGGAGCATTCCGCCATGCATACACCGATCCGAACCCGAAAGTCCGCGCGTGTCACGACGATCGCCGCCCAGGCCGCGGCGATGGTGCTGTTGCTGTCGGCGGTGGGGATGGGGGCGTTCGGTCTTCCGGGGCTGGGGATGCCCGAGACGCCCGTGGCGCCGGCGGGCGGCGCGGAGGGGCAGCCGGGCGAGGAGCCCGAGCAGCCGGGGCGTCAGTATGTCGCGGTGGTGGACCCCGAGACGGTGGACTACAGCCTTGGGATGATCAAGAACCACCCGGTGCCGGACCCCGAGCCTGGGCCGGACGAGGTGGTGATCGAGGATGACCCGGAGATCGACAGCACGCCCGGCGTGCGTTATGTCGGCTCGATCAAGGTCGGCGGTCGGGCGGCGGCGTTCATGAACATCGGGGGGATCACCAAGCTGCTGCGTCCTGGCGGGGCGGAGTATGAGGGCGTGCGCCTGGTTCGTGTGGACGAGGGCAGCGTCGTGGTCTCGATCCGCGGGGGCGACGAGCAGGAGATCGAGAAGACCGAGCGAGTCGGTCCGGCGGTGTCGGTGGTGCTGGGCGGGGCGCCGGAGCCGGTGAAGGACGACTTCACGGCGGTGGCGGAGGACTCGCCCCAGGCGCCGAACTTCACGCCGGACATGAGCCGCGAGGAGCGCCGGCAGATGCTGCTGGACCGCGCCCGGACCGAGCGTGGCCGGTGGGAGCGTCAGCGCGGCGAGGACGGCGGGCCGCCGAACTGATTCTCGCCATGACCTGCCACCGCGCGGGCGCGGGGCACTATCACCGTCCGAGGACCACGAGTTGAGCGAGCTGGTTTGTTATATCGAACGGGCCGAGCGGGGCATGCTGCCCGTCCGGCTGCGCCTGCTCTCGACACGCGTCGATGAGTCTTGGGCGTTCCCGGAGGTGCTGGCCGACGACCGCGCGGCGTTGCAGCGCGGGCTGGGCGAGAGCGCGGACTGGCTTGCCGGCCGACTGAAGGCGCATGGGCGCGCCGGGCTCGGCGCGATCGTGCTCGACGCCGACGGGACGCGGTGCGCGTGGGTGAGCACCGCCTCGCACGACTCGGACGCGATCGGCGCGCAGCTGCGCCAGGCCGCCGAGCCCGTGAGCGACGAGGACGCGGCGCACGCCGTCGGCTCGACGCCCCAGCTCTCGCTCGGCCCCGACGCCCGGATCAGCGGGTCGACGACCTACCAGCCGATGGGCGGCGCGGTCGCGGCGGCGCGGCCCGGCCTGCTCGCCAGGACGCAGTCCCACGCCCCCCCGCCGCGTCGGCGCGTGGGCGTCGCGGCGATCCCCGACGCGACGATCCGGCTGCTGCTCGACGAGCTGGACGCTCGCGGGGTGGATGTGGCGCGGATCGTCACCGTCTGGCAGGCGATCGCGGAGGCGTTCGACCCGCCGTCTTCGCACGGGGCCGACGGGCTGGCGGCCTCGTCGGGGGCGACGGCGGCGCAGGTGTGCGTGCAGCCCGGCGAGGGCCGGCTGCTCTGGAGCTGGTCGCGCAAGGGCGAGCCGATCGCCGCGGGGTCGTTCCGCCTGCCCCGCGGGTATCCGACGGCCGAGGGCCCGTCTGGGGTTGCGCTGGGGACGCCGGCGCTGGCGCGGCTCGCGTCGGAGTGGATCGCGTGGTCGACGCAGCTGGGCGCTTCACCCGCGAGGGTGCGGGTGCTGCTGCCGGCGGCGGTCTGGCAGGACGGTTCGAGCCTGGGCGAGCGGGTGGCGGCGGTCTGGCCGTCGGCGACGGCGGACATCGGCTTCGACGACGACCCGCTGGGTGTGGCGTTGTCGCGGTTCGCCGACGGGCTGGCGGACCCGCGCGTGGAGGACACCGGGCGCGCGACCATCGGGGCGCTGCAGACGCGTCCGGGCCGCCAGCACCGCTCGATGTACCGGTGGGGCGCGATCGCGATCAGCATCGCCGCGGGCGTGATGGGCGTGGCGGCGTTCGTCGTGCACGGCGCCGCGGCCGGCGCGCGGACCAAGGCGGCGGACAACCGGGAGGAATGGCGTGCCGAGGCGGCCGAGCTGATGCCTTCGATCAACGACGGGCCCTTCGGCGCGGTGGACGCCCGGGCGGTGCAGGACATGCAGGACCAGCTGGACGCGATCCGCCGGGCGGTGGCGCCGGTGGCCGTGACGCCGGAGAAGCCGATCCTCCGCGAGCTGGAGACGCTCGCGCTGATCGTGGGCAACCCCGACTACACGCTGGAGAAGATCGAGCTGTCGTCGATCGCGGTGACGATCGAGATCGTGGTGCCGGACACGGCGGCGTACGAGGAGCTGGTGGCCTCGCTGGAGGGGATCGCGGGCTCGTCGGTGCGTGTGTGGTCGAAGACGCCGACGCCCCGACCCAACGGGATCCGGGCGAGCCTGGTGGGGCAGTGGGACAGCGGTGCGCGGGCGGTCCCGCCGGGGGGGGCATGACATGAGCGGCCAGCGCGCCCATCGCATCTCCGACGACCTGCGGTACGAGCTGGCCGACGCGGCGCGGACCGCCGAGGCCGCCAACAAGCCGCGGGTGCTGCTGGTGCTCGCGACGCTGCTGTTCGTCGTCGCCGGCGTCTCGCTGGTGGTGACGCTGCGTCAGTTCGAATCGGCCAAGCAGTCGTACCGGGCGCAGCAGGGGTACAAGGCCCGCGTCGCCGATCTGCGCCTGCAGTTCGAGCGCGCCGAGCGGCTGCAGGACTCGGGCCAGGCCGCGACCTGGGAGAAGATCCCGGACCTCTACTCGCGGATCGAGAACGCGGCGAGCACGGTCGGACTGCTGAACAAGCCGCCGATCCCCCGCCCGACGACGACGACGGCCCAGGGGGCGATCAAGAACCTCTACCCGTACAAGATGCAGGACCCGAGCCTGCAGAACCTGCTGTCGTGGGTGGAGGAGGCGCGGCGGGCGGTGCCGGGGCTCGAGGTCTCGTCGGTGGAGATCCTTCCCGCGGCCAAGCACTGGAACTTCAATGTCACCTTCGTGAGGTGGGAGCGTTCGTCATGATGACCCGCAGGATCCTTCGTCCGGCGCTGCTCGCCGGGCTCGCGCTGGCGGTCGCCCTGGGCGGCTGCGACGCGTCGAGCCGCCAGCGCCGCACGCCGACCGATTTCACGAGCCTGGCCCAGCAGCAGGCCGAGGCCCGCCAGGCGGCGCTGGGCGCCGCCGAGACCGCCGCCCGCGCCGACGCGGCCCGCAAGCGGGGTCGGACCGCCGAGGCCGACAAGCTCGCGGGCGAGGCCGTCGAGCAGTACCGGTCGGCGCTGTCGATCTCGGGCGAGATGCCCGAGGCGTGGAACAACATGGGCATCCAGCTGATGCACCTGAAGGACTACCTGGCCGCGTCGGAGGCGTTCACCTTCGCGATGCAGCAGAGCCCGACCGACCCGCGCCCGTGCGAGAACCTGGGCATCGTGTACGACCGCACCGGCTGGTCCGAGGAGTCGCTCAAGTACTTCGACATGGCGCTGGACCGCAGCCCCAACTACCTGCCGGCGCTGCGCGGGGCGATCAAGGCGGCCCACCTGCTCAGCGAGGCCAGCGAGAAGCGGCTCGAGCAGGTCCGCCGGGCGCTGATGATCGAGACCGACCCGGCGATGCGGGATTTCTTCGAGCGCGAGCAGCTGCGGATCTCCGGCCGGCTCGACCAGGACGCCCAGCGCCGGCCCCCACGGCGCTGACCGACCGGGCCAAAGCAAAGACCCCGGCGCGTGCGCCGGGGTCGCTTCGGTGGTTCGGGTTCGTTCGTTCGGGTCCTTCGGCCGGGCCCGATCAGCTCCGCTTGCCGAGCACCATGCCGACGATCGCGAAGATCACGACCACGCCGGCCATGCCGCCGACCACGGCGTAGAACTGCCCGCCGATGATGCCCGCGACGGGGGCGAGCGAGCCGGTCATGGCGAAGAGCACGACCGCGATCGCGGCGGCGAGGCAGACGGTCATGCCCAGGGCGATCCCGCCGCCGATGCCGGACCACGCGCCGTCGTAGGCCTCGGCGAGCACGGGCATGGCGGCGACGCCGGCGCCCCCGGCGGCGGCGGTGTCGGCCTCACCCTCTGATCCCTCGAACAGGGCGGCGGCCGGGCCTTCCATGATCCCGCTCTCGCCGGCGGGCGAGGTGGCGCCCATGGTCTCCTGGCCGTAGACATCCTCAAGGAGGTCCGCGCCCAGGCTGGTGTCGTCGGCCTCGCGGGTGAGGTCGAGGAGGCCGGAGCCGGAGCTGGCGCTGTCGAGCTCGAAGCCGGCCTCAACGCCCGAGGCGGTCACCTGCGTCTGGGCGGAGGGATCGGCCGAGTCGGTGTCGTCGGGGTCGAAGATGCTCATCCCCGTTGACTCTTTGCCCGAGTCGAGCCCCAGGCCCGAGCCCGAGCCGGAGGAGGACAGGCTGAGGGGCTCGAGGTCGTCGGAGAGCTTGAGCAGGTCGTCGTCGCCCCCGCCGGCGAGCAGGTCGACCTGCTCCTTCTTGAACATGAGGCGGTCGCGGTCGCGGAACTCCTGAAGCTGCCCGGTCTCGGCCATCTTCTGGACATCGCCGACGCCCTTGCCGAGCTTCTCCGCCGCTTCCTCGATCGTATAGAACATCTTCGCCATCGGGCGTTCCTCCTGCGGGGGTCCGGTTGAGCCCCCCATGCTAGCACAGCGGGTTGGGGGGCGCGAGAGCCCGGATCTCTGGAGCCCGGAAGGCGTTACGCAGGGGGGATGCCAGGGGTTTCGAGGGCTCAGGAAACCAAGCCCTTATAGGCCCGGGGGTCGTCACCTGCGGCGTTTGGCGGCCAGGAGTCCGGCGGCCATGAGCGGGGCGAGGGAGGCCGGCGCGGGGAGCCGCACCATGTAGGGTTCCCCGTACCCATCCGGGCTGAGGCCGGTGCCGACGAGCGTGAGCCCGTCCGGAGAGATCCCGGTCACTTCATCGAGGCGCCAGCCCATCGCGGCGACATCGAGCCCGTAATCAGTGCGCAGTACATCGCTGAGCAGGCGCATGCCGTCGTCGGGTGTCCAGAGAAACGCGCCCCCTTCGCTGATCCTCCCGTACGCCTTCCCCACCACAGTACTCCCGTCGTTTGTCACATCCATCGCGACGGTCCTGAAGACCTCCACATCCTGCGGCCAGCCGAGTTGGATGATCTCGCCGTCCGGTGTCCAGAGCACCGCCCGCTCGGCGGAGTCGGTGTCGTCGATCGGGGTAACGCTCGAGCCGACGGTCCAGAGCCCGTTGTTGGAAACCGCCCGCGCGCTGCTCACGAAGTTGTCGGGGTCAACGGCGCCGAGCCCAACCATCCCGTCCTCGGGGGTCCAGCGGAAGGCCTGGCTGCCCTCCTCCGAAGTCGAGTAACCCACGATGACGCGACCGTTGGCCGACACATCGTACGCACCGCTTGAGGGCGTGCCGTCGGACGGGGATATCGTGCCAAGCCCGACCATGCCGTGCTGCTGGGTCCACATGAACGCCTCGGAAGTGATACCGTTCCAACTGTCGGCCTCGATCGTGCCGTTCCCGACGATCACGCGCCCGTTGTGCGAGACGCCCCGAGCCACGCTGTGGTGCTCGCCTCCCGGCAGGTCGCCGAGCCCGAACATGCCCGTGCCGGCCGACCACGCGAAGGCCTCCCAGTGCTCCGGGGCCGCCACACCGTGCCCGACGACCCAACCGCCATCCGGCGAGATAGCTCCGGCGTGCGACTGGTTGTGGCCTGGCAGCAGGCCCAGCCCCACCATGCCAATCTCGGAATCCCAGCGGTACGCCTCTCCTGCGAAACCAACATAGCTCCGGCTGGTTCCGGCGACGAAGCCGCCATACGCAGACACATCAGCCGCATCGCTGTGGGGATATGGCCCGGGCAAGTGGCCGAGGGAGATGAACTGGGCGGTTTGGGCGCTCGCGAGCGCTGACGCGAGAAGTACCCCACCAAACGCAAGATAACGCATCGATCACTCTCCTGGGTGGGGCCGGATTGCGCCGCGTGCGCCATCGCGCGCGGCGCCAGTTCAAGACTGGTTACGGACTGATCGACAGCGCGTTGATGACGACGCTGATCGTGCCCTCGAGGTAGCTGCTCCCGTGGTTCGCGGTGAGGACATCGCCGAAGCCGTCCTGGTCCATGTCGGCGATGATGATGCGGACCGGGTATTCAACATCGCCGGAGCCGTCGTCGAGCGGCACCTCATAGTCCGAATCGGTGTCGGACCACTCGAGCTGTCCGTTGCCTTCGCCCAGAAGCACCTGCCTCTGGATCGCGCGCGGCTGCGCGTTCTCGGATCACATCTCCGGGACGATCTCTACTACCACCTGATACTGTCCGGGGAAACACATGTTGCCAAGGATTCCACGAGATTGCGGTGTTGCCCCACAATCCTGTGCCAGACCAGGAGGGCCCCACGACAGAATCGTGGCACCGCTGGCGGGGTGTGCTGGGCCTCCGGCCTCCCGCTCCCCACTCCCGTCGCGGCGGCCCCTGTGCTCGGTCCGCGCCAGAGCGAGCCTACCCGATCGGGCGCATCACGCTCACCGCCGCGAAGAGGCCAACCACCTCCTCGCGGGGCAGCGTCTTGGACGGGTACGCGGGGTTGAGCGGCTGGAGGCGGATGAGTTCTTCTCCGCCCGGGCCGGCCTCGAAGAACACACGCTTGAAGGTGGTCTCGTCGTCGGGGGCGATGCGGGCGAAGCAGTCGGCGCCGTTCCGGATGTCTCGGGCCGGTGAGAAGATCACGATGTCCCCCTCGCGGTAGTCGGGCGTCATGGAGTCGCCGACGACCCGGGCCGCGAAGGCGTCGGGGTCGGACAGGTCGGGGCACCGGACATACTCGTCGGCGACGCCGACGGGGTAGCCCAGGTCGGTGAATTCGCGCGGGTAGCCCGCCTGGACCTTGTTGATCACCGGCACCTCCACCGGCAGGGCCACCAGGTCCGGCCCGGATTCCCCGGGGGGGCTCAGGCGGTCGATCAGGCGCCGGAGCTCGCCGGAGCGGTACGCCGCGTCGAGCGAGGAGCCCGGCACGCCGCCGGCCCGGAGGAGGTCCGCGAGCTTTCCCGCGGCGTGCTGTCTGTGGCGCAGCTCGGTCAGCTCGCGTCGGATCCCCGTGGGCGTCGCCTGCAGGTCGGCGAGGCGGGAGAGCGTGCCGGGCGCGGCGCGGAGGGCATCCTCGAGCGCGCGCACAACCCCGGTTGTCGGCGGCCCGCAGCGCCCGTTCTCGATCGTGGACAGGTAGCTCTTGGAGCAGCCGACCCGCTGGGCCAGGGCCTCGAGGCTCAACCCCGCCGCCGCACGCAGCTCGCGCACTCTCTCGCCCAGGCGCTCCGACCCCGGCCCCGCGCGCGGCTCCCCTATCCAGCTCATGCCCGGCCTCCCTTCGGCGAGGAATCTCGCCCCGATGTCCACGCTTGTGCGCTACTTCCGCGACATGCCGTACAAATGCCTTGCAAAGTGTACTCCACCCTGCGAACATATGGCAAGTGTTCGAAGTCTATTGAACACCGGATTGGCCCCGGGTGCAAGCCCCTGGACGGGGAATGGAGGGCAGAATGCTGGGATCACCCGTTGTCGAACGCACCGCCACCAGGCAGAGCCGGCTGGACCTTCGCCGGGGAATCCGCCGGGAGTTCGCAGCTGCCCTGGTGGAGCGGGCGGCCCATCTGCCCGAGCCCGACCGGTTGCTCATCGAGGGGGTCTTCCGCGACGGGCGTTCGATCGCCCAGATTGCGGAGGTGTGGATCAAGAATCCGGACCCGGCGTACACGCCCAAGTCGCTCCGGCGCCGGCTGCACAGGCTGGTGGAGCGGCTGCGGTCGCCGGCGTTCGCGTTGGTGGCGCAGCACCGTGATCGGTGGAACCCGCCGATGGCGCGGGTGGCGACGGCGTGCGTGCTGCAGGGTCGCTCGCTGCGCGAGGCCGCGGAGTTGTTGGGGATGTCGCTGCACACAGTGCGGCGTCATCTGGACGCGGTGACGGCGATCGCCGAGGCCTTCTATGGCGGCCACCGCCTGGACCCGCGCGGGGTGGGGGGATGAGCGGGGTGGCTGGGCAGGTCGGTGGGCGGGTTGCGCGGCGCGCCCCCGTGTCGGAGCGTCTGCTCCGGGCGCTGGCGTCGTTCGGCCTGCTCGTGGGGGAGGCGACGGGGGCGCCGCGCCCGGGCTTCGACGGCTCGGTCGTCGGGCGGGTGCTCGGGCTTGGGCCGGGCGCGGTCGTCCTGTGCACCGGCCCGAGCGGTTGCGGCAAGTCGACGCTGCTCCGGGCGGTGGGCGACGCGGCGCGGGCGCGGGGTACGCCGGTGATCGACGCGTCGGCGCTGCTCCGGGCCGCCGCGCCGGGGCGCCCGGTCATCGATCTGGTCCCGCTGCCGGTGGGACGGGCGATGCGTGTGCTGGCCGGCGCGGGGCTGGGGGAGGCGACGCTGTGGGCGCGGTCGCGCTCGGAGCTCTCGGAGGGCCAGCGGGCCCGGCTCGGGCTCGCCCTGGCGATGGCCGGCGCGGGCGTGCTGGGGCCTCGTCCCTCGCTGGTGGTGCTCGACGAGTTCTGCTCGACGCTGGACCGGGTGACGGCGCGGTGTGTCGCGCACACGCTGCGCCGGTGGGCGGGGGCGAGCCCCTGCGTGGTGCTGTGCGCCACGGCGCACGAGGACCTGCTGGCCGACCTTGCTCCCGACCTTCATATCCGACCCATTGCGCCGGAGGGCACGCCGTGACGAACGCGACGCTCAGCGAGACGATCACCCTCGGTCCCGGCACGCGGGGCGACTACGACGCGCTCGCCGGGCTGCACTACCGGGCCGGGCCGCCGGCGACGATCGCGAGGCGGGAGGACGGGTCGGCGTGCATCCTCGCGGCCCGCGACGGGGAGGGGCGCCTCGCCGGCGTGCTGGTCGTCAGCATGCCGACGCTCAACGGGTCGTGGCGGCAGCTCGCGTGGCCGGGCGCGTACGGGGGCGCGGACAAGCGGCGCAACGCCCACGAGCTGAACAGCTCGGTGCGGTGCATCTCGCGGGTGATCGTCGGGGCGCGGTTCCGGGGGCTGGGCATCGCGACCCGGCTCGTGCGGGGCTACCTGGCCGGCCCGCTCACGGCGCGGACCGAGGCGGTCGCCGCGATGGGCCGGGTGTGCCCGTTCTTCGAGGCGGCGGGGATGACGCCCTACCCGCTGGCGCCGAGCGCGCGGGACGCCCGGCTGCTCGACGCCCTCGCCAGCCTCGGGCTGGAGGCCTGGGAGGTCCTGGCGCCCGGGGCGGCGGCGGGGGCGATCGCCCGGGCGCCGTGGCTGGCCCGCGAGGCGCGGGTCTGGGCGAACGGCTCGCGCGCGTCGCGCAGACACCTTCACACCGAGCCTGCGCGCCTGCTGACTCTCGCGGCCCTGCACGGGGCGGAACAACCCATCGCGTACGCACACGGAGGATGACCATGACGCAGATCCCGCTCTTCCCGGCGCACGGCGCCACGCCCGCCGCACCCGACGCGACTGATGCGTTCCCCCCGCCCGACCGGCGCACGCCGGCCGAGCCGCCGGACCTGCGCGACCTGCGCCACCCGCTGACCTTCTTCGTCACCGGGCGCGAGCGGGCGCGGATCCTGCGGGCGCTGCGCCGGCTCGACGGCGACCGGGCGTTCGCGCTGATGCGGGCGCTCAATCTCGCGTGATTCGAGCCACGACCTGGACCGTGTGCCACGGCTCTTTGAGCCGTGCTGCACCGGGGCGCTCACACGATCAGACACGGCCGGCACGGCCGTGGCACACGCAAACCGACGCATACGAACCGATCCGCACCTACCGGCACTCCCCCGCCGGGCAACACCCAACGGGGGATCCATGCCCACACCGCGCACCGGCACCGATGACCACACCGAGACGAGGATCCGATTCCCTTCCACACTCACGGAGCTGCACGACTGGCTCGCCGACGCCCTCGGCATCCGCCTCGCGCGGGAGCCCGTGACCGAGGGCCACCAGACGCCCGGCGCGTACATCGAGCATGTGTTCTTCGAGGGCGGGCGCCTGCTCGCGGGCGGGGCGGGCGCGGGGGGCCCGCCTCTCGACTGCGTTGTCTGGGCCAATCGGGGCGGGGGCAAGACCTTCCTGGGCGCGCTGGCCACCATGCTCGACCTGGTGTTCAAGCCCGGGATCGAGGTCCGCATCCTCGGCGGGTCGCTCGAGCAGTCCAAGCGCATGCTCGCGCACCTGCGGGCGCTCTTTCAGCGCCCCGCGCTGGCCCCCATGCTCGACGGGCGGATCACCGAGCGGCGGGTGCGTCTGACCAACGGCTCGTGCGCGGAGGTCCTCGCGCAGTCCGAGACCAGCGTTCGCGGCACGCGGGTGCAGAAGCTCCGGTGCGACGAGGTCGAGCTGTTCGACCCGGAGGTGTGGGAGGCCGCGCAGCTCACCACGCGGTCGGCCGACATCACCCTCACCGACGGTCGCACTGTGGAGGTGCCGGGCTCGATCGAGTGCCTCTCGACGATGCACCGGCCGTACGGCCTGATGCACCGTGTGGTCGGGGACGCCCGCGACGGGGCGCGGTCGCTGTTCCGCTGGGGGCTGGTCGATGTGCTCGAGCGCTGCGGGCCGGTGCGGGAGTGCGTGGGGTGCGCGCTGCGCCCGGAGTGCGCCGGGCGCGCCAAGCACGAGCGCCAGGCCGGGCACATCCGCATCGAGGACGCGCTGCGGATGAAGGGCCGGGTGGGGGCGGCGACCTGGGAGTCGGAGATGCTGTGCCTGCGGGCGCGCCGGAGCGACTCGGTGTTCCCGGAGTTCGACCGTGCGGTGCATGTGGTGGGGGAGGGGGCATGGGCGCCGCCTCGGGGGCGGGTGCTGGCGGGGATGGACTTCGGCTTCCGCGCGCCGACGGTGGTGCTGTGGGCGGTGGAGGATGGGGCCGGGGCGCTGTGGGTGCTCGCCGAGCGGGTGCTGGCCGAGACGGTGCTCGAGGAGCACGCCCGGGCGATCGTCGCCGGGCCGGGCGTGGACGGGCTCTGCGGCAGGCCGGAGTGGGTGGGGGTCGACCCGGCGGGGGGCCAGCGCAGCGGCCAGACCGGCGTGAGCGATTCAGCCGTGCTGCGCCGGGCGGGTCTCACGGTGCACGAGAAGACGCTGAGGCAGCGGGTGGGGATCTCGCTGGTCCGCGCGCGGCTCGCGCCGGCCTCGGGCGGCCCGGCGCGCCTGTTCGTGCATGCGCGCTGCGCGCACCTCATCGAGTGCCTGGAGCGGCACCACTACCCGGTGGAGGACCCAGAGAGCATGGTGCCGGTGAAGGATGGGACGGACCATGCGTGCGATGCGCTGCGGTACCTGGTGCAGAACCTGGACCACCGGTACGAGACGAGGCGGGGGAGCTACCTGTGACCGGAGCCCGAACTCAACGCATGCTCAAGCCTCAGGCCTCACTCCGGCATCGGCAGCAGCATCGGCGCCGCGACCTGGATGAACAGGTACGACGCGATCCCGAGCAGGACCATCGAGAGCACGATCTGGACGGTGAGCACGCCGACCCTGGCCCAGAACTTCTGGAAGTCGGTGACGCGCACGGCCCGGTAGACGACCGCGATGCCGAAGGAGAGCGGGAGGAGGAGGAGGAACCAGGACCCGTGGAGGTCCAGCGGGTCGAGGAAGGGGCGCCACGAGGCGGCGAGGGGGAGGATCGCGGGGAGCGGGCCCATCACGACCCCTTCTTTCGCCCGGCGCTGGGGAAGAGGGCGTCGATGATCACCACGAGGTTGAGCATGCCGGCGACCGTGCCGTAGAGGGTGCCGATCTCGTTCATCTTGCCCAGGCTCTTGGAGTAGGGGGGTCTGGACCCGGCGGCCCCGGGGGCCCACCGGCCGTCGGGGCCCCGGACCTCCCCGGGCATGGGGCTGCGGGGTTTGTTGGTAATGGGGTCGGGGGCCTTGAAGGAGTGCTGGTGGACATAGTCGGTGGCGAGGGCGACCGGGCCGACCAGGACCTGCCCAAGGAACCACAGGCGGTCCTGCCTCGAATCCACGACATCGATGCCGCCGATAAGGGTTCCCCCAAAGAAAAGCCCGAGGATGCCGGCGCCGATAAGGATGGCCCGCTTGGTCTGGCCCTGGTACCAGTGGCCGGCCCCCGGGAGGATGAGGGCGAGGATCCCGGCGACGGGGTCCATGGCGGGGGTGTCGTTGATGTCTCGGGCGGCGGGCATTGGTGGGTTCAAGGCGGGTGGGCGGCGGGTTTGTGGTGGGTTTGTGATGGGTTCGTGGCGGGTTTGTGGTGGGTTCGTGGGGGCTTGCCGGGCGGGGGACTTGACACCGGGGGGGGTGTGGGTGCATATGCTCCGCGCCCGCGGATTGACAGGGGCAGGACGGGCAGTAGTGTACCGCCAAAAGCAGGCCGGGCGTTCGGACCGGCGCGGGAGAAGTCGGGAACAATCGGGCCGCGGCCGTGGGGCCGAGAGGTGAGGCCCGCGGGAGCAGACGCGACCCTGGACGAAGCAGGAAGGTGCGAGATGGCGATGGAGCTGCTGGAGTCGTGCGAGATGCTGGAAGAGACCTGCCCGTGGCAGCCCGCGTGGGGCGACGCCGGCGTGGCGGTCCTCGGCCAGGACGAGGACGACGAGGAAGAGTTTGAGGAGTTTGACGATTACGACGACGACGCCGACGAGGAGTTTGATGAGTTCGGCGACGACGAGGAGTTCGAGGACGACTACGAGGACGACCTCGACGATGACGATGAAGACCTGTGACGCCGGGCGTTGACGCGCCGGGCGGAGAGGAGCCTTCATGCCGCCCGCCGACCGTCAACCGGAACCGCTGCCCAAGGGCGTCACCCACGACCGCCGGTCCGGCGTCGATCGGCGTGATCTGCAGACCGACGACGCGAGCGGGTTCGAGCGCCGCCGGGGGCCGGGGCGCCGGCTGAGCGACTTCGTGAAATCGGCCGAAGAGGGCGAGATGACGCCGGAACAGTTCCTGTTCCTCGTCGCTATCGACGCGTTCAAGAAAGCAAACGGCGTGGCCTACCCGAGCTGGACCGATGTGCTCGAGGTGGTCCGGCTGCTCGGCTACCGCAAGACGATGCCCAGCGAGATCCGCTTCCGCAATGCCGAGGACTGGCGCGAGAAGCCCGGCGCCGAGAGCGGCGTGAGGCCGCAGCGGTGGCAGGACCGGTTCAAGCCGGGCGAGCTGGGGGACCGGGACGCGGCGTAGCTCAACCCGGCGGGTGCCGTGGTCTGACCAGAGCGCAGCGGAGGGAAGGCCACGCGGTGCGGCTGGCGGGCAGGGGGCCAGGGGGGGTGTCGGCGGGGCCTTCACTGCGCTTCGCTTCGTTCAGATCCCGGCACCCCTCGTGCTACTTCAACGGCAAGACCTCGACGGTCGTCTCGGACTTGAGATCTTCCCCGATCTTGATGGTGACGGTGTACTCGCCGGGCTCGACCCAGGCGGGGCCGGCGGCCGGGTTCACGACGACCTTCTGGGTGTCGAGCTGGAGGTCCCAGGCGACACGGTGGACGCCGGCCCGCCCGGGGCCGGAGAGCTTGCGCACGAGCTCGCCCGCGCCGTCCTGGATCTCGATGGTGGCGTCGTCGAGGTGGTCGGCGCCGACCCAGTAGGTGATCTGGGCGCCGGCGGGCGGGTTGGGGGCGGTGAAGAAGTTGTCGCCGTAGAACCCGTCGTAGTAGAAGTTCAGTCGCGGGCGGGCCGGGCGGGCGGCGAAGGCGTGGAGTTCGGCGCCGAGCACGCCGGGCGTGATCTGGCCGAGGAACGAGGCGTCGTCGAGGATGTAGATGGAGCGCCCGTGGGTGGCGATGACCAGGTCGTGGGTGAGGGGGTGGATGACGATGTCGTCGACGGGGACATGGGGGAGGGCGGGGCCGCGGTCGGGTTCGTCGGTGCCGAGGTTGGCGGGGTTGTTGTCGTCGGGGATGGGGGTGATGCCGGTGAGGCTGAGCCAGTGGGCGCCGCGGTCGAGGGTGACGAAGACGCCGCGTTCTGTGCCGCAGTAGAGGACGGCGGGGTTCTGGCGGTCCTCGCGGACGACCTTGGCGCAGCCGCCCTCGGGGGCGGGTGGCATGTCGCCGGTGATGTCGGTCCAGGTGGCGCCGGCGTCGGTGGTCATCAGGAGGGTGACGGTGTAGTCGCCGGTTCGGTGGCCGTCGACAGCGGCGTAGGCGGTGTCGCGTTCGAAGCGTGAGGGCTCGAGCCGGGCGATGTAGCGTCCGGCGACGGCGTGGGGGGTGACATCGCGCCAGGCGGCGCCGTCGTCGGTGGTGAGGTGGATGCGTCCGTCGTCGGTGCCGGCCCAGAGCATGCCGGGGGCCAGCTCGCTCTCGGCGAGGCTGACGACGGTGCCGTGGGTCTCGGCCTCGGAGCCGACGGTGGTGACCTTCTCGACGGCGCGGGTGGAGAGGTCGGGGCTGATCTTGGCCCATCGCTCGGCGCGGTCGGTGAGCTTGAAGACATAGTTGCCGCCGAGGTACAGCGTCGTGTGGTCGTGGGGGCTGATGAAGAACGGGGCGTTCCAGTTGAATCGGAAGTGCTCCTGTCCTTCCTTGGGGCTGGGCCGGAGCATCCGCTGCTCGCCGGTGGAGAGGTTCGTGCGGTTGAGGTAGCCGCCCTGGCTCTCGGAGTAGAAGTAGTCGAGCTCGCCCTTTGGGTGGCCGAGCTCGAAGGCGACATGGAAGCCGTCGCCCCCGGTGTAGAAGTACCAGTCGTGGTTGGTGATGCCGACATTGGCCGAGCCCATGAAGGGGTCGGGGTCGGTCTGGTGGCGCGTGCGGCTGGGGCCGATCCAGGTGCCGTTGTCCTGCAGACCGCCGGCGATGCGGTAGGGGTCGGCGCGGTCGACGGCGATGTTGTAGAACTGCCCGGCGGCGACGGTGTTGATGTACTGCCAGGTGCTGCCGCGGTCGAAGGACTGGTACGCGCCGCCGTCGGAGCCGGCGAGGAGGTGGTCGGGGTCGTCCTCGCTGACGACGAAGGCGTGGAAGTCCACATGGGGCTTCTTGTTCTCGGCGTTTCGGAAGGTGCGCCCGCCGTCGTCGCTGGTGAGGAGCGTCCAGCCGGGGAGGTAGACGCGGTCGGGGTCCTGGGGGTCGATGGCGATGCGGGAGAAGTAGAAGGCGCGGGGGGTCAGGGGGCTGACGCGCTGCCAGGACTCGCCCCCGTCGTCGGAGCGGAAGACGCCGCCCTCCTTGCTGAAGTCGTCGAAGGGCTCGGCGCCCCAGCCGCCCTGGTCGCTGGCGACGAGTGCGGCCAGGATCCGCGGGTTGGCCTTGTGGACGGCCAGGCCGATGCGTTCGGTGCGGGCGGGCAGGCCGTTGGTGAGCTTGGTCCAGGTCTCGCCGGCGTCGGTGGACTTGAAGATGCCGCCGACCTCGCTGCCGGAGGTGTAGCTCCAGGCCTTGCGGGTGCGTGTGTACGCGGCGGCGTACATGGTGTCGGGGTCGGCCGGGTCGATGACGACATCGCAGCAGCCGGTGGCGTCGTCGATCTGGAGGACGGGGCGCCAGGTGTCGCCGCCGTCGGTGGTCTTGTAGAGGCCGCGCTCGGGGTTCTCGTCCCAGAGGTGGCCCATGGCGGCGACGAAGCAGGTGTCGGGGTCGCGGGGGGCGAGGGCGATCTGGGGGATGTTGTGCGTGTCGGCGAGGCCCTTGTGCTCGAAGGTGGAGCCGCCATCGGTGGAGCGGTAGACGCCGTAGCCCCAGGAGGAGGAGTTGCGGTTGTTGCCCTCGCCGGTGCCGACCCAGACGATCTTGGACTTGCCCTTCTCGGCCTCGGCCTTGGCGAAGGCCTCGGGGTCCTTGTCGCGGCGTTCGGCGCGGTCGCGCTCGCGTTCGGCGCGTTCGTCGTCGGTCAGCGCGGCGTCCTCGGCGCTCCAGCCGGGCCAGGTCTCGGGGGCGTCGGCGACGGCGACGGCGCCGATGGAGGTGGTGTGCTGGTCGTCGAAGACGGGGGTGAGGGTTGTGCCGCGGTTGGTGGTTTTGAACAGGCCGCCGGTGGCGTAGGCGACGAAGAAGGTGCGGGAGTCGGAGGGCGCGAAGGCGAGGTCGGCGACGCGCCCGCCCATGTTGGCGGGTCCGATGGGGCGCCAGGCGAAGTTGCGGAGGTCGGTGCGGGTGAGGGGGCGGGTGAGGGTGCGGGGGGAGTCGAGCTGGGGCGGGGCGTTGAAAGCCGCGATCGGTGCGGTGAACTCGGGGGTCGGGGCGGGGTTGGCGGCCAGCAGGCTGGGGGGGGCTTCCTGGGTCCCGTTGGCGGCGACGCAGCCGAGCGCGAAACCGACGAGCGCGATGAGGGAGGTGAGACGGGAGAGGTGGGACATGACGCGGGCTCCTGGATGGTGGGCATGGTACCGCAGTGAGAGGGGGGCCCGCTCCGCCGGCTGGCGGTCTTGTGCACCGAGCCTCCATGGTGCGTGGCCTCTACGAGCCCCGAGCGCGAGCTCGGGGTCTGCTCAAGGGGCGACGCGCATCTAGACCCCGAGCTTGCGCTCGGGGCTCGTAGGGACCTGGCCATGCCACAGCTTCGCCCTCGCGTGTCTGCGGCGGTCAGGACCGAGTCGTGCAGGCCAACCTAGGGCGGCGGCGGATCGTCGGGGGGCCCGGCGCCGAGGGCCTCGCGCATCTCGACCAGCTCGGGCAACGGGCCGGCCCAGCCGAGGTACTCGTCGATGAGGGCGAGCACGGCGGCATGCTCGGGCTCGCCAGCGGCGGCGATTGCGAGGAGGCGGTCGCGGTAAGCGCCGGTGATGACCTCCGGCTCGCCGAAGAACGACCAGGTCGGTTCCCTGCCGTCCCACGGTCCGGGCTGGATGAACTGGCCGAAGCGGCTCTCCGGCACGCCGAGCGGGAAACGGAACACGCCGCGCTGCTCGTCCAGGGGCGCCAGCCGCGGCGCGTCGAGCCCGCCCTCGCCGCCGCCGACGGGCACCGAAACGCTCAGCCGCGTGGAGAACTCGTACACGGCCTCGTACCCCGTGCCCGTCCGGACCACCCGCGGCTCGGACGATCCGAAGTCACAGTTGAGCGTGCCCTCGTTGTGCCCGCGGGGGAACATCGCCTGCTCGACGACCAGGCGATCGCCGTGAACGCGGTACCACGCGTCCTGCATGACGAAGTAGTGCCCGTCGGTGCTGGACCCCCCGTCGCGCTCGACCACGAGCCAGCGGTGGCCGTCGCTGGACCGTACGCTCGAGAACCGCGGCGGTTCGGTCAGGCAGTTCGAGAGATCGATCTGCCCCAGCAGCTTCCACCCGGTCGGCTGTCGGAGCATCACCAGTGCTTCGTAGTGGACATTCGAGCCCCCAGACTCCCAGTACTGATTGTGCGCCAGCAGCACACAGTCGTCGAGGTCGTCGTCGTCGATCGGCAGATCGAACCGTTCGACCACGATCGCGTCGTCGAGCCACTCGGCGCTGTCGGCGAGCATCGAGCGGGGGAAATGGAAGCGGGCGTAGAACGCGACGAGCTCCGTGATGCTGGAGCGGTCGAGGGCCGCGGTCAATGCTTCCGGCGTGATCTTCGTGCCCGCCCAGCGAGCGGCCCGATCCGCGAGCGGCTCATGGGTCCTGGTGTTGAGCTGGGCGCCGAGCATTCTGGCTGTACCGAGTCGGCGCTCCTCCACACCCCCCTGACCGACAGGGACAGCTTCGATCGTGGTCGTGGCGATGGTGAGCTGTGCGTCATCCAGCCAGAACCGTGATCGTTCGAGGCACATGAGCGCCCACTCGCGATCGTCGTCGTCGTCGCTCTCGGCCATCCGGAGCAGGCTCTTGAACACCCGATCCGGCACGGGCCCGGCCATCACCGTCAGCCACCACACCGCCCCGCCGGTGGTCGGGTCCGGCAGCTTGAGCCACGCCCGCTCGGCGCTCCAGCGCAGGAGCGACCACTGCCACTCGGCCAACTGGCCGGGCGTGTGCACCGCAGGGGCCGTGCCGCGGAAGCCCAGACGCCGGCCGATCTCCTCGGCGGCAAGCTGGTTGTCGGGCGTGTAGGGGATGAGCAGGATGACCGCCGTGTCGGGCAGCCAGCGGATCCAGACCCCACCGCGTCCGTGTGGGTAGGCGATGACGGCGGCGCCGAGGGCGAGGATGATCAGGGAGGCGGCCGCGTGGCGGTAGCGGCGGCGGGCGCGGCCGAGGCGTCGTTCGTGTCTCGCGGTCTTGCCGCACTCGGGGCAGGTGAGGCCTTCGGTGGCGGACATGTCGTACCAGCACCTGGGGCAGCGTCGGAGGGTGCCCTCGCGACGGGCGTGGCGGGTGCGGAGGCGGTCGGCGAGGAGGGACCAGGCGAGGAGGGCCAGGCCGCCGAGGGCGGTGGCGATGCCGAGGGAGGTGATGAGCCAGTCGCCGGGGGTCATGTGTCAGGTATACCCGGTGGGGAAGGATCGGTGGCGGGGTGGGGTGGGGTGGGGGGGGCGGGGGAAATAGCAAATAGCAAATAGCAAATAGCAAATGGCAAATGGCAAAGCAGGAATGCTGCAAGCAGCACATGGGGGCAGGGCGCTCGGCGGCGGGCTCGCGGGCGGTTTATTGGTCTTGCTGCGCCCTGTCGGCCTCGAGGCGCTCGAGGATCACGGCGATGCCGGGCGGGCCGCCGGGTTCTTGGCCGGTGACGAAGTCGAGCGGGCTGTGGCGGATGAGGGCGCGGTGGTTGACCTTGAAGGTGTGGAGGTCGTCGGTGGCGCGGGCGCCGGCGGAGTTGACGCTGACGACGCCGTCGCCGAGGTCCGCCGCGGCCTGGCCGAGATCGGCGAGCAGGCTGTCGAGTTTCTCCTGCCCGAGCAGCTCGAGCAGCAGCTTGGAGTCGGCGAGCTGTTCGAGGCCGGCGGGGTCGGGGCGGGAGATGTGGCCGACGAGGGTGGTGATGGGGAGCGCCTCGGGCCAGGGGCGGGCCTGCAGCTCGGTGATGAGCGCCGAGCCGGGCATCAGGTCGGGGCCGGCCTGGCCCGAGCCGTCGCGCCGGTAGTCGAGCGCGGGGCGGGGGTCCCAGGATTCTTCGAGCACCATGCGGGTCACCTGCTCGCGGATCTCGGCCAGGGCGCGGTAGCGGGCCCAGGGTGAGCCGTTCCAGGGCACGCCGACGGCGATGAAGCGGGTGACGCGGGGCAGCCCTTCGTGCGCCGCGAAGTCGCCGGCGTAGCCGTCGTCGCGGGTGAGGGCGTCGAAGGAGACCAGGCCGCCCATGGAGTGGGCGATGATGGTGATGTCGCGGAGTCCGGCGTCGTGCGCGCGCCGGAGGGCTTCGAGAAGCATGCGGGCCGAGTCGTGGACGCGCTGGTCGTTGGGGTAGTCAAAGCGGAGGACGGGGTGGCCGGCCTCGACCAGGGCGGGGGCGAGGTCCATCCAGATGTCGCCGGGCTCGTCGAGGCCGTGGATGAGCAGCACGGCCCGCGCGGGGGTGGCGGGGGCGTCGGCGAGCGGGGTCCACTGGCTGGGGATGCGCGCCGCGGCCTGGGGGGTGTCGTCGGCGGGGATGAGCATGCCGGCGACGGGCTCGGCCTTGGATTCTGTCCAGGTGAGTTCGCCGAGTGCGTCGTCGAGCTTCTGCTCGAACTTGCGCATCGCCTCGCGCCAGGCGGGGGGGTCGGTGGTCTGGTCGTGGGTGTCGGCGCCCGCGCGGCCGCAGGCGGGCGCGATGGCGAGCAGCAACGCGCCCACACAACCGGCCACGATTTTGGACAGCGGACCCATGCTGCTCCTCGCATAAGCCGACCGAGATTCACCACAGAGGACACAGAGTATCACAGAGGCGAGGCGGCGCAAGTCCCGGGTCGGCCCGATGTGTTCCGGCCTTTCCTCTGTGTGACTCTGTGTCCTCTGTGGTGAAAGACCCGGGCTACCGGTTCGCCTCGATCATGCGGTCGAGCAGGTCGCTCTCGGCGGAGGCGTAGTGCTCGAAGGCTTCTTGGAGTTCGGCGCGCATGGCTTGCAGCTGGGCGGGGTCGACCTCGCCGGTGAGGCCGGCGCGGTTGATGACGGCCTCCATGGCCTCGCTGGCGGCGCGGAGGTCGCCGACGGCGACGGCGTAGGAGCGTGCCGAGTCGTAGAGGAGCTGGTTCTCGAGCTCCTTGGTGTCGGGCCGGTGGAGGAGGCGCCAGGGCTGGCTGCGGGCCTCGATGGCGAGGAACTTGAGCTGGTCGCTCATGGTGCGAAGGTTGGCGAGGGTCTTCTCGAGGCTGGGCTGCTGCTCGATGAAGAGGTTGTCGGCGCGTTTGCCCAGGTCGGCGTAGGCGTCGAGGCCCTCGGTGGCGCGGGTGAGCAGGTTCGTGCCGCCGGGGACCCAGTCGTTCCTGACGCCGGCGATGGTGGCCTCGGTGTCGGCGAGGATGTTGTCGATCCTCGGGCGGTTGTCGTCGATGACGGCGCGTCCGGAGCGGATCATCTCCTTGGCGTCGGCGAGGACGAGCTTGGCGTCGCCGATCATGGGTGGGAAGTCGGCGCTGGCGGCCTCGGCGTTGGCGAGGGTGTTGGAGATGTTGGTGCGCCAGGAGGTGAGGTTGCCCTCGACGCTCTCGATGGAGCGGCGGGCGGAGGCGATGCTGGCGAGGACATCGTCGGCGGCGGGCTCGATCTTGGGGCGCAGGGTCTCGATGGTGTCGGCGAACTCGCGGAGCGAGCGCTCGGTCTCGTTGAACATGCGCTTGAGCTGCTCGCGCTGCTCGGGCCCGAAGCCGGCGTTGGCGAGGAACGCCGGCGGGGCGATCGAGCCGCCGAGGATCTCGCCGGCGGCGAGCCTCGGCGAGCCGTTCTGGGTCACCTCGACCTCGGTGCCGTCGCCGAGGTAGGGGATGTTGATGGTGCTGGCGGTGCCGAGGAGCGGGACCTCGAGGTAGGCCCAGGCGTCCTCGTAGAGCTCGATGTCGGCGCGGATGCGGATGGTGGCGTTGACCACATACCGGCCCTGGTCGTCCTTCTCGACGCGGACGGCCTTGACCTTTCCGACCTGCTGGCCGCCGACGCGGACGGCGGCGTCGGGGGAGAGGCCCGTGGCGCCGTCCTTGAGGCTGAACCGGATGACATACTCGGCGGTGCGGGTGAGGCTGATGTCGGCGAGCATGAAGCTTATGGCCACGGCCAGGATCACACCGCCCAGGAGGAAACCCCCGGCGAGGAGATTGGCTCTCTGGCTGTACCGAGCGCTCATCCGAACCCCTTCCGATGCCCGCGACCCATTCCGATAAACCCGGGCCGGGCACACTCTAATCGGCTCGGGGTGTCGGCGTCGCCAGCGCGGGTGGGGGATTTGCGTCAAGCCGGCTCAGGCGCCGAAGAGGTCGGTGGTGAAGGCGGATTGGTCGCGGCGCTGGGTGATGGGCCCCTCGGCGTCCCCGCGCAGGAATTGCCGGATCAGCCGCTCGTCCTCGGGCAGGCCCGCGGCCTCGGCGTCTGCCATGTCGCGGAGACGCTCGAACCACTGCCTGGTCTCGACCTTGAGGATGCGTCCCTTGTCGAGCATGGCCATGCGGTCGGCGATGGCGAAGGCCGAGTCCATCTCGTGGGTGACGACGACGCTGGTGACGCCGAGCTGCCTGGTGAGGGCGATGATGAGCTGGTCGATCTGGGCGCTGGTGACGGGGTCGAGGCCGGCGGAGGGCTCGTCGTAGAAGAGGATCTTGGGGTCGAGGGCGAGGGCGCGGGCGAGTCCGGCCCGCTTCTTCATGCCGCCGGAGATCTGGGCGGGGTACTTGTCAGCGTGCTCGCGGAGGCCGACGAGCTCGAGCTTGATCTTGACCTGGATGTCGATGATCTCCTGGTCGAGGTGGGTGTGCTCCTGGAGGGGGAGGGCGACATTCTCGGCGATGGTCATGGAGTTGAAGAGGGCGCCGGACTGGAAGAGGATGCCGAACTGCTTGCGGACCTCGTTGAGATGGTGCTCGTCGAGGGCGCAGATGTCCTTGCCGAGGAGCTGGATGGAGCCGCGGTCGGGCCGGAAGCTGCCGATCATGAGCCGGAGGCTGGTGGACTTGCCCGAGCCCGAGCCGCCCATGATGACCATGGTCTCGCCGGGGTAGATGTCGAGGTTGATGTCGTCGAGGACGGTCCTGCCGTCGAAGATCTTGGCGACATTGGTGCAGCGGATGACCGGCTCGGGGCCCGTCCTGTGCCCCTGTGGCGCGGCGGTTTGGACGGGTGTGGGATCGGTCACGCCTTGGCTGTACGCCCGGGTTAGCCGCCCGGGTTCTCCTCTGGTTCCGGGGGCGGGGTACCGGCCCTGTCATCGGTCTGGTCGGTGGGTGGGCTTTGGGAGTCCTCTCCGATCGGGGTCTGGACCTCGGAGAGCCAGACCATCGTGCCGTCGGCCCGCTCGAAGCCGGCGTCGGCCACGGCGAGGACGGGCGGGAAGCCGGAGGCGATCTTCTGGTCGGGGGACATGAGGATGATCAGGTAGAACCAGTCGTTGCCCACCTGGGCCGGGAGGGGCAGGACGGCCCCCTCGGAGGGGTCCCGCATGGACTGGTACCGATTGGGGTTGCCGCCCGCCTGGGCGAAGCCGGCGTAGAGGCCCCAGAGGCCGGAGGGGAGGGTGACGGCGCCGGGGTGCTCGGCCTGGAGGGCCTGCTGGAAGGCCTCGATCTGTCCGTCGGTGAGTTCCGAGGCTGGCTTGGGGGCCAGGACGGTGCGGACGACGGCGGGGTCGGGGTCGAGGACTTGGCTGTAGACCGGGCCGAACTTCGACGCCATGGAGGAGGCGCCGATCCAGAGGCCGGTGCCGACGATGAGGGAGAGGCTCCCGAGCATGAGGCCGGCGATCGCGAGGCCCCGTCCGGCGACGGCGCCCCGGGAGCGGTGGATGGCGAAGAGCGAACCCATCCCGAGCCCCGCTGGCAGGAGTCCGGCGGCCGGGATGCAGCAGCCGACGAGGGCGAGGACGCCGGTGACCAGGGAGGCGACGGCGAGCAGGCTGAGCCTGGTGGTCTCGGGGCGGGCGGGCGGCGGGGTGGCGCCGAAGTCCCCGAAGCGCGGCTGGTTGTGGTCGGGCTTGTAGTCCATCGGTCAAGCGTAGTGCGGGCAGGGGCGGGGCGGGGGGCTAGAGGCTCGACGAGGACGACCGGTGGAGCTGGGTGGCCGCGCCGACGACGATCTCGATCGCTTCGTCGATCTCCTGCGCCGTGGTCTCGCGGCTGAGGCTGAAGCGGAGCGAGCCGTGGGCGAGCTTCTCGGGGATCCCCATCGCCAGGAGCACTGGGCTGGGGTCGAGCGAGCCCGACGAGCACGCGGCCCCGGCGGAGGCGGCCAGCCCCCGCTCGCTGAGCAGCATGAGCAGGGCCTCGGCCTCCAGGGGGGGGAAGGCGATGTTGGAGGTGTTCCAGAGGCGCGGGCAGTCGTGGCCGTTGACCGCCGCCCCGGGGACGCGCCGGAGAATCGACTGCTCGAACCGGTCGCGGAGGACGGCGAGCTTGGCGCGGGCGGTGGGGTCGGCCAGCCACCCGGCGGCCTCGCGGGCGGCGACGCCGGCGCCGACGATGCCCGCGACATTCTCCGTCCCGCCCCGCCGGTCGAGCTCCTGCGTGCCGAGGGTCTGGGGGACCAGACCCACCCCGCGCCGGACCCACAGCGCCCCAACCCCCTTGGGGCCGTGGAACTTGTGGGCGCTGAGGGTGAGGAGATCGCAGGGGAGAGACGGAGAGACGGAGAGACGAAGAGACGAAGTGCGCTCGCCCGCCTCGACGCCTTCTGCCACTCCGTCTCTTCGTCTCTTTGTCTCTTCGTCTCTCAAGGCCGGCATCTTCCCCACCCACTGCACCGCGTCGCAGTGGAGGGGGACTGCGGCCTTGCGGCAGGCCTCGGCGATGCGTTCGATCGGCTGGATCACGCCGGTTTCGTTGTTGGCCCACTGGACGCTGACCAGGGCGGTGCGGTCGTCGAGCAGGCCCGGCAGGGCCTCGGGGTCGGCCATGCCGCGGGAGTCGAGGGGGAGCAGGCGGAGCTCGACGCGCCCGGTGGCCTCGAGGTGGCGGGTGAGCTCTCGGACGGCGGCGTGCTCGATGGGTGTTGTGACGAGGTTGAGGGGGCGAGTTTCCGCGGGGCCGGTGGGATGGTGGTCGGGGTGGTTTGGGTGGTCGCGAGCGTCCCGGGCGTCGATCACGCCGCGGATGGCAAGGTCGATGGACTCGGTGCCGCTGGAGGTGAGGATGAGTTCCTTGGTCGGCACCGCGAGGAGGGCGGCGAGTTCCTTGCGGGCGAGCTCGATGGCGTGTCGGACCTCTTGTCCGGCGCGGTGGACGCTGGAGGGGTTTGCCCAGAGTGAGGAGAGGGCGACATGGACGGCCTGTGCGGCGGCGTCGCTGGGTCGGGTGGTGGCGTTGTTGTCGAGGTAGATCACGCCGGCTCCTGCCCGGGGCGTCGGATCGCGCGGGCGGGTGAGTTTATTGATGGTAACCGGGGTTAGCGGCCGCTATCGTCCAGCCGATGTCGCCCGATCCGGCCCCATCCCAGTCCGCCCCGGCGGTCGAGCTGCGCACGGAGCGGCTGACGAAGTCGTTCGGCGACCGGCCGGTGCTGCGGGGGATCGATCTGGAGGTGGGTCGCGAGGAGATCGTGGCGATCGTGGGGGCGTCGGGATCGGGCAAGACGGTGATGCTGGACTGCCTGCTGCGTCTGCTGGAGGTGACGAGCGGTCGGGTGCTGGCGGCGGACCACAGCCGGCGGGGCTCGCCGCTGACGGAGATCACCGACGCGCGGGAGGCGGTGCTGCAGCGGATCCGTCTGCACTGGGCGGTGGTGTTCCAGCGCAACGCGCTGTTCAGCGGGACGGTGTACGACAACATCGCGTTGCTTCTCCGCGAGCACCAGGAGCTGCCGGAGAAGGAGATCATGCGTCGGGCGCGGGAGAGCCTGTCGGCGTGCGCGCTGGATGTGGAGGATGTGCTGCGCAAGGACCGCGACGAGCTGTCGGGGGGCATGGCCAAGCGGGTGGCGATCGCGCGGGCGATCGCGATCGACCCGGCGGTGCTGTTCTACGACGAGCCGACGACGGGGCTTGACCCGGTGGTGAGCGGTCACATCCACGAGCTGATCTGGGACATGCACAACCGGCCGCGCGCCGGCGGCGAGCAGCGCACGACCGTGATCGTGACGCACGACAAGGACCTGCTCCGGCGTCTGCGTCCCCGGGTGGTCATGCTGCACAAGGGCGAGGTGTGCTACGACGGGTCGTACGCCCGCTTCGGCAAGGCGGACTGCCCGGCGGCGCAGGAGTACCTGCGCGAGATGCCGGTGCTGCACGGGCGCCGGCCGGCGGAGTGACCGGATAACCCCGGGGGCGTCGGGCGCGTACACTCGGGCGCACCATCAACCACGGAGAGCGCACATGGCGTCGGACAGGCCGGTCGTCGGGATCGATCTTGGCGGCACGAACATGCAGGTCGGCGTGGTGCGGGCCGACGCGAGGAAGGTCGGGCCCGAGAAGGCGATCCTCGGCGTCTCGCGCAAGAAGACCCGGGCGAGCGACGGTCTGGACGCGGTGCTCGGCCGGATCGAGGAGGCGGTGCGCGAGGCGTGCGGGCAGGCCGGCGTCGCGGTCTCGGACCTCGGGGGGATCGGCATCGGGGCCCCGGGCGCGCTCGACCCCTACAAGGGGATCGTCTTCGAGGCGGTCAACCTGCGCTGGAACGACCTGCCGCTGGCCGAGATCCTCACGGGGCGGCTGGGTGTGCCGGTGTTCCTCGACAACGATGTGAACGCGGCGCTCTACGGCGAGTGGGGGCTGGGGGCGGCGGTTGGCGCGAGCGATGTGCTGGGCGTCTGGGTGGGCACGGGGATCGGGGGGGGGCTCATCCTCGGGGGCAAGCTCTTCTACGGGCACCACATGACCGCCGGCGAGGTGGGCCACATGCTGATCTTCCCGAAGAGCCCGCCCGGCACCCGGTCGCTGGAGCACAACTGCTCGCGCACGGCGGTGGTGGACCGGATCGTCCGGCTCATCCGGTCGAACCGGGCGAGCATGCTGGGCGAGATCACCGGGGAGAAGTACGAGAAGATCAAGAGCAGGGCACTGGCGACCGCCTACGAGGCCGGGGACGAGCTGACGCGCGAGGTGGTCAACGACGCGGCCACGCTGCTGGGCGACCAGATCGGGAGCATCGTGACGCTTCTGAGCCTGGAGAAGGTGGTGATCGGCGGCGGGCTGACCGAGGCGATCGGGGAGCCGTTCGTGAAGCGTGTCCGCGAGGCGACGAGGGAGATCGCCTTCCCCGATGTGTGCAAGAAGGTGGAAGTGGTCGCGAGCCAGCTGCTCGATAACGCCGGGCTGCTCGGCGCGGCGATGATCGCGACCGACCGGATGTCGTGACCATCGCGCAAGTGCCGCGCGTCGGGCCGGGCGCCGCGTGCGCGGCGGCGCTGTGCGTCGCGCCGATGTGCACAAGGTGTGGATCGTCGGGTGTTATTGGGTCGTCGCGCGGGGTGCGCGCGCGGCGTCGGGCAGTTCCTGCGCGGAGCGCGCAGGATTCTGTGCGATTTGCCGCCAATCTCCGGAAAGGATGCGTCGTGGGTATTCCCCCGCATGTATAGTTTGGAGCAAGTTGCTTAGGGACACTCAGGGATGAGGGAGAGAGAGCAATGGGATACCCCGATACCTATGGGCAAGCGGAGCATCGGCGCGCGCTCGACACGCTGCTCACCGACATGTTCACCGACCGGGGAGCGCCGGCCCCGCTGCCGATCCAGAAGTTCCGGGCCGCCGGCGGCGTCCCGGGCGCTCCACCCCGAGCGAACGCGGGGGGCGTGATCGGTGGGCGCGTGGTCGCCGGGTTCTGCGAGGTGAGCCTGCTGCTGGAGGGGCTGCCGACGGGGCAGGCGGCGGGGTCTGCGCTGAAGCGAGGCTGATCCCGGCGCCACACCGAGGGCGACACGGACAGGCGCCGATGCGCGCTACCAGATGAACCGCATGCGCCCGACATCGGGGATGGGGATCCGCTTGTCCTTGTGCATGGCGGGGAAGTAGACGAAGAAGGCCTTGCCGATGAGCAGGTCGCGGGGGACGATGCCGATGGTGGGGTCGATCTGTTCCTTGACCCACGGGTCGGGGGAGCCCCACAGGCGCCCGTCGGCGCTGTTGGGGCTGTTGTCGCCGCAGACGAAGAACTGGTCGGGCCCGAGCACGAGCGGCTGGGAGGGGTGGGTGGCCAGCGACGCCTGACCGGCCCGGGTGACGCCGGGGTTGTAGACGCCGGGCCGGTAGAACAGGTCGCGGTCGAGGCGGACGCGGTGGAGGGCGACGGGCGAGCCGGCGAGCTCCCACCGGAGGCTGGGCTCAGGGTAGAGGGCGGTGTCGCCGAGGGGGTTGCCGCCCGCGCCGGCGCGGAGCAGGTCCTCGGGGGCGAGGCCGGTGGTGTGGCCGATGCGTTCGGCCGGCGACCATGCGTACTCGCCCATCGCGACGCGGTCGCCCCCGATCCAGACCTGGACGGACTGGTCGACATGCCAGAACTCGACATTGGTCACGCGCCCGGGCTTGAGCGAGCGGCCGACAGTCTCTTCCGCGAGGGTGCGCCACTCGCCGGGGGCGTCCCCGGTCATGGGGCGCATGCGGATGGTGACCTTCTCTCCGGCGATGTCGGCGCGGAACTCGTGCCCGCGGGCGTCGAGCACGGCGGCGAGGGTCAGGCCGTCCTGGTCGGGCTCGACGCCGAGGGCCATGCGCACATCGGAGACGGCGAACTCGGGGTTCTGCTGCAGGCCCCGGGCGCGCTCGTCGTAGGAGTAGCGGTCGGTGATGTGGCGGGCGCGGTTGTCCCAGGCGAGGGTGGTGGGGGCGCTGGCGGCGTAGGTGTAGACCTGCCCGTCGGTGTTCCAGGAGGCGTCGGCGACGCCGTCGGGGGTGCGTCCCTTCCACGGGTTGTCGAACCAGCGGCGGGTGTCGCGTTCGGGGTGGAGGGGGGAGTACTCGGAGCTGTAGATGGGCTGCCAGAGCTCGCGCTGGGTGCGCTCGCTCTTGCGGGTGATCTCCCAGCCGGTGGCGGCCCAGTCCGAGTGGGACTGCGAGCCGGCCTGGCCGGACGCGGGCCGTCGGAAGACATCGCCGTCGGCGAGCGCGACCTCCTCGCCGGGCAGGCCGACGAGGCGCTTGATGTAGTTCTGCTGCTGCCCCGTGTCCATCTCGGAGTCGGGCCGCCCCGGGTATTTGAAGACGACGACATCGAAGCGCGCGGGGTCGTAGATGGAGTAGAGGTACTTGAGGACGAAGATGCGGTCGCCGGCGAGGAGGTCCTTGTGCTGGCCGAGCTCGAGGGGCAGCTCGTTGCCGATCTGGGCGCCGGTCATGGGGTCGGTGGCGGTGAGGGCGTCGGGGTTGTCGCCGACGCCGACGAGCCCGCCGCCCCTGGACGGGGAGGGGTCGACGGGCCAGATCACCCCGGACTCGGGGCTCTCGAAGCGGGTGTGCTTGCCGAGGAGGGTGGGGCCCATGGAGCCGGTGGGGATGACGAACGCCTCGACGACAAAGCCGCGGAACACGAAGGCGAAGATGAAGGCGATGATCAGCGAGCTGATCGTCTCCTTGGGGCCGTGGGAGGGGTTGCGTGCTTTGTCGGGTGTGGGCTCGGGCATATGCCAACCTTACCGGGGGCGGGGGGTGCGTGTTCGCGGGGGCGCGGTGGGGGGGCGGTGAGGGTGTGGTGGGGGTGCGGTGGGGGTTGCGGTGGGGGTTGCGGGTTAGGGCTGGTCGGGCGGGCCAGCGCCAGTATCGGTCCCCGGGGCGCCGTCGGGCCGGTGTTTGCGCTTGCGCCGCTTGCGCTTCTTCTTTCTGGGGCCCTCGGCGTCGGCGCCGGGGGGTGGGGCGCCCTCGGTTCCGTGGGGGTCGTGCTCGTCCTGGGGCGTGTCGTCGGCGTCGGTGCCGCCGGATTCGTCGTCGGTGTCGGGGCCGGTGTCAGGGCTGCTGTCGGCGCCGGGCAGGGCCCCGGCCTCGCCGAGGGGCTTGCGCTTCTTGCGCCGGCGCTTCTTCTTTTTCTTGGGTTCTCCCTCGGCGGCGGCGGGCGCGGGTGCCGCGGCCTGGGGGGTGGGGGCGGGCTCGCGCCGCTCCCGGGTCTCCTGGCCCTCGCGCGGCCTGCGCTCGCGACGGCCCCGTTCGGGGCGGGGCTCGCGCGGGGGCGGGGCGGTGGCGCTGCCCGGCTCGGTGAGCTCCTCGACCGGGACGGCGACATCGGTGCCCGCGTCGAGGCGAACGAGGACGAGCTGGGTGAGGATCTGGCCCTGGATCACGATCCCGTCGCCGTGGGGCGTGCCGACGCGCTTCTTGCGGTTGGGGAGCTTCTTGCGCAGATCCTCGTAGGTCTCGTCCTCGTAGCGGAGGCAGCACATGAGCCGGCCGCAGCGTCCGGAGATCTTGAGCGGCTCGAGGGTGGCCTTCTGGGTCTTGGCCGACCGCATGGAGATGGGCTTGAGGACCTTGAGGAAGTTCTTGCAGCAGCAGTGCTGGCCGCAGCGTTCGTAGTCGGCGATGAGCCTCGCCTCGTCGCGTGCGCCGACCTGTCGGAGCTCGACGCGGGTGTCGTGGAGGCGGTCGAGCTCGTGGTGCAGCTCGCGGAGGTCCACGCGTTCCTCGCTGAGGTAGTAGTAGATGATCCGCTCGCCGCCGAGGAGGGCCTCGGCGTCGACCATCTTGACCGGGGACCGGACGGCCTGGGCCACATCGCGGGCCCTGCGGACCTGCTCGTGCTTGGCCTGCTCGAGGGCTGCCTGGGCCTCCATGTCCCCGACGGTGGCGATCCGCAGGACCTGGCCCTGGCTGAAGAAGGGGTAGTCGCGCCCGCCCGAGGCCTCGATGTAGCCGAGCATCTCCTTGCGGGTGACGCTCTTGCCGCAGCCGGAGTTCTGGCAGGTGACAGTCAGCACCTCGGCCAGCTCGGTGCCCCTGTGGGTGCGGGCGACGACCTTGGACCCGCAGCCGGGCTTGATGGATCCGTCGTAGGGGTACTCGCCGATGAGGCGCATGACGCCGAAGCGGACGACCATGGACTTGGGGGCTTTCAGCGCCGCGGCCTCGGCCGCGAGCTGGTCCTCGTATTCCTTGAGATCCGCCTCGAACTGAGGCAGCGGCATGATCGGCATGGTTTCTGCTCCGGCACGCACCAACGACACCGCCGGGTGCGCACCCGGCGTCCACGAGGCCCGGTTGTCGCCGGGCAAGGGGGGGTACCCTCGCGTCGGCCCGGCGGCGGCGGAGGGGTCAGGGTGCGTGCGGGGGCGTTGCCCCGCCGGATCAGATCAGTTGCCGCCGAGGCGCCGGGCGCGGGCGGACTCGAAGAGCTCGGGCAGGTCGACGCGCTGGACCATCTCCAGCGTGTTCTGTGCCCCGACCTTGTAGAGGCTGAGTTTCTCGGCCCGGTTGTCGAGCACGAGGAGGATGTCTTCGTTGCCGCCGCGGGCGGTCAGGGTGACCAGGTGGCCGTTCTCGGCGACCATCTCGGCCCGCGCGGGCTGGTTCACCAGCGGGGAGATCAGGACGCCGAGCAGGACGGCCAGCACCAGGGCGCAGGCGATGAGCGGGCCCTCGCTGCGCCGGGCGGCTGTGTCGGGGGCGGTGTCGGGGGTGGTCTGGGGATTGGTGTCGGGGGTATGGCTCACCGCTCACCCCCTCTGGCTGCGTCCATCTGGAGGCTCCGGTAGTCGAGCCCGTCGAGCTGGCTGCGCGAGTCGTTCCAGCGGAGGGCGATCAGCTCCTCGTTGATCGAGTCGGTGATGTAGATCGCGCTGGCCTCCCCGCCGCTGCGGAGCTCGCCGGCGACCATGCTGTACTGCCCGCGGGCGCGTGCGGCCGGCTGGTTGCCGTTGGCGGGGACCGCCCAGACGGCGACGCCGATCGAGGCCGCCAGCAGGAGGTTGGTCGCAAGAAGCCATCGACGACGGGTGCGCATGGGGGCCTCCTCCACCAGAGAGAGCGGGGTCGGTCAGTCCTGGTGGCCGCGCTTGCTGGGGATCGCCTGGACGCCCAGCCCGATGCCGAGGATGACCACGAGGGTGATCATGTTCATGACCTTGGGGGGCTGGCCGGTCTTGGAGGGGACGGGGGCCTTGGGGCGGGCGTCCTGGGCGGGGACCGCCGCCGGCAGCGCCGCCAGGCACGCCAGCGCGAGGACCATCGGGGCGACCAGTCGGCGGAGGCGGGCGGTGCGGTGGTTCATCTGGCTCATGGGGTGGATGCTACGGGCCGGGGCCGGGGCGGTAAAGCCTGGCCGGGCCGATCCGCGGCTAGGCCCCGATCGGTTCCATGGCGGGGGCGGGCAGGCCGACCCCCCCGGGGAACCCGCCGGGGGCCGAGAGCGAGCCGCGGAAGGGGTGGCTGATCCGGGCGAAGGACGCGCTATCGACATGGACGGTGCCCCAGCGGGGGCTGCGCTCCCGCATGTGGGCCTCGTAGTCGGGGACGGCGACGGCGCGGAGGGCGTACCAGCGCCCCCGGTGCTCGACGATCTCCTCGAAGAGGCCGTCGGCGGGCAGCTCGTCGCACCAGTAGAGGAAGAGGAAGACCGCGCGGAACTCGGGGCCGAACAGCCGCTCCCAGGCGAGCATGGAGCGGACATCCTCGGCATTGACCCAGGATTCGAGGCGGCGGCCCGAGCCGGTGAGCTTGCGTCCCTTGATCTCGACGAGGAGGTTGAGCCCCGAGCCGTAGACCACAAAATCGAAGTTCTTGAGGGCGCCTGAGGGGTCCTCGCGCGGGGCGATGCTGGCCGGGAGCAGCGCCTTGCGGGCCTCGTTGACGGCGACATAGGGGATCCGCTGGTCGCGGAGGAACGACTCGAAGGCCTGCTCGTAGTGGTGCCGGCGCTGGGCCATGCGGGCATCCTAACACAAGCCCGACCGGCGGTCACCCCCCTTCGGTCATCCTCAGGCGTTCATGCCAGGTGGTATCGCCAGTTGTAGTCGGCGGGCCGGTCAGTCGGCCGGGGCGATCGGGCTCTCGTCGGGCGGGCCGAGCAGGACGCTGATCAGGTCGCCGCCGACGCCGGTGGCGCGGACGGGGGCCCCGTTGTCGAGCAGGACGAGGATCTCGGCGATGCGCAGGGGGCGGGGGCGCCGGCCCTCGGCGTGCTTGATCCAGACCCGCATGTGGTTCTCCTCGCGTTGGGCGGCGTAGGTGGTCAGGAGGTAGTCGCCGGAGCGGTAGCCGAAGCCCTCGGCGCCGTCCTCGTAGAGCGTCCCCTCGGCGTACCCGGTCTCGTCGGGGCTGATGAGCAGGGTGATGGGGTCGAGGGGGCGCTGGCCGGTGTGCTGCATGATCGGGCCGATCGGGAGGATGGCGCCGGCGCGGAGGTAGAGGTGGGGGAGCTGCGGGTCGGTGCGCTCGGCGGCCTCGAAGCGCCGCCAGACCCCGCGGGGCATGGGGGCGCGGCAGGTGTTCTCGAACCCCGACGCGGCGCGGACGAGCAGGTCGCGCCCGAGCAGGAACGAGTCCTCGGCGTCGCGGAGGCGCGGGTCGGCGGGGTCGGCGAAGAACAGGGGTCGCATCGGGGGCAGGCCGGTGCGCTCGGCCTCGTGGAAGAGCGTGTAGTAGTAGGGGAGCAGCCGGTAGCGGCGCTCGAGGGCCAGGCGGCAGGCGTTCTCGCACTTGGCCCCGAACGACCAGGGCTCGTGGCGGTTGGTATTCTTGTCCGAGTGTGCGCGGGCGAAGGGCAGGAGGCAGCCGATCCCCATCCAGCGGGCGAAGAGCTCGCTGTCGGCGTTGTCGGCGAACCCGCCGATGTCGCAGCCCGAGAACGGCTGGCCGCTGAGCCCGAGGTTGAGCATCATCGGGATCGTCCACGACAGGTGCTCCCAGGTGCTGGCGCTGTCGCCGGTCCAGCAGCAGGCGTAGCGGTGCCCGCCCAGGAAGTTGCTGCGGCTGAGGACGAAGGGGCGTCGGTCGGGGCGTTCGCGGAGCAGGCCCTCGAAGGAGGCCCGGGCCATCAGCATGCCGTAGATGTTGTGGTAGCGGGCGTGGGTGTCGGGTCCGCCGAGCTCGGGGTCGGCGTCGTGGGTGCAGGTGACGGGCATGGTGCGTTCGACGCCGTCGAAGACGGAGGGCTCGTTCATGTCGTTCCACACGCCGTCGGCGCCGGCGCGGACGAAGCGGGCGGTCAGGTCGCCCCACCAGCGCCGGGTGTCGGCCCTGGTGAAGTCGGGCCAGGAGGACCGGCCGGGCCAGACATCGCCCTCGAAGGGCTTGCCGTCGGGGGTGCGGATGAAGACGCCGCGTTCGAGGCCGGAGGCGTAGGTGCGGTCCTTGGGGTCCACCTTGATGCCCGGGTCGAGGATCCAGACGGTGCGGAAGCCCTTGGTCTTGAGCTGGGCGATCATCTTCTCGGGGTCGGGGAAGCGGTGCCTGTCGATGGTGAAGCTGCGCGCCCCGTCCATGTGGTCGATGTCGAGCCAGAGCGTGTCGCACGGCAGCCAGCGCTCGCGGAACTCCTCGGCGATGCCCAGCACCTCGTGCTCGGCGCCGTAGGAGTAGCGGCACTGGTGGAAGCCCAGCGCCCACATCGGCGGCAGGGGCATGGTGCCGATCAGGGCGGCCAGCTCTTTGAGGACCTCCTGGGGCGATTCGGCCTCGAGCAGGTAGACCGCCGGGGCCTCGCCCGGGGCCTCACCCGGCCCCGCGCCCTCGACCCAGGCCACGAGGTCGTCGTCGAGCGAGAACTCGCAGCGCCGGGTGGTGTCGAGGAGCAGGCCGAAGGCTCGTCCCTCGTCGAGCAGGCCGAGCACCCACGGGTGCGACTGGTAGAGGGAGGGGGTCTCGAGGTCGTAGCCGAACGAGTCGGTGTTCCAGAGGTTGGTGGTGCGCCCGTTGCGCCGCAGGGGGCCGGCCACCTCGCCGGTGGCGTAGAAGCTCGTGCCGGGCGGGCAGCGCAGACGGAGGAAATGGCGCCCGCCGGGGCCCGGGGCGAACTCGGGGGCGAACGCGATCGGGGCCTCGGCCGGGACATCCTCGAGCATGCCGATGATCGCGGCCGAGGGCGGCGGCGGGCCTGCGGCGTCGGGGGCGCGGAAGCGCAGAGTCCGCGGGCGCACCCGCACGGGTGCGGGGTCGCGGGCCCATTCCTTGGGCAAGGTGGAGTCCTTCCGGCGTGTCATCTCGTGCAAGCGGGGTCTCTCTGGCGGGGGCGGCGGGGGGGATGGTATCACACCGGAAGCTCGCGCCGCCGGGGTGTCGAGAGGTCACGCGGGGCGTGGGCCTCACCTGGCCTGACCCAGGCGGGCGCCCCGTCACCGCGTTGTGCATCCCCCGATCCGGGGATGTGCTGCGCGCTTTGGAGCGCAGCGCACGGGATCGACGAGATACGGACATCGAGCGGCTGATTGCGGACATCGTTGACCATATTATCAAGGAGGTTGATCATGGGGCACAGGACGATGGGCAGGTCGGTCGTGAGTTTCACGGGTCTGGTGCTGGCCCTGGCCGGGGCGGCGTCGGTCGCGCTCGGCCAGGACTATGGGTTCGATTGGGTGACGGTGGGCGATCCGGGGAACCGGGACACGCTGCCGGAGGAATCGCCCTGGCGACCCAGTCAGCGCATCGGCGGCGTGGATTACGAGTACCGGATCGCGCGCAACAAGCTCACCACATATGACTACCTTGAGTTTGTTCGGGCGTACGCCCCGCACTACGAAGGCCAGATCAACGACAGGAACTTCCTCGGCCACTGGCTGACTGCAACGCCCGATGGTTTCGGTGGTTGGAGCTTTGACACGGCCCGCGGCACCGAGGGGTTCGCGGCGTCCCTGACCTGGGAGATGGCCGCCCGCTACTGCAACTGGCTGCACAACGGCAAGGCAGACGAAAAGGCCGCGTTCGAGAACGGCGCGTACGACACCAGCACCTTCTACTACGCCGACGGGCGCTACCAGCACCAGGCCGAGCACAACCCCGACGCGAGGTTCTGGCTCCCCACGATCGACGAGTACGCCAAGGCCGCGTACTGGGACCCGGACAAGAACGGCGGCGAGGGCGGCTACTGGCGCAACCCGGACGGTGGGGACGAGCAACTCCTTGCCGCTTTGCCAGAAGACGGGGGCGAGACCATCGGCGATCTCTACTACGATGATGGCTACTTCTTCGGCGCCTGGGACATGAACCAGTACCCGGGCGTGCGGTCTCCCTGGGGGCTGGTGGACATTTCCGGCACTCTGCCGGACTGGTTGGAGGCATATTCCAACTCGACCACTGGATCCCGGAAACTCGGGGGATCGCTCGCACATGACATCTTCTACTCATCCACGGACCGAATCGACGTATGGGATGGCGGGAGTCCTAACAACAGCCCCTGGGGGGGGCTTCGTCTGGTCACAACCGTGCCATCACCGGGAGGAATCGTTCCCCTCTGCGCGGTGGCACTTTGCATAATGCGGAGGGAACGACGATGAACATCAAGGGGGCAAGCGGGATCGCATCGCTACTCGGAGGCGGAGTGGCACCGACCTGGGCCACCGACATCGGCTCGGAGAGTTCAGTGCATCCGTCGGCGGGTGGCCGGCTCAAGCCCTCATTGGGTGGCATGGGCAAGCCGGCCCTGCGGCTTGCCCGTGTGGTCGGGGGTGGGGGTATCGGAGGAGACGGGACCGGTCCGCACGGGCAAGGCTCCAAGCAGCCTTGCCCATGCCACCCCAGCGTGGCTTGAGCCGGCCACCCGCCGCAATCCTGTCAACCCTTTTTATCGGAAGAGGGAGGACAATGTTGCAGTCAGGGCGGCCACTTCGTTGCGATGTTTCGTACCCCCACATGTGGGGGGGTCGAGAAGCGATCGTGACTCACGGCTCGGAGAGCCGTGCCACCAGGGAGCCGTGCTACCGGGGGGCGGTGCCGCCGTCTCACGCCGCGGCATGAATCTGCGCGAGGATCTGCTCGCGCAGGTCTTCGGGCAGCACGGCGACGGTGGACCGGCAGAGGTCGATGGACAGGTCGAGGCTCTTGAAGATCGCGCGGCAGCGTTCGCAGACGATGCCGTCCATCTGCGGGAACTCGGCCCCGCGGTCCAGCGCGTCCTGCTTGGCGTTGAGCAGGTCGAGGCACACCTTGGCGTCGTAGTTCGGCGGCGGGAAGTCGCGCGTGGGGATGGTGCGGCTGAGGGCGTGGTAGAGCGCGAGACGCCCGCGGTGCAGGCGGGTCTTGACCGTCGCTTCTTTCATGTCCAGCACCGCCGCGGTCTCCGCGACGGACAGGCCCGCGATCTCCTTGAGCACGATCGGGATGCGGTAGTCGTCGGGGAGGGCGGCGATCTCGTTCTCGAGCGCGGCGATCGCCTCGTTGCGCATGGCCTCGGACAGCGGGGTGACATCGGTGCTCAGGACATCGGGCACCGGTCCGGCCGCGGGCATGTCGGTCTCGAGCGGCACGGCGTGGGCGCTCTGGCGGGCGTTGGTGCGGTGCAGCCGCTTACAGGCTCGGCTGGCGATGCGGTAGAGCCAGGTGCTGGGGCTGGACTCGCCCCGGAAGCCCGCCCAGGACTTGTACGCCCCGAGGAAGGTCTCCTGGACGACATCGGAGGCGTTCTGGGCGTCGCCGCAGAACCGGAGGGCCAGGCTGTAGACCCGGGAGCCGTGGGCGTCGAGCATCTGCGCGATCGCCTCGGAGGCTGGGGTTCCCGGGGCTGGCTGGCCGTTGGTCATCGGGGTGATGGTACGGCCGGCGCGGCCGCGCCGGGGGTTGCGGAGGACTTCCTCCGGAGCGTGCCCGCCCGCCGGGGGTCGGGTGTAGGCTTGGCGCATGCCCAGGCCCGCGGTATTCCTCGACCGGGACGACACGCTGATCGCCAACGCCGGCTTGCCGGCGGGGGCGTTCGCGGGGGGGCGCGCGGGCGATCTGGCCGACCCCGCGTTCGTGCGCCTGCTGCCGGGAGTGCGCGGGGCGTGCGCGGAGCTGCGCCGGGCGGGGTTCGCGCTGGTGGTGGTGTCGAACCAGGGGGTGGTGGCGCGGGGCGGGGCGACGCTGCGGCAGGTCGAGGCGACCAGCGCGCGGATGGCCGAGCTGCTCGCCGACCCCGACCACCCCGGGCGGTCGCTCCTCGAGCGCGTGTACCACTGCCCGTGGCACCCGGAGGGCACGGTCGCGCCCTTCAATGTCGAGCACCCGTGGCGCAAGCCGAGCCCCGGCATGATCCTCGCGGCGGTGGACGAGCTAGGCCTCGACCTCGCGGGCTCGTGGCTTGTCGGGGATGCCGATCGCGACCTGGAGGCGGGGCGTCGGGCGGGGCTCGACGCGGCACGGGTGCTGCGGGTCGGCCCGGGCACGGCCTTCGCCGGGCTGCCCGAGGCCGCGGCCCATATCCTCCGCTCGCTGTGAGCCCCGCCGACCCCCGTTCCCGCAAACCCGGCCGCCTGCTGGTGGTGCTGCCCTCGTGGCTGGGCGATGGCGCGATGGCGACGCCGGCGCTGCGTCGGCTGCGGGATGCGCTGCCGGGCTCGTACATCGCGGGCCTCGCGCGCTCGGGCGTGGCCGAGTTGCTCGCGGGCACGGTGCTGCTGGATGAGATCCTGATCGAGCGGGCGTCGGGGGTGATGGGCCCCAAGCGTGCGGCGGCGAAGGTCCGGCCGCTGCGGTTCGAGGCGGCGCTCTTGCTGACCAACTCGTTCTCGACGGCGCTGGTGGCGCGGATCGCGGGGATCCCGCGCCGGGTGGGCTACGACCGCGACGGGCGGGGGATGCTGCTGACCGAGCGGCTGAGCGCGCCGGAGTGGCCGGGGAGCACCGCCCGCAAGCGACGCTGGGCGCCGGTGTCGGCGGTGGCGTACTACGACGCCGCGGCAAGGGCGCTGCTGGGCGACCCGGCCCCGCCGTTCGAGGACCTGGAGGACCCGATGGCGGTGCTCGCGCCGGGGGCGGTGCTGGAGCTGCCACTGAGCGAGGCTGACAGGGCGGCGGGGGCGGCGGTGCTGGCGTCGGCGGGGGTCGGGGCGCGGGAGCCGATCGCGGTGCTGAACCCGGGGGCGAACAACCCCGCCAAGCGCTGGCCCCCGGAGCGGTTCGGGGCGGTGGCCGCGCACCTGGGCGCGGCCCACGGGCTGCGGGTGCTGATCAACACCGGGCCCGGGGAGGAGGAGGTATGTCGCGCGGTCGTGGCGGCGTGCCCGGGGGCGGTGGCGCTGGCTCCGCACGGGCAGACCCTCGCCGGGCTGCGGGCGATCCTGGCCCGGGCGCGGCTGCTGGTGACCAACGACACCGGGCCCCGCCATCTGGCGGGGGCGTTCGGCACACCCACCGTCGCCCTCTTCGGGCCCACCGACCCCCGCTGGACGACGCTGCCGGAGCGGGCGCCGGGGGCCGACCCGCCCCGCGAGATCCGGCTGGCGGCGGGCTGGCTGGGGGAGGCCCCGCTGCCCCCCGACCAGATCGCGGACGAGCACCCCGACCGCTGCCGCATCGACCGGGTGAGGGTGGGGGAGGTGCTCGGCGCGGTCGATCGGCTGCTGGGGGCGTCGTCCGGTTCGCGCGAACCGGGGGTGCGGATCGGCCGATAGACCCTTGGCCGTCGAGCCTTGACGGGGCGGGCGTCGGCCCTACCATGAGGGGCTCGGCCCGGCCGGCCGGGCGACAACCAGACCCGTTCGGGGGCGTAGCTCAGTTTTGGTAGAGCGCTTCCATGGCATGGAAGAGGTCGAGAGTTCGAGTCTCTTCGCCTCCACTGAACACACACGCCGCAGGCGGCTCCGCCTGCGGCGTGCGTCTTTTTGGATGGCGCGTTCCGCCTAACAGACGACGACCGTGACCCGGGCCCGCCGATAAGTTTCTCGTTTGGCTGGGCAAACGCGTTTCCTGCTGCACCTTGACCGAGAAGCGCCGGGGCTCCGCGTGGGGGTCGGTGTCGCCTGGGATGGGTGCAGAGGGAGTCGCACATGCGGGATCAGACTCGGTGGGTCGCCGTGGCGTTGGGGCTGGGCGTGTCGTCGAGCGCGTGGGCGCAGGCGCTGAACTTCACCGTCGAGTTCGACGGGATGATCAACGGCGAGCCGCTGCTCGCGACGGGCTCGGGCTCGATGGACCGGCGGGGGCAGGGCAACAACTTCGGGGAGATCGACTTCGAGGATCTGCCCGGCGGGTTCGACCCCTTCGCGGTGGACACGCTACTGACGAACATCTGCCCCAACGGATTCCGGGCGGAGGGCGGCTCGGACAATCTCTGGGACCTCGCGGGCGGGAGCTACGGGATCGAGCGGACCTTCCAGTGGATCGGGCTGCCCGGGAGCACGATCTCGGCGACGGCGCTGGTGGAGTTCGACGAGGAGCTCCAGACGGTGCACTCCTCGATGCACCTGACGGGGAACTACGACGGGCCGACCGACCTGTTGGGGATCGAGAGCTACTCGGTGCTCTGGCTGCCCAGCTCGGCCGAGGGGGAGATGTTCGAGGCGGGCACCGCGGTGGTGCGCCGGGCCAACGGCGAGCAGCTGCTGGTGCAGTTCGCGACGCGGTACTTCGGGATGGACCACGGCTTGTCGGCGCCGCAGTTCGGCGTGGCGGAGTTCGACGCGACCTTCGACGGGCGCACGCTGACGATGGGGTGGGACGGCTACTTCGAGGTCGTGCCCGCGCCCGCGTCGCTCACGGTGCTGCTGGCGGCGGGGCTCCTCGGGCGGCGCCGGCGCTAGCGCTCAGGGGCCCGACCGTTCGGCCATGGCGCGGACGACCGGGTGATCGGGGCCGAAGATCAGCCTGGCCTCGGCGACGGCCTCGTCCATGAGCTTCTCGCCGGCGTCGGTGTCGCCGGTGGCGAGCAGCCAGCGTGCGTGCGCGAAGCGGATCTCGGGCAGGTAGAGCCTGTGCTCGGGGAACAGGGCCTCGGACTGGGCCGCCTCGGCCAGCACGGCGCCGGCGCCCTCGGTGTCGCCGGTCCCGAGCATGGCGCGCCCGAGCAGCGAGAGCGCCCAGAGCCGGTCGGGGTCGTTGGGCAGCCCGAGCGCGTCGTACTGGCGCACCGCCGGCCCGATCTGCGCGAGCGCGTCGGCCGGCCGGGCGTGATCGAGCAGCACATCGGCGAAGTAGATCCTCGCGAAGATCTCGCCGATCCGCGGCGCCGGGGCCTGCTGCTCGCGGGCGACCAGGCTCTCGAACATCTCCGCCGATTCTTCGATGCGTCCGGCGCGCCCGATCGCCCAGGCCAGCAGGCGCTGGCGCACGCGGTCGCCCGCGTCGCCGGTCCCGCCCTGGTGGACCTCGGTGAGCGTCCGGATCGCGCCGGCGTAGTCGCCCCGCAGCGTGAGGACCATGCCCAGGCGGCGTTGGAGCTTCGACTTGACGGTGTCAAGGCTGGCCGGCAGCTCGGCGATGCGGGGGGCGGCGGTGGTCAGGATCTGCTCGGCGCGGTCGAGCCGCCCCTTGCCCAGCAGCACGGCGCAGCCGTCGATCGTCGCGGCCACGGTGATGGGGTCGCGGGCGTCGGCGACACCCTCGATCTCCCGCGAGGCGAGGCCGAAGTATCGCTCGGCGTCGTCGAAGTGGTAGCCGGAGGCGTGCCACCGCGCGAGCCACAGGGCCGCGGCGCGGGTCTCGGGGTGGTCCGCGCCCCGGAGCTGCGTCCCCAGCTCGTAGGCCCGCTGGGCGGTGCGCATGGAGCCCTCGAAATCGCCGGTCTTGCTCTGGGCGTCGGCCAGCGGGAGCAGCAGTCGGGCGGTCTCGGGGCTGGAGGGGCCGTACGCCTCGGAGCGGATCGCGACGGTGCGTGCCAGCTCCATGGCGGCGGCGTCGAACTCCCCCGCGCGGAGCTGGGCCAGCCCGATGAGCTCGCGGATCATCGCCTCGAGCGCCGGCTCGTGTGAGAAGGTCTCTTCGATGCTCGCCTCGGCGCTGCGCAGCGCGTCGCCGAGGGTGAGGTCGGGCCGGTCGGTCCAGACGGCGATCGTGCTGGACTCGTCCGCCGCGCCGGCGAGCGCGCGGGAGAAGAAATCGAGCGTGAACCGCAGGCGCTCGGACTGCTGGCGGGCCCGGTCCCAGGCGAAGACCGTGCCGCCGAGCCCGCCGAGGAGCAGGACGACGATCAGCACGGCGGCGACGACCTGCGCGCGGTTGCGTCGGACGAACTTGCGGGCGAGGTAGATCGCCGAGGGCGGCCCGGCGCGGACCGGCTCGGTGGCGAGGTGTCGGGCGAGGTCCTCCTCGAGGGCGTTGGCGCCCTCGTACCGCCGGGCGCGGTCCTTCTCGAGGCAGCGCATGACGATCCAGTCCAGGTCGCCCTGGAGGCGGCGCTGGAGGCGTCTGGGGTCGAGGCCCCGGCGCTGGCCTATCGGCTCGCGCTCCGGGCCCAGGCCCGCGAGCCGCGCCGACGGCCTGGGGGGCTGCTCCTCCAGGATGACGCGCTGCATCTCGGCGAGGCTCATGCCGCGGAAGCGCTCGGGCTCGAAGGGCGTCGTGCCGACGAGCAGCTCGTAGAGGAGGACGCCGAGCGAGTAGACATCGGTCCTGGTGTCGACATCCATGGCGGAGGCGCCGGTCTGCTCGGGGCTCATGTAGATCGGCGTGCCGATCATCTGGTGGACCTGGGTGTAGACGGTCTCCTCGGCGAGTCTTGAGTGCACCGCCTTGGCGATGCCGAAGTCGATGACCTTGGGGACCGGCTGGCCGTCCTGCACGGTGACGAGGACATTGCTCGGCTTGAGATCGCGGTGGATGATGCCCTTCTGGTGGGCGTGCTGGACCGCGTCGCAGACCTCGCGGACCAGGCCGATGCGTTCGTCGATGCCGAGTCGGGCCGAGTCGCAGAAGCGGGTGATGGGCTCGCCGCGGACCAGCTCCATCGCGAAGAACGGGCGCCCGCTGGGGGTCTGCCCCGCGTCGAGCACCTTGGCGATGTTGGGGTGGTCCATCATGGCGAGCGCCTGGCGCTCGGCCTCGAACCTGGCGACGACCTTCTGGGTGTCCATGCCCCGCTTGAGGATCTTGAGCGCGACGCGGCGGCGGACGGGCTCTGACTGCTCGGCCACGAAGACCGAGCCGAACCCCCCCTCGCCGATACACTCGAGGATCTTGTACCGGCCGATGACGGCGCCCGGCTCGTCCTCGGACTCGGCGGTGCGCCACGCGCCCGTCGGCGTGGAGCGGGCGCCGCTCGCGGGGTCGGTTCTGGGATCGGTTCTGGGGTCGGTTCTGGGGTCGGTCCCGGGGCCGCTCTCGCCGGACCACGACCGCACCAGGCCGACCAGCGTCTCCCGCTCGCTCTCGCTGAGATGCGAGACCGCCTCGGCCAGCCATCCGACATCGCGTGTTCGTGGGTCGTCCATGCGGGCCTGCGTGGGGCGGCGGCGCCCGGCTCGGGAGCGCCGGGGCTACATCAGGGTGTTGTTCTCGCGCAGCTTGCGGTCGGCCTGCTTGCGCTGGTGCAGGGCGTTGGTGCGGTCGGGTTCGTCCGACGACGCGTAGACCAGCTCGGTGTCGCCGAGCCGGATGCGGTCGCCGTCGGCCAGGACCCGCTCGGCGTCGATCTCGTTGCCGTTGATGATGACCCCGTTGAGGGCCTTCGCGGAGGCGAGGGCGTGCCCGTCGCCCTCGGGGCGCACGATGGCGTGCTTGCGGCTGACCTTGGGGTCGATGACCTGGATGTCGCGGGCGGGGTCCCGCCCGATCGACAGCGGGCGCTTCGCGAGGACGAACTGCTTGCCGGCATTCTCGCCGGTGACGATCGTGAGGCTGGGCATGACGATCTCCTGATGCGGGGTCGGCCGGCTGGCGGGGGCATGGGCGTGGTCAATGGGGGTGGTCAACGGGGATGGTCACAGGAGGCCGGGGTGCTCCGCCCGGGGCCGGCCGCCGGGGTGGCCGCGACATCATACAGGAACGGCTGGTCCCCCCGCGGCGGGCGTGGCCCACCAGGCGTTTGGTCTACAGCGTCTTGCTCAGGATGCAGCTTCGGTAGTTGGTGTATGGCCACTGCCAGTGCTCGATGAAGCGGTAGCCGCGTTTGTCGTAGTAGGCGCGGAGGTTGGTGTCGGGCTCGGCCATGCTGAGGGCGAGCTCCTGGGCGCCCAGCTCGCGGGCGCGGGCCTCGGTGCGCTCCAGCAGCCGCCGGCCGATGCCCAGGCCCTGGAGCCCGGGCTCGACGCCGAACATGGCGAAATGCGAGACGCCGGGGCGCAGAAAGAAGGCCGGGAACGCGACCCGCTCGTGCTCGTTGAGCAGGATGATCCCGACGATGCGCTCACGCCCCCCTTCGCCCGCGATCGTCGCCAGGAAGCACTCGCTGTTGAGCACGCGGTCCAGCGTGGTCTTGTCGTCCTGGCGCCCGGCGAGCGGCTTGAGCCCCATCTCCACCTGCGGCGCGTACGCCCGGTGCAGCAGCTGGGTAATCTCCGTGACCGGGTCGTCGATCAGGTACCGGCGGACCGTCACCTGCTCGGGCGGCGGCGTGCCCGTGTCGCGGTGAGCCTCGGACTGGCGGCTGGTCGGCGGCATGAACGCGGAGTGTAGGATTCACCCGCCCGGAGCGCGCCGCTCCCACGCCAGCCACCATGCAGAGGCCGCCCAGATCATGCACCGACCGGTCCTGCCGCCGACATGCGCCGCCTGCGTCTACGACCTCACGGGCCTGCCGGTCGTCGGCCGAGAGCTCCGGTGCCCGGAGTGCGGCGGGGACCGGGTGCGTCTGTTCCGGTGGCACGAGCCCAAGGTCAGATGGCGGGAGTCGCTGCTGTATCTCCCCGGGTCGGCCGTCGCCGCGCTGCCGGGGCTGGCTGCCGGGTGGCTCATCCTCCGGGGCACGCCCGAGCAGTCGCTGTGGGTCCCCGTCGGGCTGACCCCGTACGCGGTGCTCGGCGTCTCGCTCACGCTGTGGCGCCCCGGGTGGCACGCCGGGGTCACGGTGCTGGGGCTGGCGTCGGTGCCGGCCCGGCTGCTGGGACGGCTGCTCGGGCTGCTGCTGGCGATCGCGATGCGCCTGCCGGCGCAGGCGTCGATGGTGATGGCGGCGCCGCTCGGATTGTTCTATCTCGTGCTGCCCGCGCCCTTCGGCCTGCTGTGCGGGCGGGCGTTGCTCGGCGACGAGTGACCGCGCCGGCGCAAGAAAGCGCGGCCGGGGCGAGGCCCCGGCCGCGCAGCCCTCTCTTCGTTGCAGGTGCTAGCGCCGACGCCGGGGGGCGCAGAGCACGAGGCCCAGCATGGCGAGTGTGCCCGGGGTGGGCACGAGGGAGAAGTTGTCGTAGTACACCGTCTCGGTGTGCGGCGCGTAGAGGTCGACATTCTGCAGCGCAATGAGCCCGTCGCCGCCGACATCCCAGACGCCGCTGGCGAGCAGGACGCCGTTGTAGTAGTTCTCCATGTAGTTGTTGTCGAGGTCGATGAGCGTGCGGATCTCGACCCACTGGTTGTAGAGGATCGGCGTCGCGGACCCGTCGTTGTGGACGACCTCGGTCACCAGCCCCGTGGCGGGGTCCATGTGCATCTCGACCGCCCAGTCGTACGGGCCGCCGTGGTTGTAGACATCGTTGAGGATGAAGTAGGTGAGCGCGTCGAGCGTGTCGGGGATGTACTGGTAGGCGGTGAAGGTCCAGACGCCCGAGTCGTAGCCGCTGAAGGGGTGGACCGCGTCCCCGGTGCCGGAGACCGCGATTGAATGGGGCGCCGAGAACGCCTGAGCGCCGCTGACGGTGCCCGCCGCGCCCGAGGATCCGTCCCAGCCGGACCAGCCGTTGACCTCGTAGAGCAGCGTGCCGTCGGCGTAGCTGTCGAAGTCGTCGGCCCACTGCGCCGAGGCGGCGCCGCAGGCGACCAGCAGCGCGAGGCTGCCGCACAATGCGGTGTGTCTCATCTCTCGTTCCTCCGTTCGGGCATCGAACCGCCGGGGGCTCGGCGCAACATCACGCCGAAGGGGACGCCCCGGCCAGATCCTCCACGGGGGCGCGGGACGCCAGAAACGCCTCCCGCTCCCCACCATCTGCCACCAATAACGGATAACAAGATCCGACGCAAGCGATTCCCGGCCGATCGTGGATTTTGAGGTCATCCAACCGCCCGACGCGGCCTCGGCGCTCGTGCGGCCCTCGGATTCACCGGGGCAAAATCCCGCCGACGCACGCCCGCTAGAGTCCGCCTCGATGGCCCGGCCCACCCAGCCAACCCCCACAGCCCCGGCCGGCAAGGGCGTCCACGCGGTCCGCGTGCGGTACTGCGAGTGCGACCCGATGGGCGTCGCCCACCACGGCGCGTACATCCCCTGGCTCGAGGAGGCCCGGACCGAGCTGCTCCGCACCAGCGGGGTTTCCTACGCCCAGCTGGAGCGCGAGGGGGCGCTGCTGGCGGTCGTGAAGCTCGAGCTGGTCTACCGGCGCCCGGCCCGCTACGACGACCGGCTCGAGATCGCGGTGCGGGTCGAGGGCGCCTCGCGGGTCAAGATCCACCACGCCTACGAGATCAGGCTGCTGGAGCGCCACGGGCTGGACAGCGCCGGGCTGGCGGCCTGGCGGGCGGCGGGGGAGGACCTGCTGGCCCGGGCGACGACCACGCTGGCGTGCATCGGACGCGACGGCAGGCCGCGGGCGTTGCCGGAGTGGCTCGCCGGGGCCGGGTCGGCCTGAAGGGGCCCGACGCAAAAGGCAACAACCTCCCCACGCCGGAGCGATGGGGAGGTTGCGCCCACGAGACCGTCCCACCGGGCCAGTGCCTGGCCCGGGGATGCTGGCGGCTCAGCTGCGGCAGGCGGACCACTCGCCGAGGTAGCAGAGGAAGTCCTGCGTGTTGATGATGTTGTCGCCGTTGCAGTCGGCGGAGGGGTCGCTGGCGGACCACTTGCCGAGGTAGCAGAGGAAGTCCTGGGTGTTGACCAGGTCGTCGCCGTTGCAGTTGGCGATGCCGTCGAGGCAGGGGTCGCCGTTCATGTCGACCAGGCTGATGTCGTCGTGGTAGGCCGCCACGGCCTGCGGCCCGTAGAGGTCGAGGTTGGCGATCGCGATGGCCCCGCCCTGGTAGGTGTCGACCGGCCCGGAGGCGAGCAGCTCTCCGTTGTAGTAGGTCGTGACGACATTCGCGTCGAGGTCGAACTCGGCGCGGACCTCGGCCCACCCGTCGGTCACGAGGTTCACATAGTTGCTCCCGTTGCCGAACCCGTCCTGGATCGCCTCCCAGACCAGGCCCGACGCGACATCGAGGTGGATCTCGACCGTCCAGTCGTACGGCCCGCCGTGGGCGTACTCGTTCTGCACGATCCAGTAGGTCTCGGCGTCGATGTTGCTGGGCACATAGACCCACCCGGACAGCGCCCACTGGCCGGAGGTCAGGCCGGAGAACTGATAGACCGCGTCCGTCCCGCCGCCGGCCGCCAGCGAGTTGGGGCCGGAGTGGGCCTGGTCGGTGGTCACCACGCCGTACGCGGCGGGGACACCGTCCCAGCCGTCCCACCCGCCGCTGTTGAGCGGGCCGACGGGGTAGCTGTCGAAGTCGTCGGCCCACTGGGCCGACGCGGCGCCGGCGGCGATCGCGACAACCAAGGCCCCGCACGAGACAATCGAATGCTTCTTCATCCTGCGTTCTCCTTTCATTCCGAATCCGCCGGACCGATCGGTCCGGAGCAACCCGAGAGGCCCACACGAGCGCCACCACCGGGCGAACACCGCCAGGTGATTGCGCGACCATTGCGCAACCATCGCGCGCCGATCGCGCAGCCATCGCGCAACCATGGCGCAACCATCGCGCCCGCTGCGTGCCGCAGCGCCGACGGGATGCGTGACGCCTCCTGCAATACCTTCACGCCGGCCGAGACCCGGCCGACGCTCAACCCGCGACACACCGTCCTTACGGTGCAACCGCCCCGGACCCACGCCGGGCGCACAAACCCCTTGAACACGCGAACACACCGGGCCCCTGGCCAACGGTGTGCACCGCGCCCTCGTCGAACATCGAGCAACCCGCACGAGCAACCCAGAGCGAACGCCGGGGCGGGATCACGAGACCCGATTCACCCGTCCAGTAATACCAGACTTCGGCGCCCGCGCCAAGCGTTTCGTGCAGATTGCGTCAGACCCGTCGTCCCGATCCGCCGAAGGGCGCACGGGATACGCTTCGGGCATGAACAGACGCTGCTTCCTCCACGCGTCCACGCTCGCCGCGGCGGGCTGCGCCCTGCACGCCTGCGCCCACGAGGCGCCCACCGGCGGCCCCGCGACGGGCCGGGCCCCCCAGCCCGAAGCCAAGCCCGAAGCCCAGCCGGAGCCCGAGGCCCGCGGCGCCGAGCCGCTCTTCACGATCTCCCTGGCCCAGTGGTCGCTGCACCGCGCGCTCAAGGCCGGGGAGATGACCAACCTCGACTTCCCCCGGCGCACCCGCGAGGAGTTCGGCATCGACGCGGTCGAGTATGTCAACCAGTTCTTCATGGATAAGCCCCGCGACCGCGACTACCTCGCCGACCTGCGCACCCGGTGCGACGACCACGGCGTGACGAGCCTGCTGATCATGTGCGACGGGCTGGGCGAGCTGGGCAACCCCAACGCCCGGCGGCGCAACGAGGCGATCGACAACCACAAGCCCTGGGTCCACGCCGCCAAGTTCCTCGGCTGCCACTCGGTCCGCGTCAACGCCGCGAGCGAGGGCTCGTACGAAGAGCAGCAGAAGCTCGCGGCCGACGGGCTGCGCAAGCTCGTGGAGTACGCGGCGGAGTCGGAGCTCAATGTGATCGTCGAGAACCACGGCGGGCTGAGCTCCAACGGCGCTTGGCTGGCCGGGGTGATGAAGCTGGTGGACCACCCGCGCATGGGCACGCTGCCGGACTTCGGGAACTTCTGCCTCGACTGGGCCCGGCGCGAGGAGCCGGACGCGTGGTACGACCGGTACCAGGGCGTGGCCGAGATGATGCCCTTCGCCAAGGCCGTCAGCGCCAAGAGCCACGACTTCGACGCCGAGGGCGCCGAGACCCAGACCGACTTCCGGCGGATGATGAAGGTCGTGGTGGACGCGGGCTACCGCGGGCGAGTGGGCATCGAGTACGAGGGCGAGACGCTCGGCGAGCCCGAGGGCATCCTCGCGACCAGGCGCCTGCTCGAGCGCGTCCGCGAGGAACTGTCGGCCTGAGCCTCGCCGGGCCGACCCTCAGGCCGCGTCCGGCAGGACGACCCGGCGCACCCCGCGCTCGGCGAGCCTGGCCAGGATCCGCCCGCGCTCCTCGGGCGTGACCAGCACGACATCCTCGACCGCGAGGTCCTCGGTGCGCATGGAGGGCAGCTTGCCCAGGGCGCGGGGGTCGTCGTCGATGACGGACACGGTGAGCCCCAGGTCGCACGCGGCCCGCACCGCCTCGCGACCGTTGCGCCCATAGCCGTAGACCACCAGCCGCTCGCCCGGGCGGAGCATGCCGGCCGCCCGCTCGACGATGGCGCGCCAGCGGTGGGGCCCGCTGGCGAGGGCGTCGAGGATCTCGGCGCCCATCGGGTGCTCGCCCAGGACGGCGCGCACGCGCTGCGTCCACGCGGGCATGCACCTGGCCCACTCCCTCGGGCCGGCACAGGACATCCTGGCCAGCGACCAGCGCAGGGCGCCGACCAGGCCGGGCAGGTCCTCGGCGCGCAGGTCCCCGAGCGATCGCCCGATGTCGCCGACCACCCCGGTCTGCTCGGCCGCCACCGCCTTGGCCAGCGACTGGACGCTCCAAGCGCGAACCCCGTGGGCAAGGTCCCGCGCGTCCGAAACATGGCGGGTGAGCATGCCCACCCCGGTGCGCCACATCAGGCCGGTGTCGCTGGACATCGACCCGGGCGTGAGCCGGTACTGGAACAGGGCGTCCTCGACCGGGGGCGCCCACGCCGCGCCCGCGAGGGCCATCCGCAGCCACAGGTCCCAGTCCTCGACGACCGGCAGCGACTCATCGAACGAGGCATCCCCGCCGAGCCTCGCGCGGACCCTCGCGGTGTCGACCACGACCGACCCGACCGGCGTGCGGTTGCCCTCGAGCAGGCGCGACAGCGTGCTGTCGCTGGCGATCGCCGGCACGCGCCAGTGCAGGGGCTCGAGCCCGGGCCCGACCATCTCGTGCCCGCAGGCCACCGCGTCGGCCGAGCCGATCGCTCCGAGCATGGTCGCGCCGTGCGTGGGCGCGACCACATCGTCGGCGTCGAGGAAGCACACGCGCCCGGCCCGCGCCGCCCGCCACCCCGCGTTCCGCGCCGCCGCCAGGCCGCGGTTGGCCTGCGAGACCAGGGCGACCCGGGGCCCGAGCATCGCCCCGGCGGCGTGCCTGGTGCCGTCGGTCGAGCCGTCGTCGACGATCACCGCCTCGACATCGCGCTCGGTCTGGGCCAGCACGCTGCGGACGGTCTGGTCGAGCGTCCGCTCGGCGTTGTACGCGGGGATGATGTAGCTGAGCCTGGGCATCACGATCACTCCTCCGAGACCGCGCCGGCCGCGAGCGACCCGCGCACCATCTCCAGCACTTTCGCGGCGAAGACCTCGACGCTGCACCGCTCGCGCACGCGGGCCGCCATCGCCGCCGACCGCGAGGCCCGCCACGCCGGGTCCCCGACCGCCCGCGCGAGCAGCCCCTCCAGCTCGGCCTCGGAGCGGAACATCTGCTCGCGCAGCCCGCCGTAGAGCCACGCGGGGTGCAGCCCCTGCGAGGCGTGGTGGTCGGGGCGTGCGAACGAGGCCTCCTGGGCGGGCGAGAGGCGCAGGATCTCCGGGAACTCCTCGCCCAGCTCTCGCCGGATCGCGCCGATCTCGGCCAGGGCCGGGCAGTCCGCGGTGCGGTACCCCAGCCACCCGCGCTCGTCGCGCCCGCACGGCTCGGCGTGCAGCAGCGCCTCGCGCTTGGCCCAGCCCGTGCTCTCCGAGACGGCGTCGAAGGTCAGACGCCCGAGCGGCAGCCCGCCCGAGAGCGCGCACTCCATGACGCGCTGATGGACGAGCACCGTCGCCGAGGCGTGCAGGTGCACCGCCGCGCCCTGGTAGCACGCCCGCAGCTCGTCGCCGTGGTCCAGCTCGCCCCGGGCGTGGCCCGACAGCTCGGGGTGCGACTCCCACCCGCGCCCGAAGACGCGCAGGCGCCACCCGCGCCGCTCGCAGACCGACGCCGCCCAGCCCAGCATCTCGTGCCGGATCACCTTGTCGGCCAGGGGCATCGCGTAGTGCCGGAACAGGTACCCGGCGTCGCCGGTCGCGCCGAGGTTCTCGAGCAGCGCTGCGCACGCCAGGCGCAGACGGTCCGCCAGCGAGCCGCGCATCGGGTCGCCCGCCTCGCGCTCGACCACCGGGCGCAGCGCGTCGAGGATCCGCGCCGAGCCCGCGTCACCCGCCTCGGCCTTGCACCGCTCGTGGAACACCCCGGGCGTCTCGCTCTGGTGCGAGACATACGCCACCTCGCACGCGAACCGCTCGGCCAGCCCCGCCCCCACCGGCCCGGCGTGGAACTTCCGCGTGCTCGCCACCACGGGGAAGGGCAGCGACCGCGACGACGGGAACCCATCCCGGCGCCACAGCTCGACCGGCACATGCCCCGCCACGAAGTCCAGCCCGCCCCACGAGCGCTCCGCATACTGGTGCGGCATGGCGTCCTGGATCCAGCACACCCACGGCAGCTCGGCCGGGTAGGGCAGCCCCGCGTCGCTCCGGAAGTAGTTGATCAGCGCCACCAGGTCGGGCTCAAACTCGGCGATCGGGCGGAGGTGCCCGACGGCCGAGGGCTTGCTGTGGTCGCTGGGCTCCATGATGACGCGCGCCTCGCACCCCAGCGCCCCGAACGCCGCCGCGAGGTCCGCCGCCGCGTGCCGGATGTAGGTCGAGTAGCGAGAGGTCGGCACCAGCACCCGCAGCGGGGGGCCGCCCTGCGCCGCCTCGCGGTAGCGCCGCGACCACCACGGCCCGTCGCGCCCCGTGTACAGGGCCGCCACCCGCGCCTGCAGCCTCCGGAACTCCTCGGTCTGTGCCGCGGCGACGCGCCCGGTCGCGGCCTGCGCCGGCGGCGTGATCCGCCCCCGCACGCCCGGTGTCGCCACGCACATCCCCAGCACCGTCTCGTTCACCCGCGCCAGCGCGTCGTTGATCCACCGCTGCGAGGCGTCGGCCCCCACGAACACCCGCACCCGCGGGTCCGCCAGCGCCCCGCCGAGGTCCGCCGCGCTCAGCCCGTCGAAGAACTCCAGCGGGTCGGCCTGCAGCACCGTGATCGCCGCCGAGTACCCCAGCCGGTTCCGCCCCAGCAGGCGGTGCACCGCGTCGAACAGCCAGGGCGGGTCGATACCCTCGACCGCCATCGGCGCCGGGACCAGGTCGAGCTTGGCGCCGAGCTGGTCGCAGAACCTCGCCGCGGCCCCGCGCTGGTCGATCAGGAACCGCGTCCAGTCCACCCCGCCGCCCCGGCGCAGCCGACGCACCAGGTTCCCATCGGCCGCCCGGAAGCAGTCGTCGTTCCCCGAGCCCGCGCTCCACGCCTCGAACGCCGCGCCCAGCGACCCGGCGCCGTCGAGCCCGCGGCCCCGCAGGACCCGCAGGTTCGCCAGCGCCGTCGCCCGCCGGTCGGCGCAGGAGACCCGGTCGTCCGGCAGCCGCTCGATGGCGTCCGCTAGCGTGCGCACATCCGCGTCCCTCCGCGACCCCTCGGGCAGCCCCTCGAGGGCTTCCCCCGCCAGGGTCCGCAGCCCGAGCTGGGCGAGGTTCGCGCCCAGCAGGAACCGCACCCCGGTGTCGAGCGGCCACTGGGCCACCGCCTGGACCGCCAGGGGCAGGAACTCCCAGGGCTTGCCCGCGCGCCCGCGCGCGATCACATCCTCGCGGGTGATCGGGCGCGCCGAGGGCGTAGCGACAGCTGGGGACATCGCCCGGTCTATCGGCCGATCCGGGGCCCCCCGCGCACAAACCGGACGCCCGGGGGCCGCGAAACAGCCCCGCCCGTCCGGCTCGCCGCCGACTTCCCGCCCGATTCCCACAGTCGCACCCCCGTTCGTCCGATAGCAGAGGGGTACGCCGGAGGCGAGCGCGATGTCGACCCCTACGCAACCAGAGCGCAAGATCCTGTCGCACAAGGACTTGCTCGCCAGCCGCGCCACCGCCCGGGCCGCCGGACGGCGCGTCGTGCACTGCCACGGCTGCTTCGACATCGTCCACCCCGGGCATATCCGGCACCTCAAGTTCGCCAAGTCCCTGGGGGACCTGCTGCTGGTCTCGATCACCGGCGACCACGAGATGACCAAGGGCGACGGGCGCCCGCTCATCCCCCAGGAACTCCGAGCCGAGAACCTCGCCGAGCTGGACTGCGTGGACTGGGTCTTCGTCGAGCCCCGCCCGACCGCGGCAGACCTCCTCGCCGAGGTGCAGCCCGATGTCTATATCAAGGGCCGGGAGTACGAGACCAACGCGGACCCCCGCTTCCGGGCCGAGCGCGAGGCCGTGGAGCGGTCCGGCGGGCGGGTGGTCTTCAGCTCGGGGGATGTGGTCTTCAGTTCCACCGCCCTGATCGCCGCGATGGAGTCGTCGGTCGACCCCTTCCACCACAGGCTCACCCAGCTCCTCGCCCGGACCGACATGCAGCCGGACCGCCTGCTGGAGACCCTGACCGGCCTCCGCGGCAAGCGGCTGGTCGTCCTGGGCGAGGTCATCCGCGACACCTACCTCTTCTGCGACCGCCCCGACATCGCCCACGAGAGCCCGGTGATGACCCTCCGCCCGGTCGACCGGCGATCGTTCGACGGCGGGGCCGCGGTGATCGCCCGCCACGCCGCGGCACTCGGGGCCCGGCCCGTGCTGGTCACCGCCCTGCCCGAGACGGCGGAGGCCGAGGCGTTCCGGGCGGCGATGGCGTCCGACGGGATCGAGGTGCTCTCCGTCGCCAGCCCGGCCCGGATCCCCGAGAAGCAGCGATACCTGGTTCAGTCGCAGAAGGTTCTGAAGGTGGACCTGGTCGAGCCGCTGGTGCTCGACACCGCCGGCGCCGACGCCCTGCTCGAGGCCGCCCGCCAGGCGGTCGGCTCCGGCGCCGACGCGGCGATCCTCGCCGACTTCGGCCTGGGGCTGTTCAGCCCGGCGCTGGTCACCCGCCTGTGCACGACGCTCCGCCCGCACACCGGGGTTCTCGCCGGCGATGTCAGCGGCCGGCGCCACAGCCTGCGGGCCATGCGCCACCTCGACCTGGTCTGCCCCAGCGAGGACGAGGTCCGGACCGCCTACAGCCTGCACGGCGAGGCGCTGCCCAGCGTCGCCTGGCGCCTGCTCCACGAAACCCGCTCCAAGGCCGCGGTCGTCACCATGGGCGCCGAGGGTCTGGTCGCCTTCGAGCCGTTCCCCGACGCGGCCGAGCCCGCGAAGGCCGGTGACCCGCTCCGCTCCCGCGTCCGGGGCGAGCATGTGCCCGCCCTGAGCCCGCACGCGATCGACCCGCTCGGGTGCGGCGACGCGCTGATCACGACCGCGACGCTCGCCCTCGCCGCCGGCGCAGGGCTCGTGCCGGCCGTTTTCCTGGGCTCCGTCGCCGCCGCGGTCCACGCCCAGCGCCTGGGCAACCCGACGCTCGAGCCCTCCGAGCTGCGACGGACCATGCTCCGCCTCGCCGGCGCGCGCCTGGCCTACGCCGGCACCGAGGTCAAACCCCTCCCGGCCGGATCGAGGCAGGCGTCATGATCAGCTTCGTGCTGCCCACGCGCAACCGCCACGAACGGCTCGCCGCCACGCTCGACGCGCTCGGCGGGCTCACGCTCGGGAGCGCCGCGGAGGTCATCGTCGCCGACAACGCGTCGGACATTCCCGTGCGTGCGCCCCGCGCCCTCGCCAACGGGCTTCCCGTCCGCGTCCTCAGGCTCGACCACAACGCCGGGGCCGCGGCCCGTAACAGCGCCGTCGAGGCCGCCTCGCCCGACGCCGCGTGGATCATCATGCTCGACGACGACTCCCACCCGGTGGAGGCCTTCGAGCCCTTCAGCGCGACGGTCGACCGCCTCACCGCCCTCGACCCAACCGTGGGCGCGGTCATGGCGGATATCCACCTGCCCGCGAGCGGCTGCCGCGAGTCCGGCGGCCTGCCCGAGGTATTCATCGGTTGCGGCGTGGCGATCCGTCGCGAGGCCTTCCTCGGCGCGGGCGGGTACGACCCGGCCTTCAACTACTACGCCGAGGAGTACGACCTGGCCGCCCGGTTCCTGGGCAAGGGCTGGGGCATCCGCTTCGACCCGGCGTTCCGCGTCCACCACCACAAGGTCGACACCGGGCGGGATATGGATCTGATCCTCGGGCGGCTCATCCGCAACAACGGGTGGGTCATGCAGCGGTACGCCCCCGGCTCGATGCGCCGCGAGGCCCTCCGCGAGCAGCGCCGGCGCTACCGGCAGATCGCCGAGAAGGAGCACGCCCTGGCCGGCTTCCGGCTGGGACTGGATGAACTCCGGCGCACGCTGCGCGCCCAGCCACGGCGCCCCCTGCTGCGGGAGGCCTGGAACCGCTTCACCGGCCTGGCCCACGCCCGGGCGGCGGTCAACCTGGCCTGGCGCGAGCGACCCTTTTTCTCCGTGGCCCTGGTCGAACCGGGCAAGAACGCCTGGGCCGTCGAGCGGGCCCTGGGCGAGGTCTGCTTCGAGGCGGGGGTCGAGCTGACCACCGCCGACCAGGCCGAGGCCGTCGTGATCGGCACGCTGAGCCCCGGCCCCATGCTCGACGCGGGGGCACGCTGGGCCGCCCGGGGCTGCCGGGTCATCACCCCCTGGCTCGATGCCCGCGCGGTCCCGGCGACGGGGCGCGAACACGCCGGGCCCTTCCGGTTCTCCCGCGCCGCCTGACCTGTGCTGCCGCCTGCGCCGCCGGCCCGCCCCGCGCAAAAGTGGCGCTCAGGGCCCCGTTTCTCCGATGTTCCGGGCATGAGCGATACCTCCGCGCCCGCACACCCCCGCCGGCGTCACCCCAACACCGCCGCCGACCCCGCGACGCTCTCGCGGGAGGCGTATGTCCGGCTCCAGCTCGACCGCAGCCGCGAGATGAAGCACGAGGACTGCTCGTTCCGGGCCCGGTCGCTGCTGGACCGCCTCGCCGGGGCGATCGGGCCGGCGGCGTTCGGGGGGCTCCGGTCGATCCTCTGCGTCGGCTGCCGCAACAAGCACGAGCTGGACACCGCCGCGGCGCTCGGGTTCGCGGAGGTGGTCGGGATCGACCTGCACTCGCTCGACCCCCGCATTCTCGTCATGGACATGCACGAGATGTCGTTCGCGGACGGCCGGTTCGATGTCGTGCTCGCGTGCCACTCGCTGGAGCACGCCAAGGACCCCGAGCGGGCGGCGTCGGAGCTGCGACGGGTCGCCAAGCCCGGCGGGTACATCATCGTGGAGGTGCCGATCTACTACGGCACGCGCGGGGCGGACCTGTGGGACTTCGAGTCGCCCGAGCGAGTTGTGCAGCTGCTGGGCGATGTCCGGGCGTTGATCGCCGAGGAGGGGCCCCAGCTCGACGGCCCCCAGGAGGTCGCGCGGGTGTTCGCGCAAGTCCCGGCCACCGACGCCTGAGCCTACGCGGAGCGGAGATGTCCCAGTCGATCGCCCAGCACACCGAGCCCACCGCCACGCCGCCGAGTGACGAGGCCGTGCGCCGGCTCGCCGAGAAGCCCGGGTGGTACCACACCATCGAGGTCGCGCCCGGCGTGCGGACGCGCGGGGCGTACGACCACACGCCGTGGCTGGCGCACTACCGGTTCCCCGAGAGCCTCCGCGCCTGGACGGTGCTCGATGTCGGGGCCAGCGAGGGGTACTTCGCCTACCACCTCGAGTCGCTCGGCGCCGAGCGCGTCGTCGCCGTCGACACCGACGAGTTCGACGGCAGCGTGGCGATCGACCCGTCGCGCGCGCACACCGCCAAGTATGCCGAGAAGTACCGCAGGAGGGCCGCCACCAACGCCGGCCACGAGGAGACCTACCGGGCCCTGGGCGTCCCCGTCGGCAACCACCGCCTCGCCGCCGCGGCACTGCGCCGATCGGCCGTCGATTTCCGCACCGGCGATGTCTACAAGCTCGACGGGCTGGGCGGGCCGTTCGACCTGGTCTTCTGCGGCGACCTCTTGACGCACCTCAAGCACCCGATCGCGGCGGCCGAGCAGCTCGCGCTCGCGACGGGCCGGCTCTGCATCGTCGCGCTCGCCGATGCGCTCCCGCCCGGCCCCGACGCCGCCGACGCGAGGCGCTGTGAGTATGTCGGCAATGTCTCCGGCGGGGCGTTCTTCCACTTCACGCCCGAGTGCCTGCGCGAGCTGCTGCTGGCGTCGGGGTTCGCCTCGGTCGAGATCGTCTCGCGGTTCGACCTGCCCGACCGGGCGCGGGGCATCGTGAACCCCCACGCCGTGCTGCACTGCCGCCGCGAGCCCGCATGACCCCGGCCCCCCCCAACCCCGCGCCGCGGAGCGAGCCGGTCGGACCCCAGCCGGGCCGGCTGCCGGTGCGCGAGGTCGATCGGCGCTCGGGCGATGTGTGGCACTCGATGCGCCGGTACTTCATCGACGAGTTCTTCACGCGCCGGGTGGCCGAGCTGCCCGACGGCGCGCGCGTCGCGGACATCGGCGGGAAGAAGGCCAGGAAGCGCGGCGCGTTCGACATCGAGCGCGAGGTCGCCGCCCGCGGGCTGCGGGTCAGCTATATCAACCTCGACCCCGCCACCGAGCCGGACATCCTCGCCGACGCGTGCGCCATCCCCGCGCCCGACGGCTCGTTCGACGCGGTGATCCTGGCCGAGATCGTCGAGCACCTGCCCGACCCGGGCGCCGCCCTGCGGGAGGCCTCGCGCCTCCTCCGCTCCGGCGGGGTGCTGCTCGCCACCGCGCCCTTCTGCTACCAGATCCACCCCGACCCGATCGACATCGCCCGCTACACCCCCGACTGGTGGCGCCGTGCGCTCGCCGACGCGGGCCTGGAACGCGTCGAGCTCGAGCCCCAGGGGCGGTACTTCTCGGTGCTGGTCGACATGCTCCGCGCCTGGGCGTGCTGGGCCGAGCAGACCGGCGCCTGGCCCCCCAGCCTGCGCACGCCGGCCTTCGGCTTCCTCGAGTGGGCCCGCGAGACCGCCCACCAGCTCGACGACAACCACGCGATGACCCGCGACGAGTTCTTCGGCTCGTTCACCACCGGCTTCGGCGTGCGCGCCGTCAAGCCCGGCCCGGAGCGCGGCGCATGACCCCCCTCCGCGTCCATCTCGTCAGGGGCGACGCCACCGGCTGGGCGATCGACGAGGACCGCAGGCTCACCCAGCGATCGCTCGAGATGCTGCCCGACCTCGTGACGCTCGTCGACCGGCCGGAGGACGCCCAGGTCATCCACGCCGTCTGGTGGGAGCCGCTGGCCGAGCTCCCCCGCGGCGCCCTCGACGGCAAGCCCGTCGTCTGCCACATGGACGACGCCACCCACGCGCACCTGGGCAAGCCGGTCTTCCAGCGGGCCCTCGCGCGGTCCACCCACTGGATCGCCCAGAACGCCGAGACACACCGGCGCATGGGCTTCGTCGCCGCCGCGCACGACGCGGGCGTCCACTTCATCCCCTACGCCGTCGATACCGAGCCGTACGAGCGCGAGGCCGAGCCGTGCGCGATCGTCGCGCGGGCCCTCGCGTCCATCCCCCCCGGGGCGTATGTCGTCGGCAGCTTCCAGCGCGACACCCTGGGCGACCGGCTCGCCGGCGGCGAGCTGGCCATGAAGGTCAAGAAGGGCCCCGACATGCTCGTCGAGGTCCTCGCCGGCCTGCGCGGGCGCGGGCACGAGGTCGTCGCCCTGCTCTCCAGCCCCAGGCGCCACTGGGTGCGCCGAGAGTTCGAGCGCCGCGCCGTGCCCTTCGTCCACGCCGGCGTCGAGCAGGACGGCGACGACTACGCCGCGATGATCCGCGAGATCGACGCGCCCCAGCTCGGCCTGCTCTACAAGCGCTGCGACTGCTTCCTGACCACCAGCCGCTACGAGGGCGGCCCGCGCGGCGTGCTCGAGGCCGCGGCGGCGGGCGTGCCCCAGCTCTCCACCCCCTGCGGCTTGGCCCCCGACCTGCTCCACGCCGACTGCCTCTACACCTCCGTCACCGAGGCGATCGAGAAGCTCGAGCGCGACATCGACCACGGGTTCCTCCGCCGGTGGAGCGCCGTGCACCGCCAGGCGGTCCAGGCGACGCACACCCCCGGGGCCAACGCCCCACGCTGGCGCGAGTTCTACTCGCGCCTCGCGGGCGACCCGCGCGTGCGCCAGCGCCCGGTCGTCCGTGTCCCTTCCGTCCGCGATCGCCCCAAGCGCGTCAGCTTCTGGCACGAGTTCGTCAAGCCGCCCTGGGGCGGGGGCAACCAGTTCATGCTCGCCCTCAAGGCCGAGTGCGAGCGCCGCGCCGTCGAGGTGACCATCAACGGCGAGGGCGAGCCCGCGACGGCCCACCTCATCCAGAGCGTCTGGTTCGACGCCGACCGGGTCCGCGAGGCCGCCCGCTCGAACAACGCCCGCGTCGTCCACCGGGTCGACGGCCCGCTCTCGCTCATCCGGCGCACCAAGGAGGCCCTCGACCTCGACCGCCAGTGCTACGCGATCAACCGCGAGCTGGCCGTCGCCACCGGCGTTCAGAGCTGGCACATGCTCGAGGCGACCTACCAGATCGGCCTGCGCCCCGTGCGCCCGGTCATCGTCACCAACGCCTGCGACCCGGCGATCTTCTACCCCAGGCACGAGGCCGACCCCGCCGACCCCGAGCCCTGGCGCCACCGCGACGACCCGCGCGTGCGCGTCGTCGCGACCTCCTGGAGCGACAACCCCGGCAAGGGGGCCGCGGTGTTCGAGTGGCTCGACCGCCACGCCGACCACGACCGCTACGCGTTCACCTTCATCGGGCGAGTCGCCGCCGAGCTGCCCCGCTGGACCGTCATCGACGCCCAGCCCTCCGAGCCCCTCGCCGACCTGCTGCGCGGGCAGGACATCTACATCACCGCGAGCCGCGACGACCCGTGCTCCAACGCCCTCATCGAGGCCCTCTCCTGCGGCCTGCCGTCGCTGTACTTCCGCTCGGGCGGGCACCCCGAGCTCGCCCGCTTCGGCGGCGTGCCCTTCGAGCACCCCTTCGCCCTGCCCGCGCTGCTCGACCGCGTCCGCGCGAACTACCGGGCCTACCGGCGCCTCATCAGCGTGCCCACGATCGCCGAGGTCGCCGATGTCTACCTCCGCCTCCTCTTCGGCGACGCGACCTACGAGCCCTGATCACCCAGCAAGCGCCCCTCCGAGCCCCCCAGTGAGACCCATGCCCGCGCCCCTGCTCATCAGCCTCCCCCACGGCCTCAACGCCAGCGGCGTGACCACCTGGGCGGTGCGCCTGGTCAACGCCCTCGCGCCCCAGGGACGGGCCTGCGCCCTCGTCGTCCACGACGAGCCCCCGGGCCAGCGCGCGATCGACATCCCTATCCACCCCGGGGTCGAGGTCTTCGACGCCCGCGCCCTCCCGGCGCTCGACGCCTGCGACGGCGACCTGTCGGACTACCTGCCCGTCTACCGCGTCGCCCTCGGCGTGCTCGCCCTCCGAGCGGGGGGGCCCGTCGTCTGCATGCCCAACCTCCTCGGCGACTCGTACGGCCTCTTCGCCGAGCTCTCGCAGACCACGCCCGACCTGGTGCGCACCGTCGCGGTCCACCACGCCGACCTGCGATACAACGACCTGCTCTGTACCCACTACGCCGGGCACCTCTCCGCCTTCGTAGGCGTGAGCGGGCGCCTGACCGACCGGCTGCGATCGCTGCTGCCGGCGCGCGGGCCGGACATCTACGGCGTGGCCCACGGCGTAGAGCCGGCGCCCGCGGTCCGCCCGCGCGAGCCGCTCGCCGGCCGGGCGCTCCGACTGATCTACACCGGGCGCATGGACCACGAGCAGAAGCGCATCGGGGCGCTCGTCGCCATGAGCGACGCGCTGGTGGCCCGCGCCGTCCCCCACGAGCTCGCCCTGCTCGGCGACGGGCCCGCGGGCGCGGAGGTCGACGACGCCTGCGCGTCGCGACCCAGCGTCCGGCGCCTGGGGCCGATCGACCCCGCCGGGGTCGGGGCGGCCCTGGAGCGAGCCGACCTGTTCGTGCTCGCCTCCCGGTACGAGGGGTTCAGCGTCTCGCTGCTGGAGGCCCTCGCCCACGGCGCACTGCCGGTGCTCACCCCCAGCCTCTCGGGCACCGACCAGCTCGTGACCGACGGCCGCAACGGGTTCCTCGCCGACGCCACGCCCCACTGCCCGCCCGGGCGCGCCGGCTCGGCCCTCGCCTCCGCCGTCGAGCGGGCGATCGGCGCCGGCGACGCCGCCCTGCACGCGGCACGGGAGCGTGCCCTCGACATGGTCCGCGCCGCCTACTCCGCCGAGGTCTGCGCCAAGCGCTACGCGGCGATCATCGACCGCGCCGCCCGCGCGCCCGCCCGCCCCTGGCCCCGCGGACGGCCCGCGCCGTTCACCGGACGCGGCGCCGGATCCGCCACCGTCCCGCACGACGCACACCAGAGGCTCACGCGACTGCTCGCCCGCCTGCGGGGCCGGCGCCTCGCGGTCTACGGCACGGGGCGCCACACCATCGAGCTCAGGGACGCGTTTGTGCGCGCCGGCGCGGACATCGCCGCCTTCCTCGACGACGACCGCGCACGCCACGGGCACGAGCTCTGGGGCGTTCCCATCGTCGCGCCCGAGCACGCCGCAACGCTCGGCGCGACCGACATCGTCATCAGCTCGTGGCTGCACCAGGACACGATGGCGTCCCGGTGCGCGGCGCTCCCGGGCGTGACCGTCCACACGCTGTACGCGGACCAGCCGGCGCGCGCCAAACCCCGCGCCCCGAAGCCCGCGACTCAGCGCGGGGCGCAGCCCTCGCCGGCGTGACGGGGGGCCGGGGCTGGGGCCCCGGGCTCGGCGTCCGCCGCCTCCAGCAGCCCGCGGCGCCACTCCCACCGCTTGAGGAGCAGGTGCTGCTGGGCGAGCGCCCGGAGCACGCCCAGCCGCTCGGCCGGGCCCGCGCCGTCGAGGACGGACGCCGGCGTGCGCTCAAAGCCGAGGAAGGTCTCCCGCAAGCGCTCCGCGTCGCGGGCCTCGCGACCGACGAACTCGCGGCTGTAGGCGACCTCGGCGTCGGCGCGGATGTCCCGGCCGAAGGTGGCGAGCGCGAAGCCGGGGTTCTCGCCCGCGAACCGCCACGCGGTCCCGCCCAGCCGGCGCTCGCGGTCCAGCACCTCGGCGGGCCGGTAGCGGTGGTCATGCGGGGCGAGCGCCTCGGGCCGGAAGAGGACCGGCGTGCCCGGCGCGTGGCGGGCGATGCGCCAGGCGATCTCGATGTCGTCGTACCCGTACAGCAGCGGGAAGGCCGTGAAACCCCCGACCGCGCGGACCAGGCCCAGCGGGGCCGAGAAGTTCAGGCCGAAGCAGTGGCGGAACCCCCAGTCGCGCCAGCGGTCGGGGTCGTCGACCATGCGGTCGTAGAAGAACAGCATCGGGCTGTGCTGGCAGAGGGCGTCGAACAGCGTCGCGCCCTCCCGCTCGACGAACGGCGAGTGGCCGCTGATGATGGCGTCGCGCCCCAGGCGCCCGCGGGCCTCGTCGTGCGCGCGCCGGTGGGCGTCGAGCAGGCCCGGCCCGGCGAGCACATCGTCGTTGAGCGAGAGCATGAGCGAGCCGGCGGCGCCGTCGAGCAGGCGGTTGCGGGTCGCGTTCAGGCCTGCGCGCGGGCAGGGGACCACGCGCAGCCCGCCCGGCACGCCGCCGGCCTCGCGCCAGGCGCGATCGGCGCTGGCGCCCGTCTCGTCGTCCGGCCCGTCGAGGCCGACGAGCACCTCGTAGCGGCCCGGCGCCAGGCTCTGGCGCGCGAGCCGGGCCAGGCACGCCGCGAGCTGCGCGGGTCGCCGGTAGGTCGGGATGATGACCGAGACATCCATCGGCGGGAGCATACCCGTGCGCCGCGCGAGGGGCGGGCGCCGCTACTTCGCGCCCAGCCTCGCCGCGGCCTCGTCGCCCTCGCCCGCCGGGGGCGGGGCCTCCGGCGCCGGGCTGACGCGCACCCGCACCACCCGCGTCGGCTCGGCGTCGAGCACCTCGACGGCCAGCGGGCCGGCGACGAAGCTCTCGCCCGCCCGGGGGATCCGCCCGAGCGTCACCGTCACGAAGCCGCCGACCGTGTCGTAGTCCTCGTGCTCGGGGATCTCCAGCCTGATGGGCTCCAGCCCGTCGTTGGCGTCGTGGACATGCATCCGGGCGTCGACGGTCGCGGTGCGCTCGGCCTCCCCGAGCACGACCTCGGGCCTCTGCTCCTCGGCGTCCTCGTACTCGTCCTGGATCTCGCCGAAGATCTCCTCGACGATGTCCTCGAAGGTGACCAGGCCCGCGGTCCCGCCGTACTCGTCGATCACCAGGGCGATGTGCACCTTCTCGGTCAGCAGCTCGGCCATCAGCTCGCGCACCGTCTTGGTCTCGGGCACGAACACCGCGGGGCGGAGGATCGACTGCAGCGAGAACGGGCGCGACGCATCGCCCGTGCTCATCCACCGAAGCAGGTCCTTGGCGTACAGCACGCCCGCGATGTGGTCCAGGTTGTCGCGGTACACGGGGATCCGGCTGTGCCCCCCGTCGCGGACGAACGCCTTGACCTGCTCGAGGTCGTCGGTGTACTGCAGGGCGTCCACCTCGGTCCGGGGAGTCATGATCTCCTCGACGCTCGTCGACCGGAACTCGAACACCGCCTCGATCATGTCCTGCTCGGTCTCGTCGAACTGGCCCTCCGCACGCCCCTCCTCGACCACGCTGAGCAGCTCGGCCTCGAGCACCTCGGCCTCGGTCTCGGCAGAGACCTTCGCCAGACGCTTGACGATCTCGTCCACCAGCCGGCTCAGCCCGTCCAGAGGGCGCATGACCAGGTAGATCGCCCGCACCAGCCACGACAGCCGGAGCAGCAGCTTCTCGCCCACATGGTTCGCCACGCTGCTGGGCACCACGAACGCGAACAGCCACAGCAGCACCGCCGAGACCAGCACCGCCAGCGACACATGCAGCGGCGTCGGCGCCGTCGGCACCGAGTTGCCCTCCGCGTCCAGACCCGGGTGCGCGATCCAGAAGAGCGTGCCCACCGCGACCAGCAGCGTCGCCACGATCCGCGGCAGGCCGATCGCCACGCAGTGCCCGTCCACATCCTCCAGGATCCGCCCGACCCGGCGCTGCTGCGCGGGCGGGGCCCCCTCGGCCAGCTCGGCCAGGCGCGTGCGCACCAGCGAACGCAACGCCAGGTGCAGCGCCGAGCACACGCCCGACGCGACCAGCGCAACCACCGCCGTGATGAGCCCGACCGTGCCGCTCACCGCCCCGCCCCCCGGGCGTCCACCCCGTAGGTCGCGCCGACGCCGGCCGCCTCCAGCAGGCGGTCCTCCTCGGCGTGCATGCGGGCGAACGCGTCCTCGTCGTGGTCGTCGTGCCCCAGGCAGTGCAGCACGCCGTGCACGAGATACAGCAGCAGCTCCCGCTCGACCGTGAAGCCCCGCTCGTCCGCCTGGCGACGGGCCTCATCGGCGCAGAGCAGGAGGTCGACATCCAGCGGCTCGCCGCCGGCGCTGCGGCCCTCGGCCAGGTCAAAGGTCAGGACATCCGTCGTGCCCGCCACGCCCGACCAGCGCTGGTGGGCCTCGGCCATCTCCCCGTCGCCCACGATCCGGGCCCGGACCTCGCCCCGGGCCCCGCCCCGGACCTCCAGCGCCGCCAAGGCCGCGCAGGCGCGATCCGCAAGCCAGGCCCGCTGGGCTGGGCTCGTCAGGCTCCGGTCATCGACGAAATCGATGGCGAGTGTCGGAGGGTGTCTGGGCACGGTTCCCCCCGGACTGGGGGGCTCCGCTGATGTCGATCCGCCGTCTTCCATGAACCTGGCACCCCGTCAGACCCCGGCATGGGCACGCGCCCCGCCCCGGGGCTGGGACGGGCACACTGTACCGCGCCCGCGGCCGGCGTCCAATCGCCCGGCCAAGGGGAACCCTGGTCAGGCGTTATTCGGACACGATACTCCCCAGATTCCCGGTCAATCTTCGCGCAGGCGTGACGCCGCCCGGACCACCGACGCGACCACCGCGCGGGCCATTGCCGCCCTCTTCGGGTCGGCAAGCGACCCGTCCGGCCCAAACGCCTCGTGCGCGGCACTCAGGGCAAACTGCTCCGGAACCAAGTGGACGCCGATGTTCCCCAGGATCGCGCGGACATGTACCAGCCCGCGCAGGCCCCCCAGCGCCCCGGGCGACGCCGCGAGAAGGCCGCACACCTTGCCCCGGAAGCACGCCAGCACCGCCTCCCCCTCGCGCGGGCGGCTCAGCCAGTCGATCGTGTTCTTCAGCAACGGCGTGATCGAGCTGTTGTACTCCGGGCACGCGATGATGTACCCGTCGTGGGCCTTGAACAGGTCCTTGAGCTTCAGGGCATTCCCGGGCAGCCCGTCCGCGGCCTCGGCATCCTCGTCCATGATCGGCATGGGGTAGTCCGCCAGATCCAGCGGCGTCACCGCCGCCCCCGCGTCGCGGGCCATCGACGATGCCACCTGGGCGAGCTTCCTGTTCCAGGAGCCCTTGCGGGCGCTCCCGGCGAAAACGACGAGCTTGGGGGTGGTCACTGGTGCTCTCCGGGTTGGTTGAAGCCTACCCCCGGCGAGTAGGTGTGGCAACAACTATTGAGAAGCCCGCATGAGTTGGCCAAGCACCAAGTCGCGGCCGCCCCACGAGGCGCCTACGAACTCGGCTGCGCCTTCGTATGCGCTCTCAGGAGGCAGAGCCGGGCCTCACCCACGATGAACGAACGCTCATCACGGCAGTCCGGCCCGCGGCACTGGTCATAATCCGCCGCCATCTCCGCGAGAACACGAAGACAATCGGGCCCGGAGTCGAGAAGCCACTGCACGAGCGACTCGGTCGGAATCGTGGTTCGGGGCTTCACACCTGACTTGTCGGACGCCGGTGGGGCCGGCTTGACCTCGACAAGCGACGCGTGCGGCTGAATCGGTCGCGTGGCGGTTCGCTCACCTAGCTTTGCCATCAGAAGCCCTCTCCTCCCACAATTGCCACCGAGACAGCACCTTCGATCGCTCCGCACTGGGAACCCGTCGGGGATTCACCAGCCGTGCCTTGGGGATGAAAAGCAGCAGTTTCACTTCATCCGTGCCCTGCTCTACACCAAACCAAAACCATACATCACCCACGCCGTCAACCGCAAGCAGCTTCCGCCAGATGAAGCCTGACGGCAAATCAGGTGATTCCTCTGGTGTTCCGACGTCCAGTATACGCTCGAACCCCTGGGACGGATCGTCTTCGCCCCGCGCGCGGCGGCTGTGCTCTAGAACACAGGATTCCATCCGCACCCAGCCCTCGAATGCCGCCCGGACATCCCGAGCGAGCTGCCCGATGGATCGCTTGTCGCCAGACCGAGCCCGGAGCCGCGTTGCATCCCCCTCGCCCAAGTCCATGCCCCGAACCTGGTTCTCGGCGAGGCGGGAGACACAGCACACATGATGGCGGACAACCAGCTGCCCCCCCCTTGGCGACATGAACAAGAGCTTACCGGATTCCAACCAAAGGAGGGCTCATCCGAGGCGAGCGCCGGCCCCTCCCGCCTAGTGGCAGCCCGGTTTCCCCTTCACCGGCTTGCCCCCGACGGTCAGCGTCGCCCGCGTCGCCGTGCCCCGCTTCTTGCGGAGCAGGCGCTTGGGGAGCATCCGCCAGAGGATCCACGACCCCGCGCCGAGCGCGGCCGCGGTGACGATCCAGAACTGGGGGTCGCCCAGCGGGAGTTGGCTCGGTGTCTGGGGCATCGCTCGAGGGGGAGGCTAGGCCGGGGGGTCAGCCGAGAACCTGGAACACGATCATCGACGCCAGATACGCCAGGCCGCACATCCACCCGAGCTGCAGGAACGCCCACTTCCAGTGCCCGGCTTCCTTGGCCGTGACCGCCAGGGTCGGGAGGCACTGCATGGCGAGCACATAGTAAATGAGCAGCGACCAGCTCACGGCGGGGGTGAAGACGGGCGTGACCCCGTCGTCGCGTGCGGCGGTCGCGATGGCCTGGAGCGTGCTTTCGTCTTCGGCCTCGTCGGTGCCGGCGACCTGCACCGCCATGGTCGAGACGAACACCTCCCGGGCCGCGAAGCTGGCGAGGACGCCGATCGTGAGCTGCCGGTCGTACCCCAGCGGGGCGAACACCGGCTGGAGCGTCGCGCCCATCCGTCCCAGGTAGCTGTAGCGCGAGGCGTGCTTGGTCTCGAGCGTGTCCGCCTGGTCGCGCAGGCCGGCCGCCTCGCCCGCGAGCGACGCCTCGCCCAGCGCCCCGACCGGGACGCCCGCGAGTTCCGCCGCCCGCTCCCGCATCGACACCGCCTGCGCCGGCGGGTCCACATGCGGGTAGGCGTTGAGCCACCACAGCACGACGCAGATGGCCAGGATCGCCGAGCCCGCGTTCCGCAGGAACAGGATCCCGCGGTCCTTCGCCGTCAAGAGCGCGTTCCACAGGTTGGGCATGCGGTAGCTGGGCAGCTCCATCACCATCTCGTGGCTCTTGCCCGGCAGGATCGTCCGGCGCGCGAGCATCGCGCTGAGCAGCCCCGCCAGACCGCCCGACATATAGCACCCGCAGAACGCCGCCGCCTGCAGGCCCGGACGCCCGGGGAACAGCAGGCCCGTCAGCAGCACATACACCGGGATCCGGGCGGTGCAGCTCATGAACGGCGCCGCCAGGATCGTCGCCAGCCGGTCGCGCCGGTCCGGCACCCCCCTCGCCGAGATGATCCCCGGGATCGCGCACGCGTGCGAAGACAGGAACGGCACAAACGCGTGGCCCGTCAGCCCGAACGGTCGCAGCGCCTTGTCCATCACGAACGCCGCACGCGCCAGATACCCCGTGTCCTCCAGCAGCGAGATCAGGAAGAACAGGATGCAGATCTGCGGCACAAAGATCACCGTCGAGCCCACGCCCGCCACCACGCCGTCGACCAGCAGATCACGCACATAGCCCGCCGGCAGCACCCCGTCGAGCCAGCCGCCCAGGTGCGTGAACACCAGGTCGATCCAGTCCATCGGGTACGCCGCGAGCTTGAAGATGACCCAGAACAGCCCCGTCATCACCCCCACGAACGCGAGCAGGCCCAGCACCGGGTGCGTGAACGCCCGGTCGAGCCGGTCGGTGAGGGTGTCGGGCAGCGGCTCCTCGGTCCCCGCGGCCATCTGGGCGTAGAGCGCGTCGGCCCAGTCGCACAGGCCCTCCTCGGTGCCGGGCGGGCTCTCTCGCGGGATGCGGGCGCGGGTGAGCGCCGCGAGCAGATCCTCGATGCCCTCGCCCGTGCGCGCGCTGCACACCACCACCTCGATCCCCAGGCGCTCGGCCAGCACCCGCTCCTCGGCGTGGATGCCCCGCTTGCGGGCCTGGTCCACCAGGTTGATCGCCACGATCATCGGCAGCCCGCGCCGCGTCGCCTCGCCCACCAGCATCAGACTCCGCGACATGTTCGTCGCGTCGGCCACCACCACGATCGCGTCGGGCTCGGTGATCTCCTCGCCCTTGGGCGCAAGCTCGCCCGCCAGCACCCGGCGGCAGATCTCCGCCTCGGTCTGGGCCAGCTCCAGCGAGTAGATGCCCGGCAGGTCGATGATCTCGCTGCCCTCGGGCAGCCCCCGCGGCGCCCCGACCCGGGCCTCCTGCGTCGTCCCCGGGAAGTTGCTCGTCTTGTGACGCACCCCGCACAGGCGGTTGAACAGGCTCGTCTTCCCCGTGTTGGGGTTGCCCAGCAGCACCAGCCGACGCGGCTCGCCGTTGCGCCCCGCGTTGGTGCGCCGTTGCTCGCCGGCGGCATCGGGGGTGTTGGGGGTGGTGGGGGAGGTCGGGGTGCTCGTCATCGGGCGCCTCGTGGGTTGAACGCGGTGGTCCCCGCCGGAGCGACTACGACGCCGCCCCCGGCCCACGCTGGGCCGTCAGCTCGACCATCACCTGCTCGGCCAGCGCCCGGGCGAGGCCGATGCGGCTGGCCGGCCCGCCCCCGCGGCAGCCGACCTCGACGATCCACGGCCCGTTCGCCCGGCAGAGCCTGATCCGCTGGTTGCAGCGCAGCCCCAGCGCCCGCAGGTACGCCGCGTCCGCCCCGTGGGCGCAGGTCCGCCGGATGATCCCGCACTGCCCGGGACGCATGCAGCAGAGGCCGACGACCTCGCCCGACCCGTCGCTGCCGCAGCACGGCTTCTCCCCGGCGCAACACCCGGCCTCGCCGCCGACCTCGTTGACCTGCTCAGCCACACACGACCTCCTCGCGGGCAAACGGACCCGTGAGGGGAGTATACCCCGGAGATTGAGACTCTGTCGCAGTTGAGACCGCTTCGCCGAGCACTGGTTGGGGGAAGGTCCTGAATCTGCAAATTCAAAATCCGATTTTGAATCAGCCGATACACTCCGACAGGGAGGATGCCAATCTGATCCAGCGAGACCTCGAACCGGTGCTCCGCCGCTACGCCCGCCAGTTCCCAGCGCTGACGCTGACGGGTCCGCGCCAGAGCGGCAAGTCAACCCTGTGCCGTGCGGTGTTCCCTTCCCTCCCATACGCGAGTCTCGAGGCCCCGGACACCCGCGCGTTCGCGGCCGACGACCCTCGGGGGTTCCTGGCGCAGTACCCGAATGGGGCCATCATCGACGAGGTGCAGCGGGTCCCGGAACTGCCGTCCTATCTCCAGGGGGTTATCGACGCCGACCGGAGGCCGGGGCGTTGGGTGCTCACCGGGTCCCAAGACCTCGCGCTGCTGGAGTCGGTGAGCCAGTCGCTCGCGGGGCGCACCGGGGTGCTCCACCTGCTGCCCATGGCCCGCAGCGAGGTCGTGCGGTTCGAGGTCCACCCCGAGACCCTCGACGAGACGCTGCTGGCCGGCGGCTACCCGCGGATCTTCGACCAGGGGCTCAACCCCGGCGACTGGCTCCGGTCATATGTGGCGACATACATCGAACGCGATGTGCGCACGATCACCAATGTCGGCCACCTAGCGACATTCCAGCGCTTCGTCGAGCTGTGCGCGGGGCGGACGGGGCAGCTCCTCAATTATTCCGGTCTCGCGTCGGACTGCGGGATCACGCAGCCGACGGCCAAGGCGTGGCTGAGCGTGCTGGAGGCGAGCTTCATCGCGTTCCGCCTGCCGGCGTACCACGCCAACACGCGGAAACGGCCGGTCAAGTCGCCGAAGCTGCACTTCCACGACACGGGGCTCGTGTGCTGGCTCCTGGGCATCCGCTCGGCCGATCAGCTCCGGAGCCACCCACTGCGCGGGGCGATCTTCGAGTCGTGGGTGGTGTCGGAGATCGTCAAGCACCGCACCAACCGGGGCGAGACGGGCGGGGTGTCGTTCTATCGGGACAGCGACGGCGTCGAGGCAGACTTGATAATCGAGCGACCGCAGGGCGTCACGCTCGTGGAGGCGAAGGCATCCCAGACGGCCGCCGCGAACATCCTCGATGGCCTGCGCCGCACCCAGAAACAGCTTGGCCACGGGCGATGCGACGGCGTATTGGTCTACGGTGGGGATGAGGATCAGGCCCGATCGGTCGGCCGGGTGCTTGGTTGGAATCGACTCCACGGCGTGGACTGGGCCTAAATCATCCGTCGAAGCGCGCCGAGACCGGGCGATAGCGGGCGTCGAACACGATGACCAGGTCATGGCTGGCGACGAGATCGGCCTGGTCATGCAGGTGGAGTTCGTGCCCGTTCTCGAAGTCAAGAATGACCATCGTCAGGACTGCGGTGCTGAGGAGTTCTCTGGCGGTTGGGGTCTCGTCGGCGGGCATCCGCCAGAACTTGCGGATGGCGCCTCGGACGATTTGCTCAGACGCCCGGACGATCTCACAGTAGCGCCTCACCAAGTCCGTCCAGGCTCTATCGATCCGAGCCGCGAAGGCGTCTGTATGGACTGGCCTCTGTTCCGGAGCTCTCACGACCACATAAACCGGGTCTTGAGAGAGGAATCTGACGGGGCGCGGCCCCTCGTAATGACGGTGCATACTAGATCCTGCGACCCGCTCTTCATGCAGAAGCAGCGCGCCGAGCGCACGGGACTCGATAACCCGCGGGAATCGCGGTCCCATGTGTCACCCCCCAGCCGACCCCACCAGCTGCGCATTACTCTCGAACCGCTTCATCGCCGCGATCAGCTGCTCGACCTGCTGGGGCGGCGGCATGTTCATCAGCCGCCGGCGCAGGGCCGTGATCGTCGCGTGGGTCTTGGGGTCCATCAGCAGCTCGTCCTTGCGCGTGCCGCTGGCGGCGAGGTTGATCGCGGGGAACAGCCGCTTCTCGCTGATCTTGCGGTCCAGGATCAGCTCCATGTTCCCCGTGCCCTTGAACTCCTCGAAGATGACCTGGTCGCCCTGGCTGCCGGTGTCGACCAGGCAGGTGGCGAGGATGGTCAGGCTCCCGGCCTCCTCGGTGTTGCGGGCGGCGCCGAAGAGGAGCTTGGGGACCTCGAGGGCCTTGGAGTCGATGCCGCCGGAGAGGGTGCGCCCGGAGCTGGAGTGCTGGCGCGAGCGGTTGAAGGCCCGGCCGACCCGGGTGAGCGAGTCGAGCATGATGACCACATGTCGTCCGGCCTCGACCATGCGCTTGGCGCGCTCGACGGTGGTGGTGCTGACCGCGACATGGCGCTCGATGTCGTGGTCGTTGCTCGAGGCGATGACCTGCACGCGGTCGGCCCAGGGCGTGCCCTCGCGGACCTGGGCCCCGGTCTCGGGGTCGCGCTTCATCGGGCCCAGGAAGGTCCGCTTGAAGTCCGTGACCTCCTCGGGGCGCTCGTCCACCAGCAGCATGAACACATACAGGTCCGGGTGGTTCATCAGGAGCGCGGTGGCGATGTCCTTGAGCAGGGTCGTCTTCCCGGCCTTGGGCGGGCTCACGATCAGCCCCCGCTGGCCCCGCCCGATCGGGCAGAACAGATCCACCAGGCGGCAGGAGTCCGGGCACCCCTTGTACTCCAGGGCCAGCATCGGCTGGGGGTCGATGCTCGTCAGCTCGTCGAACTTGGGCCGGGCGCTGAACTCCTCCGGCGGCAGGCCCTCGATGGCGACGAACGACTCGACCACGGGGCGCGACGGCTTGGGCCCGATGTGCTTGTTGCCCCCGCGACGGCGGCGCTTGGACTTCTTCAAGGAGACCGTCACCGTCACCTCCAGCCCGTTCCGGAGGTTGTACTGCTCCCCGAAAACCACCGGGACGAACGGGTCGTCAGCGCTCTCGAGGATCGACGCGTCACGCACCTGGCGGACACGACCCTCCGCGCGCTGCGGCCACTCAAGAATGCCTGTCAGCGTTTCCATGAATTCTCTTTGTCTGTCAACCACGCGGCCAAAGTCGGCCAACCGCCGGCGAGGCGAGACCCCCGCCCGGCAGATACTGCAGTGCAATGTCGGACTGCGAGGCCCCCGAACTCCGACGCCTAATCAGACGCGATCCGGACCCGTTTGTCAAGCCCCACCCCCGGGGAGCCTCCCGGGCCCGGCCTTCCCGCCCAAACCGCTACGATGCCGCTCACGCGGCCCACCCTCGGAGCGAGCCATGCAGGTCCTGCCAGGCATCCCGGTCTCGTCGGGCATCGTGATCGGGCGCGTGTTCGTCCTCGACCACGACCCCCACCGGGTCGCCCGCTGGACGGTGCCCGAGGCCGCCGTGCCGCGCGAGGTCGAGCGGCTGGACAAGGCCATCGCCGAGTCGCTCCAGGACCTCGAGAAGGTCTACGCGGGCGCCGAGCACGAGCTGGGCATCGAGGCCGCCAAGATCTTCCTGTTCCACCGGGGGATGCTCAGCGACAAGAAGCTGATCGGCCCCATGCGTGAGATGATCCGGGACGAGCATGTCAACGCCGAGCACGCGGTGGTCGTCGCGTTCGACAGCCTCGCCCAGATGTTCCGCAAGCAGCGCGACTCGGCCTTCCGCACCAAGACCGACGACATCCGCGACCTCGCCAGCCGCGTCCTCGACCACCTCATGGGATCGGGGCCCGCCCGCCTCGCCCAGCTCGAACACCCCGCCGTCATCGTCGCCACCGATCTCACACCCTCCCAGACCGCCGGCTTCGACCGAAAGAAGGTCGTCGGATTCGTCACCGATTCCGGCGGACGCACCAGCCACACCGCCATCGTCGCCAACGCCCTGGGCCTCCCCGCCGTCGTCGGATGCCGCAACATCACCGCCGCGGCCCAGTCGGGCCAGACCGTCATCATCGACGGGGACCGGGGCCTGGTGCTCCTCGACCCCGAGGAGGACGACCTCCGGCGGTACCGAGGGTTCATCGAGCAGCGACGCACCTACCAGCTCTCGCTGAGCGAGGTCGCCGGCCTGCCCAGCATCACCCGCGACGGCGTGCATGTCCGCATCGTCGGCAATGTCGAGTTCCCCGAGGAGTGCACCACCGTCGTCGACCAGGGCGGCGAGGGCGTGGGCCTCTACCGCTCGGAGTTTCTCTACCTGGCCGGCGAGACCGAGCCCACCGAGGAGGAGCACTTCGCGGCCTACGCCCGGTGCATCGAGCTGCTGGCGGGACGGCCGCTGACCATCCGGACCGTCGATCTCGGGGCCGACAAGTACACCCAGGCCCGCTCCATGACCCCCGAACGCAACCCCGCCCTGGGGCTCCGCTCCATCCGCTACAGCCTCGCCGAAAAAGCCATGTTCCGCAAGCAGCTCCGGGCCATCCTCCGGGCCAGCGCCCTGGGGCCGGTCAAGATCATGTTCCCCATGATCACCACCATCGGCGAGCTCCGCCACGCCAAGCTCATCCTCCGAGATGTCATGGAGGACCTCGGCGACGAGGGCATCGGCTTCGACCGCCAGATGCCCGTCGGGGTCATGATCGAGGTCCCCTCGGCGGCCCTGATCGCCGACACCCTGGCCCAGGAGGTCCAATTCTTCTCGATCGGCACAAACGATCTGGTCCAGTACACCCTGGCGGTCGATAGGACCAACGAGCGGATCGCCGGGCTCTATCAGCCCGCCCACCCCGCCGTCATCCAGCTCATCCGAGGGGTGGCCAAAGCGGCGGCAAAGGCGGAGATCGAGGTCTCCTGCTGCGGCGAGGCCGCGGGAGAGCTAGACTATGCTCTCCTGCTCATGGGCCTGGGTCTCCGGACCCTGTCGGTGCCCGGCAACGCCATCCCCCACCTCAAGCGACTGGTGCGGAGCGTGGAGATCAGCCAGTGCGAGCGGATCGCCCGGAAGGTGCGGTCGTTCGATTCGGAAGTCCAGGCCGCGACATACCTCCGCGACCAGGCAAGGAAATTGGTCCCCGAGGCCTTCGACGGGCGTGCCGTCGAGGCGAGGGACTGAGCCGCGTGCAAACCCGGGCCCCATCGCCCGAGACCGCCACCGCTCAGCCCGCCGAGGGGCGAAGGACAACACGGCGTGACGCCAGAGAGCGTCGTGCCGGGACGAACCACTCCGGGCGGATCGGCAGGACAGGCCGGTCGCCCGAACTCGGCGAGCACTCCGCCCGGACCCCACAGGGGACAACCGGACGCCGGAACCCGCCGGGAACACTCCGCTGCCCGAGCGTTCGGGCAGGACCGGCGCGGCGGCCCACAAGCCCCCGCCCGCGGAGGGAGCGGCGAAGCTCGCACGAGCCCCACCAGGGCGTCACGCCGAAGCCGCGGCCAAGAGGGCCGCTGCGGAAAGGCGACGATGCCCGATACCTCCCCTGAAACCTCCCCACAAACCTCCATGATCATCAACTATGTCCCCGGCGAGGAGTGCCGGGTGGCGATCGTCTGCGACGGGAACCTGGAGGAGTTCCACGCAGAACGCACCGACGCGGTCAGCCGCGTCAACAACATCTATGTCGGCCGGGTCACGAATGTGGAGTCCGGCATCCAGGCCGCGTTCGTGGACTTCGGCCTCGAAGAGAACGGCTTCCTCCATGTCTCCGACCTGCACCCGCGCTACTTCCAGGAGGACGACGCGACCGAGCGGGTCGGCAAGAAGACCCCGCGCCGCGAGCGCCCGCCCATCCAGGCGTGCCTGAAGCGCGGGCAGGAGGTCATCGTCCAGGTCATCAAGGAGGGCGTCGGCACCAAGGGCCCGACCCTCACCAGCTACCTGTCCATCCCCGGACGCTACCTGGTCATGATGCCCCAGATGGACAAGGTGGGCGTCTCCCGCAAGGTCGAGGACGAGGAGGAGCGCATCAAGATGCGCGACATCCTCAACCAGCTCGAGCTGCCCGACGGCTTCGGGTTCATCCTCCGGACCGCCGGCTTCGACCGCACCAAGACCGACCTCAAGCGGGACCTCGCCTACCTCCAGCGCCTCTGGAAGGACATGGAGGCCAACCGCAAGAAGGCCGGCAAGCGCACCCGCCTGCTCTACTCCGAGAGCGACCTGCTCGTCCGCGCCCTGCGCGACCTGGTCACCCCCGAGATCACCCGGATCATCATCGACGACGACGGCGCCCTCGCCCGGGCCGCGCAGTTCATGAAGATCGTCGCCCCGCGCTCCAGCGTCAAGGTCATGCGCTACACCGGACGACGCCCCATCTTCCACGCCTTCGGCATCGAGCAGCAGCTCGCCCTCTCCCACGCCCGGGAGGTCCCCCTGCCCTCCGGCGGCAGGCTCGTCATCGACGAGACCGAGGCCATCGTCGCCATCGATGTCAACAGCGGCAAGAGCCGGTCCGCCAGGGACGCCGAGACCAACGCCTACAAGACCAACATCGAGGCCGTCGACGCCATCTGCCGCCAGCTCCGCCTCCGCGACATCGGCGGCATCGTCATCAACGACCTCATCGACATGCGCCAGGCCAAGAACCGCAAGGCCATCGAGGGCCTCTTCCGCGACCGCCTCAAGCGCGACCGGGCCAAGACCACCATCGCCCCCATCAGCCCCTTCGGCATCCTGGAGATGACCCGCCAGCGCATGCGGGGCAGCCTCCGGAGCCAGCACTACACCGAGTGCCCCACCTGCCACGGCAAGGGACTGGTCCAGCGGCCGAGCTCCGTCGCCTCCGACGCCCTGCGCGAGGTCGCCGTCCTGCTCGAGCACGAGGAGGTCTTCCGCGTCGAGCTCGTCGTCAGCGGACGCATCGCCGGCGAGCTGCTCAGCAACCGGCGAGGCAGCCTCAACCGCATCGAGCGGTCCCTCGGCAAGCAGGTCCAGGTCCGCGTCAGCGACACCCTGGGGCTCGACCGGTTCAGCATCTACGCCTACGACCGCAACGGCGCGGATGTCGGCCCCGAGAAGCTCCCCAAGCACAGGAGCCCCGAGACCGAGCTCGAGGTCGTCGAGACCGCCGCCGCCGAGGACGGCTGGGCCCTCGACCCCGCCGAGTCCGCCGCCGAGACCGAGGACGACGCGCCGCTCGCGCCCGACGCCCCCACGCCCCACCCCATCGAGCTGGAGTTGGGCGAGGAGATGCAGAGCGCCGAGGGCGAGACCAAGAAGAAGCGCCGCCGGCGCCGCCGCAAGAAGAAGCCCGGCGAGGGCGAGGCCACCGGCGAGACCAACGGTCAAACCGGCGGCCAAACCGGCGGCCAAACCGGCGGCCAAACCGGCGGCCAAACCGGCGGCCAAACCGCTGGCCAGTCCGCGCCGGCCGACGCCCCCAGCCCCGACCGCGACCCCGACGCCGAGGACCGGGCCGGTGAGCCCGGCGCCGCCGAGGGCGACGGGACCAAGAAGAAGCGCCGCCGGCGCCGGCGCAAGAAGAAGTCCGGTGAGACGCTCGCCGGCGTCGATCGCGCCACGGGCGCCGAGCCCGGCGACCAGACCCCGCCCCCGGAGGCCGACGCCGACGCCGACGCCGACGAGGACGAGGACAGGCCCGAGGCCGAGTCCGACGGGCCGACCGACGACACGCGCCCCGGGGACGACCACCCCGACGCCCAGCCCAAGAAGAAGCGCCGCCGCTCGCGACGCAAGAAGAAGCCCGCCGGCGACACCCTCGCCGACGGCGGCGGGCCCGCCGACACCGAGCCGAGCAACGAGCCGAGCAACGAGCCGACCACCCGGCAGCCCGCCGAGCAGGCTCCCGAGCAGGCCGGCGAGCAGGACGACGCCGGCGCGGACGGCCCCACCAAGGTCAAGAAGGGCCGCCGGCGCAAGAAGGCCGGCGAGCGCAGCGCACCGTCCGCCGAGCCCAGGCCGGCCGAGGCCAGCGCGGCCCACGCCGCCCCGCGCAGCGCGCCCCAAACCCCGCCCCCAACCCCGCCCCAGACCGCACCCCGCAGCGCCCCCCAGCGGGCCCCGGAGCCGGTGACAGTCCCCAAGAAGCCCCGCACCCTCTACGGCGCCTCACGCCGCCGCCTGGGGCCCTCGGGGCTCCCCCGCACGCGGGACGAGTAGCGCCCCACCCTGTCCCCACCCCATCCCGTTCCCATCCCCGCCCGGCGCACCGCGACAGCGCACGCGCCCGGCGTGCGCGCCGGCCTGTCGATGGCCGCCCGCTACCGCACCGCGCTATACAGAATCACCACCACCGCGAACCCGACGATGCACGCGCACCGGCCCGGGGGTGATGGCGCCCCGGCGGTCACAGCTTCTTGAGCGCCGCCACCAGCGCGTCGATATGCGCCGTCTCGTGGGCCGCCGACAGCTGGATCCGCAGCCGGGCCTTGCCCTCCGGCACCACCGGGTACCCGAACCCGATCACGAACACGCCGAGCTCGAGCAGGCGCTTGCTCATCGAGATCGCCTTCGCCGTGTCGCCCACGATGATCGGGCAGATGGCGGTGGGCGATTCGAGCACCTCGAACCCCGCCTCCCCGATCTTCTTGCGCGCGTACGCCACATTGTCCCGGAGCTTCCGCACCCGCTGCGGCTCGCGCATCACGATCTCGATCGCCTTGTTCGCGCTGCACGCGACCGTCACCGGCAGCGCGTTGCTGAACAGGGTCGGCCGCCCGCGCTGGATGATCAGCTCGGTCCCCCGCCGCGGCCCCGCGATGAACCCCCCCGCCCCGCCGCCGAGCCCCTTGCCCAGCGTCCCGGTGAAGTAGTCGACGGTCCCCAGCCCCGCCCCATCCGTCCCATCCGGCCCTTCGTCGCTCCGTCGCTTCGTCGCTCCGTCGCTCGCCTTCCCCCCGACCGTCCCCCCAAACATGCCCCCAAACATGCCATAGTGCTCGTGCGTCCCCCGCCCCGTCTCCCCCATCACCCCGTGCGCGTGCGAGTCGTCCACGATCAGCTTCGCGTCGTACTTGTCGCACAGCGCCCGCATCTCCGGCAGGTTCGCGATATCCCCCTCCATGCTGAACACCCCGTCGGTCACCACCCAGGCCTGCCCCGTGATCTCCTCGTTGTCCTGGCACTCGACCAGCCTCCGCTCCAGATCGTCCAGGTCGCTGTGCTTGTAGACCGCCTTGAAGACCCCCTTCTTGATCACCGGCGTCAGGCGCATCGCATCGATGATGCACGCGTGGTTCAGCTCGTCGGAGATGATCACATCCCCCGCCTCGCAGAAGGTCGGGAACAGCGCCTCGGTCGCGTTCCAGCACGAGACAAAGGTGTACGCGCTCTCGGTCCCCATGAACCGGGCGATCGTCGCCTCCAGCGCCTCGTGCGGCTCAAAGGTCCCGCAGATGAACCGCACGCTCGCCGTCCCCGCCCCGTACTTCCGAAGCCCCTCGATCCCCGCCTCCACCACCTCCGGGTGGTTCGCCAGCCCCAGGTAGTTGTTCGAGCAGAAGCACAGCGCCTCGGTCTCCTTCCCCGCCGCGGTGCGCATCTGCACCACCGCGCCCATCGGCGAGCGGATCAGCTGCAGGTGCTTGTACTGCCCCCCCGCCTCCAGCATCCGCAGGGTCTCGTCGGTCCGGGCGTCGAACGGCTGGGCGATGGTCGTGGACATGGGGCGCCTCCGGGTTGCGATTGCACCCAGAGGATAGGATTCCCCCCGGCGCCGGGGCGTGCAGATCACACGGGCCCAGCGGGGCAACATCGCCGGGTGGAGACTGTGCTCAAGAAGCTCTGGAACGAGATGCGGCGCCCGGCCCCGTCCCTCTGGCCGGTGCCCTACCTGCGCCGGCATCACCTGCCGGGCGCGTACGCCCTGCTCGCGCTACTCGTGCTTGGCGTTGTCGGCTCCTCACTCTCCGGCCCGGCCCTCAGCGGGGTCAACGGCGCCGTGGTCTTCGTCGTCAGCCTCGCGTGGTGGACGCCCGGCCTGCTCGTGTGGTTCCTCAGCTCCCGACGACGACGCCGTCTACGCGCGCGGGCCCGCGAGGCCGACGGCTGCCTCTGCATCCACTGCGCGTACCCGATCGCGCACACACCCGACGAGGGCGTCTGCCCCGAGTGCGGCCGCCCGTTCCGCCTCGCGGAGTCACGAGCAAAGTGGCGATCCGCACTCAGACTCGACGAGTGGTGACACCCGCACCATGCGACGCCTGAGCCGAGCCCGCGAAGCTCAGGGCCCGCCCCCCTCGTCCCTACCCCCGCCCCACCCCCGCCCCTCCCCCGCCCCCCGCCCTACCCCGCCTTCCCCACCGGCATGCAGATCAACGCCGACTGCGCCTTGTACACATCGAACTCGTCCCCCGACTCCGCCTCGAACACATCACCACGCACATCCTGCCCCTCCGCCTCCGCGATCGAAAGACCCCGGTACTCACGCAGGTCCACCCGCTCCCGCGGCTCCTCCAGATTCGTCGGGTCAAACGACCGCCCCGGCAGGATCGCCACCACCGGGCGGCACGGCTGCAACGCGTCCCACGCCACCACCGCACCGAAACGCCCGTCGCTCAGCCGCACCATGCTCCCCACCGGGAACGGCGGCACCGCCTGCACCAGCGCCTTGGCCACGATCGGGTCAAGCCACGACGACGCCGGCCCCCGCAGCAGCCGACGCAGCACCCGCACCACCGGCACCGGCTCGGGGTCCGCACGGTCAGGCGAGCTCGACGCCGGGTACCGCATCCGGTCGAACAGGTCCGCCGCAGCGATGATCCTCGAGAAGATGTGGATGTCCCTCCCCGCCAAGGGCTCCTCCTCACCCGACACCGTGATGCGCATCGGGAACCCCGACCCGTCGAAGCGCTGGTGGTGGTGCAGCACCGCCGCCGCCGCCGACGGCTCGATCTCCCCACGCACCCGCTCGTAGCCGATCTTGACATGCTCGCGCCAGGTCGGGTCGGTCTCGTCGCACGCCGCCCGCCAGCGCCAGCGGTCGCCCGGCGCCAGCTCCAGCATCCCGATGTCGCGCAGCAGCGCCCCGATCCCCAGGTTCGAGACATCCCGCGCCACCATCCCCAGACGCGTGCGCGACAGGATCAGATAGGTCTCCAGCTTCAGCCCCAGGATCAGCGCCAGGAACGCCCCCTGCCCCGCCGAGCGCGACATCGGCACCTGCGACCCGGCCAGCTCCACCACCAGCGTCGCCGCCTTGGGGTTGTCCACCAGCCGGCTCATCAGGTCCCCGACCGCCCGCCGGTAGAGCCCGTAGTCGAGCTGCGCGCTGCCCGACGACAGCACCTCCCCGAACGCCTCGCCGATCGCCCCCGTCAGCTCCTGCCCGGCCTGCACGATCTCCGGCGAGATCTGCTCGGCGACAAAGTCCAGCCCCGGGTACCGGATCCACACATCCCGAGCGTGCAGGTCCGCAAGCCGCCCGATCGTCTTGGAGTCCAGCACGAACCCCGCGCGCAGCAGCACCCGACCCGGCATCCTCGGGTGCGAGATCGGCATGGCCAGCTCCATGCCAGGCCTGGCCTGGGCGAGTTCGACTCGGAGCATCCGCGAATCCTCCCCCGCCATATCGGCCGGCCGGCCCGCCGCCCCAACCCGGGCCTTGCCCGCGCCGCACACACCCCACAACTTCCGGCCCGACGCCCGCACAGACCCTCCAGTTTCACGCCCGCCGGCGCTTACCGGGCCCGCGCCCGCGCCCCGCTACCATCCGACATGCACCCGATCGACGACAACGCCCGCGCCGCGCACCTCGCGTGGCTCCTGGCCCTCACCGCCGTCCCCACCGCCGCCGGACATGAGGACCGCGTCGTCCGTTGGATCGAACGCTGGGTCGCCGAACGGCCCGACCTGACGATCACCCGCGACCCCGCCGGCAACCTCACCGTCCGCTTCGCCGACCAGCCCGCCGGCCCAAGCCCCCTCTACCTCACCGCGCACCTCGACCACCCCGCGTTCGTCGTCGAGCGCGTCATCAGCCCCACCGTCGTCGAGCTCGCCTTCCGAGGCGGGGTCATGGACGACTACTTCATCCTCGCCAGGGTCGAGTGCATCGACGGCGACGACCACACCTGGCGCGGCACGCTCGCCGAGCGCGTCGACGGCGCCGGCCCACAGTTCAAGTACTTCCTCTGCGAGCTCGACCGCGACTGCGACAGCCTCAAGCCCGGCGACATCGCCCGCTGGGCGCTGCCCGACCCCGACACCGCCGAGGTCGACGGCGTCCTGTGCGCGCGCACCCACGCCTGCGACGACCTCGCCGCCGCCGCCGCCGCGCTCGGCGCCTACGACGAACTCCGCGGGCTCCGCGCCGCCGGCCGGGCCGGCAGGCCCGGGGGCGATGTCCGCCTGCTCTTCACCCGCGCCGAAGAGGTCGGCTTCATCGGCGCCATCGCCGCCTGCCGCCACGCCACCCTCGAGCCCGGCGCCCGCCTGCTCGCCCTCGAGAACTCACGCAGCTTCCCCGACTCGCCCATCGGCGCCGGGCCGATCGTCCGCGTCGGAGACCGCGTCGCCGTCTTCACCCCCGAGCTCACCGCCGCCGTCGCCGCCGTCGCCGAGAAGGTCGCCGGAGGACCCGCCCAGCCCATCGCCAGCCAGAAGGACAGCTCGCTGCCCAAGTGGCGATGGCAGCGCAAGCTCATGGCCGGCGGCGCCTGCGAGGCCAGCGTCTTCTGCGCCTTCGGGCACGCCTCCACCTGCGTCTGCCTCCCGCTCGGCAACTACCACAACATGGCCGACCTCGCCGCCGTCCAGGCCGGGACCAACCAAGCCAAGCCCGCCCCGGGACGCGAGTACATCGCCGTCGCCGACTACCACGCCCTCATCGACCTGCTCCTCGCATGCTGCACCGAGCTGGCCGACCCCGCCGGCGCACAGGCCTCCAGCTTCCGCGCCCGGATCGACTCGCTCTGGAACGACCTCAAGTTCGTGCTCGATTGACAACCCCAAGCACAAGGGCCGCAACCATGAACACCCCGAGAATCGAACCCTACATCTCCTTCGGCGGCCGCTGCGAGGAGGCCCTCGACTTCTACAAGAAGGCCATCGGCGCCAAGGTCGAGATGGCCATGCGCTTCGGCGAGAGCCCCGAGCCCATGCCCGAGGGAGCCCTCCCCCCGGGCTTCGAGACCAAAATCATGCACTCGAGCTTCCTCGTCGGGAACTCCCGTGTCATGGCCTCCGACGGCTGCGGCCCCGGCGTCCCCATCACCGGCATCTCCCTCTCCATCGCCGTCGCCGACGAGCCAGCCGCCGACAAGGCCTTCAACGCCCTCGCCGACGGCGGCCAGGTCACCATGCCCCTCGCCAAGACCTTCTGGTCCCCCAAGTTCGGCATGGTCACCGACAAGTTCGGCCTGAACTGGATGGTCAGCGTCGCCGTCGACTACCCCAGCTGACGCCGAAGCCATCCACCCCAAAGCCCGCAAGCGATCGCGCCAGAGCCCCCGGACCCCCGTCACAACACGCGGGAGCCCGCAGCGCTCCCGCCGCGCCCCATCCCGCGCCACACCCACTCACCCCACACCCTCACCCCCCCGGCCGGCAGATCCGCGGGTAGGTGCCGTCGGGGCCCTTGGTCGTCAGGATCGCGAGGGCTGCCTGGCCCTCCTCCGAGTCCATGGGGTGCCACTCCGGATCACCCGGCTGGCGGACCATCGTGTTGGCGTTGACCCATCGCCGATCCCCGAGCTCTTTGGGGTACTCCGCGTCACCGACCCGTGCCTGCTCCGCCTGGCGCATACACCGGGAAAGGTCGGCCGAGTAGGTTGTGAGATAGGCGATCTGCCGCTCGGCCTTGCGACCCTCGCCGAACGCGTAGACCACCGCGACCACGCCGTCGTTGCCTTCTCCACCGATGCCCGGCAGCGGCGGGATCTGCGAGGAGGGTGCGGTGTACAGCTTCCCTTCGCTCTGGTCGTAGTAGTACGCAACCTTGCCGGGGTCACGACCACGCAGGAGGGAGAACGCGACGATCGCCACCCCGAAGAGCACGAGGGCAACGACCGCCTTGACCATGTTCGTCATGCCACGATCCTCCGGCGGAACATCCGAGCGGTCACTGGCGGTTGCGGTGCGGGCTGAGCGCGAGCGACCACCAGCACGCCTCCGTGGAGCAGGGTATGTCGCGGGGGTCGAGCAGCCGCCCGCTCCCGTCCGCAAAGACATACGCACCCTTGCCGTCGTGCCGCAGCGCGCCCGCATCGGTCCCCCACTGGACGAACTGCTGATACCGGCTGAACCCCGGGCCGCGCACCGGGTCGGGGAGCTTCTCGATCCACCACGAGTCCGCGGGCCAGATCGACGGGCTCGAGCTGCCGCCCGACCCGAACAGGACCATCTGGGTTGACTGCTCGCACTCGCTCTGCCGGGCCAGCCCCTCCGAGTACCCGCTCTCGATCCCGCGCTCGCGCCCGTACGAGCTGACATGCGGCCGGCCGAACGGGCCCTTGCCCTCGGTCCCGGGCCAGTAGTGCGCCAGGTTCGCCCCGATCCCGGAGCGGTTGTACATCTCCGCCTTGCTGAGCTCCCCGTAGGCGCTGTCCTCCACCTCGCTCACCGCCCCGCCCGAGACGCTGATGTCGTAGTCGGTCAGCCCGTCGGCGTAACGCTCGTCCCTCTCGGTCGGCGAGTCCATCGCCTCGGGCGCACTGCTCACATACTCGAACAGGTACACACGCCAGGTGCCCTCGATCCGGGCGTACCGCCCGTACGCGTGCTCGTCCTGGATCGGGTTGTACCAGTCGTCGTAGTCGGCGCTGTAGGTGAACGCCGCGGTCGCCAGCTGGCGATCATTCGACAGCTCCACCGCCGCCCACGCCGCCTTCCGGGCCTTCCCAAGGCTCGGCAGCAGGATCGAGATCAAGAGCGCGATGATCGCGATCACCACCAGCAGCTCGATCAGTGTGAACCCGGTTCTGCGGCTCATGGACGCGACTCCTCGCCCGCGCACGCCCCCGGGCAACGCCCGGAGGTCCCGCGAGGCCCCGATTGTACTGCTTGGTTTGATGCCGTCGATGCCAATTCGCGCAGATGCGCCGCCGATCAGCGCAGCCCCCATCGGATTCACCAGACCCCAACACTCAGCCCGAACGGCCCGGCGCCGGGTCGCCCGCCCGCCGGAATACCGGCGCATGCTCCTCCCGGTACCGCTGAGGCGACATCCCAAGCTCGGCATGGAACGCCCGCGTCATCCGGTTCCGAAGCCCAAAGCCCGTCTCCGCCGCGATCACCGGAACCGACCGGTCGGTGTCCGTCAGCAGCGCGCACGCCCGCTCCACCCGCACCCGACGCAGCATCCGCGCCGGGCTGCACCCCAGCACCGCCGCGAACCGCTGCTCCAGCGTCCGGCGCGAAACCAGGCAGTGCTCCACCACATCGTCGATCACGATGTCCCCCCGCGCCCGCTCCCGGATAAACCGGCACGCCTGCGCCACCACCGCGTCCTCCGTCGCCAGCACATCCGTGCTCTCCCGCGCGATCACCCCCACCGGCGCCAGCAACACCGGACGCCCGGGCGCCGGCCCGCCCCGCATCATCCGGTCCAGAACCTCCGCCGCACACGCCCCAACACGCACCGCCCCCACATCCACGCTCGACAGCGGCGGGTTCGAGATCACCGCGCTCAGCTCGTCCTGCTCGGAGCCCACCACCGCGATCTGGTCCGGCACCTTGTACCCCGCCAGCCACGCCGCCTCCGTCACCTCCCGCGCCCCGAAATCCCCGAACGCCACCACCCCCACCGGCTTGGGCAGCCCGTGCAGCCACGACACCAACGCCTCGATCTCCACATCGCGCGGACGCGAGATCCGCTCACCAGCAGGACGCTCGAACCGGTGGAACCGGCAACCCGCCCCGCGGGCGGTGTCGCCCACCGCCCGGCCCAGCTCGTGCGTGTAGTGCGGACGCCCCAGCGGCGGGATGTACGCCAGCTCCCGGAACCCCCGCTCGATCAGGTGCGACGCCGCCAGAACCCCCACCGCCCGCTCGTCCACCGTCACCCGCGGGAACCGCCCCTCCGACAGCGAGAACCACGAGATATCCACGCACGCCAGCCCCGCCGCCTCAATCTCGTCGGCAAGCTCCGCGTTGTTCACCCGCGCGATCACCCCGTCGCCACGCCAGCCCTTCGGCAGGCGAAGAAGCTGGTTGCGCCCGAACGGCTCGAGGTAGAACAGCCAGGGCCCCACCGCCGCCGCATACTCCGCCACCCCCCGGATCACCCCCGTCCCCCACGAGGTGGACGACTCCACCAGGAGGGCCACGCGCCGAACCGCCCCCCCGCCCCGGTTCAGCTCCGGGACCGAAGGCGTAAGTCGTTGTGGCTGCTTGGGTTGCTTCATCGATTCACGCGCAAAGGATGCGCGAAAGGCTGGTGCTTCTGCGCAGAATGGAATCGACACACACCTTCTGCGCAGTATAGTCACCAGATACGGACCCGATCGTCCTGTCACGACGACCGCGACCGGCCCTGTCACCGCCGGCGCTATGCACACAGACCATCACACAGGAGCGAGTGAAATGAAGCACATGACCGCAGTTCTGGCCCTGGCCGCACTGGCCGGATCCGCCGCCGCCCAGATCGAGAGCCAGTGGAACTTCGACGGAAACCTCGACGCCGAGTTCGGCATCGGCATCCTCGACTACTGGACACCCGACGCCCAGGCCAAGACCACCTTCGGCACCGCCAGCGCCCTCGCCGCCCTCACCCCCGACGGCGGCAACCCCAATGTCGCCGCCATCGACTTCACCAACGACCTCGAGGCCTTCGTCTGCCTCCACGGCGCCGGCCCCAACGGCGGCGGCGCGTACACAAACGACTACACCCTCATCTGGGATGTCTACATCCCCCAGTCCTCCTGGGATAACTTCGACTGGCTCAGCTTCTACAACACCAACTGCTGCAACGCCAACGACGGCGACACCTTCGCCTTCATGGGCGCCGAGCCCGGCGACTGGGGCGTCGGCGACTTCGGCTACGCCGGGGCCATCACCCCCGACACCTGGCACCGCTACGCCATCACTTTCGAGACCAACGACTCCGGTGATGTCAAGGTCCGCCAGTTCATCGACGGCACCCTCGTCGGCGTCGGCGAGACCGGGCGCGACGGCCGCTACGCCCTCTACAACACCGACTTCCCCGACAACCCCTGGTTCCATGTCATGGCCGACGACTCCGGCGACATGGCCCCCTGCGTCATCGCCAGCTTCTACTTCGCCGATTACACCTGGGACGCCGCCGACATCAAGGCCCTCGGCTGCGTCTCCGCCGGCGGCGCCACCACCCCCGGGCCCGTGTGCTCCACCCAGCAGTCCTTCTGCGACACCCCCGCCGACTACAACGGCGACGGTCTCGTCGACACCCGCGACTTCATCGCCTACCTCAACAGCTGGGTCCAGGGCTGCCCGTAAGCCCCTCCCGGATCGCTCATGACCTCTCCGCGCGGACGCCGGGCCCCCCCGGCGTCCGCCGCTTTTTCCCAGCCCCTACACTGCCCACCGCACCCGGAGCCCGCGCCGTGCCCCAAGCCCTCGCCATCGAACACCTCCGATTCCGCTACCCAGGCGCGCAGCGCGATGTCCTCGCCATCGACCACCTCACCCTCGCACCCGGCGAGCAGGCCCTCCTCACCGGGACCTCCGGACGCGGCAAGTCCACACTCCTCTACCTCATCGCCGGGCTCATCGAGCCCGACGCCGGTCGCGTCCTCGTCCACGACCAGGACATCCACGCCCTCCGGGGCCACAAGCGCGACGAGTTCCGCGGCCGCGCCATCGGCATGATCTTCCAGACCTTCAACCTCCTCCAGGGCTTCACCGCCGCCGAGAATGTCATGCTCGCCATGATGTTCTCACCACTCCCCCGCGCCGAGCACCGGCCCCGCGCCCACGACCTCCTCCGCCACCTCGGCGTCGACCGCCCCGACGCCCCGCCCGAAGAACTCTCCATCGGCCAGCAGCAGCGCGTCGCCGTCGCCCGCGCCGTCGCCTGCAAGCCCGACCTCGTCCTCGCCGACGAGCCCACCGCAAGCCTCGACCCCGACAACGCCCTCGGCGCCATGGAACTCATCCAGAACGCCTGCCGCGAGTCCGGCGCCGCCCTCCTCTGCGTCAGCCACGACCCCGCCATGGCCGACCGCTTCGACCGCCGAGCAAGCCTCGACGAACTCTCGACGCAAGCAGCCGGAGAAGCACATTGAACGCGAAGATCGCGAAGGACACGAAGGAGAACCAGATGCTCGCCGCGCTCGCCTGTCTCCCCTCCGCGCTCTTCGCGCCCTTCGTGTTTAAGGCTTGACTTTATGGCCATCACCGACTTCACCATCATCCGACGCAGCCTCACCAGCCGCCTCTTCTCGACGGTCACCACCGCCCTCACGGTCGCGATCGCCGTCGGCCTGCTGCTGGTCCTGCTGTCCATGATGGACGCCGGCAAGCAGGCCTTCCGGCGCGGCTCCGGCGACATGCACCTGCTCGTCACCAAGGAGCCCAGCGCCCTGGTCAGCGTCCTCAACGGCATCTTCTACGCCAACGCACCCGCCGCCCCGCTCACCGCCGCCGAGGTCGAACGCATCAGCGCCGACCCCCGCGTCGCCGCCGCCATCCCCACCCAGCAGGGCGACAGCTACAAGGGCATGCCGGTGATGGCCACCGCCGCCGCCTTCTTCACCGACTTCGCCCCCACCGTCGGCCAGCCCTGGGCCCTCGCCCAGGGCCGCGCCTTCGACAAGCCCTTCGAGGTCGTCTTCGGCGCCCGCGCCGCCCAGGAGTCCGGCGTCCGCCTCGGCGACACCATCTACCTCACCCACGGCCGCTCCGACGCCGACCAGAACGCCCATGTCCACTTCGACTTCGCCTACGCGGTCGTCGGCATCCTCGCCCCCACCGGCTCGGCCCACGACCGCGCCGTCTTCACCGACCTCACCAGCGCCTGGACCATCCACGCCCACGACCGCCGAGAACGCGACAACCCCGACGCCGAAACCACCCCCGACGACATCACCGACGCAGACCGGCTCGTCACCGGCGTCTATGTCCGCGCCGCCACACGCCCGGGCGCTCAGGCCGCAACCGCCCTCGCCCCCCTCGCCTACCAGCTCCGCAAAGAGGGCTTCATGGTCGCCGAGCCCGCCAAGGAGATCGACAAGCTCTTCACCATCGTCGGCAACATCAACACCATCTTCCTCGCCATGGCCGCCGTCGTCATGGTCAGTAGCGCCGTCTCCATCATGGTCGCCCTCTACAACTCCATGGAGCAGCGCCGCCGCCAGATCGCCGTCCTCCGCGTCCTCGGCGCCAGCCGCGCCCGCGTCTTCGGCCTCATCCTCACCGAGTCCGCACTCCTCGGCCTCCTCGGCGCCCTCGCCGGCGTCGCCCTCGCCCTCCTCGGCGCTCAGCTCACCGCCGGCATCCTCAAAGCCCGCCTCGGCATCCTCGTCACCCCCGCCTACCCCCCCGAGTGGATCCTCCTGGTCATCGTCACCGCCGTCGCCCTCGCCGCTCTCGCCGGCATCGTCCCCGCCATCGCCGCCTACCGCACCAGCGTCGCCCGCAACCTCCGACCCGCGGCCTGACACCTCCCTCACCCCTTCCCGGGTGCCGGGTCAGACCACCAAAGGGTGGGCGGTCAGATCACCAAAGGGTGCCGGGGTCGGACCACCAAGGGGTGCCGGGGTCAGAGCGCATCGCAGCGAAGCGATGGCCCCGCGACTGCGCAATCCGCGCCAAAGCATCCGCGCCTTGCCCCCTCTCCCGCCCCCGGCGGGAGAGGGCCGGGGAGAGGGCTTCTTCTCTACTCCTTCTCCATCGCTCAACCCCTCACGCCACGCAGCAACCCACCACCGTACACCCACGGGTATCGGGGTCAGAGTGCAGCGCAGCGAAGCGATGGCGGTTACGACCGCAGCCTCTGATCTCCGATGGTGATCTAGGAGAAAAGCGTTTACATACACATGAACCCCGTCACGGGGGCCTGTACCAGAGTCCGACCACCTGGGCGTGGTCGAGCGCCGCAATGTTCGCCGACTGGCCGGCAGGGCCGCCCGCCATCGACGACACCCGAATCCCGAGTTGAAGGGCGGGCACAAGATCTTGGCCACGCAAAGCCGTGGCCACGGCACCCGACATGTTCCTGATCCTCACATCAACTCCACCAGCTGACCGGCGAGCACATGGCTGGGAGATCTGGTGCCACGACGAACTGTGGCTCGACTCTGATGTTCCGCTCGGGGGTGAAGAGCATGCGGAATTCCTGCTCAGCCTCGAAGGGATCGGAGACCTTGCGGAAGAACGGTTCGAGACGATGCTCGATGGGGGCAGCGGGGTCGTAGATCACAGCTGCCGAGATGGAGAACACACCGCATTCCATCTTGTGAGCGAGCGCGAGGCCTAGGTGGTCGACCAGGGCCTTGGCGCCGTCGATTCTGACCCCATAGGGTCTTCCGCGGTCGGTGGCTTCGACTTTCGTCCACTCGTACTCCGTGAAAGATACGGCCCACCGGTCACGGCCGCAATCGATCGCCGTGATGTGCTCAATCCGCGCGTTTCGTCCTGTCCACATGAGTGCACCACTCGCGTGCATCTTCCTCTGAGCATTGACAGAGGCTGGGTCCCCAATTGCCCGGCCGGTCTCGTCGATGTGCACCGATTGGAGGCGCATCTCAAACGGTGTCCCTTCCAGCCGGTCTCCGTGAGGTGGCGGTGATGTCTGCCATGTGTTCAGAGTGCTGATCTTGCATCGCCCCCGGTGGATAAAGTCGAGCGCGTGGGCTCTCTCCATGAAGAACTTGAATAGGACATCGGGCGTAGCAACACGCCCACGAGGTCGGGTATTCCGAGGTGTGTTCACCGCAACACGGTAGCCGGGTGCTGTGGACGGGGCTCCGCGTGGCCCTGATCCGACCCCACCCGCGAAAGTTTCCCCCCACAAACATCCACTCCTGTGCGCAATCTCACCCCCGATGTCCACGCTTGTGCGCCGTATCGTGGACCTCCGCGCATTCCCCCTTGCCACGACCCCGCCGCGCCCCAGAATGCGCCCATGAACGAGCTCCTCCTCCAGCACTTCCTCGACCCCACCCTCAGCGT
>JADZER010000019.1 GCA_020850415.1 Phycisphaerales bacterium
ATGTCCGCGAGATAGCGCACGGGGGTGGGTTTTGGGGGGGAGTTGGGGGGGGAAGCCGGTATTTGGACGAGTGGCGGGGGTCGGCGTGCGGGCGCTAGGCTGGCGGCATGCGCAGGTGGCGGCATCGGTGGGAATGGGATGACGCGGGGTCGATGCGTCCGGTGGTGAACCCGTGGATGCGGAAGGCGCTGCGGGGGGCGGGGCCGGAGCTTCGGGGGCGGATTCTGGCGGCGAGACGGGAGCTGCTGCGCGGGGAGCGGAGAGCGCGGTACGGGCCGATGCTGGTGGGGCTGGGCCTCCTCATCATGGCGTTCGGGCCGGGCATCGTGCGCGGGCAGGGCTGGGCGGACTCCGGCGTGTACGGGCTGTCGCTCGTCGCGCTGGCCGCGGCGGTCGCGGGGGGTTGGTGGCGGGGGGCCGGGATCGGGGATGAACTGATCCGGGTGGTGACGCTGGGCCACGACCTGTGCCCGTCATGCGCGGGGGATCTGGCGGGGGCGGTGCCGCAGGCCGGGCTGGTGCGGTGCGCGGCGTGCGGGGCGCGGTGGCGCGAGCGTCTGGGGCGGCGGGTCGCGTCGTGCGGGGCGTGCGGGTACGACCTGCGTGGGCTGGAGGCGGGTGAGGACGGGATGGTGCGGTGCCCGGAGTGTGGGGTGGGGTGGAGGGTTGGGGAGGCACTACTCGGCGCGGAGAGGGCGGAGGATGGGAAGAAGGGGAGGGGCGGCGAGTAGTGGCACGCAACGCCGTGAACTTCCCGCGTTCTTGGTGAGTTGGCGGCACCGGGATGGTCGAGCGTTGAAGAAGCAGGAGGGGAAGAGCCCTCTCCCCAACCCTCTCCCGCCGGGGGCGGGAGAGGGGGCCGGATGGCGGCCCTTGGTGAACACGGGCTTGATGTCTGAAGTTCACGGCGTTGAGTGGCACGGGGCTTTGGGCTACCGCCCGAGGGCGTGGTATCCTCGGGGCATCATGTCAGTAGCTCGCAACATGTCATTTGGGACCATCCGGTACACCAACGACGATGCCGGCGTGCGCCGGCGGATGGTCCTTCCGCGGCTTCGGGGGGTGGTGCGGCGGTCGGTGCCGCGGGTGCGGGGGCGGGCGCTGGACGCGAGGTGGGAGCTGGGGCGGAGCGAACGCTGGAGGCTCTGGCCCTTCGCGGCGTTCGCGGCGTTCAACGCCGTGATGTGCTATCGGGCGGCGGGCCGGAACGGATCGTCGGAGCACTGGTCGTGGGACAAGCCCGGCATCTTCGTCGTGTCCGGCGTGTTCGTGCTGTTGGTGGTGGCGGTGTGCTGGTGGTTCGGGTCCATGATCGGGGACAAGCATCTCCGGCGGGTGCTGCTGGAGCACGACCTGTGCCCCTCGTGCGGTGGCGATCTGGCGGGTGAAACGCCGGATCGGGAGACCGGACGGGTGAGGTGCGCGTGCGGGGCGGAGTGGTGGTCTGGGGAGGCACTACTCGGGGCGGGGGAGACGGAGGGTGTGGAGAAGGGGAGGGGCGGCGGGTAGTGGCACGGGATCGGGGCCACGCGGGGCGGGAAAGGTCTGTCGGCTTTGTCCGACGCGCAGGCTCTTACCTGATTCTCAGCTTTCAAGCCTGTCGAGGACTCGCTCGATCCGGCTTTGGATTGCCTCCCAGCGTGCGAGCAGTGCGCTCCAGCGTGCGACATCCGACTCCTGCGCGGCCAGCAGCGCGTCCGCTCGTGCCGCACGCTCACGGTACTCTTTCATGTCTTTGTCTTGCTCGGCGAAGTACTCGTCCGTGTGGCGCTGCTCCAGGGTGAAGGCGATGAACAGGCCGCACTCGGGGCACCTGCCGGAGCGTGGGAGCCCCTTGAGGTCGTAGCGGCAGGCGTGGCACTCGAGATGTTGGGTGATGGTATCGTCGGAGGGCATGGCGACGAGTGTATCGGCGGTGGGTTGTGCGGTGGGAGGTGCTGGCACTACTCGCCGCGGAGAAGTCGGAGGGTGTGGAGAAGGGGAGGGGAGGCGAGTAGTGGCACAGGGGTTTGGGGCACGCGCCTTGGCGTGTTTGTGCCGCGGGCTCGTTCGAGCGTTGTAGAAGGAGGAGGGGGAGAGCCCTCTCCCCAACCCTCTCCCGCCGGGGGCGGGAGAGGGGGCAGGAGGCTGGGGCGACCGCCGCCCCGTCTGGGGCTCCAAGAGCCGATGGCTCACGGGGCTGCGGGGTACCGTTGCTACTCGTACAGGAACTCGCTCTCCAGCCGCTGGGCCTTGCCGTCGGTACAGACGGCGGCGTGGCCGCCCTTGAGGATGGAGGCTGAGCCGTAGGCGCCGTCTTTGCGGACGGCGTAGAAGGTGACGCTGAAGCGGGGGCGTTTGTTGTCGTCGAACATGCGGGGTTCGTGGGTTCGGTCGACGATTCGTTTGCAGGCTTCGAGGCAGGCTTCGGTGGGGGTGAGGCCTCGTTCCATGGCGTGGACGATCCAGGCGGAGCCGAGGGTGTGGATGACGGACTCGCCGCGGCCGGTGGCGCCGGCGGAGCCGGTGGCGTTGTCGCAGTAGAGGCCGGCGCCGATGAGGGGGGAGTCGCCGACGCGTCCGGGGAGTTTCCAGGCCAGGCCGCTGGTGGTGGTGCAGCAGCCGAGGTCGGTGTCTTTGTTGACGGCGGAGCAGTGGATTGTGCCGTAGGTGTGGGGGTTGCCGAGGGGGTCGAGGGAGATGTGGCCGGCACCGGAGGGGTGGGAGGGGGACGCACCTCCCCCGGCTCGCGCTTCGCTTGAGCCACCCCCTCCGCGATGCGGAGGGGGACCCATCGACTGCTGGCGCCAGGGTTCGGGGAAGTTGATGATCTGGTCGGCGTCGAGCCATTTGTCTTCGCGGTTGAGGTTGGCTCGCCAGTCGAGCCAGGCCTTGCGGGAGGCTTCGGTGTGGAGGTCCTGCTCGGGGAAGCCGATGCGGAGGGCGAACTTCTTGGCGCCGGGGCCGACGAGGAGAACATGGTCGGTGCGGCGGAGGACTTCGAGGGCGACGCTGGCGGGGTTCTTGATGTCTTCGAGGGCGGCGACGGCGCCGGCCTTGTGGAGGGGGCCGTCCATGCAGGCGGCGTCGAGCTGGATGACGCCGTCCTCGTTGGGCAGGCCGCCGTAGCCGACGGACATGTCTTCGGGGTCGTCTTCGACGAGGTTCACGCCGCGGACGCAGGCCTCGACGGGTCGGTGTCCGTCGGTGATGAGTTTGAAGGCGAGCTCGACGGTGTTTGGGCCGTTGTAGTCTTTGAGGCCGTTGCCGGAGGCGATGACGCACGGGCCGCGGTGGTTGTCGCCGGGGGCTGGGTGGATGGGGGCTGGGAAGCCCCCTGGCCTGGATGCGTCGGTCATGGCTTGTGCTCCGGCGGCGGTGGCTGCGGCTGCTGCGGCGGAGGTGGCGAGGAAGTGGCGTCGGTCGAGGGGGGGTGGGGTGGGCATGGGGGTAGTGTGGCAGGAAGCGGGGGCGGCGGCAAATGGCTGGGGGCCAGAGGGGGATGGGGATGAGGAAGAAGGCATCAAGGCATGCGGCATCGAGGCAGGGGCATCAAGGCATGCGACGGCGGGGCATGGGGGTAGGAGGCGGGGGGCTACTCGGCGATGCGGATGGGGATGGGGAGCTCGTAGGTGTGGGTCTCGCCGCCGAGGATGCCGAGGACGCCGGAGCGGGCGTAGCGGGAGCGGACGGTGAGCTGGGCGGGGGTGTCGGTGGTGGGGAGGGGGGCGGCGTCGAGGAGGGGGAGGGAGATGTCGAGGAGGGCCGATGCGCCGGGGTCGATGCGCTGGGAGCCGTCCCAGATTCCGGCGGCGAGATCGACGCCCTGGGCGGTGAGGGTGATGTCGAGGCGGCGGAGCCAGAGGGGGGCGTCGGTGGCGTTGAGGGCGAGGAGCTCGACCTGGGCGGCGGGGTTCGGGGAGTCTTGGCTCGGGAGGGTGGCGCGGGCGGCGCTGAGGGTGGGGCGGGGGAAGTGGGGGCCCTCGCCGGAGCAGGCGGTGAGGAGGAGGAGGGGGAGGAGGGTCAGCAGGGTGAGTGCGCGGGGCATGGGCGCAGGGTAGCAGGGGGGAGTGAAAGGATGACGGCGGAAGGATGAAGGATGAACGGGGAGCCTTGGGGTGCGAGCGTGCGTGCCGAGGTCGTCCGGTCGGGTGTGCCTCGAATGTGAGCTTTGAGCTTCTCGCTTTGAGCTTCGGCCGCTCAGGCGACGGGCGTGCCTTCGGTGGCGGTGAGGGACTTGTAGAGGGCGCTGAGGCGGCGGGTCATGGGGCCGGGGTGGCCGTCGGCGATGATGCGGCCGTCGAGCTTGGTGACGGCGGCGAGCTCGCCCATGGTGCCGGTGCAGAACGCCTCGTCGGCGCGGTAGACCTCGGTGGACGAGATGTCGCGTTCGGCGTGGGGGATGTTGTTGGCGGCGCAGAGCTGGAGGACGGTCTCGCGGGTGATGCCCTCGGGGCAGGCGACGAGGCGGGGGGTTTCGACGAGGCCGCGGGTGACGATAAAGATGTGGGTGGCGTTGGTCTCGGCGATGAAGCCGTGCTTGTCGAGCATGAGTGCGTCGTCGGCGTTGGCGTTGTTGGCCTCGATTTTGGCGAGGATGGACTGGATGAGGTTGCAGTGGTGGATTTTGGGGTCGAGGCAGTCGGGTGGGAAGCGGCGGATGGAGGAGGTGATGAGGGAGAGGCCTCGGGTGTCGTAGACGGGGGCTTTGTGCTCGGCGAGGACGATGAGTGTGGGCCCGGCTTGGTTGAGGCGTGGGTCCATGCCGCTGGTGATCTTTGGGCCGCGGGTGAGGGTGAGGCGGATGTGGACGCCGTCGGTCATGTTGTTGGCGGCGAGGGTCTTGCGGATCTGGTCGGTGATCTCGTCGTTGGTGGGGATGTGGGTGAAGGCGAGGGCCTTGGCGGAGGAGCGGAGTCGTTCGAGGTGCTCGGTGAGCTTGAAGATGCGGCGGTTGTAGAGGCGGAGGCCTTCCCAGACGGCGTCGCCGCCCTGGACGGCGGAGTCGAAGGGGGAGATGCCGGCGTGGTCTCGGTGGATGAGGTTGCCGTTGATGTTGATGAGGAGGTCGCGGTTCTTCTCGTTGAAGGTCTGGAGCATGGGGAGTCCTTTTGAACGCGGAGGGCGCGGAGGGGAGACAGGAGTTGAACGCGAAGGTCGCGAAGGGCGCGAAGGAGGGGCTGGTTTGGATCGATTCTGGTTTGCTTCGCGTCCTTCGCGGGCTTCGCGTTCAGGCCTTGAGTTTGTATCGGGCGAGGTGATCGTAGAGGGGTTTGCACTGTTCGTAGACGGGCATCAGGTGGTCGGGGACTGGGTCGGGCTTGGGGGTGTAGGGGGCGAAGCCTGTCGATCTTTCGACGCTGGCGTACCAGTGGGGCGCCCAGACGCCGTCGGTGTCGCGCGGGCCGGGGGGCCAGTGGAGCATGGCGTCGAGGAAGGGGATGCCGACGGCGCGGCAGAGGGCGGTGAGGGTGGCGCGGGGGCTTTCGAGGACATCGCGGGCGTCGATGACGGGGGGTGTCTTGCCCGTGCGCTCGCGCTCGGCGTCGAAGAGCTCGGCCTGCTGGGGGAAGCCCAGGTCGTGGGCGGTGGGGTGCTCGACGACCTTGATGAAGCTGGTGAGGACCTCGCGCGGGTCGCGGATGAGGAAGCAGTTGGTGAGCTTGGCGATCCAGGCGCGGTCGATGGAGGGGAGGAGGTGGTGGGCCATGTGCTTCTGGTAGAAGATGGCGCGGGAGTTGGGGATGGGGCCGGTGAGGGTGGCCGCGGCGGTGAGCCAGTCGGTGGGGCCGGCGGCGATGACCTCGTCCCGCCCGGGGTGGTCGGCGGCGGTGTTGGCGAGGTAGTGGGCGTAGAGGGGCTCGTCGATGACGGCGGTATCGGGCCGGTTCTCGAAGGCGCGCATCATCGCGGTGGAGATGTTGCGGGGGCCGGACCACATGGCGAGGTGGAGGGGCATGGGGGGAGGGTAGGGGAAGATGAAAGGGTGAGTGGGTGAGTGGGTGAGTGGGTGAGTGGGTGAGTGGGTGAGTTAGTCCTCGGGGATGGGGCGGGGGCTTTCCCCGTCGGGCACCAACTGACGCGCCATGTCTGCTGTATCGGGCCAGTGGTCACCGATGCGAACGATCAACTCTCCGGCAGCCCTCTGGACATCCGGGTCGCTGTATGTCAGGCACCGCGCGGCCCGCTGCATGACTAGGAGCCGACTCGTGGGCATGTCGGCGACGAAGCGTCGGAGTGTTCGGAGGCACTCCTCGACGACCAGCGGGTCCTCGCTGTCCAGCAAGGGCAGCAGGACCGGGAGACCCGGCTCGACCATGCCCAGGTCCAGCAGGTCCAGCAGGGCGAGACGGGCGGACTCGGGCAGATCGGGGCAGGAGGCGAGCTTCTGGGCAGGCTCAAAGTGCATGCCGGATGACCAGATATGTTCCGCTGCCAATCCTCTGACGGACTCGTCCGGATCGGTGAGAGCGACACTGATCACAAGATCGCTCGCCTGCGATCGCATCTTGCCCGGGAACGCCTCCATGACGCCGTCCAACGCCGCCCGGCGGGTCGCCGGATCGTCGTCCCTGAGCAGCGATGCCATGGCGGTCCGTGCGGGCTCGGAGTGCTCAAAGTGGCGTCCCAGCACGACCGCCGCCAGACGCTGCCCCCTGCCTTTGGTCTGCGCGATCGTCGCGAGGGGCCGCACCGCGTCTTCGGAGTGCAATCGGAAGATGTAGAAGAAGGGCAGAGAGAGCTCCACCTCGGGAGGATGTCCGCTCTCGAGGCGGCGGATCAGCACTGGGAGTGCGGCTGCGGCGGCCGGTGGTGGGGTGGTCGCGTCCGACCATCGCCGACCGCTCTGGTAGCCGCCGATGAAGCTGCCGAAACAACTCGACACCGCGGCGGCCGTTGCCTGGGAGGGCACGAACCGCTCGTCGCTGAGTGCAGCCAAGACACCTTCCGTGACCAGCTGGCAATCGCCGGCATCTCTCGGGCTGAGCCATAACGCCACGGTCTCCGCTTGCTCGCACGACCACCTCGAACCAAGCGACTCTCTTGCAAGGTAGTGGCCGAACCGGAGTTGCCAGTCCCAGAGTTGGTAGCGGGAGACTCGCGCCCGGAGCGCGTCGTCGCCGGCGCCGGTGTACCAAGACTGGGGTAACCATCGACTTCCAACGATGAGCACCGTTGTGGGAACGAGCCCGATGGGGCCGGTGCGCAGCGCTCGCGGTACGGTCTGGCCGTAGAGGCCGATCGTGACGAGGCCGAGTCCTAGCGCGGTCGCCCTTCGCCGCCTACGCGGCCGGTAAAGGGCGCGGATGCTCGCCGGCTCGTGGCCGCACTCCGGGCAGGTCAGCGGGGCGGCGCCCGGCGCGTCTCGGGCGATCGTCGCGCTCATGTCGTACCAGCACTTGGGGCAGCGGCGGCGGCCGTTGGAGCGGTCGCCTCGGTAGGCCCAGACGGCCAGCGCGAGGCCGAAGGCGGCGACGCCGTAGAAGGCGGCGCTGAGGGGGTGGATGCTCAGGGTCTCGTCGTTGCCGGTGGTCTCCCAGCGGCGGACCCAGAGGGCGGCGGGGGCCAGGGCGATGCCGCCGGCGGTGGAGAGGATGCCGACGAGAAGCGAGCGGAGGTCGTGGCGGCGGATCTGGAGGGCGGTCTCGGTGGGGGCCTGGTAGGCGCAGGCGGGGCAGGTGCGCCCTTGGGTCTGGCGCATGTCGGCCTTGCACTCGGGGCAGCGCCGGGCGCCGGGGATGGTCCGGGCGCGCCGGGCGCGGAGGATGACGGAGGCGCCCCAGAGGGCGGTGAAGGCGGCGAGGAAGAAGAGAACGGTGTTGGCGGGGGGGAGTCCCACTGTGTGAGTTTACGGGGAGGGGGTGGTTGAGGTTTCGGGGTGTGGGGTGTGGGGTGTGGGGTGTTGCCAAAGAGCACCAGTCGGGCTCCTGGAGGGGAGCCCGACTGGTGGCATTCTTAGGGTGAGATTTGAGGCTTAGCCCAGGCCGCCCTTGAAGCCGCCCTGGCCGAACTTCTCGCGGAGGCGGCGGAGGGCGGGGGTCTCCTTGAGGATCTCGTCGGGGCTGCGGGTGTCGCGCTCGGGGCCGCGGCCGAAGCCCTTGCGCTCGGCGACACCCTTGGGGCGCTTCATGGGCTTTCGGTCCTCGCCCAGGCCGGGGCCGGCGGCGTCGCCGGTTTCGGGCCGCTCCTTGGTCTGCTTGATGGAGAGGCTGATGCGCCGGCTGTCGGGGTCGATCTTGAGGACGCGGGCGGTGATGATCTCGTCCTGCTTGAGGACATCGCCGACATTGGCGACGCGGCGCCAGTCGAGCTCGGAGATGTGGACGAGGCCCTCGACGCCCGGGGCGAGCTCGACGAAGGCGCCGAACTCGAGGAGCTTGGTGACGCGTCCGGTGACATCGGCGCCCTCGACGATGTCGCTGGCGGCGGTGCGGAAGGGGTCGTCGACGAGCTGCTTGATGCCGAGGCTGATGCGGTTGGCGTCCCAGTCGAGCTTCAGGACCTGGACGCGGACCTTCTCGCCCTCCTTGATGTAGCGTTCGACATTCTTCTCGCCCATGTGGACGCGGTCGTGGGTGAGGTCGGAGATGTGGACGAGGCCGTCGATGCCGCCGAGGTCGACGAAGGCGCCGAAGGGCATGATTTTGCGGACGATGCCCTCGACCTGGGCGCCCTCGTGGAGGGAGTCGCGGAGCTTGTTGGCGAGCTCGGCGCGTTCGGCCCTGAGCATGTCGCGTCGGCTGAGGACGATGTTGCCCTTGCCGGCGCGGTCGACGCGGCTGACGGTGCAGGTGAGCTTCTCGCCGATGAAGACGGAGAGGTCGGGGATCCGGTCGAGGGAGACCTGGCTGGCGGGCATGAAGGCGCGGTGGCCGGCGACCTCGAGCTCGAGGCCGCCCGTGTTGACGCCGACGACCTTGGCGTCGAGTGTCTGGCCGGGCTGGAGCATCTCCCAGTCGGCCTTCTGGACGGCGCCGGGGCGCGAGCAGATGAAGAGCGACTCGGAGGGCTCGTAGCGGTTGACGACGACCTGGAGCTCCTGGCCGACCTGGGGCAGCTCGGCGTCGCCGAACTGCTGGCGTTCGACCACGCCGAGCTCCTTGGGCCCGAACTCGACGAAGATGTCGGTCGGCCCGACGCTGACGACATGCCCGGTGCGGTGCTCGCGTCCGGCCTGGACGACGCGCGGCCCGCGGATCTTGGGCTTGTGCGGGTCGGCCCCGGCCTCGTGGGCGAGGTCGGCCATGGCGGCCTCGATCTCGGCCTCCACCTCCGGGGAGAGGTGGTGGGTTGCGGACGACACGCCGGTCTGGCCGGCACGCTCGGTGGTGTGGTGGGATTCAGGCATGGGTCGGACCGGTGTGCGCAGGGTCGGGTGTGACGCGCTCCTCAGGCTTGTTCGTCCGGCGCGCCGCGAGCTCCGCGGCCGCCCGTCGGACGGGAAGGGTAGTCTACCGGACGGCCGGGGCTAAACCAGGAAAACCTGTCCGGGCGGGTGCTCACGCGGGGCTCCCGGTGGGCGCGCCCATGGTTTCGCGGACGGTTTGGACGATGCGTTCGGCGGTGCGGACATTGGCGAAGCCGGCCTCGGCGTCGATGGGGGGGCGGCGGCCGCTGCGGACCGCGTCGATAAAGCCGCGGAGCTCCATGAGGAGGGGCTCGGCGTCGTCGATGGTGAGGGGCTCGATGTTGACCAGGGAGGCCCAGTTGAGCCTGGTGAGGTCCTCGCCGCGTCGGAGTTGTTCCCGGACCTCCTGCATCTGGATCTCGTTGGCGGTGCGTCGGATGACGGTGCCGGACTTGTTGCCGTAGTCGATCTTGATGTAGGCGTTCTCGCCGGTGATGCGGGTGACGCGTTCGGTCTTGAGGGCCAGGCGGCTGGCGGTGATGTTGGCGACGCAGGTGCCCTCGGGGCGGTGCCAGGTGAGGCGGGCGTTGCAGATGTCCTCGTGCTCGGTGACGACGGCGACGCCGGCGGCCTGGATCTCGTCTGGCTCTTCCCCGCCCATGAGCATGAGGACGACATCGAGGTCGTGGATCATCATGTCCATGACGACGCTGGTGTCGACGGAGCGGAAGGTCATGGGGCTGACGCGGGAGACCTCGATAAAGCGGGGGAGGACATTGAGCCCGTCCTCGGTGGCCTTTCGCATGGCCCGCATGACGGGGTTGTAGCGTTCGATGTGCCCGACCATCAGGATCGCGCCGGCGGCCTCGGCGAGGGCCTTGATCTCGCGGGCGGTGGCGGTGTCGCCGGCGAGCGGCTTCTCGATGAGGCAGCCGACGGCCGCCTCGAGGAAGGGCCTGGCCGAGCGGTAGTGGGCGGTGGTGGGGACGGCGATGGAGACGGCGTCGACCCCGGCGTCGAGGAGGTCCTGTTCGGTCTTGAACGCGGTGGATTCGTGCCGGTCGGCGATCTCCTCGGCGCGGGCGAGGCTGGCGTCGACGACGCCGACGAGCTGGCAGCCGGGCTCGTTGGCGTAGACGCGGGCGTGGTGCTGGCCCATCCGCCCGACGCCCACGACGCCGCAGCGCAGCGGCCGGTCGCCGGTTCCGGGGGTCTTGGGGGTGGTGTTGGGCATGTTGACCGTCCGCGCCGTGTTGTTGGCGTTTTAGACGAGGTCGTTGAGTGCGGCGGCGAGGTCGGCCTTGTTGGTGAGGCCGACGAACTTGCGCACCGGCTGTCCGGCGTGGAAGATGATCACGGTGGGGATCGCGGAGATCTCGTACTGGACGCCGATGGCCTGGTTGTTGTCGGTGTCGACCTTGCCGACCTTGGCCTTGCCGGCGAACTCGTCGGCGATCTGGTCGATGGTGGGCGCGAGCATGCGGCAGGGCATGCACCATTCGGCCCAGAAGTCCACCAGGACGGGGCCGTCGGCGTCGAGCACCTGGGCCTGGAAGTTGTCGGTGGTGAACTCGTGCACATTCTGGCTGGCCATCGCGGTTCCTCTCAGGTCTCGGCCCGTCGGGTCAGGTCTGGGCCCGTCGGGGGCGGGGGCGGTCCGGCACCCCCGGGGGAGTCTAGTCCGGCTCCCCCAGGATCGCCCATGCCGCGAGGAGGGCCTGGCGCTGGGGGGCGACATCGTGGACCCGGAAGATCCTGGCCCCAGCGCGGAGGTGGAGGACGCTGAAGGCGATCGAGGCGGGGAGCCTGTCGGCGGGGTCTGTCCGGGGGGACTGCGGGCATCCGGCGCGTCCGACGAAGCTCTTGCGGCTGGCGGCGCTGAGGACCGGGTAGCCGAGAGCGGCGAGTTCCACGCCGCGGCGGAGGAGCTGGAGGTTCTGGTCGACGGTCTTGCCGAAGCCCAGGCCGGGGTCGAGGAGGATCGAGCCGGGCGCGACACCGGCGCCGAGGGCGGCGTCGGCGCGGGCGCGGAGGAAGGCAGCGACTTCGGAGACGACATCGGCGTACCGGGGCGCATCGGCGGCGTACTCGTCGCTGAACCGGTCGGCCCCGGGCGGCCGGGCGCGGTGCATGAGGACGAGCCCCGCGCCGTGGGCGGCGGCGACGCGGAGGATCTCGGGGTGCTCGGTCGCGCCGGAGACATCGTTGACGGCGTCGGCGCCGGCGCCGAGGGCGGCCTCGGCGACGCCGGGCAGGGTGGTGTCGATGCTGATGGGGATGCGAGCGAGCGGGCCGTCGGCGCGGCGGATGGCCTCGACGAGCGGCAGGACGCGGGCGAGCTGCTCGGGCTCGCCGACGCGGTCGGCTCCGGGCCGGGTCGATTCGCCCCCGATGTCGAGGAGGTCGGCGCCGTCGTCAACGGCGCGCCCCGCGAGGGCGAGTGCGGGCCCGAGGTCGCGGGCCCGCGAGCCGGCGTAGAAGCTGTCCGGCGTGACATTGACGATCGCCATGAGGCGGGGCCGGTCGAGCGGTATGGCCCGGCCGTGGGCGAGTTGCCAGCGGGGTGGGGCTTGGGGGTGCATCGTGCGCAAGCCTCGAACGCAGACCGGCCCGGGGTGGCCGGGCCGGTCGCGGTGTGGTCTCGGTCCGCTTTGATCAGAAGCGGGGCTTGGAATCGGGCTCCTCGACCTCTTCCCACTCGTCGCCGGCGTTCATCTGCTGGGCGAGCTTGCCGGCGAACTGGAGGACATCTGCGGGGACGAAGACGCGGGCGTGCATGCCGCCCTCGCCGGTGGCGAGGCCCATGGCGATGGGGTTCAGGGACTCGGGCAGCTCGCCGAGGTCGGCGCCGGCGCCCATCATCTGGACGATGGGCATGACCATGTCGAGGACGCCCTTGAGGTTGAGGTAGGCCTCGCCGGTGCGGTGCTCGGGGAGGTGCTTGGCGACGAGCTGGATGCTCTCGTTGGCGGAGAGCTTGGCGCCCTCGCCGGCGAGGACGGTCTCCATGAGCTTGCTGTTCTTGGAGAAGCTGGAGTAGAGGCCGCTGTCGGTGGTGGTGACATAGCCGGAGGGGCCGGCCTGGCCGCCGAAGAGCATGGTCATCTGCTGGAGCATCATGCCGGCCTGGGCGCCGTTGGGGTGGTTGGGGTCGCCCTCCATGGTGAATCCCCAGGCGTCGAGTGTGTGCCCCGCGACCTCAGCGGCGGCGTCCTTCCAGGTGGTGTGGAAGAGCACGCCCTCGTTGGACTGCCCGTCCATGGCGGCGGTGCCGGCCTTCATGGCCTCGAGCAGCTTGGCGGGGCTCTTGGTGGCGGTATAGGTGACGGTGTTGGTGAACAGGCCGCCGGCGAAGAGGCCGGGGGTGGTGCCCATGAGCATCGCGCTGCCGTCGCTGAGCTGGACCATCTCGTCGGTCTTCACGCCGCCCATGCCCTGGTTCATGCTCGAGGCGGCGGCCATGAGCTTGCGGACCCCTGGGCTGGAGGTGTCGAAGGCGGTGGCGAAGATGAAGTCCATATCGGGCAGGGCGGCGAAGAGCGGGGAGGAGTCGCCGGAGCCCTGGAAGAGGGCGCCGGTCTCCGAGCCGTCGGTGAACTGGCCGGCGAAGTCGAGCCACATGCCGTCCTCGCCGGCGCCCATGCCGATGAAGGCGGTGCGTCCGTCCTCGACGACGGCCTTGGCGGCGTTGGCCATGGTCTGCATCTGGGCCGCGGCGGCCTCGCCGGCCATCATGGCGGCGAACTCCATCTGATCCTCCATCTGGACGAGGGCTTCGTCGAGGATCGGGCGCATGGCCTTGAGGTCGATGACGGCGAAGATGTCGGCCTGGTCGGAGGCCTTGGCCCCGCGCGAGCCGAGCCGCTCGGTGTGGGCCTTGGCGCGGCCCTTGGAGCCGTCGAAGCCGTCGATGAGGTCCATCGCCGGGCCCATCGCGATGAACCCGTCGCCGAGGTCCTTGGCGTACATGGTCTCGCCGTTGAGGTTCAGCGCGGTGACGCCGTCGGCGGCGTTGCCCTGCATGGCCTCGGAGAGGGCCGCGAAGTCGCTGACGGGGAGGATGAGGACGGGGACCGGCTCGGCCTCGAAGCCGTTGGGGAAGGAGAGGGCGATCGCCGCGGAGCCCTCGGCGTTGAGGCCGGGGATCTGGAGCATCTGCTCGACCATCATGAGGCCCATCGCCGCCTCGGGCGGGGCGAAGGTGCCGGCCCAGTGCTTGGCGTCCCCGACCAGCCCGGACATGCTCTGCACGCCGATGATCACCGGCGTGTCCGCCGAGACTCGGTCAAGGGCCGGGGGGACAGCCAGGGCGGCGGTGGCGGCCAGGCCGGTCGCCATCACGAGTCCGAGCAGACGGGTTCGCATCGTGGTCATCGGGTGGTTCCTTCTCTACCAGAGGTTGTTCGTGAGGAGTTCGGTATTTCGTAAGCGCACCCGGACCCTCCACCGGGGAAGCGGCTGACTATATCTTCGGGAATGGGTGCGGCCGATTTTACGGGACTGTGAGGTTTTGGCGCGGGCCCGGTCGGACGACCCGGGGCGGGCCCGGCCGGGTCCGGCGGCAGGCGGGGGCCACTGGGGGGGCGATCGGGTCAGGCGGCGCCGTAGAGCCGGCCGGGCTTGCCGGAGTCGGTGCCCTGCTCGGGGTCCTCCCACTCGTCCTCTTCCTCGTCGGTGTACTCGAGTTCGGCGCCCTCGTCGTCGTCTCCGGCCGGTTCGTCTTCCTCTTGCTCTTCGTCGCTGTCCTCGTACTCGGCGTCCTCGTCCTCCCCGGTGTCCTCGACCTCGGCGTCGGGGTCTTCCTCCTCGTCGTCCTCGTCCTCGTCGTCCTCGTCTTCGTCCTCCCCTTCCTCCTCCTCTTCCTCTTCCTCCTCTTCCTCCTCGTCGTCGTCGTCGTCCTCTTCCTCGTCCTCTTCATCCTCTTCAGCGTCGTCGGTCGCCTCGTACTCGGCTTCGCCGTCGTCGGGGCTTTCGTCGGGCTCCTCGGTCTCGTCGACGGGTTCCTCGTCCTCCTCTTCCTCCGCGAACGCATCGTCGGTCCCGTGCGACTGGCCCGCTTCGAAGGGGGCGTCGTCGTCGGTGTCGGCGGGCTCGCCGCGGAAGAGCGTGCCGGCGCCGGAGCCGAAGACCGGCTGCTGGCCGGTGCTGGCGGCCTCCTCGTCGGCGAGGCGCTTCATGGTGTCCCAGTCGTCGGGGGTGATGAGGACATCGCGGGCGACCGAGCCCTTGTGGTCGGAGATGATGCCGGCGATGCCCATGAGGTCGATGAGGCGGCTGGCGCGGGTGTAGCCGATCGCGAGGCGGCGCTGGAGCAGCGACACGCTGCCGCGGCGGGTCTCGAGCACGATCTCGACGGCGCGGTCGAACATGGGGTCTTCCTGGGCGGCGGCGAGGCTGGCCGAGGAGTTGTTCTGGCTGGCGACGATGCGGTCCTCGTCGTTCCCTCCCGATCGGATCTGGATGAGCTGCCGCTCGAAGCTGGGGGCGGCGATCTCCTTGAGGAATCGGACGACCTTCCTGATCTCGTTGTCCTCGACCATGGTGCCCTGGGCGCGGGTGAGCTTGCTGGAGCGCGGGCTGAGGAAGAGCATGTCGCCCTGGCCGAGGAGCAGCTCGCCGCCCTTCTGGTCGAGCACGATGCGGGAGTCCATGCCGCTGGCGACCTTGAAGGTGATGCGGCAGGGCATGTTGCTCTTGATGAGGCCGGTGACGACATTGGCCTGGGGCCTCTGGGTGGCGAGGATGAGGTGGATGCCGACGGCGCGGGCCTTCTGGGCGATACGGACGATCGAGCCCTCGACCTCCTTGTTGGTCATCATCATGTCGGCGAGCTCGTCGATGACGAAGACCATGTAGGGGAGCTTGCGGGGGATACGGGCTTCCTCTTCGGGGCTGCCGGGGTTCATGCGCTCGCGGAGCTCGGCCCACTCGAGGCTGTTGTACCCGGCGATGTCGCGGACGCCGGCCTCGGCGAGCAGCTCGTAGCGCTCGTCCATCTTCTTGGTGGCCCACTCGAGGATGGCCGCGGCCTTGGACATCTCGGTGATGACCGGGCACATGAGGTGGGGGATGTCCTTGAACATGCTCATCTCGACCATCTTGGGGTCGACGAGGACGAGCTTGAGCTCGTTGGGCTTCCTGGTGTAGAGAAAGCTCATGATGATCGAGTTCATGCAGACGCTCTTGCCCGAGCCGGTGGTGCCGGCGATGAGCATGTGGGGCATCTTGGTGAGGTCGGCGATGAGGGGCTCGCCGGCGGCGTCCTTGCCGAGGAACATGGGGAGCTTCATGCTCGCGAACGAGTCGCGGTTGCTCATGAGCTCCTTGAGGCGGACCTTCTCCTTGGTGGGGTTGGGCACCTCGACGCCGACGGTGTCGCGCCCGGCCTGGTTGGCGACGATGCGGATGTTGACGGCCTTGAGGGCGCGGGCGATATCGCTGGAGACGGCCGTGAGCGCGGCGACCTTGGTGCCCGGGGCCAGGCGGATGTCGTACTGGGTGATGACCGGCCCGGACTCGATGCCGACAACCTCGCCGTCGATGCGGTACTGGCGGAGCGCCGCCTCGAGGGCCTCGGCCTGCTCGCGGACGATCGACTCGAGGGTGCTGTTGAAATCCACCTCGGGCTCCTCGAGCAGGTCGAGGCCGGGGAACCGGTAGCCCTCGAGCTCGGCGACATTCTGGAGGTCGCGCAGGTCGTCCTCGGTCGCGATCCGCTTGTTGACCCCGCTGAAGCGCACGGGCAGGGCGGCGATCTTCTCGCGGAGCTGGTCCTCGCTGAAGACCTGGGGAGCGCCAGGGAGGTCGTCGTCGTCCTCCTCGTCGTCCTCATCGGCGTACTCGGCGTCCTCGTACTCGGCCTCCTCCTCGTCGTCGGCCTGGTCCTCGAGTTCGTCGTCGGCCTCGGGGGCCTCCTCGTCGAGTTCCTCCTCGGTCACGACGCTCTTGGCGTTCAGCTCCGCCTCGTCGATGCGGGCCTTTGGTTCGAGGGCGACCTGCTTGCGGGGCTTGCCCGCGCGCCGGGTGGCGGTCTCGTTGGCCTCGGTCTGGGCCTCGGCGATGTCCTCGTCCTCGAGGTCCGTCAGCTTGACGGGGCGGGGCAGCCGGTTCTTGACCATGGTGGCGAGGGCCCCGATGAGCCCGCCGCCGGCCCGGGCGGTCGCGACCGCCCCGGCGCCCGAGACCGAGACGGCCTTGGCGCCGGCGGTCTGGGCTGCGGGGACGAAGTGGCGCCACATCGCCGCGGGGATGGCGAAGACCAGGCGGTCGAAGGCGACGACGAGCCCGACGAGGGCGAGGAGGATCATCCAGAGCCCCGCGCCGAGCCCGCCGAACCGGGCCGCCATCTCGCGGGCGATGACCAGGCCCAGCTCTCCCCCGGGCAGGTGGCCGACGGGCCCGGAGCGGGGGGTGGCGAGGGCCGAGAGGGCGCAGAGCGAGACCAGGAGCATGACCACGCCGACGGTCCGGACAATGGGCTGCTCGATCTTCCGAGCGAAGAGCGGCTGGGCGAGGGCGAGGCCGGCGAGGGCCAGCAGGAACCAGGCGCCCCAGCCGGCGAAGCGGAGGACGGCGTACGCGAGGTAGGCCCCGACGGGCCCGCACCAGTTCTGGACGGGGTGGTTGACGGGCCACGCCGCGGCGCTGGGCGGGTCGGCCCGGTCGAAGCTCATGAGGCTTGCGACGACGAACGCCCAGGCCAGGACGAGCCCCAGCCAGACCACGCGGCCCCACAGGGCGTCGCCGGTTGTTGCCTCGTGGTTGCGCGCGCGCGCACGATCTCCCTTGTTCCTAGCCATGAAGCCCATATCGGACGGGGGCGGGGGTCCGGGGCCACAAGTCGCGCGGGGCGGTTGGGGCGGGGGCACGGGGCATAAAACAGGCCGGGCCCCTCCGGAGAGAGAGCCCGGCCATCCCCATAGTTTGCCCGGCGTGCGGCGCGGACGGGCGCGCGGCCGCCCCTGCGTTGAGAAACGCGGCGGTCCGGGCGTGATTGGGCGCCGGCGCCGGAAAAATTGTGGAATCCCGGAGTCTGGCCTGCAAGACCCCAAAAACGGGGCCGGGCTCGCCGCGTGGGTGAGCCCGACCGTCCCCGCCACACCCAGGCCCCGGTACTCAGGGGATATCCCTGGGCATCTGCCCCGCGAGTTGCCGCGGCTGACGCCGACCAGCCCGGCGATGGGGCGGATGGGTGACATCATCCAAGGAAAAAACAGCCCGAGGTGGGCGACTGTGCGGGACACGGTCGCCTGCCTCGGGCTTTGTCGGGGTCGCGGAGAGGTTCCGGTCCGGGGGGCTCAGCAGCCGGTGGCCCAGGCGTTGAGGAACATCAGGACATCCTGGGTGTTGACCGAGCCGTCGCCGTTGACATCGGCGGCGGAGTTGCCGACTGCCCAGTCGTTGAGGAAGCCCAGGACATCCTGGGTGTTCACGGCGCCGTCGCCGTTCCAGTCGCCGAGGCAGGCGCCGTCGTCGGCGGCCTGGACGGCTGCCCCGACATCGACCCGGCCCCAGCCCCAGTAGCTGTCGTTGCCGGCGTTGCCGAGGTCTTTGCAGGTCTCGAAGAGGATCTGCTCGACCTCGAGGTTGGTGAGGGTGGGGTCGGCGGCCCAGATCATGCTGGCGACGCCGTTGGTGACGGGGGTGGCCATGCTGGTGCCGCTCCACCAGCCGTAGCCGCCGTCGCGGGTGGTCGAGCCGATGTCCTCGCCGGGGGCGAAGACATCGACGGCGGTGCCGTAGGCGGAGAACCAGGCCTTGGCGTCGCCGTAGGAGCTGGCGCCGACGACGATGACATCGTTCCAGTCGAACCCTGAGAGGTTGCGGTCGTCGTTGCCGGCGGCGTACATGTAGATGCCGCCGATGGAGTGGATGTAGGCGCCCATGGTCTGGATGGGCTCGTGGTCGACGCCGGAGTAGCTGGCGCTGACGATCTTGGCGCCGTTCTCGATGGCCCACTGGGCGCCCTCGATGAGGTCCTCGTAGTACGCCCCGCCGCCGCTGTCCACAGCGACGCGGATCATCATGATCTTGGCGTTCCAGTTGACGCCGGCGACGCCGTTGGCGTTGTTGGTGATGGCGGCGGCGCAGCCGGCGACATGGGTGCCGTGGCCGTGGATGTCGTCGACGCTGCCGCCGTCGTCTTCGGAGATGTTGTTGTAGGCGTCATAGCCGTTGACGATCTTTCCGGCGAGGTCGGAGTGGTTCTTGTAGATGCCGGTGTCGGTGAAGGCGAGGACGACCGACGCGTCGCCGTGGGTGATGTCCCAGGCGGCGGGGGAGTTGATCTGGGGGTGGTGCCACTGGGCGCCGTAGTGGGGGTCGTTGGGCGTCTCGAGCGGGTAGCACATCCAGTTGGGGACCGCGTACTCGAACAGGCCGGTGGCCATGAGCGACTCGCTGAGGGCGTTCTCGGCCTGGCCGGGCTGCTCGGCGCCGCGGGCGACGGGGGCCTCGACGATGTAGTAGTCCACGACCTCGTTCTGGCGGGCGGCCAGGTTGGTCATTGCGGCGCGGGCGGCGGCCTCGTCGGCCTGGGAGAGGTCCTGGCGTACGCGGACGATCAGCGAGCCGGTGAACTCGAGCGAGCCCTGGGTCTGCACGAAGGGGACGAACTCGCCGCGGTCGTTGAACTGGCCGGGCCGGACGGCATCGCCGGCGACGGCGATCGCGGCAAGGCCGGCGGACAGGACGATGGAAATCACACTCTTCCTCATGGCAGAGATCCTCTCACCCCCGGGGTACGGTACGAGATTGGTCGTTGATGCACTCCCCCTCTGGGAGCCATTCCGTGCAGTCTATCAGGGGCGGGTGGCGACGGGGAGGGAGAAATGGCGTCGGCGGGCCGGCGCTCGCCCGAGAACATTGGCTACTTGGCTAGTTTGGCCACGAGCCGCCAGACATCGTGGGGGCCGAGGTCTCGCCCGGTGGCGGCGTTGAACTCCAGGACCAGCCGGTCGAACTCGGGCGTGAAGGGCAGGCGGTCCCGCTGGCCGAGGCTGCCGACCAGCCTAGTGACCCGTCCGGCCAGGTCGGCCTCCTCGTCGCGGTCGATGGCGGGTGGTGAGGAGCTTGCGCGCCCCATCCGCGGGAGCTTGCCGGCCTTGCGGAGGTTGTGCAGGCGGTGGAACGCCTCGCGTTCGCGCAGGCCGGTCCCGGGCTCGACCTCGGCGAAGAGCGAGGCCCACTCGGGGGTGTAGGGCAGGTCGTCGAGGGTTCGCCCGGCGCGCTCGTAGGCCGCGACGAGTTGGTCGTCGAGGAGGTCGCGGGAGGGTTCGTCGGCGAAGAGGCCGGTCTGGGGGCCGGTGAGGGGGGCGTCTTCCCGGGTCGGGGCGCGGTCGCCCTCGGTCAGGAGTGGTTCCCAGGGGGCCATCGCCTGGGCGGGGTCCCGGGCCGGGTCGAGGAAGTCGGCGGCGCAGCGTTCGAAGAGCGCGTGGCGCCGGGCGCCGGCGAGCGAGGGCTCGGTGTGGGCTTCCGGGACGAGGAAACGCCACTTGTGCCCCGGGTCGGTGCCGAGGGCGTTGTAGACGGCCGCGGCGGAGGGGGCGGGGACCATCTCGTCGCGCAGGGCCAGCTTGCAGAGGGTGGGTTGGCGGATCTGGGCGGCGTGCGCGGCGGCGTCGCAGAGGCGCAGGGTGTCGGTCGCGTCCTGGTTGCCGAGGGCGCGGAGCAGGGCGAGCAGGTGGGCCCCCGCGCCGAGGGCCATGCGGGCGGGGTCGGCGAGGCGCCAGGCCCAGTCGCCGAAGGTCGGGACACCGATCGCCAGGCGCTCGAAGGAGACGAGCGAGGCGGGGGTTTGGGCCGCGGCCAGGACGGCGAGCCCACCTCCGAAGCTCTCGCCGTGGAGGAAGATCGGGACCGGGCGGCCGTCGGCGCCAGCGCGGGTGGTGAGCCAGTCGCGCAGGGCGCGTCCTGCGCAGGCGATGTCGGCGACGGCGAGGGGGACCGACCAGTTCAGGGCGTCCTCGGGCCGGTTGAGGGCGGGGGGGAAGCCGCGGGCGATCCAGCCGAGCCCGTCGCGGTCGTCGGCCCAGTCGCCGGTGTCGAGCTGGGAGCCGGGGAAGCCGCGGACTCGGAGGTGCAGGACGGCGACGCCCCGAGCGCAGAGGGGGCCGAACCTGCGGACGGATTTGGCGAGCGGCTCGCAGTAGGAGTAGCCGTGGGTGGCGACGAGGCCGGCGCTGACGGGGGTGCCCTTGGGGGGCAGCTCGATCGCGCAGCCGACGCGGACCGAGCCGAGGGACTCGAGCTGGTGGGTGGCGGCGTTGTCGGAGGGGTCGGCGGGCTCGGCGGGGACCAGCCGGGGGCGGAGGGAGGCGACATCGTCCCGCCAGCGGGCCCAGAACGGCCGGTGCATCGGCGCGAACGGCCGGTCGGCGACATGGGCGAGCGTCGCGACGGCGGAGAGGCCGAAGTCCGAGGGGCCGGTCATGGCGGAGGATAGGGGCGGGGGCATAGGGCTCGCGCTCAGCCGTTCGGGCGCCCGATCACGCCCGCGTAGTTGCGGAGTACATGGACGACGGTGCGGGCCAGGACATCGGTCTCGAGGTTGACCTTGGACCCGGGCTTGAGCCCGCCGAGGGTCGTCAGGGAGAGCGTCGTGGGGATGAGGGCGACCTCGAACCAGTGCCCGGCGGGGCTGACCTCGGCGATGGTGAGGGAGACGCCGTCGATCGCGACCGATCCCTTGGGGACGATGCAGGGCATGAGGTCGGGGTGTGCTCGGACGCGGACGCGGTACTCGCCCTGGGTCACCAGGCCGACCACCTCGCCGACGCCCTCCACATGCCCCTGGACGACATGGCCGTCCATGGCGGTGGCGGCGGTGACGGAGGTCTCGAGGTTTACCCGGTCGCCGACCGCCAGATCCCCGAGGGTGGTCTTGGCGAGGGTCTCGGGGATGGCGTCGAAGCCGAGGTGTCCGTCGGGCCCGGGGGGGACGGCGAGGGTGAGGCAGCAGCCGGAGACGGCGATGGAGTCGCCGACGCCTGGGGTGTGGCCCCAGGCCCCGGGGTCGATGGTGAGGCGCCGGCCGGCGGGGGTGGACTCGACGGCGGCCAGGCGGCCTGTCGCACGGATGATGCCGCTGAACATGGAGGTATCTTTGGCGGCGAATCTGGGTGGGGGGCGGGGCTTGGGGCGGCGGGTGGCGTACCGTGGGGCTGGGCCGGCTTGACCCCGGCTGCAGCAGACTCGATACTCCCGAACCGCCGCGAGGCGCCGCAGGGGTGCGGAACGCCCCGACCCAGTGATGCCCCGGGGCCCGGCCGGTGGGCCCCGACGCCAGGAGTGCTGTTGTCATGACGAAGGTCGAGCAAGACCAGAGGCGTGCGTGTCGGATGGTCCGGGTGCTGCGCACCCTGGTGGGTGTCGGGGCGGGGGCGGGGCTCGCGGTCTCGGGGGGGTGCGGGCTCGGGGCGCTGGGGGATACCGGCGGATCGTCGGTGCAGCGCAGCGCCGAGTCGGGCAAGAGCGCCGGCGAGCTGATCGAGGCGAGGCGCGAGGCGTTCAAGATCGATCACGATGTGTGGGCGGGGCTCGGGTACCGCCTGGACTGGCGGGGGTTCCCGGTGGTGCAGGCGGGGCAGCACATCACGGACTTCCACGCGTACGGCGACATCGTGTTTGCGCAGGAGTCGGCGGCGACGGTGAGCGTGCTCGAGGCGTCCAACGGGGCGCTGCGGAACTCCAGCCAGGTGTCGAGCCGGCTGACGCGGTTCGTGGGGAGCTTCCGGCTCGACAACGACATCATCGTCGCCAGCGACAACGAGATGTCGGTGATCGACACGCAGACCGGCGACATCATCGACCGCCACAAGCTCGACCGGGTGGTGACGACGGCGCCGGTGTACGCGGCCGGGCAGGCGATCTTCGGCAGCTCGATCGGGCATGTGTACTCCCGGCTGCTGAACCCGCCGGTGAACTCGTGGGCGTTTGATATGGGCGCGCCGATCGACGCCGAGCTGGCGCTGGTCGGGCCGGTGCTCGTGGCGGTGTCGCGGAACGGGTCGATCGTGATGCTCGACGCGGCCAGCGGGACGCTGGTCGGGCGGGCCAGCATCTTCGGCGGGTGCGAGGCGGACCCCGTGGCCGGCGACGGCATGGTGTTTCTCGCGAGCGTGGACCAGTCGGTCTACGGGTTCTCGACGGACGGCGTGCAGCGGTGGCGCGTCCGCACCGAGCAGCCGCTGCGTCTGACGCCCACCTACAACGCCGGCGTGGTGTATGTCGCTACCGGCGACCGGGGCCTCCGGGCGATCGACGCGCTCACCGGCACACACCTGTGGAGCCAGGACAAGGTCCGCGGCCGGGTGGTCGCGGTGCGGGCGGGGCGCCTGATCGCGTGGGACGGGACGACCGCGGCGACGGTGGACCCGGCGACCGGCGATGTGATCCGCGAGGCCGCGCTGCCGGAGGTGCAGGACCTCGAGCCCGACACGCTGGTCGACGGGAACCTGTACGCGATCAGCCGGGGCGGCATCCTGGCGAAGTTCACGCCCCGGGATTGACCCGGCGGGATTGGGCTCGCGGGGCTGACCCGGCGGGATGAGCCGCGCGGGAGACGCCTCGGCGGTGGTCCTACGCTCCGCGCATGCCCGACATCGCACCCGTCCGCTGCGCCCTGATCTCCGTCAGCAACAAGCACGGCATCGTGGAGTTCGCCGGAGCGCTCGCGGGGCGCGGTGTGAAGCTGCTGTCGACCGGCGGCACGGCGCGTGCGCTGCGCGAGGCGGGGCTGGCGGTGACGCTCGTCGAGGAGCACACGGGCTTCCCGGAGATGCTGGACGGGCGGGTCAAGACGCTGCACCCCAAGATCCACGGGGGGATCCTGGGCGTTCGCGCCAACCCCGAGCACCGGGCGAGGATGGCCGAGCACGCGATCGAGCCGATCGATCTGGTCTGCATCGACCTCTACAAGTTCGAGGACACCATCGCCCGGGAGGGCGTGACGCTGGAGGAGGCGGTCGAGCAGATCGACATCGGCGGGCCCAGCATGCTGCGCTCGGCGGCGAAGAACTTCCACGATGTCACGGTGGTGTCGGGCCCGGGCCAGTACGCGCTCGTGCTGGGCGAGCTGGCGGCGCACGGCGGCACGACGCTGACGACGCGGATGGACCTCGCGGCGGCGGCGTACGAGCGGACCTGCGCGTTCGACGCGGCGATCAGCGCGTACCTGCGCCGCCGGCAGGGCGAGCCGTTCCCCAGGGTGCTGATCGCGCGGGGCGAGCGGGCCGGGGCGCTGCGCTACGGCGAGAACCCGCACCAGCCGGCGGCCCTGTACCTCGACCCCGACGCCGCGGGGCCGGTCGTCGCCGGGGCCGAGCAGCTCCACGGCAAGGAGCTGAGCTACAACAACCTGCTCGACGCCTCGGCGGCGCTGGAGCTGGCGGTCGCGCTGGCGGCGCTCGACCGCGACGCGGCCGGGGCGTGCGTCGTCAAGCACACGAACCCGTGCGGCGCGGCGCTGGCGCCGACCACGGCCGAGGCGTTCGACCTGGCGATCGCGGGCGACCCGCTCGCGGCCTACGGCGGGATCGCGGCGTGCAGCACGACCATCGACGGGGGCGCGGCCGAGCGGATCTGTGGGCCCGACAGGTTCTTCGAGGTCGTCATCGCGCCGGACTACACCGATGACGCGCTGGCGATGCTCCGCGAGCGGTGGAAGTTCGTGCGCCTGCTCCGGACCGGGCCGCTCCCCACGGCGCGCGGTGCGGGGGGCGCGGCGTCCCGGCCCGCGAGGCTGGATCTCCGGTCGATCCCCGGCGGCTACCTGGCCCAGACCCACGACGACACCGCGCCCAACCCCGCGGGGTGGACCCACGGCGCAGGCCCGGCGCCGACCCCCGCGCTGCTGCGTGCGGCCGGGGTGATCGAGGCCGCCGTCCGGGCGCTCTCGTCCAACGCGGTCGCGATCGGGGGCCCGGCGGGCGGGTCGGGGTGCGCGTTGTTCGGCGGCGGGGCGGGGCAGATGGACCGGGTCGCGAGCTGCCGGCTCGCGGTACAGAAGGCGGGCGACCGCGCCAGGGGCGCGGTCGCGGTGTCGGACGCGTTCTTCCCGTTCCCCGACGGCCCGGCGATCCTCGCCGACGCCGGGGTCGTGATGATCGTCCACCCGGGCGGCTCGAAGCGCGACCCGGAGACCTTCGAGCTGTGCGAGCGGCGGGGCATCACCTGCATGACCACCGGCGTGCGCCGGTTCAGGCACTGAGGCGCCCGCGGCGCGGTCAGCCCTGCGGCGGCGTCGGGATGGGCTGGGCCTTCTTGGGCTCGAGGCTCATCAGGTACGCGTGGATTGCCCGGATGTCTTCGTCGGTGAACTTGGCGTACGAGGGCCAGGGCATCGGCGGCTTGATGGGCTGGCCGGTCTGCCAGTGCTTGCCGGTCCGCCAGCTGGCGATGAGGGCCTCGGCGGTGAGGCGTCCGATCCCGGTCTCCATGTCGGGGGTGAGGTTGGGGGCGATGGAGATGCCCCAGGGCCCCGCGATCGAGGTGAGCGTGGGGGAGGTCGTCGCGACGACGCCCTTCTCCAGCAGGCCCGGCTCCCAGGTGGCGATGGGCGCGTTCGGGGGGTGACCCGTGAACTCGGCGCCGGTGATGACATTGCCGGTCTGGTCGTGCGGCGAGTGGCAGTCCGCGCAGGCGCCGACCTCGACGAGGTAGCGCCCGCGCTCGACGAGCCCGCCGGGCTCTGGGGTGGGATCCGGGATGGGATCGGCGTCTTGGCGCGGGGCGAACAGGGCGCCGACGACGATGCCGACGGGGAGGACCCCGGCGGCGAGCCAGGTGGATCGGGTTCTTGCCATAGGTAATTCTCCTGGGGTATGTGGTCCGGAAACGAGCGGGAAGCAAAGCCCGGGTCGGAGTCATTGGCAAGGGCATGTTCTCGATTTCATGCAACTGTTCTGAGATCAGATCATCTGTATGTCAGCAATGTGTGAGGTTGGGGGCCTCTGGGGTGGTCGAAACGGCGGGTGGCGGTACGATCGCGGATGATCGCGGCGGTCAGTCCCTATCACCTGACGACCCGTGAGCCGGCGGCGATGGCGGCTTTGCTGCTTGGGGAGCGGGTGGTGACCTTCTTGCCGGGGCCGCGGGGGAGCCGGGAGGAGGTCGAAGAGGCCGCGTCGTCGTCGCCGGAGTATGTCCGGTTTGTCCAGACCTGGTCCTGGTCGATGGCGTTGTGGGAGCGTGGGGTGCTCGCGTCGGCGCTGGGGGATGGTGATGACGCGATGGGGGACCTGCACACGGCGTGGCGGATGATGGCCGAGGACGAGCGGTACGCGTTGCTGCGGCCGTTGGCGAGGGCGGGGCTGTTCGAGACGCAGGGAGAGTTTCTCGCGGCGATGAGCCGGGATCTGCTGCGGGGCGGGCCCGACCCGGGGGTGAGCTTGCCGCTGGCGGCGGGGGTGGACAGGTTCGCGGCGAGGCGCGGGCTGGTGGTGATGCGTTCGGCGCCGACGAGCGTGGCGCAGAAGGCTGAGCAGCACCTGGGCAGGCGGGTGTTCGCGGTGGCGGTGCCGGTGCTGTTGCAGGCGTCGGCGGAGCGGTTTCTGGAGGTGCGCGGGCTGTTGGCCGACGAGCTTGAGGAGTGGGCCGCGGCGGTGGGGGAGGTGGCGTCGGCGGTGGCGGGTGATGTGGATGTGCGCGACGATCCGTCGCTGGTGGGGCGTGTGGAGCAGGCGGCGCGGGCGCTGGCGCACGCGTTCGACCACGAGCGGGCGGCGATCACGGCGGGCGGTCGCGACGAGGTGCATGTGATCGAGCGGATGACCTCGCTGACGGCGGTGCGCTTGCCGGTGGACGCGGTGCTGCGGTCGGGGGTGAGCGCGATGCGGTCGCTCTCGCGGGCGGTACCGCGGGGCGAGGGGCGGGCGGTGCAGACGATGCCGGTGCTCGCGGACTCGCTGGGGGCGAGATCGGTGCTCAGCCTGGTGGTCAAGCCGCTGGGGGAGCGCCGCGGGCGCTAGTGAGACTCGGAGAGATGGCGGCGGAGGATGTCCTCCCCGAAGTCTCCCGCGGGGTCGCGCCAGACGGTGTGGATGTGGTTGGCGTCGTTCTGGGTGTTGTCGAACTCGACGACGAAGGTCGGGCCGTGGAGGCGGTAGTAGTGGGGGCGTCCGGGGGCGGTCTCGCCGAGCCAGCAGAAGCGGACGGCGTCGAGGCCCGCCTCGCGGATGCGGCGGAGCTGCGCGCCGGCGAGGTCGGGGGCGAGGTTGCCCGTCCAGAGGGTGATGAGCTGCTCGACGAGGTCGCGCTGCTCGGGGCGCATGTCGGCGTAGCGCAGGCCGGCGGGTTCGCCGAGGGCGTCGGGCCGGACGCCGGGGTGCAGGAGGATGTCGCCGGGGGCCTCGGTGGCGAGCACCGCGTCGTGGTGCTGGTCGGGCGTCAGGGAGTCGAGCAGCCGGCGCCCGAGGCGCTGCTCGTCGGCCAGGAGGGAGAGCCCGGCCCTGGGGCCGCGCCGGACCTCGGCGGGGTTGGAGCCGAGGAACATCGGGGTCGGGGCGCAGCGGCCCGACGAGGAGGCGAAGTTGAGCGAGACATGGTGGCCCTCGAAGCGCCAGCCCCACGGGGCGTCGCCGGAGGGGTCGCCGAAGATGGTGAACGCGTAGTTCATCGGGTCCCGGTGGGCGGCGTCGTAGGTCGGCGTGCTCTCAAGGTCGTGGAGCACGCTCTCGAGCTCGGTGATCTGGACGGCCTTGAGGTATCCACCGGAGGAGAGGGCGGCGCGGAGGAGCGTGTGGGCGGCGATGCGCTGCGCGTCGCTCATCTCCTTGAGCGCGAGGCCCCGCCGGCCGCGGGGGACGAAGTGCCAGTCGAGGCGGTTTGGGTCGTCGAACGGGGCGGCGGCCTGGCCTTGTTGGTCGGGCGTGAGGGAGGCGAGGAGGGCGGACGCGGCCTCGGCCATCGGGTGTAGATCGGGGGGTGTGGCGGGGCGGGGCAGCGCGCCCGGGGCGCGGACGCCGAGGAGGGCCCCGAGGGCCGCCGCGATGGTGAGGGCGAGGGGCGAGCGCACGGGGCTACTCCGGTGCGCGGCGTTGGGAGGTCTTGCGTGTGGCGCGCTTGGTTGCTGCCTTGGCCGCGCTCTTGCGAGGTGCGGCCGGGGTCGACCGTTGCGGGGCTTTCTTGGCGGCGGTCGTGGCGCCGGACTTGGCGCCGGTCTTGGCGGTTCGGGGCGCGGGCTTTGACCCCTTGGTGGCGGGCGGCTTGGCGGTCGTCTTGAGGGTCGTCTTGAGGGTCGTCTTGAGGGTCGTCTTGGCGGTCGCCTTGGCCGCCTTTCTGGCGGCCGCCCCGCGCCGGTTGGTGGCGATCACCGACTCGTACTGCTCGATGAACTTCTTGACGGAGATCTTCTTGATGGCCCGGCCGACGACGGCGAGCGGGACATCCTCGAGCTTCTTGAATCGGATGCAGCCCTTGCCCATGTCGAGCCTGCCGGCCTTGCCCTTGGCGGCCTCGGCGTTCCAGGCTTCGATGAAGGCGAGCCGGGCGGCCTCGTCGGCGTAGACGCAGAAGAGGTAGAGGGACATGTGGCCCTTCTGCGAGGCCAGGCCGGCGAAGGGGAGCGGCTGCTTGGGGTCGCAGTGGTAGCCCTGCGGGTAGATGGCGTGTGGGACGGAGTAGCCGATCATGCCGTACTGCATGGCCTCTTGGAACCCCGGGGCGAGGTTCTTGAGAAGGGTCTCGCGGACGGCCTCGATCGCGCGGCGACGGTCGTCGGGGAGTGAGGCGAGGTAGTCGGCGACGGTGGCGGCTTTGCTCTGCATGGGGGGAGTGTACAGGATGAAGGATGAAGGATGAAGGATGAAGGAGGAAGGATGAAGGAGGAAGGGTGGATGCGGTGGTGGGGGGTCAGTCGGTGGTGGTGGGGGGGCGCGCGGCCATCTGTTCGAGGAGCATGACGGCGGAGAGTTGGACGCTCAGGTCGACCGGCGTGTCGCCGGCGCCGGTCCAGTCGGGCGGCGCGAGCAGGGGGTCGCGGTCGGCGATGCGCTGCCAGAGGTCCTCGGAGTGGCGCCGGATGCATCGGTCGGCGTCGGGCCGGGCGTGGGTGTCGGTGGGGGGGTCGGTGGGGGGGCCGGCGTGGGGGTCGGTGTGGGGGTTGGCGTCGGCCCACAGGGCGACATAGCGGAAGAAGATGCCCTTGAAGAGGCCCCTGTCGCCCCCGCCGGGCTCGGCGATGAGGCCCCGGTCGTCGGCGAGGCGGGCGATCGCGCTGTCGAAGGTGCGCCGGGCGTCGCGCAGGTAGCGGGCTTCGCCGGTGGCGCGGTACAGCTCCACCGCGGCGCCGATGCGGGTCCCCTGGTTGTACGAGAAGGCCCAGGTCTTGTCGGTCCGGCCGTCGCCTTTGCGGTTGACCCCGTCCCAGACGAAGCCGGTGCCGGGGTCCACGAGGTGGTCGGTCAGCCAGCTGTAAATCTTCTCCGCCCAGGCGAGGTCTTCGGGGTCGCGGGATTGCTGGTAGAGGCGGGCGGCGAGGATGGCGGCTGGGGCGTTGGCTGGGGCGTTCTTGTAGCCGGGCTGGGTCTTGCGCCAGGCGATGCCGCCGGCGTGCTGGTCGTTCCAGCCGGTCTTGATGTCGGCCCAGAGGGTGTCGATGTCGGCTCGGAGCGTGTCGTCGCCGGTGTGGGCGTGGAGTCGGAGGAGGGCGAGGGCCATCCACTCCATGTCGTCGTAGTACTGGTTGGTGGGGGCGCCGTTGTGGCGTTTGACGCTGTCCCAGAGGGCCACGGCGCGGTCGAGGTAGGCCTGGTCGTGCGAGCGTTCGTAGCCGTCAACGAGGGCGTCGATGGTGTGGGCCTGCCACCAGTACATGAGCGGGTCCTTGCTCTCGCGGTTGGGGTGGGAGATGTTGTAGAGGCCGGTGAGTTCGTCGAAGAAGAGGTCAAGGAGTGCGGCTTGGGCTTGCTCGGCGCGGTCGGGCCAGGGGCTCACTTCTGGGCGACGCGCTGGATCGGCGGCGCGGCAGGCGGTCAGCATCACCAGGAGCAGCGAGAGGATCGGGAGCGGTGCGGGGATGGTCTTCTGCAGGTGCATCGTGCTCTCGGGCCAGGGCGGCGCAGGGCTCAGTCGGGGTCATGGAGCCAGCGGGCGTTGCGGCTGTTGCCGTTGCGCTGGTCGAGGGCGGCGGCGTGATCGCCAGCGATGGTCAGGAAGCGTCGGGCCAACTCGCCGGGTTCGGAACTGCCGGGGCCTGTCAGCCCGCCGACGGCGGGCAGTTCAACCTCGCCGACGCCCTGTTCTGCGAGCATGGACAGCGCACACCCGGCGCGCCCGAACCAGTGCAGCCGGTCCAGATCGGCGCGGAGGTCGGCGGCGGGGCGGATGGAGTTGCGGATCAGCGCCACGCACTCTTCGGCTCGGCCCGTGCGGGCGGCGTGGAGGAAGTAGGGGCTGATGAGCTTGTGGGCGCCCTCGTCGAGGCCGGCGACGAGGCGGCGTCCGCGCTGGTAGAGCTCCGCGGCCTTGTCCTCCAGCCGGAGCCGGACCAGCGGGGTGAGAAGCCTCCCGAAGGTCGAGTGGGGGACGGTCGCGCAGCTCAATTGCCCGCGGACGATGGGCTTGGCCTCGCGCCACGCGGCCTCGTGGTCGCCCAGCTTGGCGTGCAGCCAGACGAGGGTATCGCGCTCGCAGGCGAGGCAGTCCGAGCCGCGGTCGCGGGGGGCGGCGAGCCAGGCGGGGATGAGCTCGCGGGCGCGCTGGTACTCGCCGAGGAGTACGGCAAGATCGATCCGTTTGTGCAGCCCCGCGCGCCGTCCCCAGCCGGCGCGGACGAAGCGATCGTCCATGTCGTCCACGATCCGCTCGAGCACCGCCCTGGGGACGGAGGCGTAGCCCGGGGCATCGGTGGCGATCCACTTGTACTGCCACAGGATGCTGGCGGGGTTGAACCGGTCGGGGTCGTCGTCGGAGACGGCGAAGCACCAGGCCAGGCACATGAAGAGCGTCTCGAACTTCGGGGCCGCGTGGGAGGCAGCCGATTGGAGGATGGCGCAGCGGGCGTCCCATGCGGTGTCGAGGTCGCCGAGGGCTTCGGCCCGTCTCGCGGCGGACTCGAAGATCGCGTCGCGGGCGGCGCTGTCGGGCAGCGCGTACGCCTCGTCGAGGAGGGCTTGGACCTCGGGGTCGGTGGGGGTCTCGGGCATCGCTCAGCCCTCCCCGGTGCATCGGGCGAGGAGCGTCTCGAGGCCCCCGTGGAGTAGGGCCCACTCGGCGGGGCTGAGGGCGTGCTGACCGGCCATGAGGGCCTGGACGAAGAGCACCTCGACGCCGGTTCGCTGGAGGGTGGGGTCGGGCATGTCGGCGAGGCGCCGGACCAGGGGGCTTCGGGTGTTGAGGCACAGGCGGGTGGGGCTGAGTGCCTCGGGCCGCGGGGCCATGGCGTCGAGCACCTCGTTCCAGAGGCCCGAGGCTCGGGACTTGGTCTGGTCGAGCTGGCGGTGGAACTCGGCCTGGAGCCCGAGGGCGAAGAAGGCGGGGATCGAGGCGGGCTCGAACTCTCGGACGACCAGCTCGGCCTCGCGGGCCTGGAGAGCGGGGCTGGCGGCCTCGATGAGCGCCCGGTAGCGGTCGGCGTCCTCGGGCTCGGGCCAGAGGCCCGCGATGTCGGCGGTGTCAAAGGCCAGGACCTCGAGCTCGGGATGTCGCTCGGCGGCGCGGCACAGGAGCTCCTCGTGGAAGGTGTAGCCGCCGTTGAAGACGCGAAGCCCGGCGGCGCCGGCGACGGCGCTCAGACGCCGGAACTGCTCGGCGGTTCGGGCCAGGAGCAGGCGGTCGTGCTCGCGGCGGAACTCGCCGAAGCGGATGCGTCCCATGTTGGTCTCGAACTCGAGGAGGTCGGCGATGACATCGAAGAACTCGGCGTCCTTGATGGCGAGGCCCCGTATCTCGGTGTCGTGGACGGCCATGACGGCGTTGAAGGCCGCCCGGTCGTGGCGCATGAGGTGGAGGAGGCGTCCGCGGATCGCGCCGGCGAGCTGGTCGGAGCAGGTTTCGAGGGCCGCGTCGTTGTGGACGCCCTCGCGCGAGGCGGTGAGGCGGAGGGCGGTGGTGTTGAGGACGCAGCCGACAAATGTGGCCCATCGGGGTACCAGCCCGTGGACGCGATCGGCGACGAACATGCCGTGGGCGTAGAGCTTCTGCGTGCCTCCCCAGGGCTCGGTTCGGCCGCTGCGTATGAACGCGTAACCCTCGACATTGCCGGCTTCGGTGCTGACGCGAAATGCGTCGAGCGGGAGGAACCCCAGCGCCGCCTGGCAGGTGTCGGCGAGGGCGACCTGATCGGAGGGGTCGATCTTCCAGGGCGGGACGGGGCGGTTGATGGGCGTCTGGCCGTCGGCGCCGGCGACGACGATCTCGATGGGGAGCATCTCGGCGTACCGGCGGGCCAGGTCGGTGAGCTGCTCGGGCTCGAAGTACTCTGCCGCGTCCTCCTTGGCGGTGAGGTAGACGCTCGAGCCGGGCGGGAGGGGCGAGTCCGGCAGCGTGCGGACGGTGTAGCTGCCGTCGGCGCGCCCCCGCCACTCGACCGCGGGGCCGTCGGGCTCCCGGGCGGAGCGTGTGATGACGACGATCTCGTCGCTGACCATGAAGCACGAGAGCAGGCCGATGCCGAAGCGTCCCAGGAAGCCGCCCTCCTCGCCGGTGAGGCGGTCGACGACCTCCTCGGCCGAGTCGCGTTTGGTGGAGGCTCCGACGGTGGAGAGGAACTGGTGCACCTCGGCCTCGGTCAGTCCGATGCCGTCGTCGTTGATGCAGATGGTGCCGGGGCGTTCGTCGTCGGCGGGGGTCAGCTCCAGCCGGACCCTGCCGGTGTAGCCGGGCTCGATCCGGCGCCGGGCGGTGACGGCATCCACCGCGTTCTGGATGGACTCACGCACGAACACCTCCGGCGAGGTGTAGAGGTGGTGGGCGGCCAGATCGATGATGCCCCGGAGATCGACCTTGAAGCGGTTGGTCATGGCCGCCGAATATAGCACGCCGGGGCGGGCCGGCGGGCGGCTGTTCTGCTAGACTTCCCGTCCATATGGACAAGGTCGGCCGGGCATGAACATTTTGATCTGCGGGATGGGCGAGGTGGGGACGCACTCGGCGGAGTTTCTGAACGCCGCGGGGCGGTCGATCACGGCGATCGACCTGGACGCCGACCGTCTGAGCACCCTCACGGACACGATGGACATCAGCGTTCTGCAGGGCAACTGCGCGAGCGCGCGTGTGCTGCGGGAGGCTGGGGCGTCGCACTGCGATCTGGTGCTGGCGACCACGGACGACGACGAGGTGAATCTGGTGACCGCGTCTCTGGCCAAGGCACTGGGGGCGAGGCGGACGGTGGCGCACATCCGGCACGCGACTTATTTCGATCAGGCGGACATCGACTACGAGAAGCACTTCGGGATCGACCACATCGTGTGCCCGCAGTTTGCGACGGCCGCGGCGATCGCCCGGTCGCTGCGCAACCCCGCGGCGGTGACGATCGAGCACTTCGGGCGTGGGCGCATCGACATGCACGAGCTGGTGATCGCCGATCGGGCGGCGGCGATCGGCAAGGCGCTCTCGGACCTGCAGCTGCCGCCGGGCACCCGGGTGGCGGCGGTCTCCCGCGGGGGGGAGTCGTTCATCCCGGTGGCGTCGACGGCGCTGCAGGCGAGGGATCGTGTGGTGCTGGTGGGGGACACGGAGGTCTTCGATGAGCTGCTCCGGCGGGTGGGGGTGCAGGAGACCAAGCGCAAGAATGTGGTGATCATGGGCGGGACGCCGATGGCGGCGTGGCTGTGCGAGGTGCTGCGGAAGCGGGGCTGGTCGATCCGTCTCTTCGAGACCGACCGCGAGCGGGCGGAGGAGCTGGCGCAGCGTCTGGACTGGGTGACGGTGCTGAACGCCGACCCGTCGGACAGCTCGGTGTTCGCGGAGGAGCACCTGGGGCAGGCGGATGTGTTTATCGCGATGCACCAGCACGAGGAGGAGAACATCGTGGGGGCGGTCTTCGCCAAGGCGGGGGGTGTGAGCGAGGCGGTCGCGGTGGTGGAGCGGGCGAGGTACCTGGACCTGCTGTACCACATCGGCGTGGACCGGGCGTACAGCCCGGGCATGGTCGCGGCCAGAGAGCTGGAGATGCTGCTCGACGACAGCTCGTTCCAGCGGCTGGCGACGCTGGCGTCGGGCGTTGAGGTGTTCCTGGTGCACATCACCGAGCACGACCTCTCGGGGGAGCGTCCGCTGACGGAGATGAACCTCTCGCCCAACGGGGTGATCGCCGCGATCCGGCGCGGCGGGGAGGTGTGGGTGCCCGGGGCGAGGGATGTGATCCGGCCGGGCGACTCGATCATGGTCATCGGGCGTGCCGGGCGGGAGAAGGAGATCCGCGGGGCGCTGCACGGCTCGTAGCCGCGTGCGTTGTCCCCGCGAGGAAAGGACCCCGCGTTGAACTTCCGCCTGGTCATCGGACGCATGGGCCTGCTGTTCGCGCTGCTCGGTGCGATCATGCTCGGCACGGCGGGGCTGTTCGGGGCGGTGGAGCTTCTCGGCGTCCGGCGCGACCCGGATCTCACGGGCATCGGGGCGCTCGGGGCGGCCGGGCTGCTCGGCCTGCTGCTGGGCGGCGCGGGCTGGCTGAGCTGCCGCGGCGCGCCGAGCTATCTGGGCCGGCGCGAGGCGCTGCTGCTGGTCGCTGCGAGCTGGCTGATGGGCGCGGCGCTCTCCGCGACGCCCTACTTCCTCTGGGCGCACCTGGATCGGGCCCGCGCGGGGCACCCGTTCCGCTGGTTCATCGACTGCTACTTCGAGGCGATGAGCGGGCTGACGACCACCGGGGCGACCGTGCTCAGCGACATCGAGGCGATGCCCAACGCGCTCCTGCTCTGGCGGGCGCTCACGCACTGGCTCGGCGGGCTGGGCATCGTGGTGTTGTTCGTCGCGGTGCTGCCCGGGCTGGGTGTGGGCGGCAAGCGGCTGTTCAATGTCGAGGCGCCCGGGCCGAGCCCGGAGGGTCTCCAGCCGCACATCCGCGAGACCGCCCGGTGGCTCTGGTACATCTACCTCGCGCTCACGGTGGCGCAGGTGGCGCTGCTCTGGGGCCTGACGCCGCTGGACCTTTTCGACTCGGTCTGCCACACCTTCGGGACGATGGCGACGGGGGGGTTTAGCACCCGCAACGCCAGCACCGGCGCCTACGCGGCCACGCCGATGGTCGACCTGATCATCGTGGTCTTCATGGTGCTGGCGGGCATGAACTTCAACTGGTTCTACAAGGTGTGCAAGGGCCGCCTCGCGGAGGTCTGGCGCGACCCGGAGTTGCGTGCCTATCTCGCGATGCTGACGGTGGGCTCGGCGCTGGTCAGCTACGCCGTGTGGCGCAGCGCCGACCCGATCGTGATGACCACCGGCGAGGAGGTCGCCTCGGGCCTCGGGGCCTCGATCCGTCAGGGGGTCTTCACGACAGTCTCCATCCAGACCACCACCGGGTTCTGCACCAGCGACTTCGACCGCTGGCCCTTCCTCGCGCACGGCGTGCTCGTCCTGCTCATGCTCGTCGGCGGCTGCTCGGGCTCCACCGGGGGCGGGGTGAAGGTGATCCGTGCCTGGGCGGCGTTCAAGATCCTGCTGGCCGAGATCGAGCATGTCTTCCGGCCGCAGGTGGTCCGCCCGCTCCGGCTGGGGAGGACCGTCATGGACTCGGACCTGAAGCTCGGGACGCTGGCGTTCATCATCGGGATGGCCGTGTTGTTCGTCGGCGGGTCGGGGGCGGTGATGCTGCTCGAGCAGATGAACCCGGCGAGCGAGTGCAACTACACGACGGCCGCGACCGCGGCGATCGCCTGCCTCTGCACCATCGGGCCCGGCCTGGACCTGGTCGGCGCGGTGCAGAACTACGGCTGGCTGAGCGGGTCGTCCAAGGCGGTGCTGAGCGTCCTGATGGTGCTAGGGCGTCTGGAGGTCTACGCCATCATCGTGCTCCTCAGCCCGAGGTTCTGGCGGGACCGGTAGCGGGGGGCGGCCGACGGCGTGGGCGGATGCTGGTAGTCTCTGATCATGCTCCGTGCCCCCCGGTTCACCGTGTTCGCGGCGTTGGTTGGCTCGGGTCTCGCTGTCAGCCCCGCCGGCGCCCAGCCGGGCGCCAAGATCCTCCGTGATGCTGTCGCCTGCTGGCACATGGCGGACGCCCATGACGCGAGCGCCCCCGACAGCACGCTCGCCCCCAGCGGCGACGGCGCGAGGTTCGGCGTCGCTCTCTCCGCGGCGGACGCGGATGCCTCGCGCCTCGTCGGCGGCGACGGCCTCGCGGTCGAGCTCCGCGGCTCCGCGCTGGTCGCGGGCCAGGGCGCGGGGGGCGAGGTCAATCTCACCGGCGACGCCCTCACCATGCTCGTGCGGCTCCAGCGCACCGGCGGCGACTGGAACATCACCCCGTTCTCCAAGCACGGCGGGCACGAGCGGCTGCAGTACAACCTGTACGCGTTCGATGCCGGCGGCTCGCTGGAGCTCGGCGCGGAGGTCGGCTCCGGCGGGACCCTGGCCCGGGCGACGACGCGCATCCCCGACGCCGAGACCGAGGGCTGGCACACCCTCGGCGCACGCTACGACGGGCGCACGCTCGACCTGTTCTTCGACGGCGAGCGGCGTGCCTCGGCGGCGCTGTCGGGCCCGCTGCGCCCCGCCACCGCCGTGCCGCTGGTCATCGCGGGCGAGCCGATGGGAGACGGCTCGGTCGGGCGGCGGTTTACCGGTCTGGTCGATCACGCCGCGCTGTGGGACCGGGCCCTGAGCGACGGCGAGATGCGAACGCTCGGCGCCCGCCCGCCCACGGCGCTGTACGCCGAGCGCTACCGCCCCGCGTACCACTTCACGCCGGAGCGCAACTGGCTCAACGACCCCAACGGCCTGCTGTACGCCGATGGCGTCTACCACCTCTTCTATCAGTACAACCCGCGGGGCGACACCTGGGGCCACATGAGCTGGGGGCACGCGGCCAGCACCGACCTGCTGCACTGGCGGCACCTGCCCGTCGCCATCCCCGAGGGCGGGGTCATGATCTTCTCGGGCTCGGCGGTCAACGACCGGGCCAACACCTCCGGCCTCGGGTTGGGGGGCGAGCGGGGCACGGGGCCGCTGGTGGCGATCTACACCGGGCACGACGGCGCCCGGCGCCGCCAGGACCAGCGGATCGCGTTCAGCACCGACGGCGGGCTCACCTGGGCCGACTACCCCGGCAACCCGGTCATCGACCTGGGCCTCGCGGACCACCGCGACCCGAAGGTCTTCTGGCACGAGGGCACGCGCCGGTGGGTCATGGTTGTGTCGCTGGCCGCGGAGCGCCGCGTGCAGTTCTACAGCTCGCCCGACCTACTCCACTGGACCCACCTGTCGGTCTTCGGCCCCGCGGGCGCTCCGGCCTTCCCCAACTGGGAGTGCCCCGACCTCTTCGAGCTGCCGATCGAGGGAGAAGCGGGCTCGCGATGGGTCCTGCAGGTCGACGGCGGCGGGGGCGGGCCGAACGGGGGCATGGCCGGGCAGTATTTCGTCGGCGAGTTTGACGGAGAGCGATTTGCCAGCGACAACCCGCCGGAGACGACGCTGTGGGTCGACTACGGGCGCGACTTCTACGCGACGCAGTCGTACAACGATGCCCCCGACGGGCGGCGGATCTGGATCGCCTGGATGAACGGCTCGCCGTACACAGGGGTGATCCCGACCAGCCCCTGGCGCGGGGCGATGAGCCTGCCGCGCGAGGTCTCGCTCGTGCGCACATGGGAGGGGCTGCGCCTCCGTCAGCGCCCCGTCCGCGAGGTTGAGTCGCTGCGGGGCGAGCCGGTCGTGCTGCGTGACTTGACCGTGGCCCCCGGGGTCACCCCGCTCGGGGATCGCGGCATCGCCGGCGATGCGATGGAGATCCTCGCGGTGTTCAGGCTCGGCGCCGCCAAGCGCTTCGGCCTGCGGGTCCGCGAGAGCGCCGGGGGCAACGCCGCCGAGTACACGATGGTCGGCTACGACGCCCGGCTGCGTGAGTTGTTCGTTGACCGGCGCCGCTCGGGGAACACCGGGTTCTCAGACCAGTTCCCGGGCCACCACGCCGCCCCGCTGTACTTCGGCGACGACGACCTGATCACGCTGCGCGTGTTCGTGGACCGGTCGAGCGTGGAGCTGTTCGGCAACGGGGGCTTGGCGACGATCACCGATCAGATCTTCCCGCACGCCGGGAGCGTGGGTGTGTCGCTGTTCTCTGAGCAGGGGGAGGTGCGGCTCGAGAGCCTCACGGTCTATCCCCTCCGCGCGTCGATGGGGCTCACGCCGGACGGCCGGTAGGGTCGGCCGTGGCCGGGCCCGGCACCACGCGCGCAGGAAATGCCCCCCGAAGGACTCGAACCTTCAACCCGCTGATTAAGAGTCAGAATCCCGACGATCGTAAAGGCCACGATTCACAGGGCTTACGCGAATCGGGCTCGGAGTGCGCAGCGCCATGCGCAGCGCAGATCGGCGGGAGCGGCCCCGCGGAGGCACCCACCGATCCCGACCTCGCGGCGGTTGTGGCGGCATGGGCCGACCTGCCCCCGGCGGTCCGGGCGGGCATCGCGGCGATGGTCCGCTCGACCCAGGGGGGCGGGGAGTGAGCCCGCACTCGGCCGGGCCGAAACCGTTGGGTGCCCATCGCACAGACGGACGGCGGTTCGGGGGGAGGGGGGTCGATTCTCCCCGATGGCGGGGATCGGGACCGTTGGGTGCCCGGCGCGCACATGGACGCGAATATCAGCGTTTTCTTGGTGGGGCTGACGGCCCGGAGGTAGATCATGGACGAGCAACACCCCGAACACCCTGAGCCCACGACCGCCCCGGAGACCCCGCCGGAGCCCAAGGAACTCGCCACCCCCCTCAGCCTCCCCGGCCACCCCGCCACGAACAAGGCGGCCGCCCGGAAGCTCTATGGCCCTGGCCTCGGGGGCATGGTGTTTGGCAACGCGGTCCGCCAGAGGATCGGCAAGCTCTGCAACGGCGTGGACCTCGCCGATGGCGGCTGCAACTTCATCGAGGACATGCTCGACCGCATGGGCCCCCGCGACCCCTTGGAGGAAATGCTCATCATCCAGGCCGCCCTCGCCCACGCGCGAGTGCTGCATCTGTCCGAGTACGCCAACCGCCAGGAGCGGCTGGAGAGCATCCGCACGGTCAATGAGTACGCCGACCGGGCGTCCAACACCTTCCGGCGGGCCATGCTGGCCCTCGCCGAGTACCGGCGGCCGCCCCGGGCCCCGGGCAACTTCACCGCGATCGGGCAGGCCAACATCGCGGCACAACAGGTGGTGAGCAATGGCGAAATCCGAGTGGACCGAAACACGACGAACGAACAGGGATCGGAGCCCGTCAGAGGGCCCCAGAGCCTACCGGCTGACGCCGGAGGGGCTGGCATCCTTGCGGGCCTCGGCCTCCCGCGTGAGGCCGTGGGAGCGGTCCACGGGCCCGAGGACGCCCGAGGGCAAGGCCCGGAGCCGGATGAACGCTTGGCGGCACGGTGAGCGGTCGGCGGAGTCCGCAGCCACCAGGGCGCTGTTGACGGGCTGCCTGCTTCTGCTGCGAGACCGCGACCGCGCAATCGCTGACCTGTCGCGGCAAGCTACAGATCACCTCGACTGAGTCGCGCCGGCTCCCACCCACCTGTCACCGTCACCGAAACCCCGTCTGGCGATCCCGTGGGCGGTGGGTGGGTGACGGTGACGGGGATGTAGAATGAGGCGGGATGGGACTGGGCCGACGAGCGATGATCGGTCGAGCCCGGCAAGCCCGGGCCAGTCGGGCGCATTCCCGGGCGAGAGCGTCCCCACACGCAGACAGACGGCGATATTGGGGTAGTTTCCCGGGCGGGAAGCGCCCATATCCCCAATCGCCCAGGACAGGCCTTGGCGCACGCTGGTACGCTCGATACGCTTCGGGAGATGAGCCCACCGACCGGCCAAGCCGAGACCGCCATGTCCCAGGGACTTGCAGTCGGCTGGGTCTATGTCTTCTTCATCCTGCTGGGACTGGCAGGGAGCCTCGCGGCGATTGCCTACGCGGTGAAGGTCCGGCGAAAGGCGACCGCCCTGGTCCAGGCGATCTCTGCGGGTGGAGTACTGTCGTCTGGCTCAGCCGCGCTTGGATGGCAGATCGCGGGTGTCGCCGCGCCGATTACCTGGGCTGAGGCGGCGGTTGTGACGGGCATAGCGTTCTTCGGCGGGACGATCTTTTGGTTGATTGCAGCAGCGGTGATTGTCCAGAGGATGATCGTCACACCTATCGCACACCGTTTCGGACCGGCATACGGGGTGCGTACGTGGATAGAGTTCCTCGGAGGGATCGACCCCCTCCGTGACTGGATAAACCGCGCGGTTTCGGCCATTGACGCAGACCAGACTTGGGATGAGATAGCTTGCGCCGCAGTCGAGGTGCATCGATCGATCGACGGTCTCACTGAGGGATCGGCACTGGCCAGCAAAGCCGTTGAGTACTCCGCCCTGCGCCGGGGTTCGGTGACTCGCACGGACTTGGCCATCGCTTGGGTTGCCGAGGCAGTAGGTCCGCCGGTGCGCCTGCTCGTGTCAAAGCTCACCCGATCCACCCTGAATTTTACGGTCTGGCGTGTACATCCCGAGCAAGACTGCTTGGAGCACCTGCTTTCGCTTCCGGTCGAACCGGGCCAAGAAGCCGGATACGGAAGAAAGGCCGATCTACCGATTTGGACTTCGTCGGGGCGAAGCCAGAGCGGATCGCTGGCGGCCGAAGCGATGCTGGAAGGCAGGTACCGCTGGGTGCGATCAACCGACTGTCGAAAGTCGTGGCCGACGCGCAGCCTCGGCAAGTCCTACGATGCTGTCGCGGCCATGCCTGTGCCAAGCGACCGACCGGAGGATGACCCCTGGGCAGTAATCTGCATTGAAAGCCGCAATGGGGCATTGCCACTTGACTCGAACACCGTCCGTACCCTCATGGGCGCGCTCGCACGCACCCTTGATGCGCTCGGACCGATGGTCAGGCGAAGAACGATCGGCGATGTCCGCAACAACATCACACGCCCCATGACAGTCCCCCGACCGTCGAGCGACTCGACAGCGAGGCTGCGGGGCTCATCGATGGCGCGGCCGGGACTACCGGGATCTTCCGAACCCGGGGGGCGTAGGGACGGTAGAGACCCGGAGGTTCATGTGCCTAGACCACGAATTCCGAGGCCGACGGAGGGAGGCAACCGATGAACCAGTCCATGTCTCCATCTTCACGAGTGCCGACGGGGTTGCTCCACGCGCTCACCGCGCTCCGGTCGCTGCTCGCTGGCCTTCCTGAGGGCGATGATCGAGAGGAATCCCTCCGACTCGTGAATCTGGCGATCGAGGGTGATACCGAAGCCTACAGGCAACTGAACGACTGGCTTGATCGAAAACTCGGCGAGTTGCGAGTGGCCCAGCAGGGTGAACCGACGGTTAGTACCGCTCGGTCGTAGGACTGGATGCCACTGAGCGAACCGCCCCATGGTCGGCGCTTGCGTGTAGCCTGTGCCGCTTCCCGGCCGGAGACGCGGGGACCGGACACTCTGCCCTTCGCTCTCACGGATGAAGCCCCAGACCCCCACCCAGTTTGTCCAAGCCTGGAAGGGTCGCCATCTCACCGAGCGGGCCAGTTCGCAGACCCACTTCCGCCCGCTCTGCGGGATGCTCGGCATCCCCGCCCCCTCGGACAACCGGACTCAGCACGACGCCTACTGCTTTGACGCCATCACGGCGACGGCCGGGTCCAAGGTCTATGCGGCCGCCTCGAAGGGGCGGAAGGGTGCCAAGGCCCGTCAGAGCGACGGACCCGGCCCCTTCGGCCACGAGGACCCCGAGGCCGCCCTCGGGGCGGAAGACGGGCTTCCGCCCCTCTCGCGCACCGTGAGCGCCCCGAGTGACTCCCGCGGCGTCGTCGATGTCTGGGAGCGGGTCTGCTGTTGCTGAGAGGACCAGCGGCACCGAAAGCAGTCCTGGTCCCCGGCCACCCGCGCACGGCCATGCGCGCGGCGATTCAACGGCAAACGCCCTCTACAGGGTCTTTTCCGGGAGTTTCACTGGCACTGATTAGTAGCCCAGTCTCTGGGGATAGGGTTCTCACGCGCTCGTGAGTGCAATCCGCCTTCGGTCGCGCCCCTGGTCGCCATATGGCCCCCGCTGGCTTGTGAGGACCCTTCCTGACTGATACCCTGCCCCATTCGCAGGGGAACCACCCAGGGATGTCAAAGCCAGAGGAGATAGCCCGACGCCAGATCGACACGGCGCTCGCGGCCGCCGGGTGGGCCGTCCAGGACTACAAGGCCATCGACCTCACCGACGGTCGCGGGCAGGCCGTCCGCGAGTTCCCGGGAGCCCGCGGCCCGGCCGACTATCTGCTCTACGCCGACCAGCGGGCCATCGGCATTGTCGAGGCCAAGGCCGCGGGGCACACGCTCAAGGGGGTCGAGGGCCAGTCGGCGGGATACTCCGAGAGCCTCCCGGCCGGGCTCCCCGCCTGGGCTCGCCCACTGCCGTTCCAGTACGAATCCACCGGCGCGGTCACCCAGTTCACCGACTGGCGGGAGCCTGACGCCCGCAGCCGGGTGGTGTTCTCGTTTCACCGACCCGAGACGCTCGTCGAGATGGTCAAGGCCGAGAAGCCCCTCCGCGCCTGGCTCCGCGAGATGCCGCCCCTCCCCGCCGACGGGCTCTGGCCCAAGCAGCACACCGCCATCGGCAACCTCGAACGCTCGCTCGCCCACGGCCGCCCCAAGGCCCTCATCCAGATGGCCACCGGCTCGGGCAAGACCTTCACCGCCGCCAACATCGCCTACCGGCTCGCCAAGTTCGGGCACGCCCGGCGGGTGTGCTTCCTGGTCGATCGCACCAACCTGGGGCTCCAGACCCTCAAGGAGTTCCAGAACTTTCAGCCGCCGGGCGAGGGCCACACCTTCGACAAGCTCTACCCGACCGACTTCCCCCGCGTGAGCCGCTTCGACCCGGTCAACAAGGTCGTCATCACCACCATCCAGCGGCTCTACTCGGTCCTCACCGGCAACGCCTTCGCCGAGGAGGACGAGGAGCAATCCACCTTCGAGCGCGGCCCGGCCTTCAAGAAGCCCCCGCTCCCGATCACCTACAACCGCGACATCCCGCCCGAGTTCTTCGACGCCATCATCGTGGACGAGTGCCACCGCTCCATCTACAGCGTGTGGGGCGATGTCCTCAAGTACTTCGACGCCTTCCTCGTCGGCCTCACCGCCACGCCCGGCAAGCAGACGATCGGGTTCTTCGACAAGCACCTCGTCATGCAGTACACCCACGAGGAGGCCGTCGCCGACCGGGTCAATGTCCCCTTCGATGTCTACCGCATCGAGACGCGCATCAGCACCAGCCAGACCACCGTCGAGTCGGGCTACACCGTCGGCAAGCGGAGCCGCAAGACGCGCCGCGAGCGGATGGAGGCCCTCGACGACGACCTGACCTACGACCCCGAGGACCTCGACCGGGCCGTCGTCGCCAAGGACCAGATCCGCACCATCGTCCAGACCTTCCGCGACCGGCTGTTCACGGAGATCTTCCCCGGGCGCAGGGTCGTGCCCAAGACGATCATCTTCGCCAAAGACGACTCCCACGCCGACGACATCGTGGACATCGTCCGCGAGGAGTTCGGCAAGGGCAACGACTTCTGCCAGAAGATCACCTATCGCACCGGGATGCTCCGCACGATCCAGGAGGTCATCGGTGAGGACGGCACTCCGCGCAAGGTGCCCGTCTACACGCGCACGGGAGGAAAGACCGGCGAGGAGGTCCTCCAGGTCTTTCGCAACTCCTACGAGCCCCGCATCGCTGTCACCGTGGACATGATCGCCACCGGCACCGATGTCAAGCCCGTCGAGATCGTGTTCTTCATGCGCGGCGTCCGCAGCTCCAACTACTTCGAGCAGATGAAGGGCCGCGGCGTCCGCGTGATGAACCCCGACCAGCTCAAGGGCGTCACCCCCGACGCCCGCTCCAAGACCCGCTTCGTCATCGTCGATGCCGTCGGCGTGTGCGAGCAGGCCAAGCGCGAGCCCCGCCCCATCGACCGCCAGCCCTCCAAGAGCCTGGACCAGGTCCTCCAGTTCATCGCCGCCGGCGGCACCGACCCCGACGCCGTCAGCGCCCTGGCGGGCAAGCTCGCCAAGCTCTCGCTCGACATGACCGAGGACCAGCACGCCGAGGTCGAGTCCGTCGCGGGCACCCCCCTCAGCACGCTCGTCGCCAACCTGGAGCACGCCCTCGACGCCGACGCCGCCCACACCCACGCCGCGGCAGCCCTCCCCCCGGGCACCGAGCCCGACGAGAAGGCCCTTGAAGCCGCCGAGCAGGAACTCATTCGCGAAGCGGTCAGGCCCTGGCTCAAGCCAGCTCTCCGCCAGACCGTCCTCGACATCAAGCACTCGGCCGAGCAGATCATCGACTTCGGCACCATCGACGAGCTGATCGCCGCCGGTTTCTCCGACGCCGCCTACGACGCGGCCCGGCAGACCGTCACCGATTTCGAGCGGTTTATCGGCGAGCACCAGGACGAGCTGACCGCCCTCCAGGCGTTCTACGCCGTCCCCGCGACCCAGCGGGCCAGCCTCCGTGATCTCAAGGACCTCGCCAAGGCCCTCCAGCGACCGCCGCTCTCGACCACGCCGGAGCAGGTCTGGCGCTGCTACGAGCTGCTGGAGAACCGCCCCAGCCCCGACAGCGGCCCGCGCGTCGCCACCGACCTGGTCAGCCTGCTCCGCCACACCCTCCGCCCCGAGGAGCCCCTGACCCCCTTCCCCCGCGTCGTCGCCGAGCGGTACGAGCGCTGGCACGCCCAGCAGGCCGCGGTCGGGGTCGTGTTCACCGCCGACCAGCGCCGCTGGCTCGACCTCATCGCCGAACACATCGGCACGAGCCTCACCATCGAGATGGACGACCTCCAGCACGGACGCTTCCACCAGATGGGGAGCCTGGGCAAGGCGCACGAGGTGTTCGGCAGCGGGCTCGGGGACATGCTAGCGGAGTTGAATGAGGTGCTGGCGCAATGACCACTCGTCCCACTCCAATCAAATTGCCCAAGCCCAGTGCGGCAGTCAGTGCGCTGTTCCCCAAGAGTGAGTGCGCCTACTTCGACAACACTGCCTCAGGCACTCTGATAAAGCCTCGGTATGTGCTTTGGCTGGACTTGATGGGAGCCGAGCATGCAATGGCCACCTCACTCCAGCGGGCGTCCAACTACATTGCCAAGGTTCACGATGCCATTCTCCGCGGCACCGCGAGGGCAGGGATTGAAGTCGTCCCCATCACGGATGGCGCATTCCTGCTCTCCACCTCGCTGCTGGCGCTGCAAAGCGCCGCACGCGCGGCGATGATCCGGCTTGCCTGCTCATTCATCCACGAAGCGTCACCCGATCACAGATTTCTTGTTCGGGGTGGGCTCGCTGCGGGCGAGACGATCCTGGGCCGTGACTTGTCCGCCGGGTTTGCTGACCCCGTTGATGCCAAACTGCACACCCGGCAAACCCCGCTCGGCGTGCCCATCGGAACTGCGTACCACGCTGAGCGAAAGGCACCGCCTTTCGGTTTCTATGTGGACCCATCCGCGAGAGCCCCCCGGATGCCATTGCAGCCATGGCCTTGCGATGCACATGGCTATTGGCCTTGGTGGAACGGAAAGGACCCGGACGATGTTGATCGCGGCAGACATCTGGGCAAGGCCATTGCTGAGCACTATGCAGCGATCGGTTCTTCACCGACTCTCGGCTACGACCCCAAGAAGATGGTTAGGCACACCAAGCGCGCAGTGAAGTACTTCCCCAAATGAGCAGCAACTCCATTCTCCCCAATCCGGTTGGTCCAGATGAGGACGGCGACGCCGCCCGGATACCTCTCCCTCGTGGTTGGGCTACTGCGGCATTGCCCCAGGTCTTTGAGATCCTCGACAGCCGCCGTGTTCCAGTGAACGCCAAGGAGCGGGCATCGCGGCGCGGAGCTGTCCCCTACTACGGAGCCACTGGGCAGGCTGGATGGATCGACGACTACCTGTTCGACGAGGAGTTGATCCTGCTCGGCGAGGACGGCGCACCGTTCTTGGACTCATCCAAGTCCGTCGCCTATCTGATCGACGGCAAGTCCTGGGTCAACAACCATGCCCATGTCCTTCGGGCTCGTGCGGGCGCACTCAATCGGTTCTTTGTCCACGCCCTGAATCGGGTGGACTACCGGCCATTCGTCAGCGGCACCACCAGACTCAAACTCCCGCAAGGCCCGATGCGGCAGATCACGCTCCCGGTCCCCCCCGCCGCCGAGCAAACCCGCATCGCGGACCGCATCGACGAGCTGTTCTCCGACCTCGACAGTGGGGTCGAGGCCCTGCGGCGTGTGCGGCGGAAGCTCGACCGCTACCGGGCCGCGGTACTCCACGCCGCGGTCACCGGGCGGCTGTCGGCCCGCTGGCGCGAGGAGCACGCCCCCGAGCCCGCCGCCGACCTGCTCGCCCGCATCCTCAAGGCCCGCCGCGAACACTGGGAGGCCGAGACGCTGCGGAAGTACGAGGCCAAGGGCAAGACGCCGCCGAAGGGGTGGAGGGGGAGGTACGAGGAGCCGGTCGAGTTCGACGCGATTCACGCGAGTTTCCGACTACCGCGCCAGTGGCAATGGGCAGGGCTCGACGCGCTGACTTGGGGAAGCAGCTACGGCACTTCGGTGCGTTGCGACTACGAGGCCGATGGTGAGCCGGTGCTGCGCATCCCGAACATCGCCAGGGGGGAGCTTGACCTCGCGGACATCAAGTATGCGACAGCCGATTTGGGCCTGGGGGACTACGGCGAGTTCCTTGCGCCCGGGGATCTTCTGGTGTGTCGAACGAACGGCAGTATCCGACTGTTGGGCAAAGTGGCCCTCGTGGCAGCCGACTTCCCCTCGCCGACCTACTTCGCGTCCTATCTGATTCGATTGCGAGCAGCATCGCTTCCGGTCGGTCGGTATCTACATCACGCCCTCAGCTCGTGGCATGGCAGACGCATCATCGAGTCACATGCGGCGTCATCCGCTGGCCAGCACAATGTCTCGCTCACCAACTTGCAGCGGATTCCCATTCCCCTACCCCCCGAGTCCGAGATGCAGGCCATCGACGAACTCGTGGGTGAGTCGCTCTCAAGAATCGACGCCCTTGAGGCCGAGGTCGATCGCGCCCTCCGCCGCTCCGGCCGCCTCCGGCAGTCGATCCTCAAGGCCGCGTTCGAGGGCAAGCTCGTGCCGCAAGACCCCGCCGACGAGCCCGCGTCGGAGTTGCTGGCCCGCCTCTGGGCCCAAGCCGAGTCGGACAAGGCCGTGGGCACCGGCCGTCGGAAGAAGGTGGCATCGAAGCAGCCCCCCGCCAAGAAGCCCGGCACGCGCTCCCGCCGAAACGCCGCCGACCCCAAGTTCCTGTTCAGGAGGACTGAGTAGTGGGCAACCTCCCCTGCGAGCCAGTGCAAAGGCCGGGCAAGATCCCAGACCTCGCCGATCCCCCAGTGCCCGTTTCCTTCGGACCAGGCCAGTGGCGTGACCTGCGGGCCTTCATCGAGGAGAAGTTCGGAGAGGGGTTCACGGCCAACGCGGACTTCGTCTTTCGCGGTGAAAAGGACTGCCACACGCGCGTGCTGCCATTGCTCGACCGCCTCCTCCCGAAGGAACACTGCGTAGGGGCGGAGGCGGGCAGGCTCTCCGCCGAGGAGCAGGCGATGCTCCGCTTTCGTCAGCACGCGCCGATGCACCTTGACCAGATCCAGCGCGAACACCTGCACAAGGGGATGTTGGCGCAGACAGTCATGCGGCACTACGGGGCACCCACACGGCTCCTCGATTGGAGCGAATCCCCATGGGTGGCGCTGTTCTTCGCTTGCGAGGATGTCACCGACGCCCCTCCTGTTCCGCCGGCGACTCGATCGACCGGCCGCGTCTTGGCCTTTGACCGAACGGTTCTGGAGGGTTTCGTTGGAACCCACTATCCGACGCAGACCAAGGCGCACTGCAACATGGTCAGGAATGTCCAAGGGCGGTTCGTTCCGGAGATGGTCACCATTGGCTACCTGAACGCGGCAGACGATTGGGTCGTCTGCTATCACCTGCACGAGGAGAAGTTCCCCCGACTCACCGTGCAGCAAGGCCTGTTCACGATGGCGAGCAGGCCCTGGGTGGATCACTGGAAGCACGCAGCGGGAAGAACCTCGGGGAGATGCTACGAGTTGCGAGTAGATCCCGCGCTCAAGTTCAACGCGATTCGACATCTAGCGCGCGTGGGGATCACTGCCGCTTCGCTTTTCCCCGGGGTGGAGGGAGTAGCCCGCGAAGTTCGTGCGTATGCGCGCCTCATCGCCGGATTGGATCGCTAGCCCTTCTTGTCGGAAGGCGGATGACACATGACCCCGGCACTGGACGACATAGCCAACGCCAAGCTCAAGCGGTACAGCGAGGCAATCGCCGCCAAACTCCAAGGCATCCCATCGGCGGACTTCCAGCCCGACGACTACCCGGCCGAGCATGTGTGGGACCTCTGGAAGCTGGAGATGCAGGAGGATGAGTCCGCCTCGCATGACGCTCTGGAGCAGACGATCATGCTTGAGGCCTGGGGGTTTGTGGATGCACTCCCGTGGGACGAAGTGGCCTTCCTGTCGCTCATGCTCGACCCGGACTACACAGAGGACGACCGCGCGGCCGCGAACAACGACCTCGTCGTCGAACACCTGTGCTCTGAACTCAACTCGCTTGCCTCCAATGAGCCGCACCGCCCGGAAATCCAGGCGATGCTCGACGGCCAAGCATTGGACCGATTCGAGCGCGACACGGAGGGGCTGTAGACGCCATGACCACCAACGGAAACACCACCATCTCCCAGATCGGCCAGCGCGTCTGGAGCCACGCCGGGGTCTGCCGCGACGAGGGCCTCTCGTACATGGCCTATGTTGAGCAGCTCACCTTCCTGCTGTTCCTCAAGATGGCCGACGAGCTGGCCCGGCCGCCGTACAAACGCCCGAGCCTGATCCCCCAGGGCAAGGACGCCAAGGGCAAGCCGCTCGCCTACGACTGGCAGAGCCTGCTGGCCCGCGATGGGCAGGGGCTCTACGACCACTACGCCGCGGGGCTCAAGTTTCTGGGCACCCAGCGGGGCCTGCTCGGGGTCATCTTCAAAGAGGCCGAGTGCAAGATCAAGAACCCGGCGCGGCTCAAGCGGCTCATCCACGACCTCATCGACCGCGAGACCTGGGTCAACCTGACGCTCGATGTCAAGGGGCACATCTACGAGGAGCTGCTCAGCCGCTCGGCCGCGGAGAGCACCGGCGGGGCGGGCCAGTACTTCACGCCGCGGCCAATCATCCAGGCGATGGTCGATGTCATGCAGCCCGAGCCCGGGGACACCATCATCGACCCCGCGGCCGGGACGGGCGGGTTCCTCACCGTCGCCTACGACTGGGTCATCGACAACCACGCCGAGTCGATGGACCGCGACGACAAGAAGCGCGTCGCCCGCGAGCTGGTCACCGCCCAGGAACTCGTGCCCGACACCGCCCGGCTGTGCGCGATGAATCTGTACCTCCACGGCATCGGGGGCGAGGACCTCACGCCGGTCATCTCGGGCAAGAGCAGCCTCGACACGCCGCCCAAGACGCTCTATTCGATGGTCCTGACCAACCCGCCCTTCGGCAAGAAGCAGAGCCTCAAGACCGTCACCGAGGAGGGCGACCTGGAGAGCGTCGAGGATGTGATCGTCCGCGACGACTTCTGGGCCTCGACCGCCAACAAGCAGCTCAACTTCCTCCAGCACATCTTCAACCTGCTCAAGGTCGGCGGGCGTGCGGCGGTCGTGCTGCCCGACAATGTCCTCTTCGAGGGCGGGCCGGGGCAGAAGATCCGCGAGCAGCTCATGCGCCAGTGCGATGTCCACACGCTGCTCCGCCTGCCGACGGGCATCTTCTACAAGCCGGGGGTCAAGGCCAATGTCCTGTTCTTCGACCGCCGCCCGCCGCGGGAGGAGCCCTGGACGGGGCGCGTGTGGGTCTACGACCTGCGGACCAACCAGCACTTCACGCAGAAGAAGAACTCGGTCACCCGGGAGGACTTCGACGAGTTCGTCAGGGTGTACAAGCCCGGGGCGATCGGCGAGCGGCGGCAGACCTGGTCGGAGAAGAACCCCGACGGGCGCTGGCGGAAGTGGGAGTATGACGAGCTGGCCAAGCGCGACAAGCTCAACCTCGACCTGTTCTGGATCAAGGACGAGACCCTGGAGGACAGCGACAGCCTGCCCGACCCGGATGTCTTGGCGGCCGAGATCGTCGAGGACCTCCAGGACGCCCTGGAGCAGTTCTCGGCGGTGGCGGCGGCGCTGGAGGACCAACCGAGCGAAGGCAGGAGCCGCGGGCCGGCGAGCGTCAAGCCCCGGGATGAGTAGTGCGGTCGAACATGAACCCTGATCGAGACGACAAGCCGAGACTCGACCACTTCGGGCTCGCCCCCGCGGGACTCGATCCGACCCCGTACCGCTTCCCCAGGTCACGAGAGTTGTTCTTCGCCCTCATCCGGGCCCAGTCCTGTGGCGAGTTCCTCTACCATGCTCTGGATGCGGCACTAAAGCATGTCGAGCGGTCGCCATTCAAAGATGATTGGGAGGGTTTCGACTATCTCGAGCCACCCAATGGCGAGGACGATGAGCTGAGGGCCGCGATCATCGCTCGGCGCGAGAACAACCCCTCGCACTACCGCGGGACAATCCAGGTATTCGACTCCTATCACAGAGCCCGGCGCAGTCTCTGGGAAGCGATCGCGGATGCGAAGCCCGCCACCGATGGAGCCCAGGCCGAACTGGACCCGGCGCAGTCGAGCCCACTCGATCTTCCGACGGTCAGCATTCGGAGGGCATTGGACGACCTCCGGTGCGCCGTGCGGCCGCCGCTTGTCGTGGGGCCGTGCCCCGCGGCGAACACCGAGGAGAACCTCAAGGCGTTGGCGGGGGCCACTCGGGCTATTGGAGGGTGGATCGAGCGCCTCCGTCCGCTCGCGGAGCAGCGCTTGGGGGAGTCTCCCGAGCCGCCGAACAGCCCGGAGCCCGGAGCCGCTGGGGAAGTGGTCCCGTCCCCGCCCGCAGGCAGTCCGAGGGCAAAGGCGAAGGACCCGCCTGCGCCTCCCAAGCGGCCGGTGCTCGTGGTGGAGGCGGCGGCCGTGATCGGGGTCCGGTCCGACTATGTCCTCTCGAAGCTGCGGACGGCGAAGAAACCCATCCACGGCAACAGGGGCGAGTACGCCGCCGAACTGGACGACTTGGTGGCGTTGTACCCCAAGAAGAACAAGGCGCTTCACAGGTGGGCTGACCGGGAATACCCCGCACCGGACTGATCGGGGCTCGGAGTTTCACTCGCCTCCATCCGAAGCCATCCGAAGCCATCCGAAACCGCACGCGCCGCATCCGGATCGTCCGGCCTAAGCCTCTGTCGGAGAGGCACTTGCGCGAGACATGGCGTGGCGCGAACTGGCGTGCAGAATCTCCGCGAGTCATCGCCGGGATGGGCCCGGCGTCGAACTTCACGGAGCGAACGCATGGCCGCGAAAGACAGCAAAGCAAACACGATCGAGAGCCCCCGACTGGTCACCGTCTCCCGCACCGCCGAGTTGCTTGCGATCTCCGAACGCAGCGCCTGGCGGTTGATCTCGACTGGCGAGCTGCGGGCGATCAAGCTCGGGAGGTCTACCCGAGTCATGGTCGAGTCCATCGACCGTCTGGTCGAACGGGGAGGTGCGGCGTGAAACACCCGCCCCCTGGAGACGACGCGGCCCCGCTGGCGGGCGGGGCTGGCGTCAACGAATCGAAACTCCACCATCAGGATACACCGCCCCATGAACTCGCGCCACTCGCGGATGAGTTGGGTGTGTCGATCGACAGCCTCGCGGCGATCGGCGTCAGGCGAGTCGGCGAGGAGTGGCACAACCCCGAGCGGAATCAGGGCGGCGAGATCGTCGGCACCTCACGCCGCTTGCCCACCGGCAAGAAACTCGCCATCGAGGGGAGCAAGCGAGGGCTCGCGCTGCGATGGCCGCTCGACCCCTACGCGGGCACCTCGGCCGACGACCCGATCCTCATCGTGGAAGGCGCGAGCGACACGGCGGCGGGGCTCGACCTGGGCTTCGAGACCGTCGGCCGACCCAGCGCGACCGGCGGCCTCGCTGATCTCTCCGGTCTACTCGCGGGGCGGCATGTCGTCATCGTTGCCGAGAATGACAAGGCGGGGCTCGGCGGCGCGGAGAAGATCGCGGCGGGGCTTGCGGGTGTGGCCGCGAGCGTGCGCGCGATTCTCCCACCGGAGGGGTGCAAGGATCTTCGTGCGTGGCTCGGCTCGGCTGACCGCGACACGGTTCGAGCCGAGATCCGCTCCGCCATCGGACTGGCCGACCCCTACGAGCCCGCTGCGGCCGACGAGAGTCCGGCTCGGGGGGGAAGGGGCGGGGCGACGGCCATCATGCGCCGAGCTTCCGAGATCGAATCCAAGCCTGTCCGCTGGCTCTGGCGGAATCGGATTCCCTTCGGCAAAGTGACGGTCATCGCGGGAGACCCGGGGCTTGGCAAGAGCTTCGTCACCATCGACATCATCGCCCGCGCGACCGGGGGCTGGGGCTGGCCGGGCGACGGCCAACCCGGCGAGCAACGGCTCGGCGCGGTGCTCTACAACGCCGAGGACGACCCCGAGGACACCATCCGCCCAAGGCTCGACGCGGCCGAGGCCGACTGCGATCGGGTGACGATCCTCGAAGGGGTCCGCAACCCGGACGGCTCGGTCAAGGGCTTCACGCTGGACGAGTTGGATGTCTTGGAGCAGGCCATCGACGACACCCCCGACTGCGGGCTGGTGGTCATCGACCCGCTGGGCGCGGTGTTCGGCGAGGCGGACTCGCACCGCGACTCGGATGTCCGGGCCCTCATGGCCCCGCTTTCGGCGCTGGCGGCACGCAAGGGTGTGGCGATCGTCCTGGTGGCCCACCTCAACAAAGCGCAGGCCCGCAAGGCCATCCACCGGCTGACCGGAAGCCTCGCGGTGGTGGCGGCGGCTCGCATGGGGTGGCTCGTGGCGGAAGATCCCAACGACAAGGACCGTCGGATGATGGTCAACATCAAGGCCAACATCGCGCGAGGTAGCTCGGGGCTCGCGTTTCGGATCGAGGGAGACGGCGTACCCCGGATCGAGTGGGAGTCCGGCGAGGTCTCCATGACGGCCGATGAGTTGCTCGAAGCCCTGGGCGACGACGGGGCACGGAGCGAGCTGGACGAGGCGGTCGAGTTTCTGCGCTCCGAGTTGGCCGACGGCCCCTGCCCGGCCTCCGAGATCGAGAAGTCGGCGAAGTCGGCGATGATCGCGCTCAGCACGCTCAAGCGCGCCAAGAAGCACCTCCGAGTCGCGTCCACCAAGCGGGGCATGGATGGCGGGTGGGATTGGTCGCTCCCCGAAGGATGCCAGAATGGCCGAAGGGGTCCATCACTCAACGATGGCAACCTTCGGGCCGGTTGACCGCCTTCGGAGAATCCGCGTGTCTTTCTGGTGCAGGGACTTGCGCCATGGGGCATGCGTTGGCATAATCAGGCAGACACACGGGCAAGGCCCGGAGGATCGAACGATGGCACGAGTCTGGAAGCGCAAGGCGGACAAGGGCAAGCCGGGCACCCCCTGGATGCTCACCTTCACCGACTGGCGGATCGTCGATGGCGAGTGGCGCGCGCGGGAGCGCAGCCGCATGGGCTACACCGACAAGCGGGAGACCCTCGCGCTGGGCACCCAGCTTGAGGACAAGGCCAGAATGCGGCGTGATGGCCGGATCGACGAGCGGGAGGACCGCCGCGCCCTGGAAGCGAAGCGGGGGATCAGAGAGCACATCGACGAGTACGAGCGTGCGCTCACGGCCAAGGGATCGAACGCCAAGCATGTCGCCCAGAGCATCGGCTATGTCCGCGAGGTTGTAGAGGCGCTCAAGTGGAAGACTGTCGGCCAGATCCGCGCCGACTCCCTCATCCGCCATCTGGGCGATGAGCAGGCCGAGAACGACTGGAGCCCCCGGACCCTCAACGCGCGGCTTGTGGCTGTCAAGGGCTTCGGGCGGTGGCTCATGCACCACGATCGGCTCCCGGCCGACCCGCTCGCCTCGGCGCGACGGGTCCGGCAGACCGCCGATGTCCGGCGCAAGCGCCGGGCGCTCTCCGACTTCGAGGCCGAGCGGCTCATCCTGGCGGCTGAGGCTGGCGCGGAATGCGCTTTCGGACGCGGCGGCGATCGGCACACGCTGACCGGGCCGGATCGGGCCATGCTCTACCGCTTGCTCCTGGGCACCGGCCTTCGGCTGGGCGAAGTGGCGAGCCTCACCCCCCGGAGCTTCGACCTTGACGGCGAGGATGGCCCTGTCGTGGCTCTGGAGGCCGCCTACAGCAAGCGGCGGCGAGAGGATGTCCAGCCGATCCCCGAGCCGCTCGCGGCCGACCTGCGGGCTTGGCTGCCCGACAAGCCCCGCGACGAGCCGCTCTTTCCCCTCCCACACCATGCGGCCCAGAGGCTTCTGGTGCCTGACCTGAGGCTCGCCCGCGTCCGGTGGCTGTTGGAGATCCCCAAGGGGGAGGACCGGCGGAAGGCGAGAGAGAGCGACACCCTGCGCTACCACGACGGCGCGGACCGGTACGCCGACCTCCACAGCCTGCGCCACAGCTACATCACCCGCCTCGGGGCGTCCGATGTCTCGCTCACAGTCGCCCAGCGCCTCGCCCGGCACTCATCCCCCACATTGACCGCGAATACCTACACCCACCTCGGGTTGGCAGACACCCGGAGAGCCCTCGACATGGCTTTCCGCTCGCCCGACAAGCCGGGGGGCTCCCGCGAGGCCGCACAGGCCACCGGCACCGACGGGGCAGCCATCGAGGCCGAGGACCGGCGCTGCGCGCAGCGCCCGGCGCAGCGCGAATCGGACGGGACGACGCTCCGGCTGGCGGGTACAGACACTGACCGGCCGACCGCGCACGCCGAGCGAGGCGCGAGCGCGGGCGATGCGAAAGCACTGGAATCGCAGGACTTACGCATGGTGGGGCAGGCCGAGGCCGGGCCCGGCACCACGCGCGCAGGAAATGCCCCCCGAAGGACTCGAACCTTCAACCCGCTGATTAAGAGTCAGCTGCTCTGCCGATTGAGCTAGGGAGGCCTTGGGGGAGCAACGCACCCCGGCCGGACCGGCCCGTCGGGGCCCGAGGCCTCACCCGAACCGGATCCGATACATGGTACCCGGCCCGGGCCCGCCGTCCAGCCCGGATCGGCCGGAATCATTGACCCCGTCCCGGCCCGGCGCTACGGTTGCGGCCAGCCTAGGGTGGTCCCTCCGCGCGCCGGAGGCCCGCCCGTTCCGTGCCCAGGGCCCCGAAAGGACCGCAGACCGATGCAGCCAGGACAAAGACAAAGCTACGGCCGCTCTCGCCGCCGCCGCTCGCACGACGCTCTGACCGCGCCCGCGAGTTCGATGTGCCCCCTGAGCGGGATGCCCAAGCTCCCGCACCGCGCCTGCCGCGAGTCCGGCTATGTGCGTCCGGGCCTGAAGATCACCATCCCCAAGCTCGGGATCGGCGTCCCGAGGGACTAAGCCATGCGCCTCGCCGTGGATGTCATGGGCGGGGATCACGCCCCGGACGCCATCCTCAAGGGTTGCGTTGAGGCGCTGGCCCACCTCGCGCCCCAAGATCAGCTCCTGCTCTTTGGTGACCAGGTGATCATCCGCGAGTTGCTCGCGGAGCTGGGCTGCTCGGACCCCAGGCTGGTCGTCGAGCATGCGCCCGAGGTCATCACGATGGAGGACTCGCCGGCCAAGGCGGTCCGCGGCAAGCCGGACAGCTCCATCGTGCAGATGACCCTTCGTGGCTCGCAGAAGCACGAGGACCCCGTCGACGGGGTGCTCAGCGCCGGCAACACCGGCGCCTGCGTCACCGCGGCCATCATGCACATGAAGCGTCTGCCGGGCGTGCACCGGCCCGGCATCGCCGTCACCATCCCCGCGTTCCACGGCCCGGTGGTGCTGTGCGACGCCGGCGCCAACCCGCTGCCCACGGCCGCCCATCTGTGGCAGTACGGCGTGATGGCGGACATCTACGCCCGGGATGTGCAGGGCATCCAGAACCCCCGCGTCGCGCTGATGAACATCGGCGCGGAGGAGGGGAAGGGCTCGGAGCTGGTGAAGAAGGCCCGCGACCTGCTCCGCGACACCCCCGACCTGAACTTCATCGGCTTTGTCGAGGGCCGGGACTTCTTCAACGGGGCCGCGGATGTGATCATCACCGATGGGTTCCTGGGCAACACGCTGCTCAAGATGGCCGAGGGGATGGCCAAGAGCCTGTTCGCGGCGATCGCGCAGGAGATCTTCGACGCGGACCCGAGTCTGGCGATCCAGTTCGAGCCGGTGGTCAAGCAGATCTACGCCAAGAACGACTACCACGAGTACGGCGGGGCGCCGCTCCTTGGTGTCAACGGCTCGTGTTTCATCGCCCACGGGTCGAGTGAGGCGCGGACGATCAAGGCGGCGGTTCGGAACGCCCGCGATTATGTCATGCGTCATGTGAACGACGAGATCGCCGCGAGGATTCAGAGCCTCGAGCATCTCAACAGTCCGGAACGAGAGCCGGCATGAGCAGCGAACAGCCCGCCGGATCGGCGCGGGCGAGGTCCCTCTCGGGCGTCGTCATCGCGGGCACGGGTTCGGCGGTCCCCGGGCGGCGGGTCACGAACGCCGACCTTGAGAAGGTGATGGACACCTCGGACGAGTGGATCGTCCAGCGGACGGGCATCCGCGAACGCCACATCCACGACCGCGACGCGGGCGAGAGCAGCGCCTCGCTGGCGACCGAGGCCGCCGGCAGGGCCCTCGAGAGCGCGGGTCTCGCCGGCGACCAGGTGGACCTCCTGGTCTGCGCCACGATGACGCCGGACATGCCGACGCCGAGCGTGTCGTGCATCGTCGCGGACCGGATCGGGGCGGGGCCGATCCCGGCGTTCGATCTGAACGCCGCGTGCTCGGGCTTTGTGTACGCCATGAACACCGTCCACGCGCTGATGCTCGGCGGGCGGTACAAGACCGCGCTGGTGATCGGGGTGGACTGCATCACCCAGCACTGCGACTTCTCGACTTCCGGACGCGCGACCAGCGTGCTGTTCGGCGACGCCGGCGGCGCGTGCGTGCTCCGCGCGTCCGACGACGCCTCCAAGGGGCTGCTCGCCGAGTCCATGCACTCCGACGGCGCCGGCGCCCAGCACCTCTACATCCCCAGCCGCGCGGGCGACTTCTACGACCAGGACGACTCCGACGCGCAGAAGATCAATCGGGTCGTGATGCACGGCCCGGGCATCTTCAAGTTCGCCGTGTCGACCTTCCCCAGGCTGATCGAGCAGACGCTCGACCGCGCGGGGCTGAGCGCCGACGCGGTGGACCACTACATCTGCCACCAGTCCAACGCCCGGATCCTCGCGGCGGCCCGCGAGCGGTTCGGCCTGGCCGAGTCGAAGATGCATGTCAATATCGACCGGTTCGGCAACACCGTCGCCGCGTCGGTGCCGCTGATCCTCGACCACCAGACCCGCGCCGGCCGGGTCCAGCCGGGGCAGAAGGTCATGTTCCTGGCGTTCGGCGCGGGGCTGACCTGGGCGAGCAGCCTCTGGCAGCTCTGAAGTGCCGCGGGGGCGCCGCGGGGGGCGCCCTCCACCTCCCCCCGGGGGGTATGCTGGGCCGATGCACCCCGCCACGCTCTACAGCTATCTGACCCGCTCCCGCGCGCGGGTGTTCGATTGGGTGCGCCCGCTGTCTCCCGAGGATTACGCCCGCGGGTTCCCGATCGGGCCGGGCTCGCTGGCGGCGGTGCTCACGCACATCTACATCAGCGAGTGGTACTACATCCGGCGCATGCTCGGGCGCGAGGTGCCGGCGTCCGCGGACTGGCCGATCCGGGACGACGACCCGCCGCCGTTCGCCCGGCTGGAGGCCGCGTGGGCGGTCCAGGCGTCGGAGACGGCGGACGCGATCGGCGCCGTGCCAGACTGGGACGCGCAGATCAGCTACACCGTGACGGACGACGCCGGGAAGCGCAAGCGCGTGACGACGACGCCCACGGACATCTTCAGCCAGCTGGTCCTGCACGAGGTGCACCACCGCGCCCAGGCGCTCAACATCCTCCGCCGGTTGGGCGTGAAGACCGAGGATATCGACTACAACCTGATGACCTACACGATCACCGACGCGTGAGGGCGGTCGTGGGTGCCGGGCGCGAGGGGCTCAGTTCCCGCCGGGCTCGCCCGCGGGCTGCTCGGGCGCCGGCTGCTCGACCGGGGCGGGGGTCGGCCCCTCGCCGGCCGGGTTCTCCGGGGGAGCGTCGGGGATGGCCAGGTCCGCGCGCACGAGCGGGGTCAGGTCGAGCGCGGTCGTGTCCCGCAGCAGGGGGCGGAGCAGCACCTCCTGCACGATGACATTGGTGTTGGTGACATCCATGCCCTCGGCCGACATGCGGCTGGAGTACACGCGGTCGACCCCTTGGGCCTCGGCGACCTTCTGCACCGACGCGTGGATCCTGGCGTAGGCGTCGGCGAGCTGCCCGGCGCTGAGCTGGTCGATCCGCTGCCCGGCCTGCTGGCTGAGCATGCGGATGCGCTGGTCGAGCTGCTGGTACTCCTCGTAGAGCGCCTGCGAGACCGACTGGTCCGGGTTGTTGGGGTCGAGTTGCTGGAGCGACTGCACCGCCGCGTCGCGCTGGGCGACGAGCGGGTCGATCTGGGCGTTCCAGGTCTGGGTCTCGGTCTCCCGCTCGGTCTTGTAGGGGTCGAAGTCGAGCATGACCTCGAGCAGCCCCAGGACATCGACCGTGCCGGTCTTGGCCTCGCCGACCACGCCGCCCCGTTCCCACGACGCCAAGGCCGCGGACGGGGAGGCGAGCAGGTGGCCGAGGGCGGCCGCGAACACCGCGCCGGCGATGCCGGCGGCGACAACAAGCTGCGTGGTACGCTGCATGGCTGGCTCCGTAGTTCCCACGCCGGCCCGGCGCGGTTCGGGCCCACTGTAGCGGCCCCGACCCACCCCGGCCCCGACCTCGGGCGGGGCTGATAGGCTTGCCCTGGGGCCCCGCAGGAGCGACCGATGAACACCGCCATGCTCGACCGTCTCGCCGATGTGCTTGTCGCCTATTCCGCCAGGGTCAAGAAGGGCGACCTGGTTGTCATCACCGGCGACCCCGTCGCCCTCCCCGCCATCCGGGCGGTCTACCGCAGTGTCCTCGCCGCCGGCGCCAACCCGGTCTGGCAGCCCACCTCGGAGGAGCTCATCGACGACCTGCTCGAGTGCGGCAGCCTCGACCAGATCGCCTTCGTCTCCCCGCTGGCCAGCCACACCGTCGAGACGATGGACGCCACCATCCGCTTCTGGGCCGAGCGCAACACCCGCTCCCGCACCCGCGTGGACGCCAAGCGCCTCACCGCGACGCAGCAGGCCCGCAAGCCGTTCCTCACCCGCCTGCTCGCCCGGGCGGCGGAGGGCAAGCTCCGCTGGGTCGGCACGCAGTACCCCACCGAGGCCAGCGCCCAGGACGCGGAGATGAGCCTGCGTCAGTACGAGAAGTTCGTGTTCGAGGCCGGGCTGCTCCACCTGCCCGACCCGGTCGCGGAGTGGGGCAAGGTGCACGAACGGCAGGAGCGGGTGCGCGGGTTCCTCCAGACCAAGACCGAGCTGCGGTTCCGGGCCCCCGCGGCCGACGGGCACGACGGCACCGACCTGCGGGTCAATGTCGACCCCGCCAAGGCCACCTGGGTCAACTGCTCCGGGCACGAGAACTTCCCCGACGGCGAGGTCTTCACGGGGCCGCAGGGCGTGGAGGGGCATGTGAACTACACCTTCCCCGCGGTCTACAACGGTCGCGAGGTCGAGGGCGTGCGCCTGGCCTTCAAGGGCGGGCGCGTCGTGGACGCCGCGGCGAAGAAGAACGAGGCGTTCCTCCACGAGATGCTCGACCAGGACGAGGGGGCGAGGAACCTCGGCGAGATCGCCATCGGCACCAACTACGGCATCACCGAGTTCAGCCGCAACACCCTCTTCGATGAGAAGATCGGCGGGACCTTCCACGCCGCGTGCGGCGCCGGGTACCCCGAGAGCGGGTCGCACAACCAGTCCGGCCTGCACTGGGACATGGTCTGCGACCTGCGTCCCAATGCCGCCAAGGGCCGCCCCGGCGGCACGATCGAGGCCGACGGGAAGGTGTTCCATCGGGACGGGAAGTTCCTGCTCGATGGGTGGGGCGGGTAGCGGGGCGGGCCCGCAGCGGCCCTGCCTCGCCGGCGCCCCGCGCCGCTGATCTCCCCGTGTCGAGCCCGCGCGGCGGCAGGAGGGCATACCCTCCCCCCGTGCTCCCCCCACCCGACCACATCTTCCACCACACCCCCGACACGCTCCGCGGGTGGTTCACGGCCCGCGCGCTGCCCCCGTTCCGGGCCGAGCAGGTCCTCGACTGGGTCTACCGCAAGGGCGTGATCGACCCGGCCGAGATGACCAACCTCGGCAAGCGGGAGCGGGAGATGCTCGGCGCGGAGATGACCTTCCTCTCCGGCGAGACCATCCGCCACCAGGTGGCCACCGATGGCACGCAGAAGCTGCTCATTGAATGGAGCGACGGAGCGACGGAGCGACGAAGCGACGAAGGGGGCACGGCCCGGAGCGCGGGCGAGGGGCCGATGACCATCTCGCTCCCCACCACCGGCTCTCACCCCGAGCGCCAGACCGAGTGCGTGATGATCCCCGCCGAGGATCCCACCAAGACCCGGCGCACGGCCTGCATCAGCTCGCAGGTCGGCTGCCCCGTCGGCTGCCGCTTCTGCGCCTCCGGACTCGGCGGCTTCGACGGCAATCTGACCGCGGGGCGCATCGTCGAGCAGATCTGGCGGCTGAACCAGCTGTTGCGGATGGAGAGCGAGGGGAGCGACGGAGCGACGGGGGCAGAGAGGGACGAAGGCACGAAGGCACGAAGTGACGAAGGGGGCTCGGAGCGGCAGGGCTCGGACGGGCACTCCGTCTCTTCGTCTCTTCGTCTCTCCGTCTCTCCCCCCGCCATCACCAACATCGTCTTCATGGGCATGGGCGAGCCACTCGCGAACTTCGCCAATGTGCTGCACGCCGTGCGCACGATCGCGGCCCCGTGGGGCGTGGGCATCTCCGCCCGCAAGATCACGATCTCCACCGTCGGCCTGCCGCGGGCGATCGAGAAGCTCACCGAGCAGCTCGAGGTGCCCGTCACCCTGGCCCTCAGCCTGCACGCCCCCAACGACGAGCTCCGCCGCGAGCTGATCCCGTGGGCCGAGTACTCGACCATCCGCGAGCTGCTGACCGCCTGCCAGGGATGGTTCCACAAGGCCGGGCGGGAGATCACGCTGGAGTACATCCTGCTCGGCGGCGTGAACGACCGGCCCGAGCACGCCGCCCAGCTCGCGGGCATCGCCAAGAGCCTGCGGGCCAACATCAACCTGATCCGCTACAACGAGGTCGAGCCGCTGCCGTTCAAGAGGCCGCGCCAGGAGGATGTGCTCGAGTTCCAGCACATCCTGCGGGCGCGGGGGGTGAACGCGCATATCCGCGCCAGCCGCGGGCGGGACATCGCGGCGGCGTGCGGGCAGTTGCGGCATGAGACGGCCCGGTAGAGGCGGAACGCGGAGGCCGCGAAAACAGGCCCAACGCGCCAGCGCGGGCTCTCCTCGGACGGCAGGGGAGGCCGAACGCGAAGGTCGCGAGGGCCGCGAAGAAAGCCAGCAAGGCAGTTTCACCACGGAGCACACGGAGAGCACGGAGGCAAGGCAGGGGTTGTGTGTGTGGCATGCCCTCGGCTTTGCGAGGGCATGAGGTTGGTAGCACGATCACGGCGCCCGGCCATGCCCGCCCAGAGCGGCGAGTCGTCGCGTCCTTTACTTGGGCCACCCGCCGCCACACTCCGGACACCGGTCGGAATCTAACCCGGCGATCGAGTAGCCGCAGTACGGGCAGAGGCTTTCATGGAGCCGTCGAGCGGTGCGGCGCTGGTGCGAGCGACCGGTCATCCTCCAGATCACATACGCGTGTGCAAAGGTGAGACAGAAGAGCGCAAGCCAGCCTTCGCGTACTCCTCGAAGGGCGGTCAATCCCCACTTGAATGAGATCCGCTGGCGCGGATCGGCCCCCCCATCCCACCCCCACCATGTACCGCTCACCGAGCTGGCGATGAACTCGTCAACTTGTTCGTGCAGCCATCTGCGCTCTTGTGGGAGTCTCTGCCCATCCGAGGAATGCGCGACTCTCACTCTCAGCTCACGAACGGCGAGCGGGCAGCCGCGTGACATATCGTCGAATGCTCCCGGGAACATACGCCACCTGATGGAGACATCGAGGGGTATGGACTCCGGGCCGGGATCAGGGCTCACACGCCAATCGACGCCGTCTTGGTGCAGATAGAGCGAGCCCGAGATCGTCACGGTGCGTGGCGGCATCCATAGCCGGAGACCTACGCCCAGTGTGACCAAGAGGCAGATCACCAGCCAGACAACTGTCGCGATCAGCATGCCACGATGAACCCGTGGTTCGCCCTCGGCCGTTCTCACCGGTGGAGGTATCATCGGTCGGGGAGTGTACCCGGCCGGTGGCTCGCATCGCGGCTTCCGATTGGAAAATGGTGCCACTGAGGTTCGGCCGCGCGTGGCCCAGTTTGGTCTCCCCTCCGTGCTCTCCGTGTGCTCCGTGGTGAACTGCCTTCCCTGCATACCGAAAGCCGTGGAGCAGAACCTCCGTCGTCTACATCCGGAACGGCGTCGGCGCCAGCGCCCCCTCGACGCGGGTCTTCCACTTCTCGTACCCCGCGCGTCCCATCAGGCCGAAGGTCGCCTGCTTGCCCGTCTCGACCGCCGGTTGGTTGTAGGCGTCGATGTTGAGCATGAGGCCGGCGTAGGCGGTGACGACCTCCCAGAGCATGATGAACTCGCCGACATGGTGGGCGTCCACGCGCGGGAAGCTCAGCGTGAAGTTCGGCCGCTGGCTCTCGACGAGGGCGTACTCGGTCGCCCGGCGCTCGGCGTTGAGCAGGCCGGCCATGCTCTCGCCCTCGAGGTAGGTCAGGGCGTCCACGCCCAGCCCGGTCGGGATCGTCACAACCGCGTCGCCGAAATCCTCGACGCCGACGAGCCCGAAGACCTTGTCGTTCGGGCCCTCGCGGTAGAGCTGCACCTGCGAGTGCTGGTCGGTGGTGCCGAGGGCCTTGATGGGGGTGAAGCCGGCGTAGACCGTGTCGCCGGTGAGGCTCTCGCGCTTGCCGAGGCTCTCGGCCCAGAGCTGGCGGAACCAGTCGGCGAGCAGGTAGAGCGCGTTGCAGTAGGGCATCAGCACATGGTTGGTCTTGCCCTTGCGGAGGCCGAGGTCGACCAGGAGCGTCGCGAGCATGGCGGCGGGGTTCTTCGCGAGGTCGGGGCTCGTGCAGCGCTGGTCCATCGCGTCGGCGCCGTCGAGGAGCGCGTCGATGTCGATGCCGGCCATGGCGGCGGAGAACAGGCCCACCGGGCTGAGGACGCTGAAGCGCCCGCCGACGCCGTCGGGCACCGGCAGGGTCGCGTAGCCGTCGGTGTCGCAGATCTGACGCATGGTGCCCTTGGACTCGTCGGTGATGGCGACGATGTTGTCCTTGAACTTCGCGCCCAGCGCCGCCTTGAGCATCGCGCGGATGATCATGAACTGCGAGGCGGTCTCGGCGGTCTCGCCCGACTTGCTCACGACATTGAAGAGCGTCCGCCCCAGCCCGCCCAGCGACTCGCAGGTCTGGAGCACCGAGCCGAAGTAGGCGGGGTCGACATTGTCGACGACGAACACGCGGGGGTGGGTTCTGGTGGCACGGCTCTCCGAGCCGTGCGCTGATCCGGCTCGGAGAGCCGGGTCACCAGGACTCACGGCTCGGAGAGCCGTGCCACCTTCGAGCAGGTTGTAGGTGGCGGGGTTCAGGGCCGCCTGCAGGGCGATATTGCCCAACGCCGAGCCGCCGATGCCGAGGACGACCAGGTTGTCGAACCGCCCCTGGCACCGCCCGGCGATCTCGCGGACCGCCCGGACATGCGCCTCGCGGGCCTCGCCCCGGGCCAGGTCCCGCCAGCGCTCCCAGCCCGTGCCGCGGGTCTGGGCGAGGCGGTCGGTCAGGTGGGCGGCGGCGTTGGCGAGCTCGGCCCCCGGGCTCAGCCGGTCCGGGTCCAGCCCGTGCTGGCCGACGCGGGGGGAGAGGCAGTTGGCATAGTCGAGGGTGAGCATGTGGGGAGGATAGCGATGAAGGCACGAAGGCACGAAGGCACGAAGGCACGGAGGCACGGAGGGACAGAGGGACGGGTATACGGTGGGGCTCGCATGGGCGAATGCCCGGGTTGTCCGCCCCCCGCGAGCGGCGGACCCTACCCCCCGAGGCCCCCAGTGCGGCCTTCCCCCTTCGTGCCTCCGTGGCTTCGTCCCTTCGTGCCTTGCCTCGTCGCTATCCTCTGGGCATGATCCACCCCTGGCACGATGTCACCCCCGCCGTCGAGGGCGCCGAGCTTCCTGGCGTCTTCAAGGCCATCATCGAGATCCCCAAGGGCTCGAGCAACAAGTACGAGCTCGACAAGGGCTCGGGGATGCTCAAGCTCGACCGGGTGCTTTCGTCGGCCGTCTACTACCCCGCCAACTACGGGTTTATCCCCCAGACTCTGGCCGAGGACGACGACCCGCTGGATGTCCTGGTCTACAGCACCGTGGAGATCCCCCCGATGACTCTCTGCCAGGCCCGGGCGGTGGGGCTGATGACCATGATCGACCAGGGGCACCCCGACCACAAGATCATCGCGGTGCTCTGCCAGGACCCGATCTACAACGAGTTCGAGCTGGCGAGCCACTTCCCCAAGCACATCTTCAAGATGCTCAAGCGGTTCTTCGAGGACTACAAGCAGCTCGAGGGCAAGGGGGTCGAGGTCGACGACATCATGCCCGCCGAGGTCGCGCACGCGGTGATCGAGAACTCCCTGGAGCGGTACGCCAAGGCCCGCAGGACCGGCGGGGCCAGGGGGCTCGTGCTGTGAGCGGGGCGCCCGGGGCATCCGGGGCCTTCCCGGAGATCGAGCGGACGCTCATCGGGCGCGAGCGGATCGCCGCCCGGGTGCGAGAGCTCGCCGCACGGCTGTGCGCCGACCTCCAGGCCGAGCTGGCCAAGGACAGCGGCCACGCGGCCGACCCGGGCCGGATCGTCATCGTCCCGATCATGTCCGGGGCCATGATCTTCGCCTCCGACCTGCTCCGCGAGATGCCGCTGAAGCTGAGCCTTGGGCTGGTCGCCGTGAGCAGCTATCCGGGCAAGAGCCTGGCGAGCAAGGGGGCGGTTATCGCCAGCGAGCTGCCCGCGAACCTCGCCGGCAAGCATGTGGTGATCGTGGACGACATCCTCGATTCGGGGCAGACGATCGAGCTTGTGCGCAGGATCGTGGGCGACCAGAAGCCCGCCAGCGTGCGCGCGTGCGTGATGCTCCGCAAGGCCGTCCCCCGGGTCGCCACCATCCCCGACGACCGGCTCGCCGAGTATGTGGGGTTCGATATCCCCGACGAGTTCGTCGTCGGCTACGGCCTGGACTACAACGGTTACTACCGCAACCACCCCGAGATCGCGACGCTCCGGAGGGACGCCCTTTGACCAACCCGCCCGCCAACCCGGCGGGGCAGCGGGTGCCGCGGGAGCTGCTGCCCTGGGTGCGGGGGGCCGACGCCGGCGGGGTTCGGCTCAAGCTCCGGCCCAGCGCCTGGGCGGTGGTCCTCGAGAGCGTGACAAGCCTCGTGGTGCTCGCCCTCGTGGCCGGGCTGGTGGCGATCGCGCTGGCGGCGTGGGGGCGGTGGGGGGCCTACGCCGGGGCGGTGCTTATGTACCTGGCCCTCGCCGCCGGGGCGAGGCTGGCCTGGCAGGGCGTCGTTGTCGCCTGCCGCCGGTACATGGTGACCGACCGGTATGTGCTCCGGGTGGCGGGCGTCTTCAGCCGGTCGGCGGCGAGCCTGCCGATCGGGCGGGTCCAGCATGTGGTGCTCCACCGGACGCTCTTGGAGCGGCTCACGGGGACGGGTACGCTTGGCTTCGCCACCGCCGGGACCGGCGGCATTGAGGTCGCGTGGGTGACCATCGCCCGGCCCCTCGCGCGGGTGCGCGAGGTCAGGGCGCTGCTCGAGGGGGTGCGGATGAGCCCGGGAGATGGGGTGAGCGAGGGGGCGGCAGCGGGGGGCCCCGGCCCGGGCGGGGCGGGCTCGAGCCGGGGGCGGGGCGTGCCGGTGGTGATCGGGGTGGCCGGGGGGATCGGGTCGGGCAAGAGCGAGGTCGCCCGGGCGTTCGCGGACGCCGGGTGCGTGGTTTCTGACAGCGACCGATCCGCCCGGGAGGCGCTCGACCGGCCGGATGTTCGGGCAACCCTGATCGGCTGGTGGGGCCAGGGTATTCTTGGGGCAAACGGGCGGATCGACCGCAAGCGGGTGTCGGCGGTTGTGTTCGGCGACCCGGCCCAGCGGGCGCGGCTGGAGGGGCTGGTGCACCCCATCGTGCGCCAGAGCCGGGCGGAGCTGATCGCCCAGGCGACGGGCGCCGGGGCCCCTGGGGTGGTGATCGACGCCCCGTTGCTCTTTGAGGTGGGGCTGGACGCCGAGTGCGACGCGGTGGTGTTCGTGGACGCCCCGCGGGGCCTACGGTTGGCCCGGGTTCGGGAAACGAGAGGGTGGGACGAGTCGGAGCTGGCGAGGCGAGAAAAAGTCCAACTCCCGCTTGATGCCAAGCGAGATCGGTCAGATTATGAGATAGTGAACGACGCCGATCCTGAGCGCCTGCGGGCGGAGGCTCGGCGCATCCTCGATCAGATCCTGGCAAAGGCACGAGGGAACGGTCCGGCGAGCGCTGGACCGGACGCCGGTTGACGGGCATCGTGTGATCGCCGACGGCATCGCCTCACGCCACGCCGGGTTTGCAGAAGGTTTCCCCCAGAATCCAGAAGAAGACTGGCAGGTGTGCGCCGCGTGCGCGGTGCGACCTTGAGCGAAGAGAGCGAGCGTGGCTCGCGCATGCAGCCGGTGTGCTGCGGGGCGCGACCCAACCCGCCGGGGGCCGAGTGGTCTCGGTCGTCGGGCGTGCTCGCGGGCCTCGTGGGATCAGGCAGAAAGCGGACAGGACATGGCCAAGACGAGCAATGTGGTTGAGGACGCCCCCAAGCCCAAGCGCCGCAAGGCGACGGCCAAGCCCGCGGGCGAGGCCACGGAGGTCAAGGCGGAGGCGCCCAAGCCCGCGGACAGACCCGCGGAGCCGCGCCCGGCGGAGGCTCGGCCCGAGCCGAGGGCCGAGGGCCCCAGGCCCGAGCCCCGGGCCGAGAGCTCCCAGAGCACCGGCAGCGCCCCGTCCAATCAGGACGGCGGCCCGCGGAACGGCGGGTCGAACTCCGGGCAGGGGGGCGGCCAGAACGGGGGCCAGGGTGGTGGCCAGAACGGCGGCCAGAGCGGGGGCCAGAACGGGGGCCAGCACTCGCAGGGGGGCATGGCCGGCGAGGGATCCGGCAAACGCCGCAAGCGCAAGAAGCGCAAGGGCGGGAGCGGCGGTGGTCCCGGTGGGGGCGGGGGCGGCGGCGGGGGGAGCCAGATGGGCGGCGGGCATCGGTCCCACTACCCCGACCACATCCTGCCCAGCGACGAGGAGCTCGAGCGGGAGGCCGCGGAGCTTGAACGCATCGCCGCCAACGCCGACCCGGCGGTGCTCAAGGAGCAGATCCCCATCGGCGAGATGCAGCGGATGGACATGCCCGGGCTGTTCGAGATCGCCGAGCACGAGGGGATCGACGACCCCCACGCGATCCCCAAGCAGGAGCTGATCTTCAAGATCCTCAAGGCCCGGGCCACCCGGCTGGGCCTCATGTTCGGCGAGGGCTCCCTGGAGATCATGCCCGACGGCTTCGGGTTCCTGCGGTCGGCGGAGCAGAGCTATCTGCCCGGGCCCGACGACATCTATGTGTCGCCCAGCCAGGTCCGGCGTTTCGGCCTGCGCCGGGGCATGATCGTCCGCGGCGCCATCCGCCCGCCCAAGGAGAGCGAGAAGTACTTCGCCCTGCTGCGGGTCGACGAGGTCAACGAGCGCAACCCCGGCAAGATCCACGAGCTGGTGAACTTCGAGGACCTGACGCCGCTGCACCCCGAGGAGCGGTTCATCCTCGAGACCAGCCCCGACGAGATCGAGATGCGGATCGTGGACCTGGTGGCGCCGATCGGCAAGGGCCAGCGCGCCCTGATCGTCGCCCCGCCCCGCACGGGCAAGACGGTGCTGCTCCAGAAGATGACCCGGGCGATCACCAAGAACTACCCGGGCGTCAAGATCATCGTGCTGCTGGTGGACGAGCGGCCCGAGGAGGTCACCGACTTCAAGCGCAACACCGAGAAGTCCGTGGAGGTCGTCGCCTCCACCTTCGACGAGCAGTCGAGCCGGCATGTGGCGGTGGCGGACATGGTCATCGAGAAGGCCAAGCGCCATGTCGAGTTCGGCGAGGATGTCGTCATCCTGCTCGACTCGATCACGCGACTGGCCCGCGCCTACAACGCCGAGATGCCGCACTCGGGCAAGATCATGACCGGCGGCCTGGACTCCAACGCCCTGCAGCGTCCCAAGAAGTTCTTCGGCGCCGCCCGGGCCATCGAGGGCGGCGGGTCGCTGACCATCATCGGGACCGCGCTGGTCGATACCGGGTCGAAGATGGACGAGGTGATCTTCGAGGAGTTCAAGGGCACGGGCAACAGCGAGCTGCACCTGGACCGGCGGTTGGTCGAGAAGCGGATCTGGCCGGCGATCGATGTGGCCGCCAGCGGCACCCGGCGCGAGGAGCTGCTCATGGACCCCAAGGAGCTGGAGCTGGTCTACCGCCTCCGGAAGGTGCTGAGCGACATGAATGTCGTCGAGGCGATGGAGCTGATGAAGAGCCGGCTGAAGAAGGTCAAGACCAACGCCGAGTTCCTGATGACGATGGCGCTGGGCTGATCCCTTACGGAACGAGGCGAATCGGCCCTTTTTGGCACGGATCTGTGGGATCTGGTGTTTTTCGCGCGTATCCCGGATTCCAGGCTTGCCCCCCCCCCCCCCGTATGCTCCGGCATATGAGAGCAGCCCTACCCGTTGCATGTGTGTGGTGTTTCGTCATGGGCCTGGGCGGGTGGACCGTCGCCGCGGCACAACAGGCGGTGGACGATCGAGAGGCGCCGACGGGGCGGGAGGTTGGGCAGGAGACGCTGGAACGGTGGCAGATCCAGAAGTCCGAGGATCCGCCCACTCCCGAGGAACTCGCCGACAAATTGGAGCAGTACTTCGAGGGGGCCACGGCGTTTCGGGTTCGGGAATCCGCCGAGCAGGACGGTGTGCTTCGGTTCCGCGCGGTTTCGCTCATGACCGCGGACGCGCTCCGAACCGAGATGTACAATCCGGATGGGTCGTTGTACGCCGCCGTTGGTTGGTTCGAGGGTGTGGCGTATGAGTACCGCCCGGCGATGGCCATGCCGGACGGAACTGTGTTCACTCAGGTGTTGACGCAGTCGCGGGGATTGGATTGGGCGGAGATTCCCTCGCCCATGCTATTCCCCTTCAGCGACGGGTGCCAGGTGGGCGACCTCTTTCAATCCTGGCTCGCCCGAACCGAACAGGAGGTCCGGGTCGAAACGCAGGTCCGCTGGCTCCGAGAGTCTCAGGTGCTCGGCGAGGCGCTGGTGGAGGGCCAGGAGTGTTGGGTTGTGGACCGCAGTTTCTTGATCCCGGCCGACGACGGGACCGAGTCGGCGCTCGGGAATCTCTACTTTGTCGACAAGGGCTCGGGCCACTTGGTCCTCTGGGTTGCGACCCAGAGCACTTCAACGCATCGGAATGAACGGGTGCATCGCTATCAAGAAGTCTCCGTGCTCGAGGCGATTCCGGATGTCGACTGGCGACTTCGCGACCTCGCGGCGGGGGCTTGGGAGCGTGCACAGGAATCCAGCGAGTGAACCGCTTGAGCACGGCAATGATCGGGAAGACCATCGAGGTGTCGGCCTTCCTTGCCCCGGGCCGGGTGTGGATCGGTTATCGACGACGGCGGAGGACGGTCACATGATGCACCCGGGCCGATCCTTGCGGAACCTGCGTCGCCTTTGTCTGGCATCGAGCGTCTGCGCATGCCTCTGCGCGTGCCAGACGCGGCCGACGATGCGGGAGACCCTGGACGCTCTGGACCGCCAGTACGATCAGGTGCTCGTCGATTGGGAGGACGCGCAGGATCGGTGCGGGGGCGATCCGGTGGAGCTCGCGTCGACGAACGCGGCCTACCTCGGGCTGCTCCATGCCAATCTCCGGAGTCGCTTGGATGTGATCGAGGACTCGTGGCAGGATTCACGGGAAGCGCGTCGGCGGCGGTTGGGGCTGGATCCCCTCCTGGACCAGCCAGCGGACGCAGACCTTGAACTCGACGCGTTGGATGGGGAGTCCGGCGCACCCGGGATCGAAGACGGGCGGGCCGACAAGCCTCGCTCCTGATCCCCGGGGTGAGGCCCGCGCGAACACCCCCCGACCCGCGGCGGTACACTCCCCACCGGGCCGCGCGGCCCATCTGGGAGGGTGTCCGTGCCGATGACCAGACGCACCAGTCTGACGCTCCTGAGCCTCGCGGCCACGGTGTGGGCGGCGGTGATGGTGGTGGGGGGGCTCTGGCTGCTGGCCGAGGGGCCGGCCCGCTGGCCGCTGGTCCCGCCGGGGCCGCTGCGTCTGGGCGGCGGGATTTTGTTCGCCGCGGGGCAATTCCTTTTCATGTACCTCGTGGCCGACCGATGGTTCCCGCGGGCGGCCAAGGCGATGGTCTGGCCGCTGGAGATCGCCGCGACCGTGTTCCTGGTGCTCGGCGTCGTGTGGTTCGCGGTCGAGGTCGGCATGAGCCAACTGGCGTGAGCGGAGAGGATTCGGGCGATGCAAGGACGGCGCGGTCTGAGGTGTGGCACGAGGGCATGGTGGGCCCTGGCGGCGGTGGGGGTGCTGGCGTCGTGGTCGGCGGCGGTGGCGCAGACGGCCCTGCCCGACGAGTACGCCGCCCGCCAGATCCAGCGGATCGGCCTGCTCGATCTGCGCATGCGCCCCAGCCCCGCGCCGGATGACTACCTGATCGCCGCTCGGCTGCTCGAGTCGGCCGCGGCGTTCGCGCCCGGGGACGCCGAGCTGCTCCGCACTCGCATCCGCGCCTCGTGGGCGGCGGGAGATTCGGCGCGTGTGGACGAGCTGACGCGGGAGCTGCTCACGCTCGACCCGCGCGACACCGTCGCGCAGCTCCGTCTCGCCTCGGCCCGGATCGCCAGGATCCAGACCGTCGAGGACCGGCTGGCGGCGTACGCCCGCCTGCTCGGCCCGGGCGGCGCGGGCATCGACCCGGCGGTGCGCAGCCGGCTGGCCCTCGACGCGGCGCTGCTCAGCCGCGAGACGGGCAACTTCACCGCGTTCACCGAGCGGCTGGCGCTGGCCACGCAGCTCGACCCGTCGAACAAGGAGAGCGCGGCCCTGGCGTGGAGCGCCTTCGGGCCGCTGGTGGAGACTCGGGCCGAGCGTGTCGAGCTCCTGCTGAACCTGCTGATGTCCGACCCGACCGATCCGAATGTCCACCGCCAGCTCGCGCTGGAGCTCGCGGCGGTGGGCGCGTTCGAGCAGGCCATGCGCTTCCACGACATGGCGTTGGGGATGTACAGCATCGCGGGCGCCCCCGAACGCCTGGACTTTCAGATCGAATCGACGATCATCCGCTGGCAGGTCCGGGGCCCGTCGGTGGTTGTGGAGGAGCTCAACCACCTGCTCGGCGTCATGCGCTCCCAGGCGGCGCAGCGCATCATGCAGTACCAGCAGGCCAAGATGCCGATCGACTCGCTCTCGAAGCCCGAGGACATCATGCTCGGGCCGATCCACAACCAGATCAGACTTGTCGCGGCCCTGGCGGCCGAGGACGAGCAGACCGTGGGCGCCACCATCGCCGATATGCTCAGCGTCTTTCAGATGACGATGGAGCGTGCCGCCTCCATCGCGAGGCTCTCCTCCGAGGAGGAACGGCTCGACCAGCTCGCCGAGGTCTGGGGGCAGGTCAGCCAGCAGCTCGTCGCCATCGCCTGGGTCGATCTGCAGAACGAGAGCCTCACCGAGTGGACCAAGCGGGCGGCCGAATCGGTCGGCCCGCAGTCGCCGGTCACCCTGCTGCTCGAAGCCTGGCGTGAGCTGCGTTTCGGCGACCCGGCCGTGGCGGTGGACCTGTTCCCCGCGATCCCGTTCAAGACCCCGGTCAACGATGTGGGCCTCGGCCTGTCGCTGGAGGCGTGCGGGCGCGCCGACGAGGCCGCGGAGATCTACCGCAAGCTCGCCCTGGACTACCCGATGGCTCTCGCCGGCGCGTGGGCCCGGGACAAGCACCGCAAGCTGACCGGGATCGACCCGCTGGAGACCCCGGAGCGGGTGGCCGTGGAGCGTCTGGCGGCGAGCGTCCCGTCCTGGGTCGACCGCATGCTCTCGGAGCCGGGCTCCTTCATGGCCATGCGGGCGGACCTGCTGGACGATTCGCTCGGGGCGACGGAGGCGGCGCGGGTGCGGGTGCGGGTGACGAATCTCGCGCCGATCCCGCTGGCGGTCGGGGGCGACCGGCCGCTGAACAGCCGGCTGCTGCTCGTCCCGCGCCTGCAGATCGGCACCGGCGACGAGTTCGCCGGCGCGCTCCCCGAGGTCGTGGAGCTCGACTGCCGCCTGCGGCTGGCGCCGACGGAGTCGATCGATATCACCGTGCCGGCCTCGCCGGGCGTGACGGGGTGGATGGCCGAGGTCGGGGCGCTCGACGCGGTCCGGCAGCGCTGGCGTGTGCTGCAGGGATACTCGCTGGATGGGATGGGGGTGCCCGAGGCCGGGACGCTGTGCCTGGAGACCGACACGCCGCCGCTGGGGCGTTCGCCGCTGATCTTCGCCCGTGCCTCCGGGCTCGAGCTGGCCGACGCGCTCGAGCGGGCGGGGGAGCGGGACCTGCCGGAGGTGCTCGCCTCGATCCGCGCCCGCGCGCTGCTCGACCCGCTGGCCGAGTACGCGCTCGCGACCGACGACCTGCGGCGTATCGCCGCGATCAGCGCGGAGCGGTACGGGAGCCTGCCGGTGGTGTCGCGGGCGATGTTGCTGGCGGTGCTGCCCAGCGCGCGGATCGCCCCCGGGATGGAGGCCTTCGACGCGGTCGCGCTCGCGGAGCGCGACCCGGTGCTGGCGCCGGTCGCCCTGCTGACGCGCGTCACGGGGCCTGACGACCCCGCGCTGACGGGCTGGCTCGGGAGCGAGGCCGACGGCATGGGTTCATTCGCCCGGGCGCTGCGAGACCGGCTGGGCACGGCCGACGCGGTGTCGTTCGGGCGGCTCGACGCCGCGGGGCTGCGCCCGAGTTCGCTCGGCCAGAGGTGACGATGAGGCTCGGTCCCCGCATCCGGCACGCCGACGGGCGTGGGACCGACCCGCCCGGGCGCCGGGCCCGACGCCTGATCGGCGCCGTCCTGGGTGTCCTTCTGCTCGGCGCCGCGGTCTGGGCGGTGCTCGCCCAGCGTCCCGTGCTCGACGAGGCGATGGGGTCGCTCCGCCACGCGCCGCCGGCGCTGGTCTGTGCGGCGTTCACCCTCCCGCTCGTCAGCTGGCTGGCGACCAGCGTGACCTTCTGGCTGCTCTCCGGGCGTTACGCCCGGGTCCCCGCCCGCGACATGGCGATGCTGATCGGCGCGTCGTGGCTGCTGAACCACCTGCCATTCCGGCCGGGCATGATCGGGCGCGTCGCGTACCACCGCAAGTACCACGGCATGGCCATCCGGGACAGCATCCGCGTGATGATCTCCGCGATGGCGCTGAGTGGCGTGAGCCTGGGGCTGCTGCTGATCGTCGCGATCGCGGTGTCGCGCGTCGAGGCCGCCGCCGTGCAGGGCGCGTGCCTGACGCTGCCGAGCGTCACCGCCGCGATCGTGGCGGTCGCCGCCAGAGCCGCCGGCGCCGGCTGGTGGCGGGAGGTGGCGGCGCTCGCGGCCCGCAGCGTGGACATGCTGACCTGGGTCGGGCGCTACGCGATCGTGTTCGCCCTCATCGGCGAGCCGCTCAAGCTCGAGCATGTCGTGGCGGTGACCGCCGTCTGCCAGCTCGCGACGGTGGTGCCGATCACGGGCAACGGCCTCGGGCTGCGCGAGTGGGCCGTCGGCCTCACGCTGGCCGCCGTCGCGGCGCCGGGCCTGCGCGAGCAGGCGGCGGCCGTCGGGCTCGCCGGCGACCTCCTGAACCGGGCCGCGGAGACCATGCTCGCCGTCCCGGTCGGCCTGACCTGCTCGTGGCTCCTGGCCCGGAAGGTCCGCGGGGCGGCACGGGGCTCCGAGGGGTTGCGCGCCCCGCCCCCAGGCCCCCCGGGCCCGGCCGGGGGTTGAAGCGGCCGCTTGGGGGGCGATGGCGGGCCGCGCTCCGGGGCTTTGGAATCCGGGCGTGGGGCTCACGGCCGGGCGGGCCGTGTCACCGGCCCCGAGATTGCCTGCGATCGATCGTGCGATCCGGCCGATACTCTCCCCCGTATGGACCTGTGAGGGCACGGATGTCATGATCAACAAGATCGAGCAGGACCATCAACGCTTCCGACAGATCGTGCGGGGTCGGATCCGGCGCGACCTCAAGAAGTTCCTCTCTCGCGGCGAGATCATCGGCAAGGAGGGCGGGCGCTATGTCTCCATCCCCCTCCACGACATCGACATCCCCAACTTCCGCTACGGCGACAACTCCACCGGCGTCGGCATGGGCGAGGGCGAGGAGGGCCAGGCCGCCGGCCAGCCCGGCAGCGGCAAGGACTCCGGCGGTGAGCAGGAGGGCAAGCACATCACCGAGGTCGATGTCGGCCTCGACGAGCTCGCCGACATCCTCGCCGAGGAGCTCCAGCTCCCCCGCATCAAGCCCCGCGGCGAGCACCGGATCACCACCATCCGCGACAAGTACTCGGGCATCCGGCCCGTCGGCCCCGCGTCGCTCCGGCACTTCAAGCGCAGCTACAAGGAGGCCCTCAAGCGCCAGGTCGCGATGGGCGACTACAACCCCGACGACCCGGTCATCATCCCCATCAAGGAGGACCTGCGGTACCGGTCGTGGACGCAGGTCAAGAAGCCGCAGTCCAACGCGGTGATCGTCTACATGATGGATGTCTCGGGCTCCATGGGCGCCGAGCAGAAGGAGCTGGTGCGGCTCGAGGCGTTCTGGATCGACACCTGGCTGCGCCGCAACTACGAGGGCGTCGAGAGCCGCTACATCGTCCACGATGTGCGGGCCGGCGAGGTGGACCGGCAGACCTTCTTCACGCTCCGCGAGGACGGCGGCACGCGGATCAGCTCGGCCTACGCATGCTGCCGCGACCTGCTCGCCGAGCACTACGACCCCGGCGAGTGGAACATCTACCTCTTCCACTTCTCCGACGGCGACAACTCCTCCGAGGCCGACAACAAGCTCTGCTGCCAGCTCATCGACGAGCACCTGCTGCCCGTGAGCAACATGTTCGCCTATGTCCAGGTCGCCTCGGCCTACGGCAGCGGGAACTTCATCAATGTCCTGCGGGAGGCGTTCCCCGACGGGCGCAGGGATCAGGACGGCGAGCGGCTGCTGCTCTCGAAGCTCAACGGGCGCGAGGACATCCTCGAGTCGCTGCGGACGCTGTTCAAGGCCGGGCGGTAGCGTCTATCCCGCCGACGGCGCGAGCACACGCATCACCGCGTCCACGAGCGCGTCGCGCACCCAGAACCCCGCGTCGAGCAGGTATGGGCCGCCGAAGAAGAACACCATCAGGAACGCGATCATCCCCAGGCCCCCGGCCCCGGGGCTCTCGTAGAACCGCCGGTACGCCGGCGAGAGCTGCGCGAGCATGGTCGACCCGTCCAGGGGCGGGATCGGCAGCAGGTTGAGGATCGCCAGCGCCACATTGAGCGCACAGCCGAGGCTCAGGAACACCCACAGGTTCTCCCGCAGGTTGTCCGCGACTTCGAGGCCGCCGAACACATACCCGCCGGCGATCGCGATCCACAGCCCGCACGCCAGACCGCACAACACCGCCAGGCCGACATTGACCGCCGGCCCCGCGCCGCTGACCATGAACCGGTCGTGGGGGCCGCGGAACCGCGAGGGGTTCACCGGCATCGCCCCCCAGGCGAAGCCGAACAGGGCGAAGGCCACCAGGCTGCTGGTCCCCATGTGGACGATCGGGTTGGGGGTCATGTGCCCCAGCTCGATGGGCGTCCGGTCGCCCGCGCGGATCGCCGCGAACCCGTGCCCCAGCTCGTGAAGCACGATCGAGACGATCACCCAGAACACCCAGGACACCAGGAACGCGGGGCTCGAACTCCAGGCATCGGCGGCCCACCATCCACCCATGACACGCTCCCCGTAAAGAAAGACACGCCGCCGAAATACGGCGGCGTGTCATCATTCGCTCGGTGGCGCAACCCGGCTCAGGCCTTGGCGGGGGTCGCGCAGCTGGCGTCGACCGCGGTCTTGACCAGCCTGTCGAACAGGGCGGGGTCGTCGATCGCGATCTGGCTGAGCATCTTGCGGTTGAGGCTGATGCCGGCCATCTTGAGCCCGTTGATCACCAGGCTGTACCGGGTGCCGCGCATGCGGCAGGCGGCGGTGATACGGGTGATCCACAGGCTCCGCAGGTCGCGCTTGCGGGCGCGACGGTCGCGGAACGCGAAGCAGCCGGCGCGGCGGATCGCGTTGCGGGCCAGGTAGCGGTGGTTCTTGGTCCGGCCGTAGTAGCCGCGGGCCTCGCGGAGGAGGCGGGAGCGCTTCTTGGTGCGGGCGGCGCCGATGCGTGCACGGGGCATGGGTCAGTCTCCTTTGTCCGAGCGGGGCAGCCCTCGTGGCTGGCTTGTCCGATCCCGTCGGGCGTCGTGGTTGTGGTCCTGCCGGCCCGCGCCGGTCAATCGTTGCCGGCGGCCTTGGCGGCCCGCATCTCGGCCTTCTGCTGCGGCGAGGGCGAGCGGCGCAGCGCGGTACGCGACTGGTTGCGCCCACGCAGACGCCGGAACAGCATCTTCTCAAGACGCTTGGCGTCCGGGCCCGCCATGTACCGGTCCTTGCGGAGCTGACGCAGCCGCTTGCCCGACTTGTGCGAGCTGAGGTGCTTGTGGAACGCGGCCCGGTGACGGACCTTCCCGGTCTTGCTGATCCGGATGCGCTTCAGGAAGCCCTTGTGCATCTTGTTCTTCGGCATCGGCGTCCTCTCTCGGACGGTTAGCGCACAGTCAATGTCGCGAGCGACCCAGAGGGTACACCCGAGGGCCCGGACACACGCCGAACCGCCCCGCAGTCATGGGCGAGAAGCCTATCCACCCCACCCCGCCCGAGCAAGCCCGCTCAAGGGCCCACGAACGAGTCGGTCCGGTCCGCCGGCGCCTCGGTCCCCCGCAGAGGGTCGAGCCCCTGACGCTTGGCGGCCAGGTCGATCAGCATCTCGATCGGCTTGGGCAGCCAGATGTTGTCGCCGCTGGGCAGCACCGGGGTTTCCAGCCATCGGACCGAGCCGTCGGCAAACAGGGCGTGCTGGCCCCGCCCGCGGTGGTTGGGGCTGGGCTCGAAGGGGAACATGGTCCGCTGGCGGAGAGCCCGCTGGATCACCGGGGATCGGTCCGCCACGATCACGAGCTGGCTGGGGGTGCCCCAGAGCTCCTTCTCGGGCCGGGCCATGACCCGGTAGCTGTAGCTCAGCTCCTCGTGGCTGGCCCAGTCCCGGGCCTCCGGCGACCTTGGCGAGGTGATTGCCTGGGGATTTCCAGGGCATGCCATGGCCTTTAGCTCGAGGTAGTTCTCTCGGGCGAGGGTATAGAGGTTGGCAGAGTTCGAGTGCTGCGGGTCGCGTCCGACCTCCCACCAGGTCCCGCCGCCGAAGCCGGCGGTGGCCATCGGCAGGGTGTCGTCCTGGTCCCCGGTGTACGCACCCATGGCCCTGGCGACGGTCCGAAGATTGGACTCGCACGCGGTCCGCCGGGCGCCGTCGCGGACCGTCGAGAGGACCGGCCAGAGGATCGAGACCCCGATCAGCATGACCGCCGCCACGGAGAGGAAATCCGTCCACCGGCTGCGGCCCGCGGGGGCAACAAACCTGAGGCTGTCGTCCGCGGCCTCGTGGAGTCGGTCGATGCCCGCCATTGTGCGCGCGATCAGATCCTCCCGCTCGAAGTCCGAGGAGACGGGCCCGCCCGGCCCCCGGACCAGTGCCGCGAGAGCCTCGTGGGCCCTAGCCCGCTCGCGGAGCGAGGCGGGGACCCTGGCCGAGTCGAACCCGGCTAGCACCCAGGCGTCGAGGGCCTCGGCGTCCTGGCCGGAGAGATCGGCAGACCCGTTGGTGTGGATGGCCCGGAGGACCCGTGCGATTCGGGCCTCGCGTCCCTCGGCCGATCCCGCGCTCAGGAGGCCGAGCAGGTGCGCGACGCGCTGGGCCCGGTCCCGCAGGTCCCGATGGACGCGCTCGAGGTCTAGGCCGGCCTCGAGCAGGGCGTCGAGGGCTTCGGCGTCCGCGATCGAAAGGTCCAGCAGTGCGTCGCCTGTGTTCCCGGCCGGTGTGGTGTCGTGCTCGTCACTCATCGATGCTGCCTCGTCACCGTTCAGCGCCTTCAGTCGGGCCGGTCGTCGTGCGTCCCGGCCGAGAGTTCCTTCCACCGCTTCGCGAAGCTCGCCACCGCCGCGTGGAGCCTCGACTTGACCGTGCCCAGGGGGATGCCCAACTCCTCCGCGACCTGTGCGTAGCTGAGCCGCTGGAAGTACGCCAGGAGCAGGATCTCCCGCAGGGGGTCGGAGAGCTGGTCGAGAGCCTTCTGGACCAGCTCATCCCGCTCGGCGTCGAGCAACTCCGCGTCCGGAGGCGGGACATCCACCTCCAGCAGGTCGATGAAACTCCCCCCGTCGCTTTCCGAGTTCCCGCCCGCCGACCCGATCGGCGCCGAGAGCTCCAGGGTCTGTCGTCGACCCTTCCTACGGAGCAGGTCCCGGGCCTTGTTCGCCGCGATCGTGAATAACCACGGGCGGAATCTGCGGCCTGCATCGAAGGACCCCAGCGAGAGGTGAACCTGGAGAAAGGCTTCCTGGAACGCGTCCTCGGCAATCTGGCGATCGCCCCCCAGGCGGGTCAGGAAGCGGAGCAGGTCGTCGTGGTACCGCTCGACGAGCAGCCGGAAGGCGTCGGTCTCGCCGCGGCGGTAGGCCTCGACCAGCTTTTCGTCGGTTCTCGGGTCCACTCTCGGTTCCTGCCCCGGGGCAGAACGCCCCTGCGAATCCCCCTAGAACGCCTCCCGGCCCGCTGCCGTTCGGTCCTGGGGCGTCGTGATCGGCCGGGCGGCGGCCCTCGCCGCGTGCCCCATGGCCCGGTAAGGTAGCAAACCGACCCGCCGGCCGCCCGGACGCCGATGGAGAGCCCATCGGGGCAATCGCCGGCCCGGGCGGGCGTTTGGCTCCCCAGAAGGGATCGATGTGGGCGGCGCAGCACCGAGACCAACTGAAGGGTCGATCGACCTCATCGGCGTGGTCCGGGCCGCCCGGAACGGCGACGAGGGGGCGTGGGGCACGCTCGTCGGCGAGTATGGCCCCCGGGTGTTCGCGCTGGCGCGGAGCCGGCTCCGCAGCCCGGACTTGGCCGAGGAAGTGATGCAGTCAGTGTTCGCAACCATCGCGATCAAGCTCCGGGACGGGGCCTACGACGAGCACGGCAAGTTCGAGCCGTGGCTGTTCCGGATCGCGATGAACCGCATCCGCGACACGGTTCGGAAGGCCAAGCGCGAGGGGTCCGAGGACCGCCTCCGGCTCGCCGCGGTGCGGGAAGAGGTGGTGGTGAGTGCCGACCAGCACCGGGGTTCAGCCGAGGCGATGGAGCATCTCCGTGACGCGCTCGGCGGGCTCTCCAAACCCGACCGGGAGATCGTCGAGCTTCGCTACCACGCGGGGCTGAGCTTCCGGCAGATCGCCGAGCTGCTCGGCGAGCCGATCGGCACGCTGCTCGCCAGGCACCACCGGGCCCTGCGCAAGCTGCGGGCCAAGCTGGAAGGGGACGGGGGATTGGGCTTCGACGGGACCGAGCTGCCGCGGGCGGCAGGGGAGGCAGGATGACCATGCACGAGCACACCACGCACGACGACCTGTCCCGCAAGCTGCCCCGCGAGCTGCGAGGCTTGGCGGCGCAGCTCGACTCGCTCGGCGAGCTCGAACGCCTCGCGGCCGAGGACGCGGTGATGCGCACCACCATGCGCACCGCCCACCTGCTGCGCGAGCCGCCCGTGCCCGCGCCGGCGGCGCGTCTCCGGGCCCTGTGGCTCTGGATCGCAGCACCGGCGGTCGTGACTGCGGCGGCGCTGCTCGGCGTCCTGATGATCAACCCGCCCAGCGCGGGCCCGGTCTCGGCCGAGGGCGCCCAGGATCTCGCGGCCGACATCGAGAGCGACATCGACGCCTGGATGGCGATCGACTCGATGTGGCGGTCCGACTCGTTCGAGACCAATCTCGCGGCGATCTCGATCGACGCCGCGGGGATCACCACCACCACCACCGACAGCCTCGACGCGCTGTCGGACTTCGGGGCCGGCCTCTAGGCCCGTGGGGAGTTCCTGATGCGAAGCTCGCACGCACACCTGAGACTCGGCGTTGCCGGCGTGGCCGTGATGCTCGCCGGCACGACGCTCTGCGCCCAGCCGCAGCGCGGCAGGCCCGATCGCCAGCCCGAACCGCCCGCCGAACGCGGGCAGCCCGAGGCCGACCGCCCCATCGCCCAGATGATCGAGCCCGAGCGGCTGCGCGAGCGGCTCGCCGACCTGCTCGGCCAGATGGAGGGCAGCGCCGACCGCCTGCGCACCGCCATCACAACGCTCGACGAGGGCGGCTCGGTCGACGAAGTGGTCGAGCAGCTCGGCGGCCCGCTGCGCGTGAGGCGCCTCGCCGAGATGTGGGGCCAGTGGGGCCGCGCGGGTCTGGGTCCGATGGGCGAGGGCGCGATGGACCGCCAGGGCGAGGGGCGGGGCGGCGCGGGCCCCGGCGGCCCCCCCGGCGCCGGCGATCCCGGGCAGGGCGAGCGCCCCTGGATGAGCCGCGAGGCCACGCCCGACGAGGTGCTGGAGTTCCTGCACAGCCACGCCCCGATGCTCGCCGAGCGGATCTCCGAGCTCCGGGCCGACGACTCGCCGCGGGCCGAGGCGATGCTCATGCGCATCGCCCCGCGCGTCGCCGAGGTGCTCTCGGCCCGGGAGCACGACCCCGAGCTCGCCGACCTCCTGGAGCGGGACTTCGGGCTGGGGATGAGGTTCGTCGACGCGACCGGGCACTACCTCCGCGCCAAGGCCTCGGGCGATGAGGCGGCCTCGGAGGAGGCCCGCGCCGCGCTGCGAGAGCTTGCCGGGCAGCAGGTCGACCTGCGCCTGGCTCGGCGCGAGCACGAGCTGAAAATGCTCGTCCGCCGCCTCGAGGCCATGCAGGGAGAGATCGATCGGCAACGCCAGGACCGCGAGCAGCTCATCGACGAGATGGTCGAGCAGGCCGGCGAGCGGGGCTTCCGAGGCGGGCCGGGCGAGGAACGGCCGGGACGCGCCGGGCCCCCCGACGGCTCCGGCCGACGCGAGCGCCGCGGGGGCGGCGGGGAGGGCTGACCGCCCCGCCCGGGTGTAGGTGGTCGGCGCCGGGGCCGGTACGATGCCGCCATGCCCAAGGCCAAGCTCCTCGTCGTGGTCTGTTCCCTGGCGATGACCGCCCCGCTGCGCGCGCAGCCGGGCTTTGTCGATCGGCTGAACGAGATCCCCACGCCCGCACGCCTGCGTTCGTGGCACGACCTCGTCGCGAGCGAGCCCCACATCGCCGGGACCGAGGGCGACGCCCGCCAGATCGCCCGCCTGGCCGAGGCGTTCGGCGCCATGGGGTACGAGGTGGACATCCACGAGATCTGGCCGCTGCTCGCCTACCCGGTGAGCGCCGAGGTCGAGGTGCTTCACCCCTCGATCGGGCCGGGCGGGGGGCTGCTGCCGCTCCAGGAGACCGCCCTGCCGGCCGATCCCTACTCCGCGAGCCCCGACCTCACGATCGGCTTCAACGCCTACTCGGGCTCGGGCGAGGCGACGGGGGAGGTGGTCTACGCCAACTACGGGCGCAAGGAGGACTTCGAGAAGCTGGCGGAGCTGGGGATCGACTGCACGGGCAAGATCGTGCTCGCCCGCTACGGCGGGAACTACCGGGGGTACAAGGCCAAGTTCGCCGAGGCCGCGGGGGCGGCGGGGCTGCTCATCTTCCTCGACCCCGGCGACTCGGGCTTCGTGCAGGGCGGGGTGTACCCCGACGGGGGGTGGCAGACCGACCGGTGCATCCAGCGCGGCTCGATCGTGACGCTCGGCTACCAGGGCGACCCGCTGACGCCGTTCGTCGAGGCGACCGAGGACGCCGAGCGGCTGGATGTGGACGAGGTCGCCCTGCCGCGGATCCCGGTCCAGCCGATCGGGTGGGGGGCGGCGCGGCAGATCATTGTGCGGATGGTGGGGGAGGAGTGCCCGGAGGCGTGGCGCGGCGGGCTGCCGATGAGCTACCCGCTGACGGGGGGGCCGGATCTGCGGGTGCGGGTGAATGTGCAGCAGGACCGGCGGATCGTGAAGACGGCCAATGTTATCGCGCGCCTGGAGGGCGAGCTGTACCCCGACCAGTGGGTGATCGTCGGGTGCCATCACGACGCGTGGAACTGCGGGGCGGCCGACCCGACGAGCGGGCTGATCTCGCTGCTGGAGAGCGCCCGGAGCTTCGCCGAACTCGCCGCGCGGGGGCAGCGCCCGGCGCGGACGGTCATTTTCGCGGGCTGGGCGGCCGAGGAGTTCGGGATCATCGGGTCGAGCGAGTGGGTCGAGGCCAACTACGACGAGCTGCGCGAGAAGGCGGTCGCGTACATCAACCTCGATATGGCCTCGATGGGGCCGCAGTTCGGGGCGTCGGCGACGCCGAGCGTGACGCGCCTGGTCGAGGAGTGCGCGGGGCTGGTGCCGCAGGCGCGGGCGCCGGAGATGACGGTGTTCGACGACTGGCTGAGCCGGGCGGCGCGGGCGGACGACCCGACCCGCCCGAGCGTCGGCAACCTCGGCGGCGGGAGCGACCATGTCGCGTTCGTCTGCTACGCGGGCGTCCCGTCGATCGCACTGGGGGGCAGCGGGTCGGACGGGTCGTCGTATCACACGGCGTACGACAACCTGCACTGGTACCGGCAGGTGGTGGGGGAGGACTACGAGCCGGCGTTGATGATCGCGAGGATGACCAACGCGGTGGCGGGGAGGCTGGCGAGCGAGGCGGTGTTGCCGCTCTCGCCGTCGGCGAACTCGGCGTTCATTGCGGGCGTTGCGGAGGCGGTCGTTCCGTCGGCAACGGAGGATCCGACGCTGCTGGCGTATGTGGAGCGCCTTCGCGCGGCGGCGAGCGCCGTCGGCGAGCAGGAGGCCCGCATGCGGCGGATCTACGCCGACGCGGCGCCCGAAGTGCAAGCGAATATGCTCGCGAGTCTGAACGAGTACCTGCTGCTGCGACAGGCGGTGTGGACGCAGGAGGGCCAGCCCGACCGGCCTTGGTTTCGGAGTGAGATCGTCGCGCCGGAGGCGACTTCGGGCTACGGATCGACATCGGTGCCGCGGCTGCAGGCGGCGGTCGATCGGGGTGATGCGGCGGGGATCACGGCGGCCCTCGAGCGGTTCCTGTTCCTGCTTGAGGGGCCGAGCGAGTGGCCTCGGCCGCCAGTGGGGCTGGAAGGCTGGGCCGATCCGGGGCATCTCGGCGAGTAATGTGTCCCCGGACTTGAGTCCGACGATCCCCAGACTCGAATCCTCAGGGGGGCGGGCTTTCCAGCCCGCGGCGGCCGTCGCCGGCGCGTGTGCGGTGCATCGTTCGTCAGGGGTGGAGTGTCCGGTGCGGGTCGCTGAGAGGGCGTGAGGATGCGGGTGGTTTCACGGGCTGGAGAGCCCGCCCCCCTCTCGGGGGTCATCGGGAGTTTCGTGGGAGAAAGACAACGGGCCGGTCCTGCCGGACCGGCCCGTTCGGTTGATTCGCCTGGACGCAAGGCTGGGACAGCCGTGCCACCATTTGACTCACGGCTCGGAGAGCCGTGCCACCTTCAGGCCCTTGCTCAGACGAGGTCCTTCATCGCCTTCATGGGGCGGATCTTGACCACATTGCGGGCGGGCTTGGCCTTGAAGACGGCGGGCTCGCCGGTGAAGGGGTTGGTCCCCTTGCGGGCCTTGGTGGCGGGCATGCGCTTGACGGTGACCTTCATCAGGCCGCCGAGGTTCAGGGCCCCGGGGCCGGTCTTGGACAGGTCGGCCTTGGCCAGAGCGCCGACGGTGTCGAACACCGCCGCGACATGCTTCTTGCTGATCCCGACCTGGTCGGCGATCACGCCGTAGACCTCGCTCTTGGTCCGTGCCTTGGAGGCGGCGGTGATCTTGGCGGGCTTGGCCGCGGGGGCCTTGGCGGCGGCCTTTTTGCGGCCGGCGGTGCGGGCGGTGGTCTTGCGTGCTGCTTTCTTCGCCATGGTCTATCTCCAAAACTTCCTTGTTTGTGGGACGAAACTGCCAGCCAAACTGCCAGTCTTGTACCGGTGAGTATCCCCCTCCGCAAGGGGGAGGGGCCCCGGGAACGCTGCTTTTTTCGGACTTTTTGCTCTTCCCCCCCCAAAAAAGCCCCCCGGCAAGGGGTTTTCAACACCCGAGGGCCATGTCGACCACCACCGCGCCGTGGTCGCTCAGGCGCTCGGCGCGGTCCGCGTGCGCGACCCGAGCCCCGACGAGCGCCGCGCCGAGCGGGCCCGAAACCACCACATAATCCAGCCGAAACGCCTCGCCGCGCCCCCCGGTCCAGGTGATGCCCGGGGCCTCCTCACCGGCGACGGACCACGCGTCCACATACCCCAGCGCCGCGAGGCGCCCGAGATTGGTCGCCTGAGCCCCCGAGCGCCCCCGCGATCCCGGCCCGTCGCGCCAGGTGTTCAGATCGCCCGCGATGATGCACCGGTGCTCTCGGCGCTCCCGGGCGGCCTGCACCAGCGCCCGCCAGCTCTCCCCGTGGGCCGGCTGCCGGCCCGCCTCGGGCAGGTGTACGCCGATGAGCGACACGCCGAGATCCGGGATCTCCGCCTCGGCCCACCGGTGCTCCAGGCACGCCGGCAGCCCCGGCCGCTCGGTCCGGGCGAGGGCGAAACGCGAGACCACCAGCACGCCGTTGACCCCGTCGGGGGCTTCCGGCAGCAGGGCGTGGCCCAGGCCCGCGTCGCCGAGCCCCCCGGCCAGCTGGCCGGCGAAGCGCCGTCTGGCCTCGGTGACGACCACGATATCGGGGCGCAGCCCGAGGATGGCCATGAGCAGCCGGGGCATGCGGTCCCGCCCGCCGCCGTGGAGGATGTTCCAGGTCATGACCCGCAGCCCGGCCATCAGGCGTTCTCCGATCGTGTGCCGACTACCGTACCCGCATGACCGACCAGCCGAAGCGCGGCTCCCCGAGCACGCCCGTCGTCGCCGTGACCCGCCCGATCCCCGGGGTGCTGCGCATCCCCGGGGCCGAGATCCGGACCGCGCCCGAGAAGCCCATGGCCCGCGCCGAGCTGCTCGGCTTCGTCGCCGGGGCGGACATCCTCGTGTCGATGTTCTCCGACCGGGTCGATGCCGAGCTGCTCGACGCGGCCGGGGCGCAGCTCAGGGGCGTGTGCAACTTCGCCGTCGGGCACAACAACATCGACTCGGGCGCCTGCCGCGAGCGGGGGGTCCGCGTCACGAACACCCCCGATGCCGTGACCGAGGGCACCGCCGACCTGGCGTGGGCGCTGCTGCTGGCGACGGCCCGGCGTTTGGTCGAGGGCGACCGGTACGCCCGGTCGGGGGCGTGGCAGCGGGGCGGGATCTTGGGGATGGCCGACTTCATGGGCGTCGACCTCACCGGGCGGACGCTCCTGATCGTCGGGGCCGGGCGGATCGGCTTCGCGATGGCGATGCGGTCCATCGGCTGGGGCATGCGGGTGCTCTATGTCGCCCGGAAGAAGCACTGGGAGTTCGAGCTCGCGCCCCTGGCGGCGCGCCGTGTGACGCTCGACGAGGGGCTCGCCGAGGCCGATGTCGTGAGCCTCCACACCCCGCTGAGCGACGAGACCCGCCACCTCATCGGGCGCGAGCAGCTCGCGAGGATGAAGCCCGACGCGATCCTGATCAACACCTCCCGCGGCCCGGTGGTCGACGAGGGCGCGCTGGCCGAGGCCCTCGCCGCCAAACGCATCTGGGGCGCCGGGCTCGATGTCTTCGAGCGCGAGCCCGAGATCCATCCCGGGCTGGTCGGGCTCGACAATGTCATCATGGCCCCGCACATCGGCAGCGCCGAGCGGAAGTACCGCGAGATGATGACCCAGATGGTGGCCGACAACGCCGTCGCGATCCTCGCCGGGCGCGAGCCCCCGAACCGCGTGTGCTGAGCGTCCCGAACCGCCCGGCCGATCCTACCCTCCGCCATGAAGCTCACACGCCTCACCCACGGCGTCGGCATCGTCATGGCCGACGGGTCCACGCTCCCGATCTCCCACATCATCGGTATCGGGCGCAACTACGACGAGCACGCCAAGGAGCAGGGCGAGGTCGCCCCGGAGCGGCCGATGATCTTCACCAAGAACCCCGCCGCCGCGTGCCTCGACGGCGACGAGATCGTCATCCCGCCCCTGTGCCGCGACGAGGAGACCGGCGGGCCCGAGCAGGTGGACTACGAGGCCGAGTTGGGGGTGATTCTCGGCAGGCCCGCCCGGGATGTGCCCTTGGACGATGCGCTCGGCTGCGTCCTCGCCTACACCTGTGTCAACGACATCTCCGCACGCTGGTGGCAGAAGCAGGGGGCCGGCGGGCAGTTCTGCCGCGGCAAGAGCTTCGACACCTTCTGCCCCATCGGCCCGCGCCTGGTCTCGCCCGAGGAGCTCGGCGACCCGCAGGCCCTCCGCGTCATCTGCCGCGTCAACGGCACCGTCCGCCAGCAGGACTCGACCGCCAGGATGATCCACCCGGTCGCCGGCCTCATCAGCGAGCTCTCCCGCGGCACGACGCTGATCCCCGGCACGCTGATCCTGACCGGCACTCCCAGCGGCGTGGGGATGGCCCGCAAACCCCCCGCCTACCTCAAGGCCGGCGACAGGGTCGAGGTCGAGGTCGAGAAGATCGGCATCCTGCGGAACACCGTCGTCGACGGGTAAGTGGCGTGGACGAGCCCCGATCGCAAGCTGGGGGTGTCGCATGTCACCCGCGCACGAAAAACCCCGTGCCTGCGCACGGGGTTTGTTGGTTCCATCACGCCCTCGCCGGGCTTACTTCGTGATCCCCTCCTGCCGGTCCGGGGGAGTCTCGCGGTCGATGCCCACGCCCGCGGCGCCGGTCGGGCTGGTCCCGCCGCCCGCGCCGCCGACCGAGCGGCCCAGGTAGATCTCGACGCGCCGGTTGGCCGGGGTATTGCCCGTGGAGGTGTTGGGCACCAGCGGGCGCTCCTCGCCCCAGCCCGCGGCCTCGATCTTCGACGCGGCGATGCCCAGGCCCATCAGCTCGTGGCGGACGCTGATGGCCCGGTGGCAAGAGAGGTGCATGTTCGTCGGGTGGCGCTGGGCGGTGCCGGCGCTGATGCGCTGCGAGTCGGTGTGCCCGACGATGATCAGGTCGTACTGGCTGGCGCTCGAGCCCTGGAGGATCCGGGCGAGCTGGCTGAGCGTGCTCTTGGCCGCGGCGCTGACCTCGTCCGAGCCCGAGCCGAAGGTCAGGTCGCTGTTGAAGCGGAGCATGCCCTGGGCGGAGTCGTAGGTGAGGAGGTCCGGGTGGGCCGCGGCAAGCTGGGCAAGCGCCGCGTCGGTCGCCGCGTCCAGCGGGCCGAAGCCAAAGCCCTGGAGGCGAGACTCGAGGTCCTTGATGGCGGCCTCGTACTCGCCCAGAAGCGCGTCCTTCTCGCGGAGCTGGTTCTGCAGCTGTCCGATCGTCGAATCGCCGAACCGGCGGGAATCACCCAGAGCGTCCCGGGCGGCGTTGCACTCGTCGAGCGAGGCCTGGAGCTCCTGGTTGCGGTTGCCCAGCGTCCGGTTCTCGAGGACCAGGCGGTCATAGTCCTGCTGGTTCACACACCCGCCCAGGCACGCCGCGAGGCCGACGAGGGTGAAGATCGCGGCACGGGCGCCGCGCCGGGCGGTGTGGTTGGTGGTCTTGGTCATTGGCGTCCTCTCCAGGCGGGGTTCTGCGTGTCATTCCGGGCGGCCGGCGGGCGTCCCCTGGCTCGGGCGACGCGTACCGTCCCATAAGCGCAATGCTATTCGCGCTGAATTGATGTCATCGGAGACCCGCCGGGGAGAGCATGAAATCCAGCCGCCTTCCAGCATTGCCCGCCGCGGCGGGGGTGTACCGGCTCCACGCGGCGGGGGTCGTGGATCCGTGCGCGCGGGCGCAGCCCGGGGGCCCCACGGATCTGCTGGTCGAGCTGGGCGAGGCCGGCGCCGGGCGGACCGGGCCGGGCTGGTCGCTCGCCCGGCCGATCCGGGTCCTGGCCTGCGGGCGCCCCGCGGATATCGACTCCCACCCCGGTGCGGCCTGCGCGGTCGAGATCGACCTCGGCCGGTCGGTGCTCCTGCCCGGCATGGTCAATGCCCACGCCCATCTGGACCTCACCCACCTGGGCCCCCACGCGCACGACCCGGCAGAGGGGTTCGTGGCGTGGGTCGACCGGATCCGGGCCGGGCGGGCGGAGGAGGCCGGGGCGATCCGGGCGTCGGTGGGACGGGGTGTCGAACTCTCGCTGCGGGCGGGGGTCGTGGCGGTGGGGGATATCGCCGGGGCGCCGCGGGGCGTGCCCAGGATCGAGCCGTTCGAGGCCCTGGGCGAGACTGCGCTGCGGGGCGTCTCCTTCGTTGAGTTCTTCGCGATGGGCAGGGCCGAGGCGCCGGCCCTGGAGCGGCTGGGGGCGTTCCTCGCTAACGCTTGCGGCAGGGGCGCGAACGCTGCCCCCGGCCCCATCCCCCGCCCCGTCCGTCTCGGCCTCCAGCCCCACGCCCCGAACACGGTCAGTCTGCCCGCCTACCGACGGGCCATCGAGCTGGCGCGCCGGTTCGGCCTGCCTCTGGCCACGCACCTCGCCGAGACCCCCGAGGAGCGCGAGTTCATTTCGCGGGGGACGGGCCCGCAGCGCGAGATGCTCGAGCGGTTCGGGATCTGGGACGATGCGATCTTGGAACACCTGGGGCGCGGGCGCACGCCGGTGGAGCACCTCGCGGGCGTGCTGGCCAGCGAGCCCTTCGTGGTTGCGCACCTCCACGACGCGGGGCCGGGGCCGGCGGGTGCGTTCCAAACGCTCGTCGGCGCGCGGGCCACCGTGGTCTACTGCCCCCGCGCGGGGGAGTACTTCCAGGCTGCCCGGTCCTTCGGGCCTCACCGCTACCGCGAGATGCTCGCGGCTGGGGTCAATGTCTGCCTCGGCACCGACTCGGTCGTGAATCTGCCGCCGGGCGTGGACGGTCCCGACGGCCCGGGGTTGAGCGTTCTGGACGAGGCGAGGCTGCTCTTCCGGCGCGACGGGGCCGACGCGGGGATGCTCGTCCGGATGATGACGGTGAACGGCTGCCGGGCCCTGGGGCTGGGCGAGGCAATCTGTTCCCTGGGCGAGGGCGCCGAGCCGGGGGGCCTAGTGGCGGTGGCGGCGGGGGAGGGGGACGGGCCCCCGGCCGAGCGTGTGCTCGGATCGGACGCGCCCGCCGCACTGCTCGCGATCAGCCCAGTTTCCTCAGCTTCGTGACCCGCCCGACCTCCACCCACTCGACGATGAAGATGTTGCCCTGGTGGTCGAAGATGCCGCTGTGGGGGGCGATGAACTGGCCCGGCACGAACTTCTCCCGGGGCTCGGCGCGCAGCCCGTAGTTCGTCCCGTCGCCGAGGTGCGTGATGAGCGTGTTGTCCTTGCCGAAGATCGAGACGCGGGCCTCGAGGTCGGGGATGAGCAGGTCCGAGCCGCGGGTGTGGAAGTGGCACGGCAGGCGCAGCTCGTCGGTCACTACGCCGAGCACCCGCCCGTCGAGGGTGAAGCGCTGGATGCGACGGTTCGACCGGTCGGCGACGATCAGCTCGGGCTGGTCGTGGCGGGTGTCGACCATGAGCCCGTGCGGGCACGAGACCTGCCCGAGCTGGTTGCCCGGCCCGCCGAAGGAGCGGAGATACTCGGCCTTGGCGTTGTAGAGGTGGATCCAGCTCTTGCCGTAGCCGTCGGCGACATAGAAGTCCCCGTTGGGGGCGACGGCGATGTTGGTCGGGCGGTACTCGTCCTGGCTCGCGTAGAGGCCCGAAGCCTCCGGCACGCCGAGGCGCCAAACATCCTTCCCGTCGAGGGTCGTCTTCACGACCAGGTGCCGGTTGGGGTCGCACAGGTAGAGGAACTCCTCGGCGCCCTCCTTGTTCAGGTGCAGGCCATGGGCCCCGCCCTTGAACTCGGCCCCCCAGCTCGTGATGAACTTGCCGTCGGCGTCGAAGACGACGATCGCGTCGTCCGAGTCGCTGGTCGCGTGGACGGTGTGCTTGATGTAGATGCGTCCGCGGCTGTCCTCGCACACGCCGTGGGTGTTGCCGTAGCGGATGTGGGCGGGCAGCCCGCCCCAGTCGTGCTCGCACTCGTACTGGTGGTCTCCCGCGCCCAGGACGATCGGCCCGAGCCCGGACTTGTCCGACGCCCGCACGAAGAACGGGAACACGCCCAGGGCCGACGCCGCCCCCGCGGTCTGGAGGAACTCCCGGCGTGAACGACCCGACGACCCTGGCTGCGGCATGTGCTGCTCCTTGCGTGCTGGTGCGAGGTCGATAGAGTGACAGGATGATCCGCATTCTGCAAGCCGCCCTGCCCGCTGCCCTCCTCGCCGCCGGGGCGGCCGCGCAGGAGGCGGACGGTGGGATCCGGTTCATCGACCTTGCCCCCGACACCGCCCGGCAGATCGTGGTCGACCGCGAGCCCGGCCAGTACCTCGGCCACCCGACCACGGTGTTGCTCGAGGACGGCCGGACCATCCTCACGGTCTATCCCAAGGGGCACGGGCGCGGGCCGATCGTGCTCAAGCGCTCCGAGGACGGCGGGCTGACCTGGTCGGACCGCCTCCCCGTCCCAGAGAACTGGGCGACAAGCCTCGAGACGCCGACCATCCACCGCGTCATCGATCCGGCGACCGGCGCCAGGCGGCTGATCGTCTTCAGCGGCCTGCACCCGATCCGCATGGCATCCAGCGGGGACGACGGCGCGACCTGGACGGCGCTCGCCCCCATCGGCCCCTACGGCGGGATCGTCGCGATGGGGTCGGTCGAGCCCCTCGCCGGCGGGCGCTACGGCGCGTGGTTCCATGACGACGGCCGCTTCTTCCGCGAGGGCGGCACGCGCTCCGAGACGATGACCCTCTACCAGATCGAGTCGGCCGACGGCGGGATGCACTGGGGCGAGCCGCGAGTGCTCTTTGCCGCCGACGACATCCACCTGTGCGAGCCCGGCGTGATCCGCTCGCCCGACGGGCGCGAGCTGGCGATGCTGCTGCGTGAGAACCGGCGGGCCAAGAACTCGCATGTCATGTTCTCGGAGGACGAGGCGGCGACCTGGACCGACCCGCGCGAGCTGCCGCTCTCGCTCACCGGCGATCGCCACGCCGGCCGGTACGCCCCCGACGGCCGGCTGCTGCTGAGCTTCCGGGATACTGCGAAGGACAGCCCGACCCAGGGCGACTGGGTTGCGTGGGTGGGGACCTACGACGACATCCGCGGGGGGCGCGAGGGCCGGTACCGCGTGCGCCTCATGGACAACCACCACCGCTGGGACTGCGCCTACCCGGGCGTGGAGGTGCTGCCCGACGGGACATTCGTCCTGGTGACCTACGGCCACTGGGTCGAGGGCGAGGAGCCGTTCGTCGCGTGCGTGCGGCTCACCCTCGCCGAGCTCGACGCGCTGGCGACAACCGGGACCCAGACCGAGGAGGAGATCACCCGATGAACCTCAACAGCCCCATGCGTCGCCGGACCTTTCTGTATATGGGCGCGGGCTTTGCCGCGGGCGTCGCGCTCGCGGGCCCCGCCGGCGCGGCCCGCACCGTCCGGCGCTGGGTCAGGCCCGACAAGCTCCGCATCGCGATGGTGGGCACGGCCAACCGCGCGGGGGCGAACCTCGACGAGGTCGCCGGCGAGCAGATCGTCGCGCTGTGCGATGTCGACCGGGGGTATCTGAAGGCCGCGGGAGAGAGGTTTCCGGAGGCCAGGCGGTTCGAGGACTACCGCGAGATGCTCAGCGCGGGCCTGGATATCGACGCGGTGCTGGTCGCGACGCCCGACCACATCCACGCGCCGGCCTCCACCATGGCGATGCGCGCGGGCAAGCATGTCTACTGCGAGAAGCCGCTCACCCACACCGTGCGCGAGGCCCGGCTCATGGCCGAGCTGGCCCGCGAGCACGGCGTCGCCACGCAGATGGGCACCCAGATCCACGCCGGCGCCAACTACCGGCGCGTTGTCGAGCTCATCCGATCCGGCGCCATCGGCAAGGTCCGCGAGGTCCATGTCTGGTGCGGCAAGAGCTGGTCCGACGGGCGATTCGGCGAGGTGAAGCCCGCGCCGGCCGGCCTCAACTGGGACCTCTGGCTCGGCCCGGCCCCCGAGCGCCCCTACTGCGACGGGCTCCACCCGGCCCAGTGGCGCCGGTTCTGGCAGTACGGCGCGGGCACGCTCGGCGACATGGCCTGCCACTACCTCGACCTGGTCTTCTGGGCCCTGGACCTCAAGCACCCCGCGCGAGTCGAGGCCTGGGGCCCCGAGCTCCATCCCGACGGCACGCCCAACGCCCTCAAGGTCCGCTGGGACTTCCCCAAGACCGACAGCGCCGAGCCGTGCACGCTCTGGTGGTACGACGGCGGCCCGCGCCCCGACCTCTTCGCCACGCTCACGACTGCCGACGGCCAGCCGGTGGCCTGGGGCGACGGCCACCTCTTCGTCGGCGAGACCGGCATGATCCTCAGCGACTACAACAACCATCGGCTCCTGCGCGACGGCCGGTTCGCCGAGTTCACCCGCCCCGAGCCCACCATCCCCGACTCGATCGGCCACCACGCCGAGTGGATCAGGGCCTGCAAGGAGGGCACGCCGACGACCTGCCACTTCGGCTATTCGGGCCCGCTGACGGAGACGGTGCTGCTGGGCGCGATCGCCTACCGGGCCGGCGAGCCGATCGACTGGGACCCCCGGCTCATGAAGATCGGCAACAGCAGCGCCGGCAACGCGCTCATCACGAAGGTCTACCGCGACGGGTGGCAGGTCTGATGCCTCTACGAGCCCTGTGCGCGAGCACAGGGTCCATCGCCCGTGGCGATGCCCGAGCGCCGGCGTAGACCACGAGCTTACGCTCGGGCCTCGTCGATCCCGCCCGAGATCCCATCGCCCCGCGCTACCCCGGGCTACCCGTGATCGGCCGGGCCAGCAGCTTGTCCACCCGGCGCCCGTCCATATCCACCACCTCGAACCGCCACCCCCCGATATCGACCACCTCGCCGGTCTCCGGCAGCTTGCCGAGGTGGTGCACCACCAGCCCGCCGACGGTGTGCGAGATGGACGGGTCGAACACCCCGCCCGGCTTCTCGCCGGCCTCGTCGAGGAACTCGGCCAGCGGCAGCAGGCCGTCGATGAGCATCGACCCGTCGTCGCGCCGGGTCAGCGCGGGCTCCCCGGCGTGTCGCTCCCCGGCCTCGCCGATGATCTCCTCGAGCAGATCGCTCAGGCGCAGCATCCCCTCGATGGTGCCGTGCTCGTCGGCGACGAACGCGATCTGGGCGTTGGCCTCGCGGAACAGCTCGATCGCCCGCAGCGCGTTGGCGGTCTCGGGGATGAACAGCGCCGGCGAGACCAGCTCGCCGGGCGTCCTGTCCCCGGCGTGGGCCAGCTGGACCAGCGACACCACCCCCAGCAGCTCGTCGAGGCCCGCGGCCGAGACCGGCAGGTGCGTGTCCCTCGCCGTCCTGGCGGCGCGGGTCACCACATCCTCCGGCGCGTCGGGCGCCAGGCACACGACATCTCGGCGAGGGATCATGAAAGTCCCTGCCTGCCGGTCGGCCATGGCGAACACGCGCTCGATGACCTGTCCCTCCTGGCGTTCGAGCACCCCCGACGCCGCCCCCAGGCGGATGACGCTGCGGATCTCCTCCTCGCTGACCGACTCGGCCCGCCCGGCCCCGACGCCCATGGGCCGGAGCAGCAGGTTGGTTGAGAAGGACAGGAACTTCACCGCCGGGCTCGCCATCAACGACAGCACCCGCAACGGCCCGGCGACCCGCCGCGCCACCGCCTCGGGGTGCTCCATCGCCAGGCGCTTGGGGACCAGCTCCCCGAGCACCAGAGAGAGGTAGGTGATCCCGACAACGACCGTGCCCAGGGCCAGCGGCCGGGAGATGGGCTCGAGCCTCGGCCACCGGGCCAGCCACCCGGCGAGGTCCTCGGCGATCGTCGCGCCGCCGAAGACGCCCGAAAAAATACCGATCAGCGTAATCCCGACCTGCACTGTTGAGAGGAACCCAACCGGGGATTCCACCGTCCGAAGCGCCGCCTTGGCCCCTTTGAGCCCCGCCGCGGCCTGTTCCCGAAGCCGGACCCGGCGCGACGCGACGACCCCGGCCTCGGAGCCCGCGAGCAGGCCGTTGAGGAGGATGAGCAGCAGGATGATCCCGATTTCAAGCATGAGTGGGTGGTCGGGCCGATGGGATTCCGGGCTCTTGTGCCCCACTCCCCGGCGGCCGGAGGCTGGCTATTGTGTCAGAATCCTGCAAATCGGCCTTGCAGGTGCGGGCCTCTCGCGTGATAATAGCGGAGCAGGTTCCTGCGAAGAGGCCGCCGGTCTGGCGGCTTTGGACCGAGCGGTTGGCCGAGGGGGATACGGTGTGGCCGGGGTGTGGCCCGGCGCGGGTTGTGTTGGTGTCGTCCTCGGGGCCCTGACCGGCGCCGGACGGAGGACGCTCGCGGGGCGGTAAAGGAGTCGTCAGTGAAAAAGCGGAACCGTTTCGGATTCACCCTGATCGAACTGCTGGTGGTGATCGCGATCATCGCGCTGCTCATCGGCATCCTGCTGCCGGCGCTCGGCAAGGCCCGCCGGGTTGCGCGTCTCGCGATCTGCGGCAGCAACCTCAAGCAGGTGGGCGTCGCCGTCAACACCTACGCCTCGGACCACGAGGACAAGATCGCCTCGTATACCTGGAACATGGGGAATTTCTCCTCGCAGTACGGCGACCTGCAGAACCCGACGAGCCATGTCATGGCGACGATGTACCAACTCACGGACATCATCCGGCGCAAGACCGGGGACGACACCTTTCCCAAGGTCGTTGACCGTGCGCCGCAGCGGCGCTTCAGCCACGCGGTGATCATCGACTACATGGCGGACAAGATCCCCGAGGAGACGGCCGCCTGCCCGGAGGACCGCCTGCTCCAGCAGTGGCAGCGCGACCCGGACGATTTCCCCGATCTCAACGAGCAGGGCGGCGACGAGTACTCCCGCCAGTTCCCCTACGCCTCCAGCTACCAGTTCGTCGTCGCCTCCTGGGCGCCGGACAAGAAGTTCGGCGGGGTCCCGACGATCGCGCCCTACACGATGGACCACGATCTCTTCACCTTCCCGGGCGCGCTGGAGATGGGCAAGCGTCAGATCCGTGAGGTCGACTTCCCCGCGTCGAAGGTCCAAATGTTCGATTTCTATGACCGGCACGGCGGCGCGAAGGAGCAGTTCTACGCCTACGACGACGCCAAGACCGACCTGCTCTTCTTCGACGGCTCGGTCCGCTTCCTCCAGACCGGCGACTCCAACCCCGGCTGGCGCCCCAACAACCCAACGAACAAGACCCCATCGGTCTCAGACTATAAGCCGAACCCGGTGTTCGAGCCGCCCACCCGCTCCGGCAACGCAAAGGACACGGGCTTGGGCACCTACTTCCGCTTCACCCGCGAGGGGCTCCACGGCATCGACTACGGCGGCGGCATGGTGGACTACGCCGACTGAGGTATTAGCCCGGCGTTCCCCGCGACGCCGCACCATCCACTCCGCGAGGAGGACACTCCGATGCACCGGTCACTGGAGAAGAGGCGTCTGGGATTCACGCTGATCGAGCTGCTGGTGGTGATCGCGATCATCGCCTTGCTGATCGGCATCCTGCTCCCCGCGCTGGGCAAGGCCCGTCGCGTGGCGCGCTTGGCGATCTGCGGCAGCAACCTCAAGCAGGTGGGTGTCGCCGTCAACAGCTACGCCGCGGACTACGAGGACAAGATCGCGTCCTATACCTGGAACGCGGCGCCCGCCGGCGGCGGGTCGCCGAACTACTCGACGCAGTACCCGGACCTGCAGAACCCGCCGGCGGGCAGAAACGACATCGCCGCGATGTGGCAGCTCACGGACATCATCCGGCGCAAGACCGGCGACGACACCTTCCCCAAGCTCAACGACCGCGCCCCGCAGCGGCGCTTCAGCCACGCGGTGATCGTCGACTACATGGCCGACAAGATCCCCGAGGAGACGGCGGCCTGCCCGGAGGACCGCTTGCTCCAGCAGTGGCAGCGCGACCCCGACGATTACCCTGACTTCAGTGATCAGCAGGGCGGGGACGCCTACTCGCGCCAGTTCCCCTACGCGTCCAGCTACCAGTTCGTCCCGGCCTCGTGGGCGCCGGACAAGAGGACACCCAAGTACCAAACGGTCTATCAGTATGTGCAGGACCACGACCTTTTCTGGTTCCCCCAGTGCCCGCTCGGCAATCGCCAGATCCGCGAGGTAGATTTCCCAGCGTCCAAGGTCCAGATGTTCGACTTCTACGACCGGCACGGCGGGGCGAAGGAGCAGTTCTACGCCTACGACGACGCCAAGACCGACATCCTCTTCTTCGACGGCTCCGTCCGGTTTCTCCAGACCGGCGATGCCAACAAGAGCTGGCGGCCCAACGCCCCGCAGAACCAGACCTCCACGCTCATGTGGTACAGGCCCAACCCCGTCTACGAGCCGCCCGCCCGCAACGGCAACATCGATCAGAACCTCGAGACCTACTTCCGCTGGACCCGCGAGGGCCTCCACGGCATCGATTACGGCGGCGGCGCGGTCAACTACAACGACTGATCCCCCACCCCGGGCGGCACCCACGCCACATACACGCTACCTCGCGCCGGCCCGGTTACGCACCGGGCCGGCGTTGTTGGCGGGCGGACGCTCTCCCCGGCGCACCCGGCCCCGCCCGGTTGGTCCTGGCCCGTGGCCGGTCCGATCCCGGGACCTCCGGCGGCTTCCCACCCATCGGTCCCCGCACCAGCTGTCCGACCCAATCGGCTCGCGGGGCTGGTGATCGCGGCAGTTTCTGGTAGCATCGCGGGGCGGGCGGCTCCGCCCGCGAGCGGATTGTGTTCCCATGCTCCAACCCGTGGCACACTGAGAGGACCCGCCGATGACTGGACTCCGACACCGCAACCGGGCAGGCTTCACACTGATCGAACTGCTGGTGGTGATCGCGATCATCGCCTTGCTGATCGGCATCCTGCTCCCCGCGCTGGGCAAGGCCCGTCGCGTGGCGCGCTTGGCGATCTGCGGCAGCAACCTCAAGCAGGTGGGCGTCGCTGTCAACAGCTACGCCGCGGACTATGAGGACAAGATCGCGTCCTATACCTGGCAGGCCCCCATGGTCGCCGGCGGGTCGCCGAACTACACCACAGAGTACCCGGACCTCCAGAACCCGCCCCTGGGCCGGAACGACATCGCCGCGATGTACCAGCTCACCGACATCATCCGAAGGAAAACCGGGGACGATACCTTCCCCAGCCTCAACAACCGGGCCGCCCAGCGGCGCTTCAGCCACGCGGTGATCATCGACTACATGGCGGACAAGATCCCCGAGGAGACGGCCGCCTGCCCGGAGGACCGCCTGCTCCAGCAGTGGCAGCGCGACCCGGACGACTACCCAGATCTCAACGAGCAGGGTGGCGACGCGTACAACCGCCAGGCTCCGTACATGTCCAGCTACCAGTTCGTGATTGCCTCTTGGGCGCCGGACAAGAGGTTCGGCGGCATACCGACGATCACGCCCTACACGCCGAACCACGACCTGTTCGTCTTCCCGCAGTATCTGCGGCTCGGCGAGCGTCAGATCCGCGAGGTGGACTTCCCCGCCTCCAAGGTGCAGATGTTCGATTTCTACGACCGGCACGGCGGGGCGAAAGAGCAGTTCTACGCCTACGACGACGCGAAGACCGACTTGCTCTTTTTCGACGGCTCGGTCCGCTTCCTTCAGACCGGCGACGCGAACCCCGGCTGGCGCCCCAACAACCCAACGAACAAGACCCCTTCCGTCACGGACTATGTCCCCAACACGATCTTCGAGCCGCCCGCCCGGAACGGCGCCCGGGACAACGGCCTGGGGACCTACTTCCGCTTCACCCGCGAGGGGCTCCACGGCATCGACTACGGCGGCG
>JADZER010000020.1 GCA_020850415.1 Phycisphaerales bacterium
CCCGCCACCCTTCACCCACACCTTCCTCACCCCGCCCGGGCTCGACCCCTTCCACAGCACACCCCACAACCACCCCCCGGCCACCCACGCCCTCACCCTCGCCGCCGGCGCCCCCCCATCCAACAACACCAGCTAGCGACACCCCAGCGCACCTCTGCGTGCAAGGGCGTGTGCCACGGCTCTGTGAGCCGTGCTCCCGCCGCGCCGGGCCGGCGATCACCGAACAACCAAACCCACCGACCCCCGCGGCCGACGCCACCGACGCCGGCCCGGGCCGGCTGGCGTTCACCGCTCCTGCCCGGCCCGCACCGACCAGTTGAGCGATTCATCGAGCACGCGGACGCGGGCCTCGGCGAGGAGTTGGCTCGCGAGTTCGTCCATGAGCAGGCGTTCCTGGCGGCGGCGGAGCTGTTCGGTGAGGTCGGCGCGGGCCTGGTCGAGGGTGACGCCGTCGGCGGGGAGGCGCTCGTCGAGGTAGAGCAGCGCGAACCCGTTGCGGATCGCGACGACGGGGCCGATCTGGCCGGGCTGGAGGGAGGCGGCGGTGGTGCGGATGGCCTGCTCGTAGGCGGGGTCTTCGGGGCTGAAGGGTTCGATGAGCCCGCCGCGGGCGCCGGAGGGGTCGGTCGAGAGCTCCTGGGCGAGCTCGGTGAATCGCAGCTCGAGTCCGGCGGGGTCGCCCGCCAGCGCGCGGCCCGCGGCGGCCTGGGCTTCGCGCTCGGTCGGGGTCACGATCAGGCGGACGCGGAGGCGTTCGGCGTGCTGGACCCGCCAGGCGAGCTGCACCTGCTCCTCGCGCACCGCGACGCGTTCGCGCACGAGGGCGCGGAGCATGGCGTTGCGCTTCAGGAGCGACTCGAACCGGATGGGGCCCAGGCCGCGGCGCTGGCGCACCTGGTAGACCAGGTCGTCGCTGGCGCTCCCGACCCGGGGCGTGCCTTCGAGGATGGTCAGCTCGAGCCAGTCGCGCTCGCTCTCGAGGTCGGCATCGGAGACCTGCAGCCCTCGGCGGTCCATTTCCTGGGCGAGCAGCCGGTCGAGCGTGATCTCCTCCACCACGAGGCCGCCCGCGGCTTCGGCGAGGCGGGGGGTCAGCTCGTCCCAGGTCACCTCCCGGGCGTCGATGGAGAGCGGGGGCGGCGAGCCCGCGGGGCCGATCCGGCGCCCGGAGTCGCCGGCGGTGAATCGGTCGGAGGCATCGAGGCCGCGGAAGGTGTCCGGGCCGGATTGCGAGGGCCCGCACCCGGCGATGAGCAGGGCCGCACCGATGCCGAGGGCTCGGGGCGCGACCCGGGTGACGCGAATCTGGGAGGTTTCCATGCCCGGATCAGAGGGGATCGGGGCGGTCGGGTCAACCTCGGGGGCCCGGGGGGAGTATCTTCCTGGGGGGGCCGGAGCGGTGGTGGTGGAGCCCCATGACCCAAGAGAGCATCCAGCCGACGGCGGAGGACACGGGCGACGCGGCCGGCGGGCCGGTTCCCCCGACGCCCAAGCCGCGCTTGACGATCTGTCCATACTGCGGCGCGCGGAGCCGGAGCCTGGCGGCGTGCGAGAGCTGTCGGGGGAAATTCGACCCGCTGAGCCGGCAGGCGACGCAGAACGCGATGGGGCCCTGGTTCATCCGCGAGGAGGCGAACCCGCACCGGCCGGGCTGCTCGTACGAGACGCTGGTGCGGCTGGTGGCGCGGGGGTCGGTGACGGGTGAGACGGTGATCCGCGGGCCGGCGTCGCGTCAGTTCTGGACGCTGGCGCGGTGGTGCCCGGGCGTCGCGCACCTGCTGGGTCACTGTCACAGCTGTCAGCGGCCGGTGGATCCGGTAGCGCCGGCGTGCGAGGCGTGCGGGGCGTCGTTCCGCGTGCACGGCGACCGGCAGACCATGGGGCTCGGCGAGGTGCGGTTCGTGCCGGGGAGGGAGGAGGCGCGGGGCGAGTCTGCGATCGGCGGGGCGGCGGAGGAGAGGGTCGGGGGCCAGGGCGAGAGCCCGGCTCGCGACACGGCGGCGGTTGGGATCGACCCGCGGGTGCTGCGTCTGGAGCGGGAGTTGCGGGGGGCGCGGCGGTGGCGGGCGTTGTGGTTTGCGGTGTGCTGTGTGGGGCTGCTCGGGGTGGGCGGCGTGCTCGTCGGACAGCGGTTGGATCTGGATCGGGGGTTTCTCGGGCGGTGGCTCGGGCGGGGTGAGGGGGCGGGCGTTCCGGCGGGCGGCGTGACCGGTGGCGCGCCGGGCGGGGCGGCGACGGGGGTGACACCGATCACGACGCCGGCGCTGCCGGGTCGGGCGGGTGAGGCGGCGGGCGGGGCGACAGTGGAGAATGGGGAAGGGGCGGCGCCTGGGGAAACGGGGGGCGGCGAGCCCGAGCCGGGGGTAGTCCCGGACGCGCAGCCTGGGCCCGGCGGTGCGCCGGCGCAGGAGACGCCCGCGACCGAGACGCCGTCGCCGGCGTCGGCCGGGAGCGTGGCGAGGCTGGGCGTTCTGGAACGGCTTCGGGTGCTGCGGTAGGGGGTTGATTCGGGGCTGCTTTGTGGTATGTTGGCGGGTTAGTCCGCGCTCGCGGTTCTGAGTAGCAGCATCTTTCCGCTGAGGAGCCCCGTCCATGCGCATGACTCTCCGCGCGGCGCCGGCGTTTACGCTCATCGAGTTGCTCGTGGTGATCGCGATCATCGCGCTCCTGATCGGCATCCTGCTTCCGGCGCTGGGGGAGGCGAGGAAGACGGCGAGGATGGCGGTCTGTCAGTCGAACACCAAGCAGCTGGGCACGGCGTCGGCGAGCTACTCGGCGGAGTTTCAGGACCGGATCTTCGCGTTCACCTGGAACCGCGAGACAATGGGGCAGGCGAGCTACAGCGACCTGGAGGGGCCGTACGGCTCAGACCTGGTCGGCGCGGCACGCCAGGCGGTGAACACGATGCGCAAGGGCGCGGGCCGGGAGGACATCCCCCGGATCGACAACTGGATCCCGCACATCTACTACACGCATCTGGTGCTCAGCGGGCTCCTGGCGTCGCGGTTGCCCGAGGAGATGGTGGTGTGCCCCGAGGACAGGCCCCGGCAGAACTGGCAGGAGGATCCGCAGCACCTCTTCGACGAGGGGTACTGGCTGCCCGAGCAGCCCCGCCCGATCGGGATGAACAAGCGCTGGCCCTACGGCTCGTCGTATATCGCGGTTGTGGCGTCGTTCGACAAGAGCCAGAGCGTCTCGATCACGGTGCAGAGCGGGGATGTCCTGAACAACCGGATCCGGCAGGCGGGGCGCAGCTTCAACACCTTTGATGTCCAGCCGGGTGTGAAGCTCGGGAATCTGAAGATCGCCGATGTGGCGTTCCCGGCGCAGAAGGTGCACATGTACGACGAGATGGCCCGGCACAACGGGCAGAAGCAGTTCTACTTCCTGAACCCGGCGGCCCGGGAGCCGCTGCTGATGTTCGACGGGTCGGGGAATGTGTCGCAGACGGCGGACGCCAACCTGGGGTGGAACCCCCGGGCGCCGAGCAACGAGGACTACCTGATCAACTACAACCCGGCGGCGGCGGACGCGTGGTATCCGCGGCCGCAGACGCGCGGGGGCGATCTGTTCCCCGCCGTGTACAACTACACCCGGGGGGGTCTGCAGGGGATCGACTTCGGCGGTCGGCCGCTGAACACGGGGCAGCGGTAGCGGCGCGGCCGGGGTGGCTGACGGGCGGCTGGCCCTCCTACTGTCTGGTGTGGATTTTGCCGCCGGCCGCGTGCCGACGGGAGCCCAGATGTGGAGGGGTTGCCCATGAAGGTGCTGATCGCGGACAAGTTCGAGCGGGCGGGCATCGATGGCCTGACGGAGCTGGGGTGCGATGTCGTCAGTGAGCCTGCGATCGGGGCGGAGGGTCTGCCCGGGGCGATCGCGGTGCACGACCCGGCGGTGCTGATCGTGCGTTCGACGAAGGTGCTGGCGCCGGCGATCGCGGCGGCGGGCTCGCTGAAGCTGATCGTGCGTGCGGGCTCGGGGGTGGACAACATCGACTGCGGGGCGGCGAGCGCGCGGGGCATCGCGGTGGCGAACTGCCCGGGGATGAACGCGGTGGCGGTGGCGGAGCTGACGATGGGGCTGCTGCTGGCGTGCGACCGGCGGATCCCGGACCAGACGGCGGACCTGAAGGCGGGGGTGTGGAACAAGAAGGAGTACGGGAAGGCCAAGGGTCTGAAGGGTCGGGTGCTGGGGATCGTGGGGCTGGGGAACATCGGGTACGAGCTGGTGAAGCGTGCCAAGGCGTTCGACATGGTGGTGCACGCGTGGACGCGGGACATCACGCCGGAGCGGGCGCGGACGATCGGGGTGGAGTGGTGGGGGTCGGGGCGGGCCGAGCTGCTGACGATGGCGTCGCGGTGCGACGCGGTGAGCGTGCATGTGGCGCTGACCGACGAGACCAAGGGCCTGTGCGACGCTGAGTTCTTCAGCTATCTGAAGCCGGGCGCGTACTTCATCAACACCTCGCGTGGCGCGGTGGTGGTGGGGGATGCGCTGGCGGAGGCGGTGAAAACGCGGGGGATCCGCGCCGGGCTGGATGTGTGGGGCAAGCAGCCGACGCCGACGGACACGGTGTTCGGGGACGACCTGATCGGGGTGCCGGGGGTGTACGGGACGCACCACTGCGGGGCGTCGACGGACCAGGCGCAGAACGCGGTCGCGGAAGAGACGGTCCGGATCGTCCGGGTGTACAAGGACACCGGTCGCGTGGAGAACCAGGTGAATGCCCCGTCGGCGAAGCCGACGATGAGCCCAGCACACAACGCCGCCGGGGCGGCCCGTTAGGGCGCCGGCTGAAAGGACAACGCCATGACAACCACCGCCACCCACCGCGCGCTTAACTTCTCCGCCGGCCCGGGCGTGCTGCCCGAGGAGGTGCTCCGCCAGGTCCAGCACGACATCTGGGACCTCGGGGGCACGGGCATCGGCATCATGGAGCACTCGCACCGTGCCGCGTCGTACGACCGGATCATCGCGGAGGCGATCGCCGACTGCAAGAAGGTCGGCGGCATCGGTGATGATTACGATGTGCTCTTCCTGACGGGGGGCGCCAGCACGCAGAACCACATGATCCCGGCGAACCTGCTTCCCGAGGGCGGCACGGCGGACTACGCGAACACGGGGTACTGGGCGCGGAAGACGGCCGAGGAGTGCCAGTACTACGGGAAGGCGCACATCGCCTTCGACGGCAAGCCGAGCAACTACACCTTCATCCCCCGGCAGTCGGAGCTGAAGTTCTCGGCGAGCCCGGCGTACTTCCACTACACCTCGAACAACACGATCATGGGGACGGAGTACCACTATGTTCCCCAGCCGCCGGCGGGCGTGCCGCTGGTGTGCGACATGTGCAGCGACATCTACTCGCGTCCGTTCGATGTGACGAAGTTCGGGCTGATCTACGCGGGTGCGCAGAAGAATCTCGGGCCCGCGGGCGCGACGGTGGTGATCATCCGGAAGGACCTGCTGGAGCGTTCGCCCCGGCCGCTGCCGACGCTGCTCCGGTACAAGCCGTTCGCGGAGAACGAGTCGCGCCCGAACACGCCGCCGGTGTTCGCGATCTATGTGGTGGGTCTGGTGTTCAAGTGGATCTTGAAGCAGGGCGGTCTCAAGCCGATCGCCGAGCGCAACCAGTCCAAGGCGAAGATCATCTACGATGTGATCGACGCGACGGGGTTCTACACCGGGCACGCGCGGGACGACAGCCGCTCGCTGATGAACATCTCGTTCCGCACGCCGAGCCCGGACACCGACAAGCTGTTCATCACCGAGGCCAAGGCCGAGGGCATGGACAACCTGAAGGGCCACCGCTCGATCGGCGGCATCCGGGCCAGCGTCTACAACGCGTTCCCGACCGAGGGGTGCGAGACCTTCGCGCAGTTCATGCGTGAGTTCGAGCGCAAGCACGGCTGAGCCGGAGGCGGCAGGCATCCAGGACCTCGTCCACGCCGATCCGCTCCATCAGGGGCCGACCGGCGTGGTCGCTTTTGTGGTCGCGAGTGTCGCCGGGCTCGGGGTGCTGGAGGACATCGGCCTCGCGCCGGTAGGGGCCGACGAGGTCCACGCGGGTGGGGCCGAAGAGGGCCACGAGCGGGCGGTCGAAGCCGACGGCCATGTGGAGGGCGGCCGAGTCGTTGGCGAGCACGAGGGCGCTGCGCTCGATGACCGCCATGAGCCCGCCGACGGAGGTCCGGCCGACGAGGTCGACGACGCGTCCGTCGCTGGCGGCGCGTTCGAGCACGGGGGCGCACTGGCCGCGCTCGCTGGGCCCGCCGACGACCGCGACGCGCCCGACCGCCCCATGGCCGAGCAGGCGCTCGATCACGGCGTCGAAGCGGCCGATGGGCCACTGCTTGCCGGGCCAGCGGCTCGTGGGCGCTACGACGGCGTAGGGCTCGCGGAGGCGGGGGTCGGAGGCGGCCGCCTCCCGGTCTTCCGGGGGCGCGTGGAGGGTCATCTCGGCGACGGGGTCGATGCCGAGGGTGCGGACCAGGGCGAGCATGCGGTCGACGGTGTGGCGTCCCTCGGAGCCCCGCTCGCGGTCGGTATAGAAGAGCCAGGCGAGCTCCCGGGCCGCGCGGTGCCCGACCCGTCGGGGGGCCCCGGTGGCCCGGGCGAGGAACGCGGAGCGGAAGAGCCCCTGGGCGTCGATCACGAGGTCGTAGCGGGCCTCGCGCAGGGCCCGGAGGTAGTCCCGGAGCGGCGCGATGTGGCCCCGGCGCAGGGCGGTCCCGAGTTCCTTGCGCCGGAAGGGCACGACGGCGCTGAGGGCCGGGTGGGCCCGGACGGCGTCGGCGAAGGAGTCCTGCACCATCCAGTCGATCTTGGCGTCGGGCCAGGCCCGCTTGAGGCTGGCGAGCACGGGGACGGTGCGGCAGACATCGCCGAGGGCGCTGGGCCTGATGAGGAGGATTCGGGCGGGCGGGTGCACGGGGTTGATGGTACGCGCCCGGCCCATTGCAGAACCCGAACGGGTGGGATGAAAGCGGGTGATCGGTCCTCCGAATACGATCCTGACAACCATTCTCACACCACTCTCGATCGAGGAGGAAACACCATGCGATCCCTGCCCCGTTCGCGGGCCGCCCTGGCGGTCGTCGTCGCCGGTCTCGCGGCGACGAGCCTCGCCCAGACCGCCGCCCAGCCGTTCCTGACCTTCGAGCACGAGGGTCTCGGCGCGATGCTCGTCGACTCGCGTGACCAGGCTCTGAAGAACGCCCTGGCGATGCTGCCGGCCCGGGTCGGGGAGTTGCCGTCGGAGATCGGGGACATGCCGCCGGAGGCCGCGGGGCTGCTCCAGCTTTTCCTGCACACGATCGCTCGGCCTGCCCGGGTGGCGATCCTGTATGACGGTGAGAACCCGTCGGGTGGGTTCTTCGGCTACGGGTTCGTGGCGAGCGTGGAGTGCGGGGGTGAGGAGGAGGTCAACGAGGTGCGCGACGCGGTGCTGGGCGTCGCGGCGATGATCGCCGAGGAGAACGGGGCGGAGATCCCTCTGGAGCCGAGCGAGCGCTTCGAGGGGATGAGCGAGATGATGCTGCCTTTCGGGCTGCTGAGCTTCGGCCCGCGGGAGGCGGCGACGGGCTGGCGGTACGAGATCGTGGTGGGGACGGTGAACGACCCGGACGCGGTCTTTGCGAGCCCGCCGAGCCTGATCGAGGCGCGGGGCTTCGAGAGCGTGGCGACGGCGACGCTGGACTTCCGCGCGATGACGCCGCTGGCGCGGATCGCGACGAACATGGCCGGCGCGCAGGCGCCGCAGGTCGGGGAGTTCGTGACCCGGTTCGAGGAGATGGGTCTGGTGGGGGACGACGCGATCCGGATGGACTTCCAGGCGGGGTTCACGCCGGGCGCGTCGGTGAGCCGGTTTGTGATGCGGGACGCGGCGGCGCACGCCGAGGCGCTCTCGCTGCCGCGCGAGCCGCTGACGAAGGCCGAGCTCAGCGCCGTGCCGTCGGACGCCTTCGGGGCGACGATCGGCCGTGCGAGCTTTGACTCTGTGGAGCAGATGCTCGACGAGATGGCGGCGAACGGGCTGCCGGTGTACGACGCGCTGGACGAGTTCGAGGGGATGACGGGCGTGGACCTGATCGAGGATGTGCTGCACGCCCTGGGCGGGACCTTCGCGCTGTACAATGCTGAGTCGACGGGCGGCGGGTCGCTGCTCTCGATGGTCGCGATGATGTCGGTCGAGGACCACGAGGCGTTCTCCGGCGCGATGCACAAGCTGTCGGGCGTGGCGAACGGGATGCTCGCCGACTCGGGCGAGCAGGCGGCGAAGTATGTCCGGCTCGACAGCTGGACCGATTCGGCGGGGGCGGAGCTGATCACGCTTCGGTTCCCGGGCCTTCCGGTGCCGCTGGAGCTGTCGTTCGCGTTCACGGACGGCTGGTTCATCGCGGCGCCCACGCCGCAGGCGGCGGTGGCGGCGGCGCGGCAGGCGATGGGCAAGGGCGACGACGGCCTGCTCGCGAACCCGCGTTTCGCGTCGATGTACAAGGAGCACGGCGAGGGTTCGACGGGCGTTTCGTTCGTCGACACGCCCCGGACGATCCGCGACGGGTACCCGATGCTGGCGCTGATCGGTTCGGGTCTCTCGAACCTGGTGCGTTCGCCGAACGACCCGGGGGCGCGCGACCCCGGCATGATCCTGCCGCTGTACCGGGACCTGGCCAACGACAAGGCGGTGCCGAGCGTGCAGTTCACCCGTTGGGAGGGTGACGACCTGGTGACGACGGGCTTTGCGGACCGCTCGCTGTGGGTGCAGGCCGGCGGGGAGATGGGCGTGGCGTCGGCGGCGCTGCCTCTGATGCTGGCTGGGATCGGCGCGGCCGCGGCGGCGGGCGAGGAGATGAACTTCGGCCTTGGGGGGTTGGCCCCCAGCCCGATGGCGCTGGTGGAGCACGCCCGGCGTTCGTTCTATGTGGACCCGGTGGCGGAGCTTCGGGCGACGCTGACGACCTCGGTGACGGGTCTGCAGATCATCGGGGACCGGTGGCCGGGGGTGGAGGCTGGTACGCTTGGTGAATGAGCCGAGCACGAGATGATCTGAGCAGGTTTTTCCGGGCGGGCGCGGCGTGGGCCGCGCTCGCCTTTTTGATTGCGGGCGGGCCGACGGGCGCGGGGCAGGAGGCGCAGCCCGGGGCGCGTGAGGCCGAGGGTGCCGGGGAGACGGTTGTGGGTGGTGTGCTGATCCCGGCGGGGGCGTCGGGCCCCGGGGGGCATCTTGTGCCGCTGCTGGGGCGGGCGGTGGCGTGGGGGGCCGGGGGGCATTCGGCGGCGTGGGCCGGGTTCGGCGGGGAGGTCGCCTCGCGCGGGGCCGATGGGCCGGACGGGGCGTGGTCGCTGGTGATGTCCGACGGGGGGCTGCGGGCGGCGGCGCGCGAGGGCGGGGTGGCGCCCGAGGCGCAGTTGGTCGCGTTCGATATCTCGCTGGACTGCAACGGGTTCCGGGCGGGTTCGGCGCAGCCGTTCAGCCGCACGGCGCGCGGGCGGGCGCTGGACGCGCTGACGATCGACAACGCGCGGCGGGCGCGGCTGACGGGGCTGTACGCGGACCCGGATGACCGGTCGGTGATGTCGGTGGTGCTGTTCACCGAGTCGCGCGCCGAGGCGCCGGGCCGGTGGCACGCGTTGCCGCTGGCGGCGGTGACGATGGCCCAGACCCGGGGCGACGCCACGCCGCCGCTGCCGGTGCTGATCGAGTTCGGCGAGGCGTGGGGCGGGGTGGTGTTCGCGGCGGCGGACCTGGCGTTGGCGCTGGACCCGGGGAGCGGGACGATCAGCTCGGTCGAGCGGTTCGACGCGTGGGGCATGGTGCGCACGACGGCGCTGCGTCAGCTGGCGTCGGGGCTGGACGGGCGGGTGTGGGCGTGGCCGGGCCAGGCCGAGGGCTCGGTGGTGTGCGCCCTGGGGCTCTCGCGAGGCTCGACGGACCGGCGGGTGGCCGATGCGCTGCGGACGGTGTTCGGGCAGCGGCTGCGGTGGGCGCGCGAGGACTCGGGGCGGGTGACGGCGACGCTGACGCTCGGGGGAGAGGGTGGTGAGGGTGGTGAGGGAACGCGGGCGCTCTCGCTTCGGTTCATCACGATCGCTGACCGGACGATGCTGACGGTCGCGACCGACGCGGCGGACCTGGACCGGAGCGCGGAGACGCTGGCGGATATCGCGAGGTAGCCGGGCGGGGGCGGCTATTCGACATTCAGGCCGGCAATGTAGGTGTTCAGGGCCTGCTGGCGGCTGTCGCGCTCGGCGGTGGTCTTCTCGATCGCGTTGACGATCGCCTCGAGGCGGGTCTCTTGCTCGCCGAGCTTCTGCATGTAGCGGGCGTAGAGCTCGGTGGTGCGGTCGATCGAGCCCATGTTCTCGCGGATGCGGGCCTGGTCCTGGCCGATCTCATTGCGTTCCTTGTCGAGCGCGGCGAGGGCCCGCTGGGAGTCGCCGACGAGGGACTGGAGGCGCTGGGCCTCGCGGAAGGCGTCGACGACGGCCTGGGAGGCCTTGCCGTCGCGGGAGTAGCGGAGGAGGGTGCCCATGTCGAAGTCGAGCAGGGTCATCGACTCGCTGCGGGTGCGTTCCTGGGTGACGGTGAGCCCGCCCTTCTCGCCGGCGCCGATCTCGACCTCGAAGCGGTAGGTTTCGCCGGCGATCTCCTTGGGCTTGGGGGTGTCGATGAGCTCCCAGCCGCCGAGCTTGGGCTGCTCGACGATGATGGTGCGTTCGCGGAACTGGTCGTTGGATTCGAAGAAGTAGCGGACCTGGTTGCGGTCGGTGAGCCGCTGCTCGAGGAGGCCGCGGACGATGCGGACCTTCTGGACGGTGCTGGAGCCGTCGTTCTCGGTTCGTGCGTCGACATCGAGGTCGACGGCGTAGGCGAGGAGTCGGTCGTCGGAGCGGGCGACATGGCCGATCTGGGCGTCGCCGGCGTAGGCCTCGGCGTCGTAGACGGCGATGGGCCCGGGCATGAGCTGGAGGCCGGTGTCGTTGGTGATCTCGACGCCGCGCATGGGGTGGTCGGCGCTGTCGTTCTGGCTGAAGATGCTGACGCGTCGGCCCTCGATGTCGCCGGCGATGATGGGGAGCATGGCGGACTGCTGTCGCCCGACGGTGACGGGCTCGTCGAGGGTGAACTGGAAGACCTCGCCGACATCCTCGGCGCTGGCGGCGGCGGCGACGCTGGCGCGCATGGCGTCGGCGAGGCTGGCCGTTTGGTCGCCGAAGGTGTCACGGGCCGAGGATTCCGTCAGGATCCGTGCATCGGCCATCGGCGTCCCGGCCTTGGCCCGGAATTCCATCTCCCGACCGCCCGATGCCCGATCGGCGGAGGCGGCCTTGTCGAATACCGCGACGCCCCCTGTGTAGGTCCTGGGCCTGGCCCCGGCGCCGGTGGGCACGGGGACCTCGGGGCGCTCGACGAAGACCGGCTCGTAGAGGTCCATGACGAAGCTGACGGGCTGGCCGGCGACGAGGGAGAGCTCGACGCCCTCCCAGTCGTCCTCGGTGGTGTTCTCGACGATGGCCCAGCCCTGGAGGGTCAGGCGGTCGCCTTCCTTCTCGGGCAGCACGAGGCGGTAGCTGGTTTTCCAGACGGGGGTTTCCTGGACATAGCCGACGACGACCTCGCGTTCGCCGGAGCCGCGGAAGGCGATGTCGAGGGTCTTGACATTGTCGGCGCGGTGCTCGGCGAGGGCGACGAGGGCCTTGTTGAGCTCGGCGGCGAGGTTCTGGTCGAGGATGCGGAAGCTGAGGATGTCGTCGACCTCGGAGGACCAGACGCCGTCGGTGGTGACGAGGGAGACGATGGCCTCGGTGTCGACGACATCCTCCTCGGGGTGGAGGCGGTCGCGGAACTCGACGCCGAGGACGGTGCCTTCCTGCTGGCCCTCGCTGGTGCGGACGGAGACGGGGGCGCCGCGGAGGCGGTCGAGGAGCTGGGCGCGGCCGGGGTTGTCGGAGATATCGACGGCGAAGCTGGCGAGGCGTCGGGAGAGGGGCTCCTTGGAGCCGTAGGTGGCGCCCTCGATCTTCCCGCCGCCGAGGTCGAGGACGATCATGGACTTGAGGATGTCGTTGATCTGGTCGGTGCGGAAGCGCAGGTCGATGTCGGCGTCGCCGTTGACGGAGCCCTGGCGGACGAAGGAGCCGACGCCGGAGCGGTAGAGGGTGATGCGGCTGATGGGCAGGTCGTCGGGTTCGGTGGCGGTGGCGAGGGGTGCGGTGAGGGCGGCGCAGAGGCCGGCGGCGAGCACGAGGGCGGTGGTAGTACGGCGGGTGGTGGTGGCCATGACGGTCCTCCTGGCGTGGCGTGGATTGTCGATCGGTCGGATGAATGTACCGCCGGGCTTGCCAAAAGTGCCGCGGGGGCGCGGGCTGTGACAGAGCGGTGACAAACTGCGCCCTGGGCGTGCGAACGGGGCCAGAACAGCGCGCGGCGGGTTTCGGTGCGGACGAGCCCCGAGCGCGAGTTCGGTGGTCGGTCTGGGAGGTCGCAGGGTCAAGTGAGAAACCCCGAGCTTGCGCTCGGGGCTCGTCAGGGCATTGGGTCTGCGGTGATCCGCGGCGCGGTCTAGGGCGCGGGCGGCTGGCCCCTTCAGCTGGCCTCGGCGCGCGGGTGGGCGTTGTCGTAGGCGTCCTGGAGTCGCTGGCTGGAGAGGTGGGTGTAGACCTGGGTGGTGGAGAGGGACTGGTGGCCGAGGAGTTCCTGCACGCTGCGGAGGTCGGCGCCGTTGTCGAGCAGGTGGGTGGCGAAGCTGTGGCGGAGGGTGTGGGGGCTGATGGTGGGGTCGAGCCCGGCCTCGCGGAGGTACTTGTCGAGCTTGCGCCGGACGGAGCGGGAGCTGAGTCGGCTGCCGTGCTTGTTGACAAAGAGGGGGGAGATGCTGCGCTTGTCCCCGACCCAGGCCTCGCGGAACTTGGGGTCGGCGTCCACCATCTCGATGTATCGCTTGATGGCGGTGAGGGCGTGGGTGCCCAGGGGGACGAGCCTTTCCTTCTTGCCCTTGCCGCGGATGCGGAGTGCCTCGCCGGCGGCGTCGAGGTCGATGTAGTTGAGCCCGACCAGCTCGCTGACGCGGACGCCGGTGGAGTAGAGGGTCTCGAGCATGGCGCGGTCGCGTCGTCCGAGGACATCGGCGTCGCCTGGGGCGGCGAGGAGCCGCTCGACCTGCTCGACGGTGATGGCCTTGGGCAGGCGCTTGGACTGGCGTGGGGTGCGGATGAGGGTCATGGGGTTGACATCGGAGAGCCCGCGGCGCTCGGCCCACTTGTAGAAGGAGCGGAGGGTGGCGATCTTCCTGGCCATGGTGGCGGCGGAGTAGTTCTCCTCGGCGAGGTGGGCGAGGAAGGGTCGGATGGTGTCGGCGTCGGCGGCGCAGATGATCTCGGTGATGGTCTTGGGCCCGATGGAGCCGGCGACGGGGTTCCCGTTGCGGGCTCCGGCGGCCTCGCGGCGCTTGAAGGCCTCTCGCTCGGCGTTCTGGTCCACGCCGATGCCCGTGTCGTCGCAGAGGTACTCCACGAACTGCCGGAGGTCCGCGCCGTAGCAGCGGGCGGTGTAGGGGCTGAAGTGGCGCTCGTCGGTGAGGTACGAGGCGAACGCGTCGGTGATGGGCAGGCTGGACATCGTCGGTCTCCGGTCTCCGCCGTGGCGGCTCGGTCGTGGTGGTCAGGTCTGGCTGTCGTCCCGGGTGGTCTGGGTGTCGTGGTCCTTGGCGGGCCAGGCGTCGAGGCGCCGGGCGAGGATCGCGGCGTCGGCGAGGTCGAGGGTGGTGTCGCCGCGCATGGCGACGCGGGCGGCGGCGGCGACCAGGGTCCGCTCGTCGCCGGGGGCGCAGGCGAATCGCCACCTGTGCTTCCCGTGCACGAGCGTGACGACGCGGACGGCTGGGTGGTCGTCCCTGGCGTGCGTGCTGTCGTGTTCGGGCGGCCTTTCCACTGCTCTCGGCTCCGGCCCGGCCTGAGGCCGGGGGGCCGGCTCAGCGGGTGGGTGGTTCTTCGACTGGCGCCAGCGAGGCGAGGCGTTGGTGCTCTTGGTCTACAAGAGCCGCGACGAGGTGCTGGGCTGCAAACTGCGTGTACAGGTCCATGCTCGCGGTGTACCGTTTCCAGCCCAGGGCGCTGGCGGGGTCGTGCCTGCCCTCGGCGTAGTCGCGGAGGGCCATGAGGACGCCGTGGTCTCGGGCGTCCAGGTGGGCGCTCACCACGGCCGCGGGGCGGTCGTCCAGGCCGGGCGCGGGCCGTGCCATCGTGTCGGTGGCGGCCTCGGAGAGGGCCCGGGGGTCGATGGGGTCGGCGTCGTCGCGGGAGCCCATGGCGCCGGTCCTGGCGTAGAGGGCGAGGCTCAGGCCGAGGGTGGGGGGGTCGTAGGGGTCGTAGGCGGTGATCGTGCCGACGATGATCCCGTCGACGCCCATGACGGCGGCGAGCTGCTTGACCTCGCCGGGGTCCTTGATGCCCTTGAGCCCGAGGGCGTGCATCGCCTGGAGGGTGCGGTTCAGGGGCACGGTGCGGACGCCCTGGATCTCCTCGGCCGCGGCGACGAGCTTGTCGCTGATGACGAGGGGGTCGACGAGCTCGGTCCCCGACTCGTTGGCGAGCGGGATGACGGCCCAGAGGACCTCGCCGAGGGAGGCGTCGTAGGGTGCTTGGGTCACCCGGGGCTGGACGAGTTCCTTGTCGCGTCCGGGGAGGCCCGCGCAGCCTGTGAGGGTTGCGAGGAGGATCCCGAGCGCAAGAACCGCGCCCCGGGTGGGGAGTGTTCGAGCGAGCATGGTCTGTGCACTTGTCATGGCGTCCTGCCTGGTTATGCGCGAGGATTCCACCATCGCGACGCAAGCCCCGGGCCAGCCTCTCGGCCAAGGTCCCGGCATGGTTCTCAATCGGCGTGCGGGCGTGTCCGTCTGCACACCGGGAGGGATGAATCCTTACTGGTCCGTGGGCACCGTGGCGTATGGGAGGGAGGGGTTGATCCCGGCGGCCAGCATGGCCTCGCGGGCGTCCATCGACCAGATGTTGTCCTGGCCCGAGCGGGTGGAAACGAAGTAGATCCGCCCGTCGTTCCCCCAGGTCGGCATGAGGTCGGTGCTGGCCCCGGCGGTGAGGTTGACGAGGGTGGTGCCGTCGGCGGCGAGCATCCAGAGGTCGCAGTCCTCGTGGTTCAGGGTGTCGACCGCGCGGACCTGGTGGGGGTTGCTGACGGCGGCGAAGACCACGAAGCGGCCGTCGGGCGCCCAGGTGGGGTTGATGTAGGCGGTGTTGGCCGAGCCGATGAGCTGGCTGGGGCTGCCGACATCGCCGTCCTTGTACTCGAGGGTCCAGATCCCGAAGGCCCGGTCGCCTCGCTCGGCGGAGCGCTGGTAGAGGAGCAGGTCGCCGCCGGTCGGTCCGGTCCCGGCCTTGGGGCACCACTCGGGGAAGAGCCCGTAGCCGAGGAAGTGGGGGGTCGCGGTGTTGGCGACATCGACGATCCAGATCTCCCACTTGCCGGAGGTCTGGCCGAGCTTGGCGTAGGCGAGGAGCTTGCCGTCGGGCGACCAGCTGGGGTGCAGCTCGGCGGCGGTGGACTTGGTGAGCTGGACGGGCCGGCCTCCGGCGCGGGGCATGATGTAGACATTCCAGTCGAGGAGGCGGTCGCTGGCGAAGGCGACCCACTGGCCGTCGGGGCTGATGGCGGGCATGACATCGCGGGCCGGATCGTCGGTGAGCTGGGTCATGACGGTCGAGCCGGTGTTCTTGAGATAGATGTCGGCGTTGTGATGGTGCTGGGTGCTGGCGAAGACCATGTAGGCGCCGTCGGCGGACATGGCGGGGTCGAAGTCGGCGCCCTGCTCGGCGTAGGTGACGCGGCTGACATCGACCGAGTCGGCGATGGCGGTGAGGGGGATCGGGTCGGCGGGGAGGGTGCCGGGGCTGGCCCAGCTCTGGTCCTCGCCGAAGAGCGAGAGGTCGTCGGCGACGGGGGCCGGTTCGGGTGCTGGTGCGGGCTGGGGGGTGGTGGCGAACAGGGTTCCGTCGGACTGGCAGCCGATCATTGCGCCCGCGGCGACGAGGGTCGCCGACACGCAGGAACGACGAGCAACACGAGCCGCGGCAGCGATGTCCATGTAATCCTCCCCTGGGAGAAGCGTGGCCTGCGGGGCCGGCCCCTCGCGGCCGACCGATCGGGCTGGTCATCGACCCGCCGGGGGTGGCGGTTGAGTCCAGTAACCGGGTTCGCGAGGATTTGCCCACACCGGGTCCGATATGGCGGGCAACGGGGCGGGAGGCGGTCGGGCGGGGTTGTTAGCGAAGGCTCCGCCCGCCGTCGACGGTCAGGACATGGCCGGTGGTGTAGGTGGCGTCGAGGGCGAGGAACGCGACGGCGCGGGCGGCGTCTTCGGGCTCGCCCGGGCGCGCGAGGGGGACGCGGGCGAGGTACCTGGCCTGCATGCCGGGGTCGGCGTCGGGCCCGGTCTCGGGCCAGGCCACGACGCCCGGGGCGACGGCGTTGACCCGCACCGCCGGGGCCAGGTCGACCGCCAGCGATCGCACCATCGCCCAGAGGGCGGCCTTGGACATCGCGTAGGCGGCGTGGTCGGGGCGGGGGTGCTCGCCGGCGTGGATGTCGAGCATCGCGACGATGGCGCCGCGGCCGGGGAGGGTGCTTTCGGCCAGGCGGTCGGCCAGGGCGGCGCTGAGCACGAGGGGGGAGAGGGCGTTGACGCGTTGCTGGCGTGCGGCCTTCTCGGCGTCGAGCGCCCGCGTCGGTGAGGGCTCGTAGGTGGAGGCGTTGTGGACGAGCACATCGAGCCGGGGCAGGAGCCGGGCGGCGCTGGTCGCCCAGGGTTGGACGGCGTGCGGCTCGGCGAGGTCGAGGGGGACGGCCCTGGCATCGATGCCGCGCGTGCGGGCTTCGGCGCGTGTGCGTTCGGCGTCGTCTTCGCTGGCGTTGTAGGTGAGCAAGATGTCCAGGCCGCGTGAGGCGAGGGCGAGGCAGATCGCGCGTCCCACCCGTCGGGCGCCGCCGGTGACGAGGGCGATCGGGCGCTCCCCTGAGAAGGCGAGCGGGCCGGGAACAGCGCGGGGTCCGGTCATGCGGTGCCCGGCTCGCGGGGGATCTGGTCGTCGTCCTCCAGCGCCACCCGCTTGGCGGATTCGAGCCAGGCGTCGGGCTGCTGGTCCGGGCCGGCCGGCGCCCGGCGCGGGTCGTTGGCGTGGGTCCGGCGTCTGAGGATCAGCAGCAGCACGCCGCAGATGAGCGCGATGCCGACCAGGGCGACGATGAGGATCATCGTGGACGCCTGCCCGACCGCACGGGAGGTCTCGGGTGTCGGCGTCGTGATGAGGGGTTGGAGCGGCCAGGCGACCATCCGCGCATGGTAGCGGCCGGGTATGCTCGCGGCATGGCCGCCACGCGCCACATCGCCCTGCTGCGTGGGGTCAATGTCGGGGGGAAGAACCGGCTCGCCATGGCCGATCTGGGCGAGGCGTTCGAGCGGGCGGGGTGTTCGGGCGTGCGGACTTACATCCAGAGCGGGAATGTGGTGTTCGAGGCCGCCAAGGCGGCGGCCCGAAAAGCGGCCGGGGCGGTGGGGGCGATCCTGCGGGAGGAGTACGGGATCGACTCGCCGGTGATTGTGCGCACGGCGGAGGAGTTCGGGGGTGTGATCTCGTCGGTCCCCTTCCGCGGGGCGCAGGCGGACGCGGGGTCGCTGCATGTTGCGTTTCTGGCAGAGAAGCCCAGTGCGGCCGGGGGGGCGGCGCTGGACCCCGATCGCTCGCCGGGCGATGTGTACCGGCTGGTGGGGCGCGAGGTGTACCTGCACTTGCCCAACGGCGTGGCGAAGACCAAGATCACCAACGCGTATCTGGACAGGACGCTGGGCACGGTGAGCACGATGCGGAACTGGCGGACGGTGCTGCGGCTGGGCGAGATGTGTGGGCTGGGCTGAGGGGTTGAGCGGCTGGACGGCCGAGGTTTCCTTGAGGGCGGCGGGCGGTCACGGCGTTCGGTTGTCGGCGAGGATCGTTGTGTTGTGGAACGCGAGGCGCACGCGGTGCTCGGTGCGGATGAGGCCGGCGGGGATGCCGCGGGCGTCGAGCTCGGCGAGCAGTTGCTCGTCGGTGAGGCGCTGGACGCGCGTGGCGGTGGTTGGGGCGGCGAAGCGGTCGAGGGCGCGGGGGTCGTTGGCCACATACACCACTCGGGGCGGCGGCGGGGTCAGCGTGTCGGTCGGGGCGTCGGTCGGGGCGGGTGGGGTGCGGTCGGGCGTGGGCGCGGGCTCCGGGGGGTCGGTTCGGGCGATTGCGGGCGGCGAGTCCGGGGTTGGGCTTGGGTTGCGGCTGGTGGTGAGGAGCCAGGCGGCGGCGAGCAGCGCGAGCGGTGTGGCGGCCAGGCCGGCGCGCCGGGCGGTCCGGCGCCTGCCGCGTCGGCGCACCGTCGGCTCGAGCTGGGCCAGGATCGCCTGCTTTCTCGCGAGACCGTCGGGGCTCAGGTTCGCGCCTGGTGTGTGTTCGTGGTGGGCTGTCATGGGGTGGTTCTCTCTCCCTCGGTCTCGTCGGCGTGCTTGAGTGCGTGGAGTGCGCGGCGGATCCTGCCGTGGGCGGCGTCGCCGGTGAGGCCGTGGTCCTCGCCGGCCTGCGCGAGGGTGCGTTCGCGGGCGAAGCGTGCGGCGAGGAGGCTCTGGTCCTCCGTGGGGAGGGCGCGGAGTTGGGCCCGTAGCCGGCGGATCTGGTGCTCGAGTTCGGTCTTGGCGTCGGTCGCGGGTCGCGAGGTTTCTCGGGAGCGCTCGCGGGCGGTGCGTCGGCGTTCGGTCCGGAGTCGGTCGAGGGCGGTGCGGTGGGTGACGCGCCCGAGCCAGGCGGCGAGGGCGGCCTCGGTGTCGAGGCGGGGCACGCGCCGCGCGAGCTTGAGCATCGTGTCCTGGACGACATCGAGGCAGAAGGCCTCGTCGCGTCCGGTGAGGCGGCGGGCGGTGGTGTAGGCGATGTCGAACCAGCGTTGGTAGAGGACGCCGAACGCCCGCGTGTCGCCGCGGGCGATGGCGTGGGTGAGCGCGCCGGTGTCGTCCGGCGCGGTTGCGGCGTGGGCGGCGGGCTCGGGCGGTGCGTGTGTGGTCTGGGGCACGCCTGATTCCGGGGTTCCGGCGCGGGGCGGGGGCGCCGGTGCGGGCTGGATGCGGAGGGCGGTGTGGGTCAGCGCGCCCCGCCTCCCGCGGCGCCGGGGCGGGGATCGCGGCCCTTGAGCTGGGTGCTGAGGTTGGCGATCTGGGCCTCCATGACGGCGAGGCGTTCGCGGAGCATGGCGTTCTCGGCGCGGAGGGCGTCGGTCTCGCTGCCGCCGGCGCCGGCGCTGTTGACGATCTCCTTGGACCGCTGGAGGCGTCGCTCGGCCTGCTGGGCCTGCTGGAGGCAGCGTTCGAGCATGATCTTCTGCTCTCGCATCTCGGCCTCCTTGGTGGCGACGCGGAGCTGGAGGTGGCGGTACTCGCCCTCGGCGACCGTGCCCGCGTCGAACATCGCCTGCATCCGTTGGAGTTCCTCGTGGGCGAACGCGAGCTCCTGCTCGGCGAGCTGGACCCTCGCGCCGGCCATTTCCGCCTCGGCCCGGGCGTTGTTGAGCTGGTCTTCCACCATATCGGGGTTGTTGAGGCCCTGGGAACTCTGCAGCTCTCGTGCCCGATCGCGGCGCTGCTCGACATCGGTGAAGATGCGGTCGAGCACCTGCTCGGCCGCGTTGAGCGAGATGGTCGGGCCGGCGAGCATCAGCAGGCCGGACTCGGGGTGGAAGCGGATCTCGGTCTCGATCCCGTCGTCGTTGGTGATCCCGAGGACGGTCTCGATGGCGGTGAGCACGGTCTCGGCGGGGAGGACGATCTCGGGCGGGTCGCCGGGCAGAGCCTCGGTGATCTCGCGGATGGGGAGGACGCGGAAGTCGCGGGGGGCTTGGCCCGTCAGGCGTCCCTGGCTCTCGATGGCCACCAGATACGCGGGTCGGTCCTGACCGACATTGTCGGTGCTGACCCTGTAGTACGAGCCCGGGGCGGGATTGTGCTGGCCGTCGAGCAGTTGCAGGGCGTTGAACATGCGGATGTCGCGTAGGTCGACCGGGGCAACCGTGATCTCGTGACTATCACCCCGCAGCATGATCGTCGGACCGGCCGCGCCCGCGGCCTGCTTCACGGCCTGGACATAGTCCTCGAGCGTTCCGCCTGCGAAGGTGGTGTTGATGGTTGGGCCGAGCGTAGCCTGCAGTTGCTCGATCGCCGTGGCCCGGAGGGCGTCGCGGAGGGCGTCGTGCCCCCGGGCCGTGTCCTCGGCGGATTGTGTGGACTGGGCGGTCGCAAGGGTGGCCAAGCCCAGACTCAGCGCGAGCGCGGCGAGTTGTCGGCTGGTGCGTCTCACAGACGGTCTCCTTTCGAGGGGGTACCGGCCCGGGGCCGGCGGTGTTGTGTGCGACAAGAACGCCGCCGAGGGGGGCGTTCGGCGCACATCGGCGCTATGGCCACCAGAATCTGCTCTCAGGCTACCGCGCGGACCCGACATCTCGAGGATTCCCGGGACGCCGGCGCCGGGGGGCCGCGGGCGCGGGTTTGCCCTACCCCCGGACCGCGACGGTGGCCTCTACCGCGGCTCGGAACATCATGAGGCCGGGGGTGTCTCCCCGGCGGACGGGCGCGGGCAGGCGGGTCCATCGGGGGTGGCGGGTCCAGTCGAGGTAGCGTTCGGGGTGGGGCATGAGGCCGAAGATGCGTCCGGTGGCGTCGCAGACGCCGGCGACAGCGCCCTCGGAGCCGTTGTAGTTGTCCCGGTACCGGAGGGCGACCTGGCCGCCGGCCTCGAGGGCGGCGAGGAGGCGCGGGCTCTGGGCGACCAGCCGCCCCTCGCCGTGGGCGACGGGGAGGACGAGCAGTTCCGCGGCGTCCGGCCTGCGGGCGAGGTCGGCCCAGGGGGCGGTCCAGATGCAGCGTGAGCCCGCGACGGGCTCCATTCCTACCCAGTCGTCCATGAAGCGGGCGTTGGCGTTGTCGGTGAGGGCGAGGGTGGGGGCGGGGGCGGCGTGCTCGGGCCAGTCCTCGCCGGGGGTTGGCCCGGGGAGCAGGCCGGCCTGGGCCATGATCTGGAAGCCGTTGCAGGCCCCGATCATGGGGCAGCCCCGGCGGGCGGCCTGGCGGAGGGCGGGGTAGAGCCGCTCACGGACCTTCATGGCGAAGATGCGCCCGGAGGCGATGTCGTCGCCGTAGCTGAACCCGCCGGGGAAGCCGAGCAGGTCGTAGTCGTCGAGTCGTTGTGGTTCTGCGATGCAGGCGTCGAGGTGGACGAGGTCGGCGTGTGCGCCGGCGAGCTCGAAGGCCCGGACCATCTCCGAGTCGCAGTTGGTGCCGGCCGCGCGGAGAACAAGGGCTCTGGGCATGGGCGAGTGTATGCGCCGGGGGGGCTGGGTCGCGTCCGGCGCGCGGGGCCACTAGAGTCCTCACCACGGATAACCAACAGGAGGTCGCCATGCCGAAGGTCTACCCGTTCCGTCCCTACCAGTTCTCCAACGGCCGCGGGGATGTCTCGGCCAAGGTGGCCCCCCCGTACGATGTTCTGGACGCCGAGGACAAGGCGGGGCTGCTGGCCCGGGACCCCGCGAACATCGTCGCGATCGACCTGCCCCATGTGCCGCCGAAGGAGCTTGGCCCGCCGGCGGCGTACGAGGGCGCGGCGGCCACGATGCGGGGCTGGGTGTCGTCGGGCGTCCTCTCGCAGCGGTCTGCGCCCGCGATCTTCGCGTACCGGCAGACCTTCGAGTTCCACGGGAAGACCTACCAGCGCTGCGGGGTGGCGTGCACGGTGGAGACGCTGCCGTTCGGCCCGCGCGAGGGCGGGGGCATCCTGCCGCACGAGCAGACATTTTCGGGACCGAAGGAGGACCGGTTCGCGCTGATGAAGGCGACGGGGGCGCAGCTTTCCCCGATCTTCGGTCTGCACGCCGACGAGTCGGGGAAGGCGTCGGGGCTGGTGCGTCGGCTGATGGGCGCGGCGGCACCTGACCTGACCGGCACCACCAGCGGCGGCGTGCGGCACGAGGTGTGGACGATCTCCGATGACGCGACCATCGCGGCGTACCGGGACGCCCTGGCCGGCGAGGACATCTTCATCGCGGACGGTCACCACCGGTACACCACGGGGCTGAACTACCTCGCCAGCCTGGAGGAGAAGGGGGAGGTCCCGGCGGGGCACCCGGCGCGGCGGTGCATGATGGTGCTCGTCAGCATGTCGGACCCGGGCCTGGCGATCGGGCCGACGCACCGGGTCCTCGGCGGCATGGCGGGCTACACGATCGACAAGTTCCTCGAGGCGTCCACGCCGGAGCTGATCATCCGCGAGTTGGCGGCGAACCCCGGGGCGATCGAGAACGCGATCGAGCACGCCAATGTGGGCGAGGGTCACAACGCTCTGGGCCTCCTCGACTTCGCGACCGGGCGGTGCTTTGTCGCGACGACTAAGCAGGCCGATGCGCTGCACAGCGCGTTCCCCGGCAAGCCGTTCGCGTGGCGCACTCTTGATGTGGCGGTGATCCAGCACCTGATCGTGGAGAAGATCTGCCAGCCCAAGCTCAACGGCGGCAACCCCGTGAAGTGGGCGTTCCCGCACTCGATCCCGGAGGTCGTGGAGATCGGCTCGGGGGTCGAGACCGGCGCGGGCGGCGGGTCGGGCTTCGCGCAGCTGGCGGTCATCGTGCGCCCGACACCGCTGGACGCGGTCCGGGAGATCAGCCGGGCCAACGAGCTAATGCCGCAGAAGTCGACCTTCTTTTACCCCAAGCTGGCGACGGGGCTGTTCATCAACCCGCTCGCGTAATCAGGGCGATCCACGCGGCGGCGTGGAGCACGAGGGCGGCCCATGGGGCGACGCGGAAGCGCCACTTGCGGGTCTTGTGGTGCGCGACGCGCATGGCGGCCCAGGCGCCGGCGAAGCCACCGAGCCAGACGAGCAGGAGGAGCGTGCGCTCCCGGACTCGCCGTGCGCCCCGGGTGGCGGCCCGCTTGTCCCAGGCGAACGCGCCGAAGGCGACGAGGCTCAGCCCGGCGTATGCGCCGGGCGCCAGGATCCAGAGCGGGTGGGGCATGGGGGCGTCGCGGGGTGGTCGGCGGTGGTGGTGGGGGGGACTCTCAGGGGTGGGTCCTGGTTGGTCGGGCGGGCGTCAATCGGCGTCGGCGCCGCCCGCGCTGGCGGGCGCGAGCGTCTCGCGGAGGCCGCGCAGGGCCGCGGGGTGGAAGATCGTCGCGTGCGACTCCTCGGGCATGGGGGCGTGGCGGCAGCCGGGCGAGGCGAGGGCGGCCGCGAGCCGGCCGGTCAGGCCCGCGAGCTCCGGCTCGTCGCTGCTGGCCAGGAAGAGGCGCGCGCCGGTCGGCGCCGTTCGCCGGCCCGACTCCGCGTCCGTCACGAGCGAGGCGTTGTCCCACCAGAGGCTTGGGTCCGCCGCGATATAGGCGTCGAACAGGCCCGGTTCGAGCAGCAGCGTCTCCACCACGAAGAGCCCCGCGAGCGACTCGCCGAGGATGGCCGACTCGGCCGTGATGTCGTACCGTGCGCGGACCGCCGGCTTGAGTTCCTCGCGGATGAACCGCCGGAACGGGCCGGACCCGCCGACGGTCGGGGCGATCTCGCGGTCCTCGGGGTTGCTGGTCGGCCCCGTCAGGTCGCGCCGGCGCTGGGTGTTCTCGATCCCGACGACGATGAAGGGCCTCATGCCCCCGTTGCACACCAGCACCTGGACCAGCCCGGCGATGTGCAGGAAGTCCTCGCCCAGGCCCCCGTCGGGCATGTAGAGCACCGGCATGGGCTCGCCGATCGGCTCGCCGTAGATGGTCGGCACGAACACATTGATCCGCCGGTCCTCGCCGAGCACGGCGGACTCCAGGACGAACGAGTCCCCGATGACGAGCGGTTCGGCGTCGGCGGCCTCTGCGGCGTGCTGGGATTGGCCGGCGGCGCACCCACCGAGCCCGGCGAGGGCCGCCGCCATCGCACCGGCGCACGCGGCGAGTCGGGGCATGATTCGCCGCCTCGCGCCGCGCCCCCCGATCATCACGGACTTGTGCATCGGTGTCTCTCGCCGGTGTGTAGGGGTCGGGCGCCGCCCGGCGTCCGCTTGACCCGACGCGCATGCTACCACGCCCTCTACGATCCGGCCGTGCTGACCCCCCCGCCCAACGCGGCCCCCTTCTCCCCCGCCGACCCGGCCATGCTGCGCCGTGAGAAGCTGGTGCTGACGCTGGCCAAGCTCATGGCGGCGTACGGGATCCCGGCGTACCGGCTGGAGGAGGCGGCGGCGAGCTGCGCGCGGCACCTGGGGCTGGACGCCCAGTTCTTCGCCACGCCCACGGCGGTGTTCGCGTCGATCGGTGAGCCCGGGAATCAGCGGACGCACCTGGTCCGCCTCGAGCCGGGGGAGGTGAACCTCGAGAAGCAGTCGCAGGTGGACGCGGTGCTGCGCGACCTGCTGGCCGACGCGGTGGGCGTGGACGACGCGCTCGCACGCCTGGACGGGATCGTCGCGGGGCCGAGCCAGTACGGGCCGGGGCTGATGGTGGCGGCGCAGGCGACGGCGTCGGTCACGGCGGCGGTGTTCTTCGGCGGCGGGTGGCGTGAGGTGCTCGCGGCGGGGGTGGTCGGTTTCATCGTCGGCGTGATCTGCGTGCTCGCCGGGCTCGACCGGCGGATGGCGAGGCTCATGGACTTTGGGGCGGGGTTCGCGGCGGCGTTCTTCGCGGCGGCGCTGGCGGCGACCATGCACCCGATCTCGGCCTCGCTGGTGGCATTGGCCGGCGTGATCGTGCTCGTGCCGGGGCTCACGCTCACGACGGCGGTGGCGGAGCTGGCGACGCGGAACCTGGCGGCGGGGACGGCGAGGCTGATGGGGGCGCTGACGGTCTTCGTGTCGATCGGGTTCGGGGTGGCGATCGGTCAGAAGACGGGGGCGTTCGTGTTCGGGCAGGCGAGCGCGCCGCCTGACCCGCTGCCGGGGTGGGCGGAGATTGTCGCGTTGGTGCTGGCGCCGGTGGCGCTGGCGGTCCTGTTCCGCGCGGGGCTGCGCGATCTGAAGGTCATCCTGCCCGCGGGGGTCATCGGGTTCGTGGGGGCCCGAGCCGGGGCCGCGTGGCTGGGGCCCGAGCTGGGGGTGTGCGTGGGGGCCTTCGCCGTCACGCTGGCGAGCAACATCTGGGCTCGTGTCGCGGACCGTCCGACGGCGGTGCCCGGCGTGCCGGGCATCATGCTGCTGGTGCCGGGGTCGCTGGGGTTCCGGAGCGTGACGAGCTTCGTGGACGCGGACACGATCGGCGGCGTGCAGGCCGCGTCGAGCATGGTGCTGGTGGCGGTGGGGCTGGTGGTGGGTCTTCTGCTGGCGAACGCGGCGGTGGCGCCGCGCCGGCCGCTGTGAGGCCTTGCGTCGAGTCCGGGGGCTCTACTTCTTGCCGAAGGGCCAGAGTCCCTTCTTGCCGCCCTCGGACTTCTTGGTGGTCTCGACGACTCGGGTGTTGAGCGCCTTGCCGGTCTCGGTGTTGAACCCGCAGTGGGTGCAGACGACGGTGCCCTGCGGCATGTAGCTCTTGCAGCTGGGGCAGGGGGTGGCGTTGGCCATCTTGGACTTGCCGAGCAGGTCGGCCATGACGCCGGCGCCGCCGGTGTCGGCGGCTGACCTGGCGGCCTTCTGCTTGTCGAGGCACGCGCGGCAGATGACTCGGCCCTTGGCGTCCTTGGCGTGGGGCTTGCCCTCGCAGGACTGCTTGCAGACCGCACAGATCACCGATTCGGTGGCGCCGTTGCTCATGGTTGTCAAGCGTAGGTGTGGCCGGGGGCGGCGGTCAGTCGCGCACCTGGAAGAGGAACTCGATCTCGACCGGGACATTCAGCGGGAGCGCGACGGAGCCGACGGCGGCGCGGGCGTGCCTGCCCGCGTCGCCGAAGACGGCGACCATCAGCTCGCTGGCCTCGTTGGCGATCTTGGGCTGGCCGCCGAAGCCCGGCTCGCTGGCGACGAAGCAGCCGAGGCGGACAACCTGGGCAATCTTGTCGAGGGAGCCGAGGGCGGCGCGGGCGACGGCGAGGGCATTGAGGGCGCACTGGCGCGCGCAGGCGCGGGCCTGCTCTTCGGTGACCTGGTCGGGCACCCGGCCGGTGGCGAGGACCTTGCCGGCGGCGACCGGGATCTGGCCGCTGACGAAGAGCAGGTCGCCGGCCCGACGCGCGGGGATGTAGGCGGCGACGGGTGCGGGTGCGGGGGGCAGTTCGATGCCCAGTCCGAGAAGTCGCTGTTCGGGGGTCATGTGATCGGACATTGTTCGGTCACTCCCAAGTTGTGGTCACAATCCGCGCGCCCGCAACACCTGGGACTTGACGCACGGATAGGATGCTGTAGCGTATCGGCAACCGCATGCGGATGGCAGGCATGTGGGAACCTTGGTCGGTATTGTGTGAACCGTCCTCATTCCGCGGCTTGGAGATCTCCGGCCGCCATTCGTCCCGGCGAGGGACCGACAGCCTGCCGACAACTCGGGCAGCCCGCACGGGCCGGTGATCGGGACTCCACCCGTTCTCGCGCGCCGTTTCGTCGTGCTGCCGAAATGGGTTTTCGGTTGGGCCGGTCGGTTCCCTCCCGAATCCACGCCAGATTTCTCAGTCGGCGTGGTTTGGGATTGTCGGGAGCAGACGCCCAGAGCATCGTTTCCGTGTCAGCCCGGCGGGGGTGTGCCGCCAGGGCGCAACGAGTTGTGGAGCTCATCCATGCAGAAGAATCGTGCGTTTACGCTCATCGAGCTGCTCGTGGTCATCGCGATCATCGCGCTGCTCATCGGTATCCTGCTGCCGGCGCTCGGCAAGGCCCGCGCCACCGCCCGCCAGCTGAAGGACTCCAGCCAGGTCCGCGGCATCATGCAGGGCATGGTCCTGTTCGCCCAGAACAACAAGGACGACTACCCCTTCCCGTCCAAGCTGGACAAGGCCCAGAACACGATCTCCGTCGGCACCCCCGGCGAGGCCAATGTCGAGAAGGACTGCACCCGCAACATCTACTCGGTGCTGATCTGGAACGGCTACTTCCCGACCGAGATGCTGATCAGCCCCGCCGAGGTCTCCGGCGACATCAAGGAGTACGAGGACTACCAGTTCGACGAGCCGGACGCCGCCGACGGCACCGACAAGAAGCTCGCCCTCTGGGACCCGGCCTTCCGCGCCACCCCCGAGGAGTCTGACGACGGCACCTTCAACGGCGACGAGGGCGCCGGCGGCTTCTCCTACGCCCACGCCATGCCCTTCATGGCCCGCAAGGCCAAGTGGTCGAACACCTTCGTCTCCACCGAGGCGGCCTTCGCCAACCGTGGCCCGTCCTACACCCTCCAGGGTGGCGGCGACACCGGCTCCTGGGAGCTGCTCGACGACGGCGGCCAGCAGGACGACGGGTACGACACCCGCCTGGGCCTGACCTCCAACACCCTCCTCATCCACGGGACCCGCACCGCGTGGGAGGGCAATGTGGGCTACAACGACAACCATGTGGACTTCGAGAGCCAGCCCGATCCGGACGGCATCACCTTCAACTTCACCAACCTGCAGCCGGCCAACCGCTCGCAGCGCGACAACATCTTCGAGAACGAGAGCGATCTCGACCGCAGCTTCAACCAGGCCGACACCGAGGCCTTCACCACCCAGCGCAACTGGCGCAACGCCTACCTCCGCTCGTTCTTCGTCGAGAACGAGAGCAACAACGGCGTCTCCATCGATGTCTTCTGGGACTGATACCGTGACTGTCGGGGCTGCCGCCCTGACCTGCTAGGACACCACGGGTCCGCCGCGTGACCGCGGCGGACCCGCTTTTGAATCCACGCCGGTCCGCCCGCCGCCTGTCCCGGGACCGGCGGGGGGACCAGGCCGGCTTGCCGGGCGGGGCCAGAGCCCCGGCCGCAGGGAGGGCCCCATGACGCCGATCCAGACCTCTGCCCGTGCGCCCCGCGCGTTCACGCTGATCGAGTTGCTCGTGGTGGTCTCGATCATCGCGGTGCTGATCGCGATCCTTGTACCCGGCCTTGCGGGCGCTCGGAAATATGCGCGGAAGGCCAAGGACTCGACCCAGATCCGGGCGATCGTGCAGGGGATGACGACCTGGGCGGGGCAGCACGACGGGGCGGCGCCGAGGCCCAGCGCCCTCGACCTTTCGGACGCGACCATCGGCTCGGACGGCCAGGCCCCGATCGCGAAGGACAACACGGGCAACATCCTGTCGGTGCTGATCTTCAACGGCCTGCTCGAGACCGAGCAGACTATCAGCCCGGCCGAGCTGAACGACCAGATCGAGCAGGACGAGGGGTACCAGCGCGACTCGGTGGAAAAGGCCGAGACCCATGACCTGGCCTTGTGGGACCCTGGCTTCGCCGGGATCCCCGGCGAGCTCGACTCGTTCACCGGGGTTGGGGCCGAGGGCCGGCGCAAGTCGGGCGGGGGGGCGGAGGTCGGGCACAACAGCTACGCGCTCTCGTTCCCCTTCGGCGAGCGGGCGGCGTCGTGGGGCAGCGGGTTCAGCGCGCGGACGGTCATGGCCGGCAACCGCGGGCCGCGCTACCGCTTCAAGGACGGCGATATCTGGTCGCTGGAGGACACCAAGCTCTCCGGGCAGTCCAACACGCTTCGGTTCTACGGGCGCGAGGACGCGTGGTCGGGCCACCTGGCGTACGGCGACGGGAGCGTCTCGTTCAGTGAGAGTCCAACTCCCGAGGGCCTGCGGGTGGCGCCGGCGGGGGCGACGGGGTCGGCCGAGTCGAGCTTCCTCGACAATGTGTTCGTCAACGAGATCGAGTCGGGGGCGCAGCTGGGGACCTTCAACGCCACGCTCGACACACGGCCTGACCAGGGCGTGAACGCGTTCATCCGGCTGTGGGGGAATGTTCGCTCGGAGATCGGCTCCGGCGAGGCGGTGCTCGAGGCGGTCGGCAACGACGGGGCCCAGGGCAACTTCATCGATTGAGCGGCGCCCGGCGTCAGACCGAGAGCGCCCGCATGACCTCGGCGATGGTGGTCTTGCCGGCGAGGGCCTTGGCCAACCCGTCCTGCTTGAGGGTGGTCAGGTCGCCCGACTTGATCGCCGCGGCCGCGATGCGGGGGGCGTTGACCCGGTCCATGACGCAGGCGCGGAGCTCGTCGTTCATGCGGAGCAGCTCGTAGATGCCCTGGCGTCCGCGGTAGCCGGTCTCGCGGCAGGCCCGGCAGCCGACGCCGCGGGTGAGCGTCCCGCCCGGGGCGAGGTCGAGCTCGCGGGGCAGGTCGGCGGGGTCGGGGGTGTAGGTCTCGGCGCACTGCGGGCAGATGCGCCGGACGAGTCGCTGGGCGAGGATGCCCTCGACCGAGGAGCTGACGAGGAAGGGCTCGACGCCCATGTCGAGCAGTCGGGTGGTGGCGCCGGCGGCGTCGTTGGTGTGGAGCGTGCTGAAGACCAGGTGGCCGGTGAGGGAGGCCTGGACGGCGGTCTCGGCGGTCTCCTTGTCGCGGATCTCACCGATCATGACGACATCGGGGTCGTGGCGGAGGATGGAGCGCAGGCCGGCGGCGAAGGTGAGGCCGACCTTGGGCCGGACCTGGATCTGATTCACGCCGGAGACATGGTACTCGACGGGGTCCTCGACGGTGATGACCTTGATCTCGTCGGAGACGATGCGGTTGAGCGAGGCGTAGAGGGTGGTGGACTTTCCCGAGCCGGTGGGGCCGGTGACCAGGAGGATGCCGTGGGGCCGGCCGATCATCGCGTCCCAGCGTTCGAGGATGTTGGCGGGCATGCCGAGGTCGTCGAGGCTCATGAGGACGGCGGTCTTGCTGAGCAGCCGGAGGACGACGCCCTCGCCGAACAGCATGGGGATGACGCTGACGCGGAGGTCGAACTCCTGGACGGCGCCGCGTTCGGCGCGGTACCGGAAGGTGATGCGTCCGTCCTGTGGGACGCGCTTCTCGGCGATGTTGAGGTTGGCCATGATCTTCAGGCGGCTGACGATGGCCGCGCCGAAGCGGTGGATGCTCGAGCCGACATTGGCCCGCTGGAGGACGCCGTCGATGCGGTAGCGGACGAGGAGCTCGTGCTCGTAGGGCTCGATGTGGACATCGGTGGCGCGCTCGCTGACGGCCTCGATCAGCAGGTCGTTGACGAGCTTGATGACCGAGGCCTCCTGGGCCTGCTCGATCTCGCCGGCGGTGGCGGCGTCGGTGACCATGGGGGCGTCGGCGTCGGCGTCGGCGGACATCTGGTCGAGCGTGTCGCCGCCGACGCCATAGTGGGCGCGGATGAACTTCTTGAGGTCGTCCTCGTCGGCGAGGACCAGGTCGATCGCGCAGCCGGTGACGAGGCGGAGCTCGTCGAGGGCCTCGAGGGCGAAGGGGTCGCTGGTGGCGACGGTGAGGCGGTCGGCGTCCCTGGAGATGGGCACGCAGCCCTGGCGGTAGACGAGCTTGGAGGGCAGGGACTCGAGCACCTTGGGCTCGACCTCCACGCCGGCGAGGTCGATGACGGGCATGTGGAACTGCTGGCCCATGGCCTCGAGGACCTGCTCGCGCGTGGCGTGGCCCCGCTTGATCACGATGCGGTCCAGGCGTTCGCCGGTGGCCCGCTGCTCGGCCAGCGCCGCCTCGAGCTGCTCGTTGGTGAGCAGGCCGCGGTCCACGAGTGTCAGTCCGATGCCCATGTGGGGGCATTGTATCGTCGCGGTGCCCCGCGCAACAGCATGATTCCCGCGCCGTGCGGTGCGTCCAATAAGAAGCGGCGTTGCTGTCGGGAGTGGGCCTAGGCGGGGTACCGGCTGCTGGTGCGGTCGGTCTCCCAGACGCGGACCGAGCGGAGGGCGACGGCGCCGGGGATCGCCGCGACCGGGCCTGTCAGCAGCCCGTAGCAGACGCGGGCGATGTTCTCGACGGAGGGGTTCAGGCCCGAGCCGTCGGCGAACTCGGCGGTGTCGAGGTTGAGGTGCTTGTGGTCGAAGCGGTCGATCACCGCGCCCTGCACCGCCCGCTCGAGGGCGTCGATCGAGAACTCGCCCATCCGATCGGCCGGGAGACCCACGCGGACCTCGAGCCGGTAGTTGTGCCCGTGCCCGTTGGGGTTGTTGCACTTGCCGAAGTGACGCCGGTTGGTCGCGTCGTCCCAGCCGGCGACATGCAGCCGGTGTGAGGCCGCGAAGTCGAACTGGAGGAGGAGCTCGGCGAGCTGTGGGTCCGCGGCGGTCATCGCGATGGCATGGTATGGCGAGAGGGCCAGCTCGAGGCGGTCGACGGCGACGGGGAGGGCGGCGGCGAGGGCGTCGAGCGCGGACCGCAGCACCGGGCCCAGGTCGCCGGGCCGGGCGTCGCGGGCCGGCCCGAGCAGCGGGCGGACGCGCTCGTGCACCGCGTCGTCGATGGTCTTGATATTGATCAGATACCCGCTCCGGGGGTCCGGTTCACCCCGGCACTCGACCGAGCACTCGACGAACCTGCCGGGGGCGTCCAGCGCGGGGCTGGCGGCAAAGCCGTTGGGGCCCCGGGGGGCGTCGGGCCGGGCGCCGAACCGCACAGTGCGTCGCAGGAGCGTCTCCACGGGCAACGATAGCACGGGCCCGGCTCCAGCCGGTACCATTGGGCCATGAACAACGCAACGACGAACAACGCAACGACCAGGCGCCCCGCGCCCATGATGTTGGTGGTGTGTGCCTCGCTCGGCCTCGGGGCCGCGGCGTGGGCACAGCCGGCCGCCGCACCCCGCCCCGCGTCCAACCCCGCGCCCGCCCTCGCGTCCGGCCCCGACGCCGCCCAACCGGAGACCGCCCCCGTGGACAAGTTCGCCGCCGACCCGACCGCCGTGCTGGGCTTCACGATGAACAACATCGAGGGCGAGGCGACCGAGCTGGGGGAGTACTCGGGCAAGGTGGTGCTGATGGTGAATGTGGCGAGCAAGTGCGGGCTCACGCCGCAGTACGAGGCGCTGGAGGCGGTGTACGAGAAGTACAGGGACAGGGGGCTGGTGGTCCTGGGCTTTCCGGCGAACAACTTCAAGGAGCAGGAGCCCGGGACTGACAGCGAAATCCTGGAGTACTGCCGGGCGACCTACGGGGTGAAGTTCCCGATGTTCAGCAAGATCAGCGTGCTCGGCGATGACCAGCACCCGCTGTACAAGAAGCTGTCGGGCGCGATGGCCGAGCAGGGGGGCGAGCCGACCTGGAACTTCACCAAGTACCTTGTCGACCGCACGGGCCATGTGGTCCGTCGGATCGACCCGCGGACGACCCCCGACGACGCGTCGGTGATCGCGGAGATCGAGAAGCTGCTGGCGCAGCCCGAGCCGGAGCAGCAGGAGGAAGTCCCCGCCTGAGGGACGCGCCGCACGGATGCCGCAGTACCAGTACACAGCCCTTGACGCCGCCGGCCGACGCACGGTCGGGGTGCTGACCGGGGCCAGCGAGCAGGCGATCCTGGCCGAGCTCGAGGGCCGCTCGCTCGTGCCGGTGAACATCACCGAGAGGCGTCGGCGTGCGAGCCTGCGCCGGCGCGGGGTGTCGGCGCGTCGTCTGGCGGAGGTGTACATCCAGCTCGCGGACATGCTGCAGGCGGGCGTGCCGGTGCTGCGTGCGCTGCGGGTGCTGGCCGGGCAGAACGACGCGCGGATCAGCGCGGTGTTCCGCGATGTGGCCGGCGCGGTGGCGGACGGCGACGAGCTCGCCGAGGCGATGGGCCGGCGCCCGGAGGTGTTCAGGCCGACCCATGTCGCGATCATCCGGGCCGGCGAGAAGGGCGGGTTCCTCGAGGACGCGGTCGCGCGGCTCGGCCAGTTCGTCGAGGGCCAGGCCGAGCTCAAGAGCAAGCTCACGGGCGCGATGGCCTACCCGTTCATGCTGGTCTCGATGGGCGCGGTGATTCTTGTTGTGATTTTCGCCGTGCTCATCCCCAAGGTGCGCCCGATGTTCGACCGCATCGAGGAGCTGCCGAAGGTGACCGAGGTCGTCTTCGCGATCGCGACCGTCGCGAGCGACTACGCGCCGGTCGCGATCGGCGTGCTCGCGGGCCTCGGCGTGGCGATGGGCTTCGGGCTGCGCCGCCCGGCGGCACGGCGCCTGCTCGACCGGCTGGTGCTCCGTGCGCCGGGCATCGGGCCCCTGGTGCGGGCCGTCGCGATCGCCCGGTTTGCACGAATGCTTGGCACGATGCTCCGCAACGGGGTGCCGATGCTCAGCGCCCTGGCGACCTCCAAGGCCGCGGCGGGGAACAGCGTCCTCGAGCGGGCGATCGAGGACGCCGGGGAGGCGGTGGGGGGCGGGGCGCAGCTGGCGGCCTCGCTGGGGAAGTCCGGGCTGTTCTCGGGCGATGTGATCGAGATGCTGACCGTGGGCGAGGAGGCGGGCAATATCGACAAGGTGCTGATCCGCATCGCGGACACGGTGGAAACCCGGGTGGAGCGGCTGCTGACCAACCTCATCCGGCTGGTCGAGCCCCTGATGATCGCCCTGATCGCCTCGGTGGTGTTCGTGATCGCGGTGTCGCTGATCCTGCCGCTGACGCAGCTCAGCAACATCAAGTAGCGATGTTCGCAAAATGGGCGGAACCCACCGATCGGTGGGGGCTTGTGTCGGGAGGCCCGTTATGCTAGTGTGGGCTAATGTAGTCCGGGGCGAGGGGCCCCGCCGACAATGCCATGGTGTCGGACACTGAACGGATGCAGCGAGCCTGGGGGGATCTCTCCGATCCCCGGGCCGCGATAGGAAAGGATGCTCAACCATGAACCGCAGGACTCTCTGGAACCGTGCCGCGAGGGCCCGGGGCTTCACGCTGATCGAGGTCATGATCGTGATCGCGATCGTGCTGGCGTTGTCGGCGATCGTCGGCGTGGCGGTGCTGGGGCGCCGGGACCAGGCCGATCTGTCGCTGACGCAGACCAAGCTGAACAACATCAAGACCGCGCTGAAGTTCTTCAAGGTGGACTTCGGGCGTTACCCGTCCGAGGAGGAGGGTCTCGCGGTGCTGTGGGACAAGGAGATCCTGGACCCCGAGGCGGATGTGAACAAGTACTCCTCCGACGGGTATCTGGAGGAGCCGACGCCGTCGGACCAGTGGGGCAACGAGTGGGGCTACCGGTTCCCCTCGCAGCGTGAGGACGAGACGCAGTACGACCTGTGGTCGTTCGGCGCCAACGGCGAGGACGAGGACGGCGAGGGCGACGACATCACCTCGTGGCGCAAGGACAGCGAGGAGGGCGGTCTGGACGACGGGCTGATGGCCCCGCCCCCGAGCGGCGGGTGAGCCCCGGACGGATCCGGGCGGGTGATGCAATGGGCCGGGAGTCGGCTCGGAAGAAGCACTGCATGCGTCGCGGCTTCACGCTGCTCGAGACGATGATCGTGGTGCTGATCGTGACGGCGATCAGCGCGATCGTCTTGCCGGGGCTGGCCTCCCGGGCCGCCAGCGGGCGCATCGGGCACGCGGCGCAGAGCCTGGAGTCCGGCGCGGCGCTGGCGGCGGCCGAGGCGATGGAGCGGGGCGTGATCGTCGCGCTCGTCGCGGAGGACTGGGACGGCCAGTGGGTGCTCTGGGCGGAGGATGTCGAGCCGGAGCGTCTGGGCGAGGTGCTCGCGCCGCGCGGCGACCTGCCCCCGTTGCCCCCCGAGGAGGACCGGACGCGCCGTGTGGAGCTCGCGAGCTTCGACGGCGTGGAACTGACAGACGAGCTGCCGCCGGTCGCGCTGGGGCCGGAGGAGGGGGGCCCCGGCATGGGCTCGGGCCCGGCGGAGGAGCCGGATCTCTCCGAGGAGGAGGAGCCGTTGCCGCCCGGCGAGCACGAGCGGTTCATGCTGGGCGTGTTCTTCCCCGATGGTTCCTGCCGCGCGGGGCCGGCGGTGTACCTGGTGGCGGAGGACGGGCGCCGGCGTGTGGTGCGTTTCAGCCCGCTGACGGGGCGCGTGGATGTGCGCGTGCTGCCGCAGGAGCAGGCCGAGGCGGAGCAGCTGGAAGGTGAGGGGGACGGGGGTCTCGAGCCGCCGGAGCCGGAGCGCCCCGGGCGTCGCCCGCCGCCGGCGGATGACGACGGGGGAGGTCCGCCATGACCTGCGCGGCGGAGAGGTTGCCGCGCGTGCGCCGGGCGAGGGCGCGCGGGTGGGTGCTGTTCGAGATGATGATGGCGTTGACGATCTTCATCTTCATGGCGGTGGCGGTGCTGGGCGCGGTGAACCAGGGCCTGATGAGCGCCGAGCGGACCCGCGACGCGTCGAAGGCCGCGGACCTGGCCCGCTCGACGATGGCCAAGCTCGAGGCGGGGCTGGGCACGGTGCAGAACCTCGCGGGCCCGGTGCCGGCGTGGGAGCCGACTCTCGACGCCGAGAGCGCGGCCGATGCGCCCTTCGACGAGTCGGCGCCGGCGGGTTTCTCCGAGGAGCCCCCGGTCGATTCGCTGTGGGAGGTCGAGATCGAGACGCTGCCGTCGGAGTTCCCCGGGCTCACGCATGTGACGGTGACGGCGGTGCGCCGCGCGTCGGAGCTGAGCGAGCGGGTGGCGGCGTCGTACACGCTGCACCAGCTCGTGCGTCTGGCGCCCGAGACCGAGGACAGCGTCGGGGAGCTCGACGACATCGGGGCGAGCGTCGCGCCGCCGGGGGGCAGGCCATGACCGGGTGCGCGCGGGGCATGACGCTGCTCGAGGTGATGTTCGCGCTGGCGATCCTCGCCGTGCTGTCGGTCGGCGTGGGCGCGTTCTACTTCGAGATGAACACCCGGCGGGACCGGCTGGTGCTCATGGCCACGCAGCAGCGCGATGTCTCGCTGTACTTCGACCGGCTCGAGGGGGCGCTGCTCTCGGCGCTCGCGGTGGCGCCCGATGGGTCGGCCGGCGTTCGCGGCGACGCGACCTCGCTCTCGGTCGCGACCCGCGCGGTGCAGCCGAGCTTCGAGGACAACGCCGCGCTGGACGACGGGTGCGTGATGACCTTCGCGTTCGACGAGCCGGGGCGCCGGTGCACCCAGTCGGTCGCGGCCGGCGGGCAGTCGATCAGCGAGCCGGTGCTCTCGTCGGTCGAGCGGCTGCGGTACCGCTACTCCGACGGGCGCCGCTGGAGCCAGAGCTTCGACAGCGCGAGCGCGGGCGGGCTCCCCGTCGCGGTCGAGGTCTCGGTCTGGCTCGCGTCCGGACAGCCGTCCACGCCCGAGGGGCCGCCGGCGGCCCCGGGTCCGACGGAGCCCGGCGGGCCGGACGGCGCGTCGTTCGAGGAGCCCGAGGACGAGCTGGGGCCGCTGGATATCCCGACGCCCGAGCCCGAGGAGGCGGTGTGGACCCCCCGCGAGCCCGACCATGTGCGGGTGATCGGCATCCCCGATGCGCCGGACTGGCAGGAGCGTGAAGGATGAGCCGACGCGGCGGGGCCATCCTGGCGGTGCTGTTCCTGATGGTGATCGGGATCCTGATCGCGGCATCGGTGCTCGTGAGCGCGGACGCGGCGGGGGCCACCAGCCGGGCCGAGCTGCACCGCACCCAGTCGCGGGCGCTCGCGTGGTCGGGCGTGCAGGCGCTGATGGCCGAGCTCGCCGAACAGCGGGACGCCATGCTCGACGGCCAGGCGCCCGAGATCACCGCCGAGTGGGACCTCTACACGCTCGACGACGGGACGCGGGGGGGCGTGCGCCTGATCGACCTCGACCCGCAGAACCCCGCGATCATCCTCCCGGAGAACGCCAAGCTCGACATCAACACGGCGACGGCCGAGATGCTCGCCCTCGTACCGGGGCTGGACGCGACCATCGGCGCGGCGATCGTCGCCGCGCGGGGGAGCACGCCCTTCACCAGCGTCGGGCAGCTGCTTGGGGTGGAGGGGGTGACGCCCGAACTGCTCTACGGCGAGCGGGGCGACGAGGACGCCCCGCCGGCGCTCGAAGCCCAGCCGCCGGCCCCCGGCGGGGCCCTGGAGGGAGGGCTCGACAGGTACCTGACGGTGTTCTCCTTCGATCCGAATGTGCAGTCGGGGGTCGGCGAGGGGTCGGAGTTCCGCGGCAAGCTCCGGGTGAATCTCGATCAGAGCTGGTCGGACAAGCTGGGCGAGGCGATCACCGAGCGGTTCGGGCAGGCGGCGACCGACGCGATCAGGCAGGTGATGGAGTCGGGGCAGTCGTTCAAGACCGACGGCGAGCTCGTGCGGGTGCTGATGTTCTTCAATGTGGAGCCGGAGGACTGGGTCGAGGTGCTCGATGTATTCACCACCTCCGACGACGAGTTCCTGCGCGGGCGGGTGGACCTCGGCACCGCGCCGGCCGAGGTCCTGGCGTGCATCCCGGGCATCACCCCCGAGCAGGCCGGGGCGATCGTGAGCGCCCGCGAGGGTGTGGACCCGGCGGTCCGATCCAGCCCGGCGTGGCCCGTGATCGAGGGGATCCTGACGCCCGAGGACTTCGCCGAGGCGGCCGACTGGCTCACCACGCGGTCCACCCAGTGGCGCGTCCGGCTGGAGGCGGGGATCGACCCGGGCGACGCGACGGAGTTCGACGAGTCGACGCCGATGACGCTGGAGCAGATGCTCGAATCCTGGGACGCGCCCGCCGAGCCCTCGCTGGAGCACCGGGTCGTGCTCGAGGCGGTGATCGATGTGGCCTCGTCCCGGGCCCGGGTGGCCTACCTGCGGGACATCACCATGCTCGAACCCACGCTGGCGATGCGGGCGGCGTTGCGGGAGGCCGAGGAAGACGGGCCGTTCTCCGGGCCGGAGCCCGTCGTCGGAGGCGAGGAGCCCGAGCCCGACCCCTTCGACGAGACCGACCCCTTCCTGGCCGACTCGGCGGATTTGGACCCGGACACCGGCGAACCGGGCGAGCAGATGCCGCCCCTCGAGCAGCCGATGGACCTCCCCGGCGAGGGCGACCCCACGGAGAGCGAGCCGCCGCCCGACGGCCAGCCGCGAACCCCCCCAGACATGATCGACCGGCGCATCGGCCGGTGGACCACGCGCAAGGCAGGTGATGCATGAAACTCCGAGGCAACCTCGCGGTGCTCAACTACGACGGTCACCAGCTCTCGGCGGTGTGGGGCATGGTGCATAAGGACAGCGTCCGCATCCGCGGCTGGCTCAGCGCCGAGCGCCCGAGCGACCTGGACCCCTCCGACGGGGACGGCGCCGGCGCGTGGGTGGGCAGGGCGCTCAAGGAGGCCGACTGCTCGACGCGCCAGTGCATCATCGCCGTGCCGCGGGCCAGCGTCGTGCTCAAGCGGTTGAGCTTCCCCACGCTGGCCGAGGGCGCCGACGCGGACCTCGCGGGCATGGTGTACCTGCAGATGGCGCGCCAGCTGACCATGCCGCTGCACGGCGCAGCCCTGGACTTCGTCCGGCTGCAACCGCCCGCCGGCGGCGCGGGTCCTGCGCCGACCACCGAGGTTCTCGCCGCGGCGCTCCCGGGTGAGCAGGTGACGGCCTGCCGCACGCTGGCAAAGCACGCCAAGCTCAATCTCCGCTCGGTCGCGCTGCGGGGCGAGGGCTCGGCGGCGTTGTTCGCGCAGCTCTCGTACACCCAGGACGGCCCGGTGCTGGGCGTCTCCGTCACGCCGCAGGGCGTGGAGCTGGGCATCGTGTCCGAGGGGCGGGTGGTGTTCTCGCGGGCGGTGGATATCCCGCCGCCCGTCGGGGTGGAGGACTGGCGGGCGTTCGCGGACCGCATCAGCGTCGAGGCCAAGCGCTCGCGGATCAGCTTCCGCGGGGCCGGGGAGTCCAAGGATCTGGTCTGCATCGCGATGCTCGGCGACGACTCGCTGGCGGCGTCGGTGGGCAGGACGCTCAGCGAGGAGCTCAGCCTGCCGTGGGAGGCGGTGCGGTTCCCCAACGCCATCGAGATCCCCTCGGGCATGGACGGCCCGACGCGGGCGATGCTCGCCCCGCTGATCGGCCTGATGCTGGGCGCCGCGATCAACCGCCCGACCTACGACTTCGCGAACCCCCGCAAGGCGCCGGACACCGCCGCGTCGCTCCGCCAGGCCGGCCTGGCGGCGATGCTGGGGCTGGTGATCTTCGGGGGCGGGGGCTGGGTGCTGGCCGACCAGCAGCTCAACTCGCTGCAGGCGAAGGTCAAGCAGGTGCAGCAGGATCACAAAAAGTACCAGGACCAGTACCTGCGCCAGCTTCGCGCCGAGGCGAGGATCAACCACATCGAGAAGCTGCGCGAGCCCGCCGTGGACTGGGTGGCCCACCTGGAGTATCTCTCGCGGGCCTCGCCGCCGGCGGGGGCGGCGAGACTGGAGTCGGTCAACGGGTCGATCAAGGCCTCCGCGGTGCGGTTCGGGGACTACACCGACGGCGTGTGGGCCGATGCCAAGCGTCTGGCGGACGGCAAGTGGACCAAGAGCGCCTCGGTCGAGTTCACGATCTCGGGCTCGGCGAGCCGCGAGGTGGCCAACAACTTCCGCGACAGCCTGGTCGCGAGCGATGTCTACCTGACCAGCACGCGCGGGGCGGATGTCGCCGGGAAGTTTGAGTACATCCTGACGGCGAGGGCCCCCTCACCGAAGGATGTGGTCAAGGACGAGCCCGCCGAGGCCCCGGCGCGGACCGGGGGTGCGTCATGAAGTCGCTGCACAAGGCCGTGCTGGTCCCGCTGCTCGCCGTGCTCTTCGTGGCGGTGGGGGGGCTGGGCTACTTCCTTCACTTCTACCGCTACAAGGCGAAGCTGGACGGCCAGCAGGCGACCAGCGAGACGGCGGTCGACCAGTTCCGCGAGTGGCTGGAGTCGCGTCCCTCGACCGACGAGAAGCTCCGGGAGATCGCGGCCACCACGCTGGGCTTCAGCTCGGAAGTGGTCGACACCCGTTTCCGCTCGGGCCTCAGCCGCCTGGCACTGACGGCGGGGCTCATCGAGGGCGACACGGTCATCACACCCCGCGGCGCGCCGACGGCGGTGAAGAACCCCACCGCCGAGAGCCGCGCCGGCAGCATCGCCGAGTTCCGCGACTATCTCGCCAACGAGTCGATCAGCGCCCCGGACCTGTACCTGATGGAGGCGACGATCAAGGGCTCGGGTTCCTTCGACGCCGTCACCAGGCTGCTCGCGCTCGCCCAGACCCAGCCCTGGATCTGGTCGGTCAAGAGCTTCACCCTCAAGCCCCAGGACGACGAGGCGAGGATGTTCGAGATCACCGCGACGGTGACCACCGCGCTGCTGCCGGACCTGGCCCCGCCCGCCCCCGAGTCCGGGGACGCGCCCAAGCCTGCGATCGAGGCCCCCGAGATCAAGGACCCGGGCGCGGACTACATCCTGGCCGTGGGCTCGATCGTGAAGCGCAATGTCTTTGCCCCGCCGCCGCCGCCGCCCCCCGAGATTCAGGTCACCCAGGCCAGCACCGATGTAATCCCCAGCGAGGGGGCGGACCCGGTCACGCCGCCGGCCCCGCCGCCCGCGTATCACGAGTGGCGGCTCACCGGCCTGAGCGGGAGCCCGACTCAAGGTAGACTGGCGTGGATGCTCAACACGCGGACGGGCACGGCACGGCTGCTCAGACCCGGCGAGGGGGTGCTCGACGCGGTGCTCGTCGACGCCGAGGCTGAGCGGGCGGTGTTCAAGATCGGCGACGCCCGGTACGCGTTGGCTCTGAACGAAACCCTCGCGGACCGCCACCGGGTGGAGTAGGCGGCCCGGCTGACAATTCGGTATAGTGGGCACTAGCTCATGGCCGCGGAGCGGCAAGTCGGGGGAAACCCCGGCTGTTGAAAGGAGTCTCGAATGAACCCCCGTGCTCGCACCCGCGCAGCCGTGATCGCTTCCCTGCTCGCCTCGGCCGGCTCGGCGTCGTCGGCGCTCGCCCTGCAGGACCAGACCCCGCCCCCCGTTGAACAGCCCGCCGCGACGGAGCCTCCGGCCCAGCCGGCGCCCGCCCAGCCTGAGGCCGCCCAGCCGGCGCCGGCCCAACCCGAGGCCGGCCAACCCAGGCTCGACGCGCGGATCAGCTTCCAGTTCAAGGACACGCCCTTCGCGGCGGTCTTTGACTTCTTCAGCCGCGAGACCGGCCTGCCCATCATCCGGGAGACCGAGATCCCGGCGGGGAACATGACCTTCATCGGCGGGGCCGACTACTCGTTCGAAGAGGCGCTCTCGATCCTGAACCTCAACCTGCGCCTCCACGGGGTGGCCCTGCGCCGGGAGGAGAACTTCCTCTATCTGTCGACCGTCAAGGACGCGGTGCGGATGCCCACCCGGGTGGTCGATCTGGCCAGCCTGCCGCCGGATGTCACGCGCGACATGATCGTGACGACCACGATCCCGCTGGATAACACCCGGGCGTCGCAGGTCGCCGAGCAGATCAAGCCGCTGATCGGCGAGTACGGCGGGATCACGCCGGTGGACGCCCAGAACATGCTGATCCTGGTCGAGACGGCGGCCCAGTGCGAGCGCATCGCCACGCTGATCCGCTCGATCGACGCGGTCCGCCCCGTCGACTCGGAGTTCCAGCTCTTCAAGCTCCGCCACGCCAAGGCGGCGCAGGTGGTCGAGGCCCTGAAGGGGTTGGTCGGGCAGAAGCAGCAGACGGTTTTCATCGACAAGGACGGCAATCGGACCGTCGCCGAGGAGATCGACATCGCGGGGCTGAACCTCCAGCCGGACGAGCGTACGAACTCGGTGATCGCCGTCGGCCCGCGGGCCCGGATCGAGCTGGTTGACCAGCTCATCGAGATCCTCGATGTGCCGGACGGTCAGCTCGGCGGCGAGCGTCAGATGGTGACCTTCGCGCTCGAGACCATCACGCCCGAGCAGGCGGCCCTGACGCTCAACTCGCTCTTCGCCGCCGTGCCGGCCGAGTCCAGGCCCACGGTGCTCGCCCTGCCCGAGGCGGCGAAGGTCTCGATCATCGGCGCCCAGTCGCTGGTGCTGCAGGCGACGGCGCTGATCGGCGAGATCGACCCCGCGGCGGCGACGGGCCGGCCCCGCCAGGCCCAGCCCGAGTCGGTGGTGCGTTCCTTCACGCTCGAGCACATCAGCCCGGCCCAGGCCGAGTCGATCGCCCGGCGGATGCTCACCGCCCGCCAGCAGCTTGTCGTGCGGTTCAGCCCCACGCCCGACGGCCAGGGGTTCCTCGTCGCCGGCCCGACCGCGGATGTCCAGACCTTCGAGGACCTGGTCAAGAGCCTCGACCGGCCGGCGACGACGCGGACCGATGTCCGGGTGGTGCGCCTGGACACGGCCGACCCCCAGCCGCTGATCGACCGCGCGCTCCAGCTCGACAAGCTCACCGACGAGGGCGCGAAGGACCCGGTGACGGTGACCGTCGACGCGGAGAGCCGCAGCGCCACCATCGTCGGCTCGACGGGCGCGATCGCCCGTTTCGAGCGCCGGCTGGGCGAGGTGAAGGGGCAGATCGTCGTGCAGACGACCTCCAAGACCTACACCCTCACCACCGCCAAGCCCAGCGAGATGATCCCCAAGCTCTCCCGCCTGGCCCAGCCCCTGCTCACGCCCGACGACGGCGCGCCCTACAACGCGCCGCGGTTCGAGGCGCTCGACGAGCTAGATTCCCTGATCGTGCGCGCCGAGCCCGAGCAGTTCGCGGTGCTCGACGAGCTGATCGCCCAGTTCGACACCGACGAGCCGGTCCGGCGCGACTTCCGCGTGGCCCGCGTCACCAACGGGACCCCCGCCGAGGTCCGCGACCGGGCACTCGCCCTCATGGCCGAGGTGAACAAGGGGCTCGACGAGGACGAGCAGATCGAGGTCGAGGTGCAGCTCGACGAGGCCTCGGGCAACCTGATGATCTTCGCCGACAGCCCGAGCATGCAGCAGTTCACCGGCCTCATCCAGCAGGTGCAGCAGCTCGTCCCGCCGGAGCGGACGACGCGCGTGCTCGATGTGCAGAACATCGAGGCCGCGGCGATCCTGCCGGCCCTGCAGGAGCTCCTCGCGACCGCCGACCCGATCGACCCGGGTCGCGAGGTGCCGACGCCGACCATCTCCGTGCTTGAGCGCACCAACTCGTTCATCGTGACGGCGGAGAACGCCCAGCACCAGATCATCCAGCAGCTCGTCCAGCGCCTGGACAAGCCGGACGCGACGGACCTGCCGCCGATGCGGATCCTCCAGCTCCGCACCGCCGACGCGGTGACCATCGCGTCGACCCTGCAGCAGCGGTACGCCCGGCGCCCGCTCACCGAGCGGACGGCCGAGCCGGTGGACATCCAGGCCGAGGCGCAGACCAACACGCTGATCGTGGCGGCACACGACAAGCTGTTCGAGGACATCAAGGCCCAGGTGGACATCTTCAACAAGGAGGGCGCCGCCGAGCCCGAGCGCACCACCAAGCTCTTCCCGCTCAAGGTCGCGCGGGCCACCGATGTCGCCAGCGCCATGGACAAGCTCTACCCCGAGCCTCCCATGCCCGCCGACCGCTACGGCCGGCCGATGCCCTGGCTGCGCGAGAAGAAGGAGCTCACCGTCTCGGCCGACCCCTCCAGCAACTCGCTGATCTTCGATGCGCCGACGGACCGAATCCCCGACCTCGAGGAGCTGGCCGAGCAGCTCGACCGGGTCGAGATCCCGCCCCAGGCCCAGCTGCGGACCTTCCGCGTCATCAAGGGCGACATCAACACGATCGCGTCGACGCTCAGCGGCCTGGCCCGGCAGGGCGCCCTCTCCGCGCCCGCGCAGCCCGGCAAGCAGGCCGTGCAGGTCATGGTGCAGGCCGAACCGCGGTCCAACACCCTGATTGTCGCGGGCGATGAGATCACCTTCACCAAGGTCGAGGAGATCCTCAAGAGCCTCTCGGCGGTGCCGGTCGAGAAGTCGCTCCGGATCTTCCCGATCGCCAATGTCGCGGCCGCGGATGTCAAGGACCGCGCCCTGACGATCTACAACGCCCAGATCGAGGGCCTGCCCGACGCCGAGCCGGTCGAGATCTCGATCAACGCCGACTCGAACTCGCTCGAGGTGGTGGGGGATGTCGACGGGCTGCTGCGGTTCAGCGCGATAATCGACCAGCTCCAGCGCCAGATCGGCTCGCAGCGCGAGATCCGGCTGATCGAGCTCAAGCTCGCCAAGGTCACCGACATCGTGCAGTTCCTCGGCGAGATGGTGGCGGCCAACAAGGCCCTGACCATGCAGGGCGGCCCGACGCCCGTCTTCGAGCCGATCGAGACGACCAACTCGTTGATGGTCGCCGCCCAGCCGAACCAGATGGCGATCATCGAGGCACTGGTGCGCTCGGTGGACGCGCAGCAGGCCGGGGAGCGCCCGCCGCTGCGCATCCTGCGCCTCCGCACGACCGACGCGACGGGCCTTGCGCAGGTGCTGCAGGATTCCTACGCCGGGCGCCCGGTGGAGGAGCGGACCAAGAAGCCGGTGGACATCCAGGCCGACGCCGCGACCAACACGCTGATCGTCTCGGCGCACCCGGAGATGCTGCCCGAGATCGAGCAGATCGTCACCGAGCTGAACGAGACGCGGGCGATGGACGCCGAGGGTCGTGAGATCCGCATCTTCCCGCTCGCGTGGGCCCGGGCCGACGAGCTGGCCAAGACCATCGACGAGATGTTCCCCGAGCCGCCGATCCCGGTGGACCGGTTCGGGCGCGCCCAGCCGCAGCTCAAGCAGCCCAAGGAGGTCTTCGTTCGGGCGGACCGGGCGACCAACTCGCTGATCGTCGACGCCCCGGCCCAGCGCCTCGCGGGCTTCGAGCAGATCGTCAAGAGCCTCGACCAGCAGAACCTCGCCGACGATGTCGAGGTCCGGTCCTACCGCGTCGAGCGGGCCGACCTGCAGGCCGTCGCGAGGACCCTCCAAGATCTCTCCACCAGCGGCGCGTTCCGGGCCAACAGCCGCACGCCGGTCACCATCAACACCGAGCCGACCACGCGGACGCTGATCGTCAGCGGCCCCAGCGAGGTCTTCGCGCATGTCGACGCGGTGCTCGACTCGTTCGGGCAGACGCCCGACCGGCCCGAGCCGGCGATGAAGATGTACCCGCTGAAGTTCGCGCGGGCCGAGCAGCTCCAGACCCTCCTGACCGACCTGCTCGCCACCCGCCTGCGGGCCGAGGAGGAGAGGGCCGGGCGCAGCGCCGATGGCATTGAGTCGCTGCTGGATGTCGCCTCGCACGCCCCCTCCAACACGCTCATCATCACCGCCCCGCCCTCGATCCAGCAGATCGCCGAGGAGCTGATCAAGAGCCTCGACACCGAGGCCGCCGCGGCCGGGCGGCGCAGCATCCGCGTCATGCCCCTCACCTACGCCGACGCCACGGAGGTGTCGCGCAATCTCACCCAGGCGCTCCCGACCATGGACCTGCCCGGCGGCGGGGATGTCTCGATCATCGCCGCGTCCGGGTCGAACGCGATCATCCTCTCCGGCGCGAGCGCCGACCTGAAGAAGATCGAGGAGCTCGTCGAGCCGCTGGATGTCCGGCCGGTTGATCCGGAGACGATGGGCGTCGAGACCTTCTCCCTCCAGTTCGCCGAGGCCGGCAAGATCGCGACGACGGTGCAGAGCCTGCTGGTCGAGCAGCAGGAGACCGACCCGCGGATCCTGGCCTACCAGATCCGGTACTCGCGGAACCCCACCCTCTTCAAGACGCCGTCGATCCGCGTCGAGGCCGAGGGCCGGACCAACTCGCTGATCGTGTCCGGTCCGTCGGCGACGCTCGAGCTGGCCAAGACCATCATCGAGCGGCTGGACCAGCCCGCCGAGCAGAGCGACCGCACCGTCGCGACCTTCACGCCGGCCAAGGCCGACCCCCAGCAGCTCGTCGCGCTGGTGACGCAGATCGTCTCGGAGACGCTGCCCCAGGAGCGCCGCGCGCTGGAGCTGACCGCCCAGCCGGGCAGCCGCTCGGTCGTCGCCATCGGCAGCCAGGCCCAGATCGCCGAGGCCATGAAGCTCCTCGCCGACTTCGACGAGCGGGCGTTCGACCTGCCCGATGTCGAGCTCACGGTCATCGACCTCGAGCACGCCGACGCGGGCGCGGTCGCGCGGACCGTCGAGGCCCTCGCCGCCGACCGCTCCCGCTGGCCCGCGAGCCTGCGCGACGCCGAGAAGGCCGGGCTGACGATCGCCGCCCCGCGGATCACCGCCGACGCCGTGACCAACCGCCTCGTCGTCAGCGCCCCCGGGCCGCTCGCCCCGATCGTGCGCGAGCTGGTCGCCACGCTCGACAGACCGTCCGGGCGCGATGTGCAGGTCCGCCTGTTCCCGCTCAAGCAGGGCGTGGCCGTCTCCGTCGCCGCGGCCCTCCAGACCGCGTTCCAGGCCGGGACCAAGCCCGGCGAGCCCCCGGCCACCGCCACCGCCGAGCCCACCAGCAACACCGTCGTCGTCGCCGGCAGCGCCGAGCGGCTGGCCCAGGCCGAGTCGCTCGTCCGGGCCATGGACGAGACGGTCGAGCCCAACGGCATGGCCGTCCGCACGATCGTGCTCAAGCACGCCCGCGCCGAGTCGCTCGCGCCCGTGCTCGAGCAGGTCCTCACGCAGGAGTCCCCGATCGAGGCCGTCCCCGAGTGGTCGCGGTACCAGTTCTACCTCCGAAGCCCCGAGCTCATGGACCAGGGCTCGGGCGTGCGGGTCGCGGCCGAGAAGCGGCTCAACGCCATCATCGTCGCCGCCCCGCTCGATGTCATCGCCCTGGCCGCGGACATCATCGCCGAGCTCGACACCCCGCCCACCGGCCCCGGCGCCGGGCGGATGGTCCGCGTCATCCCGCTGCTCAACGCCGACGCCCAGTCGCTGGCCACCAGCATCGGGGCGATGTTCGAGGAGGAAGTCTCCGAGGCCCCGCCGCCCGTGGTGCGGGTGGACGCGGACGGCAACGCCCTGATCGTGCGCGCCACCGCCGACCAGATGGCGGTCATCGAGGACCTCGCCGCCCAGCTCGACCGCGCGACCCTCACCAGCGCCCGCCAGATGCGCATGATCCCCATCGACCGCTCCCGGGCCGACGCGGCACTCATGGCCGCGACCATCCAGCGCCTCCTCGAGCAGCAGGGCGGCGTGCGCGTCGAGATCATCTCCACCGACGAGCTGCTCGGCGAGCAGCCCGCCGACGGGCCGGGCCAGGGCGAGCCCCCCGCCCGCGAGACTGCCCCCCGCAAAGGGCGCGGCAGCGACGCCGACGACACCTGGCCCTTTCGGCCCGGCCAACCGCCCGCGCTGCTGAGCCTCCCCGGCGCCCTCGGGGCGATGGCGATCGCCCAAGCCGAGCACCAGCCCCAACCCCAGCCCCAATCCCAGCTCTCGGCCGAAGACGACGATGAGGCCGTCGTGCGCATCGCCGTCGACCCCTCGAGCAACTCGCTCGTCGTCGTCGGCTCCCCGCGCCTGACCGACCGCATCGCCGCCCTGGCCGCCCAGCTCGAGCAGCAGATGCCCGTCGAGCCCGCGGCCGTGCGGATCGTGACCCTCCCCGCCAGCGCCGACGCCGACGCGATCGCCCAGATCGTCAATCAGACGATCCGCCAGGTCGGGCGCTCGGGCCCGACCAACCCCGGCGGCTTCACGGGCGCCGTGGCGATCCAGCCCGACCCCTCCGGCACCGCGGTCATCGTCTGGGCCAACGACACCGACTTCCAGGCCGTCGGCGCGCTCGTCGCCTCGGTCTCCAAGCTCGACGCTCAGTTCGCAGTCACCGTCAAGAACTACCAGCTCGAGAACATCACCTCCGACCGCGCCCAGCGCGCGATCGAGGACCTCTTCGCCGCCACGCCGCGCGGGCGCCAGGCCCGGCGCATCCGCGGCCTCGATATCACCATCCAGGGCGAGCCGGGCGGGCCGGTCTCCGCCCGCATCGACCCCGACTCGGTCCGCGTCACCGCCCCGCCCGGCGGCAGCAGCATCGTCGTCGCCGCGCCCGCCGACGCCCTGGGCATGATCGACTCGCTCATCGGCCTGCTCGACCAGAGCCCGGTGGCCGACCGCACGGCCATCCGGCGCTACTCGCTCGAGAACGCCGAGGCGACCGAGCTGGCGAGCACGCTCCAGACCGTCTTCGACGCCCAGCGCCAGGGGGCCGGCGCCCGCGACGGCGTCCAGGCCCGCTTCGTCGCCGACGACCGGACCAACTCGCTGCTCGTCACCGCCTCGGCCCGCCAGCACGAGGAGGTCGACCGGCTCCTGACCACCGCCGACGCGGAGCAGGCCGACGACGGGCTCGAGCTGGCCATCATCAAGCTCGAGCAGGCGGACCCGCAGGTCACCCAGCGCATCCTCGAGCAGGTCATCATCGGGCGGGACGAGGGCAAGCGGGAGCGCGTGCAGATCTCCGCCGAGCGGGAGTCGGGCGTGCTCGTCGTGCGCGCCGAGCCAGAGGATATCGCCGAGATCCGCAGCATCATCGCCGAGATCGACACCAGCGAGCTGGCCGGCCTGCCCGTTCGCTCCATCACGCTCCAGCGCGCCGACGCCGGCGAGGTCGCCCTCTCCCTCAACAACTTCTTCCGGGACAGGGACCGGGCTATGCAGCAGGCCGGCAGGCGCACGGCCCGCCAGGGCGTCGCCATCACCGGCGACCGGCGCAGCGGCACGCTGATCGTCGCCGCCAACGACACGGACTTCGAGGAGATCAGGGCCCTCGTCGAGCGGTTCGACAACGAGTCCTCCGAGCTGGCGGCGCTCCAGTTCGAGATCATCCCGCTCCAGAACGCCCGCGTGAACGATCTGGAGGACAGCCTCCGAAGCATCTCGAACGAGCTCCAGTACGAGCGCATGTACGGCGGACGCTACAACCCGGCGATGGCGGGGCCGCAGGACAAGCTCTTCATCGATTTCAACGAGCGCCTGAACTCGGTCATCCTCCTGGGCCAGGGCGAGACCCTCGGCGTGATCAAGGAGATCGTCGCCGCCCTCGATGTCCCCTTCAGCGAGAAGACCGCACGGGTGGTCAAGGTCGTGCCGATCGAGCAGGGCGATCCCCAGACCATCGCGACGGTCATCGAGAGCGCGATGGAGTCCGGGGGCCAGGACGACTTCTGGTACTGGCCCCCGCGGGCGGACCCCGACCAGCTCACCGTCGAGGTCGACGCCAAACGCCGCGCCATCATCCTCATCGGCCCCGGGGCCCGCGTCGAGCAGGCCGCGGCCTACGCCGCCCAGCTCGACACCGTCACCGGCATGCCCAACGCCGTCGTCGAGTCCATCCCCCTGCGCTACGCCGACGCCGGGCGCGCCGCCCGCAACCTCGGCCAGTTCTTCCAGCAGCGCGCCCGCGCCGAGGGCTCCCCGCCCGAGGCCGTGTCCATCATCGGCTCCCAGGACGGGAACCTGCTCCTCGTCACCGCCGACACCGACAGCCTCCAGGTCATCCGGGAACTCGTGCAGGAGCTCGACAAGCCCGAGCTCGGCGGCGACCGCGAGATCCAGATCGTCTACCTCCAGAACGGCACCGCCGGCGAGGTCGCCCAGGCCGTCGACGCGATGTTCCCCCGCACCGGCCGCTCCGAGGACCGCGTGATCGTCACGCCCCAGGCCGGGCAGAACGCGCTGCTGATCTCGGCCCCGACCGAGCTCTACGCCCAGGTGACCGACCTCATCGCCGAGTTGGACTCGGCCCCCCGTCCCGAGGATGTGAACATCGACGCGGTCGTGCTCCAGAACGCCCGCGTGCTGGATGTCGCGCAGTCGCTGCGCAGCGCCCTGCCGCCCTCGATCAAGGTCACCGTCACCCCCGTCGCCCGCTCCAACACGCTCCTGCTCACCGGCTCCCAGGCGACGATCGACCTGGTCAAGCAGCAGATCTCGAAGCTCGACATCGAGCCCGAGCAGCAGCTCCAGACCTTCAAGCGGCTCCAGCTCCAGCACGCTCTGGCCTCCAGCGTGCAGTACACGCTCAACACACTCCTGCGCGACCTGCCCAAGGGCGCCGGCGAGCCCGAGCCCAGGATCGACTACTCGCCCAACGACAACACCCTCAGCGTCTTCGCCACCCCGGCCCAGCTGACCCAGATCGAGGCGATGGTCCGCCAGCTCGACGAGCCGACCGCCGGCGACCGGCAGACCGAGTTCTACAAGCTCCAGTACGCCGACGCCGCCCAGACCGCCGAGGCCCTCAAGATGTTCTACGGGCGCCTGGCCACCGAGGCCCGCACCTTCGCCGCCAAGAATGTCTCCATCGTCGCCGACCCCGCCAGCAGCTCGCTGGTCATCTCCGCCGACGCCAGCGAGTGGCAGAACATCCGCTCGCTGCTCGAGAAGCTCGACACCCCGGACTACGACACCTCCCGCCAGCTCGTGGTCATCCCCCTCAGGCACGCCGACGCCACCAGCGTCGCCCGCGCCCTCAACGAGGGCTTCCGCCAGTCGCTGCAGGACGAGGCCAACCGCGAGCAGGCCCGCCAGCAGCAGCAGAACCAGCAGCGCAACGCCGGCAGCCGCGACCCCCGCTTCAGCGACATCTACCTGCCGCCCGTGCTCATCGACACCGAGGGCGTCCCCTCGGTCTCCGCCGAGGTGCAGACCAACTCGCTGATCGTCTCCGCCGGGCGCAAGGAGCTCGAACGCATCGAGCAGATCATCGAGCAGCTCGATGTGCCCGAGTTCGTCAAGCTCCCCGAGCCCGTGGTCATCCCCATCGAGCGCGGCCGGGCCACCGTCATCGCCCAGGCCCTCACCCAGATGTTCGCCAGCCAGCGCAGCGGCCCCCGCGCCGCCCGCATCTTCGGCGACGACGCCTCCAACACCATCGTCGTCCGCGCCGACGAGGACGACCTCATCCAGATCTGGGCCGTCGCCCGCGAGCTGCAGGCCCAGTCCGAGCAGGGCGTCGTGCCCCGCATCCTGAAGGTCGAGAACATCCCGGCGACCCGCCTGCGCGAGCTGGTCCAGTCCGCCTTCGACCCCATCGCCGAGAAGCTCGGGGAGCCCTTCAGCGTGAGCGTCGAGCGCACCACCAACTCGCTGGTGGTCTCCGCCTCGCCGAGCGTCTTCGAGCAGGTCCGGCAGTTCGTCGCCCAGCTCGATGTCGCGGAGACCCCGGCCCAGCCCGCCGGGGAGGGCGCCGCCCCGGAGCCCGCCGTGGCGCCCGGGATGCACATCGTCGAGATCCGCAACAACGCCCCCGCAGCGATCCGCGCCATGCTCGAGCAGATGGGCGTCACCCGCCCCGTGCCCGACGACCGCTTCGGCATCGTCTCCGAGCCGGTCACGCTCGTCGAGATCACCACGCACCCCGCGATCGGCGTGATCGCCAACAGCCGCGACGCCGCCGTGATCGAGTCCCTCATCCGCGCCCTCGACGCCCAGCCGGTCGACGCGACGCAGGAGATGGCCGTCGTCTCGCTCAAGCTCGCCACCGCCGGCGCCGTCGTGGCCACCCTCGAGCGCATGCTCGACCCCAGCCAGCAGGACGCCAACACCGGCCCCGCCCAGGCCCTGCGCGAGCAGGTCCGACGCCTCTCCCTCGCCCGCGGCTTCGGCAAGTCGCCCGTCTCGCTCGACCTGGCCACCCCCATCCGGCTGATCGCCGACCACGAGTCCAACGCCGTCATCATCGGCTCCACCACCGCCAATGTCGCCGCGCTCAGCGACCTCATCGCGACCCTCGACACCCTCCCCATCGGCGACGCCGTGCTCGTCCGCATCTTCCCGCTTGAGAACGCCTCCGCCGGCCGCGTCAAGGCGATCGTCGACCAGCTCTTCAGCCAGGGCGAGGCGCTCCGGCGCCTGCCCGGCACGCAGCGCCGCGGCCTGCCGCCCACCGCCACCGGCCAGGCCCTCGCCGGCGAGATCGCCGTCTCCGTCGACGAGCGCACCAACGCCCTCCTCGTCGCGGGGCGCGAGGAAGCCGTCGCCCTCGTCGAGGTGCTCATCAAGGACCTCGACGCCGACACCGTCGGCAACTGGGTCGAGCCGGCGCTCGTCGCCCTCGAGCACGCCGACGCCCGCACCGTCGCCGACATCATCCAGCGCGTCATCATCCAGGGCACCCGCTCCACGCCCGAGGCCGACGGCCTGCAGCGCCAGGTCGCGAGGCTCCGCATCCTCCAGCAGGGCGGCGACCCCGCCGACCCCGCGCAACGCATCGAGTCCGACCTCTTCGTCCCCCTCTCCAGCCTCATCATCGAGCCCGAGCCCGACACCAACTCGCTCATCGTCGTCGGCACGCCCGCGAACATCGCGGTGATCCGGGAGCTGGTCCTCTCGCTCGATGTCGAGCTCGCCTCGGCCGGCAACGCCGTCCGCTTCTTCCCGCTCCGCAACGCCGCCGCCGACCGCGTCGCCGGCGTGCTCGGCGATGTCTTCACCCAGCGCGAGAAGGCCGGCGTGCTGAGGCCCGAGGACCAGCTCATCGTCACCTCCGACGCGCGCACCAACACGCTCATCCTCTCCACCAGCCAGCGCTCCTTCGAGGTCGTCGAGGGGCTCCTCAAGACACTCGACGCCGACGACGCCAACTACACCGTCGGCCTGCATGTGCTCCCCGTCCCCGGCGCCGATGTCGCGGCCCTCGCCCCCAAGCTGCAGCAGCTCATGCGCGAGCGCATCGACTCGGCCCGCCGCGCCGGCGGCGTCGAGAGCCCCATGGACTCCTTCAGCGTCGTCGCCGACCCCGCCAACAGCCTTCTCATCCTCACCTGCAGCCAGGAGAACCTCGACCTCGTCAAGGAGCTCATCGCCGCCATCGAGAACGACGCCGGCGCCATGGCCGGCGCCGGACGCATGGAGCTCATCCAGCTCAAGCACGCCTCCGCCGCCGAGGTCGCCAGCTCGATCCTCGATGTCTATGCCAACCGCGAGAACGAACGCCGAGGCCAGAACGCCGTCGGCGTCACCGCCGAGGGCCGCCTCAACGCCCTCATCGTCCGCGGCTCGGAGTCCGACATCGCCGCGATCCGCCAGCTCGTCGAACGCTTCGACACCCAGCAGATCCTCAGCGTCCAGGATGTCCGGCGCTTCGAACTCCAGTCCGCCAACGCCATCGAGGTCGTGCGCCTGCTCGAGGGGGTCCTCTCCGGCCGGGCGCTCACCGGCTCGGGCGCCCAGGGCCGCGCCACCCGCCTCCGCTACTTCCGGCAGGACCTCACAGACCTGCTCGGCAATGTCATCCCCGGCGAACCCACCGAGGCCGAGGTCGACGACTTCATCCGCCAGCAGGTCCGCCTGACCGCAGACCTCCGGACCAACTCGGTCCTGGTCTCGGCGCCCACCTCGATCGTCGACCTCATCTCGTCGATCCTCCAGGACCTCGACAGCTCCACCGCCGGCTCGCGCAAGATCGAGTCCTTCCGGCTGATCAACGCCGACGCCAGAGCGATGGCCGAGGTGCTGCGCGACCTGTTCAACCTCCGGCTCCAGGGCGACACCCTCGTCCTGATCCCCACCGGCCCGCAGGAGCCCGAGGAGGAGCAGGGCCAGGGCCTGGACTCCGCGTCGGTCACGGCCGTGCCCGACCAGCGTCAGGAGCTCTCGATCACCATCGACGCGCGAACCAACACCCTCCTGGTCTCCGGTACCGAGGAGTACCTCGACCTCGTCCGCAAGGTGGTCGACGACCTCGACCGGATCGAGGCCAACGAGCGCGAGCAGATCGTCGTGCACCTCGCCAACGCCAAGGCCAAGGAACTCCAGACGACGCTCCAGGAGTACTTCGACACCGAGGCCGCGACCATCGAGACCGCTCTCGGGGGCGACGCCGGGGTCGCCGGCTCGCTCGCCCGCCAGCTCGAGCAGGAGGTCACCGTCGTCGGCGATGAGAAGAGCAACAAGCTCCTGATCTCAGCCTCCCCACGCTACCTGCAAGCCGTCGAGGAGATCGTCACCGAGCTCGACGCCGCCCCGCCCCAGGTGCTCATCAAGGTCCTCCTCGCCGAGGTCACCCTCGACGACGAGGACACCTGGGGCGCCGACATCCGCGTCGGCGGGGCGAACGGGCTCGGTCCCGACGCCTACAAACTCGGCTCGTTCGCCGCCGGCGGCGCACTGTCCAGCGCGTTGGGCAGCGCCAACCTCTCGGTCTCCAGCCTCGACTTCGACCTGATGGTCCGGGCCCTCGAGGTCCAGGGCAAGCTCGAGGTCCTCAGCCGGCCCCAGATCACCGTCCGCAACAACGAGGAAGCCACCATCAAGGTCGGCGAGAACATCGGCAGGCCCGGCGAATCCAACCAGACCAACAACAGCGTCTCCACCAGCGTGAACTACGAGGATGTCGGCATCAACCTCACTGTCACCCCGACCATCAACGCCGACGGCTTCGTCCAGCTCGACATCCAGCCCGAGATCTCCGCCCTCACCAGCCGGACCACACAGGTCAGCGACGCCGTCCAGGCCCCCGTCATCACCCGCCGCTCCGTCGACACGATCGTGAGCGTCATGAGCGGACAGACCGTCGTGATCGGCGGCCTGATCCAAACCACTCAGGAAGACCGCGAGTGGAAGGTCCCCATCGTCGGCGACATCCCCATCCTCGGCCTGCCCTTCCGCTCCATGAAGAAGCAGAATGTCAAGACCGAGCTTCTCGTCATCCTCACGCCGCAGGTGATCCCGGGCGGCAAGCCCATGATCGAGCGCTACCGCACGCTCACCGACATCGAGATCAACAAGCTCTCCGACCCCGGGCGCGTGATCAACGAGGTCGGCCCGGTGAACCCCGACCCGGAGATGGCCCCGCCGCCGCTCGACCCCGGGCCCGGCGCCGAGGAAGCCCCCGATTTCAACTCCGTCCCGCGGGTCCGCTCCACCCCGGCCGAGTCCGACGCCGCAGAGGCCACCCCGCCCGACATCGACTGGGCCAGCGTCCCCAGGGTGCCCGCCAAGCCCGCCAGCCCCCCCGATGGCGCCACGGGCGCAAAGGAATAGCCGTTGCGAAGTCGCGCTCAACCAGCCCCGGCCCTGCTCGCGATCTGCCTGATCCCGCTGCTCTGCGCCTGCGTCTCCGACAAGCCCGCCGCCCGCCCGGTGCAGGCGCCGGGCGACCTCCGCCCCGAGCACATGGTCATCGCGGCCTACCCGCTCCTCGACGACGACAACAACGGCTACCCCGACACGATCCCCGTCGTCGTCTACCTCTGGGACGACCGCTACCCGCTCCCGATGTGGGCGGACGGCGCCATCACCTTCCGGCTCCTCGACGACCAGGAGCAGGTCATCGCCGAGTGGGAGGTCCCCGCGGATGTCGTCCTCGCCAGCCGCCGGCGCGACCAGGTCGGAGCCGCCCACCAGATGACCCTCGACATCCGCGACGCCACCAGCGATGTGCGCCCGCAGACCAACGCCCGTCTGACCGGCGAGTTCGTGGGCTCCGACGGCCAGAAGGCCAAGTGCGGGCGTCCCCTGGGCATTCAGATCGGGTCCTAGAGTCGGCTTTGCGCAAACCTAACCAGCATTTCACACGCCCCGGGGACCTTCCCGCCGCCCTCCCCGTCCGTTTCACTACGCTTTCGCGCAGATCGGGCAAACAGGCCGCAAGGGGCGGCCGGAAGGCCCTCCACGCAACGCTGACGATTCGGAGAATCCCCAGATGCGCAAAATTACCGCTTTCCTCGCCGGGGTCCTCGTCACCGCCTCCGCCGCGGTCGCCCAGGTCGACGCCCAGCTCCCCGAGTACAAGCCCTCCCAGGGCGTGTTCGGCTCGCTCAAGAGCGTGGGCTCCGACACCCTGAACAACCTGATGACGCTCTGGACCCAGGAGTTCACCAAGTTCTACCCGAGCGTGAAGCCGGAGATCGAGGGCAAGGGCTCCTCCACCGCGCCCCCGGCGCTCATCGAGGGCCAGAGCCAGTTCGGCCCCATGAGCCGCGAGATGAAGTCCAGCGAGATCGACAAGTTCGAGGCCACCTTCGGCTACAAGCCCACCGTCATCCGCACCGCGATCGACTGCCTGGCCGTCTATGTCCACAAGGACTGCCCGCTCGAGGAGATCTCCATCCCCCAGATCACCAAGGTCTTCTCCGTCGCCGGCAGCGACATGACCTGGGGAGACCTCGGCGTCACCGACACCGCGTACGCCAACAAGCCCATCAACCTCTACGGGCGCAACTCCGCCTCCGGAACCTACGCCTACTTCAAGGAAGTCGGCCTCGCCAAGAACGACTTCAAGGCCTCCGTCAAGGAGCAGCCCGGTTCCTCCGCCGTCGTCCAGGCCGTCGCCACCGACCGGTTCGGCATGGGCTACTCGGGCATCGGGTACAAGACCGCCGATGTCAAGGCCGTGCGGGTCTCCCTCGACGACGGCGAGGAGGCCTTCCCCGCCGAGGGCGACTACGCGTACTCCGGCGATTACCCCCTCGCCCGCTTCCTCTACATCTATATGAACTATGACGCCCGCAAGGCGCTCGACCCGCTCCGCGCCGAGTTTGTCAAGCTCGTGTTCAGCAAGCAGGGCCAGGAGGTCGTTGTCAAGGACGGGTACATCCCCGTGACCGCCGACATCGCCCGCGAGGACCTCGAGAACCTCGGCATCACGCCCGACTTCTGAGCGGCCCACCGGAAGGCCCGGAAACGGTCCACGGGGCCGCGGGACTCCGACCGAGTCCCCGGATGAACCCCGCGCTCCCCTGCCCCGGGCCTGAACCCGCTACCATCACGCCCGCGCCCGGTATCCCGGCCGCGGGCGTTTCCCCTCAAAGATCACGGACGGGTTGACCACCGATGCCGCCCACCGACCACCGCATCGTCCGCCGAACCCCCGCGAGGGTCTACCGGCGCGATCGCGCGGCCGAAGCGGTCATCAGGGTCGGCGGCGGGGCGGTGCTCCTCGCCGTGCTGGGCATCTGCATCTACCTCGTCGCGATCGTCCTGCCCCTCTTCCGCGCCGGCTCGGTCGGCAGCCGCGTCAACACCACCGCCGGCCCCGCGCCCCAGGCCCACGCGATCCAGCTCGATGAGTACAACCAGGGCGTGCTACTGCTGGACCAGTCCGGCACCCTCCGCGCCGTCCACAGCCCCAGCGGCGAGTCCCTCGGGGAGTCCACGATCGCCGACCCCCGGTCGTCCCCGACCGCGATCTCCGTCTGGGCCCGCGACGGGCGCATCGCCCTCGGGCTCCCCGACGGGTCGATCCAGACCGGGACGATCAGGTTCACCTCCGCCGTCCACGCCGTCGGGCCCGACGAGCAGGACATCGCGATCGGCCAGAGCCGCCCCGCGCCCGCGCCGGACAGCTCCGGATTCCGGGCGCTGATCGAGCGCGTCGACGCCGGCCAGGTCCGGGTGACGATCCCGAGCATCGACCTGAGCGACCCCGCGCCCCTCGGGCTGGGCGCCGGGCCGGTCCTGCGCATCGACTCGTTCAGCGACGGCCGGAACGAGTTCGTCGCCGCGATCCGAGAGTCCGGGCCGGCGTCCTACTCCCTGCTCCGCACCACCAAGCCGCTCGGCGGGGGCAAGACGCGCGTGCGCCTGACCACCTACCCCATCGAACTCGCCCCGCGCGACACCACCCCCGACTGGCTGTTCGTCGCGGGCGACGGGGCCCATGTCTACTGCGTCTGGCGCGACGGGACCTGCCAGCGCTACGCCGTCCACGACCCCAAGAACGAGCCCATCACCCTCGCCGAGACCGTGCGCCTCAGCGATCACCCGATCACCGCCGCGACCATGCTCATCGGCTCCCTGACCCTCGTCGTCGGCGACGACCAGGGCCAGGTCAGCGGCTGGTTCCCCGCGCCCGACCCCGCGGCCCGGACGCCCGACCAGCAGCGCCTCGTCCGGGCCCACCGCTTCGAGGGGCCCGGCGGGCCGGTCGCCTCGCTCGCGACGAGCTGGCGTGACCGCTCGCTGCTCATCACCGACACCGAGGGCCGGGCGGCCATCCGCCACATGGCCAGCGAGAAGCGCGTCGCCCTCCTGCCCGCCGGCGCCGGCTCCCCCGCCATCGCCGGCGCCATCGCGCCCAAGAACGACGCCATCGCCGTCCTCCACGCCGACGGCGCTCTCTCCCACGCCCGGTACCAGCCGGGATACCCCGAGATCACCTTCCGATCGCTCTTCGCGCCCATGCACTACGAGGGCCAGACCGCCCCGAGCTTCGTCTACCAGAGCTCCTCCGGCGACGACGCCGCCGAGCCCAAGCTCAGCCTCACCCCGCTGATCTTCGGCACGCTCAAGGCGACGGTGGTGGCCATGTTCTTCGCCTGCCCCCTGGCCATCTTCGGCGCGATCTACTCCAGCGAGTTCCTCTCGCCGGGCATCCGGCGAAGCATCAAGCCCGGCATCGAGATCATGGCCTCGCTGCCCTCGGTGGTGCTCGGTTTCATCGCCGCCATGGTCATCGCGCCCCTCGCCCGCGACCTGCTCCCGGCCATCATCCTCGCCCTGCTCACCATCCCGCTCACCGTGCTCCTGGCGTCCGGCCTCTGGACCACGGTCCCCAACCGCATCCGCTCCCGCTACAGGCGCAAGACCCAGCTCGCGCTCGTCGGCGCCTCGCTGGCGCTGGGCATCGGCCTGGCCGTCGTCGCCGGGCCGCTCATCGAGCGGGCGATCTTCCGCCCGACCCGCAACGACCTGCTCGTCCTCGCCGGCGCCACGCGGCCCGCGCCCGCCGAGGCCGTGCCCGACTGGGTCGGTGTCCGCGACACCATGAGCCCCGACGACGAACGGCATCTGCGCCGGGACGGCCTCTACTTCCGCGCCGGCGTCGTTGTCGCCCCAGTCGAGCCCACGCCCGAGCGGTGGGCCCAACTCCGAACCACACTCACCGAGCAGGGGCTCGACACCCCCAGCATCCAGCGTTGGCTCAACGGCGAGATCGGCGGCCCGTGGCCCGGGTGGTTCGCCGCGCTGGTCCCCGTCGGCGCCATCCTCTCGCTGGTCGCCGCCGGACGCGCCGCCGCGTGGATCCGCCGCGCCGCCGACCCCGCCAGGGCCGAGACCGCCGAGGTCGCCATCGCGCTCGGGCAGCCGCTCGCCATGCTGCTCCTCACCTGCGCGATCGCGGCGGTGGGGGCGACGCTCCTGACCTCGGCCGGCCTCGACGCCCGCGACTCCATCTTCGGGCCCTTCACGCCGCGGAACAGCCTCGTCGTCGGGATCATCATGGGTTTCGCGATCATCCCGATCATCTACAGCATCAGCGAGGACGCGCTGATGAGCGTGCCCAACACGCTCCGGGCCGCGTCGCTGGGCTCCGGCGCCAGCCCCTGGCAGACCGCCATCCGCGTCGTCCTGCCCGTCGCCGCCTCCGGCATCTTCTCCGCCACCATGATCGGGCTCGGACGCGCCGTCGGCGAGACCATGATCGTCCTCATGGCCACCGGCAACACCCCGACCATGGACATCAACATCTTCGAGGGCTTCCGCACGCTCGCCGCCAACATCGCCGTCGAGCTGCCCGAGGCCCCCAAGGGCGAGGCCCTCTACCGCGTCCTGTTCCTCTGCGGCCTGGTGCTCTTCCTGATGACCTTCGTCATCAACACCACCGCCGAGATCGTCCGCCAGCACTACCGCAAGAAGAACGCCCTGCTGTAGACCGAGCATGCCAGCACCCACCACGCCCATCCCGACCACACCCACACACCGGGGCCGCCGCACCGGCCGCTACGGGCGGGGCGACGCGATGGTCTGGCTCATGGGCGGCGCGCTGATCGTCAACCTCGCGATGATCGCCTCGCTGGTCGTCCTCATCGCCGTGCAGGGTCTCGACGCCTTCTGGCCCAGACCCATCGACCTGGTCACCCTGCGCTCCGGGGAGCAGTTCCTGGGCGTGCCGGTCCGAGAGGAGGCCTACGAGGCCCCCATCGAACGCCGCCGCGAGCTCGAGGCCCAGATCCTCGCCGGCGAGATCGACCCGGGCGCGCTCAGCAAGGACGGCCGGCCCGTCCGCCGGCTCTACCGCACCGGCAACCGCGACCTCGGCCGGGACCCCTTCCGCTGGGTCACCCTCGCCGAACTCGAAACGACCGAGCGGCCCGCGGAGGCCACGCTCCTCGAACGCGAGGAGTGGGGCGTCTTCCTCGGCATCCCCGAGGCGCTGGTCCTCCAGAGCGTCGAGCCCGCCCCCGTCGACGCCGACGGCGCCCCCATCCTCGGCGGCCCGGAGACCGAGACGATCGAGGAATCCGGCGTGCCGGTCCGACTGACCCGCGAGTTGCGAACCGTCGAGGACGACGACGGGCAGACGCGGACCCTGCTGGTCCTGAGACGCTACCAGGTCGAAGGCGCCGGGCCGACCTGGGGGGCGATCACCGACCTCCTCCCCGACGCAACCGAACGGCGCGAACGCATCCGCCACCTCCACCGGACCAGGATCGGACCGGTCAACGCCGCCATGACCCACCTGCGCGAGCGGGAGGCGCAGGCGAGGATCGACCTCTCCCGCGCCGGGCGGACCGGCCCGGCCGGCATGCCCCGGGCGCTCTGGGCGGCGACACTCCTCGGCGCCGCGCTGCTCCTGGGTCTGAGCCTCGTGCTCGGCCGCACCTCGCGCGGGGCGCACATCCCCCTCGCGCGGCGACTCCTGCCGCGGGCGTGCCTGGTCCTCGCGATCGGCCTGCTGCTGCTCGGGTGGCTCGAGCGGCCCCGGGGCGAGCCGATGACCCCCGACCGGCTCGAAGCCCTCCAGACCGAGCTCGGCGCCGAGCAGGCGGACCTCAACGCGCAGTACAAAGAGTTCACCGCCCAGATCGCCTCGGTCCGGGAGACCGACGACCGCTTCCGCGTCCTCGTCCGGGCCCCGGGGCTCGACCGCTTCGCCCCCGAACGCCAGACCGCCCCGGACGACCTGCTCCGCCTGAGCCAGGTGGTCCGCGCGATCCAGCCCAACACCCTCTCGACCGCCCAGAAGCTCGGCGTCTACCTCGACCGGTGGTGGGAGTTCCTCGCCGACGATCCGCGCGAGGCCAACACCGAGGGCGGCGTCTTCCCCGTCGTCTTCGGCACGGTCCTCCTCACCATCCTGCTCTCGATCGTCGTCGTCCCGCTCGGCGTGCTCGCCGCCCTCTACCTGCGCGAGTACGCCAAGCAGGGGCTCGTCACCAGCATCATCCGCATCGCCGTGAACAACCTCGCCGGCGTGCCCAGCATCGTCTACGGCGTGTTCGGGCTCGGGTTCTTCTGCTACACCGTCGGCGCCTATGTCGACGCCGGGCCGGGCGCCGCGACCCAGCTCCCCGCCTTCCGCTGGTGGTTCCTCGTCGGCGCCGGCCTCCTCATCGTGCTGCTCGCCAGCGTGCTGGGCATCCTGGGCATCCGCAAGCCCGGCGAGCCCGACACACGGCGCGACCGCAACCTCCGCGCGCTCGCGACCTGCGCCTGGGTCGGCGCGTTCGCCGTCCTCGTCGCCATGCTCATCACCACCCCGTACTTCAACGGGTTCTTCGAGGCCAAGCTCCCCGACCCCACCTTCGGCAAACGGGGCCTGCTCTGGGCCTCCCTCACCCTCGCCCTGCTCACCCTGCCCGTCGTCATCGTCTCCACCGAGGAGGCGATCGCGGCCGTCCAGCCCTCGCTCCGGGAGGGCTCCTACGGGTGCGGGGCGTCCAAGTGGCAGACCATCAAACGCATCGTCCTCCCCGGCGCGACCCCGGGCATCCTGACCGGGATGATCCTGGCCATGGCCCGCGGCGCCGGCGAGGTCGCGCCCCTCATGCTCGTCGGGGCGCTCAAGTGGGCCCCAGAGCTCCCCGTCTCCGCCGACGCCCCCTTCCTCCATCTTGACAGGAGCTTCATGCACCTGGGGTTCCACATCTACGACCTGGGCTTCCAGAGCCCCGACTCCGAGGCCGCCCGCCCCCTGGTCTGGGCGAGCACCATGCTCCTGATCGCCGTGATCCTGCTGCTCAACCTGACCGCCATCACCCTCCGCGCCCGCGTCCGCAAGAAGATGGGCTCGGGGCACTTCTGACCCGGTGCGCACGCACCCCGATGTGGTAACAATGACGACGATGACCGCCCCCGCCGAACATATCGAGCCCAAGCCGGGCGCCGCCCGCTCGGTCGAGCAGCCCGGGCCCTCGGCCATCGAGCGCATCCAGCAGGGGCTGGAGACCATCGCGGACATCCACCAGTCCGTCCGCGCCGAGCAGCCCATCCTCGAGGTCGAGGAGTTCTGCCTCTGGTACGGCCACGCCCAGGCCATCCACAACATCACCATGGGGATCCCAAAGGGCAAGGTCACCGCCCTCATCGGCCCGTCCGGCTGCGGCAAGTCCACCCTCCTCCGCTCGGTCAACCGGCTCAACGACCTGATCGACAGCGTCCGGATCGGCGGGCGCATGCTGCTCAACGGCCAGTCGGTCTACGACCCCTCGGTCGATGTCATCGACCTGCGCAAACGCATGGGCATGGTCTTCCAGCGCCCCAACCCGTTCCCGATGTCGGTCTTCGAGAATGTGGTCTACCCCCTCCGGATCGACGGCGAACGGCGCCGGGAAGTCCTGGCGGAGGCCTGCGAGCGCGCCCTCCGGGGCGCGGCGCTCTGGGACGAGGTCAAGGACCGGCTCAGCGAGTCGGCGCTGGGCATGTCCGGCGGCCAGCAGCAGCGCCTCTGCATCGCCCGGGCCATCGTCGCCGAGCCGGATGTCCTCCTCCTCGATGAGCCCTGCTCGGCCCTCGACCCGATCGCCACCCTCCGCATCGAGGAACTCATCCACGAGATCGCCGAGCGCTACACCGTGCTTATCGTGACCCACAACATGCAGCAGGCCTCCCGGGTCAGCGACTTCACGGCCTTCATGTACCTGGGCCGCCTGGTCGAGTACGGGGCCACCGAGGCCATCTTCCAGCAGCCCCACCTCCGCGAGACGGAGGACTATGTGAGCGGCCGGTTCGGCTGAGTCATCGGCGGCTAAACCGGATAGACAGAGTGGTATTTCTGGCCCCCCGCGCGACGCGGAAGATGTCGGATTCCCGGGATTCGCAAAGCCCCGGTGCCGATAGTTCCGCCTAGGATCGTCCTCCAGCACTCCGAACCCCCCCGCACAGCCCCGTAGACCGGGTTTTTCCGGGCCGAGGGACGCGATGAACACCCCGCCGAAAGCCGTGCCCCCTGCCGTGAATGCGTGGAACGCCGAGTACCTCGACGAGGCTTACCAGCGCTATCTGACCGACCCGGACTCGGTTTCTGGCGAGATGCGGGCGTTCTTCCAGGGCTTCGATCTGGCCCACGCCAACGGGGCCTCCCGTGCCCCGGCGGCCAGCCCCGCCACCAGGCCGGCCTCAGGCCCGGGCGCCGCCCCGGCGCCGCGTGGGTCCGCGTCGCACTTCCAGGCCGGGGTGGACAACCTGATCGAGAGCTACCGGGAGCTTGGGCATGTGGCCGCCGCGCTCGACCCGTTCGGGCGCGAGCGCCCGAGGCCGCCGACCCTGGCCCCCGAGTTCCACGACCTCACGCCCGAGGACCTCGACCGGCACGCGGATGTCGAGCATGTGCACGGCCTGGACCCCAACTCCACGGTCCGGCAGCTCATCGAGTACCTGGACAAGACCTACTGCGGCACCTCGGCGCTCGAGTTCATGCACATCGAGTCGCTGGATGAGCGCAACTGGTGGCTCGAGCGGTTCGAGCGGGGGGCGGGCCGGATCGACCTGACGCACGGCGAGAAGGTCCATGTCACCCGCCAGCTGCTGCTCGCCGAGCAGTTCGAGAAGTTCCTCGGCAAGCGCTACCCCGGCGACAAGCGGTTCAGCCTCGAGGGCTCCGAGTCGCTGATCCCGCTGCTGGACAGGCTGATCGAGTCGGCCTCCAACCTCGGGGTCGAGGAGATCGTGCTGGGCATGGCCCACCGCGGGCGCCTCAATGTGCTCAACAACATCATCGGGAAGACCTACGCGCAGATCTTCACCGAGTTCGAGGAGAACTGGGACGCCGACTTTGTCGACGGCGGCGGGGATGTCAAGTACCACCGGGGCTACTCGGGCACCAGGCAGTTTGGCAGCGGGAAGATGATCCACCTCGCCCTCGCCAGCAACCCCAGCCACCTCGAGGCGGTCGGCGCCGTGGTCAGCGGGCGGACCAGGGCCAAGCAGCGCCTCCGGGGAGACACCCAGCGAAGGCGCGTGGCGCCGGTGCTCGTCCACGGCGACGCGGCCGTGGCCGGACAGGGCATCGTCGCCGAGCTGGCGAACCTCTCCCAGCTCGAGGGCTACACCACCGGCGGCACGATCCATGTCGTGGTCAACAACCTCATCGGGTTCACCACGATCCCCGAGGACTCCCGGTCGAGCCGCTACTGCACCGATGTCGCGAAGATGATCGACGCCCCGGTCCTGCATGTGAACGGCGAGGACCCCGAGGCGGTCGTCGCGGCGGCCCAGATGGCGATCGAGTATCGCCAGAAGTTCCGACGCGATGTGTTCATCGACATGTGGTGCTACCGGCGCTACGGGCACAACGAGCAGGACGAGGCGTCGTTCACGCAGCCGGTGATGGCGAACCTGATCCGGCGCAAGCCCAGCACGCTGAAGGTCTACGCCGAGCGGCTGCTCGCGCAGGGGCACCTCGACGACAACGACATGAACATCATCCGCGACCGGCTCGACCAGTCGCTGGAGCAGGCGCAGGAGGCGGCCAAGGCGTCGCCCTACGACCCGACGATCGACCCGGGCAGCGCCCGGTGGGCGGGCGTGGCGCGCGGGTACCGGTTCGACCCGTCCGAGACGGCGGTGAGCCGCGCGCTGCTCGAAGAGGTGTGCCGCGGCCTGGCCCGCGTGCCCGAGGGGTTCCATGTGAACCCCAAGCTGCAGCGGATGCTCGACGCCCGCGCGGCGCTGCTGGAGACGCGGGAGATCAGCTACGCCGACGCCGAGAGCCTGGCGTACGGGACGCTGCTGCTGGAGGGCACGCCGATCCGGCTCTCGGGGCAGGACTCTCGGCGCGGGACCTTCAGCCACCGGCACGCGGTGCTGCGGGACTTCGACACGGGCGATCCTTGCACGCCGCTGAACCAGATGCGGTCGATCTGGGAGCCGCACAAGGGCCCGTTCGACGCGCTGACGATGCAGGCGAAGCTGTGCGTGTACGACAGCCCGCTGTCGGAGGCGTCGGTGCTGGGGTTTGACTACGGGTACTCGCTGGCCGACCCGAGCATGCTGGTGCTGTGGGAGGCGCAGTTCGGCGACTTCGTGAACGGCGCGCAGGTGATCATCGATCAGTTCATCGCGTCGGCCGAGCTGAAGTGGGAGCGGTGGAGCGGGCTGGTGATGCTGCTCCCGCACGGGTACGAGGGGGCCGGCCCGGAGCACTCGTCGGCCCGGATCGAGCGGTTCCTCAAGCTCTGCGCCGGGGACAACATGCAGATCGTGTACCCGTCCAACGCGGCGCAGGTCTTCCATGTGCTGCGCCGGCAGATGAAGCGGAGTTTCCGCAAGCCGCTGATCCTCTACACGCCCAAGAGCATGCTCCGGGTGCCGACCAGCCAGATCGAGGACCTGATGTCCGGCGGGTTCCAGGAGCTGATCGACGACCCGCGGTTCGTCGCCGGCGCCGACCGCAAGAAGGTCGGGCAGATCGTGCTGTGCACGGGCAAGTTCTACCACGAGCTCGCCGCCCGTCGCGACGAGATCGGGCGCGACGACATCGCTCTGGTGCGGGTCGAGCAGCTCTACCCGTTCCACACCAGGCTCTTCCAGGAGATCGCGGCACGGTACCCGGCGAAGGCCGAGATCGTGTTCGCCCAGGAGGAGCCACGCAACGCGGGCGGCGGGCTGTTCATCCTCGACCGCCTGCGCGACGAGTTGGGCATCAACGGCCGGTACCTGGGGCGTCCCGCGAGCCCGACGCCGGCGGTCGGGTCCAAGCGGGCCCACAAGCACGAGCAGCACGCCCTGCTCGATAAGATCGTCGGCCCGCCCCCGGCCGACGCCGACGCGACGGGCGGGGTCGTCGCTCACGCCTCCAACGCCTGACAGGAAGTCCAGCTATGGCAACCGATATCGTGATCCCCAGCGTCGGCGAGAGCGTGACCAGCGGCGTCATCTCCACCTGGCGCAAGGCCGACGGCGACTATGTCGAGCGCGACGAGACGGTGCTCGAGCTGGAGACCGACAAGATCACCATGGAGATCACGGCCCCGGCGTCGGGGTCGCTCAGGCGCATCGCCGGCGAGGGGGACGAGGTCGCGGTGGGGGCGGTGGTCGGGTCGGTCGACGAGAGCGCCGCGAAGCCCGGGGGCGCGCCGGCGACCAAGGCCGAGCCTGCGAAGGCCGAGCCGGCCAGAGCGCAGGCGGGCGCACCGGCCAAGGCCGAGAAGGCCACGCCGGAGCCCGTGCCGGCGCCCGCGCCGTCGCCGCACGCGTCGGGACCCGTCCGGGCCACGCCGCTGGCCGAGCGGATCGCCCGGGAGAAGGGTGTGGATCTGTCCCGCATCGTCGGCACCGGGGCCGGCGGGCGTGTCCGGGAGCAGGATGTGCTGGCGTTCATGCAGTCGGCCCAGGCGGGCAACGGCGCGGCCGCGCCGGCGCCGAGTGTTGCGCCCGCGCCGAGCGGTGCGCCGGCGGCCTTGCCCCCGGGGCTGGCCGGGGCCCGCGCCGTGGCCCGCAAGAAGATGACCCCGCTCCGCCAGCGGATCGCGAGCCGGTTGGTCGAGGCCCAGCACACGGCCGCGATGCTCACGACCTTCAACGAGTGCGACATGTCGGCCGTGATGTCCCTGCGCAAGCGCCACAAGGACGCGTTCGCGGAGAGGCACGGCGTGGGTCTTGGGTTCATGTCGTTCTTCGTCAAGGCGGTGACGGGGGCGCTCCGGGCGAGCCCGATGGTGAACGCCTATCTTGTCGACGACGACGGGAGCCCGGCGATCGAGACGCACGACTACTGCGATGTGGCGATCGCGGTCGCGAGCCCCAAGGGGCTGGTGGTGCCGGTCATCCGCAACGCCGAGACGCTGAGCTTCGCGGAGATCGAGCTGACGATCAAGGAGCTGGCGACCAGGGCCAAGGACGGGAAGCTCGACCTCTCGGACATGACCGGCGGCACCTTCACGATCACCAACGGCGGGATCTTCGGCAGCCTGATGTCGACGCCGATCCTCAACCCGCCGCAGTCGGCGATCCTGGGCATGCACGCGATCAAGAACCGCGCGGTCGAGCACCCCGACAAGCCGGGCGAGGTTGCGATCCGGCCCATGATGTACCTGGCGGTCAGCTACGACCACCGGGTGATCGACGGGGCGGAGGCGGTGACCTTCCTGGTGAATATCAAGAACGCGATCGAGAATCCCGAGCGGCTCATGCTGGGCTTGTGATGCCGGGCCTGTGATGCTGGGCCCGTGAAGCTGGGCCTGCAGTTTGGGCGTTCTGATCCGCTTCGGGCCGGAATGGTGAGCGGGGCGGGGTTCCTTGTTGCTGTCGGCCGACGGTACGGACTGATGCACGCTTGCTGAGTACTCGGATCCCCGAGGACCAGCCCCTGCCAATGGGGCCCCACCCGGGGTGTGCGTGGAGCGGAAGCCCCGCCCCGTCACCTGTGCTACCTATTTCGAGACCGGACCGGGATGTCGAGTGCGGGCCGCGCGGCGCCCTCACACTTTCCCTGCCCGCCCGCGCCTGTGCGCACCGGGAGGGTGATGGGGCGGGCCGGATTTTGCGCAAGTGCTTGTGGCGCAGGGCGCAAGAAAATCTCGAAAATCCCGCGGGGGGGCGTCGGGCTGCGGCCCCTGGTGTGCGCACGGGGCGGGGTCTCTATCCCTGTGCGCGCGCCGCCAGGAGCGTGTCGAGCAGGCCGTTGCACGCCCGGGTGAGCATCTGGAAGACCGATTCGAAGCCCTCGTCGCCCCCGTAGTAGGGGTCCGGCACATCGAGCGACTCCTCGTTCGCGGTGTCGAGCGTCGGGTCGAAGCTGCGCACGAGCCGGACGCGAGAGTCCGGAGCGCCGAGCCTGATGAGGTTCCTGCGGTTTGACCAATCCATCGCGAGGAGCATGTCGAAGCGGGCGAAGTCGGCGCCGGGATCGACCTGTCGGGCGATGCTGGGGAGTTCGACGCCGTGCCTCCGGGCGACGGCGAGGGCGCGGGGGTCGGGGCGTTCGCCGGCGTGCCAGCGCCCCGTGCCGCAGGAGTCGACGAGGAACCGGTCCCGCACGGCGCGCTGCTCGGCGAGGTGGAGGAAGACCCCCTCGGCGAGCGGCGAGCGGCAGATGTTGCCGAGGCAGACGAAGAGCAGGCCGGTGGTCTGGCTCATCGCGGCCCCAGCGCGAGGGCGGCGCCTGTCTCGAAGGGCTCGACGGTGCTCCACAGGGCGCGGAGGCTGTCGGCGAGGGGCTGGCGCTCGACGAACGCCGACGCGGCGGCTCTGGCGCCGTCGGCGACGGCTCGGCGCAGGACCGCGTCGGCGGCGAGCCGGGCGAGCTGCCGGCCGATGTCGGTGACGGACTCGGACCTGGCGTGGAGCAGGCCCGCGGCGTCGGTCGGTCGGGCGCTCTCGGGCAGCCAGGCGTCCGCGCCGACGACGGGCACGCCGAGCAGGTGCGCACGGAGGACAGACCAAGCTACCCAGGCGTGCTCGTGGGCGGTCAGCTCGGCGCGCACGGTCGGCGGCACGATGACGGCGAGGTCGCAGGCGTGCAGGAGCCGGGCGGTGGGCTCGGCGGGAAGCAGCATGCGCCAGCGGACGCCGGCGTCGGCGTGGAAGCGTCTGGCGCGGGAGACATGGGCGGCGCGCCGGTCGATGAGCCCGGCGACGGGGATGCCGGCGACATCGAGCAGGCCGACCATGTAGACAAAGCGCCGGGCGTCGGCGTGGCGGCAGGGGTCGGCGAGCAGCGCGACCATGGGGATGTGGTCGGGCACGCCCAGCTGCGCACGCACGCTGTGCCGGTCGGGGCCGACCGGGCGGCGGGGGCCCGGCCAGAGCGCGGAGGGCACCGGGGCGACGGCGCCCTCGCCGGCGCCCGCGAGGCGGCAGGCGGTGCGGGCACGCTCGCTCCAGGGCTGGAGCAGGTCCGTGCCGCCGAGCGCCCGCGCCACGCGCCGGAGGGCGCGGGCGCCGAGGCCGGCGTGCCCGAACGGGGCGGGGGCGTGTGCGTGGACGGGCAGACCCAGCGCGCGGGCGTGGTGTACCGCGTCCCCGCCGCCGAGGACGACGACGGCGTGCGCGTCCTCCGGGGTGGATCGGATGGCCTCGGCGCAGGCGAGGATCGCGATGTCGGCGGCGGCGCCGCGCCCGAGCAGGCCGACGCGCCCGTCCGCGACGCCGGTCGGCGTGGGGTCGATCACATGCAGCACCCCGCGGGCCATCGTTATCTGTCCCGCTCATCGGCCGCGGTCTCGGCCTCGTGGGAGTAGAACAGCTCGGCGATGCGGAGGCCGACGAGGTCGGCGAACTCGTTCTCGGCCTCTCGGACCATGGCGCTATCGGTCGGTGCGGTGCCCTGTCTTGTAGAGGCGGTGACGGTGAGCGCGTATCCCTCGCGTTCCTCGGGCCACAGGCGTTTGTCGGCGACGGCGTCGAGGACCTTGACCCGGAGCAGGGCGGAGGGTGAGAAGGTCTGGCCGTCGGTGGTCAGGGAGAAGCTCTCGGGGACGACATAGATGACGACCTCGGCGCCCATCTTGCGTCCGACCTCGGAGATGGGCATGAGGTCGCCGCGGGGCTCGCCGCTGACGATGGCGCCGGCGGCGCGGGAGTCGAGCACTCTGGCGACGGCCTTGGAGTCCAGGAGGGCCCGTTCGGCGGCGGCGCCGACGCGCTCTCGGGTGGGGGTGCGGGGGATATTGAAGTTGCGGTCGTCGAGGAAGATGACGACCGGGCGTTCCTTGTCGAGCGAGTACTGCTGGGGGATCTTCTCGGGCCCGTGGATGAGGAGGACGGCGGGCCCGACGATGTTGCAGCCGGGCGCGAGCGCGATGGCTCCTGCCGCGAAGGCGCCCGCCAGCCCGAGACCGACACTGATGCCCCGAATGGTCCGCATGCGTTTCTCCGTGTGTTCGCCCCGCTAGTACTCGAGGGAGTTGAGTTCTTCGTGGTCGTAGAAGGTCCAGGCGGCCCTGTCCACGAGGCGTTTGAGGAGGGTGGAGGCGACCATCTGCTTGGTCATGTCCTCCGGGCCGTAGCCCTTGCCGTCGGGGAAGGTGACGCGGATCTCCTTGCGGAATGCCTCGGCGTCGGATCCCTCGGCGCCGCGCTCGATGACCGAGAGGGTGGCCCACGCCTGCCCGGCCCAGAGGTACTCGTTGCCGGGGTCGTTGGTGCGGAACTCGTTGACCTCGAGGAGGACGACGCGGTCGACGCCGTCGTCGCCGAGCTCCTCGTTCAGCCGGCCGCGGGGCCACGCGACCCACTGCGGGTGGTTGGCGAGGTAGGCGGTGACCTCGTTCCCGGGGATGTGGCCGGAGGCGCCGGACTCGGCGGCGAGGGTCAGGTCGATCCGCTCGATGAGGCTGGGGACCAGGGCCGGGTACTCGGCCTGCATGGCCCGGTCGGCCCAGGCGACGACGGCGAAGCTCTTGCCCCACAGGCCGGTGTACTCGGCGGGGACATCGTGCGAGCCGTACCGCTCGTTCGAGGCCGCCATCATGCCGGCGAGCTGGCAGCCGGGGGCGGCGAGGAGCAGCAGTCCCAGTCCGACGGCTGCGACGGTTGTGCGGGCGTGGTCCCTGGGGTGTCGCATCAGTCGCGCCTCCGTGTCTTAGCCTTGCCAGGTGACGAACTTGTACGCCCAGGCGGCCATCAGCAGGCCCAGGCTTGCCCAGAGGAGGCGGGTGGTCAGCATCCGCTGGGCCGCAGCGCCGAGGGTCGAGCCGGTGAGGGCGACATGCCCCGCGCCCCAGGCGATGGACGCCGTGAGGACCGCGAGGACCAGGCCCATGGGCTGTACCCGTGCCGAGTCTAGCAGCTGGCCGTGGGCTGCATGGGCGAAGGCGGTGGTCATGCCGCAGGTCATGCAGGGCTTGCCGAAGGACTGCTCCCAGGCGCAGGGGGGCAGGCCGAGGCGTTCATGGGTGCCGTGGCCGGCGGGGTCCGGGGCGACCCAGGCGGCGGCGAGGAGGACGCCGAGGCACGCGATGGCCACAGCCAGAGCGCCGAGCCTAGCGGGGGCGCGGACGCGGTTGGGTGGGGGCGATGTCGGCGGCGCCGTGGCGGCAGCGTCCATGGGTGGATGATACGGCCGGGCGGCGTGGGCTGATCCCGGGGATCAGTCGAAGCGGAAGACGCCCTTCCGGTAGCCGTAGAGGTAGGCGACGACCGTGGTCAGCAGGAAGAAGAGGATGCGTCCGAGCCAGACGAGGCCCTCGTCGGTCCCGGCGGCGAGGTTGGGGAAGGTGGTGGCCCAGGGGTAGAGGAAGATGACCTCGACATCGAAGAGGAGGAAGACCATGGCGATGAGGTAGAAGCGGACATTGAACCGCTTGCGGGCGGTGCCGACGGGGTTCATGCCGGACTCGTAGGGCATGCCCTTGGTGGGGCCGTTGCGGCTGGGGCCGACGAGCTTGGTGAGGATGATGACGCCGCCGGCGAAGGTCACGGCGATGGTGAGCATGATCCCGAGGGGGAGGTAGGCGAGGACATCCACGGTGGCGAGCATCGGCGGGTCTCCGGATCGTCGGGGCGATTATACGCCCCGGGAACGACGGCGGGCGGCCCGTGGGGGCCGCCCGGCGCGATTGGGTTCGGTGGTCCGCGTCGGTCTGGAGTCAGGCCGAGGTGGCGCCGTGTTCCTCGTCCCAGCCGGTGATCATCGCCTTGAGGTTGGCGGCGACGGTGCGTCCGGTGGTGATCATGTAGAGGTGGCCGATGAGGAAGACGACCATGATGTAGGCGGCGGCGAGGTGGACGACGGCGATCAGGCTCAGGGGGACGGTCTCCAGCCCGAAGCTGCGCTGGATGGAGTCCCAGTACATGTAGGCCAGGCCGCTGGTGGCGAGGACGGGGAAGATCAGGATCTTGAAGCCCAGGTAGACCAGGCGCTGGAGGGGGTTGAGCTTCTGGGTCCGGGTCTTGCGGACCGGGTGCTCGTGGGTCTTGAACATGCCCACGAGGTAGAACTTGACCATGGCCCCGAGGGACTGGTTGGTCGGCAGGTACTGCTTCCATTCGCCGGAGGTGATGTGCCAGAAGATGGCGAAGGCGGCCAGGCCGAGGAAGGCCCAGGCGAACACGCGGTGGAGTTGCACCGCGGTGGCGAAGTCCAGGAGGGTCAGGCCGGTGAAGTGGATCTGGAGCCCGGTGACCAGCAGGGCGAGGATGATGGCGCTCTGGCACCAGTGCCAGAAGCGCTCGAACCGGGTGTACATCTTGACCTTGCTCATTTTCTGCTCCCTGAAGTCAGGACCCGCAATGCACCGTGCGACACGGCGCCCAGCAGCGTCAGGCCGATGAGTCCCATCCCCGCGTACTCGACGAGCATGTTCCGGTCGCGACCGGGGATGTACAGCCCCTCGAGCCCGGCCAGGCGCCCGTTGGTCGAGTGGCACTCGACGCACCCGACCGCGTCCTCGGCCGGGGCGACCATGTGGGCCAGCGGCCAGTTCATCTCGGTCTGGATCCAGCCGAGCTGCCCGCTGTAGGGGGCGTTGTTCTCCTTCATGCCGGCCTCGGTGGCCTTCTGCCAGTCGAAGGCCTTCCAGTACGCGGCGGCCTTGTCGCCGGCCCCGGGGAAGAGCTTGGGCGCGACGAGGGTCTTGTTGCCGGCGTCGTAGGGCTGGATCCCGCGGTGGACCTTGACGGGCCAGATGCGGGCCTTGGGGTCGTTGGCGTCGCCGAGGAGGGTGTTGATGTCGGCGATCGGTTTGTCGAGATCGATCTTGCTCCACAGGCCCGTGACCTTGCCGCGGTCCTTTCCGGGGGTGGTGTCATCGATCTTGGTGTCGATGAAGACCTGCTTGGTGTTGCCGTTGAACCAGCGGTACTCGGGGTTCTCGTCGAGCACCCAGATGAACTCGCCTTTTTGCATGTCGTACTGCGGGGTCTTGGTTCCCTTGGTATCGACCATGACTTTCTTGGGCGTGCCGTCCTCGTTCTTCTCGCCGGCCTTCGACCAGTCCCACCACATCTTGGTGGGCCGCTCCCTGGCCATCGTGGGGATGTGGCAGGCCTGGCAGGAGACGCGGTCCTGGTGGGCGTCGAGCCGGGCGGCGTTCTTGACATCTTTGCCCTCGCGGGCGGCGGTCTGGTGGGGCCACTGCGTGTGGCACGACTCGCAGGCGAGAAGATTGGACTCGTGTGGCGAGCCGCGGAGGACGAAGCTGCGTTCGTCGTAGGCGGCCTGCTCGTAGTAGCGGCCGGAGACCTTGTGGCTGTGGGTGGTGTGGCAGGCGATGCAGTGCATGTCGGCGCCGTCGGGCGACATGTGGACATCGACATGCAGGGCGGGGGTCGCGAGGCTCTCGTCCATGTCGCCGTGCTTCACGCCCTCGCCGCCGCCGCCGAAGAAGTGGCACTCGCCGCAGTTCTGACGGGAGGGCATCGAGACGCTCTGGGCGATCTCTCGGAGCGGGGCGGGCTCCCAGAACTTGCCGGAGCCCTTGGGCCACTCCCGCTGCTCGTCGGGGGTGTCGGCGTAGACCGGGTGGCCGGCGGCGGTGGGGAACTTCTTGTACTTGCCGGTCGAGTCGTGGCAGACCAGGCAGTCGACGAGGTTCTGGTTGGAGAAGTCAAACGAGCTGTCCTTCCAGCCGTAGCCGATGTGGCAGCTGGTGCAGCGGGGCTCGTTGCCGGGGACGGCGATGCAGAAGTTGTTGATGACGCGGGCGCCCTTGCCGAAGGGGACCGCCTCGCCCGCCGCGGTCGTCGTCGTCTGATCGGTGCTCAGCCAGGTCCAGTGGCTGGTCTTCATGAGCTGCTGGGCGGCGTCGGTGTGGCAGGTCAGGCAGGCGGCCGTGACCTCCGGCCCGGTCTTGAAGTCCTGCTGCAGCACCTCGAAGGTGGAGTGGTCGGCGGTGCTCTCCCCGCGTCCGCCGACGACCGGTTGTGCGGGCGCCGGGGCGGCGGCGGGGAGAACCCCGGCCTGGCCTGCCGGCTGCCCGGGTGCGCTGGTGAGGCCCAGGGCGCCCGCTCCGAGCGCGCCGACCACACCGACGAGAACGGTCCATTTCGTACGCATCTGCCAACCTCCAGCGGGTCGATTTGACACGAACCGGGTAAACCACTGGCCTCAATAGCAGAGAAAGAACTCTGTATCTCTATTAATTGGTGACTCCGAATCGGCCATCGGTTGCCGACAACTGCCCAAACGCGCGCGTGAATTGTCGGATTTTTGCCTCGCAGAGCGGGCACCCGGCGGAGTCATGGGGATGCGGGCGGCCCGGACGCGTCGCCCGCGATCTGCCAAATCGGCAGCGGTCTCACGGCATCGTGACGCGCACTGCCAGCGATGGTGCGGGGAGCGTGCCGGGGACTCCCAGGAATGGGGCCCGGGGGGCGGGGCAGGGCTCGGATTCTGGCATTCCGATTGCCCATAGGGTTCATCACGCCTCGGATTCCGGAGGCGGTCCCTGTAGACCTCACCGCGTCGCGCCCTCCTCGGGGTGCGGCGCACGACAGACCTAGACACGGAGCACCAAACCCATGGCCGTCAAAGAACTCACCTTCGATGTCGATGCTCGTCAGTCCCTCCTCGCCGGCGTCGAGAAGCTCGCCCGGGCCGTGAAGGCGACCCTCGGGCCCAAGGGGCGCATGGCGGTCCTGGACAAGTCCTGGGGCGGGCCGACCGTGACCAAGGACGGGGTGTCCGTCGCGGAGGAGATCGAACTCCAGAACAAGGCGGAGAACATGGGGGCCCTCCTGGTCAAGGAGGCCGCCAGCAAGACCTCCGACGAGGCGGGCGACGGGACGACCACGGCGACGGTGCTGGCCGAGGCGCTGTTCCGCGAGGGGCTGCGATATATCGCGGCGGGGGTGGACGCCAACGCGCTGGTCCGGGGCATGAAGAAGGCCGTCGAGGCGGCGACCAAGTCGATCGACGAGCTGGCCGTCCCCGTCAAGGGCAAGGCCGACATCCAGAATGTGGCCTCGATCAGCGCCAACAACGACGCCGAGGTCGGCAAGATCATGGCCGACGCGTTCGAGAAGGTCGGCAAGGACGGCGTCATCACGGTCGAAGAGGGCAAGACCCGCGAGACCGAGGTGAAGGTCGTCGAGGGCATGCAGTTCGACCGGGGCTACCTGTCGCCGAACTTCTGCACCAATGTCGACGACATGAAGGTCGAGTTCGACAAGTGCCTCGTGCTCATCCACGAGGACAAGATCGACAGCATCGCCACGCTCGTGCCGCTGCTCGAGAAGGTGATGGAGGCCAAGAAGCCCCTCCTCATCATCGCCGAGGATGTCTCGGGCGAGGCCCTGGCCACGCTCGTCATCAACAAGCTCCGCGGCACGCTCCAGGTCGTCGCGGTCAAGGCCCCGGGCTACGGCGACCGGCGCAAGGCCATGCTCGGCGACATCGCGACCCTCACCGGCGCGACCGCCATCATGAAGGACCTCGGCCTCCAGCTCGACAAGGTCGAGCTCGGCCACCTCGGCATGGCCAAGAAGATCGAGGTGGACGCCGACAACACGACGATCATCGAGGGCGCCGGCTCCACCAAGGAGATCCAGGGGCGCATCGAGCAGATCCGGCGCGAGATCGAGGTCTCCACCAGCGACTACGACAGCGAGAAGCTCCACGAGCGTCTCGCCAAGCTCGCCGGCGGCGTGGCCCAGGTCAATGTCGGCGCCGCGTCTGAGGCCGAGCTCAAGGAGAAGAAGGCCCGCATCGAGGACGCCCTGCACGCGACTCGGGCCGCGGTCGCTGAGGGCATCGTCCCCGGCGGCGGCGTGAGCTTCATCAAGGCCCGGGCCGCGGTCGAGGCCCTCAAGGAGTGGAAGGCCGTCTACGCCAAGGCCAAGGAGGTCACGGCCGACGAGATCGGGCACGCCAAGTACGACATGGCGGCCGGCATGGAGGTCGTCCGCAAGGCCCTGACCGTCCCGCTCCAGACCATCGCGGACAACGCGGGCGTCAAGGGATCGGTCGTCGTCGGCAAGGTCGCCGAGAGCGACAAGCCCGGCTTCGGCTACAACGCCCTGACCGACGAGTACGGCGACCTGATCAAGATGGGCGTCATCACCCCGGCGAAGGTGGACCGCCTGGCGCTGCAGAACGCCGCGAGCGTCGCGACCGTGCTACTCACCGCCGACTGCATCATCACCAGCAAGCCCGAGCCCAAGGACGAGGGCGGGCACGGCCATGACCACGGCGGTGGTGGCATGGGCGGGATGGGTGGCATGGGCGGCATGCCGGGCATGGGTGGCATGGGGTTCTGACCCGGCGCCCACTTCCAGAATCCAGTACGCGGCCCGGCAGACGGTCAGGAGTCCGGCACCGGGTCGCGCGTTCGAGCACGCACAACCCAGAACAGGAGTTCTGACCAATGGCCATCAAACCCCTCGAAGACCGCATCGTCGTCAAGCCCATCGAGCCGGAGACCAAGACTGCCTCGGGCCTGTACCTCCCCGAGACCGCCAAGGAGAAGCCGATCCAGGGCGAGGTTGTCGCCATCGGCCCCGGGCGCTTGCTCGACAACGGCAAGCGCGCCAAGCCCGTCGTCGGCAAGGGCGACCGCGTGCTCTACGGCAAGTACGCCGGCACCGAGGTCGAGATGAAGGGCGTCAAGCACCTGATCCTGCGCGAGAGCGAGCTCCTCGGCGTCATCGGCTGATTGTGGTGCAGGCTTCCGGCCTGCACGGTTCACGGCTCGGAGAGCCGTGCCACCGGACTCACGGCTCGGAGAGCCGTGCCACCCGAGAGCCGTGCCACCGGACTCACGGCTCGGAGAGCCGTGCCACCAGGAACCGTGCCACCAGGAACCCATGGACCAGACCGACACCCAGCTCACCCGCCTGCTCCGCTACGCCAAAGAGGCGAGCCCGGAGGGGCTGCGCGATGTGCTGCGGCCGGTCGTCCGCCGGGTCCTGCCCGAACATGTCCGGGCCCGCCTGCAGGACCCGCCGCCGCCGAACCCGGCGGACAGGTGGTTCGACAACCGCTACACCATCCTCGACCGCGGCACGAAGCGGCACTTCTTCTTCGTGTGCGGGTGCTTCAAGAGCGGCACGCACTGGGTGCAGAACCTGCTCAACCTCCACCCGCACGCGTTCGTGCAGGGCGAGTACCACTTCGAGGTGGCGCGGTGGGGCATGGACCACCTGACCAAGGTCGATTGGTTCCTCAGCTCCCGCCCGGACCTGCGGGCCATCGGCGACGACACCTTCGAGATGTTGGTGCGTCGGATGATCCACGCGGCGTCGTGCACCGTGAAGCCCGACGCGATCTGGCTGGGCGACCGGACCCCCAACGAGCTGATGACCATCATCCGCGGGGCGCCGCAGATCATCATCACCCGCGATGTGCGGGATGTCCTGATCAGCTGGTCGTTCCACCATGTGCGGGTGGAGACCGCGACGGGCATGTTCCCGCGGTTCCAGGAGCTCTGGAAGCGGTCGGCCGCGAAGTTCCAGGAAGACCCGGAGGGCTTCAACCCCTGTGACGGCTTCCTGGGGGACGAGAAGTGGGTCCGCCACCACGCGGGCCACTGGGCGATGGTCTGCCGCAAATCGCGGGCGGCGATCCCGAAGCTGCGCGAGGAGGGGTCCGAGGTGCTGCAGCTCTCGTACGAGCACATGCACGAGGACCTCGCCGGCGAGACCGATCGTCTGTACCGGTTCCTGGGTCTTGACCCGCGTCTGGCGGCCGCGCCGTCGCTGGAATCCAGGACCCTCCCGGGCTTCCGCAGGGAGGACCGGATGAGCCACTACCGGCGCGGGGAAGTGGGGGAGTGGCGGCATGTGCTCCCCGAGCATGTGCGGGGGTGGATCAAGGAGGAGGCCGGCGAGGAGCTGATCGCCGCCGGCTACGAGAAGGACCTGAATTGGTGAGGACCGCGCCGGGGCGAGGCGTCCGGCAGAACCAGCAAGCACTGCACACGACAAGCGCGTGAGGAGTATGACACCATGGCAACCAAGCAGATCATGTTCGAAGACGCCGCCCTTCTCGAGATGAAGAAGGGCGTGGACCGCCTCGCGGAGGCTGTCAAGTGCACGATGGGCCCCGCCGGGCGCCATGTCGTGATCGAGAAGTCCTACGGCGGTCCGAGCGTCACCAAGGACGGCGTGAGCGTCTCCAAGGAGGTCACGCTCCCCGAGCCCTTCCAGGCCATGGGCGCCAAGATGGTCAACCAGGTCGCCAAGAAGACCTCCGACCAGGCGGGCGACGGCACCACCGCCGCCACGGTGCTCGCCCAGGCGATCTTCACCGAGGGCGTGCGCCATGTGGCGGCCGGGGCGAACCCGGTGCAGCTGCAGCGCGGGATCAACGCCGCCGCCCTCGCCGCGGCCGACGCCATCACCGCCATGGCCGTCAAGTGCAAGGGCAAGGAGGACTACAAGAAGATCGCGACGGTCTCGGCCAACCACGACGCGTCGGTCGGCGAGCTGATCGCCGAGGCGATCAGCAAGGTCGGGCCCGACGGCGTGGTCGAGGTCGAGGACGGCAAGAGTGCCGAGACCACCCTGGACTATGTCGAGGGCATGCAGTTTGACAAGGGCTACCTCTCCCCCTACTTCATGACCGACCCCAAGACCGCCGAGTGCGTGCTCGAGGACTGCGCCATCCTCATCTACGAGAAGAAGATCGCCAACCTCCCCGACCTGCTCCCCCTGCTCAACAAGACCGTCACCAGCGGCAAGCCCCTCCTCCTCATCGCCGAGGATGTCGAGAACGAGGCGCTCACCGCCCTGGTCGTCAACCGCCTCCGCGGCATGCTCAAGATCGCCGCCGTCAAGGCCCCGGGCTTCGGCGACCGGCGCAAGGCCATGCTCGGCGACATCGCCGTGCTCACCGGCGGCGTGTTCTTCTCCGAGGACCTCGGCCGCTCCATCGAGTCCGTCGAGCTCTCCGAGCTCGGCCGCGCCAAGAAGATCGTCATCACCAAGGACGACACCACCATCATCGAGGGCGCCGGCAAGAAGAAGGACATCCAGGCCCGCGCCGACCAGATCATGAGCCAGTTCGAGAAGTCCACCAGCGACTACGACAAGGAGAAGCTGATGGAGCGTCACGCCAAGCTCGTCGGCGGCGTGGCCATCATCAATGTCGGCGGCGCCACCGAGACCGACATGAAGGCCCGCAAGGACCTCGTCGACGACGCCCTCCACGCCACCCGGGCCGCCGCGAAGGAGGGATATGTCCCCGGCGGCGGCGTCGCCCTGCTCCGCACGCAGGGCGCGATCGACGCGGCCAAGGCCAAGGCGAAGGGCGACGAGAAGCTCGGCTTCGACATCGTCAGGCACGCGGTCGAGGCCTGCGCCTACCAGATCGCCGCCAACGCCGGCATCGACGGCGACCTGGTCGTCGAGAAGATCAAGGAGGGCTCCGGCGGCAAGTTCAACCCCGGGTTCGGCTACAACGCCGGCACCGGCCAGTTCACCGACCTGGTCAAGGACGGCATCATCGACCCCGCGCTGGTCGCCAAGACCGCCCTGATCAACGCCGCGTCGGTCGCGGGCATCATGCTGACCACCGATGTCCTCATCACCGAGCTCAAGGAGGACGCCGCGGTCGAGGTCGGCGCCATCGCCTGACTCCGGCCCCCTCTCCCGCCCCCGGCGGGAGAGGGTTGGGGAGAGGGCTCTTCCTCTCTTTCTTCTACAAGCCTTTGCTATCGACGACCTTCAGCACCAACCCCGGCGGCCAACCCCTCCCCGGAGCAGAGGGAGACCACCAGAGAGACCGGAGGAAGACCCCGGCCGCCGATCGACAACCGAGCCCCGAGCGGAAACGCCCGAGGGCTCGATTCGCGAAGAGAGGCACTAGGCACTAGGCATCAGGCACTAGTGTTGTGTCGGCAAAGGTGACGGGAACGCTCCTCACCAGTGCCTAGTGCCCAATGCCTCATGCCTAGTGCCCCCATGCCCACCACCCGCGACTACTACGAAGTCCTCTCCGTCGAGCGCACCGCCGACGCCGACGAGATCAAGCGCGCCTACCGACGCCTCGCGCTCAAGTACCACCCCGACCGCAACCCCGATGACCCCGAGGCCGAGACCAAGTTCAAGGAGGCCGCCGAGGCCTACGAGGTCCTCTCCGACGACGCGAAGCGCAAGGTCTACGACCAGCACGGCCACGAGGGCCTCCGCTCCCGCGGCGGGCCCGCCGGCCACGACTTCTCCCGCATGGATCCCAACGACATCTTCTCGATGTTCCAGGAGATCTTCGGCGGGATGGGCGGCGGCGGCTTCGCCGGCGGGGGGCGCGGCCGGCCCCGCGCCGCCCGCGGCTACGACCTTGAGACCGAGGTCACCCTCGACCTCGCCGATGTCGCCAGGGGCGTCGAACGCGATGTCGAGTTCACACGCCTCGATGTCTGCGAGAAGTGCACCGGCACCGGCGCCAAACCCGGCACCAAGCCCGAGACTTGCCCCACCTGCGCCGGACAGGGCAAGGTCGCCCAGCAGGGCCTCGGCGGCATGTTCCGCATGGTCACCGCCTGCCCGCACTGCCGCGGACGCGGGACGATCATCAAGGAGGCCTGTGACGCCTGCCGCGGCAAGGGGCGCGTGCCCAAGAAGCGCAAGCTCACGGTCAAGGTACCCGCGGGCGTGCACGAGGGGCAGGCGGTGCGTATCCAGGGCGAGGGCGAGCCCCCGCCGCCGGAGGCCGCGCCCGACGGCCAGGGCGTGCGGGGCGACCTGCATGTGGTCGTGCGTGTCAACGACCACACGCTCTTCCACCGCGACGGGGACAACCTGGTGGTCGAGCTGCCGGTGAGCTTCACGCAGGCGGCGCTGGGCGCCGAGGTCGATGTGCCGACGATCGACGGACGCCAGCAACTCCGCATCCACGCCGGGGCACAGCACGGCGATGTCTACAAGCTCGACGGCCAGGGGCTGCCCAACCTGCGGTCCGGGCGCCACGGCGACCTGATCACCATCGTCAAGATCGAGATCCCCAAGAAGCTGACCGCGAGACAGCAGGAGCTGCTCCGCGAGTTCGCCGAGACCGAAGACCAGAGCGTGCTGCCCGAGAGCCAGGGCTTCTGGAAGAAGATGAAGGACCTCTTCGGCGCCTGACCATTCAGACAGAACCCGGAGCGCCGGCGAGAGCCCCGCCTCCGAACACCGCGAACCCCCCCCGAGCACCCACCATGCACAAGCACAAGGACAAGAAGGCCAAGGGCGAGTGCTGCAGCGAGCAGTGCTCGTGCTCCGACGCCGAGCAGACACCCGCCGAGGAGTACTCGCCCGAGGACTACGAGGCCCTCGTCGCCGAGCGCGACGACCTGCGCACCAAGTACCAACGGGCCCTGGCCGACTACCAGAACGCCCAGCGCCGCTTCACGGCGGACATGAGCGCCGCCCGCGAGGCCGGCGTCGAGCGCGTGCTCGGCTCGCTCATCCCCGTGCTCGACCACTTCGACCTGGCGCTGAGCCAGTCCACCGGCAAGGTGAGCGCCGAGCAGGTGCTCGCCGGCGTGACCATGATCCGCGACGAGTTCAACCGCGCCATGGGCGCCTTCGGCGTCACGCCGATCAGCCCCGCGATCGGCGACGAGTTCGACCCGGCCCAGCACGCTGCCCTCTCCCAGCTCGCCGCGCCGGGCGTCGAGCCGGGGCGGGTCTCGGGCGTGTACCAGGTCGGTTACCGCGTCGGCGAGCGGGTGGTCCGCCCGGCGAAGGTGACCATCGCCCCGCCCGCCGAGCAAGACCCCGATGCGCCCGCCGAAGGCCGGGGGGACGCCTGAGATGCCCACCTACGACTACCGCTGCGGCGCCTGCGAGCACGAGTTTGAGCTCTTCCAGTCGATGAAGGACAGCGCGAAGAAGAAGTGTCCGGAGTGCGGCAAGCTCGCGCTGGAACGGCTCATCGGCACCGGGGCGGCCGTGCTGTTCAAGGGCTCGGGGTTCTACGAGACCGACTACCGGTCGAAGTCCTACAACGACGCCGCGAAGAAGGACAAGGAGGCCGGTGCCCCGAAGGCCGACTCGGGCGCCGATGCCAAACCCGCGAAGGCCGAGAGCAAGCCGGCCAAGCCGGCCATGCCGGCTGAGAAGCCGAAGGCCAGGACGAAGCGCGGGGACGACTGAGGCACCCCGTGCCCGGCGGTGCGGGCGGGCGAGCGCCGGGCGGGTGTGCCGCGAGCGATGCGCGAGCACGCGGGCCGGACGCGCCGGCTGGAGAGCTGCAATCTCAGACCCCAAGCCCCACATCCCGGACCCGACCCCGCGCCGGGCGCTGCCCACCGTCCTGGTCACCGAGGTCGTCCGATCGGCCCACCAGGGCGACTCGCACGGCGGGGCGTTCCTCGTCAACCTCCAGACCGGCGAAGCGACAAAGGCGCTGGACTGGAACCGTGTCGACATCGACTGGGAGGGCCGGGGCCAGGGGCGCGGCCTCCGCGGCATCGCCTTCCACGCCGACCGGGTCTACATCGCCGCGAGCGACGAGCTGTTCGTTTTTGATCGCAACTTCAACATCATCAAGACCCACCGGAACCGCTACCTCCGCCACTGCCACGAGATCCACAAGTCCGGCGGCACGCTCTACCTCACCGCGACCAGCTTCGACTCCGTCCTCGCGTTCGACCTCGCCGCGGAACGCTTCACGGGGGCCCACCTCATCCGCTACCAGCCCAGGCAGGTCCGCACGCCGATGGGCACGCGGGAGGAGCTCGTCCTCCGCGTCGGCCGCTACGACCCCACCCGCGCGGACGGCCCGGCCCCGGCCGACACCACGCATGTCAACAATGTCGCCGTCCACGAGGGCAGGCTCCTCGTCTCCGGCGTGCGCCTGAAGTCCATCCTCGCGATCGGCCAGGGCGGACACACCGAGTTCGCGCCCGTGCCCGAGTGGACGCACAACGCCCGGCCCTACCGGGACGGGGTGATCTACAACAGCACCGGGGAGGACGCGGTCTGCTTCGCGACGCTCGCGGGCGAGGTCGTCCGCCGGTTCGCGATCCCGCGCTACGACGAGGCGGGGCTCGCCAAGTCCGACCTGCCCAACGACTACGCGCGCCAGGCCTTCGGGCGCGGTCTGATCGCGACCGACGACGGGCTGATCGTCGCCGGCTCCAGCCCCAGCACCGTCACCGCCTGGGACTTCGACACCGGCGAGCAGCTCGCCTCCGTCAACTTCGGCAAGGACATCCGCAACGCCCCCCACGGCCTCGCCCTCTGGCCCTACTGACCGATCCTCCTTCTTCCGCTCCTTCCCCTTCTCCCCCTCCGGGGCGGGGCACTCCGGGCCCCCTCCCTTTCTCCGACGCTCGAACCTCCCGTGCGCCCTCCACTCCTCCGACCCTTCCACCTTCATCCTTCCCCTACACTCCCCCATGCTCGCCCACGGCATCGACATCGTCGAGATCGCGCGGTTCGCCGAGTTCATCGACCGCCACCCGGACCGCGCCCGGGCCCGGCTGTTCACCGAGGCCGAGCTGGCCTACGCGACGGGCAAGAAGCGCGAGCTCGAGCACCTCGCCGCCAGGTTCGCCGCAAAGGAGGCCGCGCTCAAGGCGCTCGGCACCGGCTGGGCCGACGGGATCGCCTGGACCGATGTGGAGGTGACGCGGGACGGCGCCGGGCGGCCCGGGCTCGTCCTGCGCGGGCGTGCCGCGGAGCTGGCCAGGGCGCAGGGCATCGACCAGTGGGCGATCTCGCTCTCGCACACGGAGCACTACGCGACGGCGTCGGTTGTCGGGCTCGGCGCCGGCTGAGGGGCGTTCAGCCCTCGGCGCGGGCCGCCATCCACGGCTTCCAATCGCGCTCGTACCAGTCCCACCACTTGCCCTGGTCCATCCCCCACGCGCCGGTGGGCGTGCCGAGGGCGTTGCTCGTCATGCGGGTGAGCGAGTAGAAGACCTCGGTACGGTAGGTGATGACGACCGCGTCGCTGACCTCCAGCACCACGCCCTCGGTCACGAGGCTCAGCGTCGGGTCGAAGCCGACGGCGCTGTTGGAGACCACCGGCTGGAGGTCCGACACGAACGCCTGCTGCTGCGCGACGATGATCCAGCCGAGGTTGCCCGTCCCCTCGCCGCCGCCGCCCTGCGCGCCCCCGGTCCCCACCTGCGCCGCGATCATCAGCGGCACCATCTCGTAGAGGTTGAAGAACTCCGCCAGCCCCGCGGCCGCGACGACCTCGGAGTCCACGCTCTTCTGCAGCCCCGCCCCGATCACCAGCTTCACCCGGTGGGGCACCGCGCCGAGCTCGCCCACGCGTCCGACCAGCCGCTCGCGGGCCGCGTCCCGCATCTCCGCCTCGACCGCGAACACCGCCTGCCAGGCCAGCGTCGCGTCTCCGGCGTCGGTGCCCGCGTCGGCGAACATGTCCAGCAGGGCCAGTCCGGCGTCGTCGTCGAACTCGAAGGTCTCGAGCAGCAGCGGGTAGAGCTCCGGCAGGTCGTACCGCTCGCGCAGCAGGGCCATCCCGACCTGGCGCCTTTCGGTGCTCACCCCCTGGCTGAAGTACTGCCTGCGGAACTGGCGGAGCTCCAGCTCCTTCTCGTGCTGGGCCTTCCGCTGGGCGGCGTAGGCCTGCCAGTACGGGTCTTCGGCGTCCGGCACCAGCCGCTCGAGCCACTCCGGGGCCGGGTAGCTCGTCGGGGCGCCGGTATCGATGATCGCCTGGCCGGCGGCCACCGAAGCCACACCCAGCAGCACCGCCGCCGCACCAGCCGCTAAAGCCCGCTCCAGCACCATGGGTCGCTCCTGTGGTCCGCCCGCCAAGACCCCCCCGCGCCGTGTGACGGGGCCGGGTCCGTTGCTCGTGAGCCCGACGGGGCCCGGCGCCGGGGTTCTCCCCGCCACAGCCCGCCCGCGTGCTCCGCCCCCTTATACGCCCGGGCCTCCCTCAGGATGCTCCGGCACCCGGCCCGCCCTGGCATCGGCTAGATTACCCGCCTCACCGAAGCCCTCCAAGCCCCGGAGCCGCCCTCGTGACGACCCCGCCCGTCCACTACCCGATCATCCGGACCTGCCTGGCCAACCTCCGCCGGCCTCTCATCGTCGATGACCGCCGGGCCTACCGCGGCATCGACCTGCTCGTCCCGGCGTTCCATATCGCCGCCGAGCTCGAGCGCCGGAGCTCGACCCGGACCGTCGGCCTGCTCCTGCCCACGAGCGGGGCGTTCCCCATCGCCGCCCTCGGGGCCTGGATGCTCGGGCGCACCGTCGTCCCCCTCAACTACCTCCTCAAGCCCGAGGAGTTGCAGTATGTCGTGGACAACTGCGCCTGCGACACGATCCTGACCGTCGGGCCCATGCTCGAGCACCTGGAGCGCCCGCCGCGGGTGAAGAACCTGGTCACGCTGGAGAGCCTGGACTTCCGCTCGTTCCCCGAGCTTCGCTGGCCTGCCCGGCCGGGGCCGGAGGAGCTGGCGTGCCTGCTCTACACCTCGGGCACGAGCGGCCGTCCCAAGGGCGTGATGCTGACCCACCGCAACCTCAGCGCCAATATCGCCCAGGTCTCCGAGCATGTGCACCTGCACGACGACGATGTGCTGCTGGGCGTCCTGCCGCAGTTCCACTCGTTCGGGCTGACGGTCCTCACGCTGCTCCCGCTCACCCGGGGGCTGAAGGTGGTCTACTCGGCCCGGTTCGTGCCGCAGCACATCCTCCGGCTGTTCCGCGAGCACCGGCCGACGCTGTTCATCGCCATCCCGTCGATGTACAACGCCCTGCTGAGCGTGAAGAAGGCCGAGGCCGAGGACTTCGCGAGCCTGCGCTTCGCGGTCTCCGGGGGCGAGCCGCTCCCCGAGGACACCCTCGACCGCTTCTTCGAGCGCTTCGGCATCCACATCTGCGAGGGCTACGGCCTCACCGAGACCAGCCCCGTCACCAACTGGTGCCGGCCGGAGGAGTGGCGCAAACGCAGCGTCGGCACGCCCCTCCCGCGCGTCGAGCAGGCCATCCTCGACCCCGCCACCGGCCGCCACCTGCCGCGCGGCGCCGAGGGCGAGGTCATCATCCGCGGCCCCAACCGCATGGCCGGCTACTACAACCTCCCCGAAGAAACCGCCAAGGCCATCGACCCCGACGGCTGGTTCCACACCGGCGACATGGGCCGCTTCAGCCCCGACGGGCACCTCTCCATCACCGGGCGCATCAAGGAGATGCTCATCGTCGGCGGCGAGAATGTCTTCCCCCGCGAGATCGAGGAGGTCATCAACCGCCACCCGAGCGTCAAGGACTCGGCGGTCGTCGGGCTGGCCGACCCGATGCGGGGCGAGGTGCCGATCGCGTTCGTCGAGCCCCAGGAGCCCGAGCCGGGCGGCGCCGCGTTCGACCCCCGGGCCGTCCTCGCGCTCTGCCGCGACAACCTCGCCGGCTACAAGGTGCCCAAGGAGATCCGCACCGTCGACGCCCTGCCCCGCAACGCCACCGGGAAGATCCTGCGGCGCGAGCTGCACAAGCTGCTCTGAGCCGCCGGGCCGGACGAACCAGCCGCCGCCGCGCTCAGCCCCCCGCCTCGTACGCCGGGAACCGCACCGACGCGAGCTGGGCCTCGAAATGCCGGTGCCGACCCGCCGACGACGCGTACAGCGGCCGGTTGACCTGGTCGTAGCTCAGCGTCCGCACCGTGCGCCGGCTCTTGAAGAACTCCCGGCACGCGTCGTCCCACGCCAGCCCCAGGAACCCGATGATGCGCGGCATCTGCGTCTCGGGGTCGCGTACAAGATCCTCGTACCGCACATCGAGGATCGGGATGTCCAGCGTGCGTTTCCAGTGCTCCATCATCCGCTCGGACTGCTCCCACGCGCACGACACCCACTCCAGCCTCGTCGTCCACGGGAACATCGCGTTGTTGAACCCCCCCATGTAGCACGAGACCGCTACATCGCGAGGGTCGCGACGCGAGTGGATCACCCGCGCCCGGGGGAAGAGCCTCGACAGCAGCCCGACCAGGCGGGCGTTGCCCAGGGCCTTGTTCACCACGCGCTCGGCCCCCGGCGCGAGGCGCCGCAGCTCCCGGACATAGTCCTCCGCCACCCGGTTCCAGCGGAAGCGGTTGATGCTCCCGAACCGCTTCGCCGGCGCCCGATCGGGGTCGTACGCCGCCTGGAGCTGGGCCGCGAACCGCTCGATCGAAGACAACTCGCCAACCCCCGCCGCCAGCGGGTGGGCGTCGACGATCTGGTCGATCAGCGAGGTCCCCGACCGCGGCATGCCCGCGACGAACACCGGCAGTTCGTCGTCGCAGCTCGTGACCGGGTACTCCGCCAGCCGCTCCCCCGACCACGCCGCGATCAGCTCGCCGACCTGCCGCTCGTACAGCGCCGGGTCGAACTCCACGCGCCCGATCGCGTTGGCCCTGGTCGCGCTCTCGAACGCGCCGGCGTGGTCGCCCATGCGGTCCTGGGCCTTGGCCCGCAGGTAGAGCGCCAGCCGCAGGAACCGCTCGGGCGTCCCGGGCGTGCTGGCGATCTCGTCGATCACCCCCACGGCCCTCTCGAGCGAGCGCTCCTGCACCAGCAGCTTGGCCAGTTCGAACTTCAGCGGCCCCGGGATCTCCGCCCCCCCCGCCTCCAGCCCCGCGATGAGCGGGTCGACCACCGCCCGGGCCTCCGCCACGCGACCGGCCTCCTCGAGCGTGCCCGCGCGGTGGATCAGGTAGGGGACATGCCCCGGGTGTGCCGCCAGCGCCCCGTCGCACAGCTCCAACGCGCGGTCGGTCTCGCCCCGGCTCCGGGCCACCCGCGAGAGGATCAGCATCGCCTCGGGGTGCGGTCGGATCGACATGACCTTAAGGGCGTGGTGCTCGCTGCGCTCGGTGTCCGCGAGCTTGTCGGCCGCGGCGGCGATATAGAGGTGCAGCTGCACATCCCCCGGGTTGCGGCGCAGGGCCTCCTCCGCGAGATCCCGCGCCTCGGCGTACCGCCCCGTCTCCAGCGCGTGGGCGATCGGCGCGTACTCGCGCTCGCGGCGGGCCTGGTGCTTGTCCGGCGGCATCCCTTTGGCCATGGGGGCGGATCCTAGGGTGCCGCCGGGGCCCGATCCCCGCGGCGCCCCGTTCGCCGGCTTGCCCGACCCCCTCCGCGCCCCGCGCGGCCCGCCGGGCGCACCCGCCCGGGCCATGCCCGACTGCCCGCCCGCTACACTCCCCGAGAACCCCCCGGAAAGGAGCCCCCATGGACCTCTACATCGACACCGCCAACCTCGACGAGATCAAGGAAGCCCACGACATGGGCATCCTCGACGGCGTCACCACCAACCCCTCCCTCATCGCCAAGGAGGGCATCGACTACGGCAAGCGCCTCGCCGAGATCTGCGAGGTCGTCGACGGCCCGGTCTCCGCCGAGGTCATCGCGCTCGACTACGCCGGCATGATGAAGGAGGGCCGCGAGCGGGCCAAGATCGCCGACAACATCGTCATCAAGCTCCCCTGCACCATGGACGGCCTCAAGGCCTGCAAGACCTTCTCCGACGAGGGCACACCCACCAACCTCACCCTCTGCTTCCAGCCGCTGCAGGCCCTCATGGTCGCCAAGGCCGGCGCGTTCCTCGTCAGCCCCTTCATCGGCCGCCTCGACGACATCGCCCAGGACGGCATGGAGCTCATCAGCCAGATCCGCCAGATCTACGACAACTACGGCCTGCAGACCAAGGTGCTGGCCGCCAGCATCCGCCACCCGCTCCACTTCGTCCAGTGCGCGATGGCCGGCGCCGATGTGGCGACCGTGCCCTTCAGCGTCATCAAGCAGGTGATGAAGCACCCGCTGACGGATAGCGGGCTGGAGAAGTTTGTGGCGGATTATAAGAAGGCGTTTGGGGGGTAGGGGGGAAAGGGACCGAGGGATCAAGGCACCGAGGCATCGAGGGGGAGCGGCGGGTGGCCGGACCAAACGCACCCCCCGGGTGGCATGGGCAAGGCGAGCCCGCCACGAACCTCCTCGCACCCGAGTCAGTCACGCTCGCCTTGCCCGTGCGAACGCGCCCGGGCTCCCGGCGCCCCAGGGCCCGCAGTTCCCGCGCCCCAGCGCAGTCCGCACGGGCAAGCCTCAAAGCAGGCTTGCCCATGCCACCCAGGGTCGACAGCTCGTCGGACCAAACGCACCCCCCGGGTGGCATGGGCAAGGCGAGCCCACCACCGACCTCGTCGCACCCGAGCCAGCCACGCTCGCCTTGCCCATGCGAACGCACCCAAGCTCCCGGCGCCCCTGGGGCCGCAGATCGAGAGCCCCCGAGCCCCAGCGCAGTCCGCACGGGCAAGCCTCAAGGCAGGCTTGCCCATGCCACCCCATGGCGCCCCAAGCCATCCCATGGCGCCGGCTCACACCATGCGGATCCGCGGTGGCTGCCCGTCGATCGCCAGCGGCCCATCCCGCTCACCCGCGTACCAGCGGGCGCTTGACCAGTACCAGTCCTCGGGGCGATCCGCCAGCCCCTTCCGCACGGGGTTCATGTGGATGTAGTCCACGCTCGCCCACTGCGCCTCGGGCTTCCAGAGGTTCCGGTCATAACCGGCGCCCTGCTGCCAGAAGTGATGCTCGACGCGCCCGCCGGGCCACTCCACGCGCAGGCGCGGGAGAAACTCGGGCGCGTTGACGCGCAGCCATGCGACCGCACGCCGCGACACCGACTGCTTGATCGTCTTCACAACGGCCGACATGTCATAGACCGGCTCGGTCGGGAACACCAGCATGTGCATGTGTTCACGCATGATGACATACGCCCAGAGCCGGAAACAGTGCTTCCGGCGCGCCAGCTCGATCGCGTGAACAACCCAGCGCCGGGCGCGGTCGTTGCCGAGCATCTTGAAGCCGTGGTAGCAGGAGAATGTGAGCTCATGCGCATCGCCGGGCTGGTTGTACACGCGACGAGTCTTGCGACAGGTTCCGTCCGGACGCTCCATGCGAGCCAGCGTACGCGATGAACAACCCGCGTGCGCCCCGGGTGGCATGGGCAAGGCGAGCCCACCGCAGGCCTCCTCGCACCCGCGCCGTGCGAGCTCGCCTTGCCCGTGCGTTCCCGCCCGGGACGCCCGCACGGGCAAGCCTCAAGGCAGGCTTGCCCATGCCACCCAATGTCCAAAGGAGGCCGGAGCACGCGCAGCCCCGGGTGGCATGGGCAAGGCGAGCCCATCCCCAGCCCTCAAGCACCCGCGCCCGTGCACGCTCGCCTTGCCCGTGTGTACCCGCCTGGGACGCCCGCACGGGCAAGGCTCAAGGCAGCCTTGCCCATGCCACGCGGGCTCATGATCCTCCCGTTCTCCCGCCGTATGCTCCCGCTCGGCGGTCGGGTCTCGGCCCCGATAGGAGAGTCAAACATGCACAATGCAGCCAGAATCAGGGGGTCGGGGAGACTGCCTCGAACCGCAAGCCTCGCGGCGGCGATCGCCCTGTGGGTGGTAGGCGGCCTGGCCGGCTGCGAGCGGCCCGAGCCGCCGCCGGCCCCGAGCAACACGACGCCCACCGCCCCAGTCCCCGAGACGCCGCCCCCGGCCGACCAGCCGCAGGGCGACGCCCCCGCGCCCGAGCAGGCGCCCGCGGCCGCCGCCCCCTGGACCGTTCCCGAGCGGTGGGTCACGGTCCCCGGCGAGCGGCCGATGCGCCTGGCGACTTTCGAGATCCCCGACGAAGCCGGCCCCATCGAGGTGGCGGTCACCCAGTTCCCGGGGCGCGTCGGGGGCGAGCTCGCGAACATCAACCGCTGGCGCGGCCAGATGGGCCTGCCCGCGGCCGCGGAGGCCGAGCTCAAGGATCTGGTGGACCGCTTCGAGGCCCCCGGCTACGACGCCTACATCGCGCGCATTGCCGGCGCGGAGGCGCACATGCTCGCGGTGGGCGTCTACGAGGCCGCGGCGGACCGCACCTGGTTCGTCCGCGCGACCGCGCCCGCCGACGCCATCGACCGCGTCGGGCCGGAAGTGACCGCCTTCGCCCGGTCGATCGCGGGGCTCGGGGCGGAGGAGGGCGGGTAACCCGGCCCACCCCGGAGGATCGACGCGGCGCGAGCACGGCCGCGGCCAGGCGAGGGCATCCCCGTCGCAATTCTTGGTGTCCCTCTTCTCCCAGCCCCGCGCGGCGCAGTCGTACCGCCTCCCCAAGCTCCCGCTACGCCGCCTCCGGCCCCGGCACCAGCCGTACCTCCAGCCGCAACTTCAGCGCGGCCGCAATTCGGCGCAGCATCCCCAGCGAGTGCCCGTCGTAGTCTGCATCCTCGAGCCTCGCGATGGTCGGCTGGCTGGTCCCGATGCGCTCCGCGAGCTGCTGCTGCGTGAGCCCCGCGCGAGTCCGCGCGTCGTAGATGAGCTGCGCGATATCCGCCCCCGCCCGCTCCTCGTTGATCATCGCGCGGAGCTCGGCGTCGTCACCGACCATCCGATCGATCACCTTCAATGCGTCACTGGTCTTTTTCGCCCTGGCCATCGTCCGCTTCCTCGTGAGTGTGAGACTCGGGATCCCTCTCAAACGCGGCCTTCCGCCGCACGGCCCGATCAATGTCAACGCCGGGCACCTCGCCCTCCTTCGTCAGCCCGTGGGCGAGGACAACAATGTCCTTGCCGTGAAAGAAGTAGAGCACGCGGTAGTTGACGCGCCCGTGCCGGGCTCGAAGCTCGTAGATGCCGCCGCGCAGCATGTCCGCGTGCGGCCGGCGGAGCTCATGCCCAAACGCCGCGAGCCGCTGGAGGCGCTCAACGCACCTGGCGAAAGCCTGCCGGTCCATGCGGCGCAACGCTTCCAACCAGTCCTTGAGCGGTACCGATCCATCCAGCTCTCAAAAGAACACCAACCTGGTCCTTGGCACGCCTGGCCCCCTCAGTATATACCACAAAAGATATAGAGCCAACCCCGTCGACCCCACCCCGCGTACCCGCACAGAATACCAACTGGACCTATCGACACAACCAGACCGGCACGGGCCGGGCCCAGTCTCCCCGGGTTCATTCGCCTTATGTGTCGCCCACCAGCCCCAAATCTCGCATGCCCTTGGGACGCCCCCCGCACCCCAAGCGAGACCCCCATGCCCACCATCATCAAACCCACCGCCTCCGACGCCCCCCTCCCCGCCTCCTTCGACTTCGGCGGCCTCGCCGTCCACTGGAAGCTGGGCGGCCCGCTCTCCGACGGGCGCTTCGCCGTCGTCCACCACCCCATCGCGCCCCGAGCCCTCGCCGCACCGCTCCACCGCCACGCCAACGAGGACGAGTTCTCTTTCGTCCTCCGCGGGCGCCTCGGCGCCCTGCTCGGCGACGAGGCCGTCACCGCCGGCCCCGGCGAGTGGGTCGTCAAGCCCCGCCACCAATGGCACACCTTCTGGAACGCCGGCGACGAGCCCTGCGAGATCATCGAGGTCATCAGCCCCGCGGGCTTTGAGAACTACTTCCGCGAGGTCGCCGCCTCTTGGGGGGACGCCCGGCAGTTCGACGCCATCAACCGCAGGTACAGCCTCGAGATGCGCTTCGACAGCGTCCCCGACCTCTGCCGGCGCTTCGGCCTGACCTTTCCGGAGCTCTAACAGCGGGCCGGTGCGATCACCGCGCCCGTGCGCACAAACCGGCCCCGCCCCGGCCCTCCACCGAGGATCTTGCAGCATTTTTCTTACGCACTGCGCCACAACCACTTGCGCCCAAGCGAGCGACCGCTTACATCCCCCGGCGCGCGCACACTCCGGGCCGCGGCCCGCAAAGGTAGAGGCACTGATCAGCCAGCCTCCTCGTTCCGTCACGGTGGCGGGGCGGGGAACAACTCCGACCCAGCAGCACACTCCGCCCGCGCGCTCGACAGGCGCGCGGACCGGAGCCAGTGACCGGTCA
>JADZER010000021.1 GCA_020850415.1 Phycisphaerales bacterium
CTCGCGATCTCCGGGTTCGGCCCGCCCCGCAGGATCGACACCGGGTCCGCGTCGATCGACACCTCGCCCGCCGGGTCCACATACCCCACCCGCGTCGTCTCCGGCGTCTCGCCCGGGCGCATGACCACCTGCGACTGGCTCCGCCCATAAAAGTCGATCGCCAGCCCCGCCGCCGCCTCGCCCTGCGAGACATCGATCGGCGGCTTCGAAGACGAGTTCGTGAAGTACCGCGTGTTGGCCGCCATCCCCCGCAGCGTCCGCCACCCCTCCTCCCACCCGAACCCCGACAGGATCGCGTCCATCGAGGTCGTGATCGAGCCCGACTGGCGCGGGTCGGCCAGCGCCACCCATCCCGCGAGCCGCGGGTCCGTCAGATCGCGGAAGCTCGTCAGGTCGGCCTTCCCCAGCAGCCCCCGCGTCAGGTCGCGGTTGTACACCACCCCGAACCCTGACAACGCCGTGCCGATCCAGTACTGGTCGGGGTCGTACAGCAGCCCCGCCCCGACCTTGTTCTCCCCGAACCACGCGTCGAGCTGCTCCCGGGTGAAACCCGCCGGCGCGGACATCGGGACCGTGAGCTTGACCTCCCCGCCCGACCCACCCGTCACCACCAGCGTGACCCCCGACTTCACGCGCCCGTGGTCGTAGGTCCCGCCGCCGAACATCAGGTCAAAGTCGATCGCCCCCGGCTCCATCACGACCTCGCCGCCGGCGCCGAGCTCGTACTTCCCCGCCGCCAGCGCCGCGTTGAACCGCGCCTGCAGCGCCCGGATGATCTCGCTCGTCCCCCCCACCGTCCGGTAGTCCACACGCACCGCGCTCCCGTACCGGCGCTGGTGCCAGTCGCTGAACGCCCGGCCGAACTCCTCGCGGATCTGCGGCACATGGGGCGAGATGACGATCAGCGACGGCGTATCCCCGCCCGCCGGGACCCCCGCCCCCGGCCGCTCGCCCGAGCACCGCGTCATCAGCACGGGCAACCCCAGGATGACCGCGAGACACAGGGCGATGGCGTAGCGGGCGACCGGCATGGGCGGAGTGTATACGCCCGCCCTCCTACCCTCCGACCATGAGCGAGCACCACCACACGGGGCCCACACCCGACCGCGTCGCCATCGTCACCGGCGCCGGCAGCGGCGTCGGCCGGGCCACCGCCGTCATGCTCGGCGCCCGCGCCTGGGCCGTCGCGCTGGTCGGACGCCGACGCGGACCGCTGGAAGAGACCGCCGAGCTGGTCGAGGGCGAGACGCTCGTGCTCAGCGCCGATGTCGCGACCGAGGAGGGCGCCCGCTCGATCGTCCGCGACACGCTCGCCGCCTTCGGCCGCCTCGACGCCATCATCAACAACGCGGCGATGGCCCCCTCCAAGCCGCTCGAACAGTTCTCCTGGGCCGAGCTCGAGGCGCTCTACCGCGTTAACGCCATCGGCCCCGGCATCACCATCGCCGAGGCCTGGCCCACCCTCGCCGCCCAGCACGCCCGCGCCGGCTCCACCGCCCGCGTCGTCAGCGTCTCCTCGATGGCGACCGTCGACCCCTTCCCGGGCCTCACCCCCTACGCCGCCAGCAAGGCCGCCGTGAACCTGCTCACCAGGGGCTGCGCCACCGAGGGCGCGGGCGTCGGCGTCAAGGCCTTCGCCGTCGCCCCAGGCGCCATCGAGACCGCCATGCTCCGCGCCATCTTCAGCGCGGAACTCCTCCCGCCCTCCAAGACCCTCCGACCCGAGCAGGTCGCCGGCGTCATCGTCGCCTGCGCGGTCGGCGAACGCGACGACGAGAACGGCTCGGCCATCCTCGTCCCCAGCGGCGCCTGACCCCACCTCAGCACGCCGTCGTCGGCACCGGCGCCAGCGACAGATCCGCGTCCCGCCCCGCCCCGTGCAGGTGGTGCGCCAGGCCCGCGATCATCGCCGCGTTGTCCACGCACAGCCCCATCGGCGGCAGCACCACCCGCAGCCCCCGCTCCTCACCCATCGCCGCCAGCCTCGCTCGCAGGAGCGAGTTCGCCGTCACCCCGCCCCCGGTCAGCACCGCCCGACACGCCCCGCCGGCCAGCCCCTCGAACCGCTCCAACGCCCGCCCCACCTTCAGCATCACCGCGTCGATCGCCGCCCGCTGGAAGCTCGCCGCCAGATCGCGCCGCTCGCGGTCCGACAGGTCCGCCCCCGACCGCTCGTACCCCTGCGCCCCCTGCTCGCCCCGCCCCGGCGTGCCCCGCACCGCGTAGAGCAGCGAGGTCTTGAGCCCCGAGAACGACATGTCCAGCGACTCCCGCGACAGCCTCGCGATCGGGAACCGCACCGCCCGGTCATCGGCCCCCGCCATCGCCGCGAGCCTGTCCACGCTCGGCCCGCCCGGCTGCGCCAGCCCAAGGATCGTCGCCGCCTTGTCGAACGCCTCCCCCAGCGCATCGTCGATCGTCGCCCCGACCCGCACAAGCTCGATCGGCGACCGCATCACATACAGCGAGGTATGCCCGCCCGAGACAACCAGCCCCAGAGCGGGGAACAGAGACGAAGAGACGGAGAGATCAAGAGACGAAGTGCCCGCTCCCGATGCACCTGCCTCCACTCCGTCTCTCCGTCTCTCCGTCTCTCCGTCTCTTGCCTGCAACAGCCCCGCATACAAGTGCGCATGCACATGATCCACCCCCACCAGCGGCAGCCCCAGCGACCACGCCAGCCCCTTGGCCGCCGAGATCCCCACCAGCAGCGAGCCCACCAACCCCGGCCGGGGCCCCACCGCCACCGCCCCCAGATCGCGCAGCGTCACCCCCGCCCCGCGCACCGCCCGGCGCACCACCGGCAGCACCGCCTCCACATGCGCCCGGCTCGCGATCTCCGGCACCACCCCCGCGTACTCCTCGTGCAGCTCGTGCTGCGACGCGACGACGCTCGAGAGGATCTCCCCCCCCGCGCGAACCACCGCCGCGGCCGTCTCATCGCACGAAGTCTCGATCCCCAGTATCAGCATCGCTCTGACCGGCCCGGACCCGCCTCACCCCTCACCCGCGAACACCCCAACCCACTCACTCCCGCGTCTCGTCCTCCACCTTCTCCTCCGCCGCCTTCCCGAGCCCCGCCCCGATCAGCCACCGCTCCAGACCCTCCGACGGGATCTCCAGCTCCGCGACGACATTCCCCGCCGCGTCGCGCACCTGCAGCGTCCCCCCCGTCACCTTCGTCTCGTCCGGCCAGAGGTCCGCCAGCTGCTCCTCGCCCGTCAGCTCGGTGTGGCTCTCGATCGTGTCGATCCGCCGCTGCATCCGGTCGAGCTCGAGGATGATCTGCTCCCGCGCCTGCGCCAGCCGCTTGAGCTCCGCCGCCGCCGCCAGGTCCGCCACCGGCTGGTCGCCCCCGGGCGACACCCACTCGCCCCCGTCGAGCCTCGCCTGCACCGCCCGGATCGCCCCGGCGAGCTGCACATCCCGCATCTCCGACCCCACCCACTCGGCGTCCGCGTACGAACCCCCGGCCGCCCCGCCCGCATCCTCGCGGATGATGTCCTCCTCCTGGCGCAGCCGGATCACCTCCCGCGTCTCCTCCACCGTCAGCGGGATGTAGAACCCAGGCGTCGGCTCCACGCCCCACACCGCCGAGTCGTCGGTCCGCTGGATGCTCCGCCCGCTGGGCAGGAAGTACCGGCGGTCGGTGATCTTCAGCACCGCCCCCGGCGCGCTCGGGATGTTTACCACGCTCTGCACGCTCCCCTTGCCCACGCTCCGCGTCCCGACCACCACCGCCCGCCCGTGGTCCACCAGCGCACCCGAAAACACCTCGCTCGCCGACGCGCTGAACTCATTCACCAGAATCGCCACCGGGAACTCCGGCAGCGTCCCCGCGCCCGTCGCGCGGTCCACATCCTCGCTCCCGTCCCGCCCGCGCGTCGAGACGATCACCCCCTCGTCGATGAACATGTCCACCAGCTCCACCGCCTCCGACAGCACCCCGCCGGGGTTCCACCGCAGGTCGAAGATCAGGCCCCTCAGCTCGCCCTTGTCCGCGCCCATCGACTCCAGCGCCCGGCGAACCTCCCCCGCGCACCCCGGCGTGAACTGCGTCAGCCAGATGTACCCGATCTTCCGATCAGGATCGAGCATGAACTGCCAGTCGTTCTCCCCCTCGCGGTGGATCCCCTTCACCTGCACCGTGTTGATGTGGTCACGCAGGATCGTCACGGCCATCCGCTCCCCGTCACGCTCAACCGTCACCTGCACCGGGTCGCCCGGCTCACCCATCAGCAGACCCACGCAGTCGTCCACACCCTTGCCCAGCGTGCTCTCGCCCTCGATCTCCACGATCTTGTCGCCCGCTCGAACCCCAGCCTTCAACGCCGGAGACCCGTCCAGCGGCGTCACGATCGTCAGGTACCCGTCCTGCACATTCACCTGCGCACCGATACCCACATACTCACCGATCAGGTCCTTCTCAAAGTCCCCCGAGTCCGCCGGCGGCACATACACCGTGAACGGGTCCCCCACCGCCTCCACCATCCCCTGGATCGCCGCCTCCTGCAGCTCCTTGTCCTCGGGCTTCTCATACGCCCGGCTCGAGATCAGGTGCTTGACCTCCACCAGCGCGTCGAAAAACTGGTACTCGTCCCCAAGCTGGGCGATGCGGAGCGTCGAACCCAGCACCGCGACGCCGAGGATGCCGAGCAGACCAACCTGGAACAACAGCCGGGGACGCTTCATGGGGGGCTCCGTGCACAGAGACAGCGAGGTCCGTCAGCCCATCGTACGGGCCCCAAGCCACGCCGGTGCGCCCATTCGGGGCTTGTCCTGGGTTTCCGGCCCGGACCGCCGTAGAGTCCCACCATATGGCAGGAAACGAACGCAGCACCATCGATGTCAAGGCCGAGCGGGCGGTCGTCGCCGCCGTGCGACTGCCCGAGTCCCGGTACGACCCCGCCGACCCCTTCGGAGAGCTCACCAGCCTCGCCGAGCAGGCCGGCGCCAGGGTCGTCGGCGAGCTCACCCAGCGCCTCGAGCGCCCCGTCGCCGGCACCTATATGGGCGCCGGCAAGCTCGAGGAGCTCAAGGGTCTCTGTGAGCGCCTCGACGCAACCGTGATCATCTTCGACCACGACCTCTCCCCCAAGCAGATCTCCAGCATCGAGAAGGCCACCAACTGCAAGGTCCTCGACCGCTCCGAGCTCATCCTCGACATCTTCGCCGGACGCGCCACCACACACGCCGCCAAGCTCCAGGTCGAGCTCGCCCAGCTCGAATACACCTACCCACGCCTCCGCGCCATGTGGGACCACCTCGAACGCATCACCGGCGGCTCGCCCGGCGGCGTCGGCACCCGAGGCCCCGGCGAGCAGCAGCTCGAGATCGACCGGCGCCTCGTCCAGAAGCGAAAGCTCGCCCTCCAGGCCGAACTCGCCACCATCCAGGCCCGCAAACGACGCGAAGTCCGCGCACGCAATGTCGACCACTTCACCGTCGGGCTCGTCGGATACACCAACGCCGGCAAGAGCACCCTCTTCAACTCCCTCACCGCCGGCGGCGCATACGCCGACGACCGGCTCTTCGCCACCCTCATGACCCGCACCCGCGACTGGGACCTCGGCGGCGGCCTCAGGGTCCTGCTCTCCGACACCGTCGGCTTCGTCCGCGACCTCCCCCACAACCTCATCGCCTCCTTCCGCGCCACGCTCGAAGAGGCCACCCACGCCGATATCCTGCTCATCGTGCTCGACATCGCCGACCCCGCCGCCGAGATGCACCTCGAGACCGTCCACAAGACGCTCGACGACATCTTCGAGGAGGTCCGCCACGCCGAGAAGAAACTCAAGGACGGCGCCGCCCCCACCCCCGAGCCCCGGCGCGTCCTCCTCCTCAACAAGATCGACCGCCTCGCCGACAACGCCGAACTGCTCGTCTGGACCCACAACCACCCCGACGCCATCCCCATCTCCGCCCTCCCAGGCCAGGACGGCGCGCTGCTCCGGGGGGGCCTCGCCCTCGAGCAGCTCATCCGCGACGCCGCCCGCGGCGAGGTCCGCGAGCTCGAGATCACCGTCCCCCTCGCCGACGCCAAGACCATCCACACCATCGAGAACCGAGCCGAGGTCCTCGACCGCACCTACGACCAGCCCGACGCCGTGACCCTCACCGCCCGCATCGGACTCCGCCAGCTCGACCAGCTCCGCTCCGCCGGCGCCCGCTTCACCGTCAAGGGCGACCTCCCCCAAAGCCCGCGCGAAGGCTGGGGCCTCCGCTCCGTCTAACCCGCCACCCCGACCACACCCCCCAAGTGCCGGGGACAGTACCCCAACGGGTTCCGGGGTCACTACTGCAACGGGTGCCGGGGTCAGGTCACCAAGGGGTGCCGGGGTCAGAGCGCAGCGCAGCGAAGCGATGGCCCCGCGACATACCAACCCGCGCCACCCCACCGCACCCGACCCCCACTCACCCACTCACCCACTCAAACCACATCCTCCCGCGAGCGCACAAACCACCCCTCCTCCAGCCCCCTCCCAGAACTTCCCCAACTTTTTCTCTACCCCCTCCCCCACAACCACTTGCGCGCAAGCGAGCACCCGCGTACACCCACCAGCGCGCGCACACTCCGGGCCGCGGCCCGCAAGGGTAGAGGCACTGATCAGCCAGCCTCCTCGTTCCGTCACGGTGGCGGGGCGGGGAACAACTCCGACCCAGCAGCACACTCCGCCCGCGCGCTCGACAGGCGCGCGGACCGGAGCCAGTGACCGGTCA
>JADZER010000022.1 GCA_020850415.1 Phycisphaerales bacterium
GGTAGAGGCACTGATCAGCCAGCCTCCTCGTTCCGTCACGGTGGCGGGGCGGGGAACAACTCCGACCCAGCAGCACACTCCGCCCGCGCGCTCGACAGGCGCGCGGACCGGAGCCAGTGACCGGTCACGAAAGCGTGCATCCCGCCGCCCCCACCAAGGGCGGCACAACCAGGAGCCCCGCCCCGCCCACCTTTTTCCACGACGACCCCAGCCGACGAACCTATCCGACGACCCGGACCCCTACGACCCGGCCCCGTCGATCCGCACACCCACAAACCGGCGCTTGCGGACCTCCTCGGTCCCAAGCTGGCCGCACGCGGCCATCGAGTCCCGGCCCTTGGTCCGCCGGCGCTTGGCGAACACACCCCGCTCGCGCACCCAGCCCAGAAACTCCTCGACCGCGTCCTCGTAGGGCGCCGGCCAGGGCGAGTCGCGCCTCGGGTTGTAGGGGATGAGGTTCAGCATGCCGTGGTGCTTGCCGTCGGGGCTGCCCGAGGCGGTGAACGGGCGCAGGTACTCGGCCAGCTCGGCCGCGTGCTCGGGCCGGTCGTTGACGCCGGGGATGAGCACATAGCCGAAGCAGATCTTGCGGTGCGTGCCGACGAAGGGGATCGCTCGGATGGCTTCCCGCAGCTCGGCCATGGGCGTGGCCCGGTTGATCGGCATGATCTGCGAGCGGATCTCGTCGTTGGGGGCGTTGATGCTGATCGCGATGCCGAGCCGCCTCCAGCCGGGCTCGGCCATCTGCTCGCACAGCCGGCGCAGGCCGTCGGCCTTGCCGACCGTGCTGACCATGATGTTGGTCATCGGCACGCACGCCCCGTTGTGGTCGGTGAGGATGGCGATCGCGTCGATCACCGCCTCGACATTGTCCAGCGGCTCTCCCATGCCCATGAAGACGATGTTCTTGACGCTGGCCTGCCGCTCATGCGTCGCGCCCCACCACTGGCCCACGATCTCGGCGGCGGTCAGCGAGCGGATCAGCCCCATCTGGGCCGTCTCGCAGAACCCGCACCCCATCGCGCAGCCGACCTGGCTGGAGACGCACAGCGTGTGGCTCTTGACGCCGCGCCGGCCGATCATCGGGATCTGCACGCACTCGATGTCGTAGTACGGCATCTCGCGTGCCGCGGCTGTTTCGCCCGCGCCCCCCGGCAGCCGCTGCACGAACTTCCGGATCACCCCCTCGGGCGTCTCCTCCTCGAGCTCCTTGACGATCGGGGCGACCTCGAGCCGGAGCGTCCCGCCTCGCCCGAGCTCGGCCTCCCGCACGCCGTCCCGATAGATCGCCCTGTAGGTGCTCCGCGCCGGCCCGGCCGCCACCCCCAGCCCCCCGGCCGCACGCACGAACGCGTCGCACCGCATGGACAGCGGGTTGGGCGGGGTGCTCGGCTCGGTCGGGTTGGATCCCATCGGCCCCAAGCCTAGCCGCCCGGCCGGCGGGTCCCACCCCTACGATCGCTCCCAACCCCTGGTAGGAGCTGTTTCATGGCCTGGATCACCGTCAAGGAAGCCTTCAAGACCGCCCCCGGCCCCGCCGTGACCATCAAGGGCTGGATCCGCACCCGCCGCGACTCCAAGGCCGACGGGGGGCTCTCGTTCCTGGCCGTGTCCGACGGCACCTGCCACGACGCGATCCAGGTGGTGGCCCGCGCCGACCTGCCCAACTACGCCGACATCGCCAAGCTCACCACCGGCTGCGCGGTCGAGGTCGAGGGGACGCTGGTCGAGAGCCAGGGGCAGGGGCAGGCCGTCGAGGTTCAGGCTAGCGCGGTGAAGGTGGCGGGCTGGGTGGACGACCCCGACACCTACCCGGTGCCGCAGAAACGCCACACCTTCGAGTACCTCCGCGAGGTTGCCCACCTGCGGGTCAGGACCAACACTTTCGGGGCGGTCGCCCGGGTTCGGCACACCCTGGCCGCCGCCATCCACCGGTTCTTCGACGAGCGGGAGTTCTACTACATCCACACGCCGATCATCACCGGGTCGGACTGCGAGGGGGCGGGGGAGATGTTCCGGGTCTCGACGCTGGACATGGTCAACTGCCCGCGCACGCCCGGGGGCGAGCCCGACTTCGCCGAGGACTTCTTCGGCAAGGAGTCGCACCTGACCGTCAGCGGCCAGCTCAATGTCGAGACCTACTGCCAGGCCCTCAGCCGGGTGTACACCTTCGGGCCCACCTTCCGGGCGGAGAACTCCAACACCAGCCGGCACCTCGCCGAATTCTGGATGGTCGAGCCGGAGATCGCCTTCGCCGACCTCGCGGCCGACGCGGCCCTCGCCGAGGAGATGGTCAAGTACCTGCTCGACGACCTGCTCACCAAGCGCCCCGACGACATGGCGTTCTTCGACCTCCGCATCGAGAAGGGCCTGCTCGACCGGCTCAAGGGCGTGATCGAGAAGCCCTTCCGGATACTCCCCTATACGGAGGCGATCGAGATCCTCCAGAAGGCGAATGTGAAGTTCGAGTTCCCCGTCGCGTGGGGCAAGGACATGCAGTCCGAGCACGAGCGGTACCTGACCGAGCAGCACTTCAAGCAGCCGGTGACGGTGATCAACTACCCCAAGGCGATCAAGGCCTTCTACATGCGCGTCAACGACCCCGGCACCGACGGGGCCCCCGCCGACACGGTCGCGGCGATGGATGTGCTGGTCCCCGGCGTCGGCGAACTCATCGGCGGCAGCCAGCGCGAGGAGCGCCTCGATGTCCTCGACGCCCGCATCGACGAGATGGGCCTCCACAAGCCCGACTACTGGTGGTACCGCGACCTCCGCCGCTACGGCACCTGCCCGCACGCGGGCTTCGGCCTGGGCTTCGAGCGGCTGATGCTCTTCTGCACGGGGATGCAGAATATCCGGGATGTGATCCCCTTCCCGCGGGCGCCGAAGCAGGCGGAGTTTTAGTTCGCCATTTAATCGCAAGAGCGATCGCCCACAATGCTGCAATGACTTACAATCCACACTGGGGCCCACAATCACCGCACCGAACTGTGGCCTGCGCAGGTGGGATCGTCCCATTGACTCAAATACCTCGCCAGAATCACATTGAAAGTGTCGGCATCACTGTCAAGGGACAGGATGTCTCGCTTCAAGGCGCTTCCTTCTCGATGTGTGCGGTGCGAGGTACAACCCCCTTCCTCGCACCCCACACGCCGCACCCGCGATATACCATGCGGTTCGGGTACCTGCGAGATCAACGACCCAAGTGCTCGATGGTGGTCGGTGCGGGTTTCTCAAGGGACATGATCGACGCCCTCAGCCTTCGCGCGGTATGTGATACTTCGAATCCTGTGCCGGGGGCTGTCAAGAGTCCGGTAACATGGTTGGGCGCGGCGGGACCAGCAGGGATTCTGAGTCACGATGTTTCGGACTACCCGAGGATTCAAGCGCGGTGGGCGTCGAGCGGGCTCGCACGAGACCCGCGGGGTTTCTATAAGCTCTGCGGAAGGTCGCCCGTGAACTCCCCGTTGAACCGAGCGGTTGTGCCGGGCAAGTTCTCGCTCGACCTGGATTCACTCCCCTACGAGCTTCGCGTGTACTTGTGGGCGATATACGCTAGCTACGACCGCATGGCGTACTGCACATTTTGGCGGGACCCAGGCAGATGGCCATCATTGAAGGTGTGGAGACATGTACTGGGTGCCTTTCGAACCACTCTGATTTCGTATAATTATGAGTGTCTTGCCGAGTATGCTACAGCGGCTTGTGGCTATCACCCTGTCAACGAGCCCGATCGCAATGTGTTGCAGGTGCTTGATGCATTCCCGAGCGAGGTGCCGGTCATCAAGCCGCACGGCTCGATCACTCATTACTCACCCGGAGGCCTCTGGTTCGAGACAGCAGACCACTGGAGGAACCGCTTGAGGCTCCTGGACTGCACCTCCGATCCATTTGCTTCGTCGGCCTGGCCTCCCACAGCAATGCCGGTTCTCCCAGACCTTGTGCCACCCGGCCATGCCGGGGATCGGTTGTGCAATCCCCAAACAGATGTCCATCAGGCAATTAGGTCTGCCCTCGGCGACTCGGATCTGGTCGTGGTATGGGGGCTGAGTGGGAATCCGCCCGACGACATGGAAGTGCGATCTCATTTTAGAAGCATCCCTGGATCAAGTAGGTGCTACTACATTGGGTTCGATGACAACGACCGAATGAACCCGGCCTACAAAGCACTGCTCGCCACAGGTGCTGAGGTGGGGTTCTTGCGAGCATCGATGGAAGGGCCGTTCGTTCTCACGGAACTCGACCCAGCATCGTTCGTCCGCAGATCGGCAGATCCCGAGCGCACGCTTGTCGAGATGGCGGGGGGCCAGGACCAGCAGTATGATCTCGTCACGCGGTTTCGCCGACTTCAGCGAAGGGATGCCTGAGAGACCGAGTGTCCTGCCCAGAGCCGTTTGAGGGCGAGACCAACTGCTTTCGCGTTGGGGCCGCTCGCTATGCACGCATCCAGGACTTGTGCGGCGGAGGGGTATTCGCACTAGCCACGGACCAAGAGGACCCCTGCCGGGGTCCCGGGAACTGGGGCAGTTGTCCGGGGGTGTCGCCCGCTGCGCGTGGCTCCACCCCCGGCTACTGGAGTGCAGCCCTTCGGGCTGCGGGTTGGCTCCTCACGATGACTCCCCGCCCATCCTCCAGCCCCAGCCGCACCGCGATATCGCCCGCCCGATTGATCGAGACCGGGTTGAGGGCGAACTCGGTGATGGTGGAGCCGAGGAACTCGTCGCCGATGCCGAGGATGCGGTCGGTGGTGGGGTCTGGTCCCGCGTAGATGCCGAGCGTGCCGCCGCGCGGCGTGGCGAAGTAGACCACGCGCCCGTGCCCGTCGATGAGCGAGCCGCGGAAGCTCTCGAAGGGGCCGTCGCGTGGGGAGCTGACGAGGCACTCGATGCTGCCGCGGTGTGCGAGGTAGATGCCGGAGCGGGCGTGTCCATCCGCGGCCTGCTCGGTCGCGGCGAAGACAACTCTGCCCGCGTCGTCGAGCATGGGGAACGGGCCGAGCCAGGTGAAGCGGGCGCCGGTGTGGGCGACGATGCTCGGGCCGGTCGGCCGCCACAGCACGATCGCGCGCCCGGCGGGGTCCAGGTCGGCGCAGCAGGACACGCACCCGGACTCGTTGATCACGGGCAGGCCCTGGAAGGCGCGGACCCGGACGGGCCCGTCGGGGCCGTCGAGTTCCTGTCCAACGGCGGCGAGCTGCTCGTGACCAGCCGCGTCGGGGCCGGCGCGGCAGATCGCTTCGCCGAGCGGCGTCCGCAGGCGGAAGGCGCAGACCCCGGCGCGGTTCATGGTCGGGCCAAGCGGGCCGGCGCCCTCGGCGATGATCCGGTGCTCGGTGGCTGTAGTGAGCACGACCACCCGCTCGGCGCGGGGCGTCTGGGCGTAGAAGCAGCACCGGCCGCCCGCGACGGCGGGGTGGCTGACGACCTCGAGGTCGCCGCCGGCGATGCACTCGGTGACGGTGGGGCCTGCGCCGGTGGCGGAGCCGGGCGCGGCGGCGAAGACCGAGGAGCGGGCGCCGGGGCGTGCCTGGGTGAGCTCGGCCTGGAAGGCGACGGTCCCGTCGGCCCCGAGGGCGGGCACATAGGGGGCGAAGGTCCGGAAACGCGGGCCGGTCTGGGCGATGGGTGTCAGGGAGGGCGGATTATCCCTGTGCATTGGCTTTCTCCGCGTGGGCGGGGCGGGCGGCCTACGATACCAGTACAAGCCGGTGGCCTCAGCCCTCCCGCGGATCCGCCTCAGGCGTGGCGGGAGGACCAATCTGGGAATCTGTCGGCGGCGTCCTCTCCGCCCGGTGAATGGTTCACCGGTCTCCGCGAAGACGCTCCACCCAGTTCGGCCCCCGTCCCCAAGCCACATCCAGGCCGGGCACAGGACTCGCCCAACGAACACACGCCCCCGACGCCGCTGTGCGCCGGTGGCTCTCGGAGATTGATCACTTTGTCTACCCGTACCCCCAGCAACAATTCCAACAACCCCAACAACAACCCCAACAACAACCCTTCCAACAAGCCCTCCAACGGTCCCTCCAACAACAGGCCCAACGGCGCGCCCAACAACAAGCCCGGCAAGAACTTCCGCGGCAAGAAGCCCGGCAGCGGCAACCCCAACAGCCGCCCCAACCGCACCGAGCGGCCCGAGACGATCCACCGACCGGGCCTCTACCGGGCTCCGGAGGTTCGCGCTGTGCAGGACGATGGCGCGGGGCCTGAGAGCCGTGGCGCCGTAGTGGCGCAGGCTCCGAGCCTGGCGCGTTCAGAGGTGCCGTGCAGGCTGGAAGCCTGCACCACAACATCACCCGGCGCGTTCACCGAGCTTGGGCTCTCGGCGCAGGTCCTCCGCGCGGTGCGGGAGGAGGGGTACGAGACCCCGACGCCGATCCAGGCCCAGGCGATCCCGGCGGCGCTCGCGGGCCGGGACATCCTCGGCAGTGCGCAGACCGGCACGGGCAAGACCGCCGCGTTCGCGTTGCCGATCCTGCACAAGCTGCACGAGGAGGGGGTTGCGGGCGACCGCGGGTACCACTACGCCCGGGCGCTGGTGCTGTGCCCGACGCGTGAGCTTGCGGGGCAGATCGAGGACAGCTTCAAGACCTACGGCCGGCACACGCGTCTGCGTCACACGGCGATCTACGGCGGGGTGAGCCAGCACCGGCAGGAGAAGGCTCTCGCGCGGGGCGTGGACATCCTGGTCGCGACGCCGGGGCGTCTCATGGACCTCATCGAGCAGGGCATCATCGATCTGTGCGAGGTGGACATGTTCGTCCTCGACGAGGCGGACCGGATGCTGGACATGGGGTTCATCCACCCCATCCGCAAGATCGCCGCGATGCTGCCGGCCGAGCGCCAGACGATGCTGTTCAGCGCGACCATGCCCAAGGAGATCCGGGCCCTGGCCGACTCGCTCCTGACCAACCCGGTGCGGGTGACGGTGAGCCCCGTGGCGTCGGCGGCGCCGCTGATCGAGCAGTCGGTGTACATGGTGGGGCGCGAGCAGAAGCAGGCGCTGCTGCACCACCTGCTCGACGAGCACGGGATCGCGCGGTCGCTGGTCTTCACGAAGACCAAGCACGGGGCCGACCGGGTGACCCGCCGGCTGAACAAGGCGGGGATCGCGGCGGACGCGATCCACGGCAACAAGTCGCAGAACCAGCGTCAGCGGGCCCTCGACGGGTTCCGGGCGGGCAAGTCGCGGGTGCTGGTGGCGACGGATGTCGCGGCCCGTGGGCTGGACATCGACGATATCACGCATGTCTTCAACTTCGACATGCCGCACGAGCCGGAGTCGTATGTCCACCGGATCGGACGGACCGGTCGGGCTGGCGCGACCGGCCGGGCGATCGCGTTCTGCGACGGCGAGGAGCGGTCGCTGCTCCGTCAGATCGAGCGTCTGATCGGGACGCCGATCGCGGCGACGACGAAGCTGCCGGTGCTGCCCAAGCTCGACCCGCGGGAGCGGGCCGAGCCTGCCGGGGAGGATGGGGCGGACGAGGGCGCCGAGCGTCCGGAGGCGGCCGCGCCAAGCCGGCCGGTCGTCAAGAAGGCGCCGCGCCCGGGCATGGGCGGGAAGCCCTTCGCGAAGCGCGGCGGGAAGCCCCACGCGGCGCGGGGCGGGAAGTCGGGCCCCCGGGCCCGTGGCTGAGGGGCGGGGGCGTCGAGGGTGGGCCTGGGCGTGGCGGTTGAGGGTCCTGTGCGGAGCACTTGACACCCGAACGCTCTCCGATCACAATCCCGCCTTCGTGCCTCACGCTACCCCACACAATCCCGGGAGACAGCCATGACCACGCCCGATTGCTGGAAGCTCATCGCCGACGCCGCACGCGAGGCCGCCGAGCCGGAGGAGATCCCTGAAGCGCTGACCGCGCTGCTCGCGAAGCTCCCGCCCGAGCAGATCGTGGGGTTTGACCGGTGGTTCCACGAGCGTCTCGATGAGGCGTACACCTGGGACCTCTGGGCGGCGGCGTATGTGATGATGGGCGGGTGCGGCGACGACGGGTTCGAGTACTTCCGGTGCTGGCTGATCGCCCAGGGCCGGGAGACCTTCGGCGCCGTGGTGGCCAACCCGGACTCGCTCGCGGAGCTCGAGATCGAGGACCCGTACGAGTGCGAGCTGGAGGGGCTGCTCGCGGCGACGATGGACGCCTTCGAGGAGCGCGCGGGCGAGGAGTTGCCGGCGCTGCCGCCCGAGCTGAGGCTCTGCGCCGATCCGGTGGGGACGCCGTTTGACGAGGACAGCGAGGAGGACATGCGGGGGCGGTGCCCGCGCCTGTTCGAGAAGTACTGGGCGGAGGCCGAGTAGCGCCCACGCGGCGTGGTGCCCTCGCTCCATCGCGCGGCGGGCGCCGGGCTTGGGCGAGCCGGCGGGCGCGACATTGGGCGCGGTTCACCGGAGTCAGCAAGCGCGTTCGGCCGCGCCGGCGTTGTGGCGCAGGTGGGCGGGGTTGATCGTGCCCACGACCACGGAGGAAACGCCCGGCTCGGCGAGCAGGTAGCGGAGTGCATCCTCGACGGGGTCGGCTCCGCCCGCGGGGAGGTGGCCCGAGCGGAAGCCCTTCTTGATGAGGACGCCGACGCCTCGGGCGTGCGCCTCCCGGACCACGGGGAGCATCTCGGGCTCGGTGGGGTTGAGAGCCAGCATGAGGACATCGCTGAGGGGCATGGCGGCGCGGGCGCCGTCGACGGACTTCGGCGAGAAACCGATGGCGCGGACCTTGCCGGCTTGCTTACAGCGGCCAAGGGTCTCCATGACCCCCTGGTCCATCGCCGCGAGGTCATCGCCGTCGGAGTGGACGAGCACGATGTCGAGGTGGTCGGTCCCGAGGCACGCGAGGGACCTGTCGACGCTTTCGGTGGTATGCGCGGCAGAGAAATCAAACCGTGAGCGGCCGTTCTCGAACTCCTCGCCGACCTTGGTTGAGAGGATCCACCGGTCGCGCCGGCCGGCGAGGAGATCGCCGAGGCGTTCCTCGGCGCTGCCGTAGGCGGGGGCGGTGTCGAGCAGGTTGATACCGAGCGCGGCGGCGGTGTCGAGGAGGGCGAGGGCGTCGGCGTCGGTGGGCAGGTCGAAGGGGCGCGGGTACTTCACGCCCTCGTTCCGGCCGAGCTTGACGGTGCCCAGGCCGAGCACGGAGACGAGCATGCCGGTGCGCCCGAGGGGTCTTAGCTCCATGCCAGGTCCTCACGGTCCCACAGCGGGGTCGCGATCGGGGGGGTGGGGAACGGCGGGGGGGGCGGCGGGTTCCCGGTCGGTTCGATGCCCAGCTCGGCGAGCCGGCCACGGACCGAGGCGGCGGCGAGGGGGGCCAGCACGAGCTTGGTCGGCCAGCAGGCGATGACCGACGCGTGGCGGCGGACGATGGGGGTGTCGGGGCGTCGGCCCTGCTCGTCGAGACCCTCGGCGCGGTCCACGCGGTGGGTGGCGAACTCGAGGGATGCGGTGTCGATCCAGGGGACGATCTTGGCGAGTTCGGCGCGGGCTTCGGCGATCTGATCCTCGCGGGAGCGCTCCACGCCGGACTCGGCGAGCTGGCCTCCGATGTACCAGACCGTGCGGCCCGCGTCGTCGGTGGTGGTGGTGATGGTGGCGCGGGGCTTGTCGGAGAGGCTGACGCAGTGGGCGTAGAGGTGGGGCAGGTCGACCCCGCGCGCGAGCACCATGTGGAGGGGGCGGCGCTGCATGCGTATTTCGGGCGAGAGCTCGAGCTGTGCGAGGAGGCGCTCGTTGCCGGCGCCGGCGGTGCAGACGAGCGCGCGGGGGGCGAGGGTGACGGGCCCGTCGCGCGTTTCGAGGGAGACGGCGAGCGATACCTCCCGCGCGGGTCTCCGGGCGACCGAGACGGCGAGGGCGTGGATGAGGCGGTCGCGGGCGGGGTCGGCGAGGGTGTGGAGCAAGCTGGGCAGGTCGAGGACGGGCTCGTCGAGCTGGTAGACATCGACGCCGGCGGGGGCGGCGGCGAAGGCGGCCGGGCTTTCGGTGCGGGCGAGCTTCCGCGGGCCGCTCACCAGGGCTTTGGAGGCGGCCAGGCCGGTGATGCGAGAGGCGACCCCCGGGGTGGTGAACATGTGGGTGTGGGGGCTGAGGACGGTGACGGCGGTGAGGTCGGGAGCAGGGGAGGGAGGAGGCTGGGTAGGGGAAGAGGGGGCCCGGAGTGCCCCGCCCCGGAGGCTGGCGCGCCAGACGGCGGCGGCCTCCCCGGCGGCGCGGCTGGCCTCGGCGGCGTGGCCGGTCAGGGCGTACTTGGCGCCCGCGTGCAGGATGGCCTGGCTGGCGATGGTCTGGCCGGAGCCCAGGGCCTCGGTCTCGACGAGCAGGGCGTCGTAGCCCTCGGCGAGGAGGGTTCGGAGGGTCCAGAGTCCGGCGATGCCGCCGCCGAGGATGAGGCAGTCAGGGGTGAGCACGACTGCCAAGGGTAGCGGAGGCGTGGGGGTCGGCCGCGGGAGGGGTCAGCAGCCCGCAACCCACGAGTTGAGGTAGGCGAGGAAGTCCTGGGTGTTGACGGTGCCGTCGTCGTTCCAGTCGGCCCGGGGGTCGCCGGCGACCCAGGCGTTGAGGTAGGCGAGGAAGTCCTGGGTGTTGACCTGCCCGTCGCCGTTGAAGTCCTGGGGGCAGGGGTCGGCGGTGAAGACGATGCCGTTGGCGTCGACGGCGCCGAGGGCGGCGATCTCGGCGGGGGTGAGCATGTCGTCGGCGAAGTAGAGGTTGGCGAGATAGGCGACCTCGCTGCGTCCGCCGGGGCCGAACTCGGCGTCGCCGAGGTCGCAGAAGAGGCCAAAGGTGGAGGCGAGCGGCGTGGGTCCCTGGGAGCCGGGGTAGTTGCCGGAGCTGAGGGCCCATGGGGAGGGGAACTCGCCCCAGGCCCGCCAGTCGGCGGGGAGGACGGGCTCGCCGTCGCCGTAGAGCGGGTCGCCGGGGTCGACGGAGTTGTAGTGCCAGTCGGAGCTGGACGAGCCGATGAGCGTGCCGTTGATGTAGATGTCGGTCTGGTTGGTCTGCATGAAGTTGGAGACCAGGGCGATGCGCATCCAGCGGTCGGGGCCGATGAGGCTGGACTGGAGGTACTGGCCGGGCTCGACGGCGTAGCCGATGGCGCCGTTGCCGTTGCCGGGGTTGCGGATGAGGCAGTCGGCGCGGCCTTCGTTGTTGTGCGAGCCGTGGACGAGGGCGAGCGGCCACTCGGTGCTCCAGCTTGCGCTGGGGATGTAGACATCGAAGATCATGGTCCACTGGCCGAGGAAGGCGCCTGGGAACTCGGGGCGGAGGGAGGGGAAGAGGGCCAGGCCGATGCCGCGGTAGAAGTCGGGGTTGGGGTCGCTGAGGTTCCGGGCGGGGCTGGTCACGAAGACGGTGGCTTCTTCGCCGCCGGGGCCGGGGATGCCGAGGGCGGTGGTGGTGGAGAAGGAGGACTGGGCGTCGGTGACATCGTGGGGGATGGTGGGGTCGGGGGTGAACTCGTTGCCGATGCCGCCGAGGATGGTGCCGAAGACGGAATCATCGAGGTAGCGGAGCTGTGAGGGGCCGGAGCTGGGGACGCTGGAGAGGTCGCCGTCGAAGTGCCACTCGGTCTGCTGGCGGGGGCTTGGTTCCCAGGTTTCGATGAGGCAGGAGCCCGAGGTGACCTTGACCTCGCCGAAGAGGATGCCGAGGGGGATGTCGATGTCGCGGATCTCGAAGGTCCCGACGCCGGTGTTGGAGATGGAGGCCTCGAGGGTGACGGAGAGCTCGAGCCCGACGACCTCGCCGGTGAAGGTCTGGAGGTAGACGGGGTTGCGCTGGTCGGGCAGGCCGCCGGAGGGGTTGCGGGCGTAGCCGGTGAGCATGCGGGACTGGCCGGGTTGGAGGATCTCCATCATGTCGCGGAGGGTGGAGCCGTCGGGGATGACGGCGTTGATGAAGCCGGAGGTGTCGAGCACGCCGTCGAGCTGGTAGCGGTAGCCGCCGGCAGGGAGGATGTACTGGGGCGTGCCGGGGGGCAGGGGGTTGTTGAAGCTGTTCTTGGCCTGGTCCGGGAAGCAGTCGCCGAAGAGCTGGCAGTAGAGGCGCATGCCGGTGAGGTCGAACTGGACCTCGCCGTCGGGCTGGGCAAGGGCGGGTGTGGCAAGCTGGGCGACAAACAGGGCGGCCGATGGGACGGCGATTTGGGCGGCCAGGGCGAGGGCGGGGACGCGGGGGTGGCGCATGGGGGTCTCCTCCGGTGAGCCGGTCCGGGCATGGTACCGGGTCCGGGGCGTGGGCCCAAGGGGTGGGCGGCAGGTCCGGGTTGTGCTAGGCTGCAGGCCATGACACGAAGGCCCGGCCGAGGTTTCACGCTGATCGAGCTGCTGGTGGTGATCGCGATCATCGCCCTGCTGATCGGGATCCTGCTGCCCGCGCTGGGCAAGGCCCGGGAGGCGGCCCGGCGCGGGGTGTGCATGTCGAACACCCGGCAGATCGGGCAGGCGTGCCACAGCTACAGCAACGAGACGCGCCGGGAGGTGTTCCTGCCGACAATCTTCACCTTCGAGGATAATGTCGGGTGGCTGTTCCCGGAGTACATCGCCAGCCACGAGGTAGCGATCTGCCCGGCGACGCGGAACATCGTCCGCGAGAACGAGTGGCTCAGCGACCACGATGTGCTCGGCGACCTGACGCTGCTGTACGGCCGGGACTTCCTGATCGATACCTTCGTCGCGGCGGACGACCGGGACGACGACGCCGGCGGGCACAGCTACGAGACCTTCGCGTGGTTCGCGGACGGCAGGTACCCCGACGGGACGATCATCTACGGGCGGGAACGGGGGACCATCGGGGGCCAGCTCGGCTGGAACTACACGCCCGGCGGCGGGATCGAGATCCTTGAGGACTACCCCGAGGGGGTGCTCAAGACGCAGGTGAGCGTGCGGTTCCCCGATCGGACCATCATCGTGATCGACAACGACAACGACGATGTCCAGCCGCCCGGGGATGTGCTCGGGTTCGGGCGGACCGACGGGGTGAACAACTTCCCGGACGGGTGGAACAACCACGGGACCGACGGGCAGACCGCGGCGTTCTGCGATGGCAGCGCGCGGTGGGTCGGGTCCGGGGGGCTGGTGTCGGCCTACATGGACGGCGCCGATGGGTTCGAGGGCGACGGGGCGGCGTACCTCGACCTGCTGACCGCGGCGGGGTTCGGCAAGCGGGGGTTCAGCTACAAGGGGAAGACGATCCCGGAGTACTTCGAGCGCTGAGCCGGCCCCGGGGTGCGGGCCCTCCGGCGCGGGCCTCCGGCGGGGGATGGCTCCGTGTACGATGCCGGGATGCTGACCTTCCGAGCCGCCGCGATCGTCTTGACGCTGACCGGGATCCTGGGCGCCGGGTGCGCGACCTCGCCGCCGGCGGGGCCGACGCCACCCGGGCTGACACGGCCGGCACGCCCGAACATCCTGTTCATCATGGCGGACGACCACGCGTGGCAGGCGATCGGGGCGTACGGGTCTGACCGGAATGTGACGCCGGGTATCGACCGGATCGCGCGGGAGGGGATGCGCTTTGACCGGGCGTTCGTGACCAACGCGATCTGCGCGCCGAGCCGGGCGGTGATCCTGTCGGGGTTGTACAGCCACCTGAACGGGGTGCTCGACAACGGCGACACCTTCGACCCTGACTCGACCACTTTCGCGGGCCTGCTCACGGGGGCGGGGTATTCGACGGCGATGATCGGGAAGTGGCACCTGAAGGACAACCCCCGCGGGTTCGATCACTACGAGGTCTTGATCGATCAGGGGCCCTACTACAACCCGACGATGATCCGCGACGGGGAGCGGGTGGCGCACGAGGGGTACACGACGGACATCATCACCGATCTGGCGATCGGCTGGCTGCGCGAGGGGCGGGACCCCGACGAGCCGTTCCTGCTGATGTGCCAGCACAAGGCGCCGCACCGCAACTGGCAGCCCGGGCCGGGCCACATCAACGACTTCGACGGGGTGGCGATCCCCGAGCCCGCTACCCTGTTCGACGACTGGGCGGACAACGCCTCGCCCGCGCGGGACCAGGAGATGACCGTCGCGAATCACCTGAGCGACCACGACCTCAAGCTGGCCCGGCAGACCGAGCTCAACGACGGGCAGCGGGCGGCGTGGGACGCGGCGTACGACGCGGAGAACGAGGAGTTCCGAGCGGCGGGGCTGACGGGGGACGGGCTGACGCGCTGGAAGTACCAGCGGTACGCCAAGGACTACCTCCGCTGCGTGCAGTCGGTGGACGACGGCGTGGGTCGGCTGCTGGCCGAGCTCGACGCGCTGGGGCTGGCGGAGAACACGATCGTGGTGTACACCTCCGACCAGGGGTGGTTCCTGGGCGAGCACGGGTGGTACGACAAGCGGTGGGCGTACGAGGAGAGCATGCGGACGCCGCTGCTGGTGCGGTGGCCGGGGCGGGTGGCGCCGGGGTCGGTGAGCACGGATCTGGTGATGAACCTGGATTTCGCGCCGACCTTTCTCAGCGCGGCCGGGGAGCCGGCGCCGGGGCAGATGCAGGGGGAGAGCCTGACGCCGATCCTGGAGGGCAGGACGCCGGAGGACTGGCGGCAGAGCGTGTACTACCACTACTACGAGCACCCGGGCGCGCACAATGTGGTCCGGCATGAGGCCGTGCGGACGGCGACGCACAAGCTCATCAGCTTTTATGAGACGGGCGAGTGGGAGCTCTACGACCTCGTGGCCGATCAGGACGAGGTGACGAACCTCTACGGGCAGCCCGGGACCGAGGCGATCACCGGGCGGCTGCGGGCCGAGCTGGAGTACCTCAGGGCGAAGTATGCGGTGACGGACTGAGCGGGGCTGCTTGGTTGCGGGGAGCTGGGTGAGTTCCGCACGAGCCGGGAAGAACCCCGAGCTTGCGCTCGGGGCTCGTCGGGCCTGGGATCCGGGTCGGGCGTGCCGGATATGATCCACGCATGAGCCACGACCCCATCGCTGACAGCGTGCTCGCGTTCCTCCGCGAGCGGGATCCCGAGGCCGGCGCGATCCTCGCGGCCGAGTCCGAGCGGCAGGCGACGACGCTGGAGCTGATCGCCAGCGAGAACCACGCGAGCCCGGCGGTGATGCACGCGATGGGGACCTGCTTTACCAACAAGTACGCCGAGGGATACCCGGGGGCTCGGTACTACGGCGGGTGCGTGCACAACGACTCGGCGGAGGATCTGGCGAGGTCGCGGGCCAGGCAGCTCTTCGGGTGCCAGTTCGCGAATGTGCAGCCGCACTCGGGGGCGCAGGCGAACGGGTCGGTGTTTCTCGCGATGCTCAAGCCGGGTGACACCTTCGCGTCGCTGGTGCTGGCCGACGGCGGGCACCTGAGCCACGGGCTGAAGGTGAACCTCTCGGGCAAGTGGTTCAACCCGGTGCACTACCCGCTGCACTACGACCCGGGCCACCCGGACTTCGAGCGGATCGACTACGACGCGGTGGAGGAGGTGTGCCGCACGCACAAGCCGAAGCTGCTGATGTGCGGGTATTCGGCGTACCCGCGTGTGATCGACTTCGCGAGGTTCCGTGAGATCGCGGACAACTGCGGGGCGGTGCTGATGGCGGACATCGCGCACATCGCGGGGCTGGTTGCGGCGGGGGTGCACCCGTCGCCGTTCCCGCACTGCGACATCGTGACGACGACGACGCACAAGACGCTGCGAGGGCCGCGGGGCGGGCTGATCATGACCAACGATGCGGAGCTGGCCAAGAAGATCGACCGGGCGGTGTTCCCGGGGATGCAGGGCGGTCCGCTGATGCATGTGATCTTCTCGAAGGCGGTGGCGTTCGGGGAGGCGCTCAAGCCGGAGTTCCGGGCGTATCAGGAGCAGGTGGTGCGCAACGCCAAGGCCCTCGCGGCGGCGCTGGCGCGGCGCGGGTATCGGATGACCAGCGGCGGGACCGACAACCATGTGATGCTGGTGGACCTGCGGACGCGGGACGCGGAGCTGACGGGGGCGGACGCCGAGCAGTGGCTGGAGCGGGCGGGGATCATCACGAACAAGAACGGCGTGCCCCAGGACCCCAGGCCCCCGAAGGTGACCAGCGGGCTGCGTCTGGGGACGCCGGCGGTGACCACGCGCGGGCTGAAGGAAGGGGACATGGAGACGGTCGCGGGGTTCATCGACCGGGTGCTGGGCGCGAAGGGGGACGACGGGGTGTGCGGGGCGGTGCGCGAGGAGGTCCGGGGGGTGTGTGGGCGGTTCCCGCTTCTGTAGGCGATCGATTGAGGGGATGAGGTGATGGCCGGGTTCTCTTGGGAAGATGGCACCCCGGTCGCACATTCACTGCTGCAGCAGTTGCTGGAGTTTGCAGCGGATGTCGGACGGGGCACCGGGCGTGACTTCTCGACCAGCCTCGACGACATCGGGTTGTTGCTTGAACTCGGGGTCCGGGGCTACGACGCCACGCCCCGCAACGCCACGGTGTTCGCCACAACCGGTGGTGATGGCGTTCATTTCAGTCTGCTGCATCGGGGCGGGGAGGTTCGGATCGACTCCCCGGTTGTCATGACCGTGCCCTTTGCGTTCGAGAGCCCGAATCACATCGCAGGGGCTGATCTGCGGGAGTTCCTTGATCTCGGGTTTCACACCGGGTACTTCTCCCTTGAGGGTATCGCCTACTCGGGCACGCGCGATGAGGAGATCAGCGCGTTGTCTGGGGCGGTCGAAACCGACCCGTGGCCGGAGAAAGTGAGACTGCTGGGCCTGTTGCGAGACCGGTTCTCACTCCGACCCTGGCCGGATGTTGAAGCACGCCTTGCGGAACTGCAAGAGGGGTTCATCGGCGAGCTTCGGGTGCCTTCGGACTGAGCGTTCCTCCCTGATCGCTACTCCGACCTGCTCCACGCCTCCGAGAGGTCGCTCGCGAGTTGAGCGCTCGCCTGCTCGGCCAGGGCCTGGAGGATCTCGTTGACCTCTTCGGCGTCGGCGCGGTCGTCGATCTCCACGGCTGCGGGGGCGACAGCGAGGATCTCGCCGGTCTCGAGCTCGACGGCGCGGAGGGTGTAGCGGACGGTCGTGTAGCCGCGTTCGCGTTCGAGGCGTCCGTCGCCGAGGACGGCGATATCGGCCAGGCCGGTCTCGCGGATGAGCTCGATAAGTTCGGCCTCGCGGAAGACGAAGCGGGGGTTCTCGGCGAGGGCCCGCTCGCGGAGTGTCACCGCGTCGACCATGCGCAGGCCGAGCCCGCCGGCGCCGAGCTGGTCGAGCATGAGGTCCTCGATGCGCCGGGTCTGGAGCAGGCCCTTCTCCTCATCGCGGGGGGTGTAGTCGGGGGTCGCGACGCCGCCCCACCAGGCGGGGGCGTTGGCGGCGTGTGTGGTGATGTCGTCGGCGACGGTGATGAAGATGTTGCTCCCGCCGCGGTCGGCGTTGGCGTTGACATTCAGTCCGCCCCCGGCGCCGGGGCCCGAGCCGTAGAGATCGAGAAACCAGGGCTGGTCGATCTCCCAGGGGCTGAGGGAGCGTCCTATGAGCATGGCGATGCGGGGTTCGCCGGCGGCGCGGTAGGCCTCGGTGAGGGCGGGGGCGTCGATGTCGGCGATCGAGCCGCGGGAGCCGACCATGCGCCAGGCGCCGGCTCGCTCCATCCGCCCCGGGCCGTCGATGGCGCGGAGGACGATGGTGCCGGTGGTGACATCGAGGCTGTCGAGTTCGAGCCCGGCGGCGAGGTCGCCGGCGTCCATCAGGTCGCCGGCGAGGTCGAAGGCGGTGCCGGTGTAGCGGACGCGCATCTCGGCGATGGAGGTGTCGCGGGATTGCTGGCGTCCGGTGACCTTGGCGCTCTCCACGCCGCGGGCGTGCTCGATCTCGTCGGTGAGCTCGCGCAGGCTCCGCATGTCGGCGCCGAGGATGCGGACGGTGTAGGGGAGGGCCGAGCCCGCGCCGCCGAGGTGGCGTTCGTAGCCGTCGACGAAGTCGTTGGCGAGGAGGCGCGCGTAGCGCTTGATCTCGCGGCTGTCGTCGCCGCCCTCCCAGTCGAAGGCGACGGTGCTGATGGTGCGTCCGCGGGGGACATCGATGGCCTCGAAGGTGACTCGGTACTTGGCGCCGTGGGCGCCGGTGGGCTGGAGGCGTGCGACGAGGGCGAGGGGGGCGTCGACGGCGGTGGCGAGCAGGTCGACGGCGTCGCGCTCGCGGTTGAGCCAGAGCAGCTCGGCGTCGCGCTTGTCCATGTCGCTGACGGCGTCGAGGTTGGCGATCTCGACGGCGCGGCCCTCGAGGAGGGTGCGTTCGAGCTCGCTCCTGAGGATGAAGGCGTCGCCCTGTGCGTCCATGGACATGAGGGAGGCGCCGACGCCGCGTCCGGCCTGCTCGGCGGTGGCGATGCCGGCGAGGACCAGGACCGTGGGCTCCCCGCCCTGCTCGTAGAGCCGGCTCCAGCGTTCGGCGTCGAAGGCGTAGCGGTCGTCGGTGCGGATGGGGGTCGCGTCGGGCTTGCGGGCGACCTGGGCGTTGGCCGGCCCGACGGCCAGACCCGCCAGGGTCAGGATCGTGATCAGGTGTCGTGCTTGCATGGCTTGGTTCCTTCTCTTACCCGGCGGGTTTGAGGGATGGGTGTGGGTTGCTGGCGCGGGCGGGGGGTCCGGGTGGGTGGGCCCGGCCCTCGTGCTGGCGTGATCAGCTGGCGGGACGGACGGTCAGGCGCCAGTCCTTGGCCTTGGTGGTGAGGGCGTTGGCTTCCATGAAGACCTGGGTGCGCGCGGGTATGACGACATACTTCCAGCCGCTCTCGCCGGCGGGGCGTCCGGCCTCGTCGAACCACTCGTACTGGTACTGGACGCGGGTGATGCCGTCCTGGGTCGAGCGGCAGGCGGTGACGACATGCAGGGGCTGGTCGCCAACGCCGGGGGTGACGGTGGGCTCGCTGAAGGCGATCAGCTCGTAGAGGCCCTGCGGCTGGCTGATCTTGGGGTAGGGCTGGACGGGGTCGAGCCGGCCGCCGTAGGGGGCGGCGGTGGTGTCGCAGCCGGCGAGGATGGTGATCGAGCCTGCGGTGATCGCCGCGAGCGCGGCGAGTGTGGTGCGTGCGTTCATCTCGAAGCCTCCTGCGGCCGCTGGGCCGCGCTGTCGTCTTGTGGGTTCTGGCTGGCGATCGCGTCGCGGAGCTGGTCGGTGGTGGGGTTGTACCTGGGGTGCTCGCGGGCGAAGAGTCTGGTGAAGCCGGTGGTGCCGGGGAGCGGGGTGTAGAGCGAGTGTCCGCCCTCGGTGATGTGGCCGCTGACCAGGCGTGTGTCGTCCATGGGGAACAGTCGGATGCCCTCGGCCCTGTAGAGTTCCCGCACCTCTCCGAGGGTGTCGCCGGTGAGTCCGAGCGAGAGGCCGGCGCGTTCGTAGTCGAGCGCGGTCTCGGGGGTGGGGTTGCGCAGGTCGTTGCCGCCCATGATCCAGGGGAGCGTGGGGGAGTCGAGCGGGCCGGTGGCGTCGTTGGCGTAGAGGATCGCCGGGGCGTCGGCCCATTCCACGGGGTCGAGGGGGAGGCGCACATAGCGCAGCAGGTGCTCGCTGGGCGCGCGGAGGGCGAGGCCGTGGAGGGTGATGGCGGCGCCGGGGTGGTTCTCGACGGCGACGCGGACGGGGCCGTCGTGGCCGCGGAGGGTGATCGGTGCGATGTAGACGCGCTGGGGGAGCAGCTCGTTGTGCCTGGTGTCGGCGCGGGCGTTGGACTGGGAGATCGCGCCGAGGGCGACGAGGCCGGCGCCGATGGCGAGGCGTGCGATGTCGTCGTCGCCGCCCGTGCCGCCGGTGGTGGCGAGCACGGCGCCGCCGATCATCAGCCCCTCGCCGAGGCCCTGCTTGAACCGTCGGATGCTCTCGCGGCTCTGCCAGCGGGCATCGCGGGACATCTCGTTGACATCGCAGGCCTGGGGGACGGAGTAGGCGGCGTCGGCGAAGTGGACGGTGAGCGGGGCGTCGTCGGAGCGGGTGCGGGGGGCGTAGCGGACGCCCACGCCGCCGCTGCCGACGGCCTCGCGGCGCGGGCCGAGGCCGTAGTCGACGACGAGGATGGTGTCGTAGTCGCCGGCGAGGAGGGTGTCGCGCACGGGGGCGAGGTCGGGGCGTGAGGCGACGGCCTTGGCGAGGGATTCCTCGGCTTCCTCACGCCGGTGCATCTCGAGGGCGGCGATGGCGTGGAGGAGGTAGCCGAGGGCGAAGGAGGACTCGACTGACTGGTACTCGGGGTCGTCGGCGTCGGTGTCGGCGTACTCGCGCAGGTGGAACAGGGCGTTCTCGGCGGCGGCGCGGGTGTTGCCCCAGTCGGCGCGGCTGGCGTCGGCGAGGGCGATGGCGGTGTAGGCGAGGGCCTGCTCGAAGGGCTCGCCCTTCCAGATGCGCGTGCCCTCCTCGTTGACGAAGATCGACTCGGTGGTGCGGTCGTCGTTGAGGCCCTGGGTGCGGAGGGTCTCGAAGACGGCCTCGAAGTCGAGGTCGGCGGCGTCGGGGAGGCCGTCGGCGAGGGCCATCATGCCGCGCTTGGTGGCGTAGAGCAGGTCGGTGCGTTCGTCGCCCTGCTGGGAGTCCTGCGTGTGGAGCAGCTCGCGGGCCTGGCCGAACTCTGCGCGGGCGACCAGGCCGATCAGCCGGGCGTCGGCGATGTAGCCGGAGGAGCAGGCGGGGAGGAGGAGGAGTACACCGAGCACGCACACCAGACGGGCCGCGTGTGCCGCGGCTCTGAGAGCCGTGCCCCGCCTCTCGCCCGTCGCATGGTCCCGTGGGGTCCCGACAACCGCGGAGCCCCCGCACCGCCGGCACGGCGGTGGCACACCGGGCGAGACCTCGCTGGATCGGTCCCTAGTCAACGACGGTGCCCTCCGCCTCCCGGGCGAGTTCGGCGGAGCCCTGCCAGAGCAGCTCTCGCTGCTGGAGGTCCTCGATATCGAACGAGATGAGGTAGTACTCCTTGCGGATGTCCGCGTCGCGCCCGCCGGTGAGCGAGCCGGCGCGGGTGCCGGAGGCGATCTGCGAGGTGAGCAGGTGGGTCGGCCAGCTCTCGGGCTCGAGGTCGGGGAAGTCCAGGCCGCCCCGTTCGAGCAGGGCGATCTTCTCGGGCGGGAGCTGCAGGGTGATGTGCTTGCTGCTGAGCAGCTCCTGCATTCCGGGGTCGCCGATGGCGCGGGCGGCGAGGGACCACTGCTCGGCGACGGGGATGCGGTCGGTGGAGAGGTTCTCAACGCGCCGGAGCACCAGCCGGGCCTCCGGCGAGTCGGGGGAGCGCTCGGCGAGGAACCGGCTGTCGGCGAGCTGCTGGCGGAGGTCGAGCACCGCCTGGGTCAGGTCGGCGTCGGCGAGGCGGGTCGAGCGGGCGACGCGGGCGCCGGAGCACCCGAGCAGCACGGCCGACACGGCCGCGACGCACGCGATCGTGCGTGCCCGCTGCCGCCGCCGCGCGGCGGCTCCGCCCGCGTGCGCAGGGCCGCGGCTCAGTTGGTCCGGTCGCGAGGGCATATGGCGTGTCCCTCCGGTCACTGGCGCTGCTGGGCCAGGTCGAACGGCTCGTTGAAGACGATGGAGCGGTCCTGCAGGTTGACGAGGTTGAACTCGAAGTAGTAGCGTCGCGTGTCGCCGCGGTCGGACTCGAAGAACGAGCCGCGGAGGACATAGGTCATGCGGGGATCGTACCGGTCGGTCTCTCCGGAGCCGTAGTCCCGCTGGAGGGGGTCGGTCTCACCGCCTCGGACGCGCCGGGCCTCGGCGTCCATGGCCTGAACGCTCTCGACGAACTTGACATTGGCGTTGACGATGTCGCTGGAGAGCAGGCGTCCCCGGAGTCGTCGCTGGATGAGCTCGAAGTCGCTCCGGGGGGTGTTGGTCTGGTTCTCGATCGCGCCGAGCTCGACGATGACGCGGGTGGGGCTGCCGGCGATCTCGGGGATGCCGCCGATCCGGCGTGAGAGTGCCTCGGCGACCTGGTCGGAGTACTCCCAGAGTGCCGGCATGCTGGCGCTGGTGGAGGCCTCGTCGGCCGGTGTGCTGGCGTAGGGGTTTATCCGCCCGCCGGAGGAGCCGACATTCTGGTTGTGGGTGCAGCCCCCCGCGAGGGCCATGCCGCCGACCGCCGCCAGGAAGACCATCGAACCGCGCTTGCTGGTGCCCATCGCACTATCTCCTTCCGGGGGCTCGGGGCCCCTCGTCCACCCTGTTGAACGCCGTCGGGTGGGCTGAAGTTCCATGACCACTAACATTGGAGTCTACCACGCCCGGGTTTCACGGGCCATGGGTTCCCTGCATCAAGAGTCCGAGAAGTCGCCGAACATGGCGGCTTGGTGGGATGGAAAAACGAGAAACGCCCCGGGGAGAGCCCCGGGGCGTTTGAAGAGATCGTTGGAGTCACGGGCTCAGCAGCCGGCGGCCCAGCGGTTCAGGAAGCAGAGGACATCCTGGGTGTTGATGGTGCCGTCACCGTTGCAGTCGGCGGCGAAGGCGCCGGCGGCCCAGTCATTGAGGAAACGGAGCACATCGATGGTGTTCACGGTGCCGTTGTTGTCGTAGTCGCCGAGGCAGGGGCGCGCGCCGTTGATGCAGAAGGCCTGATCGACGGTGTGGCAGACCTCGCGGGCGAAGGTGGTGGTGTTGAAGGACCAGGAGGGCAGGCCGTACTGGGCGTCGGTGCTGGCCCAGGTGAACAGCTCGGTGCTGTTCGGGTCGGCGGGGATGCCGTAGACGCCGAGGGCGTAGTTCGTGCCGGCGGTGAGCGGGAACTGTCCGGCGGGGATGTCGACGGTGAACTGGTAGTTGGTGATGCCGATCTGATCGACGCAGTGGAACCTCGGGCGGGCGTTGGCCATGGAGACCTGGTAGGAGCCGAGGAAGCTGGGGAGGTAGCTGCCGCAGGTCGAGCCGCCGTCGGCCTGGATGGTGTAGAGCTCGATGTAGAAGCCGGCGGTGTTGCCGAGGTTGGTGGGGCTGAAGCTCCCAGAGTCGAAAGCGCCGCCGTTGAACTGGAGCCGGCGGAGGTCGCCGGTGGCGCCGGCGGTGAAGTCATCGGCGACGATGTAGGGGTTGGTATTGTTCACATAGTTGCTGTAGTAGCCGACATTGGTGTTACAGGCCTGATCGAAGCAGGAGCCGTTGACATTGGTGGAGAAGGCGACATCGGGGCCGCAGCGGGCGTACGAGCCGGTGGTGCGGTCCCACGAGGACGAGGGGTTGTAGTTATTGACGGTGCTCTGGTTCCAGAAGTAGAGGCTTCCATCGGGGTTGTTGAGGCCGGCGTAGATGGTGATCATGTAGTTCTGGCCCGCGTTGAGGGCGATGGGGCTCGAGAAGGTGGCGAGCATCTCGTAGGAGGGGTAGGCGCCCACGACATCGCAGACATACGAGGGGTTGAGCTCGGCGAGGTTGAAGATCTGCAGGCCCTGAAGGCTGGCGTAGGTCCAGCCGCACTCGCCGCCGCCCTGGATGGACCAGATCTCGATGCCGATGTAGTTGACATCGGCGAACATGTCTCCGGTGGTTCCGCCGTAGAACTTGACATTGCGGAGGGGCGAGCCGTCGGCGACGAAGTCCTCGAAGGTGAGGTAGAAGTTGGTGTTGTGGTTGTTGTTGCTGTAGAAGGCGTTGTCGCAGCTGTAGGGCTGGTCGATGTACTGGATGACGCCGCCGTCGCCGCCGCCGACGGGGACCAGGCTGGTGCGGGTGTCGACGACGCCGCCCTGGAGCTGGCGTCCGGGCTGCATGAGGGCGGACATGGTGATGTCGGTGGTGAGGCCTCCGGCGGACTGGAGGTAGGGGGCGGGGACGACCTCCGGGCCGGCGCTGGTGGGGCCGGTGGGGACGCCCTGCTGGAGGAACACGCCGCGCGGCATGATCGGCTGGTCGGACGAGGCGACTTGCCCCGGCGCGACCGACGCGAGGATCGAGAGCGCGGAGACCGCGCCAACCAAAGCATGCTTCAGCATTCTGACTCTCCTGTGTTGATGCGACTGGGTCGAGACTGTCGGCGGACACTCTCTCTGATCCCGACCACGAAGTAAGCCCGCCCACGCGGGCATCGACACTAGGGTAGTCCACTGGTGAGAATTAGGGAGGAAAACCCCCCAACAAATCCGCGCAAGTGTGCGCAATTGCCAAGATGCTTGGGAGGGTCCCAAACGCATTTATATATCCGAAACACTTTCTTCGGTATGTGGGCGGGGGGCGCCGGCCGGCTTATCGGCCGAGGACCGAACCCTTCGGGTTCAGGTTCATCGACGCGGCGAGCTGCTCGGCATCGTCCCGGCAATCGCACCTGCGCATCGTGGCCCAGCCGTTGGTGCCGAGGCGGCGCCAGACATACCAGTCGCCGTTCTGATCGGTGTCGGCGCGAAATAGGAGCTTTGGCTCCGTTTGTGAGGCGGCCTTCTGCTGACCCTTCGACTGGTTCGCCACTGCGCACCTCCTTGCGGTCACCCGAACACACCCACCGGCCCGCTGCCTGGTATCGGCTGGGGCCAGCGCCGGCCGCGATCATCGCCGCCGTGCACCTCCATTTGCCCGTCTCGGACCCCTGGTGTCAAGGGGGAATCGTACGGAAAGTCGTTGTTTGTTAGTGCAAGCCAACAAGGTGGGCCGGTCCCCTGCGCCCGATCGGCGTTGTCCCGGTATCGTGGGCCACCCTTGGGGGCCCGAGCCCAGGACCGGAGAATCGCATGCAGCGAGGCGTATTGGCGGGTGTGGTGGTGTTGCTCGCCGGCTCGGCGGCGGGGCTTGGGGGACCCGGGGCGCGGATCGGTGGCCCCGGCGTTGAGGGCGCCGACGGGCCTGTCGAGACCTTCGAGATCGCCCGCTCGGGCCGGGGTCAATCGATCGGGATGTGGCGGGTCGGTTCGCCGGGGCCCGATGCGCTCGGGCGGGGGCCCGATGAGCGCCCGGCGATCCTGATCGTGGCCGGGCTCGATGGGCGGCACGATTTCGGCACGCGCCTGGCGCTGTCGCTGGTTGACCGGCTCGTCACCGACCAGGCCCAGTGGCTCGACCGGTACACGATCTACATCGTGCCGGATCTCAACCCGGACAACGACGCGCTGTTCGATCGGGGCGACATCCCGCGCGCCGATTTCGGGCGTGCCCCGCACTCGGCGGATGCCGACCACGACGGAAGGGTGGACGAGGACGGCGCGGAGGATCTGAATGGCGACGGCATGATCACGATGATGCGGGTCAAGAACCCGGCGCCGGGGACGGGGCTGCGTCCGGCGCTGGTGATGGACCCCGACGAGGCGCGGACGCTCAGGGCGCCGGACGCGGCGAAGGGCGAGATCGCCGAGTACGCGCTGCTGGTGGAGGGTGTCGACAACGACGGGGACGGGCGGTACAACGAGGACGGGTTCGCGGGGGCCGCGGGGGCAGGGGTGGACCTGGACAAGAACTTTCCGTCGCTCTGGCCGGAGTTCAAGGACGGGGCGGGGCGGTACGCACTCTCCGAGGCGGAGACGCGCGGGCTGGTGGAGTGGATGCTCGGGCGCGACAACATCGTGTGCGTGGTGTGCTACGGCACGGCGGACAACATCCTGAATGCGCCGGCGACGGGGCAGTACGCCCCGGACGAGCGCGAGCCCACCGGCATCGAGGAGGGCGACAAGGCGGTCTACGACAAGGTGCGCGAGGCGTTCAAGGAGGTTACCAAGCAAAACGAGGCGCCCAAGGGCGAGTGGGCGGGGTCGTTCACGCAGTTCGCCTACGCCCAGTTCGGTGTGTGGAGCTTCGCCACGCCCGCGTGGGTGCGCCCGGACCAGATCAAACCCGACGACGCGCCCGCCGCTGACGACGGCGGCGGCGGGCCTGGTGCGGGGGAGCGGGGGGATCGGGCCGGCGGCGGCGGGCGTCCCGACCCGCAGGCCGAGCGCCGGGCGCTCCAGGAGCGGGGGGTGCCGGGCTTCGTCATCGACTTCATTCTCGCGACACCCGAGGAGCGGGCGGCGACGATGGAGGAGTTCAATACGCTCGAGCCGGGAGAGCAGGCCGCCCGGATGCAGGCGGTCGCGGCCCTGCCGGAGGACATCCAGCTCCGCATGCGGGCGCTGATCTCGGGTCAGCCGGACCCCGGGGCGGGCGGGGGGGGTGGAGCGGGCGCGGCGGGTGGAGCGGGGGATGGGAACGGCGAGGGCCAGCCGGAGCGGCCCGGGGGCGGGGCGCCGGTTGGCGGCGGTCCCGGTGGTGGTCCCGGCGGCGGCCCCCCGGCGGGCGCTCGCGGTGGGAGGTTCGGCGGGCGGGGCGCGCGGGGTGGGCCGGGCGGGCCGACGGGCGGCGGGGGTGGTCAGGCCTCCGCGGCGCCGGCGGGCGACGAGGCCAAGTGGATCAAGTACAGCGACGAGCACCTGGACGGGAAGGGGTTCGTCGCGTGGACGAGCGTGCCGCACCCGCAGCTCGGGGAGGTCGAGGTGGGCGGGCTGGTCCCGGGTATCCGCCACGAGCCGCCGGAGAGCGAGTGGACCCGCGTCGTCGACGAGCAGGCGGCGTTCCTGGGCAAGCTGCTGGGCATGATGCCGGACCTCACGGTGGAGGTGCGTGGCGTGGAGCGCGTCGCGCCGGGCGTGTGGCGGGTGCGGGTCCGGGGCACGAACCCGGGCGGGCTGCCCACGCGTGCGGCGATCGGGGCCAAGGCCCGGCGGCTGGCGCCGATCGTGGTGAGCCTCGGCGTGGGGGTGGACGAGATCCTGGTCGGTCGGCGGAACGAGAGCTGGGATGTGCTCGGTGGACAGGGCGCCTACGAGGAGGTCGAGTGGCTGGTGCGGGCGCCCGACGGCTCGGCCATCCCCGTCGAGGTTCGTTCGACCGTGTTCGGCAACCGCACGCTCACCATCGAGCTCAAGGAGGGCGAGTGATGCGCAAGCCCCTGATCTGTCTGACGCTCGCGACGGGCGCGGCGGCGTTCGTGGCCCCCTCGCTCGCGCAGGAGCACATTCCCGGGCTGGTCGAGATCGCGTTCAACCGGTATTACACCTATGAGGAGCTCGGCGCGCACCTGCAGGCGATCGCCCGCGCGTACCCGGAGATCGTGACGCTGGAGCAGATCGGCTACTCCGGCCTGGGCAAGCCGCTGTATGTCGCGACCGTCAACAACCCCAAGACGGGGCCCGACACCTCCAAGCCCGGGATGTGGATCGACGGGAATGTGCACGGCAACGAGGTGCAGGCCGCGGAGGCGGTGCTCTACTCGCTGTGGTATCTCACCAAGGCGTACGGCCGGAACGAGGACCTGACGGAGCTGGTGGACAACTCGGCGTTCTACTTCGTGGTGAGCCAGAACCCCGACGGTCGGGACTTCTGGTTCGAGGAGGCGAACGACTCGAGCTCGTCGCGGTCGAACCAGCGGCCGGTCGACAGCGATCGCGACGGGCTCGTGGATGAGGACCCGGACGACGACCTGGACGGCGACGGGTCGATCACGATGATGTGGATCGAGGATCCCGACGGGCGTTGGGAGCGCGACGAGACGGACCCTCGGGTGTTCAGGCGCGTGGGCGAGGAGGAGACCGGCGGCTGGACGCTGCTCGGGCAGGAGGGGCTGGACAACGACGGCGACGGGCGCACCAACGAGGACGGCCCGGGCGGCGACGACATGAACCGCAACTGGCCCACCGACTGGAAGCCCGACTATGTCCAGGGCGGGGCGGGCGAGTTCCCGCTGTCCAACCCCGAGACCAGGGCGATCGCCGAGTACATCCTGACCAAGCCCAACATCATGGCGGGGCAGAGCTACCACAACACCGGCGGCATGATCCTGCGGGGTCCGGGGGCGAGCTACCTCGAGAGCGTGTACCCGCGAGAGGACCTGGCGGTGTACGACGAGATCGGCAGGACGGGCGAGGACATCCTGCCGTACTACACCTACATGATCATCTACCAGGACCTGTACACCGTGCACGGCGGATTCATCAACTGGCTGGCGGAGGGGCTCGGGGCGTTCTCGTTCACCAACGAGATGTGGAGCGCGGGCAAGTACTTCCAGCGGGATATCGAGAGCCCCGAGGACGAGCGGATGTGGCTGTTCCGCGACCGCCTCCAGTTCGGCCAGGTGTTCAAGGAGTACGAGTGGTTCGATCACCCCGAGCACGGGCGGGTGCTGATCGGCGGGCTGAACAAGTGGTCCAGCCGCGTGACGCCGACCTTCATGCTCGAGGAGGAGTGCCACCGCAACTTCGCGTTCACGATGTACCACGCCGACCAGATGGCGCGTCTGGAGTGGGGGCCGATCGAGATCGAGCGCGTGGGGGAGGCGGACCTCTGGCAGGTGACCGTCGAGGTGAAGAACACGCGGCTCATGCCGTCGCGGTCGGGCATCCAGGCCCGGAGCGGCATCGGGCGGGACGACCTGCTGGTGTGCGAGCCCGCGGCGGGGCGGGTGGCCATGTCCGGCTCGGTCCGCCAGCGCCGGGACAAGAGCTTCAGCGAGGTCCGCTTCGAGCCCGGGCGAGTGCGCTTGGCGCGGGGGGTGCCGGGGAAGGGGAGCTACCTGCACCGGTTCTTCATCGAGGGGGCGCAGGGCACGGGCGTGCGGCTGGGGTACTTTGCGGAGCGGGCGAAGGACATCGAGACGGAGTTTGTGCTGGAGGCGCGGGGGAGGGAGGAGGCGGGGGGCGCGGAGTAGACGCGGGGCCTTCGTTCCGCTCAGACCCAGGCACCCCCCCGCGGGGCCTTCACTCCACTTCGTTCCGTTCAGACCCCGGCACCCGCCGGGAAGTTCACGGCGCCTTGCGCCACGGGGGTGGCTCCGCGTGGCCTCGGAGTTGTCTCACCGGACCCCATCTACACTCCGCCCATGTTCCAGCGTCTCCGTGACAAACACCCCGGCTCTTCGGTCCCGCACATCATCGGGTGGCGTCTGTGCCAGTTCGCCAGTTGCGTCGTGCTGAGGCTGCTCTACCGGCTGGAGGTGCGCAACTACCGCGTGGTCCCCGCCCGCGGCCCGGTGCTGATCGCGGCCAACCACCAGTCGTTTCTCGACCCGCCGGCGGTCGGCTGCCGCGTGACGACGCGCCAGCTGGACTTCGTGGCCCGGTCGGGGCTGTTCGGGGCGAAGCGTTCGGGGGGCTTTCTGGCGTTCCTCAACTCGATCCCGGTGGCGGAGGAGGGGCCGGACGCGAAGGCGATCAAGGAGATCATCCGTCGCCTGCGGATGGGCCGGTGCGTGATGATCTTCCCGGAGGGGTCGCGGAGCCCGACGGGGGAGATTCAGCCGTTCAAGCGGGGGGTGGCGCTGCTGGTGAAGCGGGCCGAGTGCCCGGTGGTGCCGGCGGCGATCGACGGGGCGTTCGAGGCGTGGCCCCGGGGGCGGCGGCCGCGGGTGTGGCGGGCGCCGAAGGTGCGTGTGCTCTACGGCGATCCGATCCCGTATGAGGAGCTGATGGCGGGGGGTGCGGACGCGGCGCTGGCGCGGGTGGAGCGGGAGGTGCGGGCGCTGCACAAACAGCTACGAGGCCACTGAGGGTAGGGTGTGTTGACAAGAGGCACTGTGTATAACCCGAACCATCGTCATTCAACGCCACATTGGGCAGAGTCGGGGCTCGGGACTCTCACCGTCAGATCCGTAGCATTGTCTTAAATTGGGCCGCCGTCGTCGAGGGTTTGCCCTTTCCGGCGCGAAGTACTCCATTGATGTTCCATTCATCGAAGCGCCGAGCCTTCTGAACATTGATCAGGTCGTTGTTCCGGAGTGCGGCAAACTGAATCAAAGTGGTCTCTAGTTCATCTATGACCTTGATCGGCAGCTTGTTCTTCGTGGCTTCCTCCGCAACTACGAAGAACAGCACAGGAGTTCCCTTATGCCCATCCGTGAGTACTTCATTATACTTATTCAGCTTATCCGCAGCGAAGCTCTCTTCGCACAAGGGCCGTGAGGCCATGCCGACATACCAGGGCATGAACCCCTTGGCTGCCCGCATTGCGAACACATAGCACCCGTGCTTTCCCGCCAACGCGTAAGTGTCTGCGCGACTCCAGAAGTCGCTGGCGGCGGACTTTGACACCCATTTGGTACCGGTCGGCTTCATTGAGAATGGGATCTCGAATGGACCGACGACCTTGAGATTGTACCTCTCGTGCGGCGGTGGAAGTAAAGGCATATGCGATCTCCGATGCGAATGCGATCCGGTGAAGTCGGAGTATACCAGCAATGCGGCCGCGTGCGCCGCGTCGTGCCAAAGTGGGGCAACTACTCCGCCAGCCACCACGGCTTCCCATCTCGCTCCACGCGCCGGTACAGCGTGTCCCGCTCGACCGGCTCGAAGCCCGCCTCGACGATCGCGTGGCGCAGGTCGGCGGCGGTGGTCTCCTGGTGTGTGCCGGAGCCCTCGACCTTGGTGATGTCGTACCAGACGACGGTGCCGTCGATGTCGTCGGCGCCGTTCTGGAGCATGAGCTGGGCCATGCCGAGGGTCTGCATGATCCAGAAGGCTTTGACATGGGGGAAGTTGTCGAGCATGAGGCGGGCGATGGCGAGGGTGCGGAGGTTCTCGAGGCCGCCGGGGCCGGGGAGGGCCTCGAGGTCGGAGCCGTCGGGGATGAAGGGGAGGGGGGTGATGGTTTGGAAGTAGCCGCAGGGGGAGGGACGAAGGGACGAAGGCACGGAGGCACGAAGGGTCAGATCCGGGTGCGGCAGAGGCGTTCCGGGGCGCGTGAGCGTGATCGGCCCTATCCCCTCCGTGCCTTCGTGCCCCCGTGCCTCCGTGCCTTCCATCGATTCGTATCCCATCCTCCCCAGCGCCACATCCTGCGCCCGCCTCAGCATGTCCATATGCACCAGCCGCTCGCGCTTGTCCTCGATGTGGCCGTAGAGGATGGTGGCGTTGGTATTGAGGCCGAGTTCGTGGGCGACGCGGTGGACATCGAGCCAGACATCGGAGCGGATCTTGCCCTTGAACGCCTCATCGTGGACGCGGTCGTCGAAGACCTCGGCCCCGCCGCCGGGGAGCGAGCCCAGGCCCGCGGCCTTGAGGCGTTCGAGCACCCAGCGGATGCCGGCGGTTCGGTCGTGCTGCTTGTAGACCTTGGCGATCTTGGCGAGGTGGACGATCTCGACGGCGGTGAAGGCCTTGATGTGGAGGCGGCCGGGTTCGTTGTGGTGCGGGCTTCCAGCCTGCACGGTCTCGGTCGCTCGTGCAGGCTGGAAGCCTGCACCACAATGGGCGTCGGCCTCCTCCCGGATCGCCCGCACCAGATCGGTGTAGTACTCGAACGGCAGGTACGGGTGCAGCCCCCCGACGATGTGCATCTCGGTGGCGCCGGCCTCGATGGCGCGTCGGGCCTCGGCGCGGACCTCCTCGATCGACCGCTCGTACGCCCCCTCGTCGCCGCGTTTGCGGTAGAACTCGCAGAACTTGCAGGAGAGGGCGCAGATGTTCGAGTAGTTCAGGTGGCGGTTGATGTTGTAGTACGCGGCGTCGCCGTGGAGCCGGCGCCGGACCTGGTCGGCCAGGGCGCAGACGGTCCAGATGTCGGGGGTGCTGAAGAGCAGCTCGCCGTCTGCGATGCTGAGCCGCTCGCCGGCCTCGACCTTGGCGGCAATGGGCTCGAGGGCGGCGTCGCGGATGAGGGTCGCCGGTGGGGTCGCGGGCAGCGGGGCGAGGGTGGTCATGCCGGATTATTCCCACTGCCTGGCCACATTTCAATGTTGCTTGAAAGTTGCGAAGCTGCCCGGCGGCCCTCAGATCCGCCGCCGATCCGCCATCTGGCCGTCAGGAAGTTGGCTCGCGCACCGGCCGCACTCGGGGCAAACCCGCATCCAGCGGGACAGGGGGTACGCGCAGCCCGCGCACAGACCCGCACTCGCCCACAACCGCCCGCGTTCCAGGCGAGCGCCGGCCACGATGCACCACGCCCCGGCGCCGACACTCAGCAACCCCCATACGACTCCCAGTCCGGCTCGCGCCGTCGGGGGTCCGTCCGAGAGCACCGCGGCGAGCACCACGGCCGACAGGTACAGCCAGATGGTCATCGCGCGCATCATCCGCTCCACGACCGCACCTCCGGCATTCCTACTGCATGAACCGGCTCCGGGTTCTGGCGGGGTAGCCTCCGACCCCGCCGTCGCCTGGCAGGATCTCCGCCGGGCGGTCAGATCTTGACGCACGCACTGGTCTTCTGCGAGCGCAGCGCCGCATCGAAGATCGCGTGCGACTGGGCGGCCTCCTCCGGCGTGGCGCAGTGGAAGGGCTGGCGCATTCCGTGCCGCCCGTGGGCCAGCTCGTCGCAAAACGCCGCCCACATCTGCTGGATCGCGTCGGGGAAGCCGAACTCGAAGATCGCGCCGGTGATGGCGGGGTATGCGCTGTGGTAGCCGAGGTCCTCGACGCTCCAGGCCTGGGGCCGGCCTCGCTCGTAGCGCATCGTCTCAAGGGTGCGGGGAAAGCGTGTGGAGAAGCGGGCCGAGGCCGCCGTCCCGTAGACCTCGAGGAACCAGGTGTTGGTGTGTCCCGGCGCGATCCGCTTCATCTCGAGCAGGAGCGGGAACTCGGTGTCGGGCGAGTCGCCGACCATGCAGGCGAGGACCGCGTTGTCCCAGGTCTCGCAGGGCACGGGCGTGCCGCCGGGGCCCGGGCGCTCGCGGACGACTTTGGTGAGGAGGGCCCGCACATCGCGGGGCATCCAGCCGGCGCGGAGCGGCATGTGGGCGGCGTGCATGCCCAGGTCGCCCATGCAGCCGTACTCGCCGTTGAAGGCGGTCTGGCGCTTCCAGTTGATGGGCTTGGAGGGGTCGAGGTCGGAGGAGTGCAGCAGGCCGCAGCGGACCTCGAGGACGCGCCCGAGCGCCCCCTCGCGGATGAGGGAGGCGATGCGCTGGGCGCCGGGGTAGAAGGGGAACTCGCTGGAGCAGCGCACGAGCAGGTGGGGGTGGTCGGCGACGCCCCGCATGATCCGCTCGTTGGCGGCGAGGTCGATACCGAAGGGCTTCTCGGCCATCAGGTGCTTGCCGGCCTGGAGGGCGGCGGTGTACAGCTCCGCGTGCAGGTGGTGGGGCACGGCGATGTAGACCGCCTCGACCTCGGGGTCTTCGAGCACGGCGAGGTGGTCCGCCGAGGCGCGGATACCGGGCACGCACCGGGTGAAGCGCTCGAGCGTGGCGCGGTCGGGGTCGGCCGCGGCGATGATCTTCGGCGCGACATCGAGGCCGACGAGGTGGTTCCAGCGTGCGGCGGCGGAGGCGAACTCGCGCCCCATGAGCCCGCAGCCGATGACCCCGAAGTTGATCGTGCGAACTGTGCTCATGGTGTGGCTCGGTCTGGCGGCGTGCGGGGGGATCCTCAGCGGCCCGCCAGGATCTGGATGGCCCGCGCCGGGGTCGCCCCCTCGTGCACGATCGCCATGAGGGCCCGGGTGATGCCCGCGGGGTTGGCGTGCTGGATCACATTCCGCCCGTACACGATGCCGCGGGCGCCCTGCTCCATCAGGGCGTGCGTGCGCCGGAAGACCTCCTCCTCGGAGGCCTTGCCCCCGCCCCGCACCAGCACCGGCACGCCCGCGGCGGTCTCGACCACGCGGTGGTAGATGGAGATGTCATCGGTCGGGTCGGCCTTGATGATGTCGGCGCCGAGCTCCACGGCCTGGCGCACGAGCGGGATGATCTTCACCGGGTCGCCGTCGACGCCGTAGCCGTCGGCGTCCGAGCCCTTCATGACCAGGGGCTCGATCATCAGCGGCATGCCGGTCCGGTCGCACTCGGCCCGCAGGCGGGAGACATTCTCGACGCAGCGCTCGTGCACCCCGGGCTGGCCGGGGAGCAGGAGGATGTTCACCACGACGCAGGCGGCATCGAGGCGGATAGCGGCGCCCACCGGATCGTCGATCAGCCGGCTGAAGAGCGTGCCGGGGAGGGGGCGGCCGTAGACATTGGCCACCTCGGTCCGCAGCACGAGCGCGGGCTTGGCCCCCGGGCGCTGCTGCAGGTGCGGGGCCATGCCGGGGCTGAGCTGGATCGCATCGGGCGCGGCGGTGATGATCGTCCCGATCGCCCGGCGCATGTCCTCGATCCCGGAGAGGAACCCGGCCTCGTTGAAGAAGCCGTGGTCGATCGCGACATCGAAGCACTTGCCGTCGGCGGCCAGGAGCCGGTTCAATCGCGGGGCGGCGGCGGGGTTGGGCAAGGCGGGGCTCCGGTCAGTCGGCGGTTGGGGCGCGGGCAAGGAAGGTACGCGCCTCCTCCAACGAGGGTACCGCCCCGGTCGCCCCCGGGCCGGTGATGGCGATGGCGGCGACGGCGTTGCCGAGGGCGGCGGCGGCGGGGAGGGCGTCGCCGGCGAGGATCCCGGCGATCAGACCGGCGCACCAGCAGTCCCCGGCGCCGGTCGCATCGACGACGCGGTCGACGCGGCACGCGGGGACGAGCGTCGCGAGGCCGTCCTCGTCGAGGCAGAGCGCCCCGCGATCGCCGAGCTTGATCGCGACGCGCCGGACCCCCTCGCGCCGGAAGAACTCGGCGGCGGGGAGGGCTTCGGCCTCGCCGCTGATCGCGAGGGCCTCGGGCAGGGAGGGGACGAAGTCGTCGAGGTGCGGGAGCGACGGCCCGATGCGGTCGCGCCACGCCCGCGTGGAGAGGCCCTCCACGAAGACGGTGTCCAGCATGGTGCGGGCTCCGGCGGCCCGGGCGCGGGCGAGCAGCGAGGCGGTGGGCTGGCCGTCGAGCCGGTCCATGACCATGGCCCCGGTGACAAACAGGATGGGCCGGCCGGCGAGGGCCTCGTCCGGCACATCACCGGGGACGAGGCGGGCGTTGGCGCCGGTGGTGTGGAGGAAGCTCCGCTCGCCGCCCGGGTGCACCGCGACGAAACTGAACGAGGTGCCGCGCTCGGGGTCTCGGACGACCCGGTCTGTGGCGACGCCGTGCCGCGCGAGTTCGGCGAGGACGAAGTCGCCGTTGGGGTCGTTCCCGACACGGGTGATGATGTCGGCACCGATCCCGAGCCGCGCAAGGGCGAGGGCGGTGTTGACCGCGCACCCCCCCGTCGCGGTCGTCAGCTCGTCGAACACCTGGAGCCCGCCGGGCGCGGGGAAGCGTTCGATCGTCCGGGCCACTGCGTCGACCGTGGCGATGCCGATGATGAGCGGGCGTCCGGGTCGGGCGTGCAACGGGCGTCTCCTCGTGACGGGCGCAGGATACCCTCCTTTCGCGCCGTGGCGTGGGGCGGGGCCCGGTCCCCGGGGTACACTCCGAGCCTGCCACGGAGCGGCCATTGCCCCGACCACCGATCGCCCTGCCGCGCGGACACTTCATGGGGCTCGCGCCCCTCGATGTGTGGGTGCGCCTGCTGGTGGCCTGCCGCGGGCGGGTGCGGGCTCGGTACTGGGTGCGGCTCGGGTGCGCGATGGCGACGAGCCTGCTGGCCACGGCGATCACGCTCCCCGAGCGGCTGCTGCTGTGGCCGGTGCTCGCGCTGAAGTTCCCGCGGCGCGGGGCGACCTTTGCCCCCCGGCGCGACGCGGTCGTGATCGTCGGCTACTTCCGGTCCGGCACTACCCACCTGCACAACCTGCTGGCGACCCATCCGGACCTCGTGACGCCCAAGTGGGTGCAGGCGATGAGCCCCCAGGGGTTTTGGCTGAGCTGGGCGTTCCTGCGTCTGGCGCTGGTCCCGTTCTTGCCCAACACGCGCCCCCAGGACGATGTGGCGTTCGGCCCGGACTGGCCGGCGGAGGATGACTTCGCCCACAACAACTGGACCCTGGCCTCCAGCCTGCCGGGGCGCCTGGTCCTGCCGGGCGAACGAGCCAGGTGGGCACGGTTTGATCCGCTCGACCCGCTGAGCGATGCCGAGCGGGGCCGGTGGTCGCGGGTCGCCGCGGCGTTCGCGTGGAAGGTCACCCGTGGGCATAGCGGCAAGGCGCTGCTTCTCAAGTCGCCCAGCCATACCGGCAAGTGTGCCGAACTGGACCGGCTGTTCGGCGGGCGCGTCCGGTTCGTCCACATCGCCCGCGAGCCCGGGGAGGTGGTGCGCTCCAATGTCGCCATGCACGCGCGGCTGGAGAGCCAGTCCCTGCAGCCCCTGCCCGACGCCCGCGCGACGCGCGAGGCGGTGATCGGGGAGTACCTCGAGGCCGAGGCGAGGTTTCTGGACGACGCCGGGCGGCTGGACGAGCGCGTGACGCGCGTGAGATACGAGGACCTCGTCGCGGACCCGCTCGCGCAGCTCGAGCGAGTGTGCGGGCGGAGCGGGCTGCGATGGGACGGGCGCGTCCGCGCCCGCGCCGAGCGCTACCTCGCGGCGGTGGGGGAGTACACGCCCAGGCAGCACCGAGCGGATCAGTCGTCCGAGGACCCCAGGCTCGCGGGCCTCGCGGGCCTCCTGGGGCTGGCGGACGCGCCAGGGGACGGCAAACCCTCCACTCCGGGCCCGCGCCCTGCCACCCGGAACGCCCGGGGCTGGCGTGGCGTCATCGCCGTCTGGGTCGCGGCCGCCGCCGGGCTCGCGCTTTGGCTCTGGCTCGCCCACGAGTACGAGCGCCGGCTCGATGTGCTGTCGTGGCCTCTGGGCGGGCTGGTCGGGGCGGTGGCGCTGCGGGTCGCGGGGAGGGGCGACTGGAAGCTGGGGCTGTGGGCGGCGGCGGGCGCGTTCGCGATTGTCGCCGGTGCGGTCTGGCCGTTGCCGGAGGTCGCGAGCGGGTGGACGGGCGAGGACCGGCTGCGCAACCTCTCCACCGCCTACGGGACCTTCAACAACAACTACCTGTACCTGCTCTTCGGCATGCTGACGGCGTACCGCTACGCGTCGCGGAAGTTCGCCCGGCCGCCGGGGATGTAGGCAAAGGGCCAAAGCGCCAAATGGCCAAAGGGCCAAATAGGCAAGTAGCCAAATGGCCAAAGCTGAACGCCCCGAGTGCCTTAATTTGGCCCTTTGGCCCTTTGGCCCTTTGGCCATTTGCTCACACCCAGACGCTGACGATGATGCCCGGCTCCTTGCCCAGCTTGGTGGACCATTCGCCGATCGCCGTGTTGACGAGCTTGACCTCGTACTGCGGGTGGGCGTCGAGCCACTCGTTGATCTGCTGGTCGAGGTAGGGCAGCCCGTCGTCGGAGAGCTTGGCCTTGAAGGTACGGACATGGATGGCGCCGGTGCCGGGGGTGTTCGGGGTGCGGCTCCAGGTGTCCTCGTGGCGCCGGATCGAGCCGAAGGTGATCTTCGATGCCTTGGACGCCTCGGCCCCCGGGGCTTCCTTGTCCGCGCGGGTGTAGGGCACGGGCTCGGGACCGCCATCGTCCGGGTACTCGACGGGGTGGAACAACGGTTTAGACATGTCGGCCTCCTCGAGTAGGCGGGAGAACCCCGCGGGAGTTGCCGCCAGCATAGCAGAAACTGCGGTTCCCGTGGGCCGGTTCCGAGGCCCGGTGGCCCGTGATCCGGGCCGAGGATCGGCGGCGGTCGGTCAGTCTCGGCGGTGGATCTCGAGGATCCAGCTCGGCGGCTCGACGGGTGTGCCGACCAGCACCAGCCTGAGGTCGCCCAGGCGCACCACCGCCTCGAAGCGACCCGGGGTATCGGCGAGGATCTCGCCCGTACCCGAGGCCACGCGGGCGACCGTGCCGCGCCCGCCGGCGATTGGCCCCTCATAGGTGAGGTACAGCCTGCGGTGGGGCTCGAGCCTGACCGCTTCGAACCGGCCGCTGGGGGCGGGGGGCGCGACGGGGAGGCGCCACGCGATGAGCACCCGCTCGTCCCCGGCGTCGCCGGGCGTCGGCTCGAGCAGCCAGTCGAAGTGGTGGGACCCGTCGGGCAGGTCGTGGCGCAGGACTACCGCTCGCGGCATGGCCAACCCTATCCCGGCGGCGCGGGGGAGGGGCGTGTACGATGGTGTTCTCGGGGCACGCGGCCCCGTACCCAGCACGGATCGGCAGATCCCAGACCGGAGCGGTGCGAGCATGAAGCGAGCGGGAGCACGGACAGCGTTGGCAGTCGGATTGGCCCTGGCGATCGCCGGCTGCTCCCAGAAACCGATCGCCCAGGTCCGCGCCGACGCGAACGCCGCGTATTTCGACGGGGCCTACGAGGCGGCCCTGCCGCTGTACGAAGAGGTCGTCAATCGCCACCCCGGCGACGCGAAGGGCCACTTCGAGCTGGGGCGCAACCTGCTCAAGCTGGGCAAGGCCAGCGAGGCCCGCGAGCAGATGATCCTCGCATACAACCTCGAGCCGGCCAATATGGAGTACTTCGACGGCATGGCCGACGCCTATGTCGCCGCGGGGAACGAGGACGACCTGTTCGCGGCCCTGGATCACCGGGTCCGCGACCGCGGCGGCGTTGCGGATTACATGGCGATGGGGCGCTACGCGGAGAAGCTCGGGCACGCCGACGAGGCTCAGCGGGCCTACCTCAGCGCGGCGGAGATCGACGGCGGGAAGACCCGCGCGCCGCAGATGGCCCTGGCGAACTTCTACAAATCGATCGGGGACGAGGCCAACGAGATCAAGCGGCTCCGGATGGCGCTGTGGTTTGACCAGGCCGACGGAGAGGTCAACACACGCCTGCGGGCGCTGGGGCAGGTCCCGGGGCCCAGCTTCGTGCTGACGCCGGCGGGGCGCGAGTGATCCTGGACTCGGCCCGGGGCCTCGTGCGGCGAGATGGCCGGGGCGAGGATTGACCCGGCTGGTCGCTTGACGCGGGGCGGCGGACTTGTACACTTCATCCGGATAAACGGATGAAGCCTTCCAGGACCACCATGATGGCCGAGCGGCTGGACTCGCTGAGCGAGCCGGTGAGGCTGCGCGTGCTGGTGCTGCTGGCTGGGGAAGAGTTATCGGTCGGGGAAGTGGCCAAGGTGCTCCAGCTCCCCCAGTCCACGGTCAGCCGGCATCTCAAGGTGCTGGCCGAGGCCGGGTGGGTGAGCAAGCGGGCGGTTGGGACCGCGACCCTCTACCGGCTCGACGCCGAAGACCTGGATGCTGGGGGCGCCGCGCTGTGGGAGCCGGTCCGGGGGGCGTTGGAGGGCTCGCGGGAGATCGCCGAGGACCGGGAGCGGCTGGCGGCGGTGCTGGCCGAGCGCCCCGGGGACAGCGAGGCGTTCTTCGGCCGCATCGCGGGGGAGTGGGACGCGGTGCGCCACGAGCTGTTCGGGGAGCGGTTCACGCTGGAGGCGCTGCTGGGCCTGGTGATCCCGCGGTGGGTGGTGGCGGACCTGGGGTGCGGGACGGGCGACGCCGCGGCGTGGTTGGGGCCGATGGTCGAGCGGGTCGTCGCGATCGATCAGTCGCCGGCGATGCTCGACGCGGCCCGGGTGCGGCTCGGGGGGATCAGCGCCGTGGACTTCGTGCAGGGCGAACTGACCGAGCTGCCGCTGGCGGACCGGAGTGTCGATGCGGCGGTGTGCTCGCTGGTGCTGCACCATGTCGGGGAGCCGGCGGCGGCGGTGGGGCAGATGGCGCGGGTGCTGCGGACGGAGCGGGGCGGGGGCGTGGCGCTGATCGTGGACATGCTGGAGCACCGGCGGAGCGAGTACCGGCACACGATGGGGCACAAGCACCTGGGCTTCCGGCCGGAGGCGGTGGTGGGGTGGCTGCGGGGGGCGGGGTTTGCCCGCGCGAGCTACCGGGAGCTGGCCCGGGACCCGGCGGCGAAGGGCCCGGCCCTGTTCGCGGCCGCGGGGTGGATGGGGGAAGCAGGGTAACGAGAGTCGGACCGTCCGGGGCTCCGCGATCGGGGCTCGGGGTGTAGTGATGAGTGATCCCACGCTGTACTGACACGCGAGATGGAGGCGATGATGACGACCATGACCAAGCCGAGCACCACCATGGCCAGCGGGACGGGGGCGTTGGAGTTCCGGGTGCGCGATCTCGCCCACGCGGAGCTGGGGCGCAAGGAGATCCGCCTGGCCGAGCACGAGATGCCGGGCCTGATGGCGGTGCGGGCCGAGTATTCGGCGGCCAAGCCGCTCCAGGGCTTCAAGGTGATGGGCTCGCTGCACATGACGGTGCAGACGGCCGTCCTCATCGAGACGCTGGTGGAGCTGGGCGCCGATGTGCGGTGGTGCAGCTGCAACATCTTCAGCACGCAGGACTCCGCGGCGGCGGCGGTGGTCGTCGGTCGGCGCGGCACGCCGGAGGCGCCCAAGGGCACGCCGGTCTTCGCCTGGAAGGGCGAGACCCTGGAAGAGTACTGGTGGTGCACCCGGCAGGCGCTGACCTGGCCGGACGGATCGGGCCCGGACCTGATCGTCGACGACGGGGGCGATGCGACGCTCCTGATCCACAAGGGTGTGGAGTTCGAGAAGGCCGGGAAGGTGCCCGAGCATGACGACAAGGTCGACTCGGAGGAGTGGAAGTGGGTGCTCCGCACGATCCGGGAGACGATCGCCGACACCCCGGGCTGGTTCGCGAGGGCGGCCGCGGCGTGCAAGGGCGTGAGCGAGGAGACGACCACGGGCGTGCACCGGCTGATCGAGATGAGCAAGAAGGGGCAGCTGCTTTTCCCGGCGGTGAATGTCAACGACAGCGTGACCAAGAGCAAGTTCGACAACATCTACGGCTGCCGGCACTCGCTGCTGGACGGCATCAACCGCGCGAGCGATGTGATGCTGTCGGGCAAGGTGGCGGTCGTGTGCGGGTACGGCGATGTGGGCAAGGGCTGCTGCCAGAGCCTCAAGGGCCAGGGCTGCCGCGTGATCGTGACGGAGATCGACCCGATCTGCGCGCTGCAGGCGGCGATGGAGGGGTACGAGGTCAAGACGCTGGAGGATGTGGTCGAGAGCGCGGACATCTTCGTGACGACGACGGGGAACAAGGATGTGATCACCGCGGCGCACATGCAGCGGATGAAGAACAAGGCGATCGTCGGCAATATCGGCCACTTCGACAACGAGATCGACATGGCCGGGCTGGCCAAGCTCAAGGGGATCAAGCGGATCAACATCAAGCCGCAGTTCGACGAGTGGGAGTTCCCCGGGGGCAAGTCGATCCTTGTGCTGGCGGAGGGCCGGCTGCTGAACCTGGGCTGCGCGACCGGGCACCCGAGTTTCGTGATGAGCGCGAGCTTCACGAACCAGGTGGTGGCGCAGATCGATCTGGCTCTGAACGCCGCGGGCAAGCCGACGCTGAGCGGGACCAAGTACCAGACCGGCAAGGTGTACACGCTGCCGAAGGTGCTGGACGAGAAGGTGGCGCGGCTGCACCTGGCGCACCTGGGCGTGCGGCTGACGACGATGAGCAAGGCCCAGGCGGACTACATCGGGGTGCCGGTGGACGGGCCGTACAAGTCGGACCACTACCGGTACTAGCCGGGTCGGGCACGGCGGGGCGCTGTCGCGGGCTCCGGGCCCGGGAGGGGTGCGCGTGGGGTACGCCTTGATGCACGGCGCGGCGCTCCTCGCGATGGTCGCGCCGGTCGTCGCGTGGCTGTGGGTGCGGGCGGCGCGGGCGGGGTGGTTCGCGCGCCCCGCGGAGCGGGTGCTGTTCGCGCTCGTCGCAGCCCCGCTGGTGCCGCTGGTGGAGGTCCTGGCCCTGAGCCTGCTCCCCGTGGAGCGTCCGCTGCGCCTGGCCCTGCCCTGGGTGCACCTGGCGGTCGCGACGGCCTGTGCGGCGTCGCTGCTGGGGGCGCGGCGGTGGCTCGCGCCGGCGGCCGGCGCCGGGGTGCGGCGCGCCCGGCGCGTCTGGGCGGCGCTGGACGGGGCGACCAGGATCGCGGTCGTGGTCGCCTCGGCGGCGGTGCTCCTGGCGCTGCTCCACGGCGCGTGGAACACCGGCGACGAGCACGACGGCGCCCTGTACCGGATGCTCGTCGCCGTGCAGCCGTTCCAGGACGGCCGGGTGGGGTGGGTCACCTTCCCGCTCGATGACTTCGCCGACGCCTACCCGCGGACGATCGAGCTGCTCTACTCCTGGACCATGCTCTGCACCGGCACGACGGTGGGCTTTCACCTGGTGAACTGGTACTTCCTGCTCGTGCTGGCGGCGGCGGCGTATGTGCTGGCCCGGCGGGCGCGGCTGCGCCACCGGCTCGCGGTGCTCTGCGCGGCCCTGACCGCCACGACGCCGATGCCGATCTACCTTACGGGGGTGCTCTACAACGACCTGCCGGTGTGTGCGCTGCTCGCGGCGGGGGTCGCGTTCTGCGCGCCCCGGCGCCGCGGCGCGTGGGGCCGGTCGGATCTGGCGGGGTTCGCGCTGGCAGTCGCTCTGGGCGCGTCGGCGAAGTTCAGCGTCGCCATCGGGGCGGGGGTGCTCTCGGCCGTCGTGCTCGGGGGGCTGGTGGTTGGGGGACCGCGGGTCAGGGGGCGGGGCTGGCGGGGCGGCGTGGGCTCCGTGCCGACGGTCCTGGCCATTGCCGGCGCGGCGATGGTCGCGGCGACGCCGTATGTGCGGAGCTGGGTGCTCTACGGGTCTCCGCTCTGGCCGCTGCGTGTCGAGGTCGGACCTTGGACGGTGTTCGACGGCCCCATGGCGCCCGAGCAGTTGTGGATCACCGCGAGGGGGCCGTGGCTGGAGCGGTGGGGGGCGGCGGTGTACAAGCTCTTTCAGACGACCTCGCAGGACGCCAACGGGGCGTTCGGGCTCCTGTTCGCGGTCGGCGTGGTCCCCGCGGCGGTGGTCTTCGCGGCCAAGACGGTCCGACGGCCCAGCGCGTTGCGAGTGCTGCTGGTGTGCATGTTCTGGTATGTGGCGCTGGTCCCGGTCTCGACGAATCTGCGGTACAGCCTGCACATCCTGCCGGCGGGGTATGTGATGCTGTGCGCGCTCCTGCCCGGGCGGCGATCGGTCGGCCGGGGGCGGGTGGTGACGCCCGTGCTGTTGGTCATGCTCGCGGTCAACAGCGCGGACTACGCGCGGACGGTGGTGCGCGAGGTCGGCGAGCAGCTCCGGTGGGGCGCGTCGCTGACCGACCCGGTGCGGAACCGTCTCTGGTACATGCGGTTCATGTATGTCAAGCCCGGCGTCGCGCCCGAGACGCACGGCGCCGTCCACGGGCTGGTGCGGCCGGGTGAGCGGCTGGTCTACAGCGTCCAGGCGCTGGGCGGGCTGCTGTACGACCCATTCTTCACCTACGCGATCGAGTACCGCTCGGTGGAGTATTACGCACGCCACAACGGGATCGCTGTGGATGAGGCGGCCGGGGCGTGGCTTTCCTCGCTCCTGGACGACGACATTGACGCGGTGCTGGTCTACGCCGGCTCGGCGGAGGACCGGGCGCTGGGCGGCGCGGGGACTTCGTTCGGTCTGGCGTACGACCAGCCGGATGAGCCCGCGAGCCGGCGGGCGCGCGTGTACCGGCGCACCGGCGGGGTGGGGGATGCCTTGCTCGGGGTCGGCAAAGAGTGACCAGCGAGGGACATCCCCAGCGTCCGGGAAGCCGGTCACCCTGCCGGGGTTGACCAGCGGTCCGGCGGGTGCTGCCTGCATTGACTGGGGGGATCGCGAGGCCCCCGGCGCGGCGGGAAGGCTGGAGGCGCGGCGGCGTCCGGCCGATGGCTTGCCCATGGACACCGACCGCCGGCACCTCCGGATGCAGATGAAGTCCAAGGCCTTCGGCGCGGCGCTGCTCGCGGGGTCGGCGACGCTGGCGGCGCTCGGGGCGGGGGCGTTCGTGCTCGCGCCGCTAGGCTGGCCCAGCACCGAGGGCCTCGTCCTCTCCAGCGCGTTCGTCGAAGCGTCCGGCAACGACTCGCGGGGGGCGACGGTCGAGTACACCTACGAGGTGGGCGGCCGGTGGTTCACGAGCGACCGCCTCAGCCGGTTCCGCACGGCGGGCAAGTATGACGCCGGGAGCGGGCAGTGGATGTGGGACGACCGCCGGCTGGTGGACAACCACCCGCCGGGCTCGGCGATCGAGGTCTTCTACAGCCCGGGCGACCCATCGCGGTCGGTCGTCGTCGCCCACGCCAACATGCCCGGCGTGTGGGGCGCGGCGGCGGTGCTCGCCGTCCTGTGGGGCATCGCGGGCCACCTCTGGCTGCGGGCGCGCAGCGACGACCTCTCCGAGGAAGAGGTCGCGCAGGCGGGGTGGAAGTGGGGCGACGCGGCGTAGAGAGAGCGCTCGGGCGCTCAGCAGCCCGCGGCCCAGGCGTTCAGGAAGCAAAGCACATCCTGCGTGTTCACCGATCCGTCCCCGTTGCAGTCGGCCGACGCGTCGTCGGCGGCCCATGCGTTGAGGAACGCGAGCACATCCTGCGTGTTGACATCGCCGTCGCCGTTGAAATCGGCGTAACACCCGTCCGCGGGCGCGTAGAGGCCGTCGTGGGTGTTGCGGGCGTGGTAGGTGGGCCACTCGCGCCCGGTGAGGGTGTAGCTGCCCGGGAGCGTGTAGAGGTTCACATCGCACCCGCCGTCGTAGTAGCTCAGGACGGCCAGCTCGTAGGTCCCGTTGCCGTCGACATCCGCGACCGTCGCGCTGTTGAGGTAGGTGAACCCGTGCGGGCGGAGCGGGAAGTCGGGCAGGTCGTTGCCCGCGGCGTCGACGCCGTAGAGGTAGCCCATGTCGCTGGCCATGATGTTGTGGTCGGCGAAGATCTCCAGGGTGTTGTCGCCGTCGATGTCGGCGACGGTCATGGGGCCCTCGCTGCCGCCGCCGTTGACCGGGTCGGGGTAGGGGAAGCCGGCGCGGGTGTTGCCGTCGGTGTCCCAGACCCAGAAGCAGTCGCTGTAGCCGAAGAAGATGCCGGCCTGCCCGGCGATGATCTCCAGTTCGCCGTCGCCCTCGAGGTCGGTGACGGTGGGGGCGCCGTAGGACCATGTGTCGAAGGGCTGGGGCCAGCCGCTCATCAGCGAGCCGTCGTGCTGGAAGACATAGGTCCCGGCGGCGTCCTTGTGGCAGGCGATGGTGATCTCGAGGTCGCCGTCGCCGTCGAGGTCGGCCAGGGCGGGCGACTGGTAGCTGAAGTTGCCGTTGGCGATGCCCTGGGGCCAGCCGCTCTCTGGCGTGCCGTCGGCGTTGAGCAGGTACATCTGGTCGTAGGACATGGTGAAGAGCTCGGGCTGGCCGTCGTTGTCGATGTCGGCGATGCCCGGGGTGCAGGTGGGGACATGGCTCATGGCGAAGGGCCAGTTGCCGCCCCACTCGGTGCCGTTCATCTCGAACACATGGATATAGCCGATGGGGTAGGCGCGGGTCTGGGCGATGATCTCGAGCTGCCCGTCGCCGTCGAGGTCGTAGAGGACCGGGGAGCACTCGACATTGCGGTTGCTGATGCTGATGGGGAACCCGGCGAGCGGTGCGCCGGTGTTGTCGAGCGCGTAGAGGCGCCCCCCGCTGGTGATGCCGCGGGTGCTGAAGACGATCTCGGCGTCGCCGTCGCCGTCGAGGTCGGCGACGCTCGGGGGGTACTGCGGGAAGCCGGTGGTGACGACGGGGAACCCGGCGACGGGTGTCCCGTTGTTGTGCCAGGCGTGGAGCCTGCCGTCGGTGCCGCTCTGGAGGATCTCGAGCCCGGGCTGGCCGTCGATGTCGGCGAGGACCGTGCCGCGGAACGGGGCGAAGTTGGGGTGCTTCCCGATGGAGATGGGGAAGCCTGGCACCTGGTTGATCGCGCGATGGCCGTTGCCGGCATCGTCGGCGACGGCCGGCGAGCGGGCGGGGCCGTCGGTGATGGTGAGCATGCCGGCGATCTCGGCGTCGGCGTCGGAGACGGTAGCGACCTTGGTGGTCTGGCCGAGCGTGGTGGTGCCGGCGGCGGCGAGACCGACAACGGCGAACCGCGCGGCGTTCAGGGCGGCGTTCGTACGCATGTTGCTCTCCTCTCTGCGTGGATCGCGGGTGCGATCCCGAGGGAGACAGCGTACCCGTTCGCTGCCCTGCGCACAAGCCCGTTCTTGTCCCGGGCGGGCGCCGGTCAGCCGCCGGAGAAGGGCTCGCGCAGCGGCACCGTCGGCTCCCACTCGAGCCAGTCGGACTCGGGCTTGTCGGCGAGATCGAAGACATGGCCGTTGCCGACGCGAGCGCCGGGCTTCGTGGGCGTGGCCAGGCCGATGCCGCCGGTGATGACCGACTCGAGCGAGTCGGTGCGGACATCCAGGCCTCCGAACCAGCGCCAGTCGGCCGTGATGCCGGAGGTGTTGAAGAAGCAGGTGTTCTCGCGGACGAGCTGGGCGTAGGGCGGGTCGACCGCGATGGCGATCTCGACCGCTGTCGCGTCGTCCGCAAGCTGGGATTGGAGCACCCGACCGATCTGGATGTCGCGGTAGGTGACGGGCGAGCCGGGGTCGAGCGAGCCGCGTCGGGCGGCGCGGAGGGTGAGGAGCAGCGACCCGTCGGTCGGGTCGGGCAGCGGGGGGGCGTCGTCGAGGCCGGTGAAGGCGGCCACGCGGGCGGCGGTGTGGGCGCCGGGCTCGACGGCGATCGTGCGCGGTCCCAGGATCGCCTCCAGGCCCGAGACGCCCCGGAGGCTGACCTCGGGGCGGACGACCCAGAACCTCGAGCCCTCGACGGCGATATTCGCGGCCGAGCGCGCCAGGGAGACCTCCACGATCACCGACTGGGCGTCGGAGGCCAGCCGAACGCCCCGGACCTCGCCGACATGGACGCCCTTGCACGAGACCGGGTCACCCTCGCGCAGGCCCGAGCCCTCGGTGAACCGGATGCTGATCGCCAGCGGCCTGTCACGCGAGGCCTGGACGCCCAGCACGCCGAGCACCGCGAGTACGCCCAGCGGCACGAGCCACGCCCACGACCACCGGCGGGCGGGGGCGATGCGGGCTTCGGGGGGCGTGGGCTCGGTCGTGTCGTGCATGCGGCACCCCGGTGGAGGCGGTCGCGCGGGCCGGGCCCGGCCGCCCGTGCTTATTCCGCGTCCGGCTCCGCGGGTTCCGCCGGCGGCGGCCCGGGCTCCTCCTCGCGGAGGCCGAGCACGATCTCGCCGGTCGCGTCGTCTTGGCGCACGCGCACACGCCGGTTGCGGACCAGCTCGAGCAGCGCGAGGAACAGGCCCAGCACCTCGGAGCGCTTGCGCCCGAGGAAGAGCCGGCGGAGCGCGATCTGCTCGTGGCCCGCGGCGGCCTCGCGCCGGAGGCTGTCGAGCATGTCCTCCGCGTAGAGCTCGATGGGCGTCTCGTCGGTGAGGACCTCGTGCTCGCCGAGGCGGTCGAAGTGGATCGTCTCACAGATCCGGCCGAACGCCTCGACCAGATCCACGATGGACAGGTCCTCGATGTCCAGCTCGCGCCCCTCGTTGAGGATCGCCCGCATCTGGTCGGCGTCGACGCCGGAGCGGGCGGCGGGGTACCGCTTGCTCCAGTCGTCCAGACGGTGCTCGAGCGCGCCGGCCGCGTCGCGGAAGCGCTTGTACTCGAGGAGCTGGCCGACCAGTTCCTTGAGCGGGTCGGGCTCGTCGGTGTCCGACGCGGGCCGGCCGGCGTCCTCGCGCCCGGTGAGCGAGGCGGCGCCGACGACGCGGGACTTGATCTCGGTCAGCGTCGCGGCCATGAGGAGGAACTCGCCGGCCTTGTCGATGTCAACGCGATCGATCCCCTCCAGATACCCCATGTACTGGTCGGTGATCTCGGCGATGGGGATGTCGGTGATCTCGACCTCGGCCCGGCGGATGAGGTAGTAGAGCAGGTCGATGGGGCCCTCGAAGGCCTCGAGCCTGACTTTGTACTCCGTCGCGCGCATCCGATCCTCCCGGGGCTCGGCGAGTATACACGGGCGGGGATCTCGCGAGGCTAGCGGAGTTCGACCGACCAGTAGGCCTCGTCGAGGAACGCCCGCCAGGACCGGTACTTCTCGCTGCCCAGCTTGAGCGTGATGAGCGGGTTGCGCTTGGGCTTGACGGGCCGGCGGACGAGCTTCACGCGGGCCTGCTCGGGGGTGCGCCCGCCCTTGCGGGCGTTGCAGGGGACGCAGGCGCAGACGAGGTTCTCCCAGGTGTCGCCGCCGCCCTGGGTGCGGGGGACGACATGGTCGAGGGTCAGATCGCTGGTCGGGAAGTGCTGGCCGCAGTACTGGCACTGGTTGCGGTCCCGCGCGAACAGGTTGCGCCGGTTGAGCTTGACGCGCTGGGCGGGCAGTCGGTCGTACCCGAAGAGCCGGATGATGCGCGGCACGGCGAGCTCGTAGCGGACGGTGCGGACCCAGTCGTGCTCATCGTGCTCGAGCCGGGCGCGCAGCGCCGACAGCTCCGTCCAGGTGGCGAAGTCGTAATTGAGGTACTGGCCGTTCTCGACATGGATGATCTCGGCCATGCCGCGGCAGAGCATGGCGAACGCCCGCCGGGCCGAGACCACGCGGACGGCGACATAGAGCCGGTTGAGGACGAGGACGCGGGCGTCGAGCCCTTCGTTCAGGACACACGCCTCGCCGGCGGCGCGAGCGACCACGCCCCCTGGGCCGGGCTCCTGGCCCGCATCGGGGCTCTGGTTGTCCTGGCCACCGGGCATCTGCGACACTCCCCTGCGGGGTCCGCGACCCCGGCACGCACGCGGGACACTCCGGGCCCCGCCGGGGCTCCCGGACCGGGCAACCTCTGCGCCCGGATGCATGATTCATATCGGCGCGCGACCCCCCGGGCAAGACCCAGACCGCAAGCGAACCCAGTTATCACACACTTGCTCGGCGTCGATCGGGCCTGGGCGGCAGGGCGTGGCCGGCACTCGCGATGGGCAAGCGCGGCCCCGCGCTAGCGACGGGGAGCGCCCGCGAAGCTCAACTCCAGGTACCGGGCGACATAGTCAACGATCGACTGGGCCTCGGGGATCTCGGGGTTGTTGGTGTAGCCCATGGGCTCGAACCGCATCCCCTTGAACCGGACGACGGCTTCCTCGATCGAGAGGCCATACTGCATGGCGATGCTGAACGCCCTGCAGAATGCTTGGCACATCCCCGAGAGGGCGGAGCCCTCCTTGGCGATCTTGATGAAGATCTCACCAGGGGTGCCGTCGGGGTAGAGGCCGATGGTCAGATAACCCTCGTGGCGATCGATGCAGAACTTGTGGGTGATCGACTGCCGGGTCGGGGGCAGGGTCTGGCGGTTGGCGATCATCCTTGATGCGTCCTGTGGGTCCGGGATGTCGTGCGTCATGCGGGCGGAGCGTATGCCCGGGGGCCCGCCGCGGGCCGTTCAGGATATCGGACATCGGTCCCGATACTGGCCAGAATGAGGGGGTGGGCCTGTTCCCGGCCTGCCGTTTGGGGTTCCGGCTTGCTCGGCGCGGGTTTGCGGCCGATACTCTTGGGCCCGCCGAACGCGACCCATGAGCCAGAACCCCAGAGAAACACCGGCTTCGACAACCCCCCGGGCGCTCCCCTGGAGCACCCGGGCGGTCATCCTGCTGGCGTTTGCGATTCAGCTCGGCTCGATGTCGGAGCGGGTCGGGCAGGGTGCGCCGCGGGCGGGCGAGTGCCTGCGCCTGTGCGACGGCCAGCTTCTGACCCTCTGGCTCGACGACACCCCGGCCCAAGCCTCGCTGGTGCGGGCCGGTGAGGGCTGGACGGTCGAGCCGGACCTTCAGGGATGCCCGGCCGGGGCGGACGCGGCTCCCGCGCCGCGCCATGTGGGGCTGGCGCAGGTTTCGTCGGCCATCCTGCCCATGCCGCCGCCGGCGGGCTGCTGAGCCCTCCCCGTGCCGGGCGAGCCTTTGCCCGGGCGGGGTCCCTCCCTCGCGTCTATTCGCGCGAGCTGCCCGGCGGGGGTGACGAGTTCACCCCCGCGCGCGGGCCCCGTTCCCGACTCCAGATCAGCACCACACGGGCCCCGGCCCGACACACGCACAGGGTGACTCATGGCCAGTTCAAGCGGCATCCCCGTCATCGGTCCCATTCTCAACAAGATCATCGGCACGCGCAACGAGCGGTTCGTCAAGCGGTATACCTCGCGGGCGGACGCGATCGGCCAGATGGAGCCGGATATCCGTCGGCTCACGGACGCGCAGCTCCGCGCGAAGTTCGTCGAGCTCCGTGGGCGCCACGACAAGGGAACGCGGACCGACGAGCTGCTGGTCGAGGCGTTCGCCGTCGCCCGCGAGGCGATGGACCGCTCGGTCGGCATCCGGAACATCCTGGACCCCGCGGCGGGGTTCGATCCCGACCGGCTCCCCGAGGGTGCCCGCCGGCTCTACGACCGGGTGAGGGCGGAGGCCGACGCGATGCCGCTGCTCCTGCCGCGGACGATGCTGGCGCCGACCGGTCAGACGCCCGACGGCGTTCCGGACGAGAAGAACGAGTTTCTGGGCTGCACGGAGGCGGTTGCCGGGTGGCAGCGTGTGGAGATCCCCAACGAGCTGTACGAGGCGGTGCGGGCGCTGTACCCCGAGAGCCGCCCGCCGTTCCGGGCCCGGCCGTTCGAGGTGCAGCTGATCGGCGCGATGGTGCTCTCGGGGGGCAAGATCGCGGAGATGAAGACCGGCGAGGGCAAGACGATCGTGGCGCCGCTGGCGACCTACCTGGCGTGCATCGAGCGTCAGCAGGTGCATGTGGTGACGGTGAACGACTACCTGGTGCAGCGCGACCGCGACTGGACCTTCCCGTTCTTCCGGGCGCTGGGGCTGACGGTGGGGGCGATCCACCCGGCGCACCAGCAGCCCGAAGAGCTGAAGCGGTGGATGTACCGGTGCAATGTGGTGTACGGCACGACGAGCGAGTTCGGGTTCGACTACCTCCGCGACAACATGAAGCGGTCGGTCGAGCAGCAGGTGCAGCGGAAGCGTCAGTTCGCGATCGTGGACGAGGTGGACTCGATCCTGATCGACGAGGCCCGCACGCCGCTGATCATCTCGGGGCCGGCGCACGACGACCAGCCGCGGTACGACCTGGCCGACCGTCTGGCGCGGCACCTCGCCGAGAAGCAGAAGCCTTGGCAGGAGCGGGACGACCGTGTGGAGCAGTGCAAGCAGCGGATCAAGGGCCTGGAGGGCGACATCCGGCAGGTCCGCGACAAGGGCCAGGTGCCCGAGCTGCAGAAGCAGCTCGAGGCGGCGAAGGGCGAGCTGCCGCAGATGGAGTCCGACCGCGACAAGCACACGCAGTACTACGAGCTCCGGATGGACCGCAAGCAGTGCCACCTGACGCACGAGGGCGTGAGCGAGGCGCAGCGCAGCGCGGGGATCGGGTCGTTCTATGTCGACCAGAACATGGATGTGCCCCACCTGCTGGAGCAGGCGTTGCGGGCCCACGCGGTGTACCAGCTCGACCGCGACTATGTGATCATGGATGTGGACGACCGCATGTCGGGCCGGCGCGAGCCGACGATCGTGATCGTCGACACCTTCACCGGACGGCCGATGATCGGGCGCCAGTGGTCCGACGGCCTGCACCAGGCGATCGAGGCCAAGGAGGGCGTCCCGATCAAGCAGGAGACGCAGACGATCGCGACGGTCACCATCCAGAACTTCTACAAGATGTACAAGCGTCTGGCGGGCATGACCGGCACCGCGGACACCGAGGCGCAGGAGTTCCACGACATCTACAAGCTCGATGTCGTCAGCATCCCGACCAACAAGCGGGTTATCCGCAGCGATTTCGACGACCTGATGTTCCTCCGCGCCAAGGACAAGTGGGAGGCGATCGTCGACGAGATCAAGGCCTTCCACGATGTCGGGCGCCCGATCCTGGTGGGCACCACCAGCGTCGAGAAGAGCGAGATGCTCGCCCAGATGCTCGGGCGCAAGCACCAGATCAAGCACGAGGTGCTCAACGCAAAGCAGCACGAGCGTGAGGCCCACATCGTCCAGGGCGCCGGCCACCTGGGGGCCGTGATGATCGCGACCAACATGGCCGGGCGCGGCACGGACATCAAGCTCGGCGGGATCGGACGCGAGTCGCTGCTCGACCACTGGCTCCGGCGCGGGATCGCCTCGCGGGGCCTCACCGTCGAGGCGGGCGACGCGGAGCTGCGGGAGAACATCTACCGCAAGATCGCCCCGGGGATCCTGGATATCCAGAAGCGGGAGGCCGAGTCGATGGACTTCGCCGAGCTCGAGCTCCGGCTGCTCCGCCACTGGGCGAAGACCAGCACCTGGGCCCCCTCGGGCAAGGTCGACACCATGGACGCCGAGAGCCTGCGCGAAGAGCTCGACCGCGGCGGGCGCTGCCTGCTCCACCGCATCCGCTGGTTCGAGAATATCGAGGACATGGGCGGCCTGCATGTCATCGGCACCGAGCGGCACGAGAGCCGGCGCATCGACAACCAGCTCCGCGGCCGGTGCGGGCGCCAGGGTGACAAAGGCTCCAGCCGCTTCTTCGTCAGCCTCGACGACGACCTGATGAAGATGTTCGCCGGCGAGACCACCATGAAAGTGCTCAGCCGCCTGGGCATGAAGGAGGGCGACGCGATCGAGCACCCGATGCTCTCCAAGAGCGTCGAGCGGGCCCAGCGGAAGGTCGAGGAACGCAACTTCCAGATCCGCAAGAACATCCTTGAGTACGACGAGGTGATGGAGCACCAGCGCCAGAAGTTCTACGGCCTGCGCCAGCGGGTGCTCGAGGGGCGCGAGGTCCGGGGGCTCATCTTCGACTACATCTCCGACGCGATCGACGACGCGTGCGGGCTGTACCTGGACGCGGAGTACCCCGCCGAGTGCGTTGCCGAGTACGCGCGCGAGCGGTTCGATTTCTCCGTGCCCCCGGAACGCCTGCGCGGCAAGGACGCCAACGAGATGGACATGGCCGTCCGCAAGATCGCCTACGAGGAGGCGAGGCACATGATCGATGTCACGCTCGGCGAGTACATCCCGATCGAGGGCTCGGAGATCTCCGTTGACTTCGACTCGGCCGGCCTGGTGAGCTGGGCCAAGAGCCGGTTCGGGGTCGATCTCGACGCCGGCGAGATCCGCGAGGGCGGCGTCGCGGAGCGCAACGCCGTGTTCAACATGCTCTGCGAGGCGGCGCAGCGGCGCATCGACTCGACCGAGCTGCCCAAGATCCCGACCTTCACCGACAGGCACTACGGGCCCGGCAAGCTGGTGGAGTGGTGCAAGAGCAAGTTCGGCATCGAGGTGACGGTCGAGGACATCGTCGGCGCGATGGAGGACGAGGACCGCACCCCCCAGGAGGAGATCATCAGGCGCGCCGACGAGCTCTACACCAAGCGGGAGATCGAGTACCCCGTCGAGTTCATCATGCAGCTCACGATGAGCCAGGCGCGGCAGAACCCCCAGCACGCCATGGCGCAGCTCGCCAACTGGGCCAATCGCCGCCACGGGTTCGAGTGGACCGAGGACACGGTCCGCACCACCCCGCCGGCGAAGGTCCGCGACCAGCTCCTCGAGGCCTCCAAGGCGTTCGTGGGGGAGAATGTCATCGAGCGGGAGGTCCAGGAGGCGCTGGTCTGCGCGGACGATGAGTCCCTCGACAGGCACCTCACCGAGCGGTTCGGGGTCGGGCTGCCCGACGCGATGCGGTTCCTCGAGCCCGACGAGCGCCCGGACGCGATCCGCGCCCGCGTCGAGAACCTCCTCCGCGCCGAGCTGCTCTACCTCGAGCGGTCGATCCTGCTCGAGACCCTCGACACCACCTGGAAGGACCACCTCTACGCGATGGACCAGCTCCGCGACTCGATCGGGTTCCGCAGCTTCAGCCAGCAGGACCCCAGGATCGAGTACAAGCGGGAGGGCTCCCGCCTGTTCGGCCAGATGGACCAGAGCGTCCGCGACAAGGTCACCGACTTCATCTTCAAGGCCAGGATCAACCCCGCCCCGGTCGCGCCCGGCGGGCCCGCGCCCCGCGGCATGCCGCCACAGCCGCCCCCCAGGACGCCCGCCCCGGCCGGGGGCAGCCTTAGCGGCGGGCTGGGCGGCGCAGGCAATATCGTGGGTCCGGGCATCGGCTAGCCGGTACACTCTGGAGGCAGATGCCCAGACGGTCCTGATTCCCGGCCCCCGGGGGATCAGGATCCGGTCACCGGGCGTATCGGACTGCGGCACGGGGTTCGGGTATCGTGCGGACATGGGGAGCCAGCGACGGAGAGCCTGACCATGAGATCAACACGCGCGACCAGCCCGATCGGCCACCCCCGCGCGGGGGCGCCGGGCTTCACGCTCATCGAACTGCTCATCGTCATCGGGATCATCGCCCTGCTCATCGCCATGGCCGTCGTGGTGGGGGCAAAGGTGGTCGAGGGCGGGAAGGCAAGGTCGACCCAGGACATCCTCCGCACGCTCGATGAGTCCCTCGGGGCGTGGTCGTTCAACGCCGATACGCCGCTGCCGTCCGAACTGCGGTCGATCGACACGGCCGGGCGCGAGTATGTCTACCCGATCATCGACGCGACCCTTGAGGGGAGCGACGCCCCGGTCGAGTTCTCTACGGCGCCCTGGCCCAGCGCGATCTTCTACACCGCGCTGGTAATGCAGGACGCGTCAATCCTGCCCATGCTCCAGGGCATCGACAGCACTTTCGCCGGGCCATCCCAGGGACCGCCCGCGCACCCGAAGTCGGGCAAGGTGGTGAGCTGGGCGCTCCCGGCCCTGGACATGAAGGACGCCTGGGGCCGCCCGCTCCGCATCGTGCACCCCGCTTTCCACGGCGGGCACGGGGAGTACTGGGACGCCAAGCGCAAGAACATGGCCCAGCGGGACCTCCTCGAGGGCATCCAGTTCTCGACGGGCAAGGGCACCCTGGCCCGGGCGGACTTCCGCCGGTCCTACCGGCCCTTCCAGGATGATCAAAGCCGGAAGCCCGGTGATGTGGGCGACGCCGACGAGGGCATGTGCATCGGCGGCACGCCCTACTTCTACTCCGCCGGCGAGGACGGCGACCCCGGGACCCGGGGCGACAATGTGTACTCCACGGTGCCGCGGTTCCCGGTCGAGACGCGGGACTTTGAGTAGCCGCCCCGGGGGCGGACCGTCGCCGGCCGCCCGGCCCGGCCCGGCCCGATCGGTGCGGCGGGTTTAGTCATTGCGGTCAGTGCGGCCAGCTGTGACCCGATCACGCCGCGGAGCCCGTGCCCGGCGCTGCGATCAGGGGTATAATCGCCGCCCCCGTCACCGGACCGGGGCGCCGGCCGCACCGGCGGCAGGCAGGACATCACGGGGTGTAGCGCAGTTTGGTAGCGCGTCTCGTTCGGGACGAGAAGGTCGGAGGTTCAAATCCTCTCACCCCGATTGCCGTAAGGCTCTCTGAAACCGCCACTTGCGGTGACCCGCCGACGGACGGCGGCGCAGACCGGGTCGAAAACAGCGCGGTGTGACACCGCGCTCGACCGAGGGAGCGCCGCCCAATGCCCAGGACGCCACCCGCCGCCGCCGCGGAACGGCCGCCGCGCAGGCCCCCCGCCTACCGCCTGCGCGCCGGGTACACCCAGGCCATCGTGACCCTCACCGACTCCGCCACCGGCAAGCGCCGCGACTACTGGCTCGGCGAGTACGGCTCGCCCGAGAGCCGCGAGCTGTACTACCGGCTCCTCGCCGACTACGAGTCGCTGGGCCGGCGCCTCCCGGACCGGCCCGGCCCGCCGGCGGGCCCCCAGCGGAACGCCGACGCCCCGACGGTCAACCACCTGGTCCGCGAGTACTGGCGGCGGGTCGCCAAGCGGTACCTGCCCAAGCGGCACAACGCCATCCGCGCGACCCTGCGGCTGCTCCGCCGCCTCGACGGCGCCACGCCGCTGGGGGACTACGGGCCGAGGAGGCTGAGGCTCCTCCAGGAGGCCATGGTCGCGGGCGACGCCTCGGCCGACCCGCCGCGCCGTCCGTGGTCGCGGTCGACGGTCAACGACCGGGTCCGCATCGTCGTGGCGGTGTTCCGGTGGGGGGCGGCCCAGGAGATGCTGCCCGCCGCCGTCGCGCAGGCGCTGGCAATGGTCGAGCCGCTCAAGCGGGGCCGGACCCGGGCGGCCGAGCGGCGGCCCGTGCGGCCCGCGCCCGGGTTCCTGGTGGAGGCGACGCTCCCGCACCTCGCGACGCCCGTACGCGCCATGGTCGAGCTCCAGCTGCTCACCGGGGCGCGGCCCGGCGAGATCGTCGGGCTGCGCGGCTCCGACTTAGAGCGCGACGAGCCCAGCGGCCTGCTCGTCGCGAGGCTGGACGAGCACAAGACCGCCCACCTCGGGCGCGAGCGAACCCTCTACTTCGGCCCCGAGGCCGAGCGGGTGCTCCGCCCGTTCCTCGGGCGGCGGCCGCCCGATCGGCCGCTCTTCAGCCCGGCCGACGCCGAGGCCGAGCGCCTGGAGCGCCGCCGGAGGGAGCGGAGGACCCCCGAGGGATACGGCAACGGCCCGGGGACCAACCGCAGGGCCGCGCCGGCGCGGGCGCCGGGAGAGGCGTACACGCCCGACAGCTACCGGCGGGCGATCGAGTACGCCTGCGCCCGGGCGTTCCCGCCGCCGGACCACCTCCGCCCCCGGGCGCGGGAGGGCGGCGCCCTCGAGACCCACGAGGAGTGCATGGCGCGGCTCACGCCGGCGGAGCACGCCGAACTTCGGCGGTGGGGGCGCGAGCACTTGTGGCGGCCCAACCAGCTCCGCCACAGCGCCGCGACCCGCATCCGCCGCGAGTTCGGGCTGGAGGCGGCCCAGCTCGTGCTGGGGCACTCGTCGGCGGAGGTCACGGACGCTGTCTACGCGGAGCGGGACGAGGGCCGGGTCGCGGAGGTGCTCCGGCGCATCGGGTGAGGGCCCTCCGGCGTGGAAGCCCTGTGGAAATCCGCCCGCCGGCGCGCGGCGCCCCCATTACGGTTACATCGCCGGGATACTAACCTAACGCCCGGCAGCAAGCGGGCAAGGAGCGAACAGATGCAAGGAAGCGCAACCAAGAAGCGGGACCGGGGGCCGAGGCGGGCGGAGAGCCTTCTGGCGTGGGCGCACGGGCGGGTCCGGGCCCGCCCGGCGGAGTTCATCCACGCCGGGAGGTACCTCGACGACCTGTACGGGCCCGACGCCGTGCTTGAGCGTCGCCGACGCTTCCTGGAGCGGCCGGGAGAACCGGCGCCGCTCGCCTCGGCGCGCCACATCGGGATAGGCGAGGAGGACAGCGCCCCCCTCCAGCTCCAGGCGAGGCTGTCGTGCGCGGTCGTCGATCTGATGGCGAGCCCGCCGGACATGACGCCCATGGCGGCCGAGGACCCGCTCGTGCCGGCGCGGGTCGCGGCGCTGGTCGCGTGCCTCGCGACCGACAGGGACGCCGCGGAGTACTGCTCGGGGCTGACGGAGCTCGCCTCGCTGGAGTGGCTGCGGGACGACACGGTCGGGCGCGGCATGATCGCGCCCCTGGCCGAGGATCTGGGCGGCTGGGCCTTCGTGCCGGTGCTGGCCGGGGCGCGGGCGGCGCTGGAGTCCGCGGACGCGCGCCGCCCCGCGGACGCGCATTGCCCGGACCTCGCCCCCGCGGAGCAGGCGCCGTGCCTTGAGGAGTTGACCCGCGCACTCATCGCGACCGAGTGCGCGGCGGCCTCGCTCCGCCACACCTACCAGGAGTCCCGCGAGATCTACTCGGCGCACGGGGAGCCCCGACGGGAGCACTACCCCGAGTGTCGGGCGAGCCGCGAGGCCACCAACGCCGCGACCATCGCCCGGGAAACGAGGAGTCTGCGCGCCGCGGGCGAGGAGGCTCCTGAATGGGTGTTCGTCGCCCCGCACCGGTGGGAGCGGAACCTGGAGGAATACACGGCCGCGTACCGGGGGTTCGTGGGCGTCACCAGCCGGGCGATCCGCCTCACGGGGGCGGCGGCGATGGGAGGTCTCCCCACCAAGCCAGCGCTCCCGGAGCACTTCCTCCTCGAGCTGCTCACGACCCTCCGCACGCTGCTCGGGGCCTGGCACCCCGTCACCGTGGGCGAGCGGGGGCTGGGCATGATCCGCGCCGGCTGCCCCGAGGTCCCCGACGCCTTCGTCGATGCCGCCTCCTCGGTGACGCGCGGCCGCGTGACACTCCAGGCGGTCACGGCGCCCCAAGGCGATCCGCCCCCCGGCGTGCTCTCCAAGCCGGATGGGTGGAGGAAGAAGGACCTCCTGCGCCAGATCCGGGAGTTCACCAAGTGCTCGGAAAGTACCCTCGACCGGATTCGGGGGGCCGCCGAGATCCCAGCGGCCGCGTTCGACGGCCGCGGCGCGCAGCGGCTGCTCGGCCCCCACGATGTGAAGGCACTCATCGGCGCGGCAACAGGCAAGAAGCCGAGATTCATGAAGGGGGCCGAGATCGCCAAGGCGCTGCAAGCCCTGCTCGATTGAGCCACTCGTCGCCGGACTCGTCACCTACTCGTCAGTGACGAGTCTACGCCGCAACGAAGGTAGATCGGGGCACTGGGCGCTGGAACGCAGAACACCGCCGGGCACAATGCCCGGCAATGACGGACGCATCCCACAACGGCGCACACCGAGACCCGACGGCCTACCTCTCGCTGGCGGAGGCCGCGCGCCACGCTCCGGGGCACCCCTCGCCGAACTGCATCTGGCGCTGGTGCCGCCGCGGCGTGCTTGCCCGCGGGGGCAGGCGGGTCTACCTGCACCACCTCCGCAGCGGCGGCAAGATGTACACCACCGCCGCGTGGGTCGGCGCGTTCTGCCGCGAGCTGACGGAGGCGGACCGCGAGTACTTCGAGGCGAAGGATGCTCAAGCGGCGACGGCTCCACCCCGGGAGTCCCGGTACGGACCGCAAGCGAGACGCGCGGGATCGGCGCCCGAGAGCGCCCGCCCGGGCGAGCGGGACCAGTCGGAACGGGAGTTGGAGCGGGAGCTTGAGGGGGAGGGGCTGTGATCGCCACATCCCCCACCCCGCGGCCCGACCCAGGCCCGCCCGACTTCCTTGGGCTCCCCCCCGAGCTTCGCGCCTTCGAGCGATTCCTGCACTGGCGGTACGAGTGGCGGGACGGGGACTGGGCGAAGGTCCCGTTTGACCCTAGATCCGGCGCGAGGATCGACCCGACCAACCCCGAAAACTTGGTGTCCTACCTGCTCGCCGCCGACCTGTATACGCGGCACGCGGGCGCGTGCGCAGGCATCGGGTTCAGCTTCGACGCCGACGAGGGCATCTGCGGCATCGACCTGGACGACTGCGTTGACGAGCAGGGCAGCGTCAGCCCCGAGGCACAGCGCCTGCTCCGGAACTTCGACTCGTACGCGGAGTACTCGCCCTCGGGCACCGGCGTCAAGATCTTCGTTCGAGGACGCAAGCCCGAGTGGGCGAGGTGCACATCCACGGCCCTCGACGGTATCGGCAAGATCGAGGTCTACGACCAGAAGCGGTACTTCACGCTCACGGGCAGGGTCGTCCCCGGCTGCGTGCAGCTCATCTCCGAGCGGCAGGAGCAGCTCGAAGCGTTGTGCGCAAGGCTGTGGCGCCAGCGGGAAGACCGCCCCGGCGTGATCGCCCGCATAGGAGGGGCGGGATTCAACGGCGACGACGAGGCGATGCTCCAGAAGGCCCGCTCGGCGACCAACGGAGAGAAGTTCGCGGCGCTGTTCGACCGCGGCGACACCTCCGGCCACGGCGGCGACGAGAGCGCCGCGGACGCGGCCCTGGCCTGTCACCTGGCGTTCTGGTGCGGCCCGGACCGCGATCGCATTGAGCGGCTGTTCTCGCTGTCCGCTCGGGGCCAGCGCGAGAAGTGGCAAGAGCGCGAGGACTACCGGCGCATGACCATCGACTTCGCCATTGAGAACGCCACCGACCACTACGGGGACGATCACGCCCGGGCCCGACCGGCCCCGCGTCGTGCGGACTCCGGGATGCCAGAGATCACCCTCGATACCGACGAGCACCGAGTCATTGAGGAGACGGTCGCCGCGCTCACACGGGACCCCGAGCTCTATTCTCGAGGCGGCCGCATCGCGGAGGTCATTAGGACGGACGCCGACGGGGCTGGGGTGGTCATTGCGCCGCTGCAGACTCCCAGACTCAGGGAGGTGATTACGCGCAACGCAACCCTGCTGAGGATTACCAACAAGGGCGAGACGCCGTGCCACCCCACGGGCTGGCTTGTGAAGGGGGTCGAATCTCGGGGGTGCTGGCACGGGCTTCGCCGACTACGCCTTGTCTCCGAAGCACCCGTGCTGCGGCCGGACGGGACCATCTGGCAGGCGCGCGGGTTTGACCCGGTGACCGGGGTTCTCTATATGCCGGGCTGCGAGTTCCCCGAGATCCCGGCCCGGCCGACCCACGGCGACGCCTGCGAGTCCTGCGATCGGCTGCTTGATCTTGTCTGCGACTTCCCGTTCGCCAGCACTGCCCATGCCGCGGCCCACCTCTCCGCGGTGCTTACGGCCGTGGCGCGGCACGCCTTCACCGGGCCGTCCCCTCTGTTCCTCGTGGACGCGAATGTGCGTGGGGCGGGCAAAACGCTCCTGGGCTCGATCGTGGCGATCATCGCCACCGGCCGCGTACCACCCATGAGCTCCTATGTGCACGACTCGATGGAGTGCCGCAAGCAGATAACCACGCTGGCGATGGAGGGCGCAAGGGTCGTCCTGCTGGACAACCTCGGCGGAGTCATCGGCAACGACGCGCTCGACCGCGCACTCACCAGCGACTGGTGGCAGGATAGAGTTCTCGGCACCAACTCCAGCTTCTCCGGCCCGATGCTCGCGGTCTGGATCGCCACCGGCAACAACGTCACCGTCAAGGCCGACACGACGCGGCGGACGGTCTACATCCGGCTGGACAGCCCCCTGGAGAATCCGGAAGACCGGGCGGGCTTCCGTCACCGAGACCTCATCGGTCATGTCCTCGCCAACCGGCCCCGGCTTCTTGCCGACGCCATCACGATCGTGGCCGCCTACCTCCAGGCGGGGAGACCCGACATGGAGCTCCGCCCGTACGGAAGCTTCAACGGCTGGTCGGATGTCGTTCGCTCGGCGGTTCGGTGGCTTGGGCTGCCCGACCCGTGCGACACGCGCGAGCTGCTCGAGGTGGCGGCCGACACAGAGAAGGACGCGCTCGGCCGGCTGATCGCTGCGTGGCACGCCCGCGCACCCGACGGGCAGGGCGTGGGGATCGCCGAACTGATCCGGCAGCTGTATCCGACGGACGGGGGTTGGCCGGCGGACGAGGCGGCCATCGCCCTGCGAGACGCCATTGAAGCCCTCGTTGCCAGCACGCCTGGGAAGGTCCCAACGGCCCGTCAACTTGGCAACAAGCTCCGGACAATGAAGCGGCGCGTGATCGACGGCAAGATGCTGGACACCGACACCCAAAAAACATCGAAGGGGCAGATCTGGCGTGTGGTCGAGGTGAATCCTCGGGGCACAAAGGAGTGACTCTGTGACTCTGATGACTCTCAGAACCACTCCCGGAGAAACCGCATCACCGGCTTGCCGGGTCTCGGTACCCGCCCTGAGGGCCCAAAGGCCCCACCAAGGCCGGCAACGGCCGGGTTCGTCGAGTTGCGGCGGAGATTCCCAGAGTCACGAGAGTCACAGAGTCACATCCAGAGTCTGCAAGGAGACGGCATGCTGATCACCTTCAGGTCCATCGACGACATCACCCCGTATGACAAGAACCCGCGCAAGAACGACCCCGCGGTGGACGCCGTCGCCCGCTCCATCACCGAGTTCGGCTTCCGCCAGCCCGTGGTCGTGGACGAGCACGGCGTCATCATCGTTGGGCATACCAGGTGGAAGGCGGCGCGGAAGCTCGGGCTTGAGCTGGTGCCCGTCCATGTCGCCGAGGGGCTCACCCCCGAGCAGGCCCGCGCCTACCGCATCGCCGACAACGCGACGGCGAACATCGCCCAGTGGGACCTCGAACTCCTGCCGGTCGAGCTGGCGGAGCTGAAGGACCTCGGTCTGGACCTCGACATCCTCGGGTTCGACGACGACGAGCTACAGCGCCTGCTGGGCGCGGCGGCCAACCCCGGCCTCACCGACCCCGACGACATCCCCGAGCCGCCGGACGAGCCGGTCACCAAGCCCGGCGACCTCTGGGTGCTGGGCGAGCACCGGCTGCTCTGCGGCGACAGCGCCAGCGCCGCGGATGTGGACCGGCTGATGGATGGGCACACGGTGCAGTTGGCGACCTGTGACCCCCCTTACAATGTCAATGTCCACTCCCGCTCGAACAACGCAATGGCTGCCGGGACCAGCGGGGGGCTGCCCTCGCCGGAGCAGGGAGCGAGGTTCGGGCAGTGGAAGCCGAAGGTCGCCCCCGAGGGCGGCTCGCCCAAGTCGGGCAGGAAGCTCCGCCCCAAGGACCGGCCCCTCGTCAACGACTTCGTCTCCGACGAGGCGTTCGCGGCCATGTTGCTGGCATGGTTCGGCAACGCCGCTCGGGTGCTGGACCCGGGCCGCGGCTTCTACATCTGGGGCGGCTACGCCAATGTGGCCAACTACCCGCCGGCGTTGAAGGCGTCGGGGCTGTACTTCTCGCAGACGATCATCTGGGACAAGCAGCACCCGGTTCTCACCCGCAAGGACTTCATGGGCGCTCACGAGTGGTGCTTCTATGGCTGGAAGGAGGGGGCCGCGCACAAGTTCTTCGGCCCCAACAACATCCCCGATCTCTGGCATGTGAAGAAGGTCAACCCGCAGTCGATGATCCACCTCACCGAGAAGCCCGTGGAGCTGGCGGCGCGGGCGATGGCGTACTCGACCAAGCCCGGCGAGCGGGTGATCGACCTGTTCGGGGGATCGGGTTCCACCTTGATCGCGGCCGAGCAGCAGGGTCGGCGCGCGTACCTCATGGAGATTGACCCGGCCTACGCGGACATTATCGTGTCGCGCTGGGAGACCTTCGCGGGGAAGAAGGCGGAGCGCGAAGTGGCATGACCCGCCGAGCGTCCCTACGCGAGATCGACACCCTCGGGCGGCAGCTCCGCAAGCCCCAGCAGGAGCCACTCGACCGCTGCGGCCTCGTACTCGACCAGTGGAAGGGCTCTGAAGTTGTACTCCGCCTTGGCACAGACATACCGCTCGAACCGCTGCGGGATCGAGGGGTTGAGACACAAGACGCGGGCGGACCACCTCAGCACCGCGAGGTACTCCAGCAGGTCGCACGAGTCCGAGGCCATGCATGTCGCTTCGGGGAGGTGCGCCTGGACCCGTGCCTTCTCGTCATTGATCATGGCTTTCAGCCAGGAGCGACCGAATACCACCTTCCACATGACGGCATCGTCCACGATGACGAAGAGCCCCGGGTTCCAGAAGTGCAGGAACTTGGAGATGGCCACCACGGACGGCGCGCCCTTCATCGGCTTGATGTCGGAGATGGAGTTGATCAGGTGCCAGCAATCTCCGATGCGGTCGCCGTCCAGCGCCGAGAGTCGAAGGCGTCGGAACGCGGGGTCGAGCGCCCGAAGGCGCTGGAAGGTGGCGGGCGCGGAGGGGGGAGTACCGGCCGATCGGCGGAACACCTGCCACCCACCCTTGAGGTTTTGGTACAGCCGCTCGAAGTCGGGAAGCGACCCTTGGTCGAACGCTGCCACCGCGTTGGCCCAGCAGTCGATGCGGTGCTGGATGTTCCAGCCCTTCATGTCGGCGTAGACCTCTCGGTGCGTGGCGAACGCCCGGTCGATGGTCTCGTTTGTGATTCGCATGTGTGGCAGCGTACCGCGAACGTCGCCGCCACTGAGAACGCCCCGGCGAGCGCCGGGGCGTAGGGGGTGGGGGTGATGCGCCGCTCAGCCCTCGGGCTTCTCGCGCAGCGCGTGGTACTCGGTCATGGCGTCCTCGAAGACCCCGGGCCCGGGGGCGTAGCTACGCCTGCCCTCGGTGACGACGCACCCGCGCTCCTTCAGGAAGGCCAGCGCGGTCGCCACCTGCGAGA
>JADZER010000023.1 GCA_020850415.1 Phycisphaerales bacterium
CCAGGCGTTGAGGAAGGCGAGGACATCGAGGGTGTTGATCTGGCCGTCGCCGTTGAAGTCGGCGGCGCAGGTTCCGGGGCCGGCGCTCACATGCAGCAGGTTCGTGTCGTTCTCGAACCAGCCGTGGTGGTCGGCGGGGATGAGGCCGTTGGTGCCGACGATGGCGAGGCTCGGACTCTCGACGAAGCCCATCGGCAGGATGAAAGTGCGCACCGGCTGGACATCGATCGTCCCGCCGTTGTTCGTGGGGATCTGCACCATCGCGTAGCCCCAGGGGAGCATCGCGGGGTTCTGAGCATCCGGGATCACATTGGTCCAGCCGGAGAGGAAGAGCACGGAATGGCTCTCGAAGTCGAGCATCTCCTGGCCGACCGGCACGATGTTCATGGCCTGCGCGAGGGGCATGGCGACGCCGGTCACGGGCACGGAGGTCACAAACGCCGGGGTTTGCAGGCCATTGAAATGGACTCCTCCAGGCAGGATCGACTGCTGGAAGATCTCGTCCTCGAAGTTGTCGTCCTCGACGACGGGCGCCTTCTCCTCGCCCACTGCGGCGAGCTTGGCCCAGCCGGTGCTCCGCTTGTTCTTCTTGGGGTCGTCGGTTGCCTTGTCGGTGAGGTCGAGCTTGGAATCGCCGAACTTGGCGCCGACGACATTGGCCCCGATCTTGCTGACGACGGAGTTGGTCTTCTTGGCCTTCTCGGCGTCGTTTGCGCCGTCCTGATCCTCGGGCTTCTTGGGGACATAGACCGTGACCGTCACCTCCTTGGCCGGGCCGTTGTTCGTCCCGTCAGCGTTCTTGGGTTGGACCTTGATCTTGACATTGTTGAACTTGTGGCATTTCACGCTCCCGCCGCCGGTCCCGCCCAGGGACACCGTGCCGTCCGGCGGGTTGACCGGGTTGCCGTCGTCGTCGATCAGCCCCAGCGCCCAGGCGTGACTGAAACTGATCGTGGTGGTCCCGCCGCTGTCCACGATCCCGCCCTCGACCATGTGATCCCCGATCCCGATGCCGACGGGGTACTTCGTGGCCTGGTCCTCGGGGCCTGCGAAGGTCAGGGCTCCTGAAAGCCCGAGGAAAGCGATCAGAGCGAACTTCCCGGCGTGCGTGCGGAGTTTCATGGTGCGTACTCCATGTCCTTCTGGGTTCGAGTGAAGACCCGGCACGACGGAGCGTGCCGACCGGTCCGACTGGCCGTCGCGCAAGACGAGCGCGGACGGGGGAAAGCTCACTTGCACGAACGCCCGAGGCACTGCTCGATGGAGTTGTCGGCGTGGCGGCGAAGAGCGTCGACGCCGCGCGGCAACCGCCCGCTCGGACGAGCGCACCATACCGCCAGGATGCAACAACACAAAGACCGCAAGAAGATTTGGTCAAAAATAACCAATAACGGATGCGATTAACCGCTTTCCGGGCGCCCGTGTGATACGGCGCGGCTGCCGCGCCAGCGATCGGCGCAGGGCTCCTGGGGGCTTTCGTCGGCTCCGGCGTGCACCTTGAGGAAGGACACGCGGGACCGGGGCGCTACTCGGGGAGCTGCCTGAGCTCGGCCTCCACCCGATCCACGAGTCGGCGTACGGTCGCCTCACCGAAGTCGAACTCCAGGCCCGCGCCCGCGAACAGCTCGGGGAGCGGGCGCGAGCCGCCGAGGCGCATCGCCCGGATGTAGGCATCGATCGCGCTGGCCTCGCCCTCTTCGAGGCTCTTCAGCCAGAGCTGGAGGGCCCCGAGCTGGGCGATGCCGTATTCGATGTAATAGAACGGGTGGCCCCACAGGTGCGGCTGGCGGTGCCACAACCACTTGTGCTCGTCCCCGAGGCCGGTCCAGTCGATGCCGGCGCCGAAGCGGCTCTCGAGGCTCAGCCAGAAGGCGGTGCGCTCGGCGCGGGTGTGCGTGGGGTGGGTGTAGATCCAGTGCTGGAACGCGTCGATGGTGGCGATCCAGGCGAGCAGGCTGACCGAGCCCTGCAGCTGCTTGCGGGCGGCCCGGGCGCGGTCGGCCTCGGAGGGGTAGTAGCCGTCGGCCCCGCCCCAGTGGCGCATCGTGAGCAGCTCCATCGACATGCTCGCCACCTCGCAGAACTCGATCGGGGCGTGGCGGTAGCCGACCAGCGGCTCGGTGCGGCAGAGCTGGGAGTGGAACGCGTGCCCGGCCTCGTGGACCATCGTCTCGACATCGCGGTGCAGGCCCGCGGCGTTCATGAAGATGAAGGGCCTGCGGACGCGGTCGCGCATGTACTGGTACCCGCCGGGGGCCTTGCCCTTGCGGCTGTCGAGGTCCAGGCACGCGCCGTCCCGCGAGCCGCGGGACTCGCTGCCGTCGCCCAGCTCGCCGAGCATGGCGGCCAGTCGCGGGTCGAGCCTGCGGAAGGAGGCGAGGGCCTTGGTCACGAGCTGCGCGCCGCCCTCGAAGGGGCGGAGCGGGGGCCGGCCCTTGGGGTCCACGCCGATGTCCCACGGGCGGAGGGCGCCGACGCCGAGGTCGCGCCGGCGCTCGGCCAGGCGGCGCTCGTTGAAGGGCACCACCACCTTCTCCACGGCCTCGTGGAACGCGAAGCAGTCCTCGGGCCCGTAGTCGAAGCGGAGCATCGACCTGAACGCGTAGCCGACATAGTCGCTGAACCCGGCGTTGGCCGCGGCCTGCTGGCGCAGCGCGATCTGCCGGTCGAAGATCTCGTCGATCGCGTCCCGGTCGCGCAGTCGGCGCGACGCGCACACCCGCCACGCCGCCTCGCGGACCGACCGGTCGTTGGACTCCTGGTACCGGCCCATCTGGGGCATGGTCTGCTCGCGCCCGTCGAACTCGACGGTCATCGCGCCGGTCACCGTCTGGTACTGCTGGGTCAGCTTCTCCAGCTCGGTCTGGATCGGCACATTCCTCTCGCGGAAGATCTCGACGGCGGCGGTGGTGGCGCGCCGGAGCACGAGGTAGCGAGCCTCGGGCATCGGGATCCGCCCGAACAGCTCGGCCGCACGCCGGTCCAGCTCGAACGAGGCGGGCTTGATCCTCGGGCTGACCTCCTCGATGAACCTGGTGAAGGCGCCCGCGGCGGCCTGGTCGTTGGTGTCGCAGGTCATGGAGATGTAGAGGTTGGCCTCGGCCTCGGCGCAGGCGGCGTCCAGCTCGCTGCGGTCGGTGAGCCAGCGCTCGAACTCGGGCGCCGAGCCGACAGGGCGCGCGAGCAGGGCCTTGAACAGCGGCTCGATGGCGGCCCAGCTCGCGGCGTCGAGGTCGGCGGGGACGAAGCTCGTGTCGAGGGTGGTCATCGCGGGGTCGCTCCTTGGTGCTGGGGCGATCATAGAGCCCGGAGCCGGCCCAACAAGAAAGCCCCGGGGCCGGGCCCCGGGGCTCTATGGAGGAAGCGGGTGGGAGGCGCTACGGCAGGCGCATCAGCTCGCGGAGCAGCTCGTGCTGCTGCTCGAACCACTCGTCGGTGAGGCCCTGGAGGAGCTTGAGGTTCGGGAAGTCCTTGCAGGCGCGCTCGATGATGGCGAGGTGGCGGCGCGCCTCGCCGACGAACCGGCCGCGGGAGGCCCGGTCCTGGGCGCTCTGGGCGTTCGCGATCGACAGGCCGTACTTGACGAAGTAGACCTGGAAGTTGTCCTCGGCCTTGGTCACGCCGTCGCGCCAGGTCCGCATGCCGTCCTCGGCCCTGCTGATCGGGAAGATCTCGCCGGGAACATGCTTGCCGAGCCAGTTGACCTCGGGGTACCCGAGCAGGCGGGTGAGGGTCTCGAGGTCGTCGGCGGTGCCCTTGGAGAACTTGCACTGCTCGGCCTGGACCGAGTCGAAGGTGAGGATGCGCCCGGTGGCGTTCACGAGGAACTCGCCCTCCTCGGTGTTGTACCAGGTGATCTCGCCGTCCTTGCTCTTGTTGTAGCTCAAGGGCTCTTCGATCTGCATCGAGCGCATGATCTCCGGGGCCTTCTTGCCCTCGGCCGACGCCCGCTCCATGAGGTAGAGCACCTCCTCGAGCCCGCGACCCTCCACGGCCACCAGGGCGCCGCTCCAGCCGGTGCAGGCGCCGTAGTTGCCCTCGGGCATGAAGTAGATCTCCTCGAGGACATGCGAGGTCATGGCCGCGGCGGAGATGGCCGACTCGATCCACGCGACGGTGCGGAAGCGCGGCTTGAACTCATTGACGATGGTCTCGTGGAGCTTGGCGATCTCCAGCAGCAGCCCGCCGCCGGAGTTGATCTTCAGGACGACGACATCGACCTGCTGCTCTTCGAGCCAGGGGATGGCCTCTTCGAGCGCCTTGGCGGCGAACTGGATGCCGACGGTGCCCTCGAGGGTGATGACCACGCCGCGGACCTCGCCGGGGCGCTTTTCGGCCTTGGGGGCGGTGTCGTTCTGGACGGGCTTGATGGGGTCGCTGGGGGCGGGGTCGGCAGCGACATCGCGCTCGATGCGGTCGATATCGCCGGCGCCGAAGAAGGCGCCCTTCTGCTCGACGCCGCCGATGGTGTAGTTGACCCAGACCGAGCCGTTGACCTCTCGGACGATATCGCCGTCGATGACGCGTCCGTCCTTGAGGTAGATCTTGTCGCCGGCCCAGGCGTTGGTGGCCGAGGCGAAGAGCAGGACCGACGCGAGCACGAGCCCGGCCGCCAGACCGCCCAGCCGCTGCATGAATCCCTTGATCATCGTGGCATCCTCTCTGTCCGGCCGCTGCGCGCGCCGGGTTGCTGGTTCGTCTGCGACCGTGTTACGGCTTGTCCTTCATCTGCTCCTGCCGGATCTGCTCGTGCAGGACATCGAGGGCGGGGATGGGCGGCAGACCGTCGGGGAGCCGGAGCATGCGGACCTTGTACACCTCGCCGTAGCGCTCGAGCAGCGCCTTGATCTTGAGCAGCAGGCTCATCTGGGTGGCGCGGGCGGTGGTGCGCTCGCGGTACTCGCCCTGGACCTGCACATTGAGGAACCGCGTCCAGAGATCGCGGAGGGATCGCTCGGCGCCCTCGAGCTCGCGGTCCCAGTTCTTCATGATCCGCTCGCTCTTGGAGTCGAGCATGCGGTAGTTGCGGTCGATGCCCAGCTCGTAGAGCAGGTCGTCCAGCTCGTCCACCGTGCCCTGGGACACGCCCAGGATCTCGGCGATGCTGGCGCTGAGGGTCAGGTTGTCGTTGCCCTGCCCGCGTGCGAGGGCCTTGATGTCGTCGGCGTTCTCCGCCTGGCCGTCGTCGGTCAGCAGGACCTCACCCAGGTCGGTGTTGGGCGCGCCCTCGACCAGCACCGCCTTGCCGTTGTCGATGCGGTAGCTCAGGACATACTCGGTCCGGGCCATCGCCTCGATCAGCCGGGCGTCGTAGCCGCCCCGGTTGGCCATGCCCCGGGCGTGGCCCAGACGCAGCGAGAACTGCTTCTCGCGGACCCGCGCGTCGCCGGTTGAGCCGAAGATCTGCTCCAGCCGGCCGATGCCGCCGATGCGACCCTCGGACGAGAAGTACATCGTGTCGAAGTTGAACGGCAGGAACGCCGCGCCGCCCATCGCGTTCTTCACCCACACCACGATCTTCGGCCGGTACCCGAGCATCTCGGGCAGCTCCTTGGTGAAGATCGGCTCCATGTCCTCGGTCTGGAAGAGCTGGTCGAACGCCGCCGCCTCGTCGTCGGCCAGTTTCTCGCCCCACGCCGTCTCCCACGCGTTGTCCACCACCACGATCAGATAGTCCGGGCGCATCTTCGCGGCGTCCTTGATCGCGTCGCGGATCGGCGTCGGCGCGATGTCGCGCCCGAAACGACCCGTCAGCTCGATCATGTACACCCCCGGGGCCCCGTCGGTCGGCTCGTCGGCGCTCGGCTCGGCGGCCTGGTCGGCCTCCTCGCTCACCACGCCCGCCTTGCCCGACTCGTCCCGGACCCCCCGCTCGATCGCCAGGATGTCCGCCTTGCTGTAGGTCTGCTCGCCCTTGATCCCCGCCACCACCACCAGGAACCGGACCGTGGTCGCCGTCTCCTCGAGCACCTCGCCCTCGATGATCCGCCCGTCCTTGAAGATGAGCTGGTCCGGAGCGTCCGCGGACTCCTGCATCCACATCGCGGGGGCCGCCGACGCGCCCGATGCCCCCGGGCCGGCCATCCCCAGCGCCGCCAGCACACCCGCAGCCGCGGCTGCCCAGACTCGGTTTCGGTTTGTCTTCATGAGGCTTCTTCCCTTCGCGCGATCCGTCGGCTGTTCCACCCGGGCCCGGTCGGCCCCGTTCGGAGGCCCCGGGGCGTCAGAACGCCCCGCCGGAACCTGAGCTTAGACCCCCCCGGGCCCTGCGAGTTCCCGCGCCAGCGCCAGGGCTTGGGCCTTGTCCGACACGCGGCCTTCGAGCTGGGCGTCGTACACCGCCGTCAGAACCCGAGCAAACACTGGCCCCGCCGGGACGCCCAGGAGGAGCAGGTCGTTCCCATCGATCATCGGCTCGGGGGCCAGCCCGACACCATCGCCCGCGAGGGCCCCGACATCCGCCGCGATCGACCCGGCGCGGGACGCGTCCCGGGCGGTGAGGACGGCCAGGCACTCGGCGAACCAGGCCGCCGCCGCCCGACGCTTGCGCTGGGCGGGTGGTAGTTGTTGCCACAACGATTCGGCCTCCACCACGCCCCCGAGCACGGCACGGAGCCGGTCGGTCTCCTCGTTGGAGAGGCACAGGGCCCCACGCCAGGCGCGGACGAGCGCGGGGATCTGCGAGCCCGACTGGATCAGGCCGCGGTCGAACGCCAGGCAGGCCAGGCAGGCCGGGAAGGTGGGGTCGGGGAGGGCGGCCAGCGAGCCGGCGCGCGGGCCGGGGCCCGGCTGGCCGAGTAGCACGAGGTCCAGGCCCAGAGTCCCCAGAAGTCCGACCGCGTGGGCGCGGCTGGGGTGGGCGAGCATCCGCCGGAACTCTTCCCCGATCCGCTCGCGGCTGACGCCCTCGAGGTCCCTGGCGTGGCGCCGGATCGCGTCGGCGGTGCCCGGGTCGATCGCAAAGGCGTACCGGGCGGCGAAGCGGACCGCCCGGAGGGCGCGGAGGTGGTCCTCGGCGAGGCGCTGCTCGGGATCGCCGACGGCCCGGATGACCCCCGCGCGGAGGTCGGCCAGGCCACCGACGAAGTCGATCACGCCTGGGGTGGACTCCAAGGTGGCACGGCTCTCCGAGCCGTGAGTCTCCGGCCCGGCTCGGGTAGCCGAGTCACCGGGATCCCTGGCTCGGAGAGCCGGGCCACCGGGATCTCCGGCTCGGGTAGCCGGGCCACCGGGATCTCCGGCTCGGAGAGCTGGGCCACCGGCTAGGGGGTCGAGGAACAGGGCGTTGATGGTGAAATCTCGGCGCTGCGCATCGTGCGCGGCATCCGAGAACTCGACATGGTCCGGGTGGCGCCGGTCGGTGTAGGGCCCGTCGGCCCGGAACGAGGCGACCTCGACGGTCACCCCCCGCTCCTTGACGAGCACCACGCCGAAACAGGCCCCCACGGCGGCGGTGCGTCGGAAGAGCGCCTGGATGGCGTCGGGCCGGGCGTCGGTAGCGATGTCGTAGTCGACGGGCTCGAACCCGAGCAGCTCGTCGCGGACGCAGCCGCCGGCGAGGTAGGCGGTGAAGCCCTTGGCCCGGAGGGCGCGGACGATGGCGGTGGCCGCGTTGCGGGCGTCCCGGTTCGACCATTTCTTGGTGACGGCCACGGGGCCAGTGTACGGCGGGGTGCGGGGTCCCTTCCGGGGCGCAGCGTTGGCGGGCTGTCGTCGGGCGGGGGCCGGCTAGCGCGGGGTGCGCGGGTAGCCGTTGGTCTGCCGGATCATGCCGATGGTGACCTCGCTCGGCGAGGTGCGCATCGACTGCAGGATTCGGCGGGCCCGGTCGTCGATGCGGTCGTCGTTCGGCTGCTTGGGAGTGGGTGTCGCAGGCGCGGAGCGCCCACCCGATGACCCGCCCGTCGTCTGATCCCGTTGCTCTGCCATGGGCAGCACCGTTCTGATGACCTGGAGGCGTCGGTTCAACATGCTCCGGCCCCTCGCAATGGCCGCGAGAGCTCACCGGCTGGGAGATCATACATATGCCTGCCGGTTTGCGATGCCATTTTGCATTATGTATCGGTGATGTCACCTGCGAGTTCGCAAACCGTTCTGTCGCGGGGCTGCCATTGCTGCTTCACTCAGCCTCCGGGCCGGGTCGTCTCGACATGCTCCCAGTAGTCCCCGGCCATCAGCTCGACCGAGTTGCCGTCGGGGTCGCGGAAGTAGATCGACCTCGCGGGCGCGCCCTCCGGCCCGGGCCAGGTGATCTCTTGCTCGATCTCGACGCCCTTGGCTCCGAGGTGCGCCAGCCAGCGGTCGTAGCTCTCCGGCGGGATGGCGAAGCACACATGGCAGGGCCCGATGGCGCCGTGGGTCGGCACGGCGCGACCGCGCCGGATGGAGCGTTCGGGGTCGAAGATCAGCAGCACCGCCCCTCCCGGCAGGCGCAGACCTCGCCCCGCGGCCCCGATCGCCTCGGGGAACGGCGCGAGCCCCAGCACCCCGGCATAGAACGCCGCGGCCGCGCCGATGTCGGCGGCGTACAGCACGGTCTCGTGGACGCCAAGCACGCGCATGCGCGGCTCCTCTCCTCATGCAACGCCCGCGAAGCGCTCTTCGCAGGGCAAAGCCAAATGTCGCTCCGGTCTCCGCGCTCTCCGCGCTCAACCCCCCCGTTCGACCCCCCCCGCTCAACCCCCCCCGCTCAACCCCCCCCCGCGCAACGCCGCTCCCTGCACTCGTCCAGGAACTCGACCGCCCGCCGGATATGCGGGATCACGATCGACCCGCCCACGATCAGCGCGATGTCGAAGGTCTCCCACAGCTCGTCGTCGCTCGCCCCCGCCTTCACGCACTGGTCGATGTGGTACGCGATGCAGTCGTCGCAGCGCAGCACCATGCTCGCGGCCAGGCCCAGCAGCTCCTTGGTCTTGGCGTCGATCGCCCCGGCCTCGTAGGTCTTCGTGTCGAGCTGAAAGAAGCGCTTGGTCACCAGCGTCGCCCCGCGCCGTGGGGACCCGTCCGGGTACGGCTCGCGGGACTTCTCGTCCCCGAGGATTCGGCTGTTGAGACGGGACCGGAACGCCTGGAACTGCTCGTATCGGCTCATAGGGCTGATCGTACCGAGACGGCGCGGGCCCAGCCCCGGCCGCTGTAGAATCGGGCGATGGAGCCGATCGGGCGGAGAGTCCGTGCTTTCGCGGCGGTGCTGGGCGTCCTGGCGGTGCTCGCCTCCGGCGCCCGGGGCCAGAGCGGCTGGGTCGACCGCGGGTGCCAGTTCCGGCGTTGGAGCGTCGAGCACGGGCTGCCGCAGGTCACCGTCACCGCCATCGCCCAGACGCCTGACGGCTACCTGTGGATCGCGACCTTCGGCGGGCTGTGCCGGTTCGACGGGGTTTCCTTCGACTCGTTCGACTTCCTGAACTCGCCGCTGCCCTCCAACCGTGTCACCAGCCTGTTCGTGGACATGGGCGGTGTGCTCTGGATCGGGACCGAGGAGGGCTGGCTGGCCCGGTACCGCGCGGGTCGATTCGAGACGATCGGGCAGCTGGACTCGGCCGTGCTGCACCGGTCCGTGCAGACACCCGACGGACGCCTGCTGGTGTCGAGCTATCACCACTGGTATCAGGCCGACGCCGGCGGCGGGCTGACCTTGGCCGAGACCCCCTGGCCGACGGGGGGCTCGCCGCAGAGCAGCCCGCTCGACAGCGCCGGGCGTGCGTGGATCTCCGGCGAGGTGGTGCTGGTGCGCGACCGGCGTGGGCGTGAGGCGCCGGTCGAGACGGACACGCCGTGGGGCACGCCGGTCTCGGTCAGCACCGGCGCCGACGGGACGCTCGCCGTCGCGTCGAACGCGGGGGTCTTCCTGGGGCGTTGGGACACCGAGCCGGCGCGGGTGCGCCGTGTGGACGACCGGGCGGCGCACCGGGTGCTGGTCTCGGACCTCGGGGTGCTCGCCGCGCGGGGGCGCACCGTCTCGCGCCTGTCGGCGTCCGACGCGCAGCGCACGGGGCCGGTCTGGTCCGACCACGAGCTGGGCTCGCGGGTCGAAAACTGGCTGATCGACGCCGAGGGCACGGCGTGGCTCGGGACCGACGACGGCGGGCTGGTCGCGCTGCGCGACTCGGGGTTCCGTCTGTTCGGGCTGCCCGGGCGCCCGTCGGGTCAGTGCGCGATCGCGCTCTACCCCGGGCGGCTGCTCTTGGGGCTGCAGGGTGGGCTGTACACCGCCGACGAGGGGCGCCCCGAGTCTCTGGCGCCGTTCGAGGTCGCGGGAGAGCTGCCGAGGGGCGACGCCATGCCGCGGGTGCTCATGCGGGCGCGCAACGACGACCTCTGGATCGGCATCGGGCCGCGGGTGATCCGGCTCTCGCCCGAGCTGACGATTCTCGCCGAGCACACGCTGGGCGACGCGGGGATCTACGCGATCCTCGAGGATGAGGACGGCTCGATCTGGGCCGCCGGGGGCGACGGGCTCGGGCGGCTCGCGCCGGGCGCCGGGCGCTTCGAGCTGCTGCCGCAGAGCGAGGAGCTCACGCGGGACGGGCCGATCCGCGCCCTCTGCCGCTGCCCCGACGGGCGCCTGCTGATCGGGGCGGCCGGGGGCCTCTTCGCCCTCGACCCGCAGGGGCTGCGCCGGCTGGAGTGCGACGACGCCGGTCCGGTGCTCAATGTCCGCGCGATGTTCCGCGACCCGGGGGGTGGCGTCTGGGTGGGCACCTACGGCTGCGGGCTGCTACGCCTTGAGGGGGACGGGCTGCGCCGGCTGACCGAGGACGACGGGCTGCTCGACAACTGCGTCTCGAACTTCCAGCTCGATCACCGCGCCCGGCTCTGGATGAACACCAACGCCGGCGCGTTCTGCGCCTCGCTGGAGAGCCTGAACCGCGCGGTCGAGGGGGAGGGCGGGCTCACGGATGTGGCGGTCGTCAAGTCCGGCGAGTGCAACCACCACGGCGGCTGGATCTCGCAGGAAGGGGTGATCTGGTTCCCCACCGTCGACGGGGTCGTCGCGATCGACACCAAACGCATTGGGCAGAACCCCGTGAAGCCGGGCGTCGCGATCAAGGCGGTCGAATCCGACGGCTCGTGGTTCGACGGTCGGGAGCGGGTCGAGCTCGCGCCGCACCACAACAGCCTGACCTTCTCCTACGCCGGGCTCAGCTTCGTCGACCCCGGCTCGGTGCGGTTCCGCTACCGCCTCGACGGCTATGACACCCGGTGGATCGACGCGGGCCAGGCGCGGACCGCGACCTACCGCCGCCTGGCGCCGGGCCGGTACACCTTCCGGGTCCTGGCCTCGAACGGCCACGGCGTGTGGAGCGACGCGGAGGCCTCCGTCGGCGTCCTCATGCGCCCGCACTTCTACGAGACCGGGCTGTTCCTCTTCCTCGCCGCGGGCACGGCGGTGGGGCTGGTCTACGCCCTGCACGCGCACCGGGTCAGCGTGATCCGTGCGCACAACCGGGAGCTCCGTCACCAGATCGACGAGCGGGAGCGCGTCGAGCGGGAGAAGGAGGAGGTGGAGTGCGAGCTCCGGCGCGCCCACAAGCTCGAGGCCATCGGCACCCTCGCCGGCGGCATCGCCCACGACTTCAACAACCTGCTCTTCGCCATCGAGACCGGCGCCACTCACCTCCGACGCAACGCCGGCGTCAACGGCTCGGCCGGCAAGGCGCTCTCCATCATCGACCGCTCCGTCGATCAGGCCCGAGCCATCATCCAGTCGCTGCGCACCTTCTCCGAGCGCCACGAGGTGGCCTGGGAGCGGCTCGACCTGGCGGACTGCATCGAGGAGTGCCGCCCGACCCTCGAGTCGCTCCTCTCACCCTCGCACGAACTCGTCGTGGAACTCGACCGCGACGGGCCCCTCGAGACCGTCGGCAACGGCGCCCAGATCCAGCAGGTCGTTATGAACCTCGTGGTCAACGCCCGCGACGCCATGGCCCGGGGCGGCCCGATCGTCGTGCGCGTCGGCGCGAGCGAAGAGGATGCTGACTACATCGATGTCCGCGTCACGGACCGGGGAACCGGCATCGACGAAGCGACAAAGGCCCGCATGTTCGATCCGTTCTTCTCCACCAAGCCCATGGGCGAGGGCACCGGCCTTGGCCTCGCCATCGTCTACGGCGTCCTGAAGGACCACGCCGGCCGCATCCGCCTGGATTCCACCCCGGGCCTGGGCACCACCATCATCGTGGCGTTCAAACGGGCCGTGGCGTGAATCCACCCCCCACCCCCCACAAGCACCGGCAAACGCTTATGATCAGCGTTCAGCACGGGCAAGAGCCAGCGGAAACCATGGTTTGACCCCCGACCTCAGTATCTTCCGTGGGGGACTGCGCAAGCCGGCGTACTCTGGGGGGTTGCCAGAGTCATCTTGCCCAAGTACTATCCCCAGCATGACGATCCGATGCGCAATCCTGGATGACCACCATGTCGTGCGGGAAGCCCTCGGCTTGCTGCTCGATGCGGAGCCCGACCTCGAGGTTGTCGGGACCTGCGACACCGAGGCGGACCTGCTGGAGCTGGTCAGACTCCACCGCCCGGACCTGGTGCTGCTCGACCTCGACCTGCCGCGCTGCGACTCGTTCGAGGCCGGCGCCGCGGCGAGGAAGCTCCACCCGCCGCTGCGCCTCGTCGCGCTCACGGCGTTCCCGACCGATACCAACATCGCGCGGGCCCTGAAGCGGCGCTTTGACGGGTTCTTGACCAAATCCGAGTCTGCCGAGGTGGTGCTCGACGCCATCCGACAGATCGCCGAGGGCGACTCGGTGTTCTCCGAGGCCGTGCTCGAGCGCTGCAACCCCGCGGCGTTCAGCGGGCTCGGCGAGCCCAAGATGCCGACGCTGACCGCGCGCGAGCTCGCCGTGGTCAAGCTCGCGGCACAGGGGCTCTCGTCGCGAGAGATCGCCGACGAGCTGAGCCGCTCGCACCGCACCATCGAGAACCAGCTCAACTCCGCCATGAAGCGCGCCGGCGTGAACACGCGGGTCGACCTCGTCCGTTGGGCCATCCGCGAGGGAATCGTCCAGCCGTAGACGAATTCCACGACTTTCGACAGTTTTTTATGTGAGCCCCACCGATCGGTGGGGTTCATAGCTTGCAGGCCAGATGTCGCCGCGGGTGGACGCGCCGGGCGCACGCAGGCGGGGGAAGTGGTGCGCACTGATGGCGTGTTTCCCGACAAACAGCGTCACTACCCGCCAGCCCAGGCCGTGTCGCCTGCGCCAAGGGCCCGACACAGGGCGTCACAAGCGCCGGGCCACCGCCAGCCCCTCGCGGTTGGCGACGCAGCACGCCAGGAACCCGCTCGCGGGCGAGCCAAGCCAGCGGTTGAACGCGTCCACGGCGTCGCGCGCGGGGTCGGCGCCCGCCGGGTCGGTGATCCACCAGTGCGAGCCCAGGCAGTTGTCCGCCACGAGCAGCCCGCCCGGGCGCAGGAGCCTGGCCGCGTGCTCGGCGTAGGCGCGGTACTCGCTCTTGATCGCGTCGAGGAAGACCATGTCGCACGAGGCGGGCCCGAGCTCTTCGAGGAGGCGCGGCAGCACCTCCAGCCCCTTGCCCTCGCGGAGCTCGACGCGCCGGCCGGCTCGCTGGAACTCGGCGCGGGCGAACGCCGCGTGCTTGGGCTCGGCCTCGATCGTGGTCAGCCGCCCGCCCGTCCCGAGCCCCCGCGCGATCCACAGGCCCGAGTAGCCGCCGAGCGTGCCGACCTCCACCGCCCGCCCGCCCCCCGGCCCCGAGACCAGCGACGCGAGCACCATCAGCAGTCGCCCCACATCCGCCGACACCGCGATCCGCGGCAGGCCCGCCGCCGCGCCCCGGTCCATCAGGGTCGCCAGCTGGTCGTCCAGGGGCTCCCCAAGGCCCCCGAACACCTCGCCCAGGTAGGTGGCGGTGGCGGCCCAGCGATCAGGGGTCATGCTTGTCATGGTGGGAACATACGCGCGAGCCGCGGCGTCGGATACGCTGCGAACAACCGGGGCGAGGCCCCTCCCAACAAGTCCGGGCGCACCGGCCCCGGGAAGGGCCGCCCAAGACACCACCACCGCCGACCCCCTCGAAGGAGGACCAGCCATGCCCGTGAACCCCCGCCGTCTTGTTGCCCTCAGTGCCGCCGTTGTGGCGATGGCCCTGCCGGCCTGCTCGGTCATCGAGAGCGAGAACCATGTCCGCTACAGCGGCAACTATGTCCCCACGGACAGCCTGAGCCAGATCAAGCTCGGCGAGTCGACGCCGGAGTACACCGGCGCGATCCTGGGCGAGCCGACGAGCAAGAGCGATCTCGAGGACGGGACGAGCATCTGGCGGTGGGACTACACCGTGCGCAAGGAGGGCGAGGGAAGCCTGCTGCTGGTCTTCGACGGCGAGAGCTCGAGCGAGAAGAAGCACTCGACCTTCGTGCAGTTCAAGGACGGGGTGGCGGTGAAGAAGTGGCGGAGCTGACCCGGGCTCGATGCCTGACCTGAGGCTCTGCGAAGGTCAGGATCCCGTTCGCCAAAGACCCTTTCATTCCGTCGCACAAGTTTGCTATGCTGGGCCGACCTGAGAAAGGGGGCCGTATGCCGAGCATCACGATCCGTGACGAGACCCTGGGGGGCGTAGCACCCGACACCCCGGCCACCGGGCGTGCCGACGGCGGGCTGGTCATCGACTTCCTCACCGAGCGGGTGACCATCCGCGAGATCATCCGCTCGCGGGTGTATCAGGAGGTGGAGGACTACAACCGGCGCAAGCCCGAGACCTTCCGGGGCCTGGTCGAGCCGACCGACGCCGAGGCGACCCTCAACGGGTACCGGCTCCGCAGGCCGCGGGAGATCGACTGGAAGAAGCAGTTCGAGGCGGCGTGCGAGTCGTACGCGCGGAACGGGTTTCTGATCCTCGTGGACGAGCGGCAGGCGGGTGGGCTGGATGAGGAGGTCACGCTGGGGGCGGGGACGGAGGTGACTTTTTTGCGGATGGTGCCGTTGGTGGGGGGATGATGGATAATGGGGGATGAGCCAAGATACACGATCGCAGGGCTCCGATCGGCTGCCGATGGAATGCCGCGACCGCTTGCGGAGTTCCCCTCGTTCCCTGCAGACATCGATGACCCGCTCGGCAGGCTGTACCCGCTCGTCGAACGCGTGTTCCTCGAGGCAGTGTTCTCCACGGCGGGATACTGGCTGAAGCCGGCCGAGTTGGCCGCCGGACGCGAGCTGCTCGCGCTTGATCCCCGCCACGATGTCTTCCTTGCGTGCTTCCGCTGGAACACTTGGGCCGCGATCGCCTCGGGGCGCATGGATCGCTCTTGGGAAGGCGCTTTCGGAACTTCGCGCGGTACGGATTGCCTTCGGGAGGCTTGCGACCAGTTGGCGAGGGGCAACCCGCGGCTCGCCAGCGCCGAGGTGCTTGAGGTGGTGAACTATGCCTCGCGCGCGTCGGCGCCAGGGAGCGGGTTCTTTCCGAGCCGAGCGTTTGTAGCAGCGCTCGAGTTCTATTCGCGGGCTTCGCGGCTCAATGCGGCCGCCGTCATCGGGTTGCGGGAGGTGCGCGCAGCGCTTGCGAGCACCAATAACCCCGTGTTTCGCGCGACGATCGAGCGGGCTGATCGTCTGTTGCTCGAACTGACGAGAAGTGCGTGCGCACCCGCGCTGGAGCCGCCGATGGAGCCGGCCCAGGTGACAGAGAATGCCCGACAGCTCTTCGAAAGACTCTGCGGCCCCGATTCCCAGCGGGAGGCATGGAAGCCCGGAGGCCAGACACCCGTGGACTTTCTTGTGGCACCCGAGGAGGTCCGCCGCATGATGCTCGATGAACTGCTCACCTACATTGGCTGGCACAAGTCGACGCAGAAACTGGATCCCAAGCCGCGCTGGCCACACGACGGACGAGATCAGGCGGTTGATCGGGCGGACTATGCGATCGCAGGGATCTTGCGCACCGAGCTTGAACTCACAGAGTCGGAGTTGATGCACGCAGTGAAGCAGTATGTCCGCTGCAATACGATGTGGCTCCGCGGCTCGGAAGGTCAGGCTCAGGTAGCTCTCAGGCTGGAGGAAGCCATACTAGCCGAACCACGATCCGAGAAGCTCCGCCTCGCCGCGGGAATGCTGGCGATGAGGATCTCGCGCGTCGGAACCAAATCCGATCAACGACGCGCTCAACGGCTCGGGAAGCTCTCCAGAGGCAAGCAACCGGCGCCGCTCGAGACTGGCGAGGCGTGGGCCGACCAGGCGTTCGAGGACCTGCGCCTGTTGCCCTCAGACATCGCGGCGTGCTGGAATGAACTGCTCGAGAACTCAGCCATTTGCACGGGGAGTAAGCCGACAGCCAAGTGGCAACGCGTCGCCGATGCGTGCCTCAGGATTATCGGCGTGGAAGGCTTTACCTCGCATGCGAGCCGCTGGTTCGACCTTGTCGACAGGCCCCGCTCACAGCCTTTGCCCAACGGGCAGTACTGGGGCGACCGCACCCACCTCATCGACGAAGGAAACGCCGACATCCTCAAAGGTCTCTGCTGGATCGCATCCACCATCCCCGATCCGGACCTCGCCCGCGCCCTCGGGCGCCTGGCCATCTCCTGCTACCGCAAGGTCCCTGGCGTCGGTCCCCGCGCGGTCAAGATCGGCAACGCCGCGGTGTATGCGCTCGGTCAGATGCCCGGGCGCGACTCGCTCGGCCAGCTCGCCATGCTCCGCGTCAAGGTCAAGTTCGGCACCGCGCAGAAGCTGATCGAGAAGGCCCTGGGTGCGGCCGCGGAGCGCGAGGGGCTGCCGCGGGAGGAGATCGAGGAGTTGGCCGTCCCCAGCTACGGCCTGACCGAGGTCGGTCTCCGGCGCGAGCCGCTGGGCGACTACACCGCCGAGCTCCGCGTCGAGGGGTTTGCCAGGCCCGTGCTCGGCTTCCTCAAGCCCGACGGCAAGGCGCAGAAGTCCGTCCCCGCCGCCATCAAGGAGACGCACGCCGCCGACCTGAAGGAGCTCAAGGGCGCGGCCAAGGACATCGGAGCGATGCTGCCCGCCCAGCGCGACCGCATCGACGGGCTCTTCCTCGAAAACAAGTCGTGGGAGCTCGGCACCTGGCGCGAGCGCTACCTGGACCACCCCTTGGTCGGCGTGATCGCCCGCCGGCTCCTGTGGCGCTTCGCCCCCGGCAAGGACGGGGCCTGGGACGCCGGCGCCCCCTCCCGTTCGGCGATGTGGCTCGACGGCGGCGGGCTCGTCGGCCTCGACGGCCAGCCGGTCGAGCTCGATGACCCGACCACCCGCGTCCGGCTCTGGCACCCCATCGAGGTCGAGCAGGCCGAGATCCTGGCCTGGCGGGAGTTCCTCGAACGCCATCAGCTCGTCCAGCCCTTCAAGCAGGCCCACCGCGAGGTCTACCTGCTGACCGACGCCGAGCGGAATACGGGGGTCTACTCCAACCGCTACGCGGCCCATGTGCTCCGCCAGCACCAGTTCAACGCGCTGTGCGCCGCCCGGCGCTGGAAGAACAGGCTCCGCCTGTTGGTCGACGACGAGTTCCCCCCGGCCAGCCGCACGCTCCCCGCCTGGAACCTCCGCGCCGAGTTCTGGATCGAGGGCGCCGGCGCGGACTACGGCGACGACACCAACGAGACGGGTGTCTTCAACCACCTCATCACCGACCAGGTCCGGTTCTACGGCATCGGGGCCGCGCCCAACACCGGCCACGCCGGCGGCGGGGGCTTCGCGATGCGCGCCGGGGCGCACCCGATCAACGAGCCCCTCCCCCTCGACCGCATCCCCCCGATGGTCCTCAGCGAGATCTTGCGCGATGTGGACCTCTTCGTCGGCGTCACCAGCGTCGGCAACAACCCCGCCTGGCAGGACGGCGGGCCCGAGGGACGCTACCGCGACTACTGGTGGTCCTACTCCTTCGGCGATCTCTCCGGCACCGCCGAGACCCGGCGCCACTTGCTCGAACGCCTCGTCCCCAGGCTCAAGATCGCCGACCGCTGCTCGGTCGGCGCCAGATACCTCACCGTCCGCGGCGACCTGCGCACCTACAAGATCCACCTGGGCTCGGGCAACATCCTGATGGAGCCCAACGACCAGTACCTGTGCATCGTCGCCTCGTCGCGCGCCGACCCCACGCTGCCGCCGAAGCTCTACCTGCCCTTCGAGGGCGACCGCACGCTGGCGATCATCCTGAGCAAGGCGTTCCTGCTCGCCGATGACACCAAGATCACCGACAGATCGATCACGAGCCAGATCCGGCGGGGCTGACCGGCCGCGCCATACCGTTCACCGATGAGCCCCAGCACGATATCGCTGTTCCGCTCGCGGTGCGCCCACCTCCTCCACCGCGCTGGCATCGTCCTCACCGATGCCGAGCTTGCCTCGATCGAGGTCGCCGACATGGGCCTCGGCCGGTTCGAGACCGAGGGGATCGGCGTGGTGGTCTATATCAACAACGACCGCTACTGCGCCAAGGAGCTGGTCATGCTCCCGGGCCAGACCTGCCCGGAGCACCGCCACCCACCCGTCGGTGCCGACCCCGGCAAGCAGGAGACCTTCCGTGTGCGCACGGGGCTGGTCTATCTGCATGTCGAGGGCGAGCCGACGCCCGCCCCGCGCGCGGCGCCGCCCGCCGACAGGGCGGCCTTCTACACCGCCGCCCGAGAGATCGTCCTGCGCCCCGGCGAGCAGTTCACCATCCCGCCGGACACGCTGCACTGGTTCCAGGCCGGGCCGGAGGGGGCGATCGTCAGCGAGTTCAGCTCGACCAGCCGCGACGGGCTGGACAACTTCACCGACCCGGCGGTGCGCAGGGTGTAGCCACCCGCGCGTGCACCCCGTCGAAGTCGGTGGGTCGCATCAACGCCGGCGGCATCACTTCTTCTCGATCCGCATCTGGTCGAACAGCCGGTTGTCGAGGTCGTACGCGAAGAACTCGAGCGTGCCGCCGTTGACGCGGACCATGCAGTAGTGGTGCCCGCGCCGGACGGTGTTGTTGAAGAACGGGCGGGAGGGGCTGAAGTCTTCGAGCCCGCCGCCCCCGCCGCCGGTGATGGTGTAGACCGTGCCGCCGTCGTCCACGACGCGCCCGCCGATGACCGGCCAGGTGCGCTCGTAGCTGTGGATGTGCCCGGTCATCACCATGTCGACGCCGTAGGTGTCGTAGAGGGCGGTGAGCTGACGGACGCGCAGGTCGCCGCGGGTGGACCGGCCCTTCCAGGTGTCGCCGTAGTCGTTCTCGTCGGAGGAGTAGGGGGGGTGGTGGTGGACGGCGAACTTCCAGGTCGCGTCGGAGGCGGAGAGCTCGCGCTCGAGCCACACATACTGCTCAGAGCCGGGCGAGACATCCCGGTTGGTGTCGATCATGAAGAAGTCCGCGTCGCCCTGGCTGAACTTGTAGAAGTACTCGGGCGCCGGCAGCGAGAAGTAGCGGTAGTAGTGGACCGCGTCCTCCTCGTGGTTGCCGAGCACCGGGTACATCGTCACCCGACCGAGCAGTTCGCCCATGCCCGCGCTGAAGAACTCGTCGGTCCAGTCGCCCTTGGCGCTGCCGGTGCCGGTGAGGTCGCCGGGGTGGATGATGAAGCCGGGGCGCTGGCCCCACATGTAGCCGGCGAGCTTGCCGGCGACGGCCGGGTTGTCCTGCGTGTCGGAGATGATCGCGAAGGCGATGGGCGTGCCCCGCGGCGCCGCGGTCTGGAAGGTGAGCACCTCGCTGGCCAGTTGGCGGCCCTTGTCGTCGGTCAGCTCGACCTGGTAGAAGTAGGGCTCGTCGGGCTTCATGCCGTCGAGCACCAGCTCGCCCAGCATCGCCGGCTCGGCGAGCTCGGCCTTGCGGGTGAAGGCCTCGGTCTCCCCGTACCGCACCACCCCCGTGACCGGCCGGGTGGTCTCAAACATCACCCGGACCGACTCGCCCGTCGCGTACTGCAGGTAGGGGCGCACCTGCCACGCAAGCTCCTCGGACACGGGCTGCTCCGCCGGCGCCCGCGCGGGCAGCGCGGCGCGATCGGCGTGGTGCTGGAACTGGTGGTCGATCCAGTCCGACCCCGCGGCCATGTCGTACAGGCGCACATCCATCAGCCGCCCGCTGTGCGGGTAGAACTCGTCGTCGTCGGCGTACGCGCCCAGCACCACCGGCGTCTTGTCCGGGTAGAGCAGGTCGCCCGACTGCACGCCCGTCTCGGCCTCCAGTCGCCCGTTGACATACAGCCGCGCGGTCGTGCCGTCGTAGGTACCGACGACATGGTAGAGCTTGCCCGGCTCGTACCCGGTCTGCCCGGTCAGGTAGGTCATCTTGCCGTCGCCGTCGTCGGCCCCGGTGGTTGCCAGGCCGAAGGTGAAGCGCCGCTGGTCGTACCCCAGCACCCAGCCCTTCTCGGCGTCGCCGTTGTCGCGGACGCACCCGAGCACGCCGCCCCATCGCCGCGGCGTCGTCACGGACACCCAGGCGGAGACCGTCATCTCCTTGGTCGGCAGCAGGCTCTCGCGGATCTGGCCCAGGTCGGGCGCGATCACCAGCCGGTCGCCCTCGCCCAGCTCGGCCCCGCCGCCTTCCTCCAGCGGCACGAACGCGAGCGGCGTCCCGAGCTTGATCGCCGGGCCGAACTGCGCCCGCAGCTCGCCCCCGACCACATCGGTCTCGCGGAGCGGGTAGGAGATGACCGGGTCGGGCCCGTCGTGGAGGAACACCATCGCGGCGGCAAGCAGGGTGATGTGGAGCATGGCCGAGGGTAGCGGTGAGCGCTGCCCTTTCCACCCGCGCCCGGGCCCGCGCCATCACCCACGCTCGCTAAGTGTTCTTGAAGCCAACCCGCCCTTCCCCGTGGCTCGGGCCAAATAACCCCGCGCACGACCGCGCGCAAGTGCCGCACCCGGGGCTTGGTCCAGGCGCAAGCCGCCCGACGCCTCGCACTCTCATCCGTTTCTTTACAATCGCGACCGGGCCGCCCCCCGTCATTCCACCCTTTGCTCACCCGTCACTCCACCCGCGGCATCGCCAGCGATTGGCCCGGGATGTGGCGCGTCATCGACACGATCTTCCCGTCCTCACCCTTCTCGAAGCTCAGCGACACCGCCGGGTTCTGTCTGACCACCCAGGTCAGCTCCGCGTCGCGCGACGGGCGGAGCTGGAATACCATCTCCGGCGGCGCCTTGATGCTCAGCACGCCCTCCTCGTCGAGGAACACCTCCAGCACACGGTCCGACTCGGGGTCGTGGTACCGCCCGCACACCAAGTCGAGCACCTCGCGGGGCACCTCGACGGCCTTGGACTGCTCCACCGCCGCCGCCGACCCCTCCCGCGGCACATCGAACGACATCCCGCTCTGGTGGATCTGCAGCGCGTCGGCGTTCCCATCTTCCCCCAGGCGGAACGACACCTTGATCTGCTCGGGCGCCACGGCGAACGGGCGGTTGCCCTCGGCGTCGGGGTCGAGCAGCTCGAACACCATCTGGCTCGGGATGTCCAGCGCGAGCTTGCCGCCCTTGACGAGCACCTCGAACCGCTCGTTCTCGAAGCTCGCGAAGTTGGCGATGTAGACGCCGATGAAGGGCTTGAACTCCTCCGGGACCTCCGCGATCGGCGCCGCTTCGCCGGGGTGCACGAGCTCGCGGTCGATCGTCTCTTCCATCCGCAGCACGCTCGTCCCGCCGCGCGACTGCGTGAAGTACAGCACCATCAGGTCCAGCTCGGGCCACGCCCAGGCGATCGTGCCGTCGGAGCCCGAGTGGCTGATGATGACCGGCTCGGCGGGCAGCGCGCCCGACTCGCCGCCCTCGGGCTCGGCGCAGTAGAGCACCGACATCTGGCCGTAGTAGACCGAGAGGCCCCGGTAGTCGGTAGGGAACCGCGCGTCCGAGCCGAGCATCGACATCGGGCTCGCCGGGGTGAGCGTCCGCCCGATGGCCGCCTCGCTCAGCACCCGCGTGCCGTCTGGCGCGAGCCCGCCGTCCATCCACATGCCCAGGAACTTGGCGTAGTCCAGCGCCGTCGAGTACGCCGTCTGCGAGCCCCACGCGAACGGGTACAGCGGCTTGCCATCCGCGGGCGTCCAGAACCGCGCCCACGCGCCGGCCTGCCCCAGATACAGACCGCCGATGCGGCCGAACCGCGGGTCCGCGCCGTCGATGCCGTAGAACGAGTCGGTCATCTCCAGCGGGCCCAGGATCTCCCGCGTCACGAACGCGTCGATCGTCTCGCCGGTGATGACCTCCACGATCGCGGCGACGCAGTCGGTCCCCGCGTCGCTGTACCAGAACTTGCTCCCGGGCGCAAACTCCGGACCCCCCTCGCCCGCCGCGTTGGCGAGCGTGAGAAGGTCGGGGTACTGGTCGATCGCCCGCGTGATGACCGTCAGCGGCAGCCCCGACCGGTGCTCCAAGAGCTGGCGCACGGTGATCTCCCGAGACTTGTCGTTGTCGAAGCCCGGCAGGTACTTCGCCGCCGGGTCGTCGAGGCTCAGCTCGCCCCGATCGATGAGGATCTGGGCCGCCGCCCCCGTCAGCGTCTTGGTCATCGACCGGATGTTGCACACCGTGCCCGAACCCGTGCCGACCGCCCAGGGCGTGTGCGACTCCCGGTCGGCGTCGCCGTAGGCCTTGTGGAAGATGATCCTGCGGTTCCGCAGAATCAGCAGCTCGCTCCCGACCGCGTAGTCCTTCTCGACGAAGCTCGCGGCCAGCTCGTCCAGGGCCGCGATCGCCCCGGCGCCCACCCCCTGGCTTTCGGGCGTGGCCGGCTCGAAGACCGGGTCGGGCGAGACCTGGGCCAGACCAAAGGCCGCGCACGCGAGGGTGACGGTGACGGCGAACCGCTGCAGCAGGAGCATCGAACCCCTCCCTTCGAGAAGTCAAGGAACACTATCCGTTGATCGCCGGAATACGCAAGCGGCGCGGGGAGTTTACGCTGGCCCGCGATGACAACCTCACTGAACGCCATCCTGGCCTCGATAGCCGCCTACCTCGGCCTGGGTCTTGTCTTCGGCGCGGTGTTCGTTGCCCGGGGCATCAGCGCCGTCGATCCCGCCGCCAGGGGCGCATCGTGCGGGTTCCGGTTGGTCGTGCTCCCGGGCGTCGCGGCGTTGTGGCCGCTGATGCTCTGGCGGTGGCGCCGGGCCTCGCGCCGGGCGGTGGGGGTGGTGGGGGAGGTGGGCGGGTGATCTCCGGCCACCGTCGCGCGCACCGTGCGTTCTGGCTCGTCGCCGCGCCGCTGCTGCTGGCGGTCGCGGTCGCGCTGTTCCTCGCCCGGCCCGACGACGCGCCGACCAACGCCGCCGCCGCCCCCGCGAGCGGAGGACGCCCGTGAGCGCGGGCTACAAGGCCGTCCAGTGGAACGCACACAAGCGGCGCTACGACGCGGCGGTGGCCGGCTTCATCGTGCTCTACCTCGCCTCCTTCGTCGGCGTCGGCATGGCGACACACCGCCCGCCCGACGACATCTCCCCGCCCATCCTCCTGATCCGCGCGCTCGCGACGCTCGGGATCGTCATGCTGCACATCATCCTCGCCATCGGCCCCCTCGCCAGGCTGGACGCCCGCTTCGCCCCGCTGCTCTACAACCGGCGCCACCTCGGCGTCGCGTTCTTTCTGGTCGCCCTCGCCCACGCCCTGCTCGCCACGCTCTTCTACGGCGGGTTCGGCGTGCAGAACCCCGCCTCGGCGGTGCTCGCCGGGTACGGCAGCTTCGCGTCGGTTAGCGCGTTCCCGTTCGAGGTGCTGGGGTTCGCGGCGTTGCTGGTGTTCTTCGTCATGGCGGCGACCAGCCACGACTTCTGGCTCGCCAACCTCTCGCCCCGCGTGTGGAAGTGGGTCCACATGAGCGTGTACGCGGCGTACTTCCTCGTGGTCGGGCATGTCGTGCTCGGGGCGCTCCAGAGCGAGACGAGCCCGCTCTACGCCGGGCTGCTCTTCGCGGGCGTGGCGGGGCTGATCGTGCTGCACGGGCTCGCGGGGCTCAGGGACCGGCGACAGGACCGCGGCGCGATCTCACCCGACGGGGCCTGGGTCGATGTCGGCGATGTCGGGGAGATCGCCGAGAACGCCGCCAAGGTCGTGTGCCTCGCCGGGCGGGAGCGCGTCGCGGTGTTCCGCCACGGCGGCAGGCTCTCGGCGGTCTCAAATGTCTGCGCCCACCAGGGCGGCCCGCTGGGCGAGGGACGCGTCATCGATGGGTGCATCACCTGCCCGTGGCACGGGTACCAGTACCGGCCGGGAGACGGGCAGAGCCCGCCGCCGTACACCGAGAAGATCCCCACCTACCGGGTCCGCGTCGAGGGGCGGCGGATCATGCTCAACCCCGAGGCCCTGGCGCCCGGCACGCCCGTCGAGCCGGCGATCATCCCGCCGGCGCCCGAGGAGCCCGCGCCATGACCGGCCCGCGCCGAGCCGAACCCATCTATGTCGGTTACCTCCCGACGCCGGAGCGGCACCAGCGCCTGCTGCGGGTGATCGTGCCGGCGATGCTCGTGCTGGCTGTCGTGTCGGCAGGGCTCATCGCGGGCGCGCAGCGCAGCCCCGGCCCGGCGAGCTGGAGCGCCGAGGCCGAACGCTTCGAGGGCACGCTCGTGCTCGTCCCCTACCCCGTGCTGCTGCCCGACCGCGAGAGCGACCCGCCGATGTACCTCGTCGCCGCGGGCAAGTTCGGGGCCGCGGGGCTCGGGCCGCTCGGCGGCAGGCGCGTCGAGGTCCGCGGCACCGTGCTCCGGCGTGACAACGCCCTCATGCTCGAGCTGCCCTCCGGCGCGGGGCCGCGAGAGGTCCCCGGCCCAACCCGCGCACTGCAAGATGCCGTCGCCATCCCCGTCACCCTCCGCGGCGAGATCGTGGACAGCAAGTGCTGCCTGGGCGCCATGAAGCCCGGCGAGGGCAAGACCCACCGCGCATGCGCCACCCTTTGCGTGCGCGGCGGCATCCCGCCCGTGCTCGTCAGCACCGCCGACGATGGACGCACCCTCTACACCCTCCTCACCACCGCCGAGAACGGGCCCGCCAACACCCTCGTCCTCCCACACATCGCCGAGCCCGTCACCCTCCGCGGCGCGCTCACCGACCGCGCCGGCATCCGCGTCCTGGCCATCGACTCGATCGAGTAACTCGTTCCCCGGCACGAGAAGCCCGAGCCCACCCCCGCGTACCCGTGTCAGCGCGCCAAGGGGTGCCGGGGTCAGAGCGCAGCGCAGCGAAGCGATGGCCCCGCGACCGCGCCAACCCGCGCCATCACACCCGCGCCTCGCCCCCTCTCCTGCCCCCGGCGGGAGAGGGTTGGGGAGAGGGCTTTCCTTCTACTCCTTCTCCATCGCTCAACCCCTCAAACCACGCACCGTCCACGCCAAAACGCAACCGCCCCGGGTGCCGAGGTCAATGCTCCAAGGGGTGCCGGGGTCAGAGCGCAGCGACGCGATGGCCCCGCGACCGCGCCAACCCCCGCCACCCCACCGCGCCCGACCCCGACTCACCCACTCACCCACTCACCCACTCACCCACTCACCCACTCACCCACTCACCCCACATCCTCCCGCGCGCGCACAAGACCCCCCTCCCACTCCCCCCCTCCCCGAACTTCCCCAACTTTTTCTCTACCCCCTCCCCCACAACCACTTGCGCCCAAGCGAGCATCCACTCACATCCCCCGGCGCGCGCACACACTAGGCCCCGCACCGCAAAGGTAGAGGCACTGATCAGCCAGCCTCCTCGTTCCGTCACGGTGGCGGGGCGGGGAACAACTCCGAACTCTCGCACACTCCGGGTGGGGCCAACGGCGCTTTACAACCGCCCGCGGCTGGTCCTCGGAGAACTTGACCGGTCAGACAAAGGTGCATCCCGCCGCCCCCACCAAGGGCGGCACAACCAGGAGCCCCCGCCCCGCCCACCTTTCTCCCCACGCAGCCAATGCCTCGCCCAACAGACGAACTCACCGCTGCTCGCCGAGAATCTCGCACAGGCCGGCGCAGGTGTTGCCCGGCTTGCTCGGGAACTCGCCGGCGGTCATCCCGCGCACCGCCTCGTCGATCGCGCCGCGGACCTTGGTCTCGTCGATCGCGTCCAGCGAGATGCTCCCGCGCTGCCCGGTCCGGAGCATCCAGTACTCGGCCGTGCCGCCGACCTCGGGCATCTGGTGGCGGATGGCCAGCGCGTAAATCCCCAGCTGCAGGTCGCCCTTGCCCGGCTCGAGCTTGGTCTTGGTGGCGTGGCCGGTCTTGTAGTCGACGATCCGGACGCCGCCCGAGGTCCGGTCGACGCGGTCCAGCTTGGCGATGAGCCGGTGCCCGACGCCATCGACCTCGTAGGGCATGACGATCCGGCGTTCGATCTCCAGGATCTCCGCGCCGTTCTCGGTCATCATGCGGTGCGCGTTGCCGAGCCAGGCGAGCAGCTCCTCGATGGTCAGCCCGTCCCCCTCGGCGCCGGCGTGGAGCTGGGCGAAGAAGCGGCGCCGCCCGTCGGCGAGCAGCGAGTCCAGGCCCGGCGCCCCGCGCCCCTCGGCCTCCGCGTCGCGCCACGCCCTGGCGTGCTCCTCCAGCGCCTGGTGCACGATGCCGCCCAGCGAGAGCGCCGGCGTCGCCGCCTCGCCCAGACCCAGCACATGCTTCACATAGCAGCACGCCGGGCACCGCTGGTAGGCGTCGATCAGCGTGTAGCTGATGTCGATCGGCGCGCGCATGGGCGTGAGCGTTGGCCCGGAGCCCTCCTCGCGGCCCTTGGCCGCCCTCTCGTGCAGTCGTGCGGCGGTCTCTCCGGCCACGCCATCCTCCGCCCACGCGGGCCCGGCCCCCGTCGAGTCGAACGAGGACGCGACCGCCAGCCGTGCCGCCGCGTCGCGCAGGCGCGCCGCCGCCCCCGCCACATCCGCGGGCCCCGCGTCGCCCCGCTCCACCGCGTCCAGGGCCGACGCCGCCTCCGCCCGGGCCGCACGCTTCTCGGCCTCGACCACCCGGCGCCGAACCTCGCGCACGATCACCGGCGAAGCCTCGCGCGACATCCCGTCACGCCCGCCGCGCAGGATCTCATCCCCGTCCCGCGCCACCACCAGCGTCGGCTCGTCGTAGAGCAGCTCCTGCGCGTAGTGCTCGCTCTTGCTGCGGCTCTTGGACCGCTTGGTCAGCAGCACCAGCCGGCGCTGCGCCCGCGTCGCGGCGACATAGAAGATCCGCCGTTCCTCCGCCCGCTCGCGCTCCTTCGGCGTGCGAGCATCCCCGAGCCGGTCGATCAGCCCGTCGGGCGGGCGCACACGCTCGGTCCCCCCGGCGGTCTTGGGGTAGCCGTGCCCCGGGTTCACGCGCGGCACGAACACGACATCGAACTCCAGGCCCTTCGAGCCGTGCGCGGTGAGCAGCTGCACGGCGTTGGCGGCCGGGCCCCCGCCCTCCTCGTCGTGCTCCACCAGCTCCTCGCCCAGCTCGCCGAAGGTCCTGTCACGATCGTCGAGGTCGTTGTAGTAGCCCCAGAACGCCGCGAGGTCGCCCGGCTGGTCGAGCCGGTGCTGCACCCCGCGGACGAAGCGGATGACGCGGACGAGGTTCTCGATCCGCCGGGCCCGCTCGCGCCCGCCCAGCAGGTCGGCGTGGGCGAGATCGGCGCGGGTGGCGATCGCCCACACGACATCCGATGCCGCCGCGTGCTGGGCCATGTCCAGCAGCCCGTCGCGGAGGGCAAGGAAGCGGGCGATCCCGGGGTGATCGGGGGCATGGTCGCGGAGGAAGGTGGGGTAGTTCGTCACGGCTCGGAGAGCCGTGCCACCCGCGGGGGCCGTGCCGCCGTCCGCGCCGGCGAGCCGCTGGGCCTTGGCGAACCGGCGCTCCCACTCGGAGAGCTGTTCGCCCGGGACGCCGATCGGCGGCCGGTAGAGCACCCGGCGCACCGCCCAGCTCGCGCCGGGGTTCACCAGCAGCTCGACCCAGGCGAGCAGGTCCTGCACACCGGGGTCCTCGTCCACGCCCCGGGCCTTGCGCCGCTCGGCGGGGATGCCCTCGAGCTCCAGCGCGCCGGCGATGCGGTCCAGCTCGGTGTGCGTGCGCGCGATGACGGCCAGGCGAGACAGCGGCTCGTCGGGCAGCCGGGCCGCCTCGTCCCGCACCATCGCCCCGATCGCGTCGCCCGCGTCCCGGTCGTCGTCAAGATGCACGATCTCGACCGCCGCGCCCTCCGCCAGCGGCTGCCCGGCGAGCAGGGCCGCCCGCTCGACCCGCTTCTCCGGCTCGAAACGCTCGCCGGCACGCGTGATGATCGCGTTGGCCACATCCAGCACCGGGCGTTGCGAGCGGTAGTTCTCCGTCAGCGCCAGCGTCTGCGCGTCGGTCCAGATGCTCTTGAACCGCGCGAACGCCCGGTCGTCGGCCCCGCGGAACTCGTAGATCGCCTGGTCGTCGTCGCCCACCACCACCAGGTCGGGGCCGTGCTCCGGCGGCGCCAGCGCCCGCACGAGCTCGATCTGCGCCAGGTTCACATCCTGGAACTCGTCCACCACGAAACGCCGGTACTCGTGCCGGCAGATCGCCCGCACCCGATCGCTCGTCGCCAGCAGACGCGTCGGCAGCGTCACGAGGTCGTCGATGGTCAGCCACCCCCGCTCGCGGCAGGCCCCCTCGAACAGGCCGTACAGCCGCGCATGGGCGTCGAAGCGCGCCCGCTCTTCCCGCTGGGCGGCGTGGGCGATCTCGTCGATGCGGGCCCCGTCCGACCCGAGGCCTTGGCCCAGGCGCGACGCCCACAGGTCCGCGAATCCCGCGCACGCCTCGGGCCCGAGGGCGTTGTGGCGGAACAGGTCCATCGTCTGGATCGCCTCGTCGAGCAGGGCGTCGACGCCGAGCGAGACCAACGGGCCGTAGACGCGGTGCCTCGCGACCAGCTCGCGGAGCAGCCGGCGCCGCTGGGCGCTGTCGATGATCTCGGGCGTCGAGCCCACCCCCGACAGATCCGGGAACCGGCGCAGCAGGCGCAGCCCGAAGCCGTGGAAGGTGTGGGCGTGGACGCTGTCGGCCGCCGATGGGCCGATGAGGGCGCTGAGCCGCTCGCGCAGCTCCGTGGCGGCCTTGTTCGTGAAGGTGACCGCCACGATCGTGGACGGGTCCACCCCCCGCTCCCGGACCATGTGGGCGACACGGTGGGTGATCACCCGGGTCTTCCCGGTTCCCGGGCCGGCGAGGACGATCAGCGGCGGGCCGGCGTGGACCACGCCGCGACGCTGGGCGTCGTTCAGACCGGTCAGCAGGTCGCCGGGGTTCTCCATGCGGCGATTGTACGGGCCGGCGTTCCCCGAACACGATCCACCCGCGCGGGGCACGGGTCCGAGAGTCCATCGCGGGAGGAGGGCGCGGCGCGGGAGGCGTAAGTCCAGCCCCTACAACCGCTTCAAACAAACCTCCTGGGTTGCTGGCATCCACTGGCCTGTGGGGCACACTACAAGTGCATCATGGTTGTGCTTGGCGTCCCACCCGTGGGGAGGGGGCGGTCCGGCCACAACGAAAGAGAGGATGGGCGGCCGCGGGCCGTCGAGATGTATGAGCGCCCTCACCCGCCAAACCGAATCGCCCTTCCGGGTCCTGGACTGGGAGCCGGATGTGACGCAGATGCTCGACGAGCATCACCTGGTGGCGTGGTCGGGGGTGGCCCGGCGTCGGGTGCACTTCGCGGCGTGCCTCAGCCACTTCCTGGCGCTCCAGCCCGATGTCGAGATCTGCCCGCTCTACGGGCGATTCATCACCGACCTGGACTCGTTCTGCCACCAGCTCGAGCGGGTGCTGCCGGGCGTGCCCATCCAGCGCAAGATCGACGGGCCCGACGGGCTGGTCGCGCTGCTGCGGTCGCGCCACACGCTCCGGCTCCGGGCGGCCAGCCGGTACCGGTACTATGTCTGGAACGACGCCGATGTGCTGCTCAAGGCCGACCACAAGCTGTTCGGCCGGCTGGTGGACGCCCTGGCGGGCGTCGCCGCCGAGGCCGAGTTCGCCAGCGACGAGCTGCTGCTCGTGCAGCGGGCGGCGTTCGTCGGCGGGCCGATGCTGGACCTCTACGCCGAGAACAAGAAGGGCCAGTTCCGGAGCTGGTACGACGACGGGCTGGGGGAGCCGTTCTGGCGGATGGTGACCGGGCTGGAGGCGCCGCCGGTGCTCCGGTACCAGATCGACCTGCTGACCAAGTGACCGGGCGTGGTGCGCGCAACGGACCCCCCCGCGGGGGTGCCGGCGGCCGGGCCTATGCCTCGGGGTCGCGGACCGCGCCGACCGCGCCGCCGCCGGCGGTGGTGGCGGGGCTCGCCCGGTGCACCAGCCGGGCCAGCGCCGCGCGGGTGTCCTGCACGAGGCTGAACAGCAGCGGCACGAGGATGAGCGTGAACACCGTCGAGAGCGCCATGCCGCCGATGACCACGCTGCCCAGGCCGCGGTAGAGCTCCGAGCCCGAGCCGGGCATGACGACCAGGGGCGCCATGCCCAGGAGGCTGGTGAGGGTGCTCATCATGATCGGGCGGACGCGGGTGGTGACGCTCTCGGTGATAGCGTCTCGGGCGTTCATCTTCTCGCGGATATCGTCCTCGCCCTCGCCCACGCCCCGCATGAAGTTGAGGGCCTGGTGGACGATGAGGATGGCGTTGTTGACGACGACGCCGATGAGCAGGATGACGCCGAGCATCGTGAGGACATCGAGGTTCTGCTGGGGGATGTAGCGGTTCGCGACGCTGAGGTGGTGCATGATCGACAGGCCCAGGAAGCCGCCGAAGGTGGCCGGCGGCACCGCGAACATGATGACCATGGGCTGCGAGAAGCTCTGGAAGAGCACGCACATGAGGAGGTAGACCACCAGCAGCGCGAGGAACAGCGAGCTGCCGAGCAGGCCGACCAGGGTGCCGTCGCCGAGCAGCGCGGCCCGCACGGCCTTGAGCTTGCTGGCCGAGCCCTCGAACTCCGCGCGGACGCCGGTGGCGACCATCCCCGCGGCGGTCTGGTCCGCTACCGCCCGGTCGACGATGTTGATCGCCTCCTCCAGCGGGATGTCGCGGGGCGGGGTGAACTCCAGGCTCACCGCCCGCTGGCGGTTCACGCGGTTGATCTCGATCGGTGAGGTCACGCGCCGGACCTCGGCGAGGCTCGCCAGCGGGACCGTGTGCCCGCTGGGCGTCGCGATCGGCAGATCGGCCAGCCCCGCCAGGGAGGTCTGGTCGACCGCGTCGCTCGCGATGGCCTTGAGGTCGATCGTCTCGCCCCCGATGCGGTACTCGCCGATGATCGCCCCGTCCCCGGCCGACTGCACCGCCAGGCCCAGCTCCGTCGGGGTCATGCCCACATCGGCCAGGCGCACCCGGTCCGGGACGATCTGGAGCTCGGGCCCGGGGAGGTTGAAGTTGCTCGGGCTGGCCTGCACGGCGCCGTACCCGTAGGTCATCTGGAGCTGGCTCTGCACCGCGCCCGCGGCCCTGATCACCTCGGCCAGGTCGTCGCCCGTGAGGTCGACGCGCACCGACGAGGTGCTCTGCCCGCCGATCTGGAAGAGCTGCGCCTGCTTGGCGAAGCCGAACACCCCGGGCGCGACATCCTGGCGCGTCGCGTGCGCAAACAGCGGCTCGAGGTCGACCACCCGCGAGTCGTCCGAGGACACCCCGCCGTGGAACATCACCGTCCCGAAGCCGACGAAGAAGTAGTTCGACAGCGCCGGGGGCACGACGGTCGCCCCGCCCGGCGGGCCGAAGGGGTTGACGGGCACCGCGGGCAGCTTGGCCTCGGCCGCGGCCCGCTCGGGCGAGCCCTCGGGCAGGTCGCCCGCCTCCCAGAACGGCTGGATCGTCCGCTCGACGCGCCGCCCGATCTCGATCTGCTGGTCGATGTTGTACCCCGGCGGCGGGAGCACCACGCCGAAGACCATGTTGCGGTTGCCCGAGGGGAGAAAGTCCGACTGGGGGAGAAGGAGGAAGCTGCCGACGAGCGAACCCACCGTCATCACCAGGACGATCGCGATCCGCGCCGTCCAGCTGCCGCAGCAGGCGTGGACGAACCGGCCGATGCCCCTGGGGATGAGCGCGAAGGGGCGCGCGAGGGCGTCGCCGAGCTTGTGGAGCTTGTCGTCGTGCCGGCGGGGCCGGAGCAGGCGTGCGGCGGCGCAGGGGATGACGGTGATCGAGACCAGCAGGCTGAGCATGACCGCGGCGCAGATCGCCAGGGCGATGTCGCGGAAGAGCTGGCCGGCCTCCTCCTGGATCAGCAGGATGGGGATGAAGACCGCGACGGTGGTGAGGGTCGAGGCGAGGACGGCGCCCCACACCTCCCGGGCCCCGTCGTAGGCGGCCTGCATGGGCTTCTTGCCCATCTCGAGGTGGCGGAAGGTGTTCTCGAGGACGACGATCGCGTTGTCGACGACCATGCCCACCGCGAAGGCCATGCCCGCGAGGCTGATGACATTGATGCTCCGCCCCATCGCCACCATGGCGACGAACGCGCCGACGACGGAGATGGGGATGGCCAGGGCGATGATGGCCACCGGGCGGACGGAGCGGAGAAAGAGCAGCAGGACGGTCACGGCGAGGGCGCCGCCGAACCAGATGTTGCTCTGGACCAGGCCGATCGCCTGATCGATGTAGAGCGTCTGGTCGTAGACCTGCTCGAGGAAGAAGTCGCCCTCGAGCCCGCGCCTGGTCTTCTCGGCCTCGAGCACGCCGCCGGGGGCGTTCATCTCGGCGACGGCCCGCTTGACCCCTTCCATGACCTGCATGACATTGGACCCGACCTCGCGTTGGACATTGATGGCGAGCACCGGGCGTCCTTTGCTGCGGACGAACGAGCTGGGCTCCTTGAAGGTCTCGACGACCTCGGCGATATCGCGGACGAGCACGGGGACGCCGTCCTCGTAGGCGACGACCGTGCGCTCGACGCTGTCGACGGTCTCGTACTGGCCGATCGTGCGGACCCGCACATCGGACCGCCCGTCGGCGACCTGCCCGGCGGAGACATTGCGGTTGGTGGCGCGGATGGCGTTGACGAGCTGGCCGGCGGTGATGCCCCGCTGGGCGAGCCGGACCGGGTCGAACCGGATCTGGACCTCGCGCTCGCGCCCGCCGAGCACATTGACCTCCGAGACGCCGGGCATGCGTTCGATGGCGGGCTTGAGCCTGTCCTCGGCGAAGTCCTGCATCGCCCGGATATCGAAGGTGTCCGGGGTCGAGGTGCCGAAGACGATCCAGGCGATGTAGTCGCGGTTCATCCGGTCGGTCGCGAGGACGACCGGCTCGTCGGTGTTCTCTGGGTAGTCGGGCACCTCGCGGAGCTTGTCGGAGACCTCGCGCAGGGCCTCTTCCTTGGGCGTGCCGGTCTGGAACTCCAGGCGGATGGTGCCGTTGGCCTGCGAGCTGGTGCTGGTCATCTGCTTGAGGCTCTGGAGCCCCTGGAGCTTCTCCTCCTGCTTGTCGATGATCTCCTGCTCGATCTCGTCGGGGCTGGCGCCCTCCCAGAAGGTCTGCACGGTGACGACGGTGTCCTCGACGGTGGGGGTGAGCTGCACGGGGATGCGCTGCACGCTGAGCACGCCCGCGAGCATGATCAGGATCATGCCCACGCTCACGGTCACCGGCTGACGGACGACGAGACTGAGGAGGTTCATATCAGCCCGCTCCCTCCGCGCCGGCGTCGGCGCGGTCTGACCCGGTCGGGGCCGCCCCCCCGGCGGCGGTCGGCAGCACCGGCGCCGTCGGGTACAGCCGGTCGTTGCCCTCGACGATCACCAGGTCGCCCGGCGCGAGCCCGGCGGCCTCGACCACGACCAGCCCCGGCATCTCGAAGAGCACCTCGACGGTCGAGGGCATGGCCTGGGCCGGGCCCTCGCCGAGCGTCCGTGCGACATACACATAGGGCCCCATGTCGTTGCGGAGCACCGCGTCGGTCGGCACCACCAGGTGCTCCCCGCTCGTGCCCGTCGGCACCCACCCGATCACGCTCAGCCCGGCCGCCAGCTCTCCCGCCTCGGGGCGGACGCGCCCGACGAGCTGGAAGGTGCGCGACCGCTCGTCGACCCACGGCACGACGCGGACACGCCCGACGACGAGCTTCTCGGCGTTAGCGTCGAGGCCGACGAGCAGGTCGGCGCCGTGCAGCTCCCCGCCGTCGGCCATGGCCGCCAGCACGGGCAGGTACCGCTGGGGGACATCGAGCACGACCTCCAGCTCGTCGGTCTGGAGCAGCTCGCAGACGGAGTCCCCCGCGCCGAGCCACTGGCCCTGCTCGCTGAGCTTGGCGGTGACGGTGCCGGCGAAGGGGGCGACGATGCGCATGTCCGTGAGCCGGCGCTCGAGCAGGGCGAGCTGGGCCTCGAAGACCTCGATATCGAGCCGGGCGCCGTCGAGCCGGGCCCGCGCCTGGCGGAGCTCGAACTCGGCGTCGCGGTGCTCGCGGGCGTTCGAGGCGCCGCGCTCGGAGGCCTCGCCCAGCGACGCCACCTCGGACTCCCAGCGGGTGACCGACGCGTCCTCCTCCGTGATCGTCGCCATCGCGGAGGCGCGCTGGGCCTCGGTCTGGCGGCGCTGGAGCTCCAGGCGCTCGGCGTCCAGGCGGGCGATCACCTGCCCCGCCTCGACGCGCATGCCGACATCGACCAGCACCTCGAGGACGACGCCGTCCTCCTGGGCGGCGACCTCGGCCATCCGCACCGGGCGCAGCTCGCCGGTGACCATCCGGCGCTCGGCGACATCCTCGCGGAGCACGGGGGAGACCCGGACCGGCGAGGGCGGGGCCTGGGCCCGAGCCGCGAACGCCGCGCCCACGCACACCGACAACGCCGCTAGCAACAACCGACCGCTCATGCCATCGCTCCCATCCCGGCCCGGGGCGCTTCGCCCGCGCCGGGCTCCTGTGTCGTCAGGTCTCCACACCCCAGCCCCCGGAGGACGAACCCGGTCAGCTCGTCGGCGAGCTGTTCGACCTCGATCCCGGCGCCGGGTCCGACGCGCTGCCCGAGGCGGTCGAGGAACGGCCGGAACACCCTCTGGTGCAGCAGCACGCCCATGACCGACTGGGCCAGGCGCCCCCGCGCCGGCGCGTCGGCGCTCGGGCGCAGCACGCCCACCATCGCCGTCAGCTGCTCGTGGTGCGGGGCGATGAACTCGCGGACCACCAGGTCGGTCGCGTCGCCCGGCTCCATGGCGGCCTGCATGATCACGCACGCGCAGGAGTCCGCCTCACCCTCCTGGAGCAGGACGCGCAGGAAGGCCGTCACGAACTCGCGGAGCGCCGCCGCCGCTTCGGCGCGCGTCGAGATCGGCCGGTCGAGCAGCGCCCACGCCCGGCGCGAGCCGCGCCGGTCCACCGTCCGCTCCACCGACGCGAGGTACAGCCCGCGCTTGGACCCGAAGTGGTACTTGATCCCCGAGAGGTTCACCCCCGCCCGATCGGCGATCTCGCGGATCCCCACCGCCTCGTACCCGCGCTCGGCGAACAGCGCCTCGGCGGCGTCGAGCAGTCGGTCGCGGGTTGGTTCGGCGGGCTGGATCACGCCTCACAGTAGGCCGCCGTTCGGCGATGTCAATCAATCGATTGAACCCCTGGAGGTTGGGTTTCACTCCGGGCCGGGCGATAGCATCCGCGTGCCGGGGTGACCCCGTGGAGGCTCTGTCGCGATGCGTCCGATCCGATTCTTCGTTCTGCTTCTTGCCATCGTGGCCCTCTGGGCGGCCCGGGGGGCGGCCCAGCCGGAGGACCTCACCCCCCCCTCCCTGGCCGAGATCGAGGCCAGGCTGGTGGCGGCCGGGGATGACCCGGCGGTTGCCGAGCCGACGGATGAGGTGGTCAGGACCCTCCGGGCGGCGCGCGACGCGGCCAAGCGGGCGGCCGACTCGCGAGCTCTGGCCGCCGAGCACCGGGCCAGGACCGAGGGCGCCCCGGGCCTGATCCAGCAGTACCGGGACGAGCTGGCGGTCCCGCCCCCGGCGCCGGCGAGCCCGACCGCGCCGGACAACGCGACGCTGGACGAGCTGCAGCACCTCGCCTCCCAGGCCGACGCGGAGCTGACGGAGGCCCGCTCGAGCCTGGAGTCGATCAACCAGGAGAGCCTGCGGCGCGACGAGCGGATGAAGTCGATCCCGGTGGAGCTCGCCGGTCTGCAGACCGAGATCGACCGGCTGCGCCGAGAGCTGAGCACGGCACCGGCGGCGGAGATCGCCCCGGCGCTGGCGGAGGCCCGGCGGGCCCGTCTGGCGGCGGAGTTGGACGGGGCGAAGGCCAAGACCGCCGAGCTCCAGGCCGAGGGCGCGGGCGACGACGGGCGTCGGGAGCTGCAGACGCTGCTCCGCGATCGGGCGGCGCGGCGGGTGGCGCAGGCGGAGGCGTTGGTGGCGGGTTGGCAGAAGCTCCTCGCCGATCGCCGGGCCCGGGAGGCGAGGATCGCGGCGCAGCAGGCGAGCGAGCGCGACCTGGCTGCGGCGGAGCAGTTCGGGGCGTTGGCGCCGATCCGGGGGCAGATCCTCGACCTGCTCTCGGACCTGCAGGGCGAGCGGGCGGTGACGCGCCGCCTGAGCGCGGCCGGGGCCGACCTGAACGAGACACGGGAGCTGCTCAAGCAGCGGAGCGAGTCCGAGGCGATGCTCCGGCGGCGCATCGGCGCGGGCGGTGCGGTGGCCTACGGGCCGAGCCTGCAGGGCGCGCTGCGCGACCTCAAGGACATCGCGTCGTACCAGCGCCGGCTGGACCACTACCGGCGTCAGACGGCCGACGCGGTCTACCGGCTCGAGGAGCTGTCGGGCCTCGAGGCCCGTTCGAGCGATGTGGGCAGCCGGCTGGCGGAGGTGCTCGAGGCGATGGGCCCGGACGCGGAGGCCAACCGCGGGCTTGCCACGCGCCTGCTGGAGCAGCGACGCACGCTGGTGCGCCAGGTGCAGGACAGCTACGAGAACTACGCCGAGACGCTGGCCAATCTGAACACGGTGTACGCGGAGTACCTCGCGGTCTCCGGGCGCATGCAGTCGTTCGTCGAGGAGCATGTGTTCTGGGTGCGGAGCGTGCCGCGCGAGAACATCGTGCCCAGCCGCGCGGACTTCGCGTACGACATCCGGTGGCTGGCGGACCGTCAGGCCTGGCGGGACTCGGCGATCGGGGCGGCGTCGCGGGTGATGCCGAATGTCCCCCCGCTCGGCGTCACGCTCGCCGCGCGCCCGGTCTGGCACCTTCTGGTGCTGCCGGCGGGTGCGGCGGGCGTCGTGCTCGTCGCCGGCTTCGCAAGATTCCGCCTGGGCCGCTACTCCCGGCGCCCCCTCCCGACGACGGGGCGGCTGCAGCACATGAGCATGGCGGGGTGCGTCTGGAAGCTCGCGCTCGCGTGCGCCGCCGCGGCGCCGTTGCCGGCGGCGCTGTGGCTTCTCGCGGCGTGGCTGGGCTCGACGGCGGACCTGCTCAGCGCTTCGGACAAGGTCGCGACCCCTGCGCCGTTGGCGCTTGCCAGCGGGCTCTCGCGCGGGGCGTTCGTGTGGCTGGGGCTGGGCATACTGCGGGGGCTGATCCGGCCGGGGGCGGTCGGGGCGTCGCAGTTCCGCTGGCCGGAGGCGGGGCTGGCGCACATGCGCCGTCAGTTCGCGTGGTTCGCGCCGATCGCGATCGTCGCGGCGGTCGTCATCGAGACCTTCAACGAGCGCACCAACGACGCGAGCCCCGAGGTGCTGGGGCGCACGACGCTGGCGGTGGTGCTGCTGGTGATCGTGGTGCTGCAGACGAGGCTGTTCTCGCCCAAGCGCCCGCTGATCGCGGAGTACTTCAAGCGCAACAAGGGCGGGCTGCTCCAGAAGACGGTGTGGGTGTGGTACCCGCTGCTGGTGGTGGTGGCGCTGTGCCTCGCGCTGGCGACGCTCGCGGGGTATGTGTACACCGCGCTGCAGATCCAGCGCCACCTGGGGGACACCTTCCTGTTCATCATGGCGGTGATCGTGGGGCAGGCGCTGGTGCTGCGGTACCTGCAGCTGGCCCGGCGCCGGATCGCGATGGAGGCCGCGAGGGCGAGGCTGACCGCGCAGCAGGAGGGCGAGGGCAAGCCCAAGGACGCGGAGATCCCGGCCGACATCGACCTGAACACGATCAACCAGCAGAGCCGCAAGGTCATCCAGGCGGTGACGGTGGTCGTGCTGGTGCTGGGGCTGTACGCGGTCTGGAACGAGGTGCTGCCCGCGCTGCGGTGGTTCGAGCGGCTGCAGGTGCTGCCGACGATCGACTACATCGAGCCGCCGGGGCGGGAGGCCGTCGCCGCCCCGGGCCCGGCCGTCGCGTCCGGCGCCGAGGCCGCGCCCGCCGAGAAGCCCGCCGGCGGTGAGGGCGCGGCGCCGGCCACGACGCCCCCGGGCGGACCGGCGTCGGTCATGGCGGCGCGGGCCCAGGGCGAGGCGGGCTCGGAGAGCCTGCTCGCCGAGCACCTCTCGAGCGTCACCGTCGCCGACATCGGTCTGGCGGTGCTGCTCCTCATGCTGACGGTCTCGGCGTCGCGGAATGTGCCGGGCCTGCTCGAGATCACGCTGCTGCCGCGCCTGCCCATCAACGCGGCGGCGCGCTACGCGGTGTTCACCATCGCCCGGTATGTGGTCATCCTCATCGGCATCGTCGCGATCTCGCGGACGCTGCAGATCCCGTGGAGGAGCGCCCAGTGGCTGGCCGCGGCGTTCACCTTCGGGCTGGCGTTCGGCCTGCAGGAGATCTTCGCGAACTTCGTCTCCGGGCTCATCATCCTGTTCGAGCAGCCGATCCGGGTGGGGGACACGGTGACGGTGGGGTCGGCGAGCGGCTCGGTCTCCAAGATCCGCATGCGGGCGACCACGATCACCGACTGGGACAACAAGGAGCTGGTGATCCCCAACAAGACCTTCATCACGGACCAGATCGTGAACTGGACGCTCTCCAATCCGGTCACCCGCGTCGTCGTCCCGGTCGGCATCGCCTACGGCTCGGACACCGAGCTGGCCCGGGACATCCTTCTGCGCGTCGCGCGGGACTGCCCGCACACGCTCGACGAGCCCCAGCCCCGGGCGCTGTTCCTGGGCTTCGGCGACAGCAGCCTGAGCTTCGAGCTGCGGACATTCATCGACACGATCGACAACCTGCTCGCGACCAAGAGCGACCTGCACTTCCGCATCGACAGGGCGTTCCGCGAGGCGGGGATCGAGATCGCCTTCCCGCAGCGGGACCTGCATCTGCGGTCGGTCGATGGCGGGATACTCGAAGGGTTTGGGGGGAAGGCGAAGGATGAAGGCGGAAGAATGAAGGATGAAGGATGAAGGAGAGGCCGCGTTTGCTTCTGGCCTGCATCCTTCTTTCTCTATCGGCGCCAGAGGAGTCGTAGGGAGTTGAGGACGACCACGACCGTGCCGCCCTCGTGGGCCAGCACGCCGACAGCCATCGGCACGGTGAGGTCAAGAAGCGAGCCGATCACCACCACCAGCCCCATGGCGCCGATCACGCCCGAGGCGAACGCGATATTGACCGTGACGGTGGTCCGCGTCGCGCGGGCCAGCCCGAGCGCCCAGGGCACGCGGGAAAGGTCCTCGCTGAGGAGCACGATGTCCGCCGATTCGAGGGCCGCGTCCGAGCCGATGGACCCGACGGCGATCGAGACATCCGCCGCCGCCAGGGCCGGGGCGTCGTTGACGCCGTCGCCGATCACCGCGACGCCCTGGCGTCGCCGGCCCTTGCGTTCGGCCTTCATCGCCTCGACCGCGGCGACCTTCTCCTCGGGGAGCAGGTGGGCGTCGTAGGCGTCGAGCCCGAGCTGGTCGGAGACGCGCTTGGCGACGATCTCGTCGTCGCCCGTCAGCATGCGCACGGGCCTGACGCCCAGCCGGTGCAGGTCGGCGACGAGCGTGTCGGCGCCGTGGCGGATCTCGTCCTGCAGCACCAGCACCCCGGCGCCCGAGCCGGCGGCGATCGCGACGCCGAGCTGCCCGTTGTTGCGCACCGTGGCGAGGGTCTCGCGCGCCCATTCGCGGGCGGTGTCGTCCATGATCTCGCCGACGAAGTCCAGGTTCCCCACCCGCGCCTCGCCGCCGCGCCACCGGCCGAGCAGCCCCTTGCCGGCGATGGAGCGGATCTCCTCGACCCCGGCGTCAACCTCGCCGTTGCCCGCCGCGGCGAGGGCGGCGCCGTGGATCGCCTTGGCGGTGGGGTGGGTCGAATCGCGTTCGAGCTGGCCGGCGGCCGCGAGGAGGCTGGCGTCGTCGTCCCCGTCGCGAGCGAGCAGCTTCTGATACGCCGGCGTGCCCTTGGTCAGCGTGCCGGTCTTGTCGAAGCACACCGCGCCCGTGCGGCTGAGGCGGTCGATCGACTCGCCGCCCTTGAAGAGCACCCCGGCGCGGGCGCCGCGGGCGATGGCGGCGAGCGTCGCGGTCGGCGTGGCGATGACCAGGGCGCAGGGCGAGGCGACGATCAGGAGGGTGATGGCGGTGTAGGCCGCCGCATCGACCCCACGCCCCAGCCCGAGCCACCAGACCAGGAACACCAGGCTGCTCACGCCGAAGACCCCGAGCGTGTAGGGCTGTCCGATCCGGTCGATCAGTCGCTGGAGGGGCTCGCGCTGCTCGCGGGCCTCGGTGACCATCGCCAGCACCCGCTGCACGCTCGAGTCGCTGGCGAGCTTGCTCACCCGTGCCCGCAGCACCGCCTCGCCGTTGATCGTCCCGGCGAAGATCGTGGCGCCCTTGCCCACATCGCGGGGCAGGCTCTCGCCGGTGAGGGTCGCCTCGTCGACGCTCGACTCGCCCTCGAGGACGACCGCGTCGACCGGGACCCGGTCGCCGGGGCGCACGCGGACCTCGTCGCCCACTCGCACCGCCTCGGGCTTGACCTCGACCCACTCGCTCCCGCGCAGCACCAGGGCCCGGTCGGGCATGATCGCGTGCAGCGACTCGATCTCGCGCTTGGTGCGCTCCATCGCCAGCTCTTCGAGCGCCCCGGCGAAGGTGAAGAGCACCAGGAGCAGGGCCCCCTCCTCGGCGTGCCCGACGCTCGCGGCCATGACGGCCCCGACGACCATGAGGACATCGATGTCCACCCGCTTCTCGCGCAGCGCCCCGTACGCAGCCTCCATGCCGTAGACCAGCCCGATCGCCAGGCTCAGCCAGTAGAGCAGCGCGGCGGCTTCGATGTGGAGGGCGGCATGGCCCAGGTAGCCGGCGACGAGCAGCGCGCCCGCGGCGGTCGAGAGCGCCAGCTGCACGCGGGGTCGCCAGAGGAGGAGGCCGTCGGGCCCGCCCGTGTCCGGGACAGCACCGCTCGCGGGGGGGGTCGTCATAGCTTCCAGGAGGTTAGCGCCGGGGCCGGTGCGCCGGACCGATCAGGGGTCGCGCTGGCGATCATGAGACTCGGTCTCAGCGTCGGCGCGGGCTTGGCTGTTCTGTCGCGCGGCGCGGCCGGCGGGGTGCTCGTCGTCGTCGAGCAGCATGCGAGCCGCCGGGGTCTGGAGGTCGTCGAGCTGCCCGTGGCGCACGGCCCAGATGAAGGCCCACACGGCGAGGCCGGCGAAGAGCAGGGCCAGCGGCAGGACGATGTACATCACCGACATGCGTGCTCCCCGAAGGTGCGGGCGCGGAGGGCCAGGGCCAGGACCGTGAGGCTCGAGAGCGGCATGAGCACCGCCGCCGTGAGGGCGTTGATCAGACCGAGGACCGCGATCGTCGCGGCGATCGAGTTGTACCCCAGCGAGGCCCCGAGGCCGGTGCGGATGGCGCGGAGGGTGAGCCTCGACCCGCGGCAGAGCTCGACGATGGGCATGAGCCCGTGCCGGCGCATGTAGACATCGGCCGCAGCAAGACTCGCCTCCGCACCGCCGCTGACGGCCACGCCGACCGTCGCCCGGGCCAGGGCGGCGGCGTCGTTGACGCCGTCGCCGACCATGACGACGGGGCCGTCGGCGAGGGCGGCCTCGACGGCGGCGAGCTTGGCCTCGGGGCTGGCGCCGCCGATGGCGTCGGCGGGGTCGATCTCGAGCCGTGCCCCCACGGCCCGGACGACCGCGGGCTCGTCGCCCGAGAGGATGCGGACGCGCCACCCGTCGGCCCGGAGCTTCTCGATCGCCCCCTTCGCGTCCTCGCGGATCGCGTCGCCCAACGCCGCCACCGCGACCGCGACCCCGGCCCGGGCGACGACGACCGGTGTTTGGGCGTCCGCCGCGGCCGCGTCGATCGCCTCGCGGACCCACGCCCCGTGTGTCGCGCCGAGCCGTTCGAGCACGAAGGCGGGCGAGCCGATGTCGTAGCGGACGCCGCCGACGGTACCGGTGATGCCCAGGCCCTGGAACTGCTGGACCTCGAGGCCCTCGGGTTCCGACGGGGTGTGGGCCGATGGCGCCGGCCCGCCCGCCGGCGCGTCGTTCGCGGCGGCCGGGGCGCCGGCGGCGGAGGAAAGGAGCTCCCGCGAGAGGGCCACCGCGACGGCGTGGGACGACCGGCTCTCGATGGCCGCGACCGCCGGCTTGACCGACTCGTCGCCGGTCCATCGCACGAGCTTCTGGCGGCCCTCGGTGATAGTGCCGGTCTTGTCGAGCAGGATGGTGCCGGGGGTGGAGAGCCGCTCGAGCACCTCGCCGCCCTTGATCATGATCCCGCGCCGGGCGGCCCTGCCGATCGCGGCGGTGACGGTGAGCGGCGTGGCGAGCCCCAGCGCGCACGGGCAGCAGACGATCAGGAGGGCCATGGCGTGGCCGATGGCGGCGCTGGGCCGGCCCGGCTCGAGCACCAGCCACAGCCCGACTGTGAACAGGGCCAGCGTGATGACCGCCACCACGAACCGCCCCGCCATGCGGTCGGCGGCGGTGACGATCGGCGCCCGGCGCAGGGCCGCGTCCTCGACCAGGCGCATCAGCCTGCCGACGCGGGTCTCGACGCCCGCGGCCTCGACGCGGACGAGCACGCGTCCGACCAGGTTGACGCTGCCGGCGTTCACGCGGGCGCCCAGCCCGGCCTCGACCGGCCGGCTCTCGCCGGTCAGGATCGACTGGTCGACGCTGGTGGCGCCCTCGACGATCTCGCCGTCGGCCGGGAACGACTCCTCGGCGCGGACCTCGACGAGCGTGCCGGGGCCGATCGCGTCGATGGGGACCTCGCGGGTCTCGCCCGCCTCCCACACGCGGGCCCGGGCGGGGGTGAGCGAGTAGAGCAGCTCCACCGCGTCGGTCGCCGCCCGCTGCTGGCGGTGCTGCACCCAACGCCCGCAGAGCAGCAGGAAGACGAGGACGGTGATCGAGTCGAAGTAGATCTCGCCGGTGCCGAGCACGGTGCTGACCGTGCTGGTCGTCATGCCCGCGACGAGCCCGATGGCGATGGGGAGGTCCAGGTGGCGGGTCCGGGTCCGCAGCGCGGCCAGGGCCCCGCGGAAGAACACCCGCCCCGGCCAGACGAGCGCCACCGTGGCCAGCCCCATGCTCGTCCAGCGGAACAGCTGCCGGTATTGCTCCTCGATACCGCTGAACATGCCGAAGTAGAGCGCCCCGGCCAGCAGCATCGCGTTGCCCGCCAGCGCCCCCGCGATGGCCAGGCGCGTGAGGAACGCCCGGTCCTCCATCCGGCGCGCGTCCCGCGCCGCCGTGCCCTTCGCGGGGTGCGGCACATACCCCAGCCGGTCGAGCGACTTGGCGATGCGGCTCAGCGTGATCTGCTCGCTCTGCCAGGTCAGGCGCACCATCGACCGCCCCAGGTCGAGCCGGGCCTCGAGCACCCCGGCCTCCAGCTCCGGCAGCTTCTCGACCAGCCACACGCACGCGATGCAGTGCACGCCCTCGAGGAACAGCTCGACGGCGCGCACGCCGTTCGCGTGCTCCTGGCAGTAGAGCGCCGCGAACGCGGGGTCGTCGAACTCCTCGTACCCGCGCCCGGTGATCTGGGCCTGCTTGCCCTCCGCCCCCTGGCGGTCGCGCAGCTCGTAGTACCGCTCCAGGCCGCAGCCGTGGATCGCCTCCCAGACCGCGCGGCAGGCGCCGCAGCAGAACTGGTGCTCGGCCCCCGGCTCGACCAGCCCCGCGGGCACGGGGAGCGAGCAGTGCGAGCAGGCGGCGCGCGCGGCGGCGCCGGCGTCGCGCGGGGCGAGCTGGGCGGGGGCTTCACTGGTCATCGTCGACCCGCTCCGGGGCGCAGCAGCACTCGCAGGGCGTCTCCGGTGTGCACCCCTCGCACGCGCAGGGCGCGTCGGCCGGGGTCTCGGCAGGCGTGGCGGCAGCGGCGCCGGCGAGATACTTCGGGTCCACCACCGGCGCGCCCGCCTCGCCCGTGCAGCAGGGCATCGCCTCGCTGTCGAGGTCGCCGACATGATCGGCCAGCTCGCTCAGGCTCGCGGCACGGACGCGCCCGGCCACCTGCTCGAGCGCCTCGGGCGACACGCCCAGACGCGAGAAGATCGTGAACAGCCCCGCGCAGATCACCAGCAGCGGCAGCACCACCGGCAGCTTGGCGGCCAGCGGCCCGCTCAGCGCCCGGATGCCCGTGCCGACCGCCACCAGCACCGGCAGTGTGCCCAGCCAGAACACCGCCATCGTCAGCGCCCCGTACGGCGCGCTGCCCGTCCCCGCCGAGGCCGCCACGAACGCGTACAGCCAGCCGCAGGGCAGGAGCGTGGTCATCAGCCCGATCACCACCGCCCGTCGCACCGGCGGCAGGGCCATCGCGGCGCGGTGTGCGCGTCGGAGGGCCCCGAGCAGGAACTTGGGGGGACGGGCCGGGGCGATCCGTACCCCCATCGCCCGCAGCAGGTGGGTCCCGCCGAAGAGGATGAGGGTGGCCCCCGCGACGGCGGCCGCCACGCGCGACACGCCGACCATGGACCCGGCGAGGTCCAGCGCGCTGCCCAGGGCTCCGGCGATCGCGCCCATGGCCATGTAGGTGACCAGCCGCCCGGCGTTGTACGCCGCGTGGAGCCTGGCCCGCTTCTTGGCGGCCCCGGGGTCGTCGAGCCCGACGGCGAACGCGACGAAGGCGCCGCACATGCCGGCGCAGTGCAGGCTGCCCAGCAGGCTCGCCACGAACACGCTCGCGATCAGCGCCAGCACACGCCCGCCCTCCTACTCGTACCGAAGGTCGAGCGTCTGCTCGTCGGTGAACAGCCCGTCGCCCGCCCGGACGGTCAGCATCAGCTTCCACTTACCCTCGGCGTTGATCGCGAAGGGCGCGGCATATACGCCGGGCAGCTCGCCGGCGGTCAGCGCGTGCGTTTCGACCTGGTGGGCGGCCGTGTACCGGAACACCGACGCCTCCACGGACGCGCCCCCGATCGGGGCGCCGTCGGGGCCGGTGAGGGTGACGGTCAGCGGTCGCAGGGCCGCGCTGTCGGGCAGGCCGACCTCGGCCCGCGCCGACCAGCCGAGCGCCCGGTTGGTCTCCTGCTGGGCCATGTGCTCGTCCCAGTTCAGCCCCTTCTCGTAGTAGTCTTCCACGACCGCGAACGACGGGTCATTGGTCGCCGCCACGACGGTCACGGTCACCATCACCACGCTCATCAGGAGCAGGGCGACGACGAACCCGGGCCAGAGGATGTGGGGGGGCACCTTGGGCATGGATCAGTCCTCCGCGGGCTTCCCGGTCCAGGCCGGGCCCAGGAGACCATAGGTCACATCCTTGGAGAACCCGTCGGAGCCCTCCACGCGGAGGGTGACCTCGCGACGGCCGACGCTGCCGTACTCGGCCGGCGGGACGAGGATCACGATCTCGGAGGTCTCCAGGCCGTAGGGCTCGATCTGCATCGGCCCCTCGGCCTGGTTGATGGAGCCGCCCCCGACGCCGACCAGGCCGATGGAGTAGCCGACCGTCTCGGGCGTGCGGTTGCGGACGCTCACCTTGACGCGGGTGCCGATCAGCTCGCCCTGCTCGGCGTGGACGGGGAAGAAGGGCAGCCCGCCGCGGGCGCGGATGACGGTGATCTCGGCCAGGTCCTTGGTCGCGAGCACCACCACCAGGCCGGTGAGCATGATCGCGAGGATGAGCGGGTAGATGATGACTCGGGGGCGGATCAGCTGGCGCTTGCCGCCCTCGATCGCCGCCTGCGAGCTGTACCGGATCAGCCCCCGCGGCTTGCCGATCATGTCCATCACATCGTCGCAGGCGTCGATGCACTGCGTGCAGTGCACGCACTCCATCTGCAGCCCGTTGCGGATGTCGATGCCGGTCGGGCAGGTGGTCACGCACTTGCGGCAGTCGATGCAGTCGCCCTGCTTGGCCCCGTCGGCGAGGACCGTGAGGGGGACATCGTCCCCGCCCTCGGCGGCTTTGCGGGCCCGTTTCTGCTTGCCCCGCGGCTCGCCCCGGGTCGGGTCGTAGCTCACGATAAGCGAGTTGCGGTCCAGCAGCACCGACTGGAAGCGCCCGTACGGGCACGCGACCAGGCAGGTCTGCTCGCGGAAGAAGCAGAAGTCGAACATCATCAGGCCGGTCGTGAACATCACCACGAAGAACCCGACGGGGTGCTCGGCCGGGGAGTGAATGATCCAGGTCCGGAGCTTGTCGACGCCGACGAAGTAGGAGAGGAAGGTGTGGGCCAGGAAGAAGCAGGCGATGAAGTAGGCGAGGTACTTGGCGGGCCGGCGCCAGGCGCCGGTCCTGGTCTTCCTGCCCGGCTCGCCGTCGAACAGCCGCTCGATCGGGCGGACCAGGAACTCCATGTACACCGTCTGCGGGCAGGCCCACCCGCACCACACCCGGCCCGAGAGGGCCGTGGAGAGGAAGATCCCCACGAAGAAGCTGACCACCGCCAGGGCCAGCAGCACGGTGTCGGTCGGGAAGAAGACCGACCCGAACAGCGAGAACTGGCGTTCGGGCAGGTCGATCAGGATCAGCGGGCGCCCGTTGAGGTTGATGTAGGGGATCAGCGTGAACAGCGCGATGAGCAGATAGGCAACGGCTCGGCGCCAGCGGTAGAAGTGCCCGCGCGACGGGCGGGGCCTCAGCCACTTGCGAGAGCCGTCGGGATTCAGCGTCGAGAGGACGCTGGACTTGGCCTGCTCAACCCCGGTCGTGGGCATCGTGATCGATCCTCCTCCCCACGACCGGACCGGCCGGGGGGTTTAGTTCTCCGGCGCGGGCGCGGGCCACTCGGGCAGCGGCTCGCCCTCGGGCGGCAGGCCGCCCGCGACATTCGTACCCCGGAGCGAGACGACATACGCCGCCGCGAGGATCGTGTCCTCACGGCCCATCTGGGCGAGCCAGGGGACCATCGCGGTGCCGGTCACGCCGTTGGCGATGGTGTTGTAGACGCCGTTGGGGTCCTTGAAGTTCTTGGCGAAGTCGTCGGTGAGGTTGAGGCCCAGGGCCGGCATCCCGCCCGCGTCGCCCCGGTGGCACGCCACGCAGCGGGTGTCGAAGACCGCCTTGCCCTTGGACAGCGCCGCCTCCTTGACACTCAGGCGGAGGAGGGAGTCGTTGTCCTCGGCCAGGGTGCCAAGCTGGGCGAACGCCGCCGCGGCGGCGTTGTCCGCGGCGGTCTTGTACCGCCCGTGCACGCCCCACCGGTCTCCCAGGGGGCTCATGTGGAAGACGGCCCAGTAGACGATGGCGAACACGACCGAGCCCAGGAAGATGGCGTGCCACCAGCCGGGGGTCGGGTTGTCGTACTCGCGGATCCCGTCGTAGTCATGCGACATCAGCTTGTCGCCGCGGCCGGTGTTGTTGGTGTCGGTGCTCATCGGTCGGAACTCCGCTCTTGCTTGGTGTCATCGACACCCGGGGTGGTTTCATCGAGTGGGAGTCGGGCGCAGGTGCTGATCTCGCTCCGGGGCTTGCGCAGGGCCCGGATCGACACGGCGACGAACACGCCGAAGAAGATCAGGAGGCCCAGTTCCGGATAAATCGCGAGGCTGTTCACCTCAAGGGACGCGAACATTACTCGGCCTCCGTCTTGGTGATGTCGGTGCCCATCCGCTGGAGGTAGGCGATAACCGCCGTGACCTTGCGTCCGGCGAGGGCCTCGATGGCCTCCTCCTTGCTCGCCGGCACGCCGCCGTTGAGCTTCTGCCACAGGTCCGCCGGCATCTGGGCGTACCCGCCGGCCTGGAGGAGCGTCTCCTCGGCGACCAGCCGGGCCTGCTCGCGGGCCATCTCCGGGGCGTTATTGACCGCGTCGCCGTAGGGGACCCCGAGCATCGCCATGGCGTGGACCCTGCCCTGGATGTCCTCGAAGTTGAGCTTGCCCCTCAGGAGGTTGGGGTAGACGGGCATGATGGAGCGAGGGTTGACATCGCGGGGGTTGTTGAAGTGCAGCAGGTGCCACCAGTTGGCCTGCTTGCCGCCCTCGCGGGCCAGGTCCGGCCCGATGCGCCGGCTGCCCCACTGGAAGGGGTGGTCGTAGACGAACTCGCCGGCCTTGCTGTACTCGCCGTAGCGCTCGGTCTCCGCGAAGATCGGGCGGATCATCTGCGAGTGGCAGTTGTAGCAGCCCTCGGACACATAGATGTCGCGCCCGGCCAGCTCGAGCGGGGTGTAGGGCTTGACGCTCGAGATGGTCACGACATTGCTCTTGATCGCGTACAGGGGGATGATCTCGAACAGCGAGGCCACCACCACCGCGATCAGCGTGTAGAGCGTGAACCGCATGGGCAGGCGCTCCCACCGGCGGTGCCACGCGGCCTGGGTGAACCGGTCGAGGGCGTGGCCCGTGCCCGCGACGGCCGTGACGCGCGAGGCCGAGTGCTCGTCGGCGCCGGGGGTGTACCGCTTGGCCAGCGCCGGGGCGCGCTGCATCGGGACCTCGTAGACCGCGGGGCGGGTCTTCCAGGTCATGAAGATGTTGTAGATGCCGATGACCACGCCGCTGAAGTACAGCGCGCCGCCGACCACGCGGGCCCAGTAGAACGGCATGAGCCGCATGACGGTGTCCACGAAGTCCGGGAAGGCGAGGCTGCCCGACTTGTCGAACGCGCGCCACATCAGGCCCTGGGTGATGCCGGCGACATAGATCGGGATGATGTAGAGCAGCATGCCGATGGTGCCGGTCCAGAAGTGGGCCGCCACGAGCTTCTGGCTCTTGAGGGTCGTCTGGAACAGGCGGGGGGCCAGCCAGTAGATCATGCCGAAGGTCATGAAGCCGTTCCAGCCCAGAGCGCCGGAGTGCACATGGGCGATGGTCCAGTCGGTGTAGTGGCTCAGGCTGTTGACCGTCTTGATCGAGAGCATGGGGCCCTCGAAGGTGGACATCCCGTAGAAGGTCACGCCGATGACATAGAACTTGAGCACCGGGTCGGCCGCGACCTTGTGCCACGCGCCGCGGAGCGTGAGCAGGCCGTTGATCATCCCGCCCCAGCTGGGCATCCACAGCATGAGGCTGAAGAGCATGCCCAGGGAGCTGGCCCACGAGGGCAGCGCCGTGTAGTGCAGGTGGTGCGGGCCGGCCCAGATGTAGATGAAGACCAGGCTCCAGAAGTGGACGATCGACAGCCGGTACGAGTAGACCGGCCGGTCCGCCGCCTTGGGCAGGAAGTAGTACATGAGCCCCAGGAACGGCGTGGTCAGGAAGAACGCCACCGCGTTGTGGCCGTACCACCACTGCATGAACGCGTCCTGCACCCCCGCGTACACCGGGTAGCTCTTGAACATCAGCTCGGCGCTGGGCATGTCCCCGGTCTTGAGCAGGTGGACGATCCCCGCCGGCACCCAGACATTGTTGAACACATGCAGCATCGTGACCGTCACGAGGCTGGCGATGTAGAACCAGATCGCGACATAGATGTGCCGCTCACGACGCTTGACCAGCGTCATCAGGAAGTTGGTCCCGAAGAACCCGAGCCAGACCACCGCGATCGCCAGGTCGATCGGCCACTCGAGCTCGGCGTACTCCTTGCTCTGCGTGATGCCCAGCGGCAGGGTCAGGGCCGCGGAGACGATGATCAGCTGCCAGCCCCAGAAGTGCAGCTTGCTCAGCGTGTCGCTCCACATCCGCGTCTTGCACAGCCGCTGTGTGGAGTAGTACACCGCCGTGAAGATCGCGTTGCCCGCGAACGCGAAGATGACCGCGTTGGTGTGCAGCGGGCGGAGGCGCCCGAAGCTCAGGAACGACTGGCCGAAGCTCAGGCTCGGCACGGCGAGCTGCAGGGCGATGATCAGCCCCACCAGCATGCCTACCACGCCCCACACCATCGTCGCAAGCAGGAACTTGCGCACGATGGCGTCGTCGTAGACGAACTCTTCCAGAGGGCCGACAGCCGCGGGTGCCTTCTCGCTCATCCTAACAGACCCCTTTCTTGAGTGGCCTGGTGCACTGTCTGGCCGATGCGCACACGAAAAGTCCGAGTTCGGCCCCAACCGGACTTGCGGACATCTTTCTCGCTAAATACGATCTTGTCAAGACCGCCCCCGCACTCCGCGGGGCAAACGGCACTCGGGGTAGCCCGGCCCATGCTCTCCAGAACCACCGAATACGCGCTCCGTGCCGTCATCTACCTGGCCAAGGCCGGTGGCGAGAATACCACCTCCCAGAGTATCGCCAACGCGACGGTCGTGCCCGACGGCTATATGTCCAAGGTTCTCAACACCCTCGCACGCGCGGGCCTGGTCACATCCCAGCGGGGGCCCAGCGGCGGGTTCAGCCTGGCTGTGGCGCCAGACAAGCTCACCATGCTCCGCGTCGTCGAGGCCGTCGAGCCCCTCCCCCGTATCACCTCCTGCCCCCTCGAGCTCAACGAGCACGCCATCGGCCTGTGCCCGCTCCACGCGGTCCTCGCCGAGCTGGTCAACGGCGTGGAGGCCCGCCTGCAGGGGACGACCATCGCCGACCTGCTCCAACAGCAGACCGTGCCCCTGGGGCGCACGACCAGGTGCGACTTTCCCCCTGGGCCCGAGGCGCGGGGCTGAGATCACGCCAGGCGCTGCGCGAGCCCCCCGGTGGCCCCGGGCGGCGCCAGCTCGGGCCCCTTGGGCTCGATCATCCGGTCGTGCAGCGGGGCGAGCCCCGCGCGGATCGCGATCCGGGCCAGCTGCACCCGGTTGGTCACGCCGAGCTTGATGCCCAGCGACACCCGGTGCCCCTCCACCGTCTTGGTCGAGCGGTGCAGGTCCCGGGCGATCTCCGCCGTCGTCAGCCCGCACGCGATGCCCCGCAGCACCTCCCGCTCGCGCGGGGTCAGCGAGGCCACCGCCTGGCGCTCGCTCTGCTCGGTCTCCACATGCATCACCCCCGGCGGCACGGCCCAGCCGGGATGCCAGGGCGCCACCACCAGCAGCACACGGGGGGACTCCCCGCCCTGCACCGGCCGAAATGTCGCACGCGCCAGGATCGGTCCGAAGCCCCCGTCCACCGCCATCGGCTGTCCGCGGCTGAAGGCGACGCCGTGGGCCCCCGCCAGCGCCTGCCCGCCCTGGCCGTCCAGCCGGGCGTAGAACGGCACGCCGATCAGTGCCGCGGGCGACGGCGCTCGCAGGAGCTCCGCGAACGCCCCGTTGCACTCGAGCACGCGGCCGTCGGGGTCGAGCAACGCGACGGCGCACCCGGCGTCGTGCATCAGCGCCTCGCGGATGGTCTGCCCACCGGCGGGGGCATGCGTCGACACTCCCTGTGCTTCGATGTCATTGACGGCGAGCATTCGGGTCCTCCCTGACGCCGGGTCATGCTTCCCGCGGCCGCGCAACAGCCCGGTTCCTCCCGGCTGCCGGCCCGCGGAAGCGGATCACCCGCTCCGTATACACCTATGATCGCCCCGTCTGACCCGACAACGGTGTGTTTTTATCCGATGAAGATCATTACCCACGCCGGATGTCGAAGATTGATAGTTTTCCCTCACCCAGTGCACGACCAAAGTCTCAGCCCGCTACCGGGGCCGGGCGGCGCCCGACGCCGGGCGTTCTTCGTTCGCACAACGAAACACGCCCGCTCGGGGCCGAGCGGGCGCGTCGGGTTAGGTTGAATTTCCTACAGGCCTCAGGTCACGGAGCGCATGAGTAGATCGCGCTATGCAATGCGTGATTCCGCTCAGGCGACCGTGACGGACTGGTCGAGGTAGACATCCTGGATCGCGTGCAGCAGGGCAGCGCCCTCGGCCATCGGGCGCTGGAAGGCCTTGCGCCCGGAAATCAGCCCCATGCCGCCGGCCCGCTTGTTGATCACCGCGGTCCGCACCGCGTCGGCCAGGTCGCTGGCGCCCTTGCTCTCGCCGCCGGAGTTGATCAGCGGGATGCGTCCCATGTAGTTGTTGACGATCTGGTAGCGGCAGAGGTCGATGGGGTGCCCCCCGCCACCGTTCTCATCGCAGCCGGCGAGCTTCGTGTAGACCTCCTTGCGGAACTTGCCGTAGGCGGAGTCGCCGGTGTTCAGGGCCTTATACCCCCCATTATTGGTGGGCAGCTTCTGCTTGATGATGTCGGCCTGGATGGTGGCGCCGAGGTGGTTGGCCTGGCCGGTGAGGTCGGCCGCGGCGTGGTAGTCCACGCCGTTCACCTTGAACCCGGGGTTCCGGATGTAGCACCACAGGACCGTGACCATGCCGTAGGAGTGGGCCTCGGCGAACATGTCGGCGACATACTGGATCTGCTCGCCGGACTCGGGGCTGCCGAAGTAGATGGTCGCGCCGACGGCCGCGGCCCCCATCTCGAAGCACTGGCGGATGTTGCCGAAGGGGATCTGGTTGAACTGGTTGGGGTAGGTCATCAGCTCGTTGTGGTTGAACTTGACCATGAAGGGGATCTTGTGGGCGTACCTGCGGCTGACGGACCCGAGCACGCCGAAGGTGCTGGCCACCGCGTTGCACCCGCCCTCGATCGCGAGCTTGACGATGTTCTCGGGGTCGAAGTAGTCGGGGTTGGGGGCGAAGGACGCGCCCGCGGAGTGCTCGATCCCCTGATCGACCGGCAGGATGCTGACGAACCCGGTGCCGCCGAGGCGCCCGGTGTTGAGCATGAGCTGGAAGTTGCGGAGCACATTCGGGTTGCGGTCGGTCGCCGCAACAATCCGGTCGACAAAGTCGGGCCCGGGGCAATGGATGGCGCTCTTGGAAACGGTCTTGCACTCGTGGCCGAGCAGGCTCGCGCCGTCGGCGCCGAGAACTTTGCGGACATCGATCGTGAGGTCGGGCATGGGGTCTCTCCGGCTGAAAGAGGGTGCGGGCGGACTATAGGCTGAGGGCCCGACGCCCCTTGTGCAGCGAATCTCTGCCCGCGTCCATCCGCGGGTGTTTCACCGGCATCCAACTGTCTGGAGCATCAGCGTGGATCAACAGCCCGGGAGCTAGGCCGAAGACCGCGACCTCCTGGCGAGGTTCGCCGGTGGCGATCGGGGCGCGCGGGCGGCCCGGCACGAGCGGCAGCTGCTCGGGCTGGCGCCGGCGCCACCCCAGGCCGCTCCCCGAGTGAGCCTCCGGCGCGAACGAAAGCGGGGCGCGCGATGGCTGCACCGCGCGCCCCGTCGGGGGCCGGGAACGGGTCCGACCCCGCAGAAAGACGCCCTCTCAGGCGTTGCCCATCGCGACCCGGCGCCCCGTCGGGCCCGGCATCGCCAGGCGGACGCCCCGGTAGACCGCCGCCAGGCCGACGACCGAGTACACGACCTTGGCGAGCATCGCCGTGTTGCCGCCGAAGATGGCGGCGACGAGGTCGAACTCGAACGCGCCCCAGAGGCCCCAGTTCAGGCCGCCGACGACGAGCAGGATGGTGGCGAGGAGATCAATTGGCTTCATGGTTCACTCCTTGTGGTGTTCTGGTGTGTGGTGTGTGTGCCGCGAAAGTCGCGCCGGGGGCTCACTCGGGGAGGATGACCCGATCGATCACATGGATCACCCCGTTCGAGGCGTCGATGTCGGCCTTGACGACCCTGGCCCCATCGATGCGCAGCGCCCCATCGGCCAGGTCGATCACCACCGACTGCCCGTTGAGCGTCTCGGCCGCGCTGAGCTTCGCCGCGTCGGCGGCGTAGACGCGTCCCGCGACGACATGGTACTTCAGGATCGACGCGAGCTTGTCCTTGTTCTCGGGCTTGAGCAGGGTCTCAACCGTGCCCTTGGGCAGCAGCGCGAACGCCTCGTCGGTCGGGGCGAACACGGTCAGATCGGCCTGGCCCGTGAGCGCGGGCACGAGCCCGGCCGCCTGCGCTGCGCTCAGCAGCGTGCCGAACATCCCGGCGCTCTGCGCCACCCCCGCGATGTTGTCGCCGGCGGGCATGATCACGCGGTCGATCACATGGATCACGCCGTTCGAGCACCCGATGTCGGCCTTGACAACCGTGGCCCCGTCGATCGAGACGCCCGTGTCTGTGCTGGAGAAGCCGATGCGCTGCCCGTTCAGGCTCGTCGCGCCGGAGAGGCGGGTCACCTGCCGGCTGTCGAGCACGCCGGGCACGACATGGAACTTGAGCAGCGCCGCGAGCTTGGCCTTGTTCTCGGGCTTGAGCAGGGTCTCGACGGTGCCCTTGGGCAGGAGCGCGAACGCCTCGTCGGTCGGCGCGAACACCGTGAACGGCCCGCCCTCGCTCAGCGGTCCGGCGAGGTCCGCGGCGGCGGCCGCCGCGAGCAGCGTCTTGAACATCCCCGCGCCCTTCGCCGTCGCGACGATGTTGTCCGCGCCCTGGTGGAACGCGACGGCCATCGCGGCGCCCCGGCCGGAGGCCTGAGCCTCGCCCTCGCACGAGGCGGCGGTCTTCGAGCCGTCGCACTGACCGAAGGCGGTCCCGGCGAGGGCGGCGATCGTGGCAAGAGTCACAGCGGCGAATCGGGTGGACATGAGGAACCTCCTGGTTGGTTCTGGTGTGTTGGGTCTGGCTCTGCCCGCGCCGTTGCGGGCCCGGCCGTCGGAATCGCGGCCCCGCCCGGCGCGGATGCAGACCGGAAGTCGGTTTTTCCCGGCCCGCCCGGGCGGCCCGGGCCGGGCGAGTCTTTCTGCCCGGGGGGTGCATCCGGACCGCCCGATCCCGCGATTTGCATTCCGGTTGGCTGCACCGAGGGCTCGCCCCATGTCGGTCGCGTTTGTTTCGAGCATGCAGCGCCCCGCGCGGGCGTGGTCCCGGGTGGGTACGCTTCTCGCGGAACGCGTGATGATGACACTTCACACAGTCCTGGAACGCGTGGCCGCGGGCGGACCGGGCTCCGCCGAGGCGATGCTCGACCGCTTCGGCGGCTTGGTGTGGACGCTCGCGCGCCGCTTCTGCCCCGACCGCGCCGAGGCCGAGGACGCCGTGCAGGAGATCATGGCCGATGTGTGGAACAGCGTCCGCCAGGGGCGGTACGACCCGAGCAAGGGCTCGGAGGCGACCTTTGTCGCGACCATCGCCCGGCGCCGCCTGATCGACCGCATCCGAAAGAAGAAGCTCCACACCGGCGAGCTCGCGGCCGACCTCGCCGAGGCCGCGCCGCCCGCCGAGCCCGCGCCCGAGCTGGGCGAGCACGCCCGCGCCGCCGCCGAACTCATGGGGGAACTCAGCGAGGCCCAGCAGACCGCCATCCGCATGGCCGTGCTCCACGGGCTCACCCACGAGCAGGTGGCCGAGGCCACCGGCATGCCGCTGGGCACCGTGAAGACCCACATCCGTCGCGGACTTCTCCGCATGCGCGACAGGCTGACCCAGAGCGGGAAAGGGGGCGCGTCATGATGCACGGACCGTTCCCAGACCGTCTGCTCGAACTGCTCGCCGACCGCGAGGTCGGGCCGCTCAACGCCGCCGACCGCGCCGAACTGGACGCCCTGCTCGCCCAGCACCCCGAGGCCGACGACGCCTCGATGGAGGCCGCCGCCGTGGCCCTGCTGCTCGGCTCGGTTGGCGAGATCGAGGAGATGCCCGCGGGGTTGCGCACCCGCGTGATCGAATCGCTCGCGCCCGCATCGCACGGCCTCCGCCTGACCGATGCCCCCGCACCGGTCGTCGGGGCCGGCCCCAACCTGCTGGCGTGGACCGGCTGGCTGGCGGCCGCGGCGTGCCTGGTCATCGCGGTGTCCATCGCCCTGACCCGCTCGCCCGCCACGCCGCCCGCGCGGCTCTCGGTGGCCGAGGCCCGGGAGCGGTTCCTCGAGACCCAGGGCGATGTCCGCCGGGCCGCCTGGGGCGACTGGGACAACCCGGAGATCCCCGGCGTGCAGGGACGCGTCGAGTGGAGCGAGTCGGCCCAGAAGGGCTACATGACCTTCACCGGGCTGAGGGTCAACAACCCGACGGAGGAGCAGTACCAGCTCTGGATCATCGACGAGCGGGGCATGGGCCAGCGCATCAGCGGCGCCATCTTCGACTGCGACACCCGCACCGGCGAGTGCATCGTTGAGATCGACCCCGGCATCGAGGTCCGAAACGCCGCCGCCTTCGCCGTCACCATCGAGCAGCCCGAGGGCGTCTGGGTCTCCGATATGAGCCGGCGCGTGGTCATCGCGTCGCTGAACGGCTGAGCAAGGACCGCGCATGACCGTCCGCATCGAACGCGCCGACCGCGGCTACCGGCTCCATGCTCAGGTCCGCCTCGCCAGCCCCATCGGCGAGGTCTTCCCCTTCTTCGCCGACGCCCGAAACCTCGACCGCCTCACGCCACCCAGCCTGCGGTTCGAGATCCTCACCCCCGGCGAGATCGAGATGGCCCCGGGCACGCTGATCGACTACCGCATCCGCCTCCGCGCCGTCCCCATGCGGTGGCGCACCCGCATCACCGAGTGGGACCCGCCCCACGGCTTCGCCGACGAGCAACTCCGCGGCCCGTACCGCTGGTGGATCCACCGCCACCGCTTCACCCCCGACGGCGACGGCACGATCATGACCGACACGGTCGACTACGCCGTGCCCGGCGGCCCGCTCGCGCCCCTCGCCCACACGCTGCTGGTGCGCAGGGATGTCGAACGGATCTTCCGCTACCGGTCGGCGGCGATCGGCGAGATCTTCCGATGAGGGGGGGCGGGGGGCGAGCCCCTCAGCACCCCGCGTTCCACAGGTTCAGATAGCACAGCACATCCAGCGTGCTGATCGAGCCGTCGGCGTTGCAGTCGGCGCCGGGGTCGCCCGCGTTCCACAGGTTCAGGAAGCAGAGCACATCGACCGTGTTCACCGAACCGTCGCCGTTGCAGTCGGCGTAGCAGGTCTCGCAGTCGTCGGGGATGCCGTTGTTGTTCGCGTCGAGCAGCACGCCCGCGGCGATGTCGCACTCGTCGGGGATGCCGTTGGCGTTGCAGTCGCCGCTCGCCCCGCCCGAGATATCCGCCGCGTCGTCGATCCCGTTGCCGTTGCAGTCGCTGGGGCCGATGCGGAGGAAGTAGACATCCTGCTCGTTGTTGAAGGTGGCCGCCCAGGCCAGATCGGCGCCGAGCAGGTCGCTGCGCATGTGGTAGTAGTCGCCGAGCTTGTCCTGCTGGGGCCAGCCGAGATAGCTGTTGAACTCGGGGCTCATCGCCTGGTTGGGGGCCCAGGTCAGCCCGCCGTCGTACGAGGACGAGGTGTACAGGCGCGAGCGGTTGCACACGCCGGTCTCGCGCGAGTCGTTCCACACGACATCGAGGCGCCCGTCCGGCGAGATCGACGCGGTGCCGAACCACTGGTAGCTGCCCGCGCTCGCCGGGTCGTCGTTCACACGGGTCGAGGTGGTGAACGACTGCCCGCCGTTGGTCGAGATCGCGCAGCGGACATCGAGCCCATCGGTCCCCACCGGGTCCACCGAGGCGATCACATACACATTCCCGTCATCCGGCCCCCCCGAGTTGTCCACGGCGATCCACAGCTGCCCCCACAGCCCCGCCGGGTTGGGGTCGCAGTTCCCACCGATGTTGAACGCCGCCCCGCCGAAGCTCACCTGCGCGCTCTGGAAGGTCGGCGTCTGCCCCGCGTTCTGCGCGTTCGTCGACCGCAGCACATACACACTCCCGTCGTTGAAGTTGTACCCGACGAGGTACAGCGTCCCGTTGCTCCCCACCGCCATCGTCCCCCACACCGGGGAGTTCGGCAGCGTGATCGGGTTCATGTAGGTGTGCCCGCCGTCGGTCGAGCGGGTGAAGATCCGGCTGCCGCAGCAGCCCGCCGCCGTGGACCACGACTGGTAGAAGAACCCGTGCCCCGGCCCGCCGGTGCGGTCGATGACGATCCACTGCTTGTCACCGCCGTACGCCGCGATCGGACTCGTCCAGCTCTGCCCCCCGTCGCCCGAGATGAAGGTATCGACGAGGAAGTTGTCCTTGAGCGACGAGTAGTAGATCATCCCCTCGGCGTCGGCCTCGAGCACCGGGTCCGACCGGAACACCCCCGGCGTGTGCACCGTCCGGTTGTGCCAGGTCCGCCCGCCGTCGTTGCTCCAGGCGTTGCCCGCCTGACGGAAGCTCGACGCGATGTTGTCGAACTGACGCCACCCGATCACCATCCGGTTCGGCGCCGTCGGGTCGATCGCGATCGACGGCTCGTTCGCCGCGTCGTTCAGGATGTTCAGCCCGTTCGCGTTCACATTCACCTGCGTGATCCCGAACCCGCGCCCGAGCAGTGGGTTGGTCGGACCCACCTCCAGCACCGCCGGCGGCAGGGGCTCGCCACTGAAATCCTCCAGCACCGGGGGGTCACCCCCCGCCTGCAGGTCCCGGGCCGGGAACGGCCCCACGACCTGAGCCGAGGACACAGCGGCGCCGGCCATCAGGGCCAGCGCGACGACACGGGTGCGCAGCGACATAGTCAACTCCTCTACCCCCCGGGCGAGCGTCGCTCCATCCTATAGCGGATATCGACAGCGTCAAAGGGCATCTGCACCAGAGGAGCCACCGGGAATCTGGGCAAAAGAAGTAACGCGGGGAAAGCCGGCGTGCGCCGGGCGGTCAGCCCGTGCCGGGCGCCCCCGGATCCCGCATATAGAGGTGCACCGCCATCGAGCCGTAGCCGTGGGTCTCCGGGCCCAGGGCCCCGGGGATCGCCAGGTCCACCGGGTGCATCGGCGCCTTGGGAGATGCCTCGTCGAGGTCGATCTCCTCGACTTCCTCATCCCGGAAACGGCGCGGCGCCGGGCGCCCTTCCTCGGCTTCGCCCTCCTCGGCGTGGAGGAACGGCCAGGGTGTCCGGAGCAGCGCGTAGCCGGTGTCGTCGAGCTTGCCGATCAGCCGCCCGAGCTGCTCCCGCACCCGCGGCCACTGGGCCGGGTCCCGCACCAGGGGGTAGGGCGGGTCGAAGAAGATCAGGTGTACCCCCTCCGGGCAGCGGGCCAGCGCCGCGCCCCCCAGCGCGTCGGCGCTGGCGATCTCGATCCGGTCGGCAACCCCGAGCTCCTCGGCCGAGCGCTCGATCAGCTTGGTGATGCTCCGCTCCCGCTCGACAAACACCACCCCGGTCGCCCCGCGGCTGAGGGCCTCGAAGCCCATGCACCCTGTCCCGGCGAAGGCGTCGAACACCTCCACCCCCTCGGTGTGCCCCCGGAGGAGGTTGAAGATCGACTGGCGCACCCGGTCGGGCATCGGGCGCGTGATGGTCGCGTCGGGCGGGGTATGGATGAGGCGGCGCTTGAGATCGCCGCCGATGATCCGGAGCATGGGGGGAGGGTAGGAGCGGGCCGGGCCGGTCGGCTCAGGCGTGCCCGTGCTTCTTCTTCCCCGCCCGGATCTGCAGCGCCTCGACCAGCACGCTGAACGCCAGCGCCGAGTAGATGTAGCCCTTGTTGATGTGCTCGCCCAGCCCCTCGGCGATCAGCAGCACGCCGATGAGCACCAGGAACGCCAGGGCCAGGATCTTCACCGACGGGTGGGCCTCGACGAACTTGCTGATCGGCTCGGCGAAGATCATCATGATCGCGATCGCGATGACGATCGCCACCACCATGATCGGGATCTGCCGCGACATGCCCACCGCCGTGATGACCGAGTCGAGGCTGAAGATCAGGTCCATCAGCACGATCTGGAAGATCACCATCCCGAACGCCGCGTACGCCTTCTTCTGCAGCGACTGCTCGTGCCCGCCCTCGACGGAGTGGTAGATCTCGATCGTCGCCTTGAGCAGCAGGAACCCCCCGCCCCCGAGCAGGATCAGGTCCTTGCCCGAGAACTCGTACCCCAACAGCCTGAACCAGGGGTTGGTCAGCTGCATCACCCACCCGATGCCCAGCAGGAGCACCACGCGGGCGACCATCGCCAGCCCCAGACCCAGCCGCCGGGCCAGTTTCTGCTTGGCCGGGTCGAGCTTGGCGGTCAGGATCGCCAGGAACACCACATTGTCGATCCCCAGCACCACTTCCAGCAGCGTCAGCGTCGCCAGGGCCGCCAGGCTGTGCAGGCTCAGGAGTTGATGTTCCACCCCGGCGGCGGCGGCAGGCAGAGCGTGGGCGAGAGTCAGCGGCAGCATCGGGTACTCCGGCGTGCTCCGTGGATCACGGGCAGGCCAGAATGTAGCAGCCCGCGCGCCGCCGCGAGGTCAGAAATGCACCTTCCGGTTGTAGATGAACCACTCCAGCATCAGCACCGCCAGCGCCGCCAGGATCACCCACGGCCACAGCCGGATCACCGCCCTGGTCTCCTCGGCGCTCTCGGCCGCGATCGCCTCGCCGGTGATCCGAAGCAGCGGCGCCGCCGCGATGTCCGACTCGCCCGGGTCCAGCAGGTTCGCGGCGTACACCCGCGTGACCTCCGACCCGTCCACCGTGTCGCCGGCCCCGGCCTGGCCGGTCCAGCTGACCTCGTAGAGCCCGGCCCTGCGGATGGGCCCGAAGGCGATCCGCCCGTCGGTGGCCGGCTGCACCGAGGCCCGCCCCTCGCCCCACGGCATCTCCAGTTGCACCCCCTTGGCCCCGATCGGCCGCCGGTCGGTCAGCACGCTCCCCGGGCGCAGCGCATCCCCCGACCCGCCGAACACCCCGCCCTCCTGCCCCAGGTAGTTCACCCCCGCCCCCACGAACACCACGAAGCTCACATCCAGAGGCCAGGTGCTCTGCCCGATGTCGAACGGCACCACCAGCGCCCGCGTCTGGGCGCCCGCGAGCTCCAGGATCGCCGGGCCACGGTCGGCCTCCGCCAGCACCGTCGCCCCCGAGTCCTCCGGCACGACGATGTCCGGCAGCTTGAGCATCTGCAGCTTGTCCAGCAGCAGTAGACGCATCACCTGGTGGTCGCGCCGCCAGTCCAGGATCATCGCCGGGCCCGGCTCGGTCCCCGCCGCCTCCCCCAGCGGCGCCGGCAGACCCCCCAGCACCAGGAACCGGCCCGGCGGCAGCCCCGGACGCCCGTCGATCGTCGGCAGCCAGCCGTCGAAGATCACCACATCGAACCCGTCCATCTCGCCCCGTGCGGCCGAGGCGCTGTACTGCTCCGGCGTGAACTGCACCAGCCGCGCCAGAGGCAGGCCCTCCAGCGCCGTGATGAGGAACAGGTTCCCCGTCGACACCAACGCCACCGACAGCTGCCGCGCCGGCGGCACGATCATCCACGCCCGGTTATCCACCGGAAGCAGGTCCGCGCCCTCGTCGGCCGCACGGATCTGCACCGCGAACACGCCCCCCTCGTTCCGCTGGAACTCGAAGGTTCGCCCCGTCACGCCCGGCCTCCACGGCAGGGCCGCGGCCAGAGCCCTGGCGTCGTCGTCGGCCTCGTCGGTCAGCTCCACCGGCGCGCTCGCCGGCGGGACCGTGATCGTCGTGACCCGCGCCGTCACCCCGTCGATCAGCAGCTCCAGCTCCACATCCTGCGCCGCACGCCCCGTGTTCTGCAGCCCCACATACAGCGAGATATCGACCGGCGAGTCGAACGCCCGGTCCGCACGCATCGCCGTGATCCCGACATTCGCGGCGTCTGTCCGCCCCACCTGCACGAAGGTCACCTCGTCCTCGGCGCTCGTGATCGCCTGCTCGGCGTCCGGCAGCCGCCCGTCGGAGTAGAGGTGGATCGTCGCCCCGCCGGCCTTCACGCCCTCGACCGTGATGTTCTGCTCGGAGATCACATTGCCCGCCTCGTCCTTGACGACATCGGTCATCGTCTTCTCCGGCAGGTGGGCCCGGGCGAGGCGGAGGGCCTCGGAGAGCAGGCTCGGCGCGTCCGACACCTCGATCGACCCGATCGCGGCGCGGAGCTGCGCCTTGTCGCCCGTGAACTGCTGACGCACCTCGGCCGTCGTGTCGAAGGCGATCACCATCGCCTGATCGGCCACCCCCGTCCCCAGCACCCCCGGCTCGCGGAGCGAATCCACGAGCTTGAGCGCCGACTCCTTGGCCTTCGCCAGGCGCGTCATCGCCCCCGCCTGACTCCCCGTGTGGTCGGCGTCCCCGTCGGTCGACGCCATGCTCGCCGACCGGTCGATCAGGATCACCCGCTGCTTGCCCGCCGAGATCTCCCCATGAACCTGCGGCTGGGCCACGGCCGCGAGCACGCCGCCGAGCACGATGAGCTGCAGCAGCAGCAGGATGTTCCGGCGCAGCCGCTGAAACGGGGCGTTGGCCTGGATGTCCTGGATGGTCTTCTTCCACAGCAGCGTCGTCGAGATCTCGACATCCCGCCGTCGGAGCTTGAGAAAGTAGAGGATGATGAGGGACGGCACCGCGATGGCGGCGGCGATAGCGGCGATGGTTGGGGTGAGCCAGGTCATGGGGTGGCTCCTGAAGCGACGAAGCGACGGAGCGACGGAGCGACGAAGGGTGTGCGAGTCACTACGCCCCGGCGGGGCGACGGGCTGTAGCCACGGGTGGAGTCCGCCAAAGGCGGACGGAACCCGTGGACAGCCGGTTCGAACGAACAGAGCCCCGGAGGGGCGAAGGAAGTGCTTGAGGCCCGGGCGTCGTATCGATCCTTCGCCCCGCCGGGGCTCCGATGCCCCAAACCCACCGACCACGGGTTCCGCTTCGACCTTCGGCCTGCGCTCCACCCGTGGCTACACACCGCGGCCCCGCCGGGGCCGTCCGATGCCGGGCGGTCCGGGCAACCGACACCGCCACTCCCTTCGTCGCTTCGTCGCTTCGTCGCTCCGTCGCTTCTCACCTCAACACCCCCCGCCGCCGCAGATAATCTAGCAGCAGAACATCCACCGGCGTATCGCTCCGCACCGTCAGCAGCGTCATGTCCCGCGTGCCGCAGAAGCTGCGGAGCTGGTCGCAGTACGCGGCGAGGTTCGCCTTGTACCGCTTGAGCAGCGGGGCCGAGATCGTCACCTCGGCGTAGTCGCCGTCCTCGACATCGCGGAGGCGCAGGTCGCCGGTGATGTCGGGCTCGAGCTCCTGGGGGCTGAGCACCTGGAGGCAGAAGACATCGTACCCGCGGCCCATCAGGAGCCGCAGCCCTTCCTCGTAGCCCTCCTTGATGAAGAAGTCGCTGAGGACGACCATCACGCCCTTGCCGCGGCGCGAGAGGGCGATCCGCTTGCACGCCTCGGTGAAGCTGCTCCCGCCCTCGGGCCGGAGCGAGCAGATCCACGACGCGAGCTCCTGCGTGCGTCGGCGCCCGCGCAGGTCGCGGACGGCGCTGAGGACGCCGGTGGGGGCGGGCTCCCGGGATTCGCTGCCGGTCAACCCGGGCGTGGTGGGGGTGCCGATCGCCGTCATCGCGACCCGGTTGAGGTTCACCAGCCCGATGTACCCCAGGCTCATGGCGACCTGCTGCATGTAGAAGAACTTGTTGGGCGTGCCGCAGTCGTGGCTCTCCGAGCAGTCGAGCACGACATGCAGGCACAGGTCCTCCTCCTCGAGGAAGAGCTTGAGGAAGAGCTTGTCCAGCCGGCCGAAGATGTTCCAGTCGATGTGGCGTAGGTCGTCGCCGGAGACATAGGGCCGGTGGTCGGCGAACTCGACGCTCTCACCGCGTTTCTTGCTCCGCCGCTCGCCCTTGAGCTTGCCGGCGAAGATCTTCTTGCTGGAGACCTCCAGCTGCGACACCCGCGCGATAAGACGACTATCGAGCAGCTGCTCGAGACTCGCGGGACGGGTTGGGTTCTCGGTTCGTTGCATGTCAATCCATTGAACGCGAAGGTCGCGAAGAGCGCGAAGCAGTGGCGGGGATGGCGCGCTCGTTGAGTATGCGGGACAGGCCGGTCTTGAGCACGGTCACATTGAAGTTGATCAGGAGGCCGAGCGGCAGCTGCGCCGCCCGAAGTTGGGAAAGAAGCTGGGCCTTGTTGATGTCCGTGATCTGGGCGATGGACTTGAGCTCGACGATGATCTGGTCCTCGACCAGCACATCCAGCCGCTGGCCTCGGAGCACGGTGGACTTGTACGGAATGGCGATGTCAACCTGTTGCGCGACGGTCAAGCCCGCCTCCCGAAGCTCATAAACCAACGCGTCCTCGTACAGCTTCTCGAGCAAGCCGGGCCCGAGCTGGCGATGCACTTCGATGGCGCACCCGATGATCCGATGCGACAACTCCTCAATCTCCGGAGGCAGCTCGCTCTTGTTCATCATGCTCGCCACTCGATTGACCTGCCTTCCTTCGAGCCCTTCGCGACCTTCGCGTTCAACTCCGCCTCTGTGCGTTCATGCCTTCCCCGCCACCACCGCCACCCGCAGCGGCTCCGTCGGCGTCAGGTCCATGATCTGCGTCACGATGTCGTCGGGGTTCACGCGGTCGGCCTCGGCCTCGAAGTTCAGGATGAGCCGGTGGCGCAGCGACTGGTGCGCGATCGACTTGATGTCCGCGTAGCTCACATGGTACCGGCCGTCGGTCACCGCCTTGACCTTGCCGCCCAGCAGCAGCGCCTGGGCGGCTCGGGGGCTCGCGCCGCAGCGGATGTACCGGTTCGTCGGCCCGCTCTCGCCCCCCGCGGCGTACTTGCCCTCGGGGTGCGTCGCCAGCACCAGGCGCGACGCGTACTCCTTCACATGCGGCGCCACGATCACGCCGCGGACCAGGTCCTGGGCCGCCAGGATCCCCGGCCCGTCCAGCACCCGCTCCGGCTCGGGCGTCTCCTGCCCGGTGGTGCGGTCGAGGATCGTCATCAGGTCGTCGAGCTGGGAGTACCCGACGACGAGCTTGAAGATGAACCGGTCCATCTGCGCCTCGGGCAGCGGGTAGGTGCCCTCCTGCTCGATGGGGTTCTGGGTCGCGAGCACGAGGAACGGCTTCTCCAGCTTCCGCGTCTGGCCGCCGACGGTCACGCTCCGCTCCTGCATCGCTTCCAGCAGCGCCGACTGGGTCTTGGGCGTGGCGCGGTTGATCTCGTCGGCCAGGACGACCTGGGCGAAGATCGGCCCCTTCTGGAACTCGAACTGGCGCCGCCCGGTGTCGGGGTCTTCGGTGACGATGTTGGTCCCGATCACATCCGCCGGCATGAGGTCGGGCGTGAACTGGATGCGGCTGAAAGGCAGGTGCAGCGTCTGGGCGAGTGTGCGCACGAGCAGGGTCTTGCCCAGCCCCGGCACGCCCTCGAGCAGCACATTGCCGCCGGCGAACAGCGCGATCAGCACGCCGTCGACCACCTCGCCGTGCCCGACGACGACCTTGCCGATCTCGGCCCTGAGGGACTGGTAGGTCGCGCGGAAAGCCTCGCACTTGGCCTTGACCTCGGCGGGTGTGTGCTCGTGCTGGGGGTTGACTGCCATGGGAGACTCCTGCTGGTGGCACGGCTCTGCGAGCCGTGAGTGTGCCTTCTGGTGGTACGGTTCTCCGAACCGTGAGTGTGCCTTCTGGTGGTACGGTTCTCCGAACCGTGCTCCTGTGTTCCGCGTCGGACCCTCGCCTGCGCTTCGGGCTCGGTTGGCGGCACGGTTCTCCGAGCCGTGACTACTCGTCCTTCATCTCCTCCCGCGCCCGCTGCTTGGCCTTGAGCAGACGCGACATGCCTTGTTCCTCTTCGCCCGCGGGCCTGGCCTGTTCGGCCTGGCGCCGCTTGGCCTGCTCCTCGGTCTCCGCCTCGCCGCCGAGGGCGACCTTGCCGCCCTTGGCTACCCTGAGCTGCTCCTCGGTCGCCTCGAACTTGCGCTTGGCCACGCCCTCGGGCCTGGGCTGGACGGTCCCGGTCGGGCGCGACACATCGCGGTCCTGGCTCTGGGCGCTCGCCGCCCCGGCCATCCGCTCCCGCGCCTGCGCCCGCGCCGCCTGCAGGCCCTCGAGCTGCATCCCCGCCTTCTCCTTGCTCTGGCGCAGCCCGCGGCGCATCGCGTAGTACGCCCTCACCACATCCAGACGCACGCGCCGCACCGCCACATCCGTCAGGAAGAGCCCGATCCCCGCCAGCGCCACCGGCAGCCAGATCGCCCGCGTCGCCACCGGCATCTCCAGCCCCTCGCGGCTCCACAGCTCGGCCGTCCGCGCGTCCGCCTCCAGCACGCGCCCCCCCGTGATCTCCGCCACCTGCGTCAGCAGCGAAGCGTTGTCCTCCAGCGCCCGGAACTCGTCCGCGAACGGCTTGACCACCGCCGCCTGCACGCTCCCCTCGGTCACCGGGCCGCCCTCGACCGTCGGCGGCGCCGAGTACCGCATGCTCATCACATAGGTCCCCGAGTCCGGCGTATCGATCAGCGCCTCGAACCGCCCCGGCCCCACCTGGCGCAGGTCCACCGCCGCCCCCTCGCCGTCCGGCGTCGCCATCCGACCCTGGAACACCGCCGTCGGCAGGCGCCGGCCCTGCTCGTCCACCGCCTCGACCACCACCAGCGTCTTCTCGTCCCGCGCCTCGGTCGTCACGCGCACATTCGGCGACCCGCTCGGACGCATCGCCCACCGCACCGTCTGCTCCCAGAACTGCCCGTACTGCCCCCACCCCACCCACGCCCGCGCCCAGCGCGTCGTCGCATCGCTCGTAAAGGTCACGCTCCGACCAAGCCCGTACTGCCACTGGGCCCCGACCGGGTCGTTCTCCTTGCCCCGCAGCGTCACCTGCGCCAGGCCCTCGCGCTCCGCCGCCACCACATACCCCATCAGCGGCGGCACCGCCGCGATCCCCCGCAGCGTCTCCACCCCCGCCACCATCACCGGCTGGAACTCGCCCTCCTGGATCAGCGACCGCCGGACCGTCACCGCCTCCTTCATGAAGATCTCCGGCAGCGTCGCCAGCTCGGAGTTCTTGACCTCGTAGTACTCGCCCTTGGTGTAGGTCGCCATCCGCTGCAGGGTGCGCACATCACCCGCCGAGTGCGGGTTCACGCCCACCGCCGAGATCGTCACATTGTTGTCCTGGTACTTCTTGAGCACCGCCGTGCCCAGGTTCGGGTCGCCGTCGGAGATCACGATCACATGGCGCTGCCCCGCGTCGGTCGCGAGCAAGCCCTTCAGCGCCAGCTCCAGCGAGGGGTCAAAGTCCGGCATGTCCCCGAAAACCAGCTTGCTGATCGCCGCCTGCGCCGCCGTCCCGTCCCCCTTGAGCTGCATCGGCAGCGTCCAGTCCACGCCCGCCTGCCAGCCGTACTCCACGATCCCCACATAGTCCAGACGCGACAGCGCGCCCACCGCCGCCTCGCAGATCTTCTTGCCCCAATAAGTCCCCTGCGGCACCTCCACCGAGTGGATCACCAGCGCCAGGGCGCCCCGCGGCATCTGCCGCTTCTGCGGCGGGTCGAGCCGGATCGGCAGCGCGTCCTCCAGCGGCGAGCCGATCCAACCCCCCGCCCCGAACGAGGTGTCCCCGCCCACCATCACCAGCCCGCCGCCGGTGTCGTGCACATACTGACGCAACGCCTCCTGCGCCTCGTACGAGTACGAGTACGCGTCCTGGTTCACCATCAGCACCGCGTCGAACCCCGCCAGACCCTTCACCGTCAGGTCCGCCCGGTCCGGGCTCGTCACCTCGGAGCGGATACCCGCCTCCTGCAGCGCCGCCACCAGGTCCGCGGACTGGTCGATCTCCGTCGCCATGTTCCGCAGCACCAGCACGCGCCCCTCGCCCGAGACGAAGGTCACGCTCGTCCCCGTGTTGTTCTCCACGATCTGATCGATCAGCAGCCCACCCGCCGAACGGTCCGCCTCGAACACCGCCTTGTACTCGTGCGCCCCGCGCCCGTACACCGGCGCCGGCACCTGCAGCACATTCGTCCCCGCGTTCAGGCTCACCGCCACGCCCTGGCCCTCGCCCGAGGGGTCCAGGTCCAGCGGCACGCCGTTCTCCAGGATCACCAGCCGGCCCGTCGCCGGCTTGGTCGCCGTCGCCACCACCCGGATGTTGATCGTCTCACCCTCTCGCGCCGTCCCCGCCGTCACCACACGGTCGACGATCACCTCGTTGTCGTACCGGTACCGCAGCGGCATCACATCGATCGGCACGCCCGCCGCCTTCGCCGCCTCCGCCGCCTGCAGCAGGCTCCCGCTCGTCTCCAGCCCGTCGCTGAACAGCAGCACCCGCGCCGCGGCGTCCCGCGGGTTGGTCGCCAGCGCGAGCTGGATGCCCGACGCCAGGTCGGTCCCGTCCGTCCCGCCCACGAACCGGCGGTCAACGCCCGTCACCGCTCTCGACGGCAGGCTCTGCACGATCGCGTCCTTGGCGACCGTGATCGTCCCCAGCCGGTCGTTGTTCTCCTTGCCCTCCGCCGCCGCGTCCGCGATGAACACCTCGACCTGCTGCTGCAGATCCGCCGGCACGCTCCGGCTCGCGTCGATCACCGCGTTGACCGCGACATCCTCGCTCACCTTCCGGAACTGCGGCTCGGCCATCGCCCCCGCCAGCGCCGCGATCACCACCACGCGGATCACCAGCGCCACAACCTTGGTCGCGCTCGCCAGCCCCGAGAGGCTCCGGCGCGCCATCCACACGCTCAGCCCGCCCAGCAGCGGGATCAGCAGCAGCCACACCGGCGAGAGGAACTCGATCGGCCCCAGGTTGAGCGACGCGAGCGTCGGCACGCTAATGCTGTCCCCTTTCCGCGTCCCCGCGCCCGGCGCCCACGACCCCCGCCAGCTCCGTCACCACAACACGGTTGTTGCCCGAGTCGAGCACATAGGTTACACGCCCGTCCACCACCGCCGCCCAAGGCGTCGCCAGCTCCCCCTCCCCGCGCCCGGCGATCCCGAACACCCCCAGGCTCACCCCCGTCCGAGGGTCCACCCGACGCAGCCGCGCCCCCCCGAACTCCGTCACCAGCACCGTCGAATCCCCAAGCAACGCGACCGAGTAGGGGAAGTCCAGCCGCACACCAGCCCCGCCCCCAGCCCCGCCCCCCGAACCCGCCCCCGGCATCCCCACCCAGCCCAGCAACGCCCCGTCCAGGCTGAACCGGCCCAGCCGGTGGTTGCACGCGTCCGCGATGATCAGCTCCCCCCGTTCCCGGTCGATCGCCATCGCCTGCGGCCGGCTGAACTCCAACGCCCCGGGGTCCAGCCCCTCACCCAGCACCCCGAAGGAGAACAAGAACCGGTACCCCCCGTCGAACACGCTCACCCGGTCGTTCCCGCCGTACTCGCTCACATAGATCCGCTCCACACCGTCCCCGCCCGCGTCGAGCAGCACCTCCACATCCGTCGGGTACACGAACTGCCCCGGCTCGGTCCCCGCGCTCCCGAAGCTCGCCAGCAGCACCGGCTCGATCTCCCGCGGCTTCTCCGGCCTCTCGCCCGGCAGCGCGTACACCAGCACCCGGTGGTAGTGCGTGTCCGCCACATAGAGCGCCGGCACGAGCGACCCGTCCGGCCCCGCCGCCGGGGCCACCGTCACCCCCGTCGGCTTGCCCAGCTCCTGCTCGGGCATCCGCCACCACACCCCCGCGAACCCCGTCTCCGGGTCGATCTGCTGGACCCGCGCTTCCTTATCTATGACCCACAGGTCGCGGCCGTCGAAGTCGATCGCCCGCGGGTAGGCGAACTGCCCCGGGAATGTCCCGCGCTCCCCGAGCACCCGCTCCACCGGCAGCGGGGCCGCCTCCTTCGGGGCCTCCTCGCACCCCGCCAGCCACGCGACGCCCCCGGCCACCGCCGCCGCGCCCGCGAGCGCGCGGACCAGCCCGGCCCGCGTCACCGGCCCGAGCACGCGGGCAAAGTCCTCCCGCGCAGGCGATGTCCGTCGGTCTCCCATGGTCTTCCAGCTTACCGGCCGGGGTCATCCAGGGTTCGGGATCGGGACCAGCCGCCCGCAATCAACACCCCCGCCGACACCCCGATCCCCACCAAGATCCCCACCCCCAGGAGCAGCACCCCCGCCGCCGACAGCTCCGCCATCCGCTCGTAGTGCAGCCACTGCAGCAGGCGCTGGGCCATGTGGTCGATCCCCGGCGTCTGCACCTGGACCGACGACTCGATCTCGTGGAAGCTCAGGCACCCGCACGCGAACCCCACCCCGAGCGCCGGCCCCAGCGCCGACCGCAGCGAGGTCCTTACCCAGCTCGCCACCCCCAGCGCCCCGTCCACCAGCCGCGCCTCCGCGATCCCCCCCGCCTCGCTCGACCCGACCCATGCCCCCACCAGCACCGGCAGGAACGCCACCCTCGAGAGATGGGCCAGGACCATCGGGGCGACCGAGTCGCCGACCGCCTCCGGCAGCACGCGCACAAACTGCGCTACCGCCGCCCCGACGAGCACACCCGGCACTAACGCCCACGCCAGCCCGATGGCGAGCGCCACCCGCAGCGACCCGAGCCGCCCCCGCGCCGCGCCGGTGGCCTGCGCCGCCCCCAGCGCCAGGACCGCCGAGCCCGCCCCGACCGCCGCCCCGACGCCCCCCGAGGTCGCGAGCCCGGCACCCGCCCGGTCGATCAGCCGCCCGATCGCCCCGACGCCACCCATCGACGACCAGAACAACCCGAACGGCACGACCACCGCCAGCACCCACGCCACCCCCGCCGCCGCGAGCGTCCCAAGCCCCACCCGCTGCGGCCGGGTCTCGTCCGCCGCCAGCAGCGCCAGCCGACGCCCCGCCCCGGCCAGGCGCCCCGAGAGCACCCAGCCCGCCGCCGCCGCCACCGCCACCAGGGGCCAGGCCACCACCCACGCCCTCCACGGCTCGCCGGGGTGCTCATCGAGCGCCATCCACACCCGGATGGCGTAGGTCTCCACCCTCGCCACATGCAGCGGCACGGCCGACCCGAGCATCACCAGCGCCACCAGCGCCCACCCCGCCGCCACGCTCGGCCACGCCGCCCGACCCAGCGTCCGCGCCCGCCCCAACGGGCCGACCCGCTCCAGCCTGAGCGACTCCCCGATCTGGGCGTCCACCGCCCGCAGGCCCGCCGCGATCACCACCGCCGCCAGAGGCCACGCCCACAGCGCTAGCCCCCAGACGGCCAGGCCCCTGCCAACCAGCATGGGCAGCCACTCCATCCCCCGCTCGGGGGCCGCGCCGATGAGCCTCCCCAGTGGGGTGGTGGGGGCCCGGGCGATCGACCACCCCGCGTACGCCAGATAGGCGGGCAGCAGCATCGGCGTCCCGACAACCACCAGCCACGCCGCCCGCGCCCGCGACGCCGCCACCGCCACCGGCCACGCCAGCACGGTCGCGAGCGTGGCGATCAGCCCCGCGTACCCCGCGCTGCGCCCCAGGGCCGCCAGACCCGCCGGCGACGGCATGACCTCGGCACCGCCCAGCGCCCCGACGCCCCCAAGCGTGCGCACGACCACGGCCCCCAGCGGCAGCAGCACGCACCCGCCGACGGCCCCCCACACCAGCAGCAGGCCCCATCGCGCACCCCCCCCGCCACCCCCCGGCGGCGCCGGCATGCGGACACGAGATTGTTGATCCAGGGGTGCCATGGGCGTCCGAGGGCGTGGGGCACGGGGATCCCCCGCGGAGATGGGCGCGGGTTCTCCCCAGATGGCGGCATGTTCGCCGCAGCGGGGCCGGCAGAGTATCATGCCACCTTGACAATCCGGGCGTCCGGCGTGCCCAGACCCGCCGGCGTCGAACGCCGACCGGCGTACGGAGGCCCGGGCGGTATCCGCAGCATTCTTCCCCTCGCGGGGTGGTGGCACACATGATCGACATCCGCAAACTCAAGGAGCTCGTGCGTCTCATGGTCGAGAATGACCTCGCCGAGCTCGACCTGCGAGACCAGCAGGAGACCGTCACCATCAAACGCGGGGCCCAGGGCCAGCCGGTCGTCTACGCCCAGCCCGCCATGGCGGCCCCCGCCGGCGGCTACGCCCCGGCCCCGGCCGCGGATACCGACGGCGCCCCCGACGACGCCGGCCTGCTCGCCATCGAGTCCCCGATGGTCGGCACCTTCTACTCCGCCCCGAACCCCGACTCCGAGCCCTTCATCACGGTCGGCAAGAGCGTCTCGGCCGACTCGGTCGTCTGCCTCGTCGAGGCCATGAAGGTCTTCAACGAGATCAAGGCCGAGTGCACCGGCACCGTCGAACGCGTCCTGGTCAACAACGGCGACGCCGTGGAGTTCGGGCAGAAAATGTTCCTGGTTCGGCCGGCCTGACACGAAGCAGGCAGCGAGGGATCAAGGCGCCCGGGCATCAAGGCCCGGGATTCGGACCCTTGGTGCCCGGATGCCTCGATCCCTAGGTGCCTCCCCATGTTCCGACGCATCCTCATTGCCAACCGCGGCGAGATCGCCCTCCGAATCCTCCGTGCCTGCCACGAGATGGATATCGAGGTGGTCTGCGTGTATTCCAAGGCCGACGCCGACGCCCCCTACCTGCGCCTGGCCGACCGGGCCATCTGCATCGGCGAGGCCCCCGCCCGCGACAGCTACCTCAACATCTCACGCCTGATCTCCGCCGCCGAGATCGCCGATGTCGACGCCATACACCCCGGCTACGGCTTCCTCGCTGAACGCGCCGACTTCTCCGCCATCTGCCGCGACTGCAAGATCGCCTTCATCGGGCCCAGCCCCGAGGCCATGGCCAAGCTCGGCGACAAGGTCGAGTGCAAGCGGACCGCCAAGGCCGCCAAGGTCCCCGTCTTCCCGGGCTCCGAGGGCGCCATCGAGGACGAGGAGGAGGCCGTCAAGGTCGCCGACGACATCGGATACCCCGTCATCATCAAGGCCTCGGCCGGCGGCGGCGGACGGGGCATGCGCGTCTGCCGCAACGAGGCCAGCCTCAGGTCCAACATCAAGGCCGCCCAGCAGGAGGCCCTCGCCGCCTTCGGCAACGGCGCCGTCTTCATCGAGAAGTTCCTCGAGCACGCCCGCCATGTCGAGATCCAGACGCTCGGCGACTCCCACGGCAACGCCATCCACCTCTTCGAGCGCGACTGCTCCGTCCAACGCCGACACCAGAAGCTCATCGAGGAATCCCCCGCCCCCGGCGTCGACCGCAAGAAGATCGCCGCCGTCGGCGAGGGCGCCGCACGCCTCATCAAGGCCGCCAACTACTGCGGCGCCGCCACCGTCGAATTCCTCATGGACGAGAAGCAGAACTTCTACATGCTCGAGGTCAACACCCGCGTCCAGGTCGAGCACCCCGTCACCGAGATGGTCACCGGCACCGACATCGTCAAGCTCTCGATCCTCGTCGCCGCGGGGGAGCACCTGCCGCTCAAGCAGAAGGATGTCGAGCTCCGCGGCCACGCCATCGAGTGCCGCATCAACGCCGAGGACCCCGACCGCAACTTCATGCCCTCCGCGGGCCTCATCGACACATGGCAGGTCCCCGGGGGCCTGGGCGTCCGCGTTGATAGCCATGTCGTCCAGGGCTACCGCGTGCCGCCCAACTACGACTCCATGGTCGGCAAGCTCATCTGCCACGCCGAGGACCGCCCCAAGTGCGTCGCACGGACCGCCCGCGCCCTGCGGGAGTTCGTTGTTGGTCCGATAAAGACGACCATCCCGCTCCAGCTCCGCCTCATGGAGCAGAGCGAGTTCCGCACCGGCGCCGTCGACATCCACTACCTCGAGCGGCTCTTGAAATAGCGACTTCCTGGTGAATCTAGCTGGAAGGGGCTTGCCACGGCGCGCAGGTCCGGTAGTCTACTGGGCAGAGAGACCCCCGGGTCATGCAACGGTGGGGCCGTGGTGTGGAGTCCCCCGGGGGCAGGAGACAAGACATGCTTCGTGCCACCGGTTCCGTGGGCGCCCTCGCCCTCCTCGTGTCCAGCGCGTCCGCCCAGCTCATCGTCGGCAACGACCAGTCCGGCACCGCGTCGATCTACCACATCGATGTCGGCACCGGCGCCACGACCGCCATCTACTCGGCCTCCGACGCCTCCGCCAAGCCCTGGGGCATGGCCTACGACCCCGGCAGCAACACCCTCTACTGGAACAACGGTTCCAACCTGTACTCGTCGCCCTTCGACATCAACGGCCTCACCCCCACCCTCCTCGGCGGCATGACCTTCAACGGCTCCACCATCAACTTCGTCGGGCTCGGCTTCCGCGACGGCCTCCTCGTCGGCACACGCAACATCACCACCGAGGCCGTCTACGAGATCGACCCCTTCAACCTCACCGCCACCCAGACCTACATCTACAGCTCCACCTATGACTTCGGCGGCGTCGATGTCGACGCGACCGACGACGCCCTCTACGGCCTCAGCGACTCCGGCGGCAGCGGCCTCTACCTCATCGACGACACCGCACAGACCGTCGCCTTCAAGGCCCCCTACCCCGCCGGCGAGACCGACATCGATGGCCTCGCGGTCTACAACGGCGTCGCGTACTATGTCACCGACGGGCCCAACAGCTCGCAGGCCAACTTCTACATCTACGACATCGCCAGCGGCACGCAGATCGGCACCCTCCGCTCGCCCTTCACCGGCAGCGGCACATTCTCCGCCGGCGCGTACATCGTTCCCGCCCCGAGCGCCCTGGGCCTCCTCGGCCTCGGCGCCGCCGCGGCCATCCGCCGCCGGCGCTGACCGCACCGACGCGCCCCGACCGCGGGCCTGAGCAAAAGGAAACGAGCGGGGTCGGCATGGGGCCGGCCCCGCTCGTCGCTTTTTCAGCCGTGATCGCGACCGCTCACCGCACGCCCCACCGCACCCTCACCGAACCCGGAACGCACGCTCTGACGCGAAGCTCTGCCCGAACATGTCCGTCGTCCGCACCTCCACCACATGCAGCCCCGCGCCCAGCGTCTCGGGCATCGATCCCACCCAGATGTGGCGGGATTGCCCGGCCTTGGGCAGCTTGCGCCCGGGCGGCGGGGTCTGGCCCTCCTCCAGGCGCTTGGCGCCCTCGAAGTAGGGGTCCGGGCGCAGCGTGTGCGTCATGGGCGTCCACGCCCCGCCGTCGATGCGCATCTCCACCGTCGACTTGCCGCTCCCGGCGTAGACATTCACCACGACCTCCGCCGCGGGCAGCTCGCCCTGGCTGACCTCCTCGGGCGTCCAGATCCGCATCTGCTGCCCGGCCGGCTCGCCCGCGCCGCGGAACGCCATCGAGTACCCCGCCCCGTCGAAGGTGATGATGGTGTACCCGTTGGGCGCCCCGTCGCTCATGGTGGCGTGCGGGATGCCCCGCTCGTCCGGCGCCCCGGTCCACCAGCTGCCGCAGGCGGTCACCGCGACATAGTGGTGGTGCTCCGGCCCCGGGTTGCCCTCCGCGCTCCCGAAGAAGTCGTGCTCGGTCGTGTGCGTGTGCCCCGAGATCGACAGCGTGTGCGGGTATTCCTTGATCGCCTCGAAGAAGGCGTTGCGCTCCGGCGCCTCGCGCAGCGGGATGTGCATCATGTACACGACCAGCTGGTCCTTCGATACATGCGCCAGGTCGTTGACCATGAAGGCCATCTGTTCTTCGGTGAACCCGCCGCGGTACGCCGCCTTGTCCTCGGCGTTGCGGTAGAAGAACACATTGTCGAGCACGACATAGTGCACGGGGCCGTAGTCGAAGGAGTAGGTGGCCGGGCCGAAGACCCGCTCCCAGGTCTCGTCGCTGTGCGCATCGTCCGGCACATCGTAGTTGACATCGTGGTTCCCCAGCACATTGTACCAGGGCATGCCGATCAGCGCGACCGCCTGGTTGTGGGGCTCGAAGACAGCGAGGTCGTCGAAGACCACATCGCCGAGCGTCACCCCGAACGCGCCGGGGAAGCCCCGCAAGTCCTCCGCGATGTCGTGCGTGAAGTACTCGACCTCCGCGATGTCCCGCGGCTGGGTGTCGCCGAAGAAGATCGTCTGGAACCGGTCCGGCTCGGCCTGCGCCGAGAGCGGGAAGTCGATCGATTCGGGCAGCGGGCCCGTCGGCGCGACACCCTTGAACTGCAGCCCCGGCGCCGACCCCGCCGGCTTGTGGATGTAGTAGAACCGCGGCAGCAGGTTCTCATCCAGCGGCGTCATGTACCCCCGGGGCTTGATGACGAACACGATGTCGTCGTCGTCCACCCCCACCTCGTACCGCCCGCGCTCGTCGGTCAGCACCACCTCGCGCCCGTTCGAGACCCGCACCGCCTCCAGCCCCGGCTCCCCCGCGTCGCGAACCCCGTCCCCGTCGGCGTCCAGGAACACCACCCCCCGCGCGGTCTGCGTCGGCCCCTCCTGCGCACACGCGGGCAAGGCCAGACCGGCGAGAACGACAAGCAGCGGGGGGCTCAGACGCATGGCGGGTCTCCAGTCTCAGAGACCGAGACGATACCACGCCGCCCCCGACCGGTCCGTTCACAAACCGTCAAGTTCCGCTCGTCGGTTTCCCAGACCCCCCGCATCACCCCGCCCTGCTCCGCCATTTGGCCATTTGGCCATTTGGCCATTTGCCATTTGCTATTTGCCTACGCCCCCGTCGGGTGCAGGTGCCGCCGCGCGTCGGTCCGCTGGATGATGTCGCTCACGCCCTGCTGGTTGAACCCCTTGAACCCGTCGTTGCGCTCGAGGTTCTCGAGGTGCGAGCCGATCGTCCCGTTCTCGCGGATGAACGCCGCCTGATCGGGGCTGAGCTGGCCCTTTGCGACCAGCCGCGCCAGCCGCCCCTCGTCCACCCGCCACCACTCGCCCTCGGTGAACGCCTGGCGCAGGTAGCTGAAGGTCGTGAACGGCTGCATGGTGTTCACGCCCTCGCGGAGCAGCTGCTCGCGCAGGGCGTGCCAGTCGAACTGGCACTCGAGGTGGTGCATCCCCGCCTGCAGCATGCTCTCGCCGTGCAGGGCCACCCACAGGCCGATGGTGCCCAGCTCGTCGCGCTCCGGGAGCGCCGTGTGCGCAAAGTCGCCGCTCAGCTCCTCGGCCTCCATGTCCACATCGGCGAAGATCGTGATGCCGGTGACGGGCTGCTCGAGCACCTGCGCCCCCCACCCCGCCTCGCGCCCCGCGTAGAACCGCTCGCGCAGGCCGAACCCCAGCTTCTCGAGCGTGGCGATCACGCGCGTGTAGTTCTCGCGCGAGCAGCGGAAGGTGTGGTGGTCGTGGTTCGCCCAGCCCAACCCCAGTACATCCTGCCGGCTCTTCTGCGCCCGGGCCGCCCGGTTCCGACGCATCCAGTACTCGCGCTCGGCCGCGAAGAAGAGGTCGCACGCCCAGTCCACCCCGACCACCGCGATCGCCTCGTCCAGCAGCTCGTGCAGGCGCGTGAACCCCTGCTCATCGGTCGGGAAGTCCCGCTGACGCCGGCGCAGCCGCTCGAACTGCCGCTGCGCCTCCAGACGCACCGCCAGCGGGTCCTCCACCGGCGCAAAGCCCCGGTACCCGTGGCGCTCCACCGCCCAAAGCTCGGCCCCCGGCCGCTCGCCGGACGCGACGAACACCTGCCCCCACCGGAACCGCGACCCCGCCTCCCCCGCGGCCTGCATCGTGTTGTCCACCAGGTTCGCCGCGCACACATCCGCCAGCGAGTCGGTCTTGATCCCCACCCGCACCGGCCCGCCCGGCCCCAGCACCACGGCCGGGAAGATCGCCCCCTTGTGCACAAAGCACCCCGGCGCGCCCGGCTGGGGCTCAGCCGTGAACCCGGTCTCCAGCAGGCGCCGCCGGATCGCCGGGTCGTCCGCCACCTCGATGAAATCCACCCAGTCCTTGAACCGCGTCCCGGTCTCCAGACGCATCCGCTCGGCCAACGCCGCCGCCCGCGGACAACGCCCCAAAAAGTCCGCAATCAGCCCGTCGATCAACCCCTGCGCTTCCGGCTGAGGCTCCCAATGAAACTCCAGCGGCATGGGCGTGGCGGCGTCAGAAGCAACGGTCATCGCAGAACTCCGAAGGGGTGCGTGGCCGGAAGCGTAGCGGGCTCTCGGCCGACGCCAGGCCTGAATCCCGGGCCGGCCCAGCCGGTAGGCTCAGGCATGGGCCAAGTGGTCCCGGGCGTGCGCTGCCCCGAGCGCGGGCGCCGCCCGGCGACCGGTCACAGCGAACGCCGGATCTTCTCGGCGATCGCGCGGGCGTCGTCGCGATGGCATCGGGAGAGGTGGTCCGCGACCGATCGCCGGTCCTCGCTCGGGAAATGCTGGTGCAGCTTGGAGATCATCTCAACGCCCTCGACCTCCACGACAAACTGCGTGATGTGCGGGAACAGCCGCTCGATATAGCCCGGCGCCGCCATCGAGGTCTGCCACACAGGGTACTCGCCCACTTCCGCGTACTGCGGCTCGATGAGCGATGAGAGATCATCGATCATCGCGCGGAACGCGTCGATACCCTCCACGAGCCGCGCGGTCCCGCGCACGACAACCTCCTCGTAGTCGTATGTGCCGCCCCGCGTCGTGTCGGCCCGCCAGTGCGGCGAGACATAGGTCGAGCACCCCGAGAACGCGACGAGTACCGACGCCCCGTCCAGCCCCCGGCACTGCGGGTTCTCTGCGTTGAGATGCGCACGCAGCCGAGCCGGGCGCCCGTCCTCGCAGTCCGTCACAAACGGGATGCGGGTGACCCGCGGCCCCCCGTGAGAGGTGAAGAAGTGGGCGAACGGGTGCTCGCCCATCAGCCCCAGGGCCTCGGCGGCGTCTGTGACTCGGCGCGGTGACGGCGGGTAGCTCATCCCGGTCCTTTCAGAGGAAGCGAACGGTCGGAGCCCAGTCTAAGCGCGCGTCGCGGCTCGTTCCTGTGGGAGCGCATCGAGACTCCCCAACCCCACCGGCTCCCGCGCAAAGAACGGCTCCCCCGCCCCCACCCCCGATCCGCGACCCGAAGAACCGCGTCGCGTTTCCACCAGTATGCTCTGGCATGGCCCAGGCCGCGTGGATCTGGTGGTTGTCGGGAGGCGTGCTGGCCGCGGCCGGGCTGGCGCTCCTGTGGTGGTCGCTCCTCCGCGACCGCGCCCGCGGCCGGCGTCGGTGCCCGAGGTGCTGGTACGACATGGGGGGTGTGCCGGGGCTGGTATGCCCGGAGTGTGGGTGGGATGCGCGCCGCGAGAGGCGGCTGGGGAGAACGAAGCGGAAGTGGCGGTGGGCTGCGATCGGCGGGCTGGTGTGGATCATCGCGTTCTCCCTGGGGGTCACTCCGCGCGTCCGGTTGTATGGCCCCGCCTCGTTGCTGCCGACAACCCTCCTGCTCTGGGCCTCACCCACCATCGAGCAGACCTGGACCACCTCCGACAACGAGTACCTGGCGTGGCTGGAGAAGCAGCACGACGGGATGATGATCGAGATCTCGCGGCGGGCCAGCACGCGGGACTCATCGCTCGCAGACTGGCAGTGGCGATACTGGATCGAACGCAAGCATGTGATCCACGCGTGGCGGAACGAGGCCGATCTATGGGCGGTCTTTGTGCAAGTCGAGACGCCGCTCCCGCTAGGGAGCGACGACGCGGTCCGGATCAGTACGGCTGTCCCGACTCCCGCACAGTTCGAGTCCAGAGATGGGTTGATCGGCCCGCATTACCCGGAGCGCCCACCGCGCAATGGCCTGGAAAGACCCCCGCCGAACGGTTGGGTTGTCTCAGAGGGAACTGCGACCGTCGGGTGGAGTGCCTATCCCGCGACGCTAGATCCCTACTCGGTCCTCTTCCCCCCTGGGCGAGGGCTTGGCGTCACGCCCTCGCGACTTGCACCGACTCTATCGGGGCGGCTCTGGGACCGAGCTTCCGAGAGTCTCGAACTCAAGGTGGCCTATGTCCGAGACCCACGAGAGCGCCCGACCGATCTACCAACAGCGGACGAGCAGGTGATCGTGTGGAGTGGGTGCGTGACGATACCCATACGGGAGCAGGCGCCCCCTTGGTACTCGCCGTTCCTACTGCCTTACTAAGTGAGCCGACACACACCGACGGTCAGGTCGGCAGGCCCTGAAGCCCTGCCATCCCCACCGGCTCGGCCGCAAAGAACGGCCTCCCCGCCCCCACCCCGATCCTCGATCCGAAGAACCGCATCGCGGTCGCTTCAGTATGCTCTGGCATGGCCCAGGCCGCGTGGATCTGGTGGTTGTCGGGAGGCGCTCTGGCTGCGGCCGGGCTGGCGCTCCTGTGGTGGTCGCTCTTCCGCGACCGCGCCCGCGGGCGCCGGCGGTGCCCCAAGTGCTGGTACGACATGGCCGGCGTGCCGGGGCTGGTGTGCCCGGAGTGTGGGCGCGATGCGAAGCGGGAGAGGCGGCTGGGAAGGACCAGGCGGCGGTGGCCTGTCACGATCGCCGCGTGCCTGATCACGGTAGCCGGAGTGGGGACAGGGGCGTTCCCCAAGGCTTCGAGGGACGGCTGGCTCTCACTGATACCCACCACCGCCCTGCTTGTGGTGGCACCACCCGCGGGCAAGGGGTATATCAGCAATACGCGGGGTATGCGAGATCTGCACCCGATCGTCTCGGAACTCCTGCGTCGCGGAGCCCAGAGTACTCTCACCGAGTGGCAATGGGCATGGTACATTCGCAATAAGGGGGTCGTCGAGCTTCCAGACCGATGGCCCGTCGATACCCCCTTGCAGGTGAGAATGTGTGTGCCTGAGTGGGTCCGCTACGGCCAGATCCAACTGCGGACCTCGCCGGATGAGCGTTCTGAGTGCGCTTCCGTGGGCGCAACTGAGCGCGAGTCAGGCTTCGGACTCATGAGCAGCAACGGGAATAGGCGAGTCCCGATATCACTTGAGAGCCCCGCTACGGTCTCTTTCGATGTCCGGGTCGTCACCCAAGGCAGGGGATCTGGGTGGGTCGGACCGTTGGAGCGGGTCCTGTGGAACGGCATGGTGTCGCGAGACATCCGGGCGGTGCCAAGCGCTCAAGAGATGTTCGATATCCTTGAGGGTCCGGAGTGGGATGCGCGTGCGCGAGACTTCATCTCCCCATCGATCCTTATCACAGTTCGTTCGGTCGAGCAATACTCAAGCGTCTCCGGCACCTTGGTCATGAATCGTTCAATCGAATCGGGCTTGAAAGATGCGGCTGTCGGCTTTGAGCTGCAGCTGCTCCGTGCGGGCGAGGTTCGTGCTACTGCGACTGTTGGCATGTCAGATTGCGATTGGTACGACGCAAACGCCGAGCATCCCACGGGCTTAGCGACCTTCCATCCGAGCTCGCTCGCGGCGGAGATCGCCGAGGATCTCTCTTCGTGGACGCTCCGTGTTGTGGGACGACCCGAGCTTGCGATCGAAGACTTCCGTCAGTCGCAGGCTTGGACTGGCAGCTTCGAACTGCCGCTCGATGAGATTGCCACGATCGACCGATGGTAGTGCGGTCTGATTGGCATCGCGATCGGTCTGTTCGACGGCTCAGCGGCGCAAGCCAGCACTATACCGGGAGAGATTCCAACCTACCCATCCCCACCGGCTCCCTCGCAAAGAACGGCTCCCCCGCCCCAACCCCGATCCGCGACCCGAAGAACCGCGTCGCGCTCAAGACCCACTCCACCACCGGCCGGTTCTTCTCGTTGACCCCGAACTGCGAGTGGTACGCCCGGATCGCTGCCTCCTTCTTCGCCTCGCAGCCCGTCACATCGAACACGAAGCTCGGCTGCGGCGTGATCCGCAGATGCGTGCAGAAGTAGTAGAACAGCCAGCGCGGGTGGCACGGCCCGCCGGGCGTCATCCCCTCGGGCGTGGGCATCTCGAGCCCCGTCAGCTTCGCGTCGAACCGGGCATCCTCGGCGATCCGCGTCACCGCCCGGTGGTCCGGGTGGGCGTCCTCGAAGTAGGGGACGAACAGGATCTGCGCCTGGTGGGCGCGGATCACCCCCGCCACCTTGTGCCGCGCCTCGATCGTGTGCTCGACGAACCGGTTGCGCAGGCCGAGCTGCACCCGGCGCACCGGCCTGCCGCCGGGGTGGACCGCCGGGTCCGGCGACAGCGCCGCCGCCGCGGCCTGGGCCTCGCGCGCCCGCGTGGCCGGGTCGCCGTAGGGCGTCGGCTCGCCGTCGGTCATGTCCAGCAGCAGCACGGCGTGCCCCTGCTCGGCCAGGCGGGCGATCGTGCCGCCCATGCCGAGCTCCTGGTCATCCGGGTGCGGGCCGACGACGAGTACTTGCGCCATGTGAGCTTCTCGCTTTGAACGCGAAGAGCGCGAAGGGCTCGAAGGAAGGCAATCAGACGGTCGTGCGAAGCACGACTCCATCCCCCCTTCGTGATCTTCGCGGCCTTCGCGTTCAATCTCCTACTGATCTCTTACTGATCATCCCCGACCACCACCAGCCCGATCATCGCGCTCTCGCCGTCCATGAGCGTCTCGAGCTGGGCGTGCATGAGCTGCTCGGGGGCCTTGGTCGCGAAGAACCCCCCGCCGCGGAACTTCTCGCCGTACTGGTCGCGGAAGTGGTAGAGGTTCAGGCTGAGCGTCTGGCCCGGGGCGAGCCCCTCGATGGGCCGGCCGAAGCGCCCGTTGAGCCACAGGGTCGAGGGCCCGAAAGTCCGGGCGGTGGTGTTGGTGAGGGTGATCGTGGTCTCGGGGCCCCGGATGACCTGGATGTCCAGCACCTCCGGCTGCACCAGCTCGACCGGGAACGGCCGGTCGTACGCCCCCGCCGGCGTGTCGGCCAGCCCGGTGGGCAGGGCTTTGCAGCCGGCGAGCGCCACAGCCAGCACCAGAAGCACACTGGCCGCCGATGAACGCGGAAACACGCGGATATGAGACGGGGTTCCTGGACGCCTGACCGCACTCATGCCTTGCTCCGATCCGCGTTTCTCTGCGTTCATCCGCGGCTGCTCCCTGCTTCGGTCTCCGCATCTGTCCGCGGCGCCCGTTCTACGATCCCACGATGTCCTGCACCACCAACAACGCCACCCCGCCCGGCCCGGCCGTCGCCCCCGGCGCAGAGGGTATCGACCCGGCGAGGGTCGCGGAGCGGCTCGCCCTCGAGCACGGGCCCGGCGGCATGGACCCGCGCGTGGCCTCGATCACCCCCGGCTTCGACGCACCCTTCTTCCAGGCCGGCCTCGCAGGATACTCCGACGCCGCCATGCGCATCATCGCCCGCCGACACGGCTGCCCCTACTGCGTCACCGAGGCCCTGCTCGACCGGGCCCTCCTCGCCGGCGGCCGGGGGTTCGCCAAGGCCGACCTGGGCGAGCTGCACGACAATGTCCCCGGGGGCGAGGAGGATCAGCCGCTGGCCGGCCAGATCATGGGCAGCGACCCCGCAGAGATGGCCGCGGGCGCGGTCAAGATGATCGAGCAGGCGGCCCGCGCGGCCAAGGACTACCGCCTCCTGGCCTACGGCCCGAGCGGCCACTGGGACGATCCCGAAGGCCCGCAGCACCTCCGCCTGCCCGGGGGCGTCCAACTCGGACGCGTGGACCCCTCCACGGCACCACCCTCCGTGCCTTCGTCCCTCCGTGCCTCCGTCCCTTCCTCTTCCTCCCCCTCCGTGCCTTCGTGCCTTCGTGCCTCCGTCCCTTCCTTCTCCTCCATCGACATCAACCTCGCCTGCCCGGTCAAGAAGATCAGCCGCAAGGCCCGCGGCGGGCACTGGCTGGCCGAGCCCGACGGGGCGATCGCGATCCTGGAAGCCGTCCGCGACGCGGTGCCGCCCGAGATCGCCTGCACCCTGAAGATCCGGCGGAGCTTCGACGACACGCCCGAGATGGCGGAGAACTTCTGGACGATCGTCGACGCAGCCTACCGGATGGGGTACGCGTGGGCGACGGTGCACGCCCGGACGGTCGAGCAGAAGTATGTCGGCCCGAGCCGGTGGGACCTGCTGCGCGAGATCGTGCTCCGGCTGCGCCGCGACGACCCGTCGCGGATCATCTTCGGCTCGGGCGACATCTGGTCGGTGGGCGACATCTTCCGGATGATCGAGTACACCGGGGTCAACGGCGCGAGCGTGGCGCGGGGATGCATCGGCAACCCGTGGATCTTCCGCCAGGCCCGCGACCTCCTCGCCGGGCGCGACCCCTCACCCCCGACGATCGCCGAGCAGCGCCGGGTGCTCGAGGAACACTTCGGGCTGGCCCTGGCGGTCAACGCGAACATGCGCAAGTCCGAGGTCTTCACGGGCCGAACGATGCGGAAGTTCGGGATCCGCTTCGCCGAGCACCACCCGCGCACCGACGAGGTCCGGCGGGCGTTCATCGGCGTGGACAGCCTGGAGGACTGGCGGCGGGTGCTGGAGGCGCACTACGGTTCGGCATGACGAGCACCTTCGAGCAGACCAAGTCCGCCTGGCTCGCCGAGCTGCGCAAGCAGAAAGCCTGGGTCGAGAAGGCGGTCGCGCAGCTGCCCGACGACCGCCTCCACACCCCCATCGCGCCCTCGACCAACCCCGTCTCGGTCATCATGAAGCATCTCGCCGGCTCGCTGCGGCGCCGGTTTACCGACTTCCTCACCACCGACGGCGAGAAGGACTGGCGCCATCGTGACAGCGAGTTCGTCGTCGGGAACGAGCCGCGCGAGGAGATCATGGCGGGGTGGGAGCGAGGCTGGTCCGTCGCCCTCGGGGCCGTCGAGGCGCTGACCGACGCGGATATGGCCAGAACGGTGACGATCCGCGCCGAGCCGCACACGGTGCCGCTGGCGGTGACCCGGGCGATCGGCCACTGCGCCTACCACACCGGGCAGATCATGCTCATCTCGCGCCTGCTCGCGGGCGACTCGGGCTGGGAGTGGGTGACGATCGCGCCGGGGAAGAGCGCGGAGTTCCGGCGGCAGATGTCCGATCGGTTCGGGGCGTGACTACGCCTCCGCCCCCCGCCCCCAAGGCAGCACGCCGATCAGCACCGCCATCGAGCCCGCGGCGATAAGCCACAGGCGTGAGTCGCGGTCCCGCGCCCACCGTCCCAGCTTCGAGTCGACCTGGTGCAGCTCGGGGAGCGTGATCGGGGCCGGCTCGAGGCTGGGGAAGACCGAGGCGTTGGAGGTCGCCGGGTCATCGACCTCGACGATCGCCCCCGTCCCCGCAGGGATCAGGTTGAGCTGGCTGGCCGCCAGGGCCCTGACGACGGTCGGCTCGCGGCTCTCCAGGGCCGCCAGGTAGCGCTCGTGCTTGAACAGCCGTTCCTTGCGCTGGGCCTCGATGGCGAGGGCGCGGTCGCGCTGCCACTGGGCTTCCGCCAGGTCGGTCTGGGCGGGGATCACCACGGTGAACCCCAGGAGGACCAGGCCGCCGACGAGGAACAGCCACCCCGGATCGAACTTGTCGATCGGGCGGACCGGCTTGGGCGGGTTCTCCGGGCGCGCGGGCATAGCCGGAAGTTGTATCGGCCCGGGCGGGGTGGCGTGGCCCAGAGTTTCGGGTTCGGGGGCGGGGGGCGGAGTGGGTGAGTGGGTGAGGGGCTAGTGGTAGACCGGGTGCGACGGCTCGGGCAGAGCGTTTGGATCATGTTCTGTCCTCCGGGTGCATCCTCGCGCGGGCGCGGGCCGGCGACGAGCGGGAAACCGGCCATGTCCCCGAGGTAGCGCACACGCGGCGACATCGGGCGCGGATTGTGGGTGGGGGCGGGTCCGTACAATCACCCTCGCATGGCCCGGAAGGTTGTCATCACGGGGTTGGGGACCGTCTGCCCGCTGGGGGTGGGGATCGACGCCCTATGGGGTGGGCTGTGCGAGGGCCGGTCGGGTCTGGGGCCGATCACGGCGTTTGACCCCTCGGGCTTCCGCAGCCGCCTGGCCGGCGAGGTGACCGGCTTCTCGGCCAAGGACTTCGTGCCCAAACACTACCGCAAGGCGGTCAAGGTGATGGCCCGGGATATCGAGCTGGCGGTGGGCGCTGCGCTCCTCGCGGTCCAGGACGCGGGGCTTCGGACCAAGGCAGTCTCCGAGGAGGCGCCGAGCTACCCCGGCGAGCGGGTGGGCTGCCAGATCGGGGCGGGGCTGATCGCGGCGGAGACCGAGGAGCTCGCGCCGGCCGTGGCGAGCGCGGCGGACGAATCCGGCCGGTTCCAGACCCGCCGGTGGGGCAATATCGCCGACGCGGGGGGCGCCGGGGGCATGGAGAACCTCCCGCCGCTGTGGCTGCTGAAGTACCTGCCCAACATGCTGGCCTGCCATGTGACGATCCTGCACGGGTGCGAGGGGCCGAGCAACACGATCACCTGCGCCGAGGCGAGCGGGCTGCTGAGCCTGGGGGAGAGCCTGCGGGTGATCCAGCGGGACGACGCGGACGCGTGCTTCACAGGCGGGGCGGAGAGCAAACTGAACCTGATGGGGATGGCGAGGCTCGACCTCGCGGGCCGGCTCGCGCCGACGGGGGACGCGACGGGGGGGGCGGGGTTCGTGCGCCCCTACGACCCCGACGCGCCGGGGACGCTGCTCGCCGAGGGCGGGGGGGTGGTGATCCTGGAGGAGGCCTCGTGCGCGGCGGGGCGCGGGGCGCGGGTGTACGCGGAGGTGGCGGGGTTCGGCGCGGCGCAGGGGCCGCCGCCGTTCGGCGCGATGGGGCTGGGGGAGTATTCGGCGGAGCCCGCGGGTGAGGGTCTGCGTCTGGCGATTGAGGCGGCGCTAGCCGACGCGGGGATGGGACCGGGCGAGATCGACGCGGTGGTGCCGACGGGGGCCGGTGTGGCAGGGGCGGACGCGGCGGAGGCGTGGGCGCTCCGTGCGGTGTTCGGGGACCGGCTGGCGGGGCTGGCGCTCGTGACGACGCGTCCGAACCTGGGGGATTGCCAAGCGGGGAACGGGGCGTTGCAGGTGGCGGTGGCGTGCCGGTGTTTGCATGAGCAGCGTCTGCCGGCGCGCCTGCACGCGGGAGCGCCGGCGCCGGGCCTGGACGCGGGGGCGTGCGCGGCGCGGGGCGCGAGGGTGCGCGCGGTGGTGGTCTGTTCCAGCTCGCTGGGCGGGCAGAACGCGGCGGTGGTGCTGCGTGCGCCCGACGCGGGGGGCGCGGCGGGCCAACGATAGGCGATATCCCCTCCGGCCCATCGCGTGATCGGCCGGCGCGGGCTACTTGTGATTCTTCCAGGAGAACAACCATGAACGACGACAGAGGCGGCAGGGGAAGGCAGGGCGGCGGGCAGGGCGGCGGGCGCGGCAACTACCAGCGCCGCGATGACCGGCGCGACGACCGGCGCGACGACCGCCGCGGCACCCCGCTCACCGACCTCGACCCCGCGCTCACCGACATGAGCCGGCGCGTGATCGGCTGCGCCATCGAGGTGCACAAGGCGCTCGGGCCGGGCTACCCGCTTGAGGTCTACGCCAACGCCCTCAAGGGCGAGCTCTCCGAGCAGGGCATCGTCTACAAGACCGGCCACGCCTTCCCGGTCAGCTACAAGGGCAAGAAGGTCGGCCAGGTGACCGCCGGGCTGTTCGTGGGCGAGCGGTTCATCGTCGAGCTGCTGGCCCGCGTGGGCGAGGTGGGCACGGCCGAGCGGTCCGACCTGCGGGCGGAGCTGCGGGCCGCGGACCTCGAGCTGGGCCTGGTCATCAACTTCGGCGAGCGCCGCCTGAAGGACGGCCTGGTGCGCGTGCTGAACCCCGACAAGCTCAACGCGATGCGCGACGAGCACGCCGGGCACGACGATGATGACGAGTACGAGGACGACGACGACGAGTACGAGGACGACGACGAGGACGGCGACGAAGACGACGACGAGGAGGAGGAAGAGGAAGAAGAGGCCTGAGCCCGTCGCCGGGTATCGCTGCAATGCCGAGGGCCGGCGGCTTCGCACCGCCGGCCCTCGTTCTTTAGTAGGCAGGGGGCGGCGGGCGGGGGGCCGGTCAGGCGCCGGCGAGCCGGGTCATGACCATCTGCAGGTCGGACCAGACCTTCTTCCGGTTCTCGGGGGTGTACGAGCGCAGGAGGAACGCGGGGTGGTAGGTCGGCATGACGGGGATGCGCGGGGCCCCGAGGCCCGGGCCGGTGTACTCGGCCCACCGCCCGCGCATCTGGCCCATGGACTCGGTGGAGCCGAGGATCAGCCTGCTGGCGGGGAGGCCGAGCGTGACGATGATCTCCGGCGCGACCACGGCGATCTGCTCGTGGAGGTAAGGGGCGCACAGCGCCGCCTCCTCGACCGTGGGCGTGGCGTTGTTGGGCGGCCGGGTCTTGAGCACATTGGCGATGTAGACCTCCTCGCGTCGCAGGCCCATGGCCGCGATCATCTTGTCGAGGAGCTGGCCGGCGCGCCCCACGAAGGGGATGCCCGTCGCGTCCTCGTCGGCCCCGGGCGCCTCCCCGATGAACATGAGGCGGGCGCAGATATCGCCGTCCCCCCACACGAGCTTGTTGTACCTGTGCGGCGTGGCGAACTTCTCGTGGGGGGCGTCGGCCTCGTAGCGGGCGCGGAGCGCGCCCATGGCCCGCTCGGCGTCGGCGCGGCCGGGCTCGGCGGGCGCGGGGCGGGGCGCGGCGGGGGCCTCGACCGCGACGATCCCCTCGCCGGTCCGGAAGCAGGGCACAAAGTCCACGCCGAGCAGGGCGGAGGTCTGCGCCTGCTGGCGGACGGCGCGCCGGGCACGGGCGAGCTGGTCGGTGTCGGTGGTCATAGCGGGACTGTATCAGGCGGGCGGGGGCCCGAGGCGCGGCCGGCGGAGCATCGCCGCGGGCGGGGTGAGGGGGCGGGAGTCACGCGATCGCACTACCGATCGGCCCACTCCCCGAGCGTGCGCCGGAGTTCGTCGGCGAGCGCCCCGAGGCGGGTGCTGGGGATGAGGGCCAGCGGGTCGTCGAGCAGCGCGACGCGTCGGTCGGCGACGGCGGGGATGTCGAGGCCGCGGATCGCGGGGCCGAGGGCGTCGAGGGGATCGGCGTGCGCCTCGGCGTTGCCGGTGCGGATCAGGACGATGGCGTCGGGGGCGAGGCGGAGGACATCCTCGGCGTGGAGCGTCATGTAGGGCGAGCCCTCGGTGAGGGCAGGCACGCCGCCGGCGCGCTCGAGCAGCTCGTGGTGGGCCGACCCGGGGCCGAGGGCGGTGATGGGCGAGACGCCCATGAGCAGGAGGACCCGCCCGGTCCAGACCGGCTCGGGGGCGGGTGAGGCGACAAGCGCGTGGAAGCGTGCGATGCCGTCGTCGGCGTCGGCGTGCGGGAACATCTCGGCGAGCGCGCCCGCCGCCTTGTCGATGTCAGCGAGCGTGAGCAGGCGGAAGTCCCGGAGCATGAACCCGTCTCGTTGGGCGGTGCCGGTGAGCCTGGCGGGCAGCTCGCGCGAGCCCCACTCGGTGAGGACATGGGTGGGCCGGGCCCGGTGCAGCGCCTCGTAGTTGATGGCCTGCTGCTCGCCGCAGACGGGGATCGCCGGGTCGAGCACGCGGTCCCAGCCGTGGCGTCCGACGATCTCGGGGGCGAGCCCCATGTCGGTCAGGATGACGGCGAGCGCGGGGGAGAGGACGACGATGCGGGGCTGTGTCTGGCCGGCGGGCGCGGGCTCGCGCCGTGCGCACGCGCCGAGGCAGAGCAGGAGGATGGCGAGGGCGAGGCGGGGCACGGGCAAGCGTATGCGGGCGGCGGTTGCGGCCCGGCGTCAGGGGCGTGCGCGTCGGGCCTCTTCGAGGACGCGGATCTGCTCCTCCAGGATCTGCAGGATCTGGCGCTGTTCCTCGAGTCTGCGGCGCATCATGGCCCGGCCCGCGGCGTCGAGGTTGCGCCCCTCGATGAGCTGGGTCATCCGGTCGATATCGTCGAGCATGAGCCCGCGCCGATCGCGGAGCAGCGCGACCTGGACGGCGAGGTCGGCGTCGCCGGCGTCCTGGAGGTCGTCGAGGGTGAGCGAGCGCGAGGCGTCGATCGCCGCGAGCTGGGTGAGCGAGAGATCCAGGGTCTCCCGCGCCTGCCCGCCGACGCGCAGGCCCGGCGGCGCGTCGGCCGTGGCGTAGAGCAGCTGCCACGCGGGCTCGCCGGTGGCGGGCTTCTGGGTGTCCGTGGGCAGCGGGCTGGGCGTCAGGGGCTCGGCGTGTCCGAGCGGCCCGTTGCGGACGCGTCGGAGGTTCCAGGCGGCGAGGATGTCCGACTCGCGCGGCCCGACGCCGCCGGCGAGGCTCTCAAAGCTGCCGAGCTCCACCTCGACCAGCAGCCGCTGATCGCCCCGCACGACCGTGAGGCGCATGATGTCCTTGGGGGCGTGGGAGAGGATGGCGGCGCGGAAGGTGGCCTGGCGTTGGACCTTGACCCCGTCGGCCTCGACGATCTCGTCCCCCGGCATGAGCACGGCGGCGGCGTGGAACCCGGGGACGACCTCCTGCACGCGGACGGAGCCCTCGCGTTCGGACATGAACTGGATGCCCAGCGCCGCGCGCGGGCCGCGACGGAAGCGCTCGAGCGCGACCCACTCGAGGCGGAGGCGTTGCTCCGCGGAAAGGCCGGGCCGGGCGAGCTCGAGCTCGGCCTCGTCCACGGTGAGATCCTCGAGGGTGAGCAGGTCGTACGCGGCCTGCTCCCGGGCCGCGAAGACGGGGGAGCCGAGCCGGGCGATCAGCTCGCCGCGCGGCGGGCGGGTGTCGGGGAGGGCGTCGGGGCTGATCGTCGGCTGGCCACCGGCGCCGGCGGCCCAGCAGGCGATCGCCCAGCAGGCGGTCGCGCGGCGGGCGGTGGCGCACTGCGCCCGGCGGGTTGTGCTGCATGCTCGCGGCATCGCGGGGGCTCCCTGGCTTGCGCCAGTGTCGCAGACGGGGCGGGGCCCGTCAACGGGCGACGCTGCCGGCGGCGGATTTCCCGGCGAGCGTGGCGAGGGCGGGGGCCTTGGCGAGCAGCCAACGCCCCTTGCGGACGACCATCCGCACAAACGGGGCGGGGTCGCGCCCCGCGAACCGGCCCGTGGCGGCGATGGGGGCGACCAGCTCGGCGATCAGCGACTCGGCCATAAGCCCGGGAAGCGTGGCGAGGTCCGCGTTCACCGGGCCGTAGCCCCGCAGGAACGCCGCGAACCGCGTCGCGTCCAGCGCGTCCGGCCAGTGGTCGGGGTCGGTGCGGACGCGGGTCAGCGAGAACTGGAGGACGCCCGAGGCCAGGTCGTGCAGCGTCAGGCCGCTCCGGGCCCCGTCGAAATCCAGGACCGCCGCCACATGCCCGTTGCGGAAGATCATGTTGCCGGGGTGCCAGTCGCCGTGGAGAAGCTGGGCGCCGGGGGCCGACCGCCTCGCGGCCCTGGGGAGCGCGGCGCCGGTGGCGTCGTGGTACAGCGATCGCAGCTCGGCCGCCCCGCGGAGGCCACGCTCGACGAGCAGGTCCAGGCTCGCGCGCACGCCGGCGTCGTTGTGGAAGCTCCACGCGGGCGCCGGCCACCGCGGCTGGTAGTCGCGCAGCAGCGCGTGCAGGCGGGCGAGCAGCCGCCCGGCGCTCTCGCACGGCGGGGGCGTCCGGTCGAACGCCTCGCCCTCCACGAACTCGAAGACCTCGTAGACCCGGTCGTTGAGCTGGACCATGGAGTTGTTGCCGCGCGCGGTGCCCACCAGCCGCGCGGCGGGGAACCCCGCGCCGTGCAGAAAGAGCTGGACATCGTGGCTGAACGCGACCCGGTAGGGGTCGTCTCGCCCGCGGGCGCGGCGTTTGAGCAGGTACCGTCCGTTGGCGGCCTCGAGGAGGACCTTGGGGGAGCGGCTCGAGCCCTTCTGGAACTCGAAAACGGCGCGGATCTCGCCGAGGTCGTAGTGGGCGCAGACGCCCGCCAGCTCCCCGAGCGCGAACGCCGACCGCGCGTGCGGTACGGGCGCGGGGCCGGTGTGTTCGTTGGTCGTGGGCATCGTGCGGCCTATCGACGGGGCGCGGGGGCGCTACTCGACATTCTGCACCTGCTCCTTGATGCGGTCGATCGCGCCCTTGACCTCCACGATCATGCGGCTGATCAGGCTGTCGGGGCTCTTGCTCGCGATCGTGTTCGCCTCGCGGAGCATCTCCTGGGCCAGGAAGTCGAGCGTCCGCCCGACAGGCTCGCTCTCGGCGCCGTGCAGCAGGTCGCTGAACTGGTCGATGTGGCCGCTCAGCCGGCTGACCTCCTCGGCGATGTCCGTCTTCTCGGCGTAGACGGCGATCTCGCGGATCAGCTCGACGGGCTCCACGGTGAGCTGGGCCTCGCGGAACATCTCCTGCATCCGCAGGCGCAGCCGGCTCTCGTACTCGGCGATGACCCGCGGGGCCTGCTCCTTGATCCGGCCGAGCCGGTCGGCGATCAGGCCCCGGTGGCCGAGCAGCTCCTCCATCAGCAGCGAGCCCTCGCGGTTGCGCATCGAGATGAGGTGCGTGCACGCCTCGTCGACCAGCCCGAGGAGGACCTTGCGGGCCTGGTGGAGCAGCGACTCGTCGTTGGCGGGCTGCTGCAGCACGCCGGGGAGGGCCAGGAGCGAGGCCAGATCCAGAGGGACCTGCCCGGCCCCAACCGCCGCCGACGCGCGGATCTGCTCGACATACCGGTCCAGCGCCTGGTGGTTGATGTCGAGGGCGGCGGAGGCGGAAGTGTCGGCGAAGGAAGCGATGAGCGTCACGCTGCCGCGGGCGATGCGGTGGCGCAGCGCGGCCTCCAGCTCGGCCTCCAGCACCTGGAGCCGCTCGGGCAGCCGGATGGTCGCCTTGAAGTACTTGTTGTTGAGGGACCGGAGCTCGACGGCGTAATGCACGCCGTCGGCGTGTCGTGTGGCCTCACCAAAGCCGGTCATGCTGCGGATCACGCGCGGGTCGCTCCGTGAGGTTGTGGCGTCGCGCCCAGCTTAGCCGCCCTGGCCGTCGTCGGTCGGGGGTGCGGCCTCGCCGCCGGTCTCGCCTGCGGGCTGCTCGGTGGCCGGAATCTCAGCGCCGGGCGTCTCGTCGGCGCCGGGGGTCTCGGTCGCGGGGGTCTCGGCCGGCGTCTCGGGGGCGGGCAGCTCGGGGGCCGGCTGCTCGGGGGCCGCGCCGGTGTCACCGGGCTGGACCGGCGCCGGGTTCGAGGTCGCGGCTGGGTTGCCGCCCGTCACCTTCGGCGGCGACATCACCAGCACCAGGCCGACCGCCACGACGAGCCACAAAACAAAGAACGAGATGGTGGCGATCGTCAGCGCGTCGCCGGTCCGCGCGCCGAAGGCCGTCTCACCCGACCCCGCGCCGGCGCCGAACGCCCCGGAAAGCCCGCCGCCCTGCGGACGCTGGATCAGGACCGTGAGGATCAGGAGGACCGAGCAGGCCAGGAAGCCGACGGTCAGCAGGCCGATGACGACCTGGCTGACACCGAGGGTGAGCATGCCGTGATCCAGCAGGGCGGGGTGCAGCAGGGCGGGGTTCAGGATGCCGTGGGTCAGGTCCATGGGACGGGGAAGCTCCGCATCGGGCCCCGCGGGGGGCGGTCCCGGGCCGTGTGATTGGGAAGACCCCCGGGCGGGTTGCTCCCGGGAGGCAGGGCGGAAGTCTAGGCGGGACGGTCCGAGCCCCGAGAGGAGGAGCCAGACCCCCGTGCAAGGGTCCCAACCCCCCACCGGCCAGCCCGCGGCCCCCATTTCCCGGAACGCGGAAGGCGCGAAGACCGCGAAGGGGCCAGGAAAGCAGTGCCGCCGGGGCCAAGAGAGGTAGGGATCGTCGGCCTCGGGCGGCCGGACCCAGGCCCAGCTGCGGGGCGATCGCGACCGGTCTCCGAACACTTCGCGCCCTTCGCGCCCTTCGCGTTCAAAACAGAGACCGCCCGCGATCCGCCAGCTACACCCGGCCAGCCGCCGCCGCGATGATCGGCACGAAGTCCGACGCCTTCAGGCTCGCCCCGCCGACCAGCCCGCCGTCGATATCGGGCTGGGCGAGCAGCTCCGCGGCGTTGCCGGGCTTGAGCGACCCGCCGTACTGGATCCGAGTCGCCTGCGCCACGGCGCTCCCGAACATGGCGGCCAGCACCCCGCGGCACTTCGCGTGCGCATCCTGCGCGTCCGCCGTCGTCGCCACCTTCCCGGTCCCGATCGCCCACACCGGCTCGTACGCGATCGTCACCCGCGCCATCTGCTCGGCGCTCACCCCCGCCAGCCCCGCGCGGAGCTGGCGCTCGTTCACCGCGTCGGTCTGGCCCGCCTCGCGCTGCTCGAGCTTCTCGCCGATGCACAGCACGCACTCGAGCCCGGCCGCGAGCACCGCCCTGGTCTTGGCGTTGATCAGCGCGTCGGTCTCGCCGAGGACATGCCGGCGCTCGGAGTGACCGGTGAGGACGACCGACACGCCGCAGTCCTTGAGCATGCCCAGGGAGACCTCGCCGGTGAAGGCGCCGTCGGGCTCGAAATAGCAGTCCTGAGCGCCGAGCTTGACAGCCGACCCGGCAAGGGCCCGGCCGACGGCCAGCAGGAACGGGAACGGCGGGAAGACGGCGACCTCGCAGCCGGGGTGCTCGGCGGCGCCCGCGGCGACCTCACGCGCGAGCGCGGGGCCGGACTCGGGGCCGGTGTTCATCTTCCAGTTGCCGCCGACGAACGGGGTGCGAGACATGCGGACCTCCAGGGCTGGATCTGCGTTGGTTGCGAGGGGCGCGCCCGGCACGCCGAGGAACGATAGGGGAGGCTGCGCGCCGGGCATGGGCCCCGGTGCTTGGCCTAGACTTCCAACCCCGCCGGCGCAGGCCGCGACACCAGACCATCCGCCACCAACGACCATGACCTCGTCCCGCGAGACAACCGAGCCCGTGCGCGCACCGGACCGCTTCCCCCTCCTGGAGATGCTCGCTGTCGCCGCGCCCTCAGTCGTCACGATGACCAGCTACACCGTCATGCAGTTCGTGGACGGGAAGATGGTCAGCGAGATCTCGCCGCCCGACCCCGCGTATGTCGCGGCCCAGGGCAACGGCGGCATGGCGGTCTGGCTGGCCCTGAGCCTGGCCCTGGGCGCGATGGGCGTGATCAACACCTTCGTCAGCCAGAACCTCGGGCAGGGCACCCCGCAGCGGGGGAGCGCCTACGGCTGGACCGCCCTCTGGATGTCGCTGCTCTGGGCGGTCTTCCTGGTGCCCTACGCGATGTCGCTGCCCCTCATCTTCCGCAGCATGGGGCACCCCGAGCACCTCGTCGCGCTCGAGACCCAGTACGCGCAGATCAACATCATGGGGGCGTTCTTCGTGCTCGCGGCACGGGGCATCGCGCACTTCTTCTACGGGCTGCACAAGCCCTCGGTGATCATGGTCTCCGCACTCGCCGCGAATGTCGTGAATGTCTTCCTCAACGCCCTGCTGATCTACGGCGCCGACGGCCCGCCCGCCTGGGTGCCGTTCGGCCGGGAGATCCAGGGTGTCGCGCAGGCCCTGGGCCTCGAGGGCCTGGGCGTGGCGGGGGCGGCGATCGGCACGGTGGCCGGGGCGGCGCTCGAGCTGGCGATCCCCGTCGCCGTCTTCCTCAGCCCGGGGATGAACCGCAAGTACCAGACCCGCGCCGCGTGGCGCCCGTCGATGGCCCACTTCCGCGATGTCATCCGTCTCGGCTGGCCCGCGGGCCTCATGTTCGTCAACGAGATGCTCTGCTGGGCCTACCTCATGGCCTACATGCTGCCCGCCGGCGGCGCGGCGCGGGCCGGGCTCGCCGACCTGCCGCCCGACCAGCTCCAGGCCGCCGTCGAGAGCGCAAAGACCACCGCCAACTCCGCCGGCTGGATCGCCCTGCGCTACATGCACCTCTCGTTCATGCCGGCGGTGGGCATGTCCATCGCCGTGACGGCGGTCGTCGGCAAGTGCATGGGGATGGGACGCCCCGACCTGGCCGCCAAGCGCGCGTGGCTGGGCATGGGCATGACCGTCGGCTACATGGGCCTCTGCGCCCTGGCCTTCGTCCTCTTCCGAGAGCGCCTCGTCGATGTGTTCGTCGCCGAAGACCTCAAGGCCTCGGACCCCGAGGCCGCGGCCAGCCTGATCCGCGTCGGCGCGACGGTCATGATCGCCGCCGCGGTCTTCCAGATCTTCGACGCCTGCGCCATCACCACCAGCGCCGCCCTCCGCGGGGCGGGCGACACGATCTGGCCCGGCGTGGTGACGGTCATCACCTCCTGGGGCTGCATCGTCGGCGTGGGGCACGCCCTCCTCGCCTGGGCCCCGGGCCTGGGCTCGCTGGGGCCCTGGATCGGGGCCAGCGCCTACATCGTGCTGCTCGGCATCCTCTTCCTCTCCAGGTTCATCGCCGGCCGGTGGAAGACGATCGATGTGCTGGGCGCCTCGGCGGCAGGGAAGCTCGACCAGGCCTTCCCCGCCCCGACAGAGGCCCTAGCCGGTGGTTTGCCTGGGGAAGCCTGAGGGCGGGGCTGGAGAGTGCGGCGCGGGGGTTCTATCGTTGCCGCTGACCAGAGACCGAAGGACCATCCCGTGGCCCACCCCGGCCTCCCCGGACTCGTGCCGGGCGGCGGGGGGGCGGCCAAAGCCAAGGAGCTTCCATGTCGCACGACCCCCTGGACATGATGATCGGCGTCGAGAGCGCCAAGCGTGACGCCGAGGCCGCCCAGAAGCACGCCCAGGCCGCCCGCGCGGCCGAGGAGCGGGGCGAGCACGAGCTGGCCCTGGCCGAGTACACCAAGGCCGTCGCCGCCGACCCGACCAACGCGTCGGTCATGTTCCGCCTCGCCTACCTGCTGGACCTCGCCGGTCTGGACGAAGAGGCCAGCGAGTATTACGAGCGGGTGTGCGAGTTCAAGCCCGCGCCGATCAACGCCCTGATGAACCTCGCGGTGCTCTACGAGGACCAGGGCCACTATGTGAAGGCCGAGCGGTGCCTGCGCCAGATCCTCGAGACCAACCCCAACCACGCCCGCGGCCGCCTGTTCATGAAGGATGTGCAGGCCAGCCGCGAGATGGTGATCGAGGAGGAGCAGGACCGCGATGTCTTCAAGCGCAAGGCGCTGCTCGACACCCCCGTGACCGACTTCGAGCTCTCCGTCCGCGCCCGCACCTGCCTGAAGAAGATGAACATCCGCACCCTCGGCGACCTCCTCCGCATCACCGAGGCCGAGCTGATGAGCTACAAGAACTTCGGCGAGTCGAGCCTGCTGGAGATCAAGCGGATGCTCCAGGTCAAGGGCCTGCGCCTCGGCCAGGGGCTCGAGGACGCCCACCGGGCCGCCCGCCGGGCGATCATGGAGCAGCTCAAGGGCTCGGGCAAGGAGGCGGTGCTCGGCAAGCCCGTCACCGACCTGAACCTCTCGGTGCGCGCCCGCCGCGCCCTCCAGCTACTCAACATCCAGACCCTGGGCGACCTCGCCAGCCACACCGAGGCCGAGCTCATGGGCGTCAAGAACTTCGGCGCCACCTCCCTGGTCGAGGTCCGCGAGCGCCTGACCGAGCACGGCCTGGCGCTCCGGGTGCTCGAGGCCGATTGACGGCAGAAGCACTCGGAAGGCGTGGCTATTTGGTCGTTGCATTCGGCGTAAACCCAGAATGGGGATTGGTTCGCGCCATATGAGATGCCGGTGGACATCCGCACTCATTCCACTTGACACGCCCCCCCCCCCCCGTGATAGCTTGATCGCATGGCGGGGCTCGGGACAATCCAACTTCGCGGATGCATGCTCGCTCTGGGTTTGATTTGTGCGCCGGGTGTTGGTCAGACCGAGCAGGAAGTCCGCGAGTGGTTCGAGGAGGCGTGGGAAGAGGCAGCTGCCCTCCCGGCGCTCGAAGGCTTCGGCATCGAGTGCCATGTGGAGTACCCCCCACAACTCACCGACGCCGAGCTGGCGGCGCTTCGCCGGGAAGCGGAGGGGAAGCCCGACCACCCCAACTGGCGGGAGATCGAGGCCGAGGAGCGGCGCCGGCGTCAGCCGCTCGGTTCGAGCCGCGTGATGATCTGGAACGATCAGAAGGGCCGATGGCGGTACAACCGGTCCTATCTCATCTCGACCACCGATGAGCCGAGCTATGTCGACGCCGTGGTCGCGGGCTCGGTCATGTGGCAGCTCACGCCGGAAGCGCTCCACATCGCCCCGACGGACAAGGGCACCGCGACCGGCACCCACGGGGACCCTCGGTCGCGCGAGGGCTCGATGCGAGTGCTTCTAAGTGAACTCCTCTACGGTCGGTTGGGCGTGGGGGCAGACGCGGGGAACGCCCCCGATGGTCGGGTTGAGTTGTTGCCGGGCCATCGTTGGGCCGCGTATGTGTCGCGGGGTGAAGACTTCGAGCTTCGCTACGAGGGAACCTGGGATATACCGGCCGCGCGAGGTACTGTCGAAACAGTCGTCGTCACCAGGACATCAGAGCGCGGCGTCGCACTCCGTGGGACCCGGTACGCGTTCGAAGGGTGGCGCCTGGACCCGGTCTCGCAACGATGGTTGGCCCAAGCCGCGTCCGAGACATCCGCGGGCGGTGTCGTGATGCAGCGGACGGTGCTCGACGCGGTCACGAAGGTCACCCCAGCGGAGTTCGACGCGTTGTTCGAGGTCCCGCCCATCGACGGCGAGGACCCGGTGCGCGGGCGGATGACCTATCACAGCCTGTACGACCATCGGCCCTCGGCGCTCGTCCGCCAGGACTTCGGACCAGACCGGGAGGTGGTGAGCATCGCGGACCTGCCCGGCGCCAAGTCATGGCGACGGTGGCGCGTGGCCGGGTGGGTCGTCGCCGGGGTGCTCTCAAGCGTGTTCATCGGGCTCCGCGTTCGTTCGTCGCGGACGGGGACTGATGGTTGACCGCTCAACACTGAAGGAAGGACGCAAAATGAAGAAGGGAACTGATGCAAGCCGCCGGGGGCCGCGATGGAGAAACGCTCTCGCGCTGTGTGATACGCCCGCGGTGCTTGTCGCGGGTACCTGCCTGCTCGCCGCGGGCGCGGCGGTGTCGATCGCCTCCCCGACCTGCTGGCAAGAGGTGGACCCGGTCCCCACCACTTGCGATCGTGTCCTCTACGGCGCCTGCCCCGGCACCGTCATCACGGAGTCCGCGTGCGGGGATATGCAGTCGGCTGACACGGGCTGGGGATTCACTACCTACGACCACCGGACTTGTACCTACCAGCCACAGTGGTGGAACGAAGAACTGCAGAGATGCGAAGACCTCGGCGATCCGGTGACCTCCGAAGCGATCCCCTGCAAGGGTGCGCAGACCCCGGCGTGCCCGTCCAGCGGCGGCGGGCCACAGTAGACCGCGAGGCCCGAGGTGCATAAGACGCGGCGGAGTCAACCCATCGGTCTCGGGGCGAGCGTCCCGGCCGCTATTGTGATGGTGGTGTTGGGGTCGGCCGGCATGCTCAAACTGGCGGATCTCAACGCCTTCCGGATCGCGCTCGAGTCGTGGACGGCGCTGCCTCACCTCGTCCGGGGGACGCTCGTGATCGCGATCCCGACCGTAGAGCTCGGGTTGGCCGGCCTGTGGTTCGCCGGTCTGCGTCGCCGGGGGGTTCGTCTGGCGGCCGCGGGGTTCCTCGTCCTCGTCACCGCGGCCTACCTGGCGCACGCCATCTTCTTCGAGATTCCCGACTGCGGTTGCTTCGGCCTGATCGCCAAGGCCCAAGCCGACCGCCGCGTCGCGGTGTTCCTCGTCGCGAGAAACGGGTGCCTGTTGGGCCTGCTCTTGCTGAGCCTCATGGCGGACCGCGGCGGCGGGCGCCGGGCGCTGCGTGTCCCCTGGAGGTCAGGCCCCATGACCCGCCCGGGCTTCACACTCCTGGAGACCATCCTCGTCATCGCGATTGTCGGGTTGCTGGTGTCGTTGCTCATGCCCTCGCTTGGGCGGGCGCGCCAGTCGGCCGAGCGGCTCGCCTCGCGGCGGGCGCTCGGGCAGCACGCGGGCGTGGTCGGCGCGTATCTCCTCGATTGGGACGACGCCTACCCGATCTACGCCGATCCCGATGCGATGCTTCACATCATCAGATCACAGAACCAGGTGCTGACATACAGCCAGTATTTCGGCACGGTCACCGGGTGGAATGTCGCGCTCGCGGACATGTACTACAACGGGCGCTCCACGGGCGACGACTTCCAGAGAAAGGGCTCCCGGCCGGAGTACACCGCGATCACCCCGTTCAAGTACTCCTCGGCCTTCCTTGCCCACCCCGAGTTCTGGAACGAACGCACCCGCACCGGACCCGACCAATGGGGAGGCGTGCGCGACGCCCAGGTCCAGTGGCACTCGGCCAAGGTGGTCTTCATCGACTCATTGATGTGGGATCAGACCGCGCGCCCCGCTGATCCCAACTACTCGAATGAACGCAACACGGATGTCAGTCTTCTCGACGGCAGCGCCAGGCTCGTCCGCCGCTCGGAGTTCGAGCCGCCGTACCCCAAGGGTGAGGGTGGCTGGAGGGGGTCGGCCTGGGACTGGGGATTTCCTGGGCTTCACACGGTAGATGGTGTCGCCGGGAGGGATATCCGCTAGCCGGCTGGCAGGTGGGAGCATCGATGCCGGACCGGTGCCCGCCTACCATCCCGCCCCATGGGCAAGACCAGAGAAATCAAGAAGCGGATCAAGGCCGTCGGCAACATCAAACGCATCACCCGCACGATGCAGATGATCGCCACCGCCAAGTTCAGCGCCGCGCAGCAGCGCTCCGTCGCCGGCAAGCCCTACACCCGCGCCATCTTCGACCTCGTCGCCGAGATCGCCGCCACCGCCGGCGACAGCCTCGAGCACCCGCTGCTCAAGCCCGGCGCCGCCGACGGGCGCGAGCTCACCCTCGTCCTCACCTCCGACCGCGGCCTCTGCGGGCCCTACAACGGCTCGGTGCTCCGCAACTCCATGCACCACTTCCGCGCCAACCCCACCGCCAAGAACGGCGTCGTCGAGGTGGTCGGCAAGAAGGGCGTCGGCTTCTACAAGTTCAACGGCGTCCAGGTCGCCCGCCACCACACCCAGTTCGGCGACAAGCCCAGCTACGACGAGGTCGACCGGCTCGCCCAGGACTACATCGACCGCTACACCGCCGGCGAAATCAGCAAGGTCAGCGTCGTCTCCATGCGGTTCCACTCCGCCGGACGCCAGTCCCCGGAGATCATGCAGCTCCTGCCCTTCGAGACCCCCAAAGGCACGAAGACCGAGCAGAGCGCCGGCGGCACCAACGCCATCTACGAGTTCAGCCCCGCCGGGCCCGAGCTGCTCAACGACCTGGTCCCCGCCGCTGTCAAGGCCACCCTCTTCCAGGCCTTCAAGGACGCCGTCGTCTCCGAGCATGTCGCCCGCATGGTCGCCATGAAGGCCGCCACCGACAACGCCGGCAAGATGGGCAAGAACCTCACCCGCACCTACAACCGCGCCCGACAGGCCCAGATCACGACGGAGCTGACCGAGATCATCTCCGGCGCCGCGGCCCTGTCGTAGCCGCAGGCCTCCGCCCGGCCGCAGACCGCCTGAAACACACAAGCCCCGGGCACGCGCCCGGGGCTTGTTCGTTGCAGGGGTGGCGGAGTGTCAGGGTGTCGGGGTGGCTGCGTGCGCGCGCCGGGCGCCCACTACTTCTGGCGGGGGTTGTTGATCCAGCCGAAGGGCCGGCGGTTCGCGTTGTCGTACACGCGCCAGAAGGACTTATACCCCCGCTTGTTGCTGGCGTAGATATCGCGGGACTCGAAGTCCACCTTGCGGTCCTTCAGCGCCTCGTCGCCGTCGTTGGGGCCCTGGAAGAGCACCGCGGTGCCGTCGGCCTGCCAGTAGTGCCCGCCCCCGGCGTGGCGCGTCGTGACCTGGTCCTCGTTCCCCCACAGCCCGTCGCGGATCTCGTCGTTGAACCAGTAGGTGCTCTCTTCCCAGAAGATCGGGACGCTGCCGAAGTAGGTCAGGGTCTCGTAGGTCGCCTCGTTCATGAAGGCGCTCACATTGCTCTTGTCGGCCGCGATGTAGCCCACCCGGACCTCGTAGCCGATCCGGTAGCCGCTCGTGAACGACTGCATGCAGTAGTCGTAGTTGAGGTCCACATTGCTGAAGACCGACTGCTGGTTGCCGCCCTTGCCCACGCCGCGCCGCTTGTTGGTCGGGCACTCGCCGATCTCATGGGCGTTGCTCACATAGTCGTACAGCTTGCCGGGCTCATCGGTCTTCTCCCACTTGCCGCTGCCGTTGCTGTCGATGAAGTTCCACTTGTCGTCCTCCCAGATCTCCTGCTTGTTGTCGTCGGCGTACTGCAGCGCCGCCATCCCGATCTGGCGCATGTTCGACAGGCACACCACCTGCTGCCCCGCCGCCCGCGCCTTCCCCAGCGCCGGCAGCAGGATGCCGATCAGCAACGCGATGATCGCGATCACCACCAACAACTCGATCAGCGTGAACGCGCGAGAACTGTTCGGCTGTCTCATGGCTGACTCCGAGCAAGGATCCGTCGGCGATATGGCGCGGCCGAGACCGGTCCGACCGCCCCGGGGACGGCGAGAACCGCCGACCCTCAATACTCAGCATACACGCTCCAACGCCCAGAACAACCCGGATTTGCCCCCGGGGGTCCGATACCATCCGGCCCGATGGCCCGCCCGCCACAACCCGCCGCACGCCGCCGCCTGCTGCTCGGCTGGGCTATCTACCTGGCGCTGCTCGGCGCCTCCCACCTCACCCAATACCTCCGCCCCGCCGAGCCACAGACCGAGAACCCCGCGGTCGAGGTCGCCGTCACCGACGCCACCGGCCCCATCACCCAACGCACCCAGCGCATCGCCTACCACGAATGGCCCCCGACGCCCGATCACCCCGGGCGACTCCCGGTCATCCTCCTCCACGGCTCGCCCGGCGAGGGGAGTAACTTCACCCGCCTCGGCCCCGCCCTCGCCGCCCGCGGCTACCGCGTCATCGCCCCGGACCTCCCCGGATTCGGGGGGTCCGCCGGCGCCCTCCCAAGCTACTCCATCCTCGCGCATGCATATGCACTCCGCGAGTGCATGGACGCCTGGGGCGTCGAGCGCGCCCACATCGCCGGCTGGTCGCAGGGCGGCGGCGTCGCCCTCCACCTCGCCGACCTCGCCCCCGAGCGCGTCGCCACGCTCACCCTCATGGGCTCCATCGGCGACCAACGGTCCGAGGGCTCCGGCAGCTACTGGTTCGAGCACGCCAAGTACGCCGTGGGCTACGCCGGCCTCGTCGTCGGCGCCGAGCTCGTCCCGCATTTCGGCGCCCTCGGCAGCCACGCCGAACGCCGCGCGTTCATCCGCAACTTCTGGGACACCGACCAGCGCCCCCTCCGCCCGCTCATGCGCCGGCTCCAGACCCCAACCCTCATCCTGCACGGGCACGACGACTTCCTCACGCCCGAGTGGGGGGCCCGGCTCCTGCACCGCCGCATCGCGCCCAGCAAGCTCGTCATCCTCGAGGGCTCGCACTTCCTGCCCATCCTCCAGGCCGACGAGGTGAGCGCGCGGATGGACCACTTCTTCGCGCATAACACCTTTGCTGTCGCGGGCGGGGCCGCCGCCGACGGGACCGCCGCGGGCGCGGCCCGCCCGCCGTTCTACCGCGAGCTGATCGACCGGTCCCCGCCCCCGACGACGCTCGGCGCGAAGCTCGACCGCGCGATGACCTGGGCGCTGCCCTATATCCCGTGGTGGGTGGTCGCGGCAGCGCTGGCCCTGCTGGCCTTCCGGCGCGCCGAGCTCGCGGCGGCGGTGGGGGGGCTCCTCGTCGCCTGGGTGTGGGCCGACGCGGGGGTGGTGTGCGCCGCCCTGCTCGCCGGGTTCGGCCTTCGCACGCTCGCGCCGGCCCGCGCCCCCGTCGAGGCCCCCGACCCCTGGCGCGAGGAACTCTCGCGGGGACGCTTCGCCCTGCTGCTCCGCACCCGTCTGCAGCCCTGGCGCCGCGACGAGGCGATCCGGGCCGCCCGGGCCACCGGCCGGCTCGACGCCTGGGCCCTCCTCGGCGCCCTCACCGGCGCTGTGCTCTGGGTCGCCCTCGCGTTCCTCGCGGCCCTCACCGCCGCCACGATCTGCCGGGTGTGGCTCGGCGGCAGCCTGCCGGCCATGCTCGGCGCAGCCGCGGCGTCGGTCCTGGGGGTGCGCGTCCTGGTCTTCGCCTCGACCTGGACCGGCCGTCAGCGAATCAAGGCCACCCTGCGCCGTGCCCACAAGCACGAGTTCTGGCCCGCATGGGCCTACTACGCCCCGCTGGTCCCGTGGCTCGCCTGGCACGGTCTCCGGCGCGGCGGCGTCATGAGCTGCACCTGCGTCAACCCGGTCATCGGCGCGGGCGGCGGCGTGGTCGGCGAGAGCAAACGCCAGATCCTCGACGGGCTGCGGGGCCTGGGCGACGGCGTGCTGCGCGCCGTGTACCTCGACAGCGCCGACCCCGGCGCACGGTTCGAGCGCCTCCGGGGGGCGATGACCTCGGGCCAGCTGCCCGCACAGTACCCCATCGTGCTCAAGCCCGACGCGGGGCAGCGCGGCTACGCCGTCCGCATCGCCCGCAGCGACGACGACGCCCGCGACTACCTCACCCGCATGGCCCGCCCCATCGTCGCCCAGACCTTCCACCCCGGCCCGGTCGAGCTGGGCGTCATGTGGGTCCGAGACCCAGACGCACCCCCAGGGCGCACCGGGCGCGTCTTCTCGCTGACCCGCAAGGTCTTCCCCGACCTCGTCGGCGACGGGCGCCACACGGTCGAGCAGCTGATCTACCGCCACCGCCGCTACCGCTGCCAGGCGGACATGCTCCTCCAGCGCTTCGCACACCGCAGGCTCGAGGTGCTCGCCGAGGGCCAAACGCTCCGCCTGACCACCGTCGGCAACCACTCCAAGGGCGCCATCTTCCTGGAGGGGGCCGAGGACATCACCCCGGCGCTCGAGGCCTGGATCGACAACGCCGCCGCGGCGTTCCGCGCCCCGCCGCCCGACGGACTCACCCTGCCCGACGGCGACAACGGCCTGGACTTCGGACGGTTCGACATCCGGGCCAGCTCGATCGAGGATGTCCGGGCGGCCCGGGGGCTGGCGATCATCGAGCTCAACGGCACCGCCGCCGAGTCGACGAACATCTATGACCCCGATCGCCCCCTCTGGTGGTCGTGGGGCGTGCTGCTCCGCCACTGGGCCCTCCTCTACCGCCTGGGCGGGCGCCGCCGCGCCATGGGTGTCCGGCCGATGGGCCCGCTCGATCTCCTGCGGGCCTGGCGGGAGTTCGACCACGACCGGCCGGACATCCGCGTGGGGGTGTGACCCGGCGCCGCGCCCCCCCCCCCCCCCCCGTTACAACCCGTCACAACCCGCACAACCCCCCCAACCCGCACCCCTCCCCGACCCCTCCCACACCGCTCGGCGCCGCTGCTCATCCCCGGAACCGGCTGGCAACCCCCCGGCCCGCTTGGCACATGTCTGTGTGCGAGTCGGGCCGCTGGGCCCGGCCTGGGTGGGTGTTCGCCGGGGAGGGGTGCCGCATGTACATGCTCGAAGCCGCGTCGGCCGCGTCGGAGTTGGTGTCGGTGCTGGAGGTCGGGATGGTCCGACCGTTCGGGATGGTCAAGGTCCGCCCCGAGACGCTCCGGGAGCACCAGGCGTCGCTGCTCCGCGAGGAGCTGGCCGATGTCGTTGACCAGTCCTGCGGCCGGCTGCTGCTGCGGTTCAGCGACGGCGCGGACCTCTGCGCGACCTGCCTCAACGAGCTGATCACCGAGTCCCGCCGGTGCGAGGCGCTGGGCGGGAGGATGTATGTCGTCGGCCTGAGCAAGGGGATGCGCCGGATGCTCAAGGCCACCGGCCTCGACCAGCACCTGCACCTCTCCAGGGACACGGCCGAGGCGATGCGTCACTTCGACCGGCGCAGCCGCGCGGCCTGACCGACCGGGCGGGATCGGGCCCCCTCTCCCGCACACGCCGGAGTCAGATCTCCCATGGGTGCCGGAGCCCGATCACCAATGGGTGCCGGGGTCAGAGCGCAGCGCAGCGAAGCGATGGCCCCGCGCCACGGCAACCCGCGCCAAAGCACCCGCGCCCTGCCCCCCCGCCCGCCCCCGGCGGGAGAGGGGGCAGGCCGCGGGCTCCTCTTCTACTCCTTCTCCAACGCTCGCCACTTCAGCCCGTGCCGCTTCCGTGCGACCGCGCAACCTCCCCAACTGCCGGGATCAGATCTCCAAGGGGTGCCGGGGTCAGAGCGCAGCGCAGCGAAGCGATGGCCCCGCGATCTCGCAACCCGCGCGAAAGCACCCGCGCCTCACCCCCTCTCCCGCCCCCGGCGGGACAGGACCGGGGCGAGGGCTCCATGCCTCCTTGTCCTCCGTCGCTCGTGCGGCCACTCGCAACCTCGTGCGCACCCCTCAAATCGCCGCCGCGTCAGGCCCCGACAGCCCGCACCGCCGCCCACTGCCGCGCCAGGCCCTCGCGCCGGTCCATCGTCGGCCGGTAGCCCAACTCCTCGCGGCTGCGGGTCAGGTCGGCCCAGGTGCGCTCGACATCCCCGGTCGGCGGCTCGGCGCGCTCGATCCGGGGCTCGATGCCCGTCACCTCCGCGATCTGGCCGATGAGCTCGTCGAGCCGGACCGGCCGGTCGCTCCCCAGGTTCCACACGCGGTAGCCGTACCGGTCGATCGCGTCGTACGCCGCGAGCACCCCGGCGACGATGTCGTCGATGTAGGTGTAGTCGCGGCTCATCGACCCGTCGCCGTACACGGTGATCGGCCTGCCCTCCCGCATCAGGCGCATGAACCTGGCGATCGCCAGGTCCGGCCGCTGCCCGGGCCCGTAGACCGTGAAGAACCGCAGGCACGCGGTCGGCATGGCCGTGAGGTGGTGGTGCGTGTGGGCGATGAGCTCGCAGCAGCGCTTGGTCGACGCGTAGGGGCTGATCGGGTGCTCGACCGGGTCGGTCTCCGCGAACGGCGTCTTCGCGTTGTTGCCGTAGACCGAGCTGGACGACGCCATGACCACCCGCCGACACGCGGCCCGCTCGGCGGCGCGGAGCACGCCCGCAGTCCCGAGCACATTGGCGCGGGTGTAGCCGACAGGGTCCTCGACGCTCGGGCGCACCCCGGCCTTCGCCGCCAGATGGATCACGCCCTCAGGCGCCGCCTCCGCGATCCGGTGTTCCAGCGCGGGCCCGTCGCAGATGTCCAGCTCCGCCAGCTCGAAGCGCCCGGCGCCCAGCGAGCGCAGGCGGTCCACATTGGCGAGCTTGATCGCCCGGTCGTAGTACGGGTCGAAGTTGTCCACGCCGAGCACGCGGGCGCCACGCGCCAGCACCGCCGCGGCGACATGCGAGCCGATGAACCCGGCCGCGCCGGTGACCACGATCGTCGTGCGCTGTGGCATGGGTGCTCCCGCCCGGATGCTACGGGCCAAAAAGCAAAGCAGGGCGCCATCTGTTAAGACAGCGCCCCGCTGGAGGAGAGAGAGATCGGTAATAGTCTACTGCGTTATCGGGTAGTTCGTTCCAGAAACCTTGAAACATTTTACATGCGCGCTCCGCGGGCGCAGCTTGACAGCGCGCGCCGCGGGGGATACGGCAGACTACGCAGGGTGTTCCCCGGCGGGCGCGCCGCCCGGTGCGTATGCACGGCCTGCATGCATATGCCGACGGGAAACCACCCAGCTTCGAGGGTTTCTGAGTGGGTCAAACGCCCCATGCTCCGACGCGGGCCTTTACGATCCGGCAGGTGGATCCTTCGGCAGCCCCCGGAGGAATCTCGCCAGCGCCGGCGCCCGGCGCTCAGACGGGAGCGCTTCGATCCGCTCCCGCGCCGCCTGTGAAAGCGATTGCAGCAGCGTCTCCGGGATCACGCCGCGGTCCAGCTCTTTCAGCATCGCATCGATGGTGCGGGCATCCAAGCCGCGGAGACCCGAGCCCCGCGCCCCGTCGACGGGAAGCGTCGAGCGATCGGTCGCCCGGCCCGCGTCCTGACGCTGCGCAATCTCCCGGGCCAGACGCTGCTGCTCGATCCGGGCCCGCTCCTGGTCCATGTAGGCGGTCAGAGCCGCGCCGACGGCCTCCCGCTGCGCTTCGGTCAGCAGCTCCCACAGGCGCGTCTGCAGGGCCCCGGGCGAGGGGGCCAGCGCACGAAGCCCGGCCAGCCGGGCGCTCGGAGAGCCCTCCTCCTCTTCGGTCATCATCATCATCTCGGGGTCCGAGTCCTCCATCGGGCGGTCCGCGGCCGGCGCGCCCGCGCCGGGACGAGCCCGGAAATCCAGGCGGAACGCCCGCTCCGAGGGGCGGTCTTGGTCCGGTCCCCCCGGCCGGTCGGCGCGGCGGCCGGCGGGGCGAGTGTCCTCACGCCCGAGCCCGCTGTCGCGCTCGACCCTGTCGAGCACCTCGCCGAGGCGTTGCAGGGCGCGGACCTCGGCCCCCGCGCGCCCCCGCTCCGACGCGGGCAGCTGCTCCACCAACTCCCGCACCTCCGCCCCGTGGGCCCGGAGGAACACCCGCAGCTCCCCGCCGAAGCGCCGGAGTTCCTCGCGCATCAGCGCCGTCTGGTCCGGCGTCAGCGCGAGGTCCGGCCCGGTGAGATCGCGGAGAGCCTGCAGGAAGATCGGCGCCGGCGCCGCCCGCTGGTTGTCCCCGAAGCGCCCGAGGTCGCCGTCGGTGTACTGGGCGCGCACGCCCGGCACCCCGCGCTCCGTCACGGTCGGCCCAGCCAGCGGGGCGTCCTGCGCACGGGCGAGCCCCGTGCCGAGCAGCACGCAGGCCAGGGCGGCGGTCGTGGGGTGTGGGCGCATGGGGTGTCTCCTACCTGTGGTCATCGGCCAAACGGGCCCGCGGCCGCGCGATTGCCCGGGCCATAGCATCCCCCGACGGGATACCCCCGAACACAGACCGGAGGCCGGAGCAGTGCCGACGACCAAGGACATCATCCGTGATTCGCTCGCCGGGGTCCAGCCCCACGGCCAGAACCAGCCCCTCGGCGACGGCCTCAAATGGGTCGCCGAGTGCGATGGCTTCGTAAACCTCAAGCTCTGCACCCCCGGCCTGGGCACCCCCAACGCCCGCCAGGCCGCCGCGTCGGAGGCCCGGGATGCCCTGACCATGGCCCTCGCCGAGGCCGGCACCGCCCTGCGGGCCCTGATCATCGAGTTCGTCGACGAGGCGGGGGGAGTCGTGCAGACCGAGCGCCTCGGGCCCGGCCAGCCGGCCCCGCGGACAACCCAGCCGCCCCCGCGGGCGACCCAGCCAGCCCCGGCGGGCGAGGCCGCCGCGGACGCGTGCTCAGCGCCGGTGGGCCACCGGCCCATCGGCGGGCTTTCCGACACGACCGGCAAGGCCCCGCCCCCCGCCAACCCGCTGGACTCGATCCGGCACATCATCGCCGTGGGCGCGGGCAAGGGGGGCGTCGGCAAATCCACCATCGCCGTGGCGCTCGCCGTAGGGCTCGCCCGCCGCGGGCACGCGGTGGGGCTGCTCGACGGCGACATCTACGGCCCGTCGATGCCGACCATGCTGGGGCTCGACGAGATGGAGCAGATGGTCGTCGCCGGCAAGCTCCAGCCGCACGCGGTCCACGGGGTCAAGGCGATCACGATCGGCAAGCTGGTCGACCCCGACAAGCCGCTGATCTGGCGCGGGCCGATGGCCCACGGGGCCTTCAAGCAGCTCATCGAGCAGACCGACTGGGGAGAGCTCGACTACATGATCGTCGATCTCCCGCCCGGCACCGGCGATGTGTGCCTGACGCTCGCCCAGACCCTGCCCTGCACCGGCGCGGTCATCGTCTGCACGCCGCAGAAGGTGGCCCAGGACGACGCCGTCCGCGCCGCCCGCATGTTCCAGCAGCTCAATATCGAGGTCCTCGGCGTCGTCGAGAACATGAGCTACTTCCTCGGCGACCCCGACGAGCAGGGCCGCGTGAAGGAGTACGACATCTTCGGTCGCGGCGGGGCGGAGGTCATGGCCCAGCGCCTCGGCCTGCCCTTCCTGGGCGCCGTGCCCATCAACATGGCCATGCGGGCCAACGCCGACGAGGGAGAGCCCGTGAAGAACTTCGAGCCCGCGTCGGCCGGGGGCGCCGCGCTGCCGGCGGCACTGGACTCGATGATCACAACCCTCGAGGGCCAGGTCGCCCTCGCGCAGATGCGACAGGGCAAGGGCAGGCCGAGCCTGAGCATCAGCTAAGAACCGGCGCGGCCCGGATCGCCGCCGCGGCCTGCCGGCCCTGTCCCGTCAGTCCGCCAGCACCACCCGGTCCAGGCGCAACGCCTCCCCCACGCTCCACGCCTGGAACGGGCACCCGCGCGGGCTGAACGGCTCCTCGGCGTCCGCGATCTCCGCGATGTGGCCGAGCCCGTGCGCCGCCGTGCTGTCCAGCAGCGGCTGCAGGAACCGGGCCCGCGCCTCCCGCCGGGCCTTGTGCGTGTTGTGCCGGACGCGGACCCACGCCTCAACAAAGGGCCCCATCAGCCAAGGCCAGACCGTCCCGTTGTGGTACGCGCTGTCGCGCTCGAGCTGCCCGCTGCCCCCGGGGCCGATGTAGCGAGCCGCGTACCCCGCCTCCCCCGGCGCCAGCGTCCGCAGCCCCATCGGCGTCACCAGCGTCCGCTCGCACAGATCCACGATCGCCCGCGCCTGGGCCCCGGTGAAGAGCTGATGCGTCAGCCCGCCCACCGCCAGCAGCTGGTTCGGGCGCAGCCGGTCGTCGGTCGTGCCCGGCCGGTGGTCCACATCGATGACATCGAACAGGCACCGGCGCTGACGGTTCCAGAACCGCTCCGTGAACGACGCCAACGCCCGCGCCGCCAGCGGACCGAACGAGTGCTCGTCCGGCGTGCACAGGATCAACGCGTTGATCCACAGCGCCTGGATCTCGACCGGCTTGCCGACCCGCGGCGTGATCGCCTGACCGTTCACCCGCGCGTCCATCCAGGTCAGGCTCGAGTCCCCCTCCCCGCACCGCAGCAGCCCGTCCGCGTCGGCCCCGATCCCAAGCCGCGTCCCCGCCCCGTACGCCTTCAGCGCCCGGACGCAGGTGCGCCGGATGAGCTTCTCATCGCCCGGGGGCAGCGAGAAGTCCGCGGCGGTCTGGGCCTGGGCCAGGAAGTCGTGCGCCGCCTGCACATACCACAGCGCCGCGTCCACCGAGTGGAACTCCGGCGCCTCGCCCGCGTCGGGGAACCGGTTGGGCAGCAGCCCCTCGACCTGCGCCCTCGACCACTCCACCAGGATCTGCCGCGCAGTCTCCAGCCGCCCGGTCGCCAGGCACAGCCCACGCATCGAGAGGAAGGTGTCCCGCCCCCAGTCCGTGAACCACGGGTACCCCGCGATGATCGTCGACGCGATGCCACGCTCCACGATGTACGCGTCCGCCGCCCGCGACAGGCCCGTCCCGAGCGCCCGGCGCCGCGACCCCTCACGCTCGCGAAGCGCACGCACCACCTCCGGCGTCGAGCCCCCGGGCAGCGGGCGGTCCGGCGGCGTGTCGGTCGTGAAGATCAGGCACGCCTCGTCCTCCGGGCTCTCGAGCGCGAACCCGAACTCGCCCGGCGAGGCGCAGTCCTCGACCGCGTCCAGCCCACGCGCCTGCTCCTGGCTGTAGAGGAACCCGCGGTACCAGTCCGGCTTGGCGCTGAATGTCCCGTTGAACCGCGCGGTGACACGAGGCGCCCCCCAGTACGGCTGCCAGGTGATGCGCTCCGGGCCCGCCTCCGGGTGGAAGCTGCACTGCGAGTTCTCCCGGTGCAGCGCGTGGTAGTCACGCACCGTCAGCAGCGGACGCACACGAAGCCCAGCCCCCCGCCCCGACCCGAGCCCCGCCCCCAGCAGGCGCCAGGTGACCACACACGCCGCGTGCCCGTGCGGCACAAAGATCTCCTGACGCACCCGCGTCCGGTCGTCAAGCTTGTACACCCAGGTCGGCCACGGGTCCGAGGTGAAGCTCTCGATCCACTTGAACCCCGCCGGATGGATCACCCCCGGGCAGTAGCTGTGCGCACTCAGCGGGTACTCCCCGCCCCCCGTCCGGATCCAGACCTCAAGCCCGTTGACCAGGACGAACCGCTCCGTCGGCGGCGTGCGTGCCGCGAGCAGCAGCGCGTGGTACCGACGGGTCCGGCTCCCCGCGACGGTGCCGGAGGCAAACCCCCCCAGCCCGTCGGCCTCAAGCCATTCCGCGTCAACGCCGAACACGGGTGCCATGGCGCAAGCGTAGCGGCCCGGCTCTCACGCCGCGTCGCGCCTCGTGCGGGCCCACTCGGCGAGGTACCCGGGCACCTCCGCCGCCGTCAGCGGCCCGCTGAAGTACATCCCCTGCCCGAACTCGCAGCCCATCGAAAGCAGCGTCGCCAGCTGGTCCTTGTCCTCGATGCCCTCCGCCACCACCGCCATCCCCAGGTTCGCCGCAAGCTCCACCGCCGTGTGCACCAGGGCCACGAACCGCCTCCCCCGCTCGATGTTCGCCACGAACGACCGGTCGATCTTCACGATCTCCACCGGGAAGTCGCTGAGCGAGGCCAGCGAGGAGTGACCGGTCCCGAAGTCGTCCAGGCTCTGCTTCACGCCGATGTCCCGGATCGCGTACAGCATCCGCGTCCCCGACGCGATGTCCTGCATCACCGCCGTCTCGGTGATCTCCAGGTACAGCGCCGACGGCGGCACCCCGGTCTGACGCAGCACCTCCCGGATCGTCTCCGGCAGGTCGTGCTGCACAAGCTGGCTCCGCGACAGGTTGACGCTGACATGACGCGGGGCCCGGGGACCCAGCGCCGCACGCCACCGGGCGATCTGGCGGCACGCCTCCGTCAGGATCCAGTGCCCCAGCGGGATGATCAGCCCGGTCTGCTCCGCGATCGGGATGAACTCGTCCGGACGGATCAGCCCACGCTCGGGGTGACGCCACCGCACCAGCGTCTCGAACCCCTCCACACGCTGGGTCTCCAGCGACACGATCGGCTGGTACACCAGGAACAGCTGGTCCGTGCCCAGCGCCGCCCGCAGGTCGTGCTCGATGCTCATCCGCTGGTGGATCCGGTCGCCCATCCGCGCCTCGAACCGCACCATCCGACCACGCCCCGCCAGCTTCGCCTCGTACAGCGCGATGTCCGCGCTGCGGAGAATCTCCTCGGCGTTCGGCGTCGCCCCGTCGTCGGTCGCCGACCCGATGCTCGTCGTCAGGAACAGCTCACGCCCCCCGGGGTGGAACGGCTCCGCGAAGGTCGCCAGCAGACGCTCCCCCAGCGCCGCCGACTCGGCCTCCCCGGCGCCGCGGACAAGCACCGCGAAGCCGTCCGACCCGATCCTCGCCGCCAGCGCGTCCAGACCGCTCTGGCTCACCGTCGACCGGATCCGGTCCGCGGCCTCGCGCAGGATCTCGTCGCCCACGCCGTGGCCCAGCGTGTCGTTGATGAACGCGAACCGGTCGATGTCCATCGCCAGCAGAGCGAACGACCCGCCCGCGCCGTGCCGCTCGGCAACCGCCTCGGCCAGACGCTCGGCGAGCATCAGCCGGTTGGCCATCCCCGTCATCTCGTCGCTGTACGCCGCGTGCAGCAGCGCCTCCTCGTGCCGCTTCTGCTCGCTGATGTCCACCCGCAACGCCAGGAAGCCGCTGATCCGCCCGTCCGCGTCCCGCACCGGGCCGATGGAGCTGTCAACCCAGTACAGCGTCCCATCCTTGGCGCGGTTGCAGATCTCGCCCCGCCAGACACGACCCGCCGCGATGGTCTTCCAGCAGTCCACCCAGAAACGCTTGGGATGGACCCCGGAGTTGACGATCCGGTGCGTCCGGCCGATCAGCTCCTCGCGCGAGTAGCCGCTGATCTCCGCGAACCGGGCGTTCGCGTCGATGATCGTGCCCGAGGCGTCGGTGATCGCCGTGATCGCCAGCTGGTCGATCGCCTGCCGGTAGGCGTCCAGCCTCGCCAGCGCCTCCCGCGCCTCCCGCTCCCGAGCCCGCAGGTCGTGTGTCATCTGCGCCGCCAGCCCAAGAGCCCTCGCCCGGGCGTCGCCGAACCCCCAGATCACCACCGCCGCCAGGATGCTCAGCTGCACCCCGCACGCGAACACCACCAGCGGCTGCGTCGACGCCTGCGCGCGGTCGAACGCCGGCGTGGAGCCCATCCACAGCGTCCACTCACGCCCCGCGAACTGCATCGCCCTGGTGGTCGTGAACGACCGTTCCCGCCCCCCGCCCGGATGCCCCGGAGCCGCGCCCGCACCCGCCGAACCCGCCGCACCCGCCGCACCCGCCGCACCACACGCGTCGAAGACCAGAGCGTCGGGGTCGAGCAGCCGACCCTCGTAGAACTCGGCGTCAACCCACTCCGAGGCGCTCCCCGCAAGCCCCGCGAAGAACTCCCCCGGCGCCACCGGCATGAACACCCACCCCGTCAGGCTCGCCTCCCTCGCCGCCGGCGTCCCGGGGTCAGACCCGTTCGCGTAGACCGGCACCAGGTACACCAACAGTGATCCCGTCCCCGTCCCTGTCCCCGCCCCCGTTCCCGCCCCCGCTCCCGCCTCCACCCCCACAGGCGAGGAGATCACCGGCTGGCCGCTCAGCATCGCCCGGTCCGCCGCCGCCCGGATCGCCGGGTCCCGCGCGAGGTCCGCCCCCGGCGCGAACAGGCCGGGCGCCTCGGGCTCGAGGAAGGTCGAGACATAGCACCAGTCGGCCCCCTCGGGCGCCTCGGGCCTGGGGAAGCCCGGCGCCCCGTCGGCCCGCTGGGCCTCGACGAACGCGTCCAGGCCGCCCGGCGCGACACGGGCCGCGTAGCCGATCGTCCCGGCCCCGGGGGCCCCGACGGCCGCCGTGCTCGCCAACGCGAACTCGCGGAACTCGGCGCGCTCCACCGCCCGGCTGGCCCTGAAGACGCCCACGCACGCCTGCGGCTCGGCCGTCAGCAGACGCAGGCGCGTCGCCGCCTGCGCCTCGATCAGGTCGGTCACCCGATGGAACTCGGACGCCACCCGCACCAGGTGCTGGTGGCGCATCTGCAGGCCGACGACCGCCGCCGTAACCAGCCCGGCGAGCAGCGTGAGCGCGGTCGCGCCCGCCGTCAGGGCACGCCTCCGGCGAGGCGACGCGAGAGGGTCCGGCGGGAGCCCCGGCTGGGGTGCCGCGCCGCCGACCCTCCACAGCAGCAGCGGCCCGGCGAGCAGCACCAGCGCCGCGCCGTCGATCATGGCCGCGCCCAACGCCGAGATCCCCGCCAGCCCAGTCAGCCCCATCACCCACATGACCGCGAGCTCAGCGATCAGGACGATCGCAAGCATCTCGACGAACAGCCGGAATGTCGAGCGTGTCGGTCGCATGCGCTATGGGCCCGCGTCGGGCGGGAAAGGTGCCCAGACCATCGGCCGTTTCCGGCCCCCAGTTGCCCGCGCTACCCCACGCCGTGCGGGATTCTCCACACCCAAGCGCCCGCCCCGAGCCCAAGGGGAGCCGCGGGGATCGCGCACCGACGGGTACGCCGCCGCCCGAACCGGGGCCGCGTCAGGGGTTCCCCTCGATCGCCGCCACCCGCCCCCGCCCCCAGTGAGTAGTTCCGCACACCCGCCGGGCGGTCAGAACGCCCCCGCCTTGGCCCGGGCGACCGCCAGGTCGTGGGCGATGTGGTACGGACGCCCCAGCTTGGCCCACTCGAAGTTCCAGCTCCGGCGCTCCACCTCGTTGCGGACCGCGATCCGCCCGCGCCGGTCGAGCTGGCAGAACTCCCACATCCGCCGCGCCAGGCTCGTCGCCGCCTCCTCGTTGGACCGACCCCGGCGCGGGATGATGTACATCCCCCACTTGTTGTGGTCCGCGAAGTTCTCCGCCACATACCGGCCGAACCCCGCGAGGTCGCTCGTGACCGCAGGCACGCCCAGAGCCACGCACTCCAGCGGCGTGTAGCCCCAGGGCTCATAGGCGCTGGGGAACAGGCCCAGGTGGCACCCGCGCACAAACTGCTCGTACTCGATCCCCCACAGCGGGTTGGTCGTCGAGATGAAGTCCGGGTGGTACACCACCTTCACCCGGTCCTCCGGGCTGTTGACCAGCCCCAGACGGCGGATCGTCCGCATGATCTCGTCGGTGTCCTCGTCCTCGAGCGTGTGCGTGACCACCGGCGGCAGGCGGCTGATCCGCAGCGCCGCCTGCGTCCGGCGAAGACGCAGACGCCAGTACTCGGTCAGCAGGTCGTCCAGCACCACCCGCTGCCCCGCCGCCGCCTTGCGGAACAGCTCCTCCCCCATCATCTCGGTCACCGTCTTGCACACCTCGCGCAGCTCCGCCAGCACGCCGCGGCTCTGGAGCGCCTCGGGCTTGAGGTGCTTGTGGTCCCGCCGGGTCACGATGAAGAAGACCACCGTCCGGTCCGACTCCTCACGACGCAGCTGCTCGTTGAGCCGGGCGCACGCCTCCAGGCACAGGTCAAAGCCCTTGTTCCGCGGCTCGTACCGCCCGCTGCTGAACATGTAGGTCGTCTTCTCGAGGTTGAACGAGTAGCTGGGGAAGAAATGCCCCATCACGAACTCGTGGATCTTCTCCTTGAACTGCGCGTGCAGCGTCTGGAACTCGTGACCCACATTGTACCGCTCGATGTTCAGCCCGTTGGGCAGGATCAGGTCCGGCTTCCGACCAAGCAGCACCGCGCACTCCTCGGCGGTGATCGGGCTGATCGTCGTGAACACATGCGCCCCGTGCGCCGCCGCCCGCTCGTAGTGGTGCTGCGCCCGGATCCCGAAACGCACCGCCTCCGCCTCGTGGTCGATCGCCGGCAAACGGCCGTAAAAGTCGCCCTCGGCCGAGGCGATGTAACGCCCGCAGATCGTCGCGTGCGTCGTGAACACCACCGAGCAGTTCAGCTGCTCCCGCCGGATCATCGGGATCGCCAGCCCGCTCATCCACTCGTGGAAGTGCGCCAGCACCCGACGGCTCTGCTGCCCACGACCCTCCCACACCCGGCACAGGTGCGTGAAAAGCAGACGCAGCGCCTCAGAGAACCCCACAACCTGATCCACCAGCGCGTCGTTCCCCGGGCTCTCGATCGCGTGGTCCTTCCACACCCGGTACTTGATCTCGTCCAGCTTCGCCCCGGTGAACGAGTGCTCCAGCAGCAGCGCCCGCGGCCGGCCCTGCACCAGCCAACGCCCCGTGTGCGCCGTGATCCCGTCCGCCTTCAGGCCGTCCACCACCTGGCACAGCCACCCCGTCGCCCGCCGGGGGTCCAGCTCCAGCACGCTCTTCTGACCCGCGTACGGCCCCACCATCAGGTACCGGTTCTGCCACCGGTGCACCATCGTCGGCGCCTTCGACCGGAGCACCTGATAGATACCGCCCACCGGATTGCACACCTCCCAGCCCACCTCGGCGAGAAGCACACCGGGCGGCGCGCGGTTGATATCGACCTCGGGGGCGTGGCTGACCACTTCGGGCGTCACGGACATCGCGGGCGCACTCCTCGGGCTGGTGGGCGATTCTAGCGGCCCCGGGCCGAGTACCATCACCACGAGCACGCATGAACAAACCCCACGCGATCACCGACGACGACATCTACCTCTTCAACGAGGGGACACACCACAACCTCGGGGACAAGCTCGGCGCCCACGCCACACACCGGGACGGCAAGCCGGGGGTCCAATTCGCCGTCTGGGCGCCATCCGCCCAGACCGTCCACCTCATCGGCGACTTCAACCGCTGGGACGCCCAGGCCACCCCCATGCATCCCCGCGGCAGCTCCGGCGTCTGGGAGGTCTTCGTCGAGGGCATCGGCCAGGGCGACGCCTACAAGTACTTCGTCAGGTCCGCCGTCAGCGGCCACCAGGCCGAAAAGGCCGACCCCGTCGGCATCCACACCGAGACGCCCCCCAGGTCCGCCTCAAAGGTCTGGACCACCTCCCACCAGTGGACCGACGCCGACTGGATGGCCTCCCGCGCCGGAGACGACTGGCGCAGACGCCCCATGAGCATCTACGAGGTCCACCTCGAGAGCTGGAGACGAGTCCCAGAGCAGGGCGACCGCCCCCTCTCCTTCCGAGAGGCCGCCGACCAGCTCGCCGAGTATGTCGGATGGCTCGGGTTCACCCATGTCGAGCTGCTCCCCATCATGGAGTACCCCTTCGGCGGCTCCTGGGGATACCAGACCACCGGCTACTTCGCCCCAAGCTCCCGCTTCGGAAGCCCCGACGACTTCATGTACCTCGTCGACCGACTCCACCAGGCCGGCATCGGCGTCATCCTCGACTGGGTCCCCAGCCACTTCGCCACCGACGGCCACGGCCTGCACCTCTTCGACGGCACATGCCTCTACGAGCACGCAGACCCAAGACAAGGCTTCCACCCCGACTGGGGCTCCTTCATCTTCAACTACCAGCGACACGAGGTCCGCTCCTTCCTCATCTCCAGCGCCAACCACTGGGTCGAGACATTCCACGCCGACGGGCTCCGAGTCGACGCCGTCGCCAGCATGCTCTACCTCGACTACTCACGCCCGGAAGGCCAGTGGATCCCCAACCAGTACGGCGGCAAGGAGAATGTCGACGCCATCCACTTCCTCCGCCAGCTCAACACCACCCTCTACGGCAGGCACGCCGGCGTCGTCACCTTCGCCGAAGAGTCGACCTCCTTCGCCGGCGTCTCACGGCCCGTCTACGACGGCGGCCTCGGGTTCGGCTTCAAGTGGGACATGGGCTGGATGAACGACACACTCCGCTACTTCCACCGCGACCCGCTCCACCGCCGATGGCACCACGACGAACTCACCTTCCGAGGCCTGTACGCCTTCACCGAGAACTTCGTCCTCCCCCTCTCCCACGACGAGGTCGTCCACGGCAAGGGCTCCCTCCTCGCCAAAATGCCCGGCGACGACTGGCAGAAATTCGCCAACCTCCGGCTCCTCCTCGCCTACCAGTGGCTCCTCCCCGGCAAGAAACTCCTCTTCATGGGCGGCGAGTTCGCCCAGTGGGACGAGTGGCGCAGCGCCCGGAGCCTCGACTGGCACCTCACCGCCTACCCGCCACACTCCGGGATGCAGGAGCTCGTCCGCACCCTCAACCGACTCCACCGCCAACGCGCACCCCTCCACCAGCTCGACTGCGACAACCGCGGCTTCGAGTGGGTCCACTGCGACGACCGAGACAACTCCGTCCTCGCCTTCTTCCGTCACGCCGACGACGGCTCCCCGCCCCTCCTCTGCGCCTTCAACTTCACCCCCGTCCCACGCGACGGCTACCGACTCGGCGTCGCCAACGGCAAGAAATGGGTCAAGCTCCTCGACACCGACGCCGAGGAGTTCGGCGGCTCCGGCTTCGCCTGGCAAGAAGACGCCAAGGTCGAGCCCATCCCCATGCACGACCGCTCCCGATCCATCGCCGTCACGCTCCCGCCCCTCGGCGCAGTCGTCTTCGGCATGGCCCCGTGAGCGCACCCCCGGCGCCGGACCCCGGCGCCAGAACACGGCGCCAACACCCGTTCGGGTTATTCTCGGACTTGGACCCCCACAATCCCCCAGCTATACTCCGCCCGAGAGACACGCCCCCTGTCCGGGGCAAACCAATGGAGGGAATTATGCAGAATCTGACCACCATCGCGGCCCTGGGACTGCTCGCCGGCGCCGCCGCCGCCCAGCCCATCCAGTTCTTCTCGTCCGACAACGAAACCCTCTACCGGGGCAACGGCTTCGGACTCACCGGCACCTTCGCCGGCCCCGATGAGATCCGCGGCATGTCGCTGCTCGAGAACGGCGCCACCATCGGCGGCGCCAGCGCCGGCGATGTCATCGCCCTCAGCAGCCCCCAGAATGTCAACGAGGACCAGACCGTCTACCGCGTCGACAACGCCTGGGCCGGCGCCCCCAGCCTCGTCAGCATCGGCACCATCGACCTCGACAACGCCGTCTCCGACATGGCATTCGCCAACGGACGAATCTTCGGCGTCCGAAACCAGGGCGTCGCCGGAACACTCATCATCCACGAGTTCGACGCCTCCTTCGGCGTCATCACCACCTACGACACCGGCATCCAGCTCGTCGACCGCGGCGGCGGCGGCCTCGCCTACGACCCCGCCTCCGACCTCTTCTTCCTCACCGACCCAGACTCCGACAAAATCTGGTCCTACTCCCTCGGCGGCAGCTCCACCCTCCTCGGCACCCTCAACTTCGACCTCGGAAACAACGACCTCGCCATGTTCAACGGCACCCTCTACGCCGCCATCGCCGACCTCGACGCAGGCGACTACCGCGTCGGAGCCTTCAGCATGACCGACGGCTCCTACACCAACATCGTCACCGTCGCCCCCTACCTCGGCGGCGGCATCGGCGCCGTCGTCATCCCCGGCGCCCCCTCCGCCGGCCTCCTCGCACTCGCTGGCCTGGTCGCCACACGCCGCCGCCGCTGACCGCAGCCCACGCGATCAATAGACCCCCACGCCGGCCCGGCTCCCCCGGGCCGGCGGCCGTTTTCTTCCCCTCCCTCCGTCCGCCCGCCTACCCCCACCCCGCCGGGCGGCCCGAATCCCGGTGGATTCCCCCCAAAAGATGGCGGTAACCTCCCTGTTCCTGTCAAAATGGGCAATCCCCCGCGCAGTATGGAATTGCCCGAGACAAGATTGGCCTTTTTGGCTTTCGGTGATACCCCGCAGCAGTAGAATCCTCTAAGGCGGGATCGGGTGCGGTGCCGGACCCCGCCGCGGCAAGAGCTTCGAAAGGGAGAGTGCAAGATGAAGAATGTGATCTGCGTGTTGGCGGTCGCTGGCCTGGCCGGCGCCGTCTCGGCCGATGTCGTCGATCAGTACCAGGGCGACGGTTCGGTCTACATGGCCGGATTCGGCCAGACCGACCTGGCCCAGTCCTTCCAGACCCAGTCCGCCCCCAACATCACCGGCGCGGGCATCCTGCTCCAGGCTGGAATCGGCTCCTCGGACAATGTGACCATCTCGCTGTGGACCACCCTCCCCAACGGCGGCGGCCAGATGCTCGCCTCCGCCTCGGCCCAGGGCACCGCCGGCGAGTGGGTCGATGTCTTCTGGGGCGCCGTCGCCATCAACCCCAACACCACCTACTACCTCGACTTCGCCGGCAACTCCTCCCTCGGCATCGCCGGCTCCCTCAACAACCCCTACGCCTTCGGCCAGGTCTACGCCAACTCCGGCTACGGCGGCTTCCCCAGCTACGACTACGCCTTCCGCACCTGGACCATCCCGACCCCCGGCGCCCTCGCCGTGCTCGGCATGGGCGGCCTGGTCGCCGTCCGTCGTCGCCGCTAATCGCGGACCGACCGGTTCCTGCATGCAAGCCCGGGGCCCAGCGCCCCGGGCTTTCTTTCTGCGCCCACCCGCCGCTTTGACCCTTGGACCAATCCCCACCCGCCGATAGCATCGGCGTCGGGGGACCAAACGCCCGTGCAGAGAGAGGCTCCAATGCCCTTCATGTCCATCCTGCCCCGCGCCGCCGCCGCACTCGCCGCCATCGCCGGCCTCGCCCCCGCCGCCTCCGCCACCTGGTCCATCGTCCTCATCGATGTCCGCACCGGCGAGGTCGCCGCAGGCTCGGCCACCTGCCTCACCAGCTTCGACCTCCAGGCCAACACCCCCGTCCTCATCCCCGGCGTCGGCGCCGCCACCGCACAGAGCTTCGTCGACACCGGCGGATTCAACCGCGTCTTCATCCGCGACCGGCTCCTCGAGCAGGTCCACCCCGACGACATCCTCAACATGCTCAGCCAGTTCGACTCCGGACACCAGACCCGCCAGTACGGCATGGCAGACACCCTCGGCGGCGTCGCCACCTTCACCGGCGCCGGCGCCGGAGACTGGGCCGGCGGCGTCACCGGCCGCGTCGGCGATGTCGTCTACGCCGTACAGGGCAATGTCCTCGCAGGAGACCCCGTCGTCCTCGAGACCGAGCAGGTCATCCTCACCGCCCTCGCCGGCGGTCTCGACCTCGCCGAAACCCTCATGCTCGGCATGGAAGAAGCCCGCGTCTGGGGCGGCGACGGACGATGCTCCTGCGGCAACGACGCCGACGCCTGCGGCTCGCCCCCCGACGGATGGGACCCCCAAACCGGCAAAAGCGCACACATCGCCTACATGCTCGTCGCCCGCGCCGGCGACGGCTTCGGCTGCAACGCCATCTACCGCGTCGGCACCAACGCCTGGGGCGTCGCTCAGGGCGACTTCGACGAAGACGGCCTGACCGACGCCGCCGCCGCCATCTCCGGCGAGGGCGCCGTCGCCTTCCTCCGAAACTCCGCCCTCCACCACGGCTTCGTCACCCTCGCCCCCGCACAGCTCATCCGCGCCAGCGGCGCCACCACCGGCATCGACGCCGCCGACTTCAACAACGACGGGCACCTCGACATCGTCTACACCGACCAGAGCTCCGGCGTCGTCGGCCTGCTCCGCGGCCACGGCGACGGGACCTTCGATCTCACCGACTTCGATATCCTCGGCGGCGCCCCCACCTGGGTCGCCGCCGGCGACTTCAACGCCGACGGCTGGGCCGACGCCGCCGTCTCCATCTACACCACCGGCACGGTCATCGTCATGCTCAACGACGGCGCCGGCGGGCTCAACCCAGGCCAGCAACTCCCCGCCGGCGCCGAGCCCTGGCACCTCCTCGCCGCCGAGATCGACGGCCAGCCCGGCCTCGACCTCGCCGTCGCCGACCGCGAGGGCGACCGGCTGTTCATCTTCGCCAACGACGGCGCCGGCCAGCTCAGCCAGTGGCAGGACCTCGCCACCCGCGCCAACCCGCTCAATGTCGCCGTCGGGGACTTCGACGGCGACGGACGCACCGACCTGGCCACCGCCGACCGCCAGGCCAACGCGCTGAGCGTCTACCGCCAGACCTCGCCGGGATCGTTCGTCACCGCCGCCGTCGGCGCCGTCACCGGCTACACCGCCGTCGAGGGCGCCGATATCAACGGCGACGGCCTCGACGACCTCGTCGCCGCCAACGCCACACCCGGCAGGCTCACCCTCCTGCTCGGCACGCCCGGCGCCGACCCCCAGCCCGAGGGCGTCTACCCCACCGGCACGCAGGCCAACGACATCACCGTCGGCGACTTCAACGGCGACGGCCGGCCCGATGTCCTCCACAACCTCCGCTCCTCCCGGGGCGCCACCGCCGTCCAGGGCAGACAGCCCACCGACGGCCACGCCTTCTTCAGCACCAGCGAGGGCTGCGCCACCGCCGACTACTACGCCGAGTTCAATGTCGCCTTCCAGACAAAGCTCGACCCCGACCCCGTCGCACAGCTCCACGACATGTTCGACGCCTGGCGGACCGACCTGCTCGGCGTCGCCGACGCCGTCCGCTCCGGCGCGGCACTCGAGACCGACCGCATGCCCGCCGGCTCGGCCACCCGCCTCACCGTCACGCCCATGGACTGGCAGCCCGCCCCGCTCGGAACCGGCCTCACCGTCTGGGCACGCCACGCCGCCGGCTCCGCCGGACTCACCGAGATCGGACCCATGACCGATAACGGCGACGGCTCCTACACCATCGAGCTCTCCGGCGCCGACCTCCCCCCCGAGACCCGGGGGCAAGACCTCCTCGAAGTCATCGTCCAGCAGGCAGACCGGGAGGTCATCCTGATGCCCTCCCCGGCCCTCGTCATCACCGGCCCCGCGGCCGACTGGAACGGCGACGGCGCTGTCAACACCGCCGATCTGCTCGCCTACCTCGGCGATTGGGCCGCCGGCGAGCTCGCCGCCGATCTCACCGGCGACGGGCTCATCGATACCCGCGACGCCGTGGCCTATCTCCGCCTCTGGGCAGGCCAGTAGCACGCCCCCCGGGCCGGTTTCGCCCCCTTCCACGCCCTTAGCGCTTGGGCCCAAGGAACGGATGTGCTAGGGTGTGCGGACAGTCTGGCGGAATCACCCGATTGAGGGGGGTGGTGGCCGAGTCGCCCCAAGCTACGGGGCTCGGACGCGCACTTCCCCTTTCGGCAACTGTCAGGAATCACGCGGAACCTGGTGCAGAGCCCATTGGAGGAACTGAAATGCGGAATCGAATCCTTGCGGCGGCCGCCCTTGCCGGGGCGGCATGTCTGGCGTCGACCCTCGCGGCACAACCCGTCGGCGGAGATGTTCGGGGGGTAGTCGAAGAGAAGTTCGAACTCAACAACTTCTCCATCCAGCGCCTCGACCTCCCCGCGGGCAACGAGGCGTTCGTCACCGAGCTCACGCTCGGCGCTACGACCTACGGCGTATGGGTCGAGCCCCAGTCCTTCCGCACCGCCGGCGCCCGGGCCACCACCGTCAACGCCGACGGACAGCTCGTCGACATCCCCCTGCCCCCGCCCCTCACCGTCCGCGCCCAGCTCGAGGGCGTCCCCGACGCCCGCGCCGCCGGCTCCCGCATGGGCGGCGGCCTGCACCTGACCATCGCCCTCCCCGGCGAGGGAGGCACCGAGGTCTGGACCATCCAGCCCCTCTACGACGCCGTCGACGGCGCCGACACCGCCCTCGTCGTCGTCTCCCGCGCCGACGACGCCAAGCCCAACCACGAGTGGACCTGCGGCGTCGACCACCAGGGCATCGGCCACGCCGACGCCCACGACGGGACCTCCGGCTCCCGCGCCTTCCTCGTCTGCGAGACCGCCACCGACGCCGACTTCGAGTTCTACGGCAAGAACGGGTCGAGCGAGGCCAACACCATCGCCGACATCGACACCGTCATGGCCCGGATCTCCGCCGTCTACGAGGGCCAGTGCAACATCACCTTCCTCGTCCCGCACTACCAGATCTGGACCAACGCCGGCGACCCCTACACCTCCACCGACTCGGGCACCCGCCTCACCCAGGTCCGCACCTGGTGGCAGGCCAACATGGGCGCCGTCCACCGCGACCTCTGCCACGCATTCACCGGAGTCAATATCGACGGCTCGGTCATCGGCATCGCCTGGCTCTCCGCCGTCTGCACCTCCAACGGCTACGGCCTCGTCCAGTCCAGGTACACCAACGCCATGAACTCACGCGGAGCGCTCTCCGCACACGAGATCGGGCACAACTTCTCCGCCGGCCACTGCGACGGCAGCGGCGACTGCCACATCATGTGCTCCGGACTCGGCGGCTGCGACGGGCTCGGAAACCCCGCGTACTTCGGCGTCGCCTCCGCGAACCGAATCCGCAACTACGGCGCCGGACGGCCCTGCCTCGACGAGGGCGGCCTGACATACCCCTTCTTCGAGGACTGGGCCGACGCAAACATCGACCCCATCGCCTGGGTCGCCAACAGCGGCGGCGCCATCTCCACCGCCGCCGACAACGAGCCCAGCCCCCCCAACAGCCTCAACCTCGACGGGACCGACTCCATCGAGTCCGGCGCCATCGACATCTCCAGCGTCGTCGAACCCCCCTTCGTCTCCTTCCACGCCCAGCACAAGGGCGTCGAGGCCGGCAAGACCCTCGTCTGCCAGTACCGTGACTTCTTCAACAACTGGAACACCCTCATCACCTTCTCCTCCGACGGCGCCGACGAGACCGACTTCGGCTACCAGACCGCCGAGGTCCCCATCGCCGGATGGAGCGAGAACTTCGCCATCCGATTCATCGCCCAGGGCGCCGACACCACCGACGACTGGTACATCGACGACATCGCCGTCGCGCCCTTCACCGGCAACGCCGTCCCCTTCCTCGAAGAATTCGCCTCCACCACCCTCGACGGCAATGTCTGGGGAACCACCGTCGGCGCCGAGGTCGTCACCGACGCCACCAACGAGCCCAGCGAGCCCTACTCCCTCGCCCTCGACGCCACCGACTCCGCCGAGTCCAACAACTTCCTCATGAGCGGCGCCGCCTTCCCGAGCTACTTCAGCTTCTTCACCCAGCACAAGGGCGTCGAGAGCGGCAAGACCCTCCTCGTCGAGTACCTCAACATCAACGGCACATGGAACCCCTTCACCACCGTCCCCTCCAACGGCGCCGACCAGAACTCCTTCGAGTTCTACCAGGCCCAGGTCCCCTTCGACTCCTACCACGACGACTTCGCCTTCCGATTCCGTGCCCAGGGCGCAGACGCCACCGATGACTGGTACATCGACGACATCCGACTCGGCGACGAGTTCACACCGCCCGACGACTGCTACGCCGACTTCAACGACGACGGATCGGTCAACACCGTCGATGTCCTCGCCTTCCTCAACGCCTGGAGCGCCGGCAACGCCTCCGCCGACTGCAACGACGACGGATCGGTCAACACCGTCGATGTCCTCTGCTTCCTCAACCTCTGGAACGCCGGCTGCTGACCCGCCGCCCTATCAGACCTCACCAGACCCCACCAGGCCCCGGGAGCCCCCTCCCGGGGCCTTTTTCGTCCGCACCCCCCGCATCGGGGGATCTACGAGACGCCCACACCCGTATCCTCTGCCGCTCCGGGCCCGTGCGTTCGGATGATGATTGGTATTCGGGGCGGTACGCCCGTGCCGCCGGTCCCGGACGCCCGCCCATCCGTCCGTGTGCAACCCGGCGTGTGGGATCTTCCACCGCACCGGTCGCGCGATCGGGCCGACGGAAGGTCAGGACTTGGTCGCGCCCGGGGGGGATGCTCTCGGACGCACACGGACAACCCGCTCCCGGAGGAAGCTCAATATGAAGCGCAGTGGTCTTGTCATCCTCGCGTCCGTCGGCGCCGCCGTCAGCGCCCAGAGCCAGCCGGCCCGCGACGCCGCCCACCAGCCCCCCGCCTTCGTCCAGGTCGCCGGCGCTATGGAGTTCTCCGGACGACTCATCGTCAAGCCCCTCCAGTTCGAGACCCTCGCCGCCCGCGGCCTCAAGCAGCCCCAGATCGAGGCCGCCACCCGCCAAGCCGAGGCCACCCTCGCCGCCTACCAGGAGCACTGGTACGAGCCCCTCGTCGACCACCATGTCATCATCATCCCCGAGGGCCAGACCGAGAACTCCCTCGCCGCCAAGCTCATGGCCACCGGCCTCTTCGAGTTCGCCGAGCCCGACTGGACCCTCTACCCCATCGTCACCTGCACCAGCGACACCAAGCTCAACAGCCAGTGGCACCACAACGACGACCGCATGGCCTCCTGCGACGCCTGGGACATCCACACCGGGACCGCCGCCGTCACCGTCGGCATCTGCGACACCGGCGTCCAGACCAACCACCCCGACCTCCTCCTCAACCGCAAAGAAGGCTACAACGCCGTCAACAAAGTCTGGGAGAACAGCGGCGGCCAGGTCGGCGCCGTCCACCCCCACGGCACCATGACCACCGGCTGCGCCGCCGCCAACGGCGACAACGGCCTCGGCGTCTCCGGAACCGCCTGGAACCTCTCCCACCGCATGCTCCGCGTCTCCAACAGCTCCAGCGGCACCGCCAACCTCAGCACACTCACCCACGCCGCACTCACCAGCATCCAGGCCGGCGACAAGGTCGCCAATGTCAGCTACTCCGGCGTCAACTCCTCCTCCGTCAGGTCCACCGCCACCCAGATCAAGAACCTCGGCGGCCTGCTCACCTGGTCCGCCGGCAACGACGGCGCCACACTCAACTGGGGAGACCGCGACGCCGACGATGTCATCGTCGTCGGCGCCACCACCCGCAGCGACACCAAGTCCAGCTTCTCCGCCAAGGGCCGAAGCGTCGACCTCATGGCCCCAGGCAGCGCCGTCTACACCACCAACACCAACAGCGGATACGGCGCCGTCGACGGCACCAGCTTCTCCGCCCCACTCACCGCCGGTCTCATCGGGCTCGTCTGGTCCTTCAACCCCTCGCTCACCCCAGACGAGGTCGAGGCCATCATCAAGGACGCCTGCGACGACCTCGGCGCCGCCGGTGTCGACGACACCTACGGCTACGGCCGCATCAACTCCCTCAACTCCCTGGTCCTCGCCGGCGGCGTGCAGGGCGGCAACACCGCCGTCCCCTTCCTCGAGGAGTTCCCCTCCACCACACCCGACGAGGTCGTCTGGAAGACCATCAACGGCGCCGAGATCAACGGCGACGCCGCCAACGAGCCCAGCGAGCCCTACGCCCTCAACCTCGACGGGGCCGACACCGCCGAGTCCTTCAACTTCCTCATGGGCAGCGCCGCCTTCCCCACCTACATCAGCTTCTTCACCCAGCACCAGGGCGTCGAGAGCGGCAAGCAGCTCGCCGCCGAGTACCTCAACCTCAGCGGCGACTGGACCGCCCTCACCACCGTCACCTCCAACGGCGCCGACCAGAACTCCTTCACCTTCTTCCAGGCCCAGGCCCCCTTCGACGGCTACCACGACGACTTCGCCATCCGATTCCGGGCCCTCGGCGCCGACGCCTCCGACGACTGGCACATCGACGACATCCGCATCGGCGACGAGTTCACCCCCCCCGACGACTGCGTCGCCGACTTCAACGACGACGGGAATGTCAACACCCAGGATGTCCTCGCCTTCCTCAACGCCTGGTCCGCCGGCGACAGTTCCGCCGATATCAACAACGACGGCAGCGTCAACACCCAGGATGTCCTGGCCTACCTCAACCTCTGGAACGCCGGCTGCTGAAACCCCCAGAAGTCGACTGAGCCCCAGAAGACCGCTTCTGGGGCTTTTTTGTGCGAGGTTCCACCCATTTTGGAACACCCACGCCCTCGCAGCCGTATGGTTTAGCGACAGTCTTCATCCACTGTCTCCGGCGGAGAGGTCTCGGCACCGCGAGGGGAGTCGAGACCTCTCTGCTTTTTTCGGCCGCGGCACCATACCCTCTGGCCGCATGCCCGCCAACCCCGCCCCCGGGACCCCCCAAGCCCCCGCCCGCTCGCCGCTCGCCGTCGCCAGGGCCGTCGCCGCGGACATCAAGATCGCCCACTCGGTCTTCGCCCTCCCCTTTGCCCTGCTGGCGGTTTTCCTGACGCGGACCGAGGCCGACACGGCGTGGCGCCTGGCGGCCAAGCTGGCCCTGGTTGTTGCCTGCATGGTCTGCGCCCGGACTTGGGCGATGCTGGTCAACCGGCTGGCCGACCGGCGGTTCGACGCCGCGAACCCGCGCACCGCTCGGCGGGCGCTGCCGGGCGGGCGGCTGACCCCGCGCCAGGGTGTCGGGGCGGCCCTGGTTGCCGCGATCGCGTTTGTGGTCTGCGCTGGGGCGTTCGGGCCTGTCTTCGGGAACTGGTGGCCGGCGGTCCTGGCGGCGCCGGTGCTGGGTTGGATTGCGCTGTACTCGTTCACCAAGCGGTTTACGGCGCTGTGCCACCTGTTCCTTGGCGGGGCGCTTGCGGCGAGCCCGGTGTGTGCGGCGGTTGCGATCAACCCGGGGGCGCTGTCGGAGACTCCGGCTCTTTGGCTGCTTGCCGCGATGGTCTTGTGCTGGGTCGCGGGGTTCGACATCATCTATGCGCTGCAGGATCTGGAGTTTGACCGTTCGGCGGGTCTGTCGAGCATCCCGGCGGCGCTGGGTCCGCGCCGTGCCGCGTGGGTGAGCCGGGCGCTTCATGTCGGGGCGGGGGCGTTCCTGATCGGCGCGTGGCGGGCGGACCCGCGGCTGGGCCTGGTCTTCGGCGCGGCGGCGGGGGCGACGATCACCCTGCTGATCACGGAGCATGTGGTGCTGGTGCGCAAAGGCCTCGCCGGGCTGGACCTGGCGTTCTTCACGCTCAATGGGATCGTGAGCTGCCTGCTGGGGGCGGCGGGGATCGTGGACCTGGTGGTGTGAGGTGTGGGGTGAGGGGGTGAGTGGGTGAGTGGGTGAGGGGACTCCGAGCTTGCGCTCGGGCTTGTAGAGGCACTAGGAGGTGTTGAGGTGGGTGAGCCACCAGTGGGTGGGTTTGGGGTGGTTTGGGCCTCGGGGGGTGAGGGTGAGGGTGCAGGACTTGGTTTCGCCGGCGGTGTTGGTGAAGGTGTAGGTGCGGGTGGCGGAGTTGGTCGCGCGTTCGAGGGGGTGGTCGGTTCGGGTCCAGCCGTCGGCGGTCCGGCAGGTGACGAAGGGGGACGCTTCGAGGGCTCGTTTGAAGGGGTCCCAGATCTTGGCGCTCATGCGGAGGTCGAGGTCGATGGCGTCGTAGATGGCGAGGAAGAGGCGGTGGCCGGTGGGGTCGGGGAGGGAGTGGAGGCGTGCCGCGA
>JADZER010000024.1 GCA_020850415.1 Phycisphaerales bacterium
CGACAACTCCTACGACAACGATCCCGACGGCACCAACGACAACGATCCCGACGACACCAACAACCCCGACGATCCCGTCGATCCCGACTTCGCCAACGCGCCCGACCTCCGGCCCCCTCTCCCGCCCCCGGCGGGAGAGGGCTGGGGAGAGGGCTTCTCCTCTACTCCTTCTCCCACCCTCAACCCCTCTCACCACGCAGCATCCCACCACCGCACACCCACGGGTGCCGGGGTCAGAGCGCAGCGCAGCGAAGCGATGGCCCCGCGCCACGGCAACCCGCGCCCGCACACCCCCGGCTGCCGCGGTCAGAGCGCAGCCCAGCGAAGCGACGCCCCCGCGATGGCCCAACCCGCCCACCACCCCACCACCGACGGGATCCGGAACGACGCGCATCAAAGCGCCCATGACCAGAACTCCCCGATCAACCCCCCGCGCCTTGCTCGCGGCACTCACCTCCCTCCTCGCCCCGCCGCTGCTCGCCCAGTCCGAACCGCCCCAGCCCGAACCACCTCAGCACCCCGCCCAACTCGACCTCCACGCCCCGAACCTCCGGATCAGCTCCCACCCGCTCGGCGTCACGCACGCCCAACTCCGCTGGGCCGCCACGCCGGAGGGAGAAAGAGCGCTCCCGGCCTTCGCCCCCGCAACCCGCGCCGTCGAATCCGCGGCCGGCACCCCGCGCATCTGGCTGATCCTCGACCCCGACATCGCGACACGGGACGAGCTCACGCTCCCCGCCTGGCTCGATGGCCTGCCGCTCGAACGAGTGGTCGAACCCGCGCACACCGAGCAGACCCGGGAGGCGATCGGCGCCTACCTTGACGAATGGCTCCTGCCCCACGCGCTCGCCGGCGCCGAATCGTGGGAGACCACGACCCTCCCCGCCATGCGCGAGCGCGGACAGATGCTGCTCGACGCGCTCACCGGTGAATCACAGCTCCTCCCCCGGACGCTCGACGCCGTCGGCCTCCGCGCCGACCTCGGCACGCCCACCGTCGAGCTGGTCCGCCACGCGCCACCGCCCGGCGCGGTCACCTACCGCACGCCCCGCGGCCCGGTCTCGATCGTCGCCGAGGACGGCCTCGACGACGACACACTCCTCGAGGTCACCCTCCACGAGACGCTCCACGCCTTCGACAGCCTGGCGCCGGCGGATAACCAGAGCGTCCTCACCGACCTCCGCCGCGCCCTCACCGACCGCGGCCTCGCGCCCAACGACCCCGCGTTCCGAACGGTCTGGCACACACTCTTCTTCGTCCACGCCGCCGAGATGGTCCGACGCGACGGACGCCCCGGCTACACCGACTACGCCGAGCGGGCCGGCATCTACGAGAAGTCCGGCCCCGCCGCCACGCTCATGCGCGAGCTCTGGCCCCGCGTCCTCGACGCCGAGCTGGGCCGCGCCGAGTTCGTCCGCCGCGTGGTCGAACAGGCGCCCGGCGCCGGCTGACCCCGCGCCTGCAAGAAGAAAGCGGGCCCGGAACATCCCGGGCCCGCACGGTGAACCGATCGAACGCCGCCCCCCGGGCTCAGTCCTCTTCCTCGTGCGGCTTGTACGCCGCGACCACTTCCTGCTGGACATGCGGCGGGGTCTGCTCGTCGTGGCTGTAGTCCATCACATATGACCCCGACCCGCCCGTCATGCTCTTGAGCTCGTTGGAGTAGTTCTGCACCTCGCCCAGCGGCGCGGTCGCGCGGATCACGCAGGTGTCCGACCCGAGCATCTCGGTGTCCTGCACCCGCCCCCGCTTCGTGGACATGTCGCCCGCGATATCGCCCATGTAGTCGCTGGGCACCGTCACCTCGAGCTCGACGAACGGCTCGAGCAGCACCGGGTTGGCCTTCCTGATCGCGTCGATGAACGCCCGCTTGCCGGCGGTGACAAAGGCGACTTCCTTGGAGTCCACGGGATGGTACTTGCCGTCGTACACCTCGACCTTGACGCCCGTGAGCGGGTAGCCCGCCACCGCGCCGTCGGAGAGCACCGAACGCACGCCCTTCTCGATCGCCGGCATGAACTGGCGCGGGATCGAACCGCCGACCGTCGCGTTGACAAACTCAAAGCCCGTCTCATGATCGTGCGGCAGGGGCTCGACCCGGAGCCACACCTCGCCGAACTGCCCGGCGCCGCCGGTCTGCTTCTTGTGCCGGTGATGCCCCTCGGCCTTGCCGGCGATGGTCTCCTTGTACGCGACCTTCGGCGGCGCGGTCTCGACCTCGATGCCGAAGCCGTGGTGCAGCTTCTCGAGGATCACCCGCAGGTGAAGCTCGCCCAGGCCACGCAGCACCGACTGCTTCGTCGCCATCACCCGCTCGAACTTGAAGCACGGGTCCTCCGCCATCAGCTTGGCGACGGCCGGCCCGAACTTCGACTCGTCCTTGTGGTTCTTGAGCTCGACCGACAGGCCGTACATCGGCTTGGGCAGCGGGAGCGGCTTGAGCCGCAGGCCGTCGAGGTCGTGGCTCTGGTGGAGCACGCTGTCGAAGCCGACCTCGTCGATCTTGGCGACCACGCCGATCTCGCCCGGGCCCAGCTCCTCGACCTCGGCGTTGTCCTTGCCCTGGGGGCGCAGCAGGTGGGCGATGCGCAGCGCCTTCTTCTCGTCGCCGATGTGGAGGTCGCCCTTGCTCCGCATCGTGCCCTGGTGGACCTTGAAGTACCCGAGCTTGCCCACGAACGGGTCGCTGGCCACGCTGAACACATGCGCGAGGGTGGGCTTGGCCGGGTCGGGCTCGGCCCGGAACTCCCCGCCCGTCGGGGTGATAAAGGTGCGCGGGTTGCCCTCCAGCGGGTTGGGCAGCAGCGAGGCGAAGATGTGCAGCAGCTGATCGATCCCCGCCCCCGTCTTGGCGCTCACATAGCAGATCGGCACCAGGTGCCCCTCGCGGAGTGCCTGCTCGAAGGCGTCGTGCACCTCATGCGGCTCCAACGCGTCGGGGTCGCCGACCTCGAGGTACTGGCTCATCAGGTTCTCACGCACCTCGACGACCTGCTCCACGATCGCCGTGTGCGCGTCCGCCACGCTCGAGAACTCCGTCTCCGCCCCGTCCTCGTGCGCATCGAAGACATTCAGCACCCGCTCACGCCCCTGCGCCGGCAGGTTGATCGGCACGCAGATCGCCCCCAGCGACTCCCGGATCCGGTCGGTCAGGACCTCCAGGTCGATCTGCGACTCGTCGATCTTGTTGACGATGATCAGCCGGGGCAGGTTGCGCTCCCCCGCGACCGCGAACAGACGACGCGTCGTCGTCTCCACCCCGCGACCCGCGTCGATGACCAGACCGACGGTCTCCGCCGCCGGGAACGACGCGATCGCGTGCCCGAGGAAATCAGACAGGCCCGGCGTGTCGATGATGTTGACCCAGTGCCCCTCGTGCTCGAAATGCATCACGCTCGGACGCAGCGAGTGACGGTGGTCCTTCTCCTCCTGGGTCCAGTCGCTGACGGTGTTCCCGTCCTCGACGCTGCCCATGCGGTTGATCGCGCCGGTGGCGAAGAGAAGACGCTCGGTCAGCGTCGTCTTCCCGCCACCGGCGATACCAGCCAGGACGATGTTTCTGATGTCCGCGGGATTCCGGATAGACATGGGCGAAAACCTCCACCCCGCGGGGCGGAGTGTCACGACCCCGGCGGGAACACGCGTGCTGCGGCGTCGGCGAACGGGCATGCACCCGCCGACGCCAGGGGACAAACCGGGCTCGTGCGGGGCCCGCGGGCCCCACCGGGCCCGGAGGCCCTCGAGCCTCCCCAGACCGGGGAGTCTAGCGGTTTCTACACGCCGCCGGGAGCCCAACTGACCATCCCTTTACGCCGGCCTTCAAGTGGTTGCCCGGGGGTTGGGGCCGACCGCGCCGAGACCGCCCGGGTATCGTGGCGCACCCATGGACTCGCCCCGCCTGAAGCGCATCTACGACCCGCCCGACAGGGCCGACGGCCACCGGGTGCTGGTCGATCGGCTCTGGCCGCGGGGGGTATCCAAGGCGGATGCCAGCCTGGCCGAGTGGGCCAAGGACGCGGCCCCGACCGACGCGCTCCGCAAGTGGTACCACGCCGGCGCCGGCGACTGGCCCGAGTTCCGCCGGCGCTACCTGCGCGAGCTGGCCCAGAACCCCGGCGCGACCGACGCCCTGCTGGCCCGGCTGCGGGCCGGCGAGACCGTCACCCTGCTCTACGCCTCCCGCGACGAGTCGCAGAACCACGCGCTGGTGCTCGCCGAGCACCTCCGGGACAAGCTCTCGGCGCGGGAGAGAGCCTGACCCGGCGCCCGCGCTACCGTTGCTCGCCATGCCAGACGCCCCTGTTATCACGCGCTTCGCCCCCTCCCCCACCGGCCACCTCCACATCGGCGGCGTGCGCACCGCTCTCTTCTGCTGGGCCTTCGCCCGCGGGCACGGGGGGCGGTTCGTGCTGCGGATCGAGGACACCGACCAGAAGCGGTCGAGCGAGGACGCCGCACGGGGGATCCTGGAGGACCTTGCCTGGCTGGGGATCGGCTGGGACGACGGGCCGGAGCTGGGCGGGATCGGCGGCGACGCGCGGGGCATCGGCCCCTACTACCAGGCCCAGCGCCTGGAAATCTACCAGCGCTTCCTCGACCGGATGCTCGAGACCGGGCTGGCGTACCCGGCGTTCGAGACCGGCGACGAGCTGGCGGCGATGCGTGCCGCGGCGCAGGGGCGCAAGGAGACCTTCTGCTACCGCCGGCGCGCCGACTACGACCGGGGCGCCGCGCTGGCGGAGATGCGCCGGCGCGAGGCGGCGGGCGAGCCGTTCGTGGTGCGGTTCAGGATGCCGGGCGAGCCGGTCCGCGTCGCGGACACGGTGCTGGGCGACATCGACTTCGACGAGCAGCACACCGACGATTTCGTCCTCCGCAAGGCCGACGGGTACCCGACCTACCACTTCGCGGTCGTGATCGACGACGAGCTGATGGGCGTGACGCATGTGCTGCGCGGCCAGGAGCACCTGAACAACACGCCCCGCCATGTGGCGCTGCAGCACGCGCTGACCCACGAGGACGGGACCCCGTTCCGCACGCCGGTGTACGCCCACCTGCCGCTGATCTTCAACTCGGATGGGTCGAAGATGAGCAAGCGCGACAAGGACAAGGCGGTGCGCAGGGTCGCGCTGGCCGATGACAGCTCGAAGGGCGTCGCGGCGGACTTGGTCGGGCGGGGCGAGTTCGACGCGTGGCAGGCGGACAAGACCCGCCAGCTGCCGCCGGAGAAGCTGCACGCGCTGGCGGTGGTGTTCAGCCTGGAGCTGCCGGAGATCGATGTCGAGGACTTCAGGCGGAGCGGGTATCTGCCGCCGGTCTTGTGCAACTACCTCGCCCTCCTGGGCTGGAACCCTGGGATGAAGAACGCGGACGGGACCGACCTGGACCGTTTCGACATGGCGTTCCTGTGCGAGCACTTCGCGATCGAGCGCATCGGGAAGAGCAACAGCAAGTTCGACCGCGACAAGCTCGCGGCGTTCAACCAGAGCGCGATCGCCGCGATGGCGCCGGGCGACTTCGCGGGCGTGCTCCGCGCGTGGTGCGAGCGGTACGACGCGGGGCTGCTGACCGAGCTAGGGGACCGGTTCGGGCTGGGCGCGGCGGCGATCCAGCCGCGGGTGAAGACCCTCAGCCAGTGCCGCGAGCCGATCGCGTTCGCGCTGATCGCCGACGAGGCGGTGGTGTTCGACGAGCAGGCGGTGAAGAAGGCGCTGCACAAGGGCGAGCCCAGCGGGCTGGCGGTGCTGGCCGACTTCCGCGACACGCTCGCGGGCGTGGACCCGTTTGAGCCGGCGCCGATCGAGGAAGCGGTCAAGGCCTTCTGCGAGGGCCGCGGGCTGGGGATGGGCAAGATCGCCCAGCCGCTGCGCGTCGCGGTGACCGGCGGCACGGTGAGCCCGGGGCTGGGCGACACGCTGGCGCTGGTGGGGAAGAGCGGCGTGCTGGCGCGGATCGATCGGTGCTTGCGGGAGTGCGCGGGGTAGGGGAGCGGTGTTAGACTCCGAGCATGGGGAACGACCCGCAACATCCCACGATCCGCGACGGCGGCGGGATTGAGCGGCCGCTGTGGGGATTCCCCAAGACGGCGCGGGGTGTGCCCGCCGATTCACCGCTCTCCGCGGCCGAGCAGTATCAGATCGAGGCCGCGCTCGGCGTGCACATGCTCGCCCGCACGCCGATGCCCGATCCTGTGTGGCAACGGGTGGCTCTGGCGGCGATCTCCCTGGGCACGGTGTTTGGGTTGCATGCCGCGGCGCCGGCGGTTGGGTATCGCGGGCTGATGCATGTGTTCGCGTTCTTCCTGATCGGCGGCATGTTCTGGAGATCGGTCGACATGCTGCGTGCGGGCATGCTCTGGATCGCGTCGGTCTCAACGGTGGTGGTCGTCTTCGAGGCGGGCGGCGATGACGCAGGTCTCACGATGCCGCTGCTGGCCGTGGCGGCTATCAGCTTCGCCGGGGGGTTTGCGCCGCTGCGCTTCTGGTGCGGTTTGTGCAAAGCTCGGGCGATGCGCGACATCCACCCGGTCGCGGTCTGGCGGGAGATGCTCGTCCGGGACCGCTGCCCGTCCTGCGCGCACCCCGTGCACGCGGTGAGCACGGAGACGCGGGCGTGGCTCGCCTGCGATCACTGCTCGGCGCTCTGGCGGGCGCCGGGGTACGGCGTGCCGACAACGCCCCTGACGCCCGACCGCTGCCCGAAGTGCCGGTACAGCCTGCGCGGGCTGCCGACAGGAAGCGACCTGACGATCCGGTGTCCGGAGTGCGGCGCGACGGTCCCGGGTGCGCCGAGCACGGGCCGCGTGGTGCGCGACGAGACAGGCTCGGTGCGTTGCTGGGGGTGCGGGCGGGGGCTGGGTGGGCTGCCCATCGCGTATGGAGATCGGGTGCGGTGCCCGGATTGCGGCCAGTGGCGGAGCGGGCTGACGGCGGGGGATGTGGGCGAGGCGGCGGGGGCGGGGGGGTAGCTTGTTGGGTCGGGGAAGGGCGAGCGCGATGGCGTGAACTTCGGGCGTGGTTGACATGCTTGCGCCGCTGGCACGGTCGAGCGTTGAAGAAGAGGGAGGGGAAGAGCCCTCTCCCCAACCCTCTCCCGCCGGGGGCGGGAGAGGGGGCAGGAGGCAGGTGCGCTCGGTGCGCCGCACACTGTCGCAAGTTCACAGTGTTGGATGGCACGCCACGCTGCGGGCTTTGGGGCTGATGCGGAGGGCTCGGGCGCCGTGGTGTGAGCGGGTCTTTGAGCGGAGGCCACGACTTGGGCAACCCGCGGGGCCTTCACTCCACTTCGTTCCGCTCAGACCCCGGCACCCACCCGGAAGTTCACGGCGTTGGGTGGCACTGTTCAGGTTTCTTGGCGTTTTTCCATGCGGCCGAGGATGATGCCGACGACGGCCCAGACGCAGGCGGCGGGGATGGCGACCCAGGCGAGGGGGATGGCGGCGAGGGCGAGCCACTTGGGGACCCAGGCGGCGAGCTGGTCACCGCCGCGGTAGATGAAGGTGTCGATGAAGGCTTTGGACTTGTACTTGGCGTCGGGGCCGAGGGGGGCGAAGAGCATCTCTCGGACGGGCCGGGCGACGGCGTAGTGCAGGCTTCGCCGGGCGACCTGGAAGACGACGATCATGGCGACGACGGGCGCGAGCCAGAGGCCGACGAAGCCGAGGAGCACGACAGTGGGCAGGAGGGCGAGGGTGACGCCGACGCCGAGCCAGCGGACGAGCCGGGCGGTGAGGAAGGCCTGGAGCAGGAGTGTCGCGATATTGGAGAGGAGGTCGATGAGGGCGAAGGTCTGGGTGCGTTTGGCCTCGTCGGCGATCGCCTCGTCGATGATGCGGCCCTGCTCCATGTAGAGGAAGGTGGCGGTGATGGTGGTGATGAGGAGATAGAGGGCGATCATGAGCATGTAGCGCGAGCCGACGATGAGTCGGAGGCCTTCGAGGACCTTCGGCGAGGGTTCGCGGTGCGCGGGCGCGTCGGTCGCCGCATCCCTCCGCTCGTCGAGCCGGTCGCGCTGGGTCCGCGCCAGCGCCGACATCGCCTGGGTCGCGACCTCGAGGAGCAGGATCGAGCCGACCATCATGTACGCCGGCGGGACATGCTCGGCGAGGGTCCAGACGAGCCCGGCGCCCATGATCGCGCCGATGGTGCCGCCGACGCCGACGACGCCGAAGAGGCGTTTGGTCTGGGCGGGTCGGAAGACATCGGCCAGAAACGCCCAGAACACCGAGACCACGAACAGGTTGAACACGCTGAGCCAGACATAGAAGCAGTAGCCGACCCAGACGCGTTTGCCCTCGGGCACGAGGAACAGCAGCCCCACGAACACCAAGAGGTTGAGCCCGAAGAACCGGTGGGCCAGCGGGATGAACCTGTGACGGGGCCAGCGCGACGCGACCCATGCGAAGAGCAGGTTCGCCGGGATCATGGCGAGGAGGGTGGCGGAGAACAGCCAGGGGAGGTTGTCCCAGCCGCGGGCGATGCCCATGGTCTCGCGGATGGGCCGGAGCATGTAGTAGGACATGAGGAGGCTGAAGAAGTAGACCCAGGCGAGGACGAGGGCCTTCCACTCCCCGGGCTCGACATTGACGGTTCGGCGGCTGAGCCACGCCATGGCGGCTGGCCGGGGGCGGTCGGTGGGCGCGGGGTGGTCGGGGCGTTCGTCGGGCACGGCGTTCTCCGGGCCGAGAGGGTACCCTGAAGTCGTGTTTGGGTTGCGTCAACCCCCGGATTTGGGGGGTTCCGGCAACCGGGCCGGCGCGGCCGGGTAGACAATCCAATCACCACGCACGCGGCGGGGTTCCCGCCGCCAGACCGGGCCGGGGCTGCCCCCCGCGCGCCCATTGGAGACCACGATGTCCCACACTCGACGCGAGTTTCTTGCCACCACTGCTGTTGGGGCCGCGGCGGCGGCGTTGTCGCCGTACGGCGCGTATGCGTCCATCGGCCGGGCGACCAAGCCGCTGCGGATCCTGATCCTGGGGGGCACGGGGTTTCTTGGGCCTCACTGTGTGGAGGCGGCGCTGGCCCGGGGGCACACGCTGACGCTGTTCAACCGTGGGCGGACCGAGAAGGTGACCGGGCACGACTTCGCCGGGGAGGACGGGATCGACCGGCGGTACGGCAACCGCGACCCCGAGAAGCTGGCGGTCGAGGCCGAGCCGGAGGGGCCGGAGAATCCGAAGGGGCTGGCCAGCCTTGGGACGGGGGAGTGGGACGCGGTGATTGACACCTCGGGGTACTGGCCGCGGATCGTCGGGGCGTCGGCGTCGCTGCTGTCGGGCCGGGTGAAGCAGTACCTGTTCATCTCGACGGTTTCGGTGTACGCGAGCAACGCGGAGGTCGGCGCGGACACGACGGCGGCGTTGGCGACAATGGCGGACCCTGCGGTGGAGGACTTCGGGGCGGAGTTCCAGAATTACGGGCCGGGCAAGGCGTTGTGCGAGCAGGCGGCGGAGGCGGCGATGCCGGGGCGGACGACATCGATCCGGCCGGGGCTGATCGTGGGCCCGGGCGACACGACGGGTCGGTTCACTTATTGGCCGGTGCGGGTGGCCAAGGGCGGCGAGGTGCTCAGCCCGGGGACGCCGGGGGACCCGATCCAGCTGATCGATGTCCGCGACTTGGCGGCGTGGGTGGTGCACTGCCTGGAGAATTCGGTGACGGGCGTGTACGACGCGATCGGGCCGATGGCGCCGGAGCTGACGATGGGGATGCTGCTGGAGGCGTGCAAGGCGACCTCGGGTGGCGACGCGACCTTTACCTGGGCGGACGACGCGTTCCTGGAGGCGAACGGGGTTTCGGCGTGGGGGCACATGCCGCTGTGGATCCCGCCGCGGGGCGAGAGCGCGGGGTTCCACCAGCGTGATGTGTCCAAGTCGCTCGCGGCGGGCTTGCGTTTGAGCCCGATTGGGACGACCTGCAAGGACACGCTGGAGTGGTACAACGGGCTCGAGGAGGGGCACCGGTTCAAGCGTCTGGCGGGGATTTCGGCGGAGCAGGAGGCGGAGGTGCTGAAGGCCTGGCACAGCGCCCACGGCTGAGCTGGGCGTGGCCTCGGGCCCGGGTCCGAGAGAATCACGGTTGGCGTGCGCACCCCCTCCCGGCGGCCGTGAGGGGGTGTTTTCTCGGCGTCGGGCGCGTTAGGGGCGTCGCAGTCGTCAGATTCCGTCGTGGTTTGCTGGCCATCGGACCCGGCGCGTGTAGGTTCTCTGCAACAGGCTGTCTCCAGCATCACGCACACGGAAAGGTGCGAGAGGGTCACGGTGGAATGCCGCGGCCGGCGCGATCCGTGCGTCCTGAGGCTGGGTGTGTTCAGAGCCGGAGGAGTTTGCCATGCGCTTTGAGAAAACGCTCGGTTGTGTCGTGCTCGCGGGGGTTGCTGCTTCCGGAGCCTGGGCCCAGGACTACGGCGATGGGCGGGGGGCGGAAGAGCTCTTCAAGCCCGATTCGAAGATCAGCGCGACGGTCTCCGGGTTTGCGGGGGGCTCGTGGCGGGTGCTGACCACCGAGCCGGACGCGAACATCCCGCGGAGTTCGTTCGACAACCCGATGTTCGTGGACATCGGTGATGTGGTGGTGGACTCCGGGTCCGTCGACACGGTCGAGGCGGCGTGGTGGCACCAGGAGGTGAGCGGCGGGAACTACATCCGGCTGACCATGCGGACTGAGAACGGCACGGAGTTCGTGCCCTTCGGCGCGAAGAAGAACGGCGGCACCATCCAGGCGTACTCCTACGAGCTGGGCGGCAACGGCAACGGGCTCGACTTCCGGCAGTGGGTCACCGATGTCGACTGGGAGCAGCTCACCATCTCGTACAGCTACGACGGCGGGCAGACGGTCTTCAGCGACCCGACGATCCACGACCCGCTCAGCGGCGGGAACTGGGACGGGACCGACGACCTGCACCTGGGTCTGGCCCTCCCCGGCGACGGCGTGAACTGGGTCCAGGTCAGCTACAAGTTCTCGGCGATTCCGACGCCGGGCTCGGCGGCGGTGCTGCTGGGCGCGGGCGCTCTGGCGGCCCGCCGGCGCAGGGCCTGATCCGGCTGGTACTTGTGTGGCATCCTCTCCCGGGCCCGCGGCATGCCGCGGGCCCGGTGTCTTTGGCGGGAGGGGTCGGGGGCGTGCGTAGCGGGCCGGGGCCCGCTACGCTGGGGGCATGAGTCAGCGGCTCCGGGGCAGGAATCTGGGTTTCGCGGCGGGATTGTGGGCCCTTGCCGGGGCTGCGCACGCCCAGCAGACGACCTACGAGCTGGACCCCGGGGCGGGGGTGTGGGTGGAGACCGAGTCGCCCGAGCCGGGGACGGACGCGTGGATCATCGGGGAGTCTCGCCGGGCTCTGGCGGCGGACAGCCCCGCGGAGGCCGACAAGCTGCTGAGCGACTGGCTCGGGGTGCACGAGCGGACGGACAACCCGTGGCTGGCGGAGGCGTACATGCTTCGGGGGGACGCGCGGGTGGCGCGGGGCAGGGAGTACACGGCGCTGTACGACTACGAGACGGTGGCCAAGGACTTCGCGGAGTCGGAGGTGTTCATGGCGACGCTGGAGCGGGAGCTCCGCGTGGGCCGGATGTACCTCAACGGGCTGAAGCGCAAGTTCCTGGGGATCCGGTTCGAGGACGCCTCGCCGATCGGGATCGAGCTGCTGATGCGGATCCAGGAGCGGGCGCCGGGGAGCCAGCTCGCGGAGACGGCGGCGATCGATCTGGCGGACTACTTCTACCGGGTCCGCGACCTGGACCTCGCGGCGGAGATGTACTCGATTTTCATCGTCAACTACCCCCGGAGCGAGCTGCGCCGGCACGCGATGCTGCGCCAGATCTACGCCAATGTGGCGCAGTTCAAGGGCCCGCGGTACGACGCGTCGAGCCTGGTCGAGGCCCGGGCGCTGATCCGGCAGTTCGCCGGGGAGTACCCCGAGCAGGCCGAGCAGCTGGGCATCACCGACGCGCTGATCGCCCGGCTGGACGAGTCGGGCGCCACGCAGATGCTCTCGACGGCGGAGTGGTATCTGCGCCGGGAGGACCCGGTGTCGGCGCGGTTCACGCTCCGGCGGCTGGTGGTCAAGTACGACGGCACGGTGGCGGCGGCGCGGGGGCGGGAGATTCTGGCCGAGCGGGGGTGGGAGGCGCCCGAGCCGGCGCCGATGCCGGCGGAGCTCCGCGGGCTGATGGCCGAGCCCGTTCCGGCCGAGCCCGGGGCGGCCGAGCCGGGGGCGCCTGAGCCGGGGGCGCCTGAGCCGGAAGCGGGCGAGGGGGCGGGCGAGGGGGCGGGCGAGGGGAGCGTGTCGCCATGAGGTCCGGGCGCGTGCGATGGCGGGCGCTGGCGGCGGGTTGCGTGGCGGCGGGCGTGGCGGGCGCGTGGCTCGTCGGCTGCTCGGCCGACCCGACGCGGGGCTACTCGTTCGCCTCGGCGCACGACGCGCAGGTCCGGACGATCACGGTGCCGATCTTCGCCAACGAGAGCTACTCCAGCGGGCTGGAGGTGCGGCTGACGGAGGCGATCATCACCGAGATCCGGCGGGCGACGCCGTGGCGGGTGGTGGAGTCGGCCAACGCGGCGACGACGCTGAGCGGCTCGATCGACGGCGTGGAGATGACCCGCCTGACGAACCGGCGCGAGACCGGGCTGATCCAGGAGCAGGCGTTGGCGGTGACGGTGAGCTTCGATTGGGTAGACAACCGCACGGGGGAGACGCGGGTGAGCCGTCGCGGGTTCACGGCGATCAGCTCGTTCGTCCCCCACCACGGGGTGGGCGAGCCGATCGAGCAGGCCGAGTCGGGGGCGGTGCGGGAGCTGGCCCGCGATATCGTGGCCGAGCTCCGGGCGGATTGGTGAAACCCGGGGCCGGGATTGCGCAAACAGAGGATTGAGTGAACAAACCCCGTCCCGCGATCGTTCAGCGGATGGGCGGGCCGGGGCCCGCCCGCCTAGCCTTCGCCGGCCGAATGCCGCGCGGGACGGAATCCGCCCGACCGCCCGACCGAAATACCAGCAGACGATGACCAACGCACGCCCTCCCAAGCCCGCACGCACCCGTCGCCGCGCCCCCGGCAGGCCGGACACCCACTTCGAGCGGACGCCCGAGCACGAGGGCAAGGGGGGTCCCCGCGGCCCCGCGGGCCCCGACGGCAAGGCCGGCACCGCCCCGCCGGCCAACCGGAATGTCTGGTGGCTGGTGGCGTTCACGATCATCGTGTTCATGCTGCTGATGGTGTTCAACAGCTCGACGAGCGGGAACCGGATCACGCTGGCGGAGTTCAAGACGCTCTACGCCAACGACCAGATCGAGCCGGACTCGGTGGTCATCACCAACAACGCGGTCACGGCGCGGCGGAAGGCCACGCCGGTGATGGACAAGCCGACGCAGGTGGTGGTCACCTTCAACCCCGCGGCCCAGGAGTACTACACGACCCAGGTGATGGAGATCACCGGGAACAAGGCCAACGCCAAGCAGCCGTCGAGCCTGACGCCGTTCATCCTGACCTTCGGGCCGTTCCTGCTGCTCTTGGCGCTGATCTGGTTCTTCGTGTCGCGGGGGCTTCGGAACGCCGGCGGCGGGCCGGGGGGCATGCTGGGCAACTTCGGCAAGAGCAAGCACCGCATGCTCAGCAAGGAGATGACCGGCGTGACCTTCAGCGATGTCGCGGGCATCGAGGAGGCCAAGGAGGAGGTCGGCGAGATCATCGAGTTCCTCCGGAACCCCAAGAAGTTCACCAAGCTGGGCGGGCGGATCCCGCGGGGTGTGCTGCTCATCGGCGAGCCGGGCTGCGGCAAGACGCTGCTGGCCAAGGCGATCGCGGGCGAGGCGGATGTGCCGTTCTTCTCGATCTCGGGGTCTGACTTTGTCGAGATGTTCGTGGGCGTGGGGGCGAGCCGCGTGCGGGACCTCTTCAAGAGCGCCAAGGAGAACTCGCCGTGCATCATCTTCCTGGATGAGATCGACGCGGTGGGGCGCCGGCGCGGGTCGGGGTTCAGCTCGGGCGGGCACGACGAGCGCGAGCAGACGCTCAACGCGATCCTCGTCGAGATGGACGGGTTCACGACGGGGGACGGGGTGATCGTGATCGCGGCGACGAACCGGGCGGATGTGCTGGACCCGGCGCTGGTGCGCCCGGGCCGGTTCGACCGGCAGATCGTGGTGCCGCTGCCGGATGTGAAGGGTCGGCTGGAGATCCTGAAGGTCCACGCCAAGAAGGTCAAGCTGGGCCCGGATGTGGATCTGGAGCGGCTGGCGCGGATGACGCCGATGTTCAGCGGGGCGGACCTGGCGGCGATCATCAACGAGGGCGCGATCAGCGCGACGATGCACAACAAGGACTTCATCGAGCAGGAGGACCTCGAGGAGGCCCGGGACAAGGTCAAGTACGGCCGGGCCCGCAAGAGCCGCGTCCGCGAGGCCGAGGAGAACCGGGCGACGGCCTACCACGAGGCGGGGCACGCGGTCATCCAGGCGCTGCTCAAGGACGCAGACCCCCTGCACAAGGTCACGATCATCCCGCGCGGGCAGGCGCTGGGCGCGACCTTCAGCCTGCCGGAGAAGGACCGCGTGGGCTTCGGCCTGCGCTGGCTCAAGGCGTTCATGCGGGTCGCGTGCGGCGGGCGGATCGCGGAGGAGCGGGCGGTCGGGGACATCTCCAGCGGCGCGGCGGGGGACATCTCGCAGGTCACCTCCATCTCGCGGCTGATGATCGAGCAATGGGGCATGAGCGAGCGGCTGGGCTTCGTGCGCTACGCGGGCGAGGACCGGCGGGAGATGCTGCTGGGCGACAAGGACTACTCCGACGAGACCGCGCGGATCATCGACGAGGAGGTCCGGCGCCTGGTGGACGAGGCGTACCGCGACGCCGAGCGGATGCTCAACGACAGCTGGGACAAGGTCGAGGCGGTCGCCGAGGCGCTGCTGAAGTTCGAGACGCTCTCGGGCGACGAGGTGCACAAGGTGATGCGGGGCGAGTCGATCGGGCGGTCGAGCCTGGCGGACATCCTCGCCAGCCAGCGCCGCACCCCGCCGTCGAGCCCGGCCCCGAAGGTGGAAGCGGACGACGGGCCGGACGCGGCGCCGGGGCTGATGCCCTCGCCGGCGTGAGCCACTCACCCAGGTCGCGCGTGCCGCTCCCGGTCAACGGGGACACGGGCCGGCCGGGGGCGGCGGGCGAGGGTCAGCGCGCGGTCAGGACCATCGCGGCGATCTGCCCGCACAGGCGCGTGCTGACCTCCTCGAACCGGGCGTAGTGCGTGTCGCACTGCTCGTCGATGTCGCCGAGCGTCAGGGCGCAGCGTGAGAGGAGCGTGTCCTCGCTCGCGCTGACGGCCCTGAGCATCGGGCGCGTCCACTCGAAGTGGTACTGGAAGCCGTAGCTCCGGGCGCCGAGCCGGTAGGCCTGCACGCGGCAGGCCGCGGAGCCGGCGAGCACCACCGCGCCGGGCGGGGGCTCGGCCACCTCCTGACCATGCGAGCAGAACTGCATCGTGGTCCATTGCTGGCCGGCGAGGACGGGGTCGTCGCGTCCCGGCGGGGTGAGCGTCACGGGCCGGAAGCCCACCTCTGGGGTCGGCATGGCGGCGACGCGCCCGCCCATCGCGCCGGCGAGGAGCTGGTGGCCCAGGCAGATGCCCACGACGCCGAGCCCGGCCTCGTGGGCACGCTTGAGGAGGGCCATCTCGGCGGGCATCCAGGCGTGGGCCTCGTCGAGATTCTGCGGGCCGCCGAGGCTGAGCACGCCGGCGTACTCGCGCAGGTCGGTGGGGAGGGCGCCGGCCCCGTCGCGTCCGACGAACCGGACATCGAGCCGGCGGCCGCGGGCGACGAGCACCTCACCGAGGCGCCCGGGCTTGCAACGCTCGCTGTGCTGGAGGACGAGGATGCTCGCCATGCGAACGACTCCGAGAGAGGGGGGCGGGGCGGGGTCCGGCGTGCTACTCCAGGCGGAGCATGTGCATGTACTGATGGTACCGCTCGTCGAGCTCGGCCTTGGTGAGCGGGCCGAGGCGGCCGAGGCTGAACTGCTCGATGGTGAAGCTGGCGACGACCGTGCCGTGGGCCATGGCGCGCCGGACGACCTGGAACCCGCCGGGGTCCTTGGCGGCGGCGCCGCCCCGGGCGAGCTCGGCGGCGATCGAGCCCATCATGCCGCCGGCGAAGCTGTCGCCCGCGCCGGTGGGGTCGACGACGGTCTCGGCCGGGAAGGCGGGCAGGGCGGCGATGCCGTCGCGGTGGACGAGGATGGCCCCGTGCTCGCCCTTCTTGACGACGACGAACCGGGGGCCGAACTCCAGGAGGCGCTTGCCGGCGGCGACGGTGTTCCGCAGGCCGGTGAACTGCTCGGCCTCGTCGAAGTTGAGGACCAGGCCGTCGACATCGCCGAGGAGCACCTCGAGCTCGGGGCGGGCGGCGCCGATCCAGAGGTCCATCGTGTCGGCGACGATCAGGCGCTTGTTCGAGAACTGCTTGGCGAGCCCGTGCTGGACGCCGGGGTGCATGTTGGCGAGGAAGACGACCGGGCAGGCCGCGTACGCGCCGGGCACCGGGGGCGGGGCCTCGATGAGGATGTTCAGCTCGGTGAAGAGCGTCTCGCGGTGGTCCATGTCGTCGAGGTACTTGCCGCCCCAGCGGAAGGTCTTGGAGCCGGGGCGCACCTCGAGGCCGGTGGCGTCGACGCCGGCGAGCCCGGCGATCTGCTTGCGGAACTCGGCGGGGAAGTCCTCCCCCACCGCGGCGATCAGGCCGACTGGGGTGTACTTGCCCGCGGCGGCGGCGAAGTAGACGGCCGAGCCCCCGAGGATGCCCTCGCGGTGCTCGCCGTTGGGGGTGACGACGGTGTCGATGCCGACGGTGCCGGTGACGGTCAGGTTCATGACCGGAGTGTAGTGCCGGTCGGAGGGCGCGACGGGCCCGCGGGGGCGGTGTCCGGCGCGGGAATGGGACCGGCGTCCGCCCGGGCGGGCGCCGGTCCACGCGCAAGGTTGGGAGAAAGCGGGGCGCGCCGGACGGGTGTCGCGGCGCGCCCCTTCGGAGAATCCTCGTGAGGATCCCCGTTACTCGGGCGTGATCGCGTCGACGCGCGAGGCGACCATGCTCGCCTCCTCGAAGGCGACGGTCGCGGTGTTGCCGATGCGGAGCGCCTTCTCGGCCTCGGCCGAGGCGCCGTCGAGCGTGTACTCGGTCTTCTCGTTCACCGAGAAGTGCATCGGCTGGGGCTGCTCCTTGACGCGGAGCGTGAAGATCTGCGAGGTCAGGTCGGCGGACTCGATCGTGCCCGAGGCGTCCTTGGCGGGCGCGAGGTCCCTCACGCCGGGGGGCGTCAGGGCGAAGAAGGTGGTCCCGGCCGCCGCGGCGACCACCATGGAACTGCAGACCAATGCGACAGGCGTGAATCTCATTGTGTTTCTCCTTTCCAGGGATCTCACACACCCCGGGGCTTCGGCGTCCGGGGTTCGGACACCCGAATGGGCGTCGGCTGTTGAGCTTGGCTTGGTTGGGAAACATCCCGCGGCGCCCGAACGGGGCCCGCGCCGGGCCGCCTTCTGTGCGCCCCGGGCGATGCGCCCGTGAGCGACTGAAGGGCCCGGATGTCAGAGTGAGATACGGGGCGGCGCGCGCGCCGGTTCTGGCGGGGCGGCGCGCGGCACTCGGATGGCCCCTCCCGCGGCGTGAGGGGCGAAAGCTCCTTCTCGCGGCGTGTGCTGCGGGGGTGCCTTCACACGCTGTTCGCACAAACGACGCGTGTACATGGGCCGTACATCGCGGGCACGCGTTGCGCGCGCCGCGGGATCGGCCGACGCGGGCCGGAGCGCGGCGCCGCGCGCGCTCAGGACGAGCCGGCGAGCGACAGTTGCCTGTCGAGCAGCGCGGAGAAGCCGGCGTCGGGCGTGGTGAGGCTCACGAAGACCCGCGGGCGTGCTGGGGCGGAGTATGTCCTGCGTGTGGGAGCGCGCCGCCTCAGCACATCGTCATGCCGCCGTCGACGGCGATGGTCTGGCCGGTCAGGAAGCCGGCGTCGTCGGCGGTGACATAGGCGACGGCGGCGGCGATGTCGTCGGCCTCGCCGAGGCGTTTGATGGCCATGGCGCCCTTGACGGCGTTGGTGACATCCTCGGGGAGATTGGCGGTCATGTCGGTCTGGATGAAGCCGGGGGCGATGACATTGCAGGTGATGCCCTTGCCGCCGAGCTCGCGGGCGATGGTCTTGGAGAGGCCGACGAGGCCGGCCTTGGCGGCGGCGTAGTTGGCCTGCCCGGCGTTGCCGACCAAGCCGCTGGTGGAGGCGATGTTGACGATGCGCCCGAAGCGCTGCTTCATCATGGCTCGTGCGGCGGCGCGGATGGCGACGAAGGCGCTGGTGAGGTTGACGCCGATCACCTGGTCCCACTCCTCGTCGCTCATGCGGAGGACGAGGTTGTCGCGGGTGATGCCGGCGTTGTTGACGAGGATGTCGAGGCGGGCGTGGTCCTTGATGATGCTGTCGATGGCGGCGGCGAGGGCCGCGCGGTCGCCGACATCGACGGCGCAGGTGGAAGCCGTGCCGCCGGCGCCCTCGATCTGGCTCTTGACCTCGGCGAGCGGTCCCTCGCTGCGTGAGACGAGGACGACATGCCTGCCGTCGCGCGCGAGGCGCAGGGCGATCGCCCTGCCGATCCCGCGGCTCGCCCCCGTCACCACCGCCACGCGCTTGTCGGTCGTCATGCGTTGCTCCCAGAGGTGTCCGCCCGGGGGGCGGGGGAGGCCAAAGCTCAAAGCGAAAAGCTCAAATCTCAAATCTCAAATCTGAAATCTGAAATCTGAAATCTGAAATCTGAAATCTCAGGTTGCTGATCCGGGGCCTCACGCCTCACGCCTCACGCCTCACGCCTCACGCCTCACGCCTCACGCCTCAAGCCTCAAGCCTCAAGCCTCAAGCCTCACACCCGGCCTCTTTCCCGACTCATTCCCCGCGGTGGGATTCAGCCGCCGCCGGGTCGGCCGCCGCCGCCCTCGTTGTCGCCACCTTCGTCGTCGCCGCCGCCCTCGCGCTTCTGGCGCTTGGCGATCTCCTGCTCGATTTGCTCGATCATGCCGGGCGGGAGCGCGCCGGCTTCCTTGACCATGTCGAGGAGCTTCTGCAGGTCCTCGGCGGTCATGGAGTCGGGCGAGGTCATCGCTTTGGTCAGCAGTTCCTGGAGCTCGGGGTTGCTGGCGAGCAGGGCCGCCATACCGCCCCCGGCCGCGGCCGGGGCCATGCCGTCCCACTCGCTCGCGCGGGCCCGTTCTTCGTCGCTCGACGGGGTGGCGTTGAAGAGCCACTCGTCGAAGACCTTCTTGCCCGACCAGGCGAGGATGTACGCGCCGTCGCGGTCCTGCACCGCCAGGGCGACCTGGGCCGACTCGGGCTCCTCGCTGCCCTTGGCGACGCTGTCGATGGAGACAACCCGCACCGCCTCGATGCCGTCGGTCGCCTCGATCCACTGGTCGGTGGACTTGAGCCGCTCGAGGATCTGCTGGTCGCCCTTGTCGAGCAGCGACGCCAGGCCTCGGTCGTCGCCCTTGGCGATCGCGTCGGCCAGGTGGATCGCGGCCTCGGCCAGGCCCCGGTCGACCGGCGCCTCGCTCGCGGCGAACTCCACCCGCGCGTCCACGCCCATCGACTGCAGCAGGCTCGACACCTCGATCGGCTCGGGTGCCGGGGGCGGCGGGGGCGGCGGCGGGGGCGGCGGCGGCGGGGGCGGGGGCTTGCTGCACCCGGCCGCGAGCACCACGCACAGGCCCAGGCCGCACGCGGCGGCGCCGGCCTGCCTCACCCGATCACGCATCCAACGAACTGGGATCGTCATAGCTCTTCACCTTGGTCCCGCGGTCAATCCGGCGCATCAGCCCGCCGAGCGTCTTGCCCGGCGAGAGCTCCACAAACTCCGACCCCCCGAGCCGACCGGCGTTCCCGATCAGCCACTGGCAGCACCCGGCCCAACGCACCGGGCTGGTCAGTTGCTCCACCAGACGCCGGCGGATCGCGTCGGCCATGCTACCACCCGCAACTGCCCCGTGCGGCTCGGCGGTCACATTCGACATGACCGGGCACCGGGGCTCGGAGATCTTCGTGGCGGCCAGGGCCTCCCCCAGCCTCGCGGCCGCGGCGGCCATCAGGGGCGAGTGGAACGCCCCCGCCACCGGCAGGGCCGTCGCCCGCAGGCCCATCTCCCCGGCCACCTCGGCCGCCCGCTCGCAGGCCCCCTTGCTGCCGGAGACGACCACCTGCCCGGGGGCGTTGAAGTTCGCGCAGACCAGGACCTCGCCGCCCCGGGCCTTGTCGCAGACCGCCTGGGCCTGGTCCTCGTCGGCCCCGATGAGGGCGACCATGCCGCTGGGGCTGGCCTCGGCGGCGTCCTGCATCGCCCGCCCGCGCAGGGCGACGAGCCGGAGCCCGTCCTCGAAGCTGAACGCCCCGGCGATATGCAGGGCGGTGTACTCGCCCAGGCTGAGCCCGGCGGCCGCCGCGAGGGGCAACTCGCCGTTGCCGAAGCCGAGCCGGGCCTTGACGCCGGCGAGCGACGCGACCGACGCGACATAGATCGCCGGCTGAGAAACATCGGTGCGGTTGAGGGTGGCCTCGGGCCCGTCGAAGCAGAGGGCCGAGAGCTTGCCGAGCCCGGCCGTCGCGCCGTCCGCGGCCCACAGCTCCCCCAGCACCGCCTCGGCCCGCTCGAACACCCCCCGGGCCTCGGGCGAGGTGTCGAACCACGCCCTGGCCATCCCCACCGCTTGCGCCCCCTGGCCGGGGCAGAGCATGATGATCGGGTTCATGGGGGATGGTAGGGGGTGCCCTCCTCCCTCTCCCAGTTCTGCGGGGCGGGGCACTCCAGGGCCCCCTCCACCGCCTCCCCGCTCCCTCCTTGTATGCTCACCCCCGGTGGACACCCACAAGCCCATCTGCCCCCGCTGCGCCTACGACCTCTCCGGCATCGTCGAGAGCTGGAAGGACACCTGCCCGCTCGCCGGCACCTGCTCGGAGTGCGGGCTGACAGTCGCCTGGCGCGATGTCATCGCCGGCCCGCTGCGGCTCCCGCGGTGGAGCTTCGAGCACGCCACCTCGAACCGCGTCGTGCCTGCTTTTTTCTGCACTCTCGGCATGGTCTTGGTCCCCACGCGGCTGTGGAGGGGTCTCCGGCTGGAGATGCGCTTCGCGCACCATCGGCTGATGCTTCTGGTTCTGTTCGGCATGCTTGCTACCAAGTGTCTTGGGTTGTTGTTGCTCGGTGGTTCGGTCGTCGCCATCGCGTTTGCCAACGGCGGCTTCTCCGGCTTCTATAGTCCGGGCGAGGTAGCCGCTAAACTGCTGTGGCCGTACAAGGACTTTGGCGGGTGGTGGCACGATGGGTATCTCGTTTCGCCTTGGGTCGCCATCAGCACGCTAACGGTGATCCTCACTCCGCTCGCGTTCCGACTTCTGCCCTTCTCGCTCCGTCGGGCGAGGGTCAGCGCCCGGCACATCATGCGCGTCCAGTGCTACAGCCTCGCGCTGCTGCCGTGGACAATCGGCATGTGGAGCTTCCTCGGCGTGGTGTACCTCTTGGACTGGGAGTTGGGGGTGGAGGTGCCGATCCTCTCCGAGCTGTTCTATGGCATCAGCCGCGATTCCAGCCCGATGCTCGGCATCGTCAGCCTGGTCTGGACCGTCGCCGTTCTCCTGTGGTTTTGGGCCGCGGCGGTTCGCCATTATCTGCGGCTCGATCACCCGCTGGCCGTCGCCGCGGCGATGACCTGCGTCGCGGGCTTGAGCGCGGCCATCGGGGTGACGCTCATGTTCGGCCACGGGCTGTTTTGGTAACTGACCATCGATGCTCGTCCGTGGTCAGAACGGGTCCATCATCCACGGCCCCGAGCCCGCGAACACGCCGTCCGCGGCCGCGAGGCCGTCGGCGTCGCCTTCCATCCATCCGAGCGCGGCCGCCTGGGTCGCGGTGCAGTAGCCCGCGTAGACCGGCGCGAGGCCGCGGACATCGCAGCGGAGCACCGGGACTCCCGCGGCCCCGCCCTCGGCCACCTCGGCGCGCCCGCCGCGCACGCGCAGGGTCCACGCCCCGGCATTCTGCTCGACCAGCTCGTCCTCGATATCGAATGTAACCGCCGCCTCAACCGACCGCGCGTAGCCCCGCGCCGCGAGCGCCTCGGCCACGAGGTTGATCCGCAGCATCCACACATCCTTGAACTTCGAGGAGAAGTACTGCTGCGCCATCAGCGCCGTCAGCGGGTGGACCGCCGGGCCGGCAAACACCGCGTCGTCGCCGACGGTCGCCAGGTCGCTCAGGAACCCGAGCAAGCGCCGCCCGGCGCGGGATGTTAGAAACGCCATGTCGCTGATGGCCACATCGTGGCGCCCGGACTCGGGCTTGCGCTGCGGGGTGTAGTAGAGGTAGCCCTCCAGCCCCGCGCCGTCGGGGGCGAAGACGCCGAAGCCGCGGTAGGTCTCGCCGCGGGAGGCGCGGACGCGCTGCCGGATGTAGGGCCCGCGGTCGAGCATGCCGTCGAACCTGGGCGCAAACCGGTGGTAGCAGTCGCGGGCCAACTCTTCCTCGGCCTCGCCGAGCGGGCGGACCTGCAGCGCGCGGTCGCGCACGCCGATGGTCCGCAGCGGGATCGCGTGGCGGAACATGACGCCGGCCTGCTCGTAGCCGACCTGCCGGTAGAACGCCTGCGTGGAGGCGTAGAGGCACGAGAGCGGGACTCCCGCCGCCGCGGCGTCGCGGACCTGGGCCTGCATCAGCCTGCGCCCCGCCCCGCCGCCGCGCAGCTCGGGGGGCACGGCGACGCCGGCGATCCCCTCCATCGGGACGCTTCGCCCGCCGAAGAACTGGCCCATGGGCACGGCCAGGAGCGAGGCCGCGGGGGCGTGGCCGTCGCGCAGGAGGCGCATGTTCTCGTGCCCGGCCATGTTCATCCAGTCGGTGACGCCCTCGGGGGGCCCGCCGAACGCGAGGGTCAGGGCGCGGTTCACCCACGCGATATCCGCCTCGCCACGCATCAGATCAAGCTCCGCCATCGCGCCTCCCGGGGTCAGTCGTTCTCGCGGTCGCCCTTGCCGTCCTCGTCCTTGCCATCCTCGTCCTTGCCGTCGAGCCATCGGACCGCGTCGCCGATGCGGGCGATCGAATCGCCCTGCCAGCCGTGGCCGCCCTCGTAGGTCTCGAGGCGGACGCGTGCCCCGTGCTTGGCCAGGGCGTCCCGCGCCGCCTCGGGGAAGTGCATCTTGATGAAGTCGTCGGGGGAGTGCAGGATGAAGTACGCCTTGCCCCGCGCCCCGCCGAGCGGCGGCAGCGACTCGGGCTTGAACACGCTCATGATGACGAACGCGCCGCGCACGCCCAGCCCCTCGCGCAGCGAGAGCCCGTACGCCGGCGGCCCGCCCGAGGACCAGCCCATCGTGTACACCCGCGCCGGGTCGAGCCGGAGCTCGGCGCGCACCTGCCCGAGGACGCCCGCCACCACCGGCTCGATCGTGAACGGCACCCGCCCGTCGGGGAGCTGCTCGGTCGGCCACACGACCGCGTCGCCGTCGCCGGCGTCGATGGGAGGCGCGATCATCTGCACCACGGCGAAGTCCGGCCCGGCGCCGTCGCGGATCGCCCCGGCGACGAAGCCGGCGAACTCCGGCGAGCCGTCGCCGCCGGGGAGGACGATGAGCAGGCCGTAGCCGGCCTCGGGCTCGGGGCCGGTGGGCGGGTGCAGGATCCAGCGTTTCGCGGGGTCGTCATCGACCAGGCGCACTGGCGGGGCCGCGGGCTCAGCGGCCGACGTGAGCGCGGGCTGCCCGTCCGCGCCGTCCTGCGCCACTTCCGCGCGCAGGGCCTCCCACGCCGCGTCGTCGTACTCGCCGGGCCGGATCGACCGGAGCTGGGCGAACGCGCTCAGGCGCGTGCCGCCGGCGACACCGGGGTTCGCGACGATCCACGCGAAGAGGTCGGCGACGCCGTCCTCCTCCGCGGCCCGGATCAGCGCGTCGTTGCCCCGGTAGGGGTGCCCGATGTCGGCCAGCACCTCGCCGAGGGCGGCCCGCTCGGCGTCGGCGCCGTCGCGCCAGGCGTCGCGCCAGCGCCGCTGGCCCTCGACGAACACCCCGGCGGGGTCGCGGCCCTCGACGGTCCGGAGCCACGCGATCGCGTCGGCCCCGTTCTCGAGCGGCGCCCAGGCGTACGCGGGCAGGTAGCCCAGGGTCCACGCGCTCACCTCCTCGTCGCCGGCCTCCAGCACCATCCTGTAGAACGCGAACGAGTCGGGATGGAACCGGACGCGGAAGGGCGCGGGGAGATCGAAGTGCCACGCTTTCACGAGCTGCTGCTTCACTCGCACCGAGCCGATCGACCCCCAGACCTCTCGTAGCGCCGCGGGCCCGCCGTCGGCCTCGGCCGCCTCCTGCCCCAGCGCGAACGCCGAGCGCCAATCGGGCTGAGCGTCGAGCGCGAGCAGACGCCCGGCCAGCCCCGCGTCGTCCTGCGCCCGAGCCGGCGCGCCGCACGCCGCCAGAGCCGTCAGCAGCACCATCCACCATGTGGTCAACGCTTGCATGCCCGTCCTCCCTTCTGTGTGCGGCCCGGCACGCCGGGCGTTCATTGGCCCTGCGGCCCGTACCCCACCCCCCGCACGCCCGTCGCGGCCTCCTCCAGCCGGGCGAGCCTCGACCCTGCCGGCATCAGCGACGCGAGAAGCACGATGCACGCCCCGATCGGGGCCCAGGCGAGCATGGCGCCCTGGAGCAGGAGCAGCACGCCGCCGAAGAGCCCGAAGCTCTCGACCAGGGCGGCGCGGAGGATCGTCGTCACGAACAGTGTCTGGGCGATCGCCAGGCTGCCCTGCTCGTCGTCCCGTCGCCGCTCCCATGCGCGGCGGGCCTGGGTCACCGCGACCGAGCCGACCACGAAATAGCCGGTGATGCCGGACAGCGTCACGACGGCGAGCGTGAACAGCAGCACATCCGGGCTCGTCGCGCCGGGCACCCCCGAGGGGGCCGCACCGCCGCCGCCGGTCTGGGGTGCGTTCAGGGTCTGCATGGTCGCCACCGCGCCGAAGAGCAGCACACCCATCAGCAGTGCGCCGATCACCAACGGCAGCCGTGCCACCTGCGAACGCGAGAAGCCCGACCCATCCTGCATGCCGCACCTCCGGGCCGGGAGTCTACCGCAACCCCCACTCGCCCACTCATTCACCCACTCACCCATTCACCCACTCAGTCTTCCCGATCCTCCGCCATCTCCCGGTCCATCTTGTAGAACTCCAGCTCGTTCTGCAGATAGGCCCGGGTCGGCTCGTCGGGGGCGATCGCGACGGCCCGCTCCATGACGGCGATCCCCTCGTCGTACTCCTTGCGCGCCATCCGCACCATCGCGAGGCCGGCGAGGTTCCTCGCGTCCTGGCCCATCGTGAGGGCCACGGCCCGCTCGGCCAGGTCGAGGGCGAGGTCGAGGTCCCGGTGCTCGATCCCGAGGGAGTCCCCGATCCCGTAGGCGAACCGCAGCAGCATCTCCGCGTCCTCGTGGTAGGGGCCGGTCATCATCTCGCGCACGAAGGCGTACGCCCGCTCGGGCTGGTTCACGCCGAGCATCAGCGACTCGAACTTCCACCACGCCCACCGCTGCATCGAGCCGGGGTCGCCGGCGATAATCTCGTCGGCGAGGTCGAACGCCTTGTCGGTGTCGCCCGCCTCCCAGGCGGCGTGCAGCTCGTCCTGGGACTGGCGGACGCGGGCGAGGGCCGCCTCGGCCTCCGCCCGCTCGCGCTGGGCCGCCGCGATGTCGAAGCGGTCCTCCACGATCGCCGCGATCGTGCGCTCGAACTCGTCCATCGCCGGGTGGCCGATCCACGCGACCCGGCCCTGCTTGTCGATGATGAAGGCGCAGGGGATCCCGTTCTGGCCCGCGGCCTCCATGTACGCGCCCCAGGTGTGGTTGAGCTCGTCGAAGGCGACGCGGTACTCCATGTCCTCCCGTGACCCGACGAACTCGCGGACGGTCTCGAGCGAGTTGTTCGGGTCGTCGGTGGTGACGCTGATGACCACCGCCTCGTCCTTGTACTCCTTCTGGACCTCGGCCAGGTGCGGGATGCCGGCGATGCACGGCCCGCACCAGGTGGCCCAGAACTCCACCGCGTAGACCCGGCCCTCCTCGAAGGCGTCGACCGGCTCACCCCGCACCCAGTCGGCGATCCGGAGCGCCGGGGCCTTGTCCCCCACGCCCAGGGTCGGGGCCTCGACGCCCGCCTCGGGCTGGGCCCACGCCGCGCCTTGGCCCAGGCACAGGACCGCCGCCCCCGCCACGCCGAGCCATCCGCCGATTGTCCGAGCCATGGCCATCCTCCCCGCCCCCGAACAGGCACTCTCCCCGGGGGCGTACCCTTCTTAGGAGAAGATACCGCTCGCCCCCGTCGGAGGACAGCGTGGCGTCCACCATGAGCAGCTTTGACGACTCCCTGAGGCCCCGCCTGGCGGCCGGGGTCGTGCTGAGCCTGCTGGCCCACGCCGGGGTGCTGGCGGTGGTGGTCGCGGCCCCGGAGAGCCTCTCGGGCGAGCCGCCGCGGGTGCTCCAGGCGCCGGCGGTGGATATCCCCAAGCCGCCCGCCCCGATGCCGCTGGGGATCGAGGAATCGCGGGCGGTCTCGATCAACTGGCTGGGGTTCGCCGACCCGACCGAGCACCACGCCCGGCCGGCGGAGGTCGAGCAGGCGGAGCTCTCGCCGCTGGATGCGGGCGTGCCGGAAGCCCAGGCCCCACAACCACCTGTGGCCCTGGCTGAGCCCGAGGCCGAGACCGAGGCCGAGGCCGAGCCTGAAGCGGAGACCGAGGTCCTGCTTGAGACCGCCCCCGCAGAGCCGGTGGTGGCCCAGGAGCCGGCCGCGTCGCCGACCGAGGCGACCGCCCCCTCCCCCGGCGCGGAGGCGGAATCGATACCGGCCCCCTCGCCGCTGGCGGTGCTCGAGGAGTCCTCCGCGGCGGCGACGGAGCAGTTGTTCCGGGTGGTGCGCCGGGCCACGGCGCGGGCCCAGGAGCTGGCGGAGGTGGCCGAGCGGGTGGCCCGGCAGGCCGCCGAGCAGGCCAAGGAGGCCAGCGCGGCAAAGGCGGCAACGAGCGCCGAGCAGGCGCCCCAGGCGGCGCCTACCCCTCCGGCCGGGGAAAGCCCGGATGTGAACCCGTCGCCCAAGGAGTCGGACGCGACGAGCCTGGATGATGTGGCCGAGTGGATCCCGGGGCGCCCGGCGTCGGCGCAGGGGCTGGATATCACGACGGTGCGTCCGAGGTGGTCGATCACGACCCGGCTCTCGGCCGTGCCGCGTAACCCCGTGCTGCGCATCGACTTCCGGAAGAACGGCACGGTGGCGAAGGCCGAGTTCCTCCCCGGGCAGGACACCGGGTATCTGGATGTGGACGGCCCGCTGCTGGACGCGATCTACAACTGGACGGCGAAGGGGAAGGCCCTGGACGAGCTGCCCGCTGGCGATCCCAAGGCCGTGGTGTCGATCAAGATGCAGATGGTGCTGAGTTCCTCCCGTGGCACGCTTCGCCGGGCCAACCCGGACCGCTGACTGACCATGACCCGCTTTGTGCGCACAACCCGGCTTCTGGTCCTCACGCTCGGCGCGGCGTGCGGGGCGGCGCGTGGCCAGGACGACGCCCGGTTCCGGGAGGTTGAGCCCGGCTTCGAGGACACGGGGCAGGGCTTGGTGAGCACGCTGCTCCGGCCGGTCGACCTGCGGGTGCCCACGGACTTCTCGCGGGTGTACGAGGTGGTGGGGACGGGCAAGTTCGCCCGGCGCGCCGGGGCGGTGACGGCGGTGTTCGACCGCAGCGTGTACGCCCGCGACGGGTCGCCTGCCATCCCCGCGGGGACGGTGTTCTACATCGGGACCCTGCCGGTGGACCTGGGGAGCCCGGGGCTGTTGGGGGCGGGGGCACGCTGGGTGAGCGCCGGGTCGTCCGAGCGGGTCGGCGCGCTCGCGACCCCGGCGGCGGTGGTTGACGCGAGGATGGCGACGAAGGTGGATTTGCGGGTGGGGTCGGGCACGCCGCCCCCGCCGGCACTCGCCGATCCGGACGCGACGATCTGGACGAGCGAACGCTACCGGCAGCGCCGGATGGGGGAGTTGCTCCGGGGCGTGGCGTGGCGCGTGCGGGGGCTGGACGCTGTGGCGGACGATCCGGGTGAAGGACGCCGGGACTGAGGCCGCGCGTCGGCTCGGTCGTCGTGGCCGGCGCGGGTTCAGTCGTCCCCGTCGGGGTGTTCGGCGTCCCCGGGTTGTTCGAGGACGGCGCGGGCGCGGGCTGCGTCGGCGGCTCGGACGACGAGCTTGGCCCGGCCGGGGGCCTCGGCGCGGAAGCCGCTGGTGAGGGCGCCGAGCACCCAGGAGGGGATGCCCTCGGCCTCGAGCGCGGCCTTGAGGATCGCGGCCTCGACCTCGGAGGCGGGCATGGCGACGATGACGGGCTCGGCTTGGTCGCTGGAACTCATCGCCAGTACTCTACGGAAAGCGGGGTGAGGGGTTTCGGGGGCATCGGAGAACATCATGCCGGGATTGTCGCCGACCACTGTCCATACCGCGCGGGCCGTGACGGCCTGGGCGCTGCGTGGCGCGGGGGTCATCCTCCTCGCCGTCGGCGGGTACCTGTTCCTCAAGCGGCTGATGTTTGCGGTCGGGATGGGGAGTGGCGGTTTCGACCACATCTTCCGGGTTTACATGGAAATCGGCGAGGGGATGTCCACCTACCGGGGGCTGGCGATGCTCGCGATCGGCGCGGCGCTGGCGGTGTTCGCGAGGCGGATCGCGGGCTGGATGGTGTCGATGCCCGCGGTCGGTTGCCCGGGTTGCGGGTACACCGGCGCTGTCAGCGACAAGTGCCCGGAATGCGGCCTGCGCGGGCTGGACTCAGAATGACCCGCCCGCCCGGGCCCTGCGGAGCAGGGCCTTGGCGTCGAAGGTGGTTGCCCAGATCTGGCTGCTGGGGCGGGCCTCGCCCTCGGCGAGCTCGCCGCGCTGGGCGCACCAGATCATGTGCTTGCCGTCGGGGCTGATGACGGGCAGGCCGTCGAAGCCCTCGGCGTTGGTCACGCGGAGATGCCACAGCTTGTCGAGGGGCTTGTCGGGGTTGAACTCGATGGCGAAGACCTCGTAGTTCTGGTGGCCCAGCTCGCTGGTGGTGTAGACGAGGAACTGGTTTGACGGGTGGAAGTAGGGCGCCCAATTGACGGCGCCGTTGTCGGTGATCTGGACCTCGCGCTTGACGCCCTTGATCGCGCCGTCCTTGCCCCAGTCGATCTCGGCGACGAAGAGCTGGAGGTTGGAGTCGCCCTGGCGGTCGGAGCGATAGCAGATCCAGCTCATGTCGGGGCTGAAGAAGGGCCCGCCGTCATAGCCGTCCTGCACGACCATGGGGATCTGCTCGCCTGTCTTGGTGTCGTAGACATAGAGGTCCGCGTCGGGCCGGCCGATCCGGATGCTGCGCTCCTCCTCGACATGGGCGTAGAGGATGAACCGGCCGTCGGGGGAGTAGGAGCACTCGGCGTCGTAGCCGGGCCTGGAGAAGACGGGCGTCGGGGCGGTGTCGTCGCCAGCGCCCATCGCGGGCACGGCGCGGGTGACGACCTCCATCTCGGCGGGGAACTGCCACGAGTAGCGGCTCTTGTTGGGCCCCTCGTAGCCGGGCGCGGTCGAGTCGGCGGGCGGCACGAGGGTCGAGCCGAACATGACCACACCCTTCTGGGTCGGGTGGAACCAGCCGCAGGTGTTCGCCGAGCCGGGGGGGCTGAGGAGGATCGGCTCCTCCATGCCCGTGATGGCGCCGTCGGCGTCGTAGATCAGCTTGCCGACATACATCGAGTAGTGCGGGTCGGGGTTCTTCCCGGCCTCGGGGACGGGTGTCGCCTGGAAGATCACCCACTTGGCGTCCGGGGAGAAGTACTGCTCGCCGGCCTTGACGAACTTGTCGCGGCTGGTGAGCGCGACGGTCCTGGTGAGTACCGGGGCTTCGGCCTCGACCCACTCGGGCTCGGCGCCGGCCGGGCTTGCGGGCTGGGCGAGGGCAAGGCCGCCGGCCGCGCCGAGGGCAATGATGGTGGCGATCGATCGCATGGTTTCCGTCTCCTGTGCGGCGCGGCGAAACCGCACCTGAGGGTAGGCTGTTGTTGATCCACCAGACACCCGAAACCCCCGCCGAGTTCCCGCGGGACCTGCTGGCCGCAGGCCCCGGGGACGAGGTGCGCGTCGTTGGCCGGGGCCAACGCTGGGTGGTGGTCGACAAGCCCCACGGCCTGCTGAGCGTGCCGGGGCGGGGGGAGGGCAAGTCCGACTGCGTGGAGGCCCGGGTGCGGGCGATGTTCCCCGAGGCGAGCGGCCCGCTGAGCGTCCACCGGCTGGACATGGAGACCAGCGGGCTGATGGTGTTCGCGCTGTCGCGCCCGGCCCACGCCAAGCTGAGCCGGCAGTTCGAGCAGCGGAAGACTGGGAAAAGCTACTCAGCGCTGCTGGCCGGCGAGGTCGAGGGCGACGAGGGCGAGGTGGACCTGCCGCTGATCGTCGACTGGCCCAACCGCCCCCGCCAGCATGTGAACTTCGAGCTTGGCAAGCCGTCGCGGACGCTCTGGCGGGTGATCGCCCGCGAGGCCGGGCGCACGCGGGTGGAGATGCGCCCGCTGACGGGGCGTACGCACCAGCTGCGCGTCCACGCGGCGACGGCGCGGTCGGCGGGGGGTCTGGGGGCGCCGATCCTGGGTGATCTTCTCTACGGCGACCCGTCGAGCGCCCCCCGGCTGATGCTGCACGCCTCGCACCTGGCGTTCTGGGAGCCGTTTCTGGGGGACTGGCGGAAGTTCTCGTCGGACGCCCCGTTCTGAGCCGGGCTGGTCCGACGCGGGGCGGGCGGCGTGGATCGGCGCCAGGCGATGCCCGGGCGCCGGCCGGGGTCACGCGAACCCCTGACGGTCGCTCCGGCGGGCGGGATCATGCGGGGGGTCCGGGCTGGGCCGGTCCGCGAGTGCCGAGCGCCTTTGCCGCCGCGGGCCCGCGTGGTCTGTCCGGCGCCGGAGTGGGTTGGTTGCGGGGGCTGGGGGGGTTTGCGATGCTCGGGGCATGCCCGCCCGCCACACCATCACCCGTGCGTTCACGCTCGTCGAGATCCTGATCGTGGTGGTGATCCTGGGCATTCTCGCCGCGATCGTGGTGCCGCAGTTCACGGGGGCGGCCGAGGAGTCCCGGCGTTCGGCGTTCGTCACCGAGCTGAAGGTGTTCATGGACGGCGCCGAGCTGTACCGCGCCCGCGAGGGCCAGCATGTGTCCGACGGATCAAGCGGCGAGTGCCCGGACGAGTTCGCGGGCTATGTCGACGCGGTTGACTTCGAGGCCGGCACGCCCATCGGCGGCGTGTGGGACACCGAGTACAACGACAACGGCGTGACCGCGGCGGTGGGCGTCCACTTCATGGACCCCGACGAACTCCGGGACGACGCCTACATGCTCGTCATCGATGCGCTCTTCGACGACGGGGACCTGTCGACCGGTCTCTTCCAGAAGCTCGCGGAGGGTCGGTTCTACGCGATCGTCGAGGAGTAGGCGGCCCGCGCACGCCGGGCGCTACTTGTGCTGGAACTCGACCGTGCCGCCCTCGCGCTCGGCGATCGCGCCGGAGTCGAGCCACTCGCGGGCCGGCGCCGAGTCCCTGAGATAGGCGTCGAAGAACGCCAGCACCGAGAGGTCGGTGGTCTGGGCGATCCAGTCGAGGTTGTCGGGGGCCGCGCCGTCGAGCAGGGCGCCCGGGCCCTTGCCCTGGTACGACGAGTGCGTGGCGCCGTCGATGAACAGGAGGTACTTGGTCCCGTCCGCGGGCGCGTGCTCGTAGGGGTGGCGCCGGCTCTCGGGCGTCTCGTCGCTGGCGCGGCTGACATCCTTGCTGCCGGTGATGACCAGCCAGGGCTTCTCGACCGAGCGCCAGGAGTCTTGGGTGATCGCACGCCGATTGACCCCCTGGCCGGAGATCACGGCGAAGGCGTCCAACCGCGGCTCGGCCAGCGCCGTGCCGAGCGAGCGCCGGCCGGCGAAGAACTCCAGGCCGCCAAGGGTCTGGGTGGTCATCGCCCCGGCGGAGTGCCCGGCCATACCGAGGCGTTCGCGGTCGATGAGCCCGGGGGCGTCGAGCTCGTCCTCGACGGCGTCGAGCGAGTCGAGGATGAACCGGACATCGGCGACGCGGTCGGGCAGATCGACGCCGGCGACGCTGGCCGCCGGGTCGCGGATGAGGTTCCTCGCCCGCTCGCGCCGTTCGGCGCGGGTGCCGAGGCTGACCGAGTCTGCGTGGGTGGGGTGGACGACGACATACCCGTGGCTGGCGAGGCACTCGCTGAGCGAGGCGAAGGCCGCGGCTGAGCCGCCCATGCCATGGCTGAAGACCACGAGGGGGAAGGGGCCGGGCTGGTCGTCGGTCGGCTCGGGGGCGCGGATGCGCACCTGGAGGTCCTTGTCGCGGGCGTCGTCGTGAAGGGTGACGACGCCGGTGTCCCGGACGGCGAGCGGACCGGCGGTGGTGTCGTAGGGCTGGGCGAGGGCGGGGGCGGCCGCGAGCCCGAGAACGAGAATGACGGTGCCGAGCAGCGTGCGGATGAACCAGAGCAGCATGGCGGACCTCCTCGGGTGGCTGAACGCCCGGGGCATCGCCCGATTGCGTGCGGCAGCTTGCGGGGCCGGGGCTTGAATGCTCCGGGGTGGGATGAGGCATGGAGGGGAAGAGCGGGCCCAGAGTGCCCCGCCCCGGAGGAACTTGCTACTCGGACTTCCATCGCTGGGCGATGGGCACGCGCCGGCCGCTGCCGAAGGCGACGCTGGAGACCTTGATCCCCACGGCGGTCTGCTTGCGTTTGTACTCGGTGAGGTCGATCAGGCGGGCGATCCGGGCGACCAGCGCGCGCTCGTAGCCGGTCTCTCGGACGATCCGTGCCACCGACTGCTTGTGCTCGACATAGCGCTCGATGACCCCGTCGAGCAGCTCGTAGGGGGGCAGGCTGTCCTGGTCGCGCTGGCCGGGGGCCAGCTCGGCGCTGGGCGGCTTGTCGATCGTGCTCGGGGGGATCGGGGGCCCTGCGAAGCCGGCCCGCGTGGGGTTGTCGTTCAGCCAGCGGGCCATCGCGTAGACCTGGATCTTCGTGACATCGCTGAGGACGGCCAGGCCGCCGTTCATGTCGCCGTAGAGCGTGCAGTAGCCGACGGCCAGCTCGCTCTTGTTACCGGTGGTGAGGACGAGTGCGCCGGTGCGGTTGGAGAGGGCCATGAGGATGGTGCCGCGGGCGCGGGATTGGAGGTTCTCTTCGGTCAGGTCGGGGAGCGTGGCGCCGAGTGCACGCTCGCCGAGCTCGGCGAAGGAGGCGTCGAGGCGGGCGCGGAAGCCGTCGAACGGCTCGGCGATCGGCGTGGTGATGCAGCGGACGCCGAGCCGGGCGGCGAGGTCGTACGCGTCGGTGAGCGAGTGGTCGGAGGAGTACTTGCCGGGCATGGCGACGCCGAGGACATGCTCGGGCCCGATCGCGGCCGCGGCGACGGCGGCGGTGATGGCCGAATCGATCCCGCCCGACAGGCCGATGATGGCCTCGGTGTGGCCGGTCTTGCGGAGGTAGTCGCGGGTGCCCAGGACGAGGGCGCGGACGAGGAGCTCCTCGTCGGGGGTTTCGAGCAGCGGGTCGGCCGGCTCGGGCGCGTCGGACACCGAGCCCGGGACATCGAAGACGACGACCGCCTCCTCGAAGCCGGGCCCGAAGGCGAGCGCCCGCCCGCGGGGGTCGTAGGCCGCGGCGTGGCCGTCGAATACGAGGTCGTCGTTGCCGCCGACCTGGTTGACGGCGAGGACGAAGACGCCGTGGCGCTTCGCGTGGGTGGTCAGGATGCCGCGGTGCTTCCTGCCCTTGCCCAGGACGAAGGGGCTGCCGGAGGGGCTGACGATAATCTCCGCGCCGGCGCGCACCAGCTCGGCGACGGGGTCTGGGTCCTGCTCGTAGCGGAGGGCGAACCCGGCGTCCTCGCCCTTCCAGAGGTCCTCGCAGATGGAGAGGCCGACGCGCCGCGTGCCGCGCGAGGTCGGGACCCCGATCACGACGGCCCGGTCGCCCGGCTCGAAATAGCGGTCCTCGTCGAAGACATCGTAAGTCGGCAGGAGTCGCTTGTCGTAGTAGTCCACCATCGCGCCGTCGCGGTAGGCGAGCAGGCTGTTGGCCATGGTGTGCGTCGGGCGCGCGGGGTCCCGTGGAAGGGGGCACCCGAAGATCAGCGTGAGACCGGCCGAGTGCTGCTCTCCCATCGCCTTGGCGGCCGCGGCGCAGCCCTCCAGGAAGCCCTCGTGCAGCAGCAGGTCCCGGGGCGGGTAGCCGCAGACCGCCAGCTCGGGGAAGACGACCAGCTCGGCGCCGCGTTCGCGCGCCTGAGCGACGAACCCGGCCATGCGCGCGGTGTTGCCGGCGAGGTCGCCGATGGTGGGGTTGAACTGGACGAGGGCGGTTCGCATGGGTGGGGCATTATTCACCGCGGAGCACGGCGAAGCAGGCGGTCCGGACGCAGCCACACCGTCCCCGCCGCGGCCCCGGCCAGCAGCACCACCGACTCGGTCCCGGTGATGAACAGCGTGAGGACGGTGAGCGAGCGGGCGACCTCCTCGGCGGACTGGCCGGCGGCGGAGGTGAGTCCCACCGCGCCGAGCATCCAGGCTGTGCCCGCCTCGCGGGCCCCGAGCATGCCGAAGGGGCTGACCATGCCGAGGATGTAGTAGGCGCTCGCGGCGAGCACCGCCTCCTCCCACCCGAACGCGACGCCGACGATCGACCCGGCGACGACGAACCTCGCGCTCATCACGCCCAGGTCCACCAGGCGCATGAGCCCCGCGCCGAGCATGTGCCCCGGCGCGGCCATCATGTCCGCCGCGGTGTGCAGGCGCCCGAAGTGGTCGGTGCGGGCCAGCCGGCCCACGAGCGGCAGGCGCGAGCCGTCGATCAGCCGGTGGAGGCGCTCGAGGCCCCGCGGGCCGGCGAACGGGCGCGCGGCCGCCACCGCCGCCGCCAGCAGCGCCGCCGACCCGCCGAGGCACCCGGCCCACCAGAGCCCGTCCACGCCGGCGCGCCAGACGCTGGCGCCCATCGCGGGCAGGTAGGTCGCGAGCATGATGGCGAACATGACGCCGTACCACGCGCCGATGGTGAGGATGGGGACGCCGTCGCGCCGGTTGTTGATTGCCACCCGGAGCACCGCGCCGAGCTTGAACGGGAGGAACGCGAGGAAGGTGCAGAGCGCATTGATCGCGACATGATCCACCGCGGGCATCCGCCTCACCGGGCGCAGCGTGACCCAGAACAGCAGGCCGTTGAGGTAGAGCGTGCCGGCGCTGAGCCCCAGCAGCAGGGCGATCTGCCCGGGCGTGGCCTCGCCGAGCTTGGCGAGCTGCTCGCGGTTCTCGGGGCTGAGGGCCGCCCGCACGCACCAGCCGAGCATGAGCAGGCCGATGACAAAGCCCAGGGCCTGGAGCGCGAGCCGCAGCACACGGCGCCCGGGCTTGCCGGTTGTGCCGGTCGTGGTGGTCAACCATCACCCCCCGCCCCGGGCAGGCGCACCGCGTACCGCCCGTCGGGCCAGGCGAACTCCGGCCCGCCGAGTTGCTCGACGAACCGGTGCACCGCCTCGGCGGTGACCTCCGGGTCGTACCACCCGCTCGCCGCGAGACGGCGCAGCTCGGACTCGTTGACCAGCAGCCAGGCGATCCCCCGCTCGCGCAGCCCCGCGCTCCAGGCGGCTGGATCGTCCGGGTGCGCCCGCATCAGCCCGCCGAGGGGCGAGGCGTCGTAGGTTGTGTGGTAGACCACATGCGTGCCGTAGTAGAGCGGCGTGCTGTCGCCGAGCAGATACACCCGGGCGCTCTCGCTTGCCGTCAGGTTGCACCAGCCGGTCGAGGTCTCCGCCGGGGTCTGGCTCTGCAGGCCGGTGAAGAACTCGGGGAAGATCGGCAACGCCTCGCCGGCGCCGCCGGCGCGCTGCCCGGTGTAGGCGACGACTAGGAACCCCGTCTGCACCAGCACGACCGTGCCGCCGAGGAGCGCAACCCCCGCCCGCCCGTCGGGCCTGGCGTCCGCGAGCGTTCGCAGGCGGGCGAGGCCGAGCCCGATGACCATCGCCCCCACGGGCAGCAGGGGCAGGAGGAACCGCGACTGCATGTGCGTCATGCCGAGCCAGCAGGCAAGCTGCGTCCAGAGGACCAGCAGCAGCACCAGCCCGACGCCGCGGGCCCGACGCTCGCCCGCGATGAGCGGGATGATCGCCAGGGCGACGAACAGCGAGGCCAGCCCCCACTGCGGGTTCGCCAGGCCGCGGAACCGCTCCACCGCCGGGGCGCCCGGGGCGGCGTTGGGGTTGTCCCACGCCAGCAAGCGCAGCATGTGGGCCCGATCGGCGGCGCCGCTGTGCGCCGCGCCGTACCGCTGGACCTGGTCGGGCGTCCAGTGGGCCGCGCCGAGGGTGTCGGTGGCGAAGGGAAACACGGGGTTGCCGGCGTGGGCCGCGTTGCGCGCGAGCCAGGGCGAGAGCGCCAGCAGCCCGACGATCGCGCCGACGACGACCGCGGCGCGGGCGGCCTTGCGGCCCCCCGCCCCCACGGCGCACCCGAGCACCATGACCGCCCCGGCGGGGACGCCCGCGAAGAGCAGGGCGGTGGGCTTGAACCCGCAGGCCACCCCCACCAACAGCCCGACCAGACCGCCGCGTACGCTCCCGCGGAGCCCCGGCTGCACGCCGACGAGCAGCGCCCCCGCGAGCATCGCGTTGACCCCGGCCTCGTTGTACGCCAGGGAGCCGGTCACGACGGCCCAGGGCGTCGCGAGTGCGACGCACCCGGCGATGGCCCCGGCCCACCGGGCGATCCGCTCCTCCGCGCCCAGATTCATCGCCAGCCGCTGCGTCGCCCGCGCGGTCAGCCAGGCCGCGATGAGCGTGAGCCCCGCGTGCAGCGCCTGGCAGGCGAGCAGCCGCCAGCCGTCGCCCGCCGGCAGCCCGCGCTCCGGGGCGAGCGTCATCCACCCGAGGTGCGTGAACGCCGCCTCGACATACCCGGGCAGGTACGAGTACACATTGTGCTCGACCGGCTCGACCCGCCCCGACGCCAGCCACTCCTGCGGCAGCTGCAGGTGGTAGCTCAGGGCGTCGAACCCGCCGTACTCCGACGCCCACAGCCAGCCGGGGGGCATCACCGCCGCGACCAGGAGCACCGCAACCGCCGGGCAGGCGAGCATCCACACCAGCCCGGGGATCTGGATCCTCGCCCCGGCACGCACCGCGCCGGTCGCCTGCCACCCGAGCAGGCCCAGCCCGACGGCGCACACGCCGATCGCCGTCGGTGCGTTGAGCAGGCCGAGCACGCCGAGCACCTCGCTGAGACTGAAAATCACCGCCAGCCCCGCCGCGGCCTGGATCGGCGCCGAATCAGCCCATCCCGTGCCGGTGGTCAAGGTCTGCTCGGAGAGCTTGACCGGCGCCTCCCTCCCCTGCTCGCGGGCCCCAGGCTCGGTTTGTGTGCTGCCGCGCTGGTCGGCCCCGGGGGGCTTCCGCCGGCCGGCAGCCCGGAGCATCCGGACGACCGGCCACCCGAGCCCGAACCCGGCCGCCAGATAGACCGCCGCCGGCCAGACCGCCCCGAGCTTGAGCGTGAGCGCCCCGATGGCCATGCCCGGCATGAGCGGCGAGCCGAGCATGGCGACGACAGCCAGGCAGCCGAGGAGCGCGAGCACCAGCAGGCCAGCCCGGCGGCCCGGCTCCCCGATCTTGACGAACGCCCGCTGGGTCATGGCCGGGGAGTCTACCCGCCCGCTCCTGCGCCCGTACCATCCCGGCATGCCCGGGCCCGACGAGATCCGCATCATCGAACCCTTGTGCGCCGTCTTCCGGCGCAAGCTCAAGAGCGAGGGGCTCAAGTACACGCCGGAGCGCGCGCAGGTGCTCGACACGATCATGCGCTTCGACGGCGTGTTCGAGGCCGACCGGCTGCTCGACGAGCTCCGCGCCAGCGACTTCCGCGTGAGCAAGGCGACGGTCTACCGGACGCTCAAGCTGCTGCAGGACGCGGGGATCATCCAGCGCGTGCTGAGCAACGACGACCACGCCCGCTACCAGCTCGCCTACGGCCACACGCCGCACGACCAGCTCGTCCGCCTCGACACCGGCGAGGTCCTCGATCTGGAGTTGCCCGAGCTGCTCGCGCTCCGCGAGCGCATCTGCCGCGAGCGGGGGCTCGAAGCCCAGGGGCACAGGCTGCAGATCTACGCGGTGGGCGGGTAGGGTCGCGGGGAAAGCTCAAAGCGAAAAACTCAAAGCTCAAATAGATGCACTCGGTCGCGGTGAGCAGCGGACTTTCGCGGCGGGTGCCTTGATTTGAGCTTTGAGTTTTTCGCTTTGAGCTTTCCGCCTCGCGCCCCCCGGCGTCACCCTTCCTCCAAGTCCTGCTCCTCGGCGTCTCGGCTCACCTGGTGCTGCCCGCTGAACCACCTGTACAGGTCCGCCATCCGCGCCCGCTCGTTGGCGAACGGCCATGTGGGCGAGTCGGCCGGGACCGCCCGGCCCGTGATCGGGCAGGTGGTTGCCTGCCGGGCCGGCAGCGCGAGGGCCTGCAACGCCGCGAGCGCCCCCCGCGAACGCCACGACTCGGGGGCGTCGAGCGACGCGGCCCGCGACTCCTCGCCCGTGGCCCGCATCGTCAGCCGCGCGGTCTCGCCCGGCGCCAGCGCCGCCGCGACCCGCTCGGCCCACTCAATCAGGATCACCGCCGACCCGTCCGCGAGCTGGTCCCACCCCAGCGGCTCGAGGTCATCGGCCGAGTGCAGCCGGTAGGCGTCGACATGCACAAGCGGGGCGTCCCCCTCCCGCGCCGCCGGGTACTCGTTGACGATCACGAAGGTGGGGCTTGAGACCATCCCCGGGTCGATCCCCCGCGCCGCCGCCACCGTGCGCACCAGGGTGGTCTTCCCCGCCCCCAGGTCCCCCTCGATCGCCACGACATCCCCCTGCGCCAGCACGCCGGCGAGCGCGGCGCCGAGCGCCCCGGTCGCCTCCAGCGAGTTGAGCTCGAAGTCCAGACGCATCGCCGGGAGTCTAGAAGCCCGCACGACCCCGATCACCACGCCCGGAATACCCTCCCCTGGACACCGAGCGAGCGACCCCCTTGACCACCCCCCCCGCAAGCCCCGTCCGCCCCGCCAGCCCAGTCCGCATGGTCTGCTTCGACGCCGGGGGCGTGCTGGTCCGCATCTGCCGCTCGTGGCGGGAGGGCTGCGCCGCGGCCGGGGTCGAGCACCGCTGGAACGACCGCACCCAGAGTGCCGACGCCGAGCGCACCGCCATCAACGACGCGTACCAGCGTGGGGAGATCGCCTGCGGGGCGTTCTTTGAGCGCATGGCGGCGACGACCGACGGGCTGTACTCACCGGCGGAGATCATGGCGGTGCACGACGCGTGGATCCTGGAGGAGTACGCCGGGGTCCGGGGCCTGATCGAGGCCCTCAACACCGCCGACCACCTCGCCACCGGCGTGCTGAGCAACACCAGCCACCGCCACTGGGAGGGCCCCCACATGGCCGGCGCCCGGGGCGTCTCGGCGGTGGGCAGCGTGCGGCACCCCCACGCCAGCCACCTGCTCGGCCTGCTCAAGCCCGGGCCCGAGATCTACCGCGCGTTCGAGCGGGCGACGGGCTTCCGCGGCCCTGAGATCCTGTTCTTCGACGATCTGGCCGACAACATCGGCGCCGCCCGGGGCGCGGGCTGGCGGGCCGAGCAGATCGACTTCACCGACGACACCGCCGCGCAGATCACCAGGCACCTGCGCAGCCACGGCGTGCACCTCTAAGCGCCGGCCGCGTCAGCCGCCGCCTTGCCGCTTCACGCTTTTGACCAGCTCGGTCTTGAGGAACTGGCGCTGCGCCTCGGTGATCCCGGGGCGCGCCTTGGCCAGCATGGCGAGGAAGGCGTCGGCCTCCTCCGCGGCCGCGGGGTAGCCGATGTTCTGCCCGCTCTCGGAGCTGTGGGCCACGATCGTGCCCTCGCCATCGACGAAGGCGAACCAGGGGATGCCACCCTGCTGGGTCTTGCGCATGTCCTGCAGCCTGTCCCCGCCTCCGACCATCCGGTCGGTGTCGATCTTCACCTCGACGAAGTGATCGTCGAGGACGGCCCTGATGTCCTCGCGCGCCAGGAAGGCGTCGAGCCTGTGGCACCACGGGCACCAGGGGGCCCCGAAGTGGACGAACGCCAGCTTGCCCTCCGCCCGTGCCCGGGAGAGCGCGTCGTCCAGCACCGCCGCGCTCTGCAGGTACTCGGCCTGGTGCTCGGTCAGGAACCCCATCAGCTTCGCCGAGTCGTGCGAGTGGGCGGGGTCGTCCTTGGCCTCGAGCGTGCCGGTCTCCTGGTTGGCGATGACCTTCCCGTCGCCGTCGAGCACCGTCAGGAACGGCACGCCGTTGCCCTTGATGTCGGCGCCGTACTTGGCGACCAGGTCCATGTTCTTGTCGAAATCCCCAATGTCCACATGGACGAGGTCGTACTCGTAGAGCAGCTCTTTCCGGATCTGGGCGTCCGCCCGCATGTGGTCGTGCAGCTTGACGCACCACCCGCACCAGTTCGCGCCCCACTGGATGAGCACCCGCCGGTTCTCTTTCTTGGCTTTGGCGAGCGCCCCGGCGATCTGCTCGCCAGCGTCGGCCGCCTCGTCGTACACCGGCTCGGCCCGTTCGGGCTGGCCCGCCCGGGCCGCGCCCTCCTGGGCCTGGGCCGGCGTCAGGATCTTCGTCGCGGGAACGCTCTTGGGCGCTTCTTCCTGCGCCAGCGCCGGGAGCGCGAACGACGCGAGCAGAGCCAAGGCCGTGATGCGTTGCATGGGTGCCTCCGTGGAGCTTTCTAACCGAGCGGCAGCAGCGACGGCGTCCTGCCCGTGAGCTTGTCCTCCGCGACGGCGAGACGCTCGCCGGCGCGCTCGAGAGCCTCGACCGATTCGGCGAGCGCCAGGTCCGCCGCCGCGGACCACGAGCGGTTGAGGCTCCGCTCCGCCGACGCGAACACATCCATCAGCGCGGCGTAGGGGCCTAGCCCCATGCGCCCGACGAGCCGCTCGCGCTGCTCGACCACCGCCGGCACCAGGTCGCGGCTCGCCTGCCCCAGGCGCTCGGTGATCTGGGCGCACGCGTCGGTCTCGTCGCCGAGGTGCGTCAGATCGGCGAGCAGCGCCCGCACGACCGCTCGCAGCTCCGCGACCGCCTTCTCCGGCGAGAGCCGGTCGCCCTCGTCGTCCTGCTGATCGGCGAGCCTGGCGTCCCTCGCCGAGCTCAGGCGCGTCAGGATCGCCCCCGCCAGCAGCCCCACGCACGCGCCGGCGAAGTAGGGGAAGTGCGTCCAGCGGCTGACCTTGAAGCTCTTCACCCGCACCCGCCCGACACCCGCCTCCCGCAGCGCCGCCACCACCTCGGGCGTCAGCGCCGTGTCGGTCTCGAACAGCGGCTTGGCCCCGACCCCGACCCCGACCCTGCCCGCCGGCGCCCCCAGCACCGCGTACACCTTCGCGCCCTCCGCGTCGGTCCCGAGCTGGAACGCCTCGTCACCGGCCGCGGGAATCTCCCACAGATACGCCGCAGCCGCGGCCACCACGCCGACGCCGAGCGAAACCCAGATGAGCAGGAACGCGAGCAGTCGCATGGCCCCTCCCCTCAGCCCATCGCCAGGACGATGATGTTGAACACCAGGGCGAGGATCGACTCGCCCACGATCAGCCCCGCGGCGAACGGCACGCCCCACTCCTCGGCCCATCGCGGCCCCTTGAACGCCCGCAGCAAAATGTTCGCGACGCACCCGATGCCGTAGGTCGCGATGTACATGAACGGCAGGTACATGCTCAGCCCGACAAGCACGCCCAGCCCCGCGAACGAGCCGAGCCCCAGCAGCACGCCCAGCCCCGCGCCGAGCCCGTAGAGGGCGTAGGGCATCTCGCCGCCCTGCACGCCCTCGATGATCGCCTGGAGGGCCTGGGCCTGCGGCGCGGTCGTGGTCGTCCCCTCGCCCATCGGCACGCCCGCGGTCTTCATGTTCGCGCCGACGATGATGAGGATTGTCAGCATCGTCACCACCGGCCCGATCGGCACCGCCACCATCTCGCAGACCTGCTGGCGCAGGGGCTTGGCCCCGACCAGGTGCCCGGTCTTGAGGTCCGCCATCATGTCGGCCGCCAGCGTGATCGCCACGCACAGCGCCGCCCCGATCAGCACCGCCCCCATCACCGCGCCGGACCCGGCGAGGAGCAGCACCAGCACCACCGTCAGGAGCGCCATCCCGGAGATCGGCGACCAGTCGGTCATTCCCGTGCACTGGGCGATGATGATCCCCGCGAACCAGATCCACATCACCCCCACCACCGCGATGACGGCCGCGCGGGCGTGAGGCCCCAGGGACGACAGCAGCCCCGGCTTGGCCGAGCGGCCCGCGAGGTACGCGTCCTTGGCATCGTCGTCCCAGGTCACCGCCTGCCCGCCCTCGCCCCAGACGCCGCCCTCGTCCCAGACCCGCTTGGCCGCGCCGTCGGCGAACGCGATCGCGTAGCCCTCGTACGCGCTCGGCGACGCCTCGGCCGAGACCTCCAGCCCCGTCACCGGGCACAGCCCGCCCTTGTTCAGCGGCTCGTTGCCGACATAATCCGCGGCCGCGAACAGGAGCCCGCCCGCTACCACCACCGCGACGATCAGCGGGACCAGCCCCATCTCGTCCCGCCCCCCGCGCGACGCCGTCCGCCCGGCGGAGGCGATCGATTTGAGCGCCGCCACAATCGCCGGCAGCGAGACCACCACGCCCATCAGCGCCCCGCCGAGCAGCAGGCCGATGCCCAGCGGCCGGTTGAACGCCTTGTACGCCGCCGTGGGCGCCTCCGCGCCCCCGACCGTCGCCGGCAGCCAGCCCTGCGAGAACACCACCGGGTTGATCACGAAGTACGCCAGGATCCCGCCCGCGAGCACCAGCAGCCCGGCCCGCCCCGTGATGAACCCCGCCCCGAGCGCGAACGGCGCGATGGCGAAGATCAGCTCGATCTCCGCCGGCAGGCCGAGCAGGCGCCCCACATTCACCTTGTCGTCGGTGACGATCAGGTCCGGCAGCCCGTTCCTGTCGCGGTCCACCCGCGGGTCGAGCTTGCCCGGCTCGGTCAGGCTCCCGTAGTCGGGGAGCCGCGCCTGCAGATCGAGATAGCCCCACAGCGGATCGGCCGCCCACCCATACCGCGGGTCGCGAAGATCGTCCCAGGTCAGCAGTTCCTCGCCCTCGCCGGCGAAGCCCCGGGAGACCTTGAACGCCGCGACGCACAGCTCGTCGGGGTACTTGGCGAGCGGGGCGATGGTCTCGCCCGCGAGCAGCCCGTCGATCGACGCGATCTTGCCCTTGAGCTCGGCGATGTTCTCGCGGGTGCCGGCGGGTACCGGGGCCTTCTCGAGGGCCTTTTTCGCGTCGGCCAGCTCGCGGTTCAGCCCGCGCCGGTCGGCCAGCAGGCCTCCCCGCTCGGCCACGCCCGCGGGGACCTCCTTGGCGAGGACCCAGCGGTTGATGTCCCGGGCGGTCTGGGCGTCCTTGGGCGTGAGCCGCTCATCGAGCACGAGCTCGTCGAGCCGGTCCATCGCTCCGCCCGCCTCCCGCGCCGTCAGGAGCTCGGCGATCGGACGCTGGGTGTCCCCGTGGATCGCCGCGCCGTCCACGCGGCCGAAGGGCAGCGTGTGCATCGCGGTCGGCGCGTAGAGCAGCGCCGAGAGCAGGATGCCCCCGACGAGCACGATCGTCTTCTTCACCCCGCCGCCGGGGCTCTTGAGGATCGCCGCGACCCCCACCGCCGAAGGGAACCGCAGGCGGTCGATCTCGATCATCTGCTTGCGGAGAGGGATGATGAACGCGCAGCCGAGGATCCCGCCGGCCACGCACGCCGCGGTGATCAGCCAGAAGTCCGTGTCGCTCCAGGTCAGGCTGATGCCGAGGAGGAACAGCACCGGCACCGTGAAGATCACCCCCGAGTTGGAGGTGTTCACGGAGCTGGCGACCGTCTGGGCGATGTTGACCTCGAGCACCGACCCGGCCCCGCGGATGAACGGCCGGAGCAGCCCCCGCAGCAGCCCGAACCCCACCACCGCCGCGATCGCCGACCCGCCGATCGTGAAGCCGATTTTCAGGCCCGCGTAGGTGATCGAGGCGTTCATCACGACGCCGATCAGGACCGCCAGCAGGAGGGCCGTGAGCGTGACCTCCCGGTAGCGTCGGCGCGGCCCCTCCGGCACGCGGTCCACCGAGTCGGCACGCTCGTGCCCGTCGGTGTCGATATCCAATGGCGTGGTGTCGGCGTGTTCGATCGGTTCGCTCATCGCTGCCTCGGGGGGGGTTCCCTGTCGGTCGTGGCGGAGCAGGGCCCGCCCGGGCCCGGCGCGAAGGGTCGTCCAGCCGACGCCATGCTACGGGATGAGCCCCCCGGTTGCACACGCCATGTCGGGAACCCGCACGCCACATCCCACCCGGCGAAAAACAAACAAGCCCGCGTCGCGCGGGCTGGGGCGATCAGACTGAGAGGCTCGATCAGCGGTCCGCCGCGTTCACGACCTGGCCGCGCCGACGCTTGGCGTTGATGATCTTCCGGCCCGACTTGGTCCTCATGCGGGCCCGGAAGCCGATGTTCCGGTAGCGCTTCACATTGCTCTTCCGCTTGCAGTAGTGGGTCGACATGGCGGCAACTCCGGCTTCTATCCCTAACACAAACCATCCGCCGAACCCGGGGGCTCCCCGGCGGGCCACTACGATAGGCGCTCCGCCGCGCCGAGCAAGCCCCTCGCCCTTCAAGAAACCGCTGGCATTCGGCGCAGGTTCCTGGTAAGGTGTTGGGGTTGTGTTGTGGGCCGCGGTCGCTCCTGGTCCGCGCGGGGTCTCTTCGGGGCCGCCCGCACGGGGCACGAGCCATCTCGGCCGAAGTGTGGTCCTTCGCCCCGTACGGGCATCCGTGCGCTGGGCGCGGAGCGGTTGAGGTGGAGCAGCAAGTCCTCGAACAGATCGAATCGATCGTGGGCTATAGGTTTGCGGATCCCGCGCTCCTGGCCCGGGCGTTCATCCATTCCTCCGTCGCCGCCCACCGGCTCGAGTCAAATGAGCGCCTGGAGTTCCTCGGCGACTCGGTCCTCGGCCTGGTCGTCTGCCAGCGGATCTTCGACCTCTACCCCGACCTGCTCGAAGGCGACATGACCAAGATCAAGTCCGCCGCCGTCTCCCGCAGGACATGCGCACGCATCGCTCGGGACATGGGCCTCCACCGCTGGCTGGTCCTGGGCAAGGGCATGCAGGGCCACACCAACCTGCCCCAGTCCCTCCCCGCGGCCGTTTTCGAGGCCGTCATCGGCGCCCTTTACCTCGACGGCGGGTTCCAGGCCGCCGAGGCGTTCCTCCTGCCCCTCCTCGACCCGATCATCGAGTCCGCGGCCGACAGCGGGCACCAGCAGAACTTCAAGAGCGTCCTTCAGCAGTTCGCCCAGCAGAACCTCGACCGATCCCCGGGGTACCGCACGCTCGACGAGAAGGGCCCCGACCACGCCAAGTGCTTCAAGGTCTGCGTGGAGATCGGCGAGCAGCGGTTCACCGCCGTGTGGGGGCAGAGCAAGAAGCAGGCCGAGCAGCAGGCCGCGCTCACCGCGCTGTTCGAGCTGGGCGTCGCGGTCGAGCACGACAACGGCGAGGTCCGGATCGCGGACGGCGCGAAGTAGCCCCCCCCCCCGTCCGATAAACCCAGCGGGCCGAACCCGTATATATTGCCCCGGTCACGGAGGACCGCCATGGACGACACCGGCAACACCGCGACGGCCGCGCCGCCGCTCACCGCCAGCCAGCTCATCGAGGAGACCTTCCTCAGCCCCCGGGTGGTGGACGGCGCGCTGCTGCGCGAGTTCGCCGACTCGCTCCGGGTCCTGCTCAGCCAGGCGGCGGCCCAGCGCGACCTGCTCCGCTCGGCCGTGGCCGAGGGCCGATCTGTCGCCGACACGCTCAACGACACGGCGTCGAAGGCCGGCGAGAAGCTGAGGCCGGTGGTCAAGCTCATCCCGACGATCGACCAGAAGCTCGCGCAGGCCGAGGACGCACTGACCCGTGCCAACGACGCCGCCGCCTCGGCCGAGCGGGCCGCGGGCGAGGCCGCCAAGGCCGCCGCGGAGGAGGGCGCCGTCGCGCTCCGCCAGGCCCAGGAGGCGTTCGACGCCGCGCTCGCCCGCGCCCGCGAGATCGAGGCCAGGCTCGGCCGGTCGGCCGACCGCGCCGAGCAGGCCGTCGAAGCCCTCGACCGCGAATGCAGGCACCGCCTCGACGCCGCCTCCCGCCACGCGGAGGATGTCCTCGCCTCCACCGCCGCCGAGCTCGACGCCCGCGCCGAGCCCGCCGCCGACGCCTTCGAGCGCGACTGCAGGGCCCGCCTCGAAACCGTCGCCCGCCACGCCCAGGATGTCCTCGGCACCCTGGTCGCCGAGCTGGACGCCCGCGCCGAGGCGGCAATGGGCCGGCTGACGCTGCTTCTCGAGGAACGCCACGCCGCGGCCGAGGCGGCCGTGCGCGAGTGCATCGATATCGGCGAGCCGATCGGCGCGCACGGGCCGGCGCCGGATAACGCCCTGGGCGAAGCCACCACTGCCGGTACTGCCACCGTCACCGCCGCCGCCGCGGAGGCATGCGCCGAGATCGAGGCGATCATCCAGTCGATCAAGACCCGGGCGGATTCGATGACGGAGGCCCTGGATATCCAGGCCTCACGCACCGCCGCCCAGGCCGAGGAAGCCGCCCGCCGCGCCGAGCACGCCCAGCGGCTGGCCGAGACCGCCGAGGCGAGGCTCGAGGCCGCCGAGACGCAGCTCCGCTTGATCGACGAGCGCGGTCGCGAGATCGCCGCGAACGCCAGCCAGGCCCTCGGCGCGTTCGACGAACAGCTCGGCGCCCGGATGCACACGATCCGCGAGATGATGGAGCAGTTGGCGAGCCTGACGGTGACGCCCCCACACCCTGAGCAATCCGAGCCCGCCGCCGCACCAGCGCCGACGGTCCGTCCGATCGCCATCCAGACGGCCGAGCCCAAGCCCGGCGCGGACGCGGCCCGGTTCGTCCGGATCGACCGCCCCGCGGGCGCCCCGACCCCCGCCGGGCTCCCCGGGCGCCTGAAGTTCTGACCGCGTGAGCCCGGCCTCGCCCGCCCGCGAGTGGACCCCGAATCGAGACCCGCGCCCTCTCGGGCGCGGGCCCATGCTTCACTGACCGGTCAGGCCCAGCACCGCGATCGCCGCCACCGCCGTCGCCGCGCCGAACCACGCCCACCGGACGCCGACCGCGAAGTCCGCCACCTGGCGGCGGATTCGCTCGGGCGAACGACGGATCTGTACCGTCCATGATCCGAACGACAGCTCCCGTCTGGATGCGCAGGGGCTCAGAATTTGAGTGCTATTCACCATGGCGACTGACCTCCTGTTGAAATTGGGGACTTTCTGTTGTATCAGAGCATGTTGTTCGCTATAGTATATGTATCCACCATAGTGAGTCAATGTTCTCTATCGAGAATTTTGACCTCCGGGTTCACCTGTTCCCACTATCGAGTTCACAAAGGCGAACGAATGGAAATCGGCGACCAGATCAAGGCCAGGCGGAGCACCCTGGGCATCACCCAGTCCGACCTCGCCGACCGCTCCGGGGTCTCCAAGGCCATGATCTGCGATGTGGAGGCGGGCAAGAAGAACCCCACCATCCGCTTGCTGGGTCAGATCGCCGCCGGACTCGACTGCTCCATCTCCGCCCTCATCGACGCCGACGAGACGCCCCGCTTCGTCCCCGAACGGCGCGACCAGCAGCGCGTCCTCGTCGACCCCGAGAACGGAATGGAGCGACGCCTGCTCAGCTCCGCCCTCATCCGGCGGGGCATCGAGGTCATCCAGTACACCTACCCCCCCGGCGCCGACTGCGGCGGCTTCCCCCCCCACCACCGCGGCACCTACGAGACCGCCATCGTCATCAAGGGCCAGGTCCGCATGGAGATCGGCAGCGAGTCGATCACGCTCAATGAGGGCGACGCGGCTACCTATGCCGCGGATGTGGTGCACAGCGCGTACAACCTCGGCGATTCGGAGGCGGTGGTGGTGTATGTCGTGGACTCGACCCGCGCCTCGCACCCGGCGCGCCCGGCCCAACGCGACCCGCAAGCCGAGTGAGCCCCGCTACCCGGGTATGCTCGGCGCATGCGCACCAAGCCCCTCCTGTCCTTGTGGTTCCTCCCGCTCGCCATCGGCGCCGTCGCGTCGGCCCAGCCCGGCACGCCCGTTGATATCTCCGGCCGCCTCGAACCCATCCGCGCCGAGTTCGACCTCCCCGCCCTCGCCGCCCTCGTCACCACCGCCGACCACACCCTCGCCATCGGCGCCGTCGGCGTCCGCCAGGCCGGCGACCAGACCGCCGTCACCAACGACGACCTCTGGCACCTCGGCTCCTGCACCAAGAGCATGACCGGCACGCTCGCGGCGATCCTCGTCGAGCAGGGCCGCATCGCCTGGTCCACGACCGTCGCCGACATCTTCGGCGCCGAGTTCGACGACATCGACCCCGCCTACCTCCCCGTCACCCTCGAGCAGCTCATGTGCCACCGCGCCGGCGTGCCCACCGCCGCCCCGCCCGACGCGTGGAGCCGGGCACGCCGGCAGCGAGGCGCCCTGCGCGAGCAGCGGGACGCGTTCGTCCACGCCGTGCTCGCGGCCGCGCCCAGCGACCAATCTCCCGACGGCCCGGGGACCAACTTCGAGTACTCCAACCAGGGCATCACCATCGCCGGCGCCATGCTCGAGCGCGCCTGGGACAAGGCGAACGGCATCAGCGCCACGACCTGGGAGGACCTCGCCACGCAACAGCTCTTCGAGCCCCTGGGCATCACCACCGCCGGCTTCGGCGTCCCCGGCACGCGCGAGAGCATCGACCAGCCGCGGGGCCACGCGCGCCCGCTGCTGCCGGGGGGCGTGCCGACCCACTTCACCCCGGGGCGCTTCGTGGACAACCCACCCGCCATCAGCCCCGCCGGACGCGTGCACATGAGCCTGGAAGACTGGGCCCGCTACATCCGCGAGCACCTCCGCGGCCGGGCGGGCGAGTCCCAACTCCTCCCCCGCGAGGCCTGGGAGCACCTGCACGGCGCCCCCGACGCGGGGGCCTACGCGATGGGCTGGGGCACGGCCGAGCGCGACTGGGGCGGCCGGGTCATCTCGCACTCGGGCAGCAACACCATGTGGTTCTGCGTGGTGTGGGCGAGCCCGGAGCAGGGGTTCGCGGTCCTGGTGGCGACGAACATCGGGGGGGACGAGGCCGCGAAGGGGGCGGACAAGGCGGCGGGGGAGCTGATCGGGGCGTTTGCGCGTGGGGAGTTCTCCGATCGGTAGGGCGCAGAGTCTGCGCTTCTGCGGGTGGCACGAGCGGTTCTCAGGTGAAGGTTCGCATCGAGTTCGCTGGGTCGCTTGCGCACTGAGGAAATCCACGCATAGGTGCCCGTGCGTGTGGAAAGACGGAAATGCGCACAATCTTGTGCGCCATCGGGCGGTTTCCTTGGTATTGTGCTTGAGTGCAAAGGTCCGCGGCCTGCGCGTCGTGGGGGCTCGACAGGGTTCGTTGGGGTCAGGGACGGGGGTTGACACATGAGAACGAGCGTCTTGGCGCTGTTGGTAGTTTGCATATCGCTTGTGTTGTGTGCGTGCTCGGCGGGGCGGCTGCGGCCGCAGCAGCCCGAAGTGATGCGCGTCGCCGAAGGGCCGGACAACGGCATGAGCCCATACCTCGTCGGTCAGTTCGACGCGGACCTCGTCAGGTACAGGGCCGCGGTTGATGGGGCGGACTTCGCGACGGCGCGACGGCTGCGGGACATGATGATCAACCGGATCCGGGCCGATATCAGGCTGAACTCTGGGGAGTTCGAGGATCAGCTGCGCCACGATATGGCGCGTTGGGCAACGGGGGCGGATGTGACCGAGCTCGGCCTGGCGTTGGCGACGACGGTCGTCGGCGGGGAGCAGACCAAGACGGTGCTGGGGGCGATCCTGACGGCGGTGAAAGGAAGCCGCATCTCCATCGACAAGAACTACTTCCGCGAGAAGAGCAGCGAGGCGCTGATCGCGATGCTCCGGGCGTCGAGGGTGGAGCAGGACAACCAGATCGTGGGCAAGATGTCCTCCCTGGATGTGATGGGGTACCCGTTCGAGGAGGCATGGAACGATCTGGTGGATCTCTATTACGCGGGGACGCTCACGAGCGCGCTGCAGCGGCTCTCGGAGAAGGCGGGGGCGACGGCGGACCAGGCGAGGGAGGACCAGGCGGAACTGACCGAGCAGCGCGTTCGGTCGGTGGAGTACAACCTCAACGACCGAGGGCTGCGCGACAAGATCGTGAACTGGATGTCGGCGGCCGATCCCGGGCCGCGATCGGGGCAGACGGCTGAGGAGGCGACCGGGGAGCGGGTGACCCTTGCGATGGCATGGCTGCGGAAACCGGAGTCAGAGGTGCCGCGGGATCTGCAGGATGACCCGAACTTCTTCGCGGAGCGGGCCAACGAAGCGCTGCTCCAGGCGTTCATCAGCGAGGTGATCGAGGGAGGTGCTGGCGCACCGGGAGGTTGAGTCATGACGGAGCTGCGTCGTATTACAGGGCTGCCCTCGAAGGCAGAAGCGGACAAGCGCATCGCGATCTGGAAGGCGACGCCGGGCAGCGTGCCGGGGACTGACGAGGTCGAGCAGGCGGGCTCAACATGGACGGCGTCGATGCAGTTCGAGGTCGCGGCCGACGCGATGCTCGCGTTTGACTGGGACGCGGCGGCTGGCTCGGCGGGAGGTTCGGCGGGGGGGTCGATGCCCATGATGGGCTTGGCGCGGGAGTGCCCCAGCTGCGGGGCTGACAACCTGTCCAGCGCGGTGGAGTGCTCGACATGCGGCGCCCGACTCGGCCCGGGGCTTCCCTGAGGGAGAGAACACATGACCGAAGGGTGCTTCCTTGTCGGCCAGCACGCGCAGCGGATCGACGAGATCGACCTGACGATCCGGTCGAAGGCGGCGGCGGCGATCCCGGATGATCAGCTCTCGCTGTGCTTCGACGCACAGCGGTGTCTGACATACCTGCAGCAGGCGTTCCCGGACCGGATCGCCAACGGCAGACTGACCGCGCCGTACGCTCTGTACTTCAACAGGCTGCTGAACATCCTACGAATCGGGCTGACCGGAGCCACGGCTCGACCCGCGCTTGGCGCGAAGCTGCTGGAGCACCTCAAGCAGGAGGTCGCGATCCGTGAGGCCGCGCGGGCGAAGAACGCCTGTGTGCGCCGGCTCGGGCTGTGGTGCATGGGCGCGAACGCGGCGCTGCTGGTGTGCGCGATGGTGGTTGGTCTGCTCGCGGACCCGACATTCGAGCATCCGCCGGCGCTGGTGTACCTCATGTGGCTGCTGGCGGCATGCATGGCCGGGATCTGGGTGTCCTTCGTGGTCAGGAAGGTGGTGTACTCGTTTGCGGACATCGCCGTGCCGGAGGAGGACCGGCTGCACCCCCTTGCCCGGATCGTGTGCGTGGGCCTGCTCGCGGTGGCGTTCGCGCTGGCCCTGTCGTCCGGGCTGGTGGAAATCAAGATCGGCGCGTTCGACCCCGCGGCTTGGGTGTCGGATGTGAAGGTGGCCGTGCTGTTCGGGTTCATATGCGGATTCAACGATCAGATCCTGGCGGGCCGGTTCGGACACCACGCCCAACGGGTCTTTGGCTGAGAGGGTCGGGCGGTCGGCGAGGTGGTCTGGAGCGTGGCCGGGAGAACACGAACGGGTGAACAGGGTCGGGTCAATAGCGTCGGGCAAACGGGCCTCCCACCCCCGGTGGGCACCCCGCGGGGCCGCCACCCCGGGGGCGAACGGCGCCCCGTGGTAAATACGGAGCTGTTTGTCTACAATCTGCGGATTTGAGGCCGCCCGACGCCCGGATGTTCCGGCGTCCGTGGGCGCGCCGCCTCCAAGGAAAGGCGTCGACCGCCCGTGCCCTGGCCCCACCGACCCCGTGACTGAGAGCTGACCGGTCCGTCGGTGTGATGCGCGTGCGGGAGACCGGGAGTCACCACATGGCGTTCGACACGGGAAGCACCGGGTTCATGCTCATCGCGACCAGCCTCGTCATGCTCATGACGCCGGGCCTCGCGTTCTTCTACGGCGGGCTGGTGGGCCGGAAGAATGTGCTCGCCATCATGACCCAGAGCTTCGTCTCCCTGGGCTGGACGACGGTCATCTGGTTCGCGTGCGGCTACTCGCTGTGCTTCAGCGGCGACGGGCCGATCATCGGCAACCTCGACATGGCGTTCCTGCGGGGCGCGGACCTCAACACGCCGTACGGCGACGGGCAGATCCCCCTGTTCCTGTTCGTCTCGTACCAGATGATGTTCGCCATCATCACGCCGGCGCTCATCACCGGCGCCTTCGCGAACCGCGTGCGGTTCACCGCCTACATGGCGTTCCTCACCGCCTGGCTGTTCTGCGTCTACTTCCCGCTCGTCCACATGGTCTGGGGCGGCGGGCTGCTGTCCGATTGGGGGTGCCTGGACTTCGCGGGCGGCATCGTGGTCCACGCCTCGGCGGGCATGGCGGCCCTGGCCTCGGTGTTCTTCGTCGGCAAGCGCCAGTCCGCCGACCGCGGGCCACACAGCATCCCCCTCGTCGCTCTCGGCACCGGCCTGCTCTGGTTCGGCTGGTACGGGTTTAACGCCGGCAGCGAGCTGCGCGTGGACACCGTCACCGTCACGGCCTTCCTGAACACCGACATCGCGGCGTCGTTCGCCGCCGTCGCCTGGCTCGTGATCGCCTGGGCGCAGTCCAAGCGCCCGAGCTTCGTCGGCCTTCTCACCGGCGCCGTGGCGGGCCTGGCGACCATCACGCCCGCCGCCGGGTTTGTGACCCCGGCGAGCGCCGCCCTCATCGGCACCGTCGCCGGCTGCATGTGCTACCTCGCCGTGGTCGTCAAGAACAAGCTCAAGTGGGACGACGCGCTCGATGTCTGGGGCGTCCACGGCGTGGGCGGCGTGATCGGCGTCATCATGCTGGGCGTGCTCGGCTCCAAGGCGGTCAACCCCGCCGGGGCCGATGGCCTGATCCACGGGGGCACCGGCTTCTTCGTCAAGCAGGTCGTCGCGGTCCTGGCCGTGAGCGCCTACTGCTTCCTCTTCACCTACGCGATGCTGGCGACCATCAACATCTTCACCCGCGTCCGCATCACGAAGGAAGAGCAGGAGTCCGGCCTCGACCTCACCCTGCACGGCGAGACGGCATACGAGTCGTTGGAGGTCGTCTGACACGCCGCCGGCCGATCGTCGGGGGCGCAGCCCGCGCCAGGCGGCAGGCGGCGCACGAGACATGGACGGAGGCGGTGCAGCTGCGCTCGGCGATCGCGGCGTGGGAGGCCCCGCTGGGCGGGTGGCGCCGGATGCCGCTGCGGATGCTTCTGCGGCCTGGGATGTGCCAGCCGAAGGGGCCGATCGAGCTGGGTTCGTCGGCGGGGGCGGTGGAGTTCGGGTCAATCGCGTGCGGCGGTGGTCCGCCCCGCCCCGTGGTAGGCTGTCGCCGGCGCCGACGGGTCCCTTCGCCATCCGGCGTGGGGCGCGTGGGAGAACCCGGTATGGTCAAGCTCGCCATTGTCCTCAACATAGTGCTGATACTGGTCGTGGGCGCCTCGCTGCTGCTCCGGGTGCTGGACGGCGACCGCCTCTCGTTCGAGGACTTCTGGCTGCCCTTCTTCGCGGTGGTGGTGCTGCTGCAGATGGTGGGCTCCCAGCGGCGCGCCCCCACGCCCGGACCTCGGGACGGAGGGTGATCGACGACGAGGGGTCTCGCGGCCCGGACTCCCGCGGCCGGCCCGACGGCTACGCCGCGATGCCGATTGGCTGGTTGGCGGAGGCATCCACAGGGACCGTGGATGCCTCCCCGCGCGTTGTGGATGCGTTCCCGCGCGGCGCGGACAGGGCCGCGGGGGGCGGGGATCGGTCCGCGGCGGCCGTGGTTGGAGGCGCGGGGGGTGTGGAGGCGTGCGCGGTGGGGGTGGAGGGGGCTGGGGGGTGCGGCCTGTCGCCGGGAGACCGGCACCAGTCGGGCTCACGATGCCGAGCCCGACTGGTGGCACGGCGGTGGGGTTCGTTTACTTGGGCCACCCGCCTTAGAGGATCGTGAGAGGAGAGCGCGGGCTGTCAGGGTCCGGGCGCTCGCCCGTCACTGCCGCCAGGAGCGTCTCGCCATACTGCGTCACATGGTTGCGCAGCTGGGGGACATCAGTCTTCCTGTTGACGGACCGATTCGGGTCGGGATTCTTGAGTTCCGCGCGGACAAGGCAGACTCCCACGAGTCGATTGACCAGTAGCGGCGGATAATCGTAGGGGCGCTTCCGCGGAGCCTCCGCGTCTCGCACCTTGTTCTCGTTGAAGTGCCACGTAGATCTACTCGGGCGAGAGGAATAGACGAACTCATCAAGCTCGATTCTCGCCAGCGATGCGACCGCCGAGACGAGGACCTTTAGCGTCTGTACATCGATCTGGTTTCGGAGCACCAACTCCAACAATGCGCCGTAGTACCGCTCTTTGGCGCTCTCATCGTCCTCAAGAGCCTTGTGGAACACATGGACGGCAAGGTCTATCTGTTCCTCGCCTACCTCCAGTTCCTCTTCAATGCGAGAGAGGCGGCGGTCTACAACCTCCTCCCTGATCGCCTGTATCCGCTCTGCCATGCGCGCCCGCTTGCGCTCAAGGTATTCGCCCCCAACGATCGCGGCGTTACCGACAAGACCCCCGAGTGCGGCAACCGCAGCAGCTTCGGGAAAGACCGCGGCAACCGCCGCGGCAACCGTTAACGCCTCGCCGGTCCGTTTCGTAACCTCTGCCACAGACTTTGCCATGCATCGTCCCTCGAACTGTGCGGGATGTGACCCGGCCTCGCGGCCTGACTCGGTGTGGCATGCCCGCCGCTCTGGGCGGGCATGGAAGGGCTCCATGATCGTAACGCCAACTCATGCCCTCGCAAAGCCGAGGGCATGCCACACATCCACCCTGCCTTGCCTCTGTGAAACTCTGTGTCCTCTGTGGTGAAATTGCCTTTCCGGTCTTTCTCCGCGTCCTCCGCGTCCCCCTCCGAGTCCTCCGCGTTCGGCCTCTCGGGTTGCCGGGGCTTGGGCCCTCGCTCGCGCTTCGAGCTCTGTTGGTGCTGGTCTGTTGGTGCGGGGGCCGGTTGGGCTCATACACTTGGGGCCTATGTCTGACGCCCCACACACCCCACCCGCCGCCCAGGTCCTCATCGTCGAGGACGAGCCCGAGCACGCCGAGGTCATGGCCGCGGCACTCCGACGGCCCGGCCATGTCTGCACCATCGTCAACGGCGTCGCCCAGGCCCTGGAAGAACTCAGCCACGGCCACTTCGACATCGTCGTCACCGACCTCCGCATGCCCGAGTCTGGCGGCGTGAAGGTCGCCGGGGCCGACGGCGACCGGGTCGCCCACGACGGCGCCGACGCGGGCCTCGTGGTGCTCCGCCAGGCCCGCAGGCTCCAGCCCCAGGCCGAGGCCATCATGGTCACCGCCCACGGCGATGTCCCCACCGCCCGCGCCGCCTTCAAGCACGGCGCCTTCGATTTCGTCGAGAAGCCCCTCGACCTGGAGGTCTTCCGCAGCGTCGTCAACCGGGCCGCCGAGGCGGTGCTGCTGCGCCACGAGGCGCCGGAGATGGGTGAGCTCGTCCAGCACGACGGCTTCGAGGGCATCATCGCCGGCTCCGAGCCCATGCGCCGGATCCTCCACACCGTCAAGACCGTCGCCCCCAGCCAAATCCCCGTCCTCATCACGGGCGAGAGCGGCACCGGCAAGGAGCTCATCGCCCGCGCCATCCACGACCACTCCAAACGCGCCCAACGCAAGTTCGTCGCCTTCAACTGCGCCGGCCAGGCCGAGAGCCTCCTCGAGGACGAGCTCTTCGGCCATGTCCGCGGCGCCTTCACCGGCGCCGACAAGGACCGCGAGGGCGTCTTCGAGTACGCCGACAAGGGCACGCTCTTCCTCGACGAGATCGGGGACATGCCGCTGACGATGCAGGCCAAGCTCCTCCGCGTCCTCGAGACCGGCGAGGTCGTGCGACTCGGCTCCAACAACTCACGCTCCACGGATGTCCGCTTCGTCAGCGCGACCAACCAGGACCTCAAGGCCCTCGCCAAGCAGGGCCGGTTCCGCGAGGACCTCTTCTTCCGCATCAACGGCTCGCACATCCACCTGCCGCCGCTCCGCGACCGGCGCGAGGACATCCCGCGGATCGTCCGCCACGCCATCGCCCGATTCGCCGCCCAGCTCCTGCCCGGCGCCCCCATTCCCGGCATCACCGACGCCGCCCTCATGCGCCTCACCGCCTTCGACTGGCCCGGCAATGTCCGCCAACTCCTCAATGTCGTGCAGAACATGACCGTCACCGCCATCGGCGAGGCCGGCGGCCCGGGCGTGACCCTGGACACCGCACACATCCCCGAGGACATCCGCAGCGAGGAGAGCCACGCCGAGCCGGCGGACTCCGGCGGCGTCGGCAGCCTGGCGGGCACCAGCCTCGAGCAGCTCGAGAAGCGGGCGATCCGAGAGACCCTCAAGCTCACCGCGGGTAACCGCGAGCACGCCGCCAAGCTCCTGGGCATCGGTGAGCGGACGCTCTACCGGAAGCTCAAGGAGTACGGCCTGCGCTGAGGCGCGGGACGCGGGGTGCGAGACGGAAAAAGAACACCGGCGCCGAAAGGGCGCCGGTGTCGGGATGAAGCGTTCGGGCCCCAGGGGCGCCCGGCCTCGTCGGACAGCTTACGAGGACAGGCCGATCAGATCGGCAAGGAGCTCCAGCTCCGCGTGCAGGGCGTCCTGGTCCGGGCCGTCAACCATCCAGTCGGCCGGGCGCGGCTGCCCGTCCAGGTGCGGCAGCATCACATCGCGGATGTAGTACTCCGCGAACTCGGCCAGATCCCACGCGATCAGGGCGGCGACCAGCTGCATCCGCACCTCGAGCGCGGCCCGGCGACCGCGCCGGGCGTTGTTGTTGGGACCGTTGAACGAGCTGAGCGGGAAGTCGCCCACCATCACCGCCAGATCCCGCGCGTAGTCCTCGAGGTAGCCGGAGCTGACGCCCGGGACCGTGGGCTGGTCGTCGGAGGCGTCGTCGACGCCGTCGCCGTCGGTGTCGGCCGCACAGGGGGAGGTGCCGAAGGTGTCCTCGTCGGCGTCGGAGATGGTGTCGCCGTCGGAATCCGCGACCAGCGGGTCGGGGCACCCGGCGCCCATCGCCATATCGACCTCGGTGCCGTCGAGCAGCCCGTCGCCGTCGGTGTCCGGCGTGAGCGGGTCGGTGCCGAACGCGATCTCCAGGCCGTCCGTCAGGCCGTCGTTGTCGATATCCGCGTCGCAGGGGTCAAAGCCGAGGGCATGCTCCTCGCCGTCGCCGATGCCGTCCGCGTCGGAGTCAAAGACGAGCGGGTCGGGGCAGCCGCCGAAGGCCGCGAGGTCGAGCTCCTCGGCGTCGGTCAGCAGGTCGTCGTCGGAGTCCGCGTCGAGGGGGTTGGTGCCGTGGAGAAAGATCTCGTCGGCGTCGGCCAGCAGGTCGCCGTCGGTGTCCGCGTTGTTGGGGTCCGTGCCGTAGATGTCGGTCTCGTCGTCGTCGGAGATCCCGTCGCCGTCCGAATCCACGGGCCCCGCCGGCGGCAGGGTGAAGATGGAGGCCGAGCCGAACCGGTCCTGGACCGAGCCCGTGGGCTCGTCGCCCGGGGCCCCGGCGATCACGGTGTCGCACCCGTCGACCGAGTAGCCCAGCATGTCGCCCCCGACCGCGTCGGCCGAGACGAGCGTGAACCCGCGGGTCCAGGCCGAGCCGTCGAAGCGGAAGACATAGGCGGCGCCGGTGAAGTTGGCGGCGGGGGTGTGGGCCTGGAAGGCGCCGATCACCGCGGTATCACCCGCGAGGTCCAGCGAGAAGCCGAAGTTGGCCTGCGCGATCGCGTCCGTCTCCGCCGTCAGCTTGGCCGACTGGGCCCAGGCCGAGCCGTCGAAGCCGAAGACATACGCGGCGCCCGCGTTCTGCGTGGCCCCGCCGTCGCGGTCCTGGAGGTGGGCGCTGATCAGGGCGTTTGCCCCGTCGAACGCGACGGAGTAGCCGAACTGGTCGTCGCCGCCGTTGTCGGGCGCCGTCAGCACCGCCGTGCTCGACCAGACGCCTCCGGCGCCCTCGTAGACCCAGACCGACCCGCCGCCGGCGTGGAGCGGGGCCCCGACGAGCACGGTGTCCGCGTGCATCGCGACGCCGTTGCCGAACTGGGCCCCGACCGAGGCGCCGGCCTGGTAGAGCTTGGCCTCAAAGGCCCACTGCGTCCCGTCGTGTCGGAACAGGTAGACCGCCCCGCGCCCGCCCGCGCCGATGGCGCCCACGGCGAGCAGGTCCCCCTCCACCTCCACCGAGCTGCCGAACGCCGCCCCCGTCTCGGGGTCCGGCGCGACGAGCTTCTGCTCCTGCGCCCAGCCGCCGACCCCCTCGCGGTAGACGAAGACCGACCCGTCGTCGATCAAGCTGGTGTTCCACTGGGGCGCCCCCACCGCGACCCACTCGCCGTCGGTCGCGACCGCCGCGCCCAGCCAGTCGTCCTTGGCGTTGCCGGCGGTGACCTCGATCAGAAACACCTGGCTCCACAAGCCACCGAGGTCGCGATAGATGTAGGCCACACCCGTGTTCAGGAACTCGCCGTCCTTGAACGGGGCGCCGATGACGGCCAGGTCCCCGGCGACCGAGACCGCCTGCCCGAACCGGTCGTTGGCCAGCGAGCCGGCCGCCTCGAGCTTGGCCGTGTCGGCCAGCTCCACCGGCTGCGCCGCGCCAACCGAGCCGAGCAGCAGGGGCGCGGCGATCGCCAGGGCGCGGACGCCGGCGAGGTGGCGATGAGAGCTGAGCGTGCGTGCGCGAAACATCATCGTGAGCACTCCTTCGACAAAGGGCGGCTGGGACAGAACATCCGGACTTCGCGGTGCGGGATCCCCACGAGCTGGGGCCCGACCCCACGAGACCGACGCATCCTAACCAGAATCCGCCTGATTTCAAAGCAGAAACCGGCCTCAGACGCGCATCATCGCATGGGTATTTTGCGACACGAACGCCGGCGCTCGCCCACGCCGCGCGCCGCGCTCAACGACCCCGTCCGGTCCCCTTGGGTGATTCCTGACGAGTCCGCTCGATGAGCAGGATGTGCTTCATCATCGTGTTCGCGGCGGTGCTGCCCGCCGCCGCCCAGCCCCGCCAGCCGTCGCGCCACGCGTGCTTGAGCAGCATCTGCTTGCAGAACGCGCCGACGGGGCTGGTCGCGAGCTTCCAGTAGCTGCCGCGCACGCCCAGCTCGGCCAGGCTGCGGGCGCTCACCTCCGCGTGGCGCAGGTTATTGGCGAGGTGGTCGCGCATGTCGAGGAACGAATCGTGGCGCAGCGCCCCCGGCAGATCGACGATCCGCGCCGGCCGGCCCGCCCGCGCGGGGTCGCTCGGCTGGCGATCACCCCGGTAGATCACCTCCAGCTTGTCGTGGGGGTTGACGCCCCCCCAGGACGCGAGGCCCGCCTCGACATCCGCCCGGCGAACGAGGCGCAGCCGCCACTCGGGCTGCCATGTGAAGTTGAGCGGGCGCCCGGCGTACCAGGTCTTCCGGTTCACCCTCGCCCCGGCCACCGACGGGTCGTCCCGCGCCAGCAGGCCCCGGATCGAGTCGGCGAGGTCGGGCTCCACGCTCTCGTCGCTATCGATGGACAGCACCCAGTCGCACGACGCCGCGAGCAGCGCCATCTGCTTGGTCGCGATGTGCCCCAGCCACTCGACCCGTTCGACCCGCGCGCCCTCGCGCTCCAGCTGGGGGATCGTCGTGTCGGTCGACCCCGAGTCCAGCGCCACGATCTCCGTCGCCAGACCGGCCACGCTCGCGAGCGTCCGACCGATGCTGGCCTCGTTGTTCCGGCACACGATGACGACCGACAGCGACATAAGCCATGATCCTCCGGCAATACGCGCCGGGTGTCAACCCGGCAGGAACGGCAGACCCCCACGCCGGGGTACCATCCCCCGGTGCTCGGGCCCCCCAACCAACACCTCCGCACCCTCGCCCGCTCCACCGATCTCGACTGGGCCGGGGCATGCGCCGGGTTCCAGGGAGGCAGCGTCCTCAAGGACCACCCCGGCGGCACGGTCTGGCGCGCCGACCTGCTCGACCGATCCTGCGTCCTCAAGTGCATCCCCCTCGCCGGCTCCCGGCGGTGGGCCCAGTCCCGGCTCCACACCTCGCCCGCCTGGCGACACTGGCGCCAGGCCCGCTGGCTCCGGGCCCACGGGTTCTCCACGGCCGAGACCTGGGCGATCGTCCGCGGCACGCGCGACGGCCGGCCGGTCGAGTGCCTCATCATGCAGCACCTCTCCGGCGGGAGCGTCCTCGAACATATGGCATTGCCCGACCTGCCCGCGTCCGCCCAGCACCGTGTCGCCGAGGCGGTCGCCCGGCTGGCCTGCCGCCTGGCCCACGAGGGACGCGTCAACCGCGACGCCAAGCCCAGCAACCTCATCGTGACGAGCCTGCACCAGACCGGGGCCCATCTCGCGGTGATCGACTGCGCCGACCTCCGGCGCTGCCCGCGCGACGACCAGGCCGCGGTCGTCCGCATGCTGGCTTCCGGCGCGATCGAGCCGATGGGCGTCGGGTTCGCCACCCGCAGGGCCGTTCAGATGAGGGCCGTCCGCGCCGCCGCGGAAGCCCTCGACCCCCAGAACCCCAGGGCCCTCGCCAGGCGGCTGTGGCGGGAGGTTGGCGCGGCCGTCCGCGCCCACGGCGACCCCACGCCCAAGGTCAACCCCCTCGCAATAACCCCGCCGCGCGATGACCGCGCCGGACCGTTCGGCGCATGATCGGGCCCTTGCGCAACCCCCGCCCCCGCGCTATTCTGCCCCACCCATGGCCAACGACTCCCAGCCCTTCACGCCACTTTCCAAGCCGCGCACCAGGCCGAAGCAGCCCGGCGCCAACCCGCCGAAGCCCACGAAGTCTCTCCCCGCCAAGGACGCGCTGGGCTCGGTGGCGATGTACCTGGGCGACTGCCGCGACCGGCTGCGCGAGATCCCCGAGGTCGCGGGCAAGCGGGTCCGGCTGGTCTTCGCCGACCCGCCGTTCAACTGGAAGCGCGACTACGACCGGCCGGAGACCGGGCACGCCTGGGACGACGACCTGCCCGAGGACCAGTACCTCGCGTTCACCTACGAGTGGCTGGACCTGTGCGTGGACGCCCTGACGCCCGACGGGGCGATCTGGGTGAACATCCCCGACACCTGGGCCGCCGAGATCGTCTGCCACCTCAAGCACAAGCGCAAGCTCGAGTTCGTCAACTGGTGCATCTGGCACTACCGGTTCGGGCAGAACACGACCCAGCGGTTCATCAACAGCAAGGTGCACGCGCTGTACTTCTCCAAGGACCCGTTCCGCCGGGTCTGGAACCCCGAGGCCGTCGCGGAGATCTCCGACCGCCGGTCGATCTACGGCGACCCGCGCACCGAGAGCAAGCGCGACGGCATGCCCGCCGGCATGCGCGTGCCGATGGATGTCTGGTACGGGCAGTTCTGGGGACGCGTCCAGGGGAACAACAAGGAACGACGCCACGGGCACGACAACCAGCTGCCCGAGGTCTACCTCGAACGCGTCATCCTCGCCTGCTCCGAGCCGGGCGATGTCGTGCTCGACCCCTTCATCGGCAGCGGCACAACGGCCGTCGTCGCACGCGAACACGGGCGGCACTTCGTCGGCGCCGAGTACAGCAAGCACAACCTCGACGGGGCGTTCGACCGCTGCAAGAGCGGCATGATCCGCAAGGGCCTGTCCCAGGGGATCAGCACGGCGCTCTACCCCAACCGCCGGAAGCCCAAAGACTGACGGTCAGGCCGATCCGATCAGGCCCGCCCCATCAGCCCGGCCCGATCACCCCCGCGACATCCCTCGCAAACTCCCCCGCGGCCCGGGCGATCGCCTCGCACCAGTCCCCGCCGCCCCCGGGGTACAGCACGCTCCGGCTCGCGTTGACCACCACGCCGCTCGCGCCGGCGCTACCCGCCCCCTCCCTCACGAGCGCCCGGACATCGTCCGCCGTGCCGCCCTGGGCGCCGTAGCCGGGCACCAGGAACACCTGCTCGGGCATCAGCCCGCGGAGCATCGCCCCGTCCGAGGCCTTGGTCGCCCCCACCACGGCCCCCGCGTCGCTCAGGCCGCACGAACCCAGGCGCGTCCGCCCAAGCTCCCGCACATGCCCCGCCATCATGCCCGCCACCGTCGTGCCGCCGGCCAGCTCGCGGGCCTGCACCGCGTCGCTGTCGGGGTTGCTCGTCCGCACCAGGACGAAGACGCCCAGCCCGGCGTCGAGATACGGCTCGACGGTCGAGGGGCCCAGGTAGGCGTTGACGGTGACGGCGTCTGCGCCCATGTGGCGCACGGCGGCGGCGTAGTGCTCCGCGGAAACCCCGATGTCGCCCCGCTTGGCGTCGAGGATCACCACGAGGCCCCGCTCCCTCGCGTGCTCGACGAGGTGCTCGAGCACCGCGACCCCCGCCGAGCCGTACCGCTCGAAGCACGCCGCCTGGGGCTTGACCACCCCCACCCGCCCGGCGACCGCGTCGATGACACCCTTGCAGAACGCGCCGATGGCGCGCGCGGGCTCCCAATGCCCCGCCCGGACCGACTCAGGCAAACGCTCCAACACCGGGTCAAGACCGACGCACGCCGGCGTCCCGGCGCCATCCAACGCCCGCGCCAGACGATCGATGAAGCGGTCCTGCGACATCCGCACCTCCCTGGGCCCAAGCCTAGCCTTGCCCGACGCTATGGAACTCGCAACCACCCCCACCAGCCTCGACCTCAAGAAGGACCGCGGCCTCACCGTCCTGTGGGCCGACGGGACCACCTCCTACTACTCCATCGCCTACCTCCGACGCATGAGCCCGTCGGCCGACATGAAGCAACTCCGCGACGAAATGATGACCAACCCGCTCACCGTCCTCAACCCCAAGGGCGGCGGCACGACCGGCCCCCTCGTCGCGACCAGCGCCGAACTGGTCGGCAACTACGCCATCCAGATCACCTTCTCCGACGGCCACGCCTCGGGCATCTACTCCTGGGCCTACCTCCGGCAGATCGACCCGGCGAAGGCCGCGGGGGCCGGGGGGTGAGGGGGTGATTGGGTGAGTGGGTGACTTGGTCATGGGAGCTGGAGGGTGGGCGATGGGGACGGGAGCAGTCGTGTGCCGCGGATCAACCCGCACCGATCGCTCGCGGGTTGGCATCGAGCGGTCGGGGCGTCGACGGCGGTCTTCGAGCTGACGAAGCGCCCCCGAAGGCGGGAGCCCATTGCTTGAGCCCGCCTCCAAGGTACTGGTCGCAACAATCACACACCCAATCACCCGCTCACCCAATCACCCAATCACCCAATCACCCAATCACCCACTCACCCACTCACCCTTCCAGCTACCCTAGCCCCATGGCGTCCCCGCCCGACCAACCCACGCCACCGGACCTCACCACGCCGATCGACAAGCTCCCCGGCGTCGGGTCAAAGCGTGCGCACGCCCTGGCCGCGCTGGGCCTGACCAACCTCGGCAAACTCGTCGCCCATCTGCCCATGCGCCACGAGTTCCAGGCCGGCGAGGCCAAGATCGCCGAGCTCACGCCCGGGCAGATCGTCAGCACGCGGGGGGACATCACCGCGACGCGCCCGGTCTTCATCGGTCGCCTCCCCCGGTTCGAGGCGGTGCTCATGGACGGGACCGGCCGGCTCGACCTCGTCTGGTTCAACCAGAACTTCCTCCGCGACAAGATCCACCCCGGCGCGCGCGTCCGCGTCCAGGGCGAGCTCAAGCGGCGCGGCGCCAAGCTCCAGCTCGCCAACCCCCGGTGGGAGCCGCTCGGCGACGACGAGCCCGCCAGCCGGCGCGAGCGCCTCCGCCCGGTGTACCCGGCCAGCGAGCGCATCAAGAGCTGGGAGATCGAGCAGACCATCGCCGGCGTGCTCGACGCCGCCACGGCCCAGATCGAGGAGCACCTGCCCGAGCCCTTCCGGCGCGAGCGGAACCTCCCCACGCTCGCCGAGGCCTACCGCATGATGCACCGGCCCGAGAGCGAGGAAGAGGTCGCCGCGGCGCACCGCCGCCTCGCGTTCGACGAGCTGCTCATGCTGCAGCTCGGGGTGTTCCTCAAGCGCGCCCACCTGCGGGGGTCCCTCCGCGCCCCGGCGCTGCGCCACTCCGCCGAGATCGACCAGCGGATCCGCGCCCGGTTCCCCTTCGCCCTGACCTCCGCCCAGGACAAGGTCGTCGCCGACATCGTCCGGGACCTCACCACGAGCGTCCCCGCCAACCGCCTCATCCAGGGCGATGTCGGCTCGGGGAAGACCGTCGTCGCCCTCTACGCGATGCTGCTGGCCGTCGCCAGCGAACACCAGGCGGCCCTCATGGCCCCCACCGAGATCCTCGCCGAGCAGCACCACGCCAACATCGCCCGCGCCCTGGGGGGCTCGAAGGTCCGCGTCGCCCTGCTCACCGGCGCCGTCACCGGGCCCGAGCGTGAGTCGGTCCTCGCCCGGCTCGCCCGGGGAGAGATCGACATCATCGTCGGCACCCACGCCCTGCTCACCGAGACCGTCGCCTTCCACAGTCTCGCCGTCGCCGTCATCGACGAGCAGCACCGCTTCGGCGTGCACCAGCGGGCGACACTCCGCGTCAAAGGTGGCACGGCTCTCCGAGCCGTGAGTGACCAATCCAGGGCACACGGCTCGGAGAGCCGTACCACCAAGAGCCGTGCCACCGGGAGCCGTGCCGCCCCGGAACCCGAGCCCTCCACCCCCCATGTCCTCGTCATGACAGCCACCCCCATCCCCCGCACACTCGGCATCACCCTCTTCGGCGATCTCGACATCTCCACCATCGACGCCCTGCCGCCCGGAAGGACCCCGATCGAGACCCGCGTCGTCACCCCCGACCAGCGCGCCGACGCCTACGCCTTCCTCCGCGAACGCCTCGATGCCGGCGAGCAGGCATACATCGTCGTCCCCACCATCGACGATGGTGGCACGGCTCTCCGAGCCGTCAACCCGAACGAGTCCGCCCCCGGCTCGGAGAGCCATACCACCGAGTACCCCGGCTCGGAGAGCCGGGCCACCGGCAACCTCACGAATGTCCGCGCCCTCATGAAGGAGCTCGAGGCCGGGCCCCTCGCCGGCAAACGCATCGCCGCCCTCCACGGCCGCCTCAAACGCCAGACCCGAGAGCATGTCATGGAGCGCTTCCGCGCCGGTCGCATCGACGCGCTCGTCGCCACCACCGTCATCGAGGTCGGCGTCGATGTCCCCAACGCCACCGTCATGCTCGTCGAGCACGCCGACCGATTCGGACTCGCCCAGCTCCACCAGCTCCGCGGGCGCGTCGGACGCGGCGCCGCCAAGTCCCACTGCATCCTCATCGGCGAGCCCGCCACACCGAACGCCCTCGAACGGCTCGCCGTTCTCGCAGACTCTGCCGACGGCTTCGTCATCGCCGAGAAGGACCTCGAGATCCGCGGCCCCGGAGAGCTCTTCGGCAGCCGCCAGTCCGGCGCCTCCCCCCTCCGCGTCGCCGACCTCATGCGCGACCGCGAGCTCCTGGCCATGGCCCGACGCGACGCCCGCGAATGGATCGAACGAAGCCCCGCCCTCGCCAGACCCGAGGAACGCACACTCCTGCGCCGGCTGCTCAAGGCCTACGGCGAGACGCTGGGGCTCGGAGATGTCGGGTAGGGCCGCCCGGCCCGGATCGGACCGCTCAGACCGCCGCCTCGTCCTCGTCAGCGGGCTCCTCCGGCGACGCCTGTGCCAGGCCCCGGGGCTCGCCGACCTGCGTGAACGAGCCGCAGGTGCGGCAGATCGTCCCGTACTGCCCGCTCGGGGCGTTGCCCAGCGGCTTCCCGCAGCCGTGACAGACCGGCTGCTTGAGCCGGATGGTCATGTGGTTGACCCCCACCGCCACCGCCGCGAACGCCACACTGATCACCGGGATCACCGGCAACGCCGCCCAGCTGATCAGCGCGATCGCCGTGAACGCCAGGCCGACGGTGAACGCCAGCACGCGGAGCCTGATGCGGGACATCCAGATCATCACAACTCTCTTCGGCCAAAACCCGCCCGCGGATCGAGCAACCGATCGCCCGATCCTCAATTCAGGACCAGCATAGGCACTTCTTGCCCCCCTGGCCCGCCCAGCTCAGCACCGCTCAGCCCAGCGGCCGGTAGGCGTCGATGATCTTCCGGACCCGCTCCGGATCCGGGATGTCCGCGATCTCAATCTCGATCCCGTCCTGCCCAGAACTCGACAGCCCCAGAGTCCCCACCCTCCAGATCCGCTCCCAGAACGACTGGGTCACCTGCACATTCCGGATGTTGTCGTGAACCACCTCGCTCGTCGCCTTGCTCAGCAGCCCCTTGCGGTGCACCGTCCGCTTGTTCGTGATCTCCAGCGCCGCCGAGAGCGTCTTGATCTTCCAGACCCCCAGCGAGCCCACGGCCACCAGCGCAACCAACCCGCCCGCCACCGCCGCGACGATGGGAAACCCCGCCGCGCTCGTCAGCAACCCGAACACCACCCCCGCCAACCCCGCCACCAGCGCGACAAGATGGGCAAAGAAGACCAGCGGCCTGGCCCGGACCATCGCCGGACGGACAAGCAGCACCGCCTGCTCCGGCCCGTGGTCGGGCGGCAGGCCCAGCGCGTCGGTCCTCGACGCCCGGGAGGGATCCGGGGCGTCCGGCATCAGGTTGATATCGCCGCAGGCCTCGCAGGCGACCTTCTGGCCGCCCAGCTCGTCCCCGACCTGGATTATCTTGTTGCAGTTGTCGCAGGCTTTCCGGACCACAGATACCCTCCCCGATTTGCCTCGGTGCCGCCGGGCTCTCGCCCGTCCGGCCCAGGCCTTGTTGGCCCCCGCGCCCCGCCGGTTCCGCCTAGCCGACCACCCGGAAACCGCCGGGCGCTTTGCAGAGCCTAGCTATAGTCGATCGCATGCGGATCGTGCTGGTCAACTGGGCCCACCTCTGGGACGGCGCCTCCTACGGCGGGGGGGTCAACGGCTACTGCCAGGCCCTCGCCCTCGAGCTCGTCGCCAGGGGCCACGAGGTCGCAAGCCTCTGCTCCGGCGTCACTTACACACCGGGACCGGTCGAGGGCTCCCTCGGCCCCTGCGAGGTCCGCCGCCACGACGACTGGCTCGGCGTCCGGATCTTCGAGGTCATCAACAGCCCCGTCCTCGCCCCCTCACTTCTCCAGTTCGCCGACCCCGCCGGTGAGACCTCCTGCCCGGAGCTGGAGGCCGTCGTCCGCGCCCTCCTCGCCCAACTCGCCCCCGACATCGTCCACTTCCACAACATCGAGGGGTTCAGCGCCGGCTGCCTCGACGCCGCCCGCGAGCCCGCCGAGGGCTGGCCCGGCGCCAAGGTGCTCTACAGCCTCCACAACTACCACACGATTTGCCCGCAGGTCTACCTCATGCACGCCCACCACGAGCCCTGCTTCGACGCCGCGGGCGGGCTGCGCTGCGCCACCTGCATCGAGCGGACCGACCCGGCGGCCGAGAAGCTCGAGCGGGCCGCCCGCTATGTCAAGAACTACCAGGAACGCCACCCCGAGTCCCGCACCCACCCGGCGCCGCCCCCCCCGGCGCCGTCCGTCGCCCGCACCCTCCTGACCGAGGTCAAGCGGTATGCCAAGGGCCAGCCCGTGCGCCCGGCCCCCCCGACGCCGCCCACCCCCGCGCCCATCGGCCCGCCGGGCCGGGCCGTCGAGAGCCCGCGCGATGTGACGCACCCGCGCCCCGTGCCCCGCGACGACGAACGGCGCGGCCAGGCGCGGAGCCTCACCGAGAAAGAGTGCAACGGCTTCGTCCCCCGCCCCCTCGACCCCGCCTGGCGCCCCCTGACCAACGAGATCCGCCCCGAGCCCGTCCCTCGCGAGGTCAACGACTACGGGCGCCGCCGCGAAGCCATGATCGCCATGCTCAACCGCTGCGACCGCGTGCTCGCCGTCTCGGACTTCGTCCGCGAGAAGTTCCTCTCCATGGGCCTTGAAGGCCCGCGGGCCCGCACCCTCCCGATCGGGTCGCGCATCAACTCCATGGTCGCCGCCAACCGCGAGCTGGTCTTCGCCCCCGAGCCCTTCGCCGAGAACCCCAAGCGACCGATCCGCCTGTTCTTCCTCGGGTACAACAACCACTACAAGGGGCTGCATGTCCTGGCCGACGCGCTCGAGCTGCTGACGCCCGAGTACCTCCGCCGCCTGGACCTGTTCATCCACGCCCACAACGGCGAGTCCATCCGCTGGCGGTTCGAGCGACTCCGCCCACGCCTCGCCGCCCTCACCTACCAGTACGCCTACGACTACTCCGACATCCCCTGGCTCCTCGGCGGGCGCGACCTCGTCGTCGTCCCCAGCGTCTGGTGGGACAACGCTCCGCAGACCGTCTTCGAGGCCTTCGGCTGCGCCGTCCCCGTCCTCGGCGCCGAACTCGGCGGGATACCCGACTTCGTCAAGCACGGCCACAACGGCCTGCTCTTCCGCGGCAACGACCGCTACGACCTCGCCCGACGCCTGGTCGAGTGCGCCAAAGACCCCACCCTGCTCGACCGCCTGCGGGCCAATGTCACGCCGCCCAAGCCCATCGAAGACCACGCCGCCGAGGTCGAAACGCTCTACCGCGACCTGCTATCCTCCGGGCCCGGACGCGGGTGTTCGCCCGCGACCCATTCGATCGGAGCGCAGGCGTGACCCACGACAGCGCAGTGGCAGCAGCGAGAGGTCTGGGGGCGCCCGTGCAGGTCGAACCCAAGCCCACGGTCCGCACCCCCAATGTCGCCGTCGTCCTGGTCACCTGGAACCGCAAGGAGATGATCGCCCGGGTGCTCGAAGACCTCGCGGCACAGACCTTCCCCCCCCACCACCTCGATGTCGTCGTCTGCGACAACGCCTCGACCGACGGCACGCCCGAGCTCCTCCGCGAACGCTTCAACCCCGAGCGGATCGTCGACAACCCCACCGACCAGGCCCACAAGCCCCGGTTCCGCCCCGCCGGCCCCGGCGCAGGGCCCAACACCCTGGGCTTCCGCTCGCTCTCGATCATCCGCAACGGCGCCAACTTCGGCGGCTGCGGCGGGTTCAACACCGACTTCGCCTTCGTCGAGCGGTTTCTCGACGGCGCCGATTCCCCCGCCCGGCCCGACTACATGTGGCTCGTCGACGACGATGTGCGCATGCCGCCGGACACCTGCGCCCGCCTCGTGCGCACCGCCGAGGCCGACCCGGCGATCGGCCTCGTCGGCACCCGCACCGTCCACATCGACAACCCCTCGGAGACGATCGAGACCACGATCTACTTCAACCCCGCGACGGGGCTGATGGACGACCACCCGCACCCCGGCCACCGGCTGGAGGCCTCGCACCGCGAGTGGGCCGGGCGCGTCGGCGGGCCCAAGGGCGTGCACGAGTACACGGGCCTCCGCGAGGTCGATGTGGTCAGCGCCTGCTCGATGCTCGCCCGCTGGTCGGCGGTCCGCGAGGTGGGTTTCTGGGACTGGCGGTACTTCATCTACTGCGACGACGCGGACTGGTGCATGCGCTTCGCCAAGGCCGGGCGCAGGGTCGTCCTCAACCTCGACGCCACCGTGCTGCACACCCCCTGGCACTACAAGCTCACGCCCGCACGCCTCTACTACGCCCAGCGCAATGTCGTCTGGATGATGGAGAAGGTGCTGCCCGAACGCGAGCTCCGGGCCGTCGTCGCACGCCGCCTGCGCTCGCTGCTCAGGGACGCGCTGCACGCCTCGCTCATGCGCCGGCACTTCCACGCCGAGATCATCCGGCGCACCGCCTCGGACATCTGCGCCGGGCGCGCCGGCAAGCTCGACTTCGAGGGCCCGCCCGCCCAGCCGCTCGGCGAGGCCCTCGCCCACGCCCGGCTCTTCAGCGCCGACGCACGGATCGCCCTGCTCTGCCCCGATGCCCGCAGCCTCGATGCGGCCGGCGCCCTGCGCGAGCGGGCCGCCGCCGCCGCCGCCGAGCGGGGCCTCCCCGCCCCGCGCTTCGTCGAGGTCGTGCGCAACACCGTCCCCGGCGCCCACGACGCCCCCCCGCCGGGGGTCGAGCGCGTGGTGTACGCCCCGCGATGGGCCTCACGCCTCCGCCGCGCCGCGATCCTCACCGCCCGTCGACCCGACGCCGCCGTCGTCTTTGACCAGACCAACGACTTCCCGCTCTTCGCCGGGAGGTTCAACCTGCACACCGAGGCCCGGGCGACAGACCAGTGCCGCGTCGAGCGCGACACCCTCGCCGGGAGGGGCAGGTTCCTCCTCGCCTGGCTCGGCGCCGCGGCACGGTGCGCGCTCTATGTCCTGCGCCTGCGCCCATTCCGATCCGGCGAGAAGTACGGCGGGTTCCCGCGGGAGACAGTCTCGGCATGAGCGCCAAGGAAATCGAGCACCTCCAGACCCCGCACGACTGGCCCACCGCCGACCGCCCGCTCCGGGTCGCCATCCTCGGCTGGGCGCGGCTCGCCGCCCAGGCCCGCGAGGGCTCCGGCTACAACCTCAACGCCTCCGAGCTCGCCACCGGCCTGGCCATGTCCGGGCACCAGGTCTTCTACCTGCGCTCGGGCATGCACTACAACGCCCTCCGGCGCGGGCCCTTCGTGAAGGAGACCGAGACCTGGCGGACAATCCGGTGCTTCTCGCTCTACAACAGCCTGAACCTCAGCCCGGCCGCCACCAACTTCCGCAACATGCCCCAGGAGGCGTCCAGCCCCCGCGACAACAGCGCCGTCCTCGCCTGGCTCCGCGAGGTCCGCGCCCAGGTCGTCCACATCCACTCGCTCGAGGGCTTCGCCCTCGATCTCATCGGCGCCATCCGCGACGCCGGCCTACCCGTGATCGTCACCACCCACAACTACCACTACGGCTGCCCGCAGGTCGACCTGCTCCACGCCGAGAAGGACTGCTGCCTGGACTTTGACGGCGGCGCCCGCTGCGTCGGCTGCCTCGGGGCCCCCGACCCCGCCAAGGCCCGGCGCAACCGCGCGATCCTCCAGGGTATCGAGCGCACCGCCGGGCCCGAGCTCACACTCGCGCTCCGCCAGACCGCCAAGCTCATCATGGCGCGGCTCAGGGGCGCCGAGCACCCCAACGCCCAGCTCGACGCCGACCACCCCAAGCCCGACCCCGAGGCCGCCCGAGGGTTCGACGCCGGCGGGCCGGACCACCCCGGCACCTTCCAACACGGGCTTGAGGTCGTCGCCCGAGACAAGGTGCAGCCCCTCGGCCGCGCGCCCGCCGACGCCAACGAACGGTTCGAGCGCTCCCCCGAGGTCCACCTGCGCGTCGTCAACGAGTACGGGCAGCGCCGGCGCAACGGCGTCGACGCGCTCAACCGCGCCAGCCTCGTCACACCCCCCAGCGCCTTCATGTGCCGCGCCTACCAGGCCATGGGCGTCGAGCCCGACAGGCTCCGCCATGTCCGCCTCGGCCAGCCCCACTTCGACCAGATCAACCGGCGCGCCCAGCGCTCCCCCTTCTACAACACCCGACCCTGGGACCCCGCCACCGCGCGACGCCCGCTCCGCGTCGCCTTCTGGGGCACCACCCGAAACAACAAGGGCTTCGGCGTTCTCGCCGGCGCCATCGGGCTGCTCCCACGCGAGCTCCGCCAGCGCTGCCAGTTCCTCATCCACGCCGGCGGCGGCGACTGGGGGTACCGCAAGCTCCTCAGCGCCTTCCCCGAAGTCAGCTTCCTCGGCGGCTACGACACCGTGCAGCTCCTCGCCGGCGCCGGCGAGTACGATGTCGCCGTGCTCCCTCATATCTGGTTCGAGAACTCACCCCTCGTCATGCTCGAGCATCTGCACGCGGGCAAGTTCATCCTCAGCTCACGACTCGGCGGCCCCGTCGATTGGATCCACGAGCCCGCCAGCGACGGCGCGCGGGCCAACGGCGGGCTCGGCAACGGGCTCCTCTTCCCCGCCGGCGACGAGCAGGCCCTCGCGTCGTGCATCGAGCGCGTCGCGCGCGGCGAGGTCGTGCTGCCCAGCCCGCGCGAGATCCACGAGGCGAGCACCCTCTGGAGCTACCCTCGCCACATCGCCGCGGTCGAGTCGATCTACCGCGAGGTGCTCGGCGAGATCACACCGACCCAGCAGGTCGAACCCAAGCCGCAAGCAGCCGTTGTCGCCTGAGCCGACCCCGACCGCACCAGCGCGCCGCACCCAACCGCACACCCCACGGGCGCCGGGGTCAGTACGCCAAGGGGTGCCGGGGTCAGAGCGCAGCGCAGCGAAGCGAGGGCCCCGCGACACGGCAGCCCGCGCCCACGGCGCTCTACCCCCGATCGCCCTCGCAAGACCAAACGGATGAAACAGGGGGGCGAATGAACGAACCAGGGGGGCGGGCTTTCCAGCCCGCGGCACCCACCGCCCATTCCTCCCCCGATCACCCCACCCCACTCACCCGATCACCCACTCACCCACTCACCCGTTCATCCCCCACCACCCGACCGCCGCTCACTCCGCCAGCGGGTCCGGCCGATAGAGCTTGGTGTCGAGCGCCCAGAGCCTCTCCGTGAAGTTCCCGCGCAGATCAAACGCCCGCGACTCCTCCGGCCGAGCCGCCGAGAGCGCGATCGTCGTCTTCGCGTCCACATTGTCCAGCATGCTCACCAGGATCGCCTCGGGCGTCATCGGCACCTTGGCCGCCCCGTACTCGGGGATGCCGTGGTGCGAGAGGATGATGTGCTGGAGCACCGTCAGCGCCCCCGCCGGCAGGCGCACGCCCTTGGTCGCCATCATCTGCTGCGCCTTGTCGTGCAGCATGATCGCCCCCTCGACGATGTGCCCGATCATCTCGCCGCGCTCGGAGTAGTCGAACGCCCGGTCGTAGATCAGCTCCCGCGTCTTGCCCAGGTCGTGCAGGAACAGCCCCAGCATCACCAGGTCCCGGTTGATGCGCGGGTAGAGCGGGCACACCGCGTCCGCGAGCTTCAGCAGCGCCAGGGTGTGCTCGAGCAGCCCGCCGAGGTACGCGTGGTGCATGCTCTTGGCGGCAGGCGCCGCCCGGAACGCGGACATCAGCGCCTCGTCCTCGAGGTAGGTCTCGGCGAGGGCCCTCACCGCGGGGTGCTTGAGCGTGCCCACCAGGCGCTGGACCTCGGCGAACATCGCCTTCACATCGTGCGAGGTCGAGGGCAGCAGGTCGCGCATCTGGTCCGGCGAGGGGTCCGTGCGCTCGATCGAATGGATGATCAGCTGCAGCTCCCCCTGGTACGGCTGCGTCTCGCCCTCCAGCCACACGAAGCCCTCCGTGGGCAGCTTGTTGAACGCGGCCTCCTCGATCGACCACATCCGCCCCGGGACCTCGCCGGTCTTGTCGGCGATCAGGCACCGCAGGTACGGCTTGTCCTGCCGGGTCTTCCCCAGCTGGGCGTTCTTGATCGTGAAGATGCCGTCGATCCGCTCGTTGGGCCCGAAGTCGCGGACAAACCGGCGGCTGGTGTCGAAGATGTTCGCCATGATGGCCTTTCGGTCTGGAGGTGGAGGGGATGGTAGCGCACCGTCACCGCCGCCGGGTCGGTCCGGCACATCGCAGGTCCGAGGGGGTCCGGGGGGGCCGGGGCGAGGCTACTTGCCTTCGAGGGCGTCCTGGATGCTCTTCATGTCCGGCGCCGGCAGGCTCCAGGGCGAGCCGCTGAGCGTGAGGACGAACCGCCGGCCCTGGTCGAAGAACTCCTGGTCCTTGCCCTGCTCGAGCAGGGTGGCGAGCCCGGGCTCGCCCGGCGAGCCGCCGAGCTTGATCGAGGCGAATGCGACGCACCGCTCGGCCAACCGGGCCAGGTCTACCTCGGCCTTGCGCTCCGCGGGGATCTCTCCCTTGCCGGCCTTGTAGACGAGCCAGGCCAGCATCTCGCCGCCGTAGCCCGCCGCGGAACGCGCGAACTCGGGCCTCGTCGAGCCGGGGGTCTGGAGGCGCGAGGTGAGGTCCTCGCCGACGAAGGCGCAGCCGAGCATGGCGATCGGGCGCGCCGCGTCATCGGCCTGGCGGAGCGGGGCGCCGACGCCCGAGGAAACCGCCGCCAGCGCCCGGCCCGACGCCCCGTCGAAGCCGTCCCGCCGGATCTGCCCCGCCTGCAGCAACGCCCGGGTGATCGCCAGCGACACCTGCGGGTCCCGCTCGGCCTTGAGGCGGTCCTCGAGGTGGCCGACCATCTCGCCCACCCGGGTGGGATCGATCGCCGGGGCGAAGGTCTCCACCACGCGGAAGGTCCGACGCATCGCCCCCACCGCCGCGTACCGGACCGACTGCGACTCGTCGTCGGTGTGCTGCTGCACCACCTGCCTCGTCGCGTCGTCGGCGACCTCGGCAAGCACGAAGAGCACATTGATCACCACATCCTCGGCGCTGCTGTCCGCGGCGGCCGAGAGCCTGTCGAGGACCGCCGAGCTGACCGCACGCCGGAAGGCGACCGAGACGCCCGCCCGGCGGAGCGGCTCGAGGATCTCCCCCCGGGCTCTCTCGCGGTCCTTCGTCTCGCCGTCGATGATCGCGTCCACACGCTTGGTCATGTACGCGGTGATCTGGGCAAGCTCGACATCCGAGAAGGTCACCTGCTCGGGCGACGGCAGCGGGTCGACGATCGTCCCGATCTGGGCCCGGGCGAGCGGTGCGGCGCAGCACACCGCGAGCACCGCGGCGGCCAGGAGTGCTTTCATGATGCTGTTGATCCGTTCGGCCAAGGCCTCACACCCTTCTGCGACCGGCTGCCCGGCAGCGACGAACCCCTGCCGGACTGGCCCGGCGGACAGTGTGGGCGACGCTCCCGGCTGAGCCGGAAAAGCTACCACCCACCCCCACAGCGGTCAACCATACGCACGCCCGGCCCTTCCGGACGCCCCCTGACCGCTCCAAAACCCACCCTCGCCGACCCGCGGCGCGGACCACAACAAGCCCGGCTAATACACCTCCAGGAACATCCGCCGGGTCGGGCTGATCTGCCGGGGGATCATCTTGCGGTCCCAGGCGCCGGGGTCCGACGCGAGCCCGGGCTCCACCGCAACATACCGCGAAAACCCCTCGGGCCCGAGGCACCCCAGCAGGCCCCTCATGATCCCGAGCTCCATGCCCGCCAGGCCGCAGGCGTACACCAGACCCCGGTCGCCCCCGAGCACCCTCCGGAACAGCTCGGCGTGGGTGTCCAGGCGGCCCTGCACATACATCCGCCCGGCGCCGTCCGACTGGGACTCGCGGCTCAGGGCGGTGAGATAGGTGAAGTTGGGGTGCTTGGCGGCCAGCCCGACGAGCTCCTCGTCGTAGAGCAGGTCGGTCCCGTAGGCGGTGCCCATGACCAGGACGATCTGGGACCGCACGGCGCGGGAGAGCAGCTCCGTGACCATCCCCCGGAACGGGGCGATGCCGGTGCCGGTGGCGAAGAAGGCATAGTCGTGCTCGTCGGGAGAAGCGGGGAGCAGGAACCGCTTGCCCGCCGGGCCGGTGATGGGCACCTCGTCGCCGATCTGCCGGTCGCACAGCCAGTTGGACGCGACCCCGAGGAAGAGCCCGTGGTCCTCCCAGTGCTCGTCGACCACGCGCTTGACGGTGGTGGCGAGCAGGCGCCCCGAGCCGTCCTCGCCGCCGGTCGGGCTGGCGATCGAGTACAGGCGGACCTTGTGGGCGCGGCCGTTCTCGTCCTCGCCTGGGGGAACCACGCCGAAGGACTGCCCGGCGCGGAAGCGCCCGGCGATCTCGGTGGCGCCGATGTCGATCACGATGTGCCGGACGATGCCCGCGGCCTTCTTGCCGCCGGTGGTGCACAGGCGGCTCTCAACCACGACCCCGGTGGCGGGGTCGTTGGGCTTGCGGATATGCATCTCGACTTCGGGCAGCGCAGGCCCCGGGTCGCGGACAGTGGCGTCAGCCATGTCGGCTCCTTTCCGCTGGCTGCGTCGAGGGATCGTAGATCAGCCGCCGCCGGGGTTCTGCATGAGCGACATGATCTCGGCCTTCATCGCGTTGGCGACTTCGGCGTTGCTCCCCAGGTCGCCGCTCTCGACCTGCGGCGTGATGCTTTCGTACGCGGCGGCGATCTTGGGGAGCATGGCGATCCCGGTGGCGGCCATGGGGTTGAGCGTCTTGAGTTCCTCGACGGAGTAGACCTGTTTCCATTCGCCGCCGACCCGTCGGAACTTGATCTCGGGCATCTCGGCGATCCCGGTCAGCGCGACGCCCTCGTCGCCCTGGACTCGGAGGTCCATGCTGTCGGGGTCCTGATCCGCGCCGGCGTCGGCCATGGCGGCGAGCCCGGCAAGCATGGGGTCGGGGTTGGCCGCGAGCCACGCAGAGAACGACTGCCCGAAGGCTTCCTCGGTCGCGCTGTTGAGCCGGCCGATCCCGCGGAGCAGCCCCGCGCTGGCGTCCACGAAGTCCTGGTCGTCGTCGGTCGCGGGATGCATGAACCCGATCACGGCCTCGTAGTCCCCGGCGGCCTGGGCCTCGAGGGCGGTGCGGATCGCCGAGCGGAGTTGCTCCACCGGGTCGGCGTCGGCCGTCGGCTCATCGGCCGGCTCCTCCGGCGCGGGCTCGTCGGCGGGCTCCTCCGCGCCGGGGTCCTGGAGGCTGTTTAGCGCCTCGGCGTCCATCACGCCGGCGCCCACCACGCGGGAGATGTCGTTGAGCTTGCGGCTGACCTCTTCGATCTGGGTGGCGACCTCGGCCTTGGCGCCGCTGGCCTCGTAAGCGCTCTTGGCGCTCTGGTAGGCCTCGAACGCCGCACGCTTGGCCTCGGTCGCGCCCGCGCGGGCGGCCTTGGCGCGGGCGGCGTACTCGGTGCCCGAGGGCAGGGGGGGTGTCGTGCCGGCCAGCTCCTCGAGCATCTGGGCGTACGCGTCGAGGCCGGCGGCGTTGTTCCAGTGGACCTCGCCGAGGCTCTGCTGCGCCTCGCCGACGGCCACCTGCGAGCTGCTGCGGCGCAGCGTGTTGGCCTTTCGCGCGGTCTGCGCGGCGGTCTGGAGCTGGCGGGCGGCCTCCTCGACGGCCGGGGTGAACGCCTGCTCGACGAAGGGCGTCAGCGCCGCCGGGGCGTCGCCGAAGAGCTCCTCGGGCGTGCCCTCGAACTGGCCCCGCGTCGCCGCCACGGCGTCGGCGAGCATCGGCGGGATGGAGCCGGTCGCGGTGTCAACCAGGCTCGCGATCACTCCGGCGGCCTGCTGGGCGTCGCCCCGGGCCTGGGCGGCGCGGGCCTGGGAGGCGCTCTGGCGGGTCTGCACCGACGCGCGGCTCTCGGCCAGCAGCTTGATCTGCGACTCGAGCTTGCCGATCGAGACCTCCGCGCCGTGCAGCTCGACCTGGTGGTTGTCGGCCTGGGCCTTCAGCTCGCGGGCCTCCCGCTCCAGCCCGTCGGCCTGGCGGGAGAGCTCGCGGATCTGCTCGGTCAGGCGCAGCCCCTCGGTCGCCGAGACCTTGGCGATCTGGAGCTGCAGCGCGCCGGCCTGCTCGCGGAATGTGCCGGACTGCGCCATGCGCGAGGTCACGCCGGCGATCAGCTCGCTGATCTGCTTGTCGATCCGGGCACGCTCGGCCCGGGCCTTGTCCGCCTCATCCTGGCGCGCCCGGACATCGCGGTCGATCCGGGCGAACTCGGGGGTGGGGTCGTACGCAGCGGCGGCCTGGGCGGCGGAGTTGTGTCTCGACCACGCCTCCAGCTGGGCACGGATCGAGGGAAACATCGTCAGCATCTCGCGCTGGAGCACCACCGCCTTGCCGGCGGCACGGAGCCCCAGGCCGCGCTGGGCCGAGGAGACCAGCACCGAGGCGTCGGCGGCGACGGCCCCGTCGCCCCCCGTCAGGCCCTGGAGCGAACCGATGACAGCCTGGAAGCCGCTTTGCGCCGCTTGGTCCGGGATGGGGGCCCCGGCGCCGGCGCTCAGGGAGGCGAGCTTGATCGAGGCGTCGGTGAGCGTCCGCTCATCGGCGTCCTCGCCGCAGCCGGCCAGCCAGAGCGTCCCGGCACAGGCGGCGAGCACCGCGGCCCGCCCCACGCCACGCCGCCAACGACCCCGCACGCCAACGCCTCGCTCGTTCATGGTCTGTGGTCCGTTCTGCTCTGCCATTGGGTTCGTCTGTGGGTCCGTCTTGCCGCCCGCGGCGGGGTGTCCTTCGCGCGTTCCCGGCGGCGCACCATGCCCGTGCGCCGGGGGCGCACGCGCCGGGCCGGCCGGGGCCCTGACTCTAGCACAAGCCCCGCAACCCCGCCCGGGGTCTGGGGATCTGGCTCACCGCTCCCCGATGGGATCGCTGGGCAGCTCGGGGACCCCCTCGGCCGGCTCCGGGGGGGCGTAGGTGACGGGGTAGTCCGGGCGCGGGCGGTACATCGAGGTGATCCACGCCACCGCCTCCCGGAAGCGGATGTCGTCGGTGGACCCGATGACCGGCTGCCAGGCGGCGGTGCGGCTGGTGGCGACGAGGGGGTGCGGGTAAAGGCTGTCCTCGCGGGGCAGGGCCATCTGGAGCAGGGGGCTCTTGGCCGGCGCCTCGTAATTGATGAGCGGCGAGCCGTCGGGCAGGCGGTAGCGGTCGAGAATCAGGAAATTGGTGTAGATCGTCCGTTCGGCGTTCTGGCTGGTGTTGGTCAGCCACAGCCGCCCGGACTGCTGCCCGCCGTGGCAGGCGGTCGAAGCGCAGGAGTTGAGCAGCCAAGGGCGGTGGACATCGTCGCGGAAGCGGCGGAACGCCTCCGGCTCGCCCTCGACCCGGACGCGGTTGTAGAAGTCCCGGGCCTTGAGCCGGAACATGAGTTCGAGGATGTAGGCGGCGGGGCGGCGCTCGAGCGCCGCCTGGGCCTCGCGGCTCTGGGGGATCAGCTCGTGCCCGGCGTAGGTCGCGATCAGTTCCCGGATCGTCTCCCGGTCCACCGTCATCCGCGGCGGGTCGTCGAGGTTCACCTCGTAGACCTTCAGCAGGTTGATCTGGTCGGGGGTGAGCACGGGGAAGTCGGGGCGCTGGGGGGCGGAGCGGTGCGCGCGGGGCTCGGCGGGGTCCGACTCGCTGCGCTGGGCGAGGGCCTCGGCCTTGAGCTGGACGAGGCTCTCGATCTGGACCTTGAGGTTCTGGGCATCCGCGTTGGCCGGGTCGATCGTGAGGATGTGGGCCAGCTCGGCGAGGGCAAGGCTGTAGGCCTCCCGGTCGCGGAGCCAGTCGACCAGCAGCAGGAGCTGCTCGGTGTCGTCGTCGGCGATGACCGCGCGGAGCATGCGGTAGTGCTCGGAGACCGGCGGGACCGGGTCGACCCGCATCACCTCGCTCATGTTGAACGCGGTCTCGATGCCGGCGATCTCGAGGACGACCTCGGAGGGGTCCTGGCGGACGAACCGGCCCTCGATGCGCCGGCCGTCGCGGCAGAAAATGATGACCCGCTCCGGCGGGGCTTCCGGCTGGGATTCGGGTTGGGTTGGGGTCGGGGGCTCGGGTTGTGTGGCGAGCGGTGCGGCGCCGAGGGCGGCCAAGACGATGGCGCAGCAGCTCAAAGGAGCGACGCTTCCCCCTCGCAGCATTGCCACGGTCGGCCTCGCCAACCTTGGGGTTCGGCCCATATCGACTCGCGTTTCGAGCGGTTGCTCTCGGAATGCGGGACCGGTCCGTGATACCCGACTTGTCTGATCCCCGACGGCGATCCCGGCCGCCGACCGGCTCCCTCGGGGGAGCCACGCTTGCAATGCCCAGGAGAGGACTCGAACCTCCACCCTGTTTCCAGGACTACCACCTCAAGGTAGCGCGTCTGCCAGTTCCGCCACCTGGGCTTGAGGACCGACGCTCGGGCGCCGGGCCGACAGTGTATCCCCAACCCTGGTGCGTGTCGAACGGATCGGGCGTCTGCCCGTGGCGGCGTGGGCCCGCCCGGCGTACCGTCCGCACGACCCCGCCGGGTGGTTCCGCCGGGTGTGTCCGCGGGGACCAGGGAGACCGCGAGATGACCAGCCAGAGACTGAACACGATCCTGGACGGCGTGGCGGCGCGGGCGCGCGGGGCAGGGGCGTTCGCCTCGGTCTCGGTCGAGGGCTCGCGTCTGGTGTGCGCGGCGCAGGGGGCCGAGGCCGAGTACCGGCTCGACATCGAGCCCGGCGGGGCGCTGTGGGTTTCGGTGGTGACGCCGAACCGCTGGCTGAGCGAGTCGATCGAGACCGAGCTGCTGCACACCGGCGACAAGATCGAGGAGCTGCTCGAGGACGAGCTGATCGACCAGGGCTACGACGCCGGCCCGCTGAAGGTGGAGCACTACCGGTCGGTGGACCTGCTGTTCACCTTCCGGTCGCGGGTGCCCGAGGGCGCGGACGCCTCGGGGCTGGCGGCGACCTGCCTGCTCGCGTACGAGGCGTGCTTCCGGCAGCTCGGGGACATGGCGGGCGGGGACGGCGAGGATTAACCGCCGCTCTCGACCGGCGTCACCCCGAGTTTGGCGTCACGGGCGGCTTCTTCCTTCACTTCCTGCTCGAGGCGCTGCTGTCGTTCCTGCGCGAGCTTGGGGTCCACCTTGGGCGCCCCGTCGGCGCCGATGAGGCCGGTGGCCCAGGCGAGCACGCCGAGCGCAACGAGGGAGAGGGCCACGGCGCCGGCGATCTTGAGGGCGTTGGCGTTCGGGCCGGCGCCGGCTTTCCTGGCGGCCGGTGCGGCGTCGGTGAGGCCGGCCTGTTCCATCAGGCTTGGGCGTTCGCTCATGGCGTCACTCCTTGCGGACCTCGGCCGGGCCGGCCCCGGCGGTGCGGGCCGGGCTACCCGACATCGCGTCGCTGGAACAGGACGATGCCGAGCGTGAGGAACATCACGATCTGTGTCCCGGCGTAGCCCGCGAGGCGTTCGATGTGGGCCGCGGGGACCGGGTGGTTCTGGCTCACCGCGTCGAGCAGCCAGTAGTGCTGGAAGTTGGGGACGAGCGCGTGGAGGGCGGCGGCGGCGGGGTTGACCTTGGTGGGTGTGAGGAAGATGTGGTCGCCGGGCTCGGGGGGACGGGTGACGAGGGAGGCGTCGCGGTCGATCCGAAGGTCGATGCGCCGGAGATCCGAGCCGCTGATGACGACGCCCGCGACCGCGCCGTCCTCGGCGCGGACGCCCGAGGCGACGAGCCGGAATCCGTTGGGATTCGGGCCGTAGTAGACGGGGACTCCGACCTCCAGCTCCGCCCTGGGCGGGGTCCGGAGAAGGATCTGATCGACATCTCCGACCTGGTCGAAGGCGGCGCGGCTCGCGAGCAGGGGCTCGACCTTCTCGATGATCGCGACGGAGGTGTTGCGGTAGGCGTGGCGCCCGATCATGTAGTTCGAGAGCAGCCCGACCATGAACACCCCGGCGCAGACGACGATCGTCATCACCTGACCCAGCCGGGTCGAGACCGCCGTCGCCAGCGCCGAGAGCACCAGCAGCGCAAAGAGCAGCGAGAGGCACGCGGTCCAGATCTGCGGCCGGAAGTCCGTGGTGGGCGACTGGACCTTCCAGTGGGGGTCGATCAGGAGGGTGAGCAGGTAGGCCAGGACGATGAGCGGGAGCAGGAGCAGCACGGCCGCCTGGGGGAATGACCAGCCGTAGTAGAAATTGCACCACCCTGCGATGCCGAGGGACAGGAGGACGGCGGTGGTGGAGAAGACGATGACCGGGAGGTCGAGCTCGTCAGCGGCGGTGGACATGACGCCGTGGCGGAGGGCGAGGAGCAGGTAGGAGCCCATGACGATCACGGCGACGACGATCGCGCCGGCGACACCAAGGTATTTCCCCAGCACCACGGCCATCCGGCTGATGGGCTTGCTGACGACGGTGAGGACGGTCTTGCTTTCGATCTCGCGGCTGACGACGGCGGTGGCGATGAAGGAGGCCAGAAGCATGCCGGCGACGAAGATGGTGGCCAGGCCGATGTCGAGGAGGAGCTTGTTGTCCTTGCTGACCTCGGCGGAGTCGGTGTACCCCATGCTGTAGGCGGTGCTCCAGGTGCTGAAGACCTGGAGGGCGCCGGCGAGGAGCAGGACGATCAGGTAGATCGGCTGGCGCACGCTCTCGACGAAGGTGTTGCGGGCGATGGTGGTGGTCTGGAGGATCATGCCGGGAACATCTTTACCCCGCTCGGGGGTCGGCGGGTCGGCGTGGCGCGGACGGTTTATCGGAAAATGTGGCGCGGGCGCGAACCTGGGTTAGGGTCTGGCGTAGGTCCGCGTACCGCGGCGGTCCGCCCGCGTCGGGCCCATCCCACGATCGGATGGGGGTTCTCCCGGGGTCGGCGGAAGGTCTCGCGGTGTTCTTCGGCGGCGGTGGACAGCCGGGGTCGGGCATTCGAGAATACCCGCCCCTTGGCCGGCCCCATGGGGGAAGGGGTAGCCGTCGGGGAAGGGTTGGTGCGAAGGGGCGGTTCTCGCCCCCGGGTGTAGGCAGTCCAAGCCAGTTCGGGGAGGCCATGAAGGCAGACCACCTCAGCTTCAAGCGTGCAGCCTCGGTCGCCATGCTGGGCACCGCGATCCAGGTCGCGTTCACGCTGATCCTCTTGCTCTACGGGCTGTACGGGAAGGACTTCGCGGCGTTCAGCGCCTCGCTGTTCTCGCTCGTGGGCGTGTTCGTGTGGCTGGTGCTGGCGTTGCTGTTCGATCAGCACCGGCGCGAGCGCGTGGAGGCGATGGAGGCCGAGGCGCTCGCGGAGGAGGCGGCGACCAGCGTGTTCGAGGAGGGGGCCGCGGACCTGCGGATCGCCTCCAAGCGGCTGGCGACCTGGTACAAGTTCGTGATCCCGGTGGCGAGCCTGCTGATCGGCGGCGCGCTGGTGGTGCTGGGGTACCTGGGGCTGAAGAGCCCGGACGCGTTCGTGCGTCCGGGGGGGATGGCCGAGGCCGCGCACCCGGGCTGGGCGATCGCGCTGGGCCTGATCATCGCGTTCGTCGGGTTCGTGTTCGCCCGGTTTGTCTCGGGCATGGCCAAGCAGCCGATCTGGGCGAACCTCCGGGGCGGCGCCGCCTACGCGGTGGGGGCGGCGATCATTGGTCTGGCGATGGCGGTCGCCCAGTTCATCGAGGTCGCGGGCTCGGACGGCGGGCGTCGGGTGCTGGCGGCGGCGGTGCCGATCCTGATCCTGGGCCTGGGCGTCGAGGTTTTCCTGAGCTTCCTGATTGATCTGTACCGCCCCCGCAAGAAGGGCGTGTTCCCGCGCCCGGCGTTCGACTCGCGGGTGCTGGGGCTGCTGAGCGCTCCGGACCGGATCGCCCGCTCGATCGGCGAGGCCCTGGACTACCAGTTCGGGTTCGGCGTGCAGGAGACCTGGTTCTACCGGCTGCTGCTGCGTTGGTGGCCGGGGCTGGTGGCGGCGGGTGTGCTGGTGGTGTGGCTGCTGAGCATCTTCGCGGTGGTCGCGCCCGACCAGCGGGGCATGATCCTGCGGTTCGGCGAGGTAGTACGGGCGGATGTGGGGCCCGGCCTGCATGTGAAGATGCCCTGGCCGATCGACCGGGTGGCGTTGCCCGAGGTGACCGATCGCACCGAGGCCGGACAGGTGAGGGTGATCGGGTACACGGCGACGGGGGTCCGCACGATGCAGCTGGGGACGCCGGCGGCGACGGGCGACGGGCCGGTGCTGTGGACCAACGAGCACACGGCCGAGGAGATCGTGCATATCTGCCAGCCGTCGGAGGATCTGGGGCTTCGCGAGGGGGGCAGCCGGGACCTGGCGCTGGTGGCGGTGGAGGTGCCGCTGGCGTACTCGGTGACCGACCCGCTGCTGTTCGACCAGCTCGGCCCTCCGGGGATCCGCGAGGAGATCCTGCGTGTGGTGGGCCAGCGAGCGGTGACGGCGTTCCTGTCGTCGGTGCAGATCGACCAGGTGCTCGGGGCGAACCGGGACGAGCTGGCGGGCCGGCTGATGGCGGAGGTGAAGGAGGCGTTCGGCGCGCTGAACCCGGGCGCAGACGGCGTGGCGCGCGGGGCGGGGGTGGAGGTGCTGAGCGTGACGGTGGCGCACATGCACCCGCCGCGGGATGTCGCGCCGAAGTTCGAGCAGGTGGTGATCGCCCAGCAGCACTTTGACGCGAAGATCGAGGTGGCGCGGGGCGAGGAGGTCGAGGCGCTGGCCGGCGTTGCCGGCTCGGTCGCGGCGGCGAACGCGATCGTGGCGGAGCTGGACGAGTACGACTCGCTGCGGAACGCGGGGGCCGACGAGGCGGCGCTGGCGGCCCAGGAGGCGGTGGTCGACGGGCTCATGTCCGCGGCGCAGGGCGAGGCGGCGACGGTGCTGGCGGCGGCGCAGGCCGAGCGGTGGCGCAAGCACATGGGCGCGTGGTCCGAGTCGATCCGGTACCAGGGGATGGTCGCGTCGTACACCGCGGCGCCGCTGGTCTACCGGGCGGGGCTGTACTTCGACGCGCTCAGGGAGTCGCTGGCCGACTCTCGCATCTTCCTGGTGAGCTCGGAGGTGCCCAACCTGCACATCCGGGGCGAGCTGCAGTCGGAGACGACGACCATCAACATGTTCCAGAAGGACCCGAACGAATGACCCTGACCGGCCCGGCGAGTTGTGCCGCGGCGTCCGAGGAGCTTGCATCGTGAAGAGAATGGTGCCCATCGCGCTGGCCGTGGTCTTTCTGCTGGCCATGCTCTCGTTCACCGTAACTTACTCGGTGCGGTTCACCGAGGCCGCGGTCGTGACGACCTTCGGGAAGGCGGGCGAGACGCCGATCACCGAGCCGGGTCTCCGGTTCAAGCTGCCGTACCCGATCCAGGCGGTGACGACCTACGACACGCGTCTGCGCCTGCTGCAGACGCGGGCCGAGGCGCAGCAGACCAGCGACGACAAGCAGATCATCGTCGAGGCGTTCCTGACCTGGCGCGTGAGCGACCCGCGCCAGTTCTACGAGCGCTTCAGCAACGCCGGGCGTCGGGCCGAGGACCACTTCGCCAACGCCGAGGAGCTGCTCAAGAGCCTGCTGGCGGGGGCGATGTCGGAGACGGGCCGGTACACGCTGTCGGACCTGTTCGCGGCGGACGGGCAGACCAAGCTGCCCGAGCTGGAGGGCCGCATCCTCAACTCGCTGCGTCAGGCCGAGGCCGGCAGGTCGGTGTCGGGCTACGGGATCGACGCGGTGAGCGTCGGGATCCACCGGGTGCGCCTGGCGCAAGAGACGACGCAGGCGGTCAACGACCGCATCGCGGCCAACCGGGAGCGCAAGGCCAAGGAGATCGAGAGCGCCGGCGAGGCCGAGGCGGAGGCGATCCGGGCCAAGGCCCAGCAGAGCCGCCAGCGGATCCTGGCGTTCGCGGGGCGCCGGGCCAAGGAGATCGAGGCCGAGGGCAACATCGCGGCGGCGAAGTTCCAGGCGCAGATGAACGAGTACCCCGATCTGGCGGTGTTCCTGAAGAACCTGGACCTGATCAAGGCGGCGTTCAGCGCGCGGACCACGGTGATCCTGTCGACCGACTCGCCCGGGCTGAAGCTGCTGGACCCGCAGGCGTTGGGGGTGCTCAGCCCGGGGCAGATCCCGTCGAGCGGCCTGCCGGAGTCGTGGCGGACGGTGCGCGGCGTCGAAGCGCCGGCGGAGGAGTCGCGGTGAGCGATATCAACCCCAACCCCAGCCCCAACCCCGACCCGACGGGCCTTGAGCGTGCTGGCGCGCCCCGCTCGGCGTCGGTGCAGCTGCGCGGCGAGGAGACCGGGCCGCACGGGGCCTCGATGATGGACCCGGCGAACCAGTCGCTGGCCGAGGCGCTGCGGATCACCTACAAGCTGCTGCAGTGGGCGATGGCGGTGCTGGTGGTGCTGTACTTCGGCAGCGGTCTGCAGTCGATCAAGACGAACCAGCGCGGGGTGATGCTGCTGTTCGGGCGTGTGGTGGCGCGGGACCTCAAGCCCGGGTTCCACTTCTCGCCGCCGTACCCCTTCGGCGAGCTGATCAAGGTGGATGTGGGCAACCAGAATCTGGCGATCGACCGGCAGTTCTGGCCCTATGTCGAGCCGGGGCAGGAGAACCAGAGCTTGGAGGAGCTGCGCCCCAAGGCGGCGCTGAGCGTCGAGCAGGACGGCTCGCTGCTGACCGGCGACGGGGCGATCGCGCACACGCAGTGGACGGTGCAGTATGTGCGGGCGGACGCGGGGGCGTTCGCCCAGAATGTGCTGCCCTCGCACGAGACGGGGATCGTCCGTGCCGCGGTGCAGCGGGGGGTCGTGCACGCGGTCGCCGGGGTGGGGATCGACGACCTGCTGAAGCAGAGCTCGCGGGACGCGGACTCGGTGGCGATCCGGGCGCGGGCGGTGGCGCGGGAGCTTCTCGAGCAGTCGGGGATCGACACGGGGCTGGAGGTGGACCAGCTCTCGCTGGACCAGAAGATCCCGCCGGCGTACCTGCGTGACAGCTTCAACAGCGTGCTGCAGGCGACCAGCCGCGCGAGCCAGGCCCGGGAGCAGGCGTCCAAGGAGGGCAACACGCTGCTCTCCGACACGGCCGGGGGCGCGGCCCCCTACCTGATCGCCCTGATCGACCGCTACGAGCGCGAGACCGACCTGGGCCAGGAGGGGGAGGCTTCGGCGACCCTGGCCAAGATCGACGCGATCTTCGACGGCCGGGCGGTCGAGATCGACGGCCAGACGGTGAACCCGTCGCTGGGCGGCGAGGTGTACGCGATGCTCAGCCAGGCGGTCGAGCACCGCTCGGCGGTCGTGGACCAGGCCCGGTCGGACCTGGCGGTGTTCAGGGCCAAGCTCGAGCAGTTCCGCGTCAGCCCGGCGGTGATGGTGACGGCCGACTGGACGGCGGCGGTGTCGAGCTTCTTCGCCGACGAGCGGGTGGAGGTCTTCTTCCAGCCGACGGGGACGGACACGCTGGAGTTGGTGATCAACCACGACCCGGCCATCGTCGAGGCCCGGGAACGCCGCAGGCTGCAGGCCGACAACGAGGCGGCCGTCCAGGAGCGGATGCGCCGGATGGACGAGTCGCGCTACGAGACCGAGGAGGGGCTGCGGGTGGTCCCGAACTGATCGGCCCGGCAGCGCGTCAGGAGCATCATGAACGAGCACGCAGCATCATCCCGTGGCACGCCCGTCGTGGCGTGCCAGAGCCTGACGAAGGTCTTCCGGGACTTCTGGATGCGCAACCGGGCCCGGGCGGTCGACTCGCTCAGCTTCGACATCCACCCGCACGAGATCTTCGGCCTGCTGGGGCCCAACGGCTCGGGCAAGTCGACCACGATCAAGGTCATCCTGGGGCTGCTGCGTCCGACGCGCGGTCGCGTCGCGGTCTTCGGCAAGCCGCCGACCGATGTGGCGACCAAGAAGCGGATCGGCTACCTGCCCGAGGAGTCCTACCTCTACCCGTTCCTGAACGCCCGCGAGACGCTGGACTACTACGGCAAGCTGTTCGAGATCGGGCACCAGGTGCGGCGCAAGCGCATCGACGAGCTGCTGGAGATGGTCGGGCTGACGCATGTGCAGCACCGGCCGGTGCGGGAGTACTCCAAGGGCATGCAGCGGCGCATCGGCCTGGCCCAGGCGCTGATCAACGACCCGGACCTGCTCATCCTCGACGAGCCGACCACCGGCCTGGACCCCATCGGCACCCGCCAGGTGAAGGACCTGATCATCGAGCTGGGGCGGCGCGGCAAGACCGTCCTGCTCTCCAGCCACCTGCTCGCCGATGTCGAGGACTGCGTGGACCGCATGGTGATCCTCTACGGCGGGAAGAAGCGCGACGAGGGCACCTGCGACTCCATGCTCGTCACCCGCGACCGCACCACGATCGAGACCGACGAGCTCGACGAGGACACCATCGCCGCCATCGACCGGCTGCTGCGCGAGCGGTCGGGCGGGCGCCACTCGGTCCTGGGTGTCTCCCACCCGCGCCAGACGCTCGAGCAGAAGTTCCTCAGCATCGTCGAGCAGGCCAAGGCCGAGCGGCTGGAGACGGCCGGGGCGACCCACGGCGGCGGGACGGCGTCGTTCCTGCGGGCCGAGGAGACCGAGGGCGACTCGCTGATCTCGCGCCTGACCACCGAGGACGCGCCGGGCGCGCCCGCACCGGCGGTCACCAAGGCCCGCGAGGAGCATGCCGAGGCCGAGCAGGTCATCGAGGGGCTGCTGGGCCAGCCCGCCCCCACCAAGACGGCGCCCGAGCCCCCCCACCGCCCGGGGCCAGGCAGCTCCCCGGCGCCCCGGGCCCAGACCCGAGCCCCCGAGCCCCCGGCCGGCGTCGACGAGTCGGTCATCGACTCGCTGCTGGCCGACCGGGGCGACGGGCCGGCGGGGGGGCGTGAGCCGTGACCTTCCGCGAGCGACTGGGCGCGGCCAACCGCCTGCAGCGGTCCCGGGTCTTCAAGATCGTGGCGACGATCGTGATCGCGGTCGCGGCGATCGCGACCGTCAGCACCTATGTCGTCCGCCAGACCGTGCCGGCCGGGCTCGGCCAGGACCAGACGGCGGTGCCCGATGCCAGGCCCGACGAGGAGGAACTGACCGAGGTGGACCGGGCCTACCTGTCGGCGCTCGAGACCAGCCGGCGGACGATCGAGGGGGTGTTCCGGGCCCAGGCCGACTGGAAGAGCGTGGCGTTCGGCGCCGGCGCGGTGGCCGCGATGTCGATCGCCGTCGTCTGGCTGGGGCTCGGGCTCACCTACCTGGGGCTGCTGGCGGCGGCCGGGGCGGTCGGCTACCCGCTGATGCGGTTCGACGCCACCGCGACCGTGGGGCAGGTGTTCCTGGGGATCGTGTCGCTGACGGCCTCGTTCGCGGCGTTGCTGCAGCTGGCGCGGGTGCTCCTGAGCCACCCCGGCCCGGTGAGCTCGATCGCCCGCGTCGTGCTCGACGAGGCGGTGCGGATGAAGATCTCGCTGGTCTTCATCGTGATCCTGATCATCGGGCTCTCGGCCCTGCCCAACGCCCTGGACGCCGACCAGCCGCTCCGCTACCGCGTGCAGTCGTTCATGTCGTTCAGCACGGGGCTGTCCTTCTGGACCATCGCGATCCTGACGCTCCTGTTCGCGGCGGCGACGGTGACCTTCGAGCAGCGGGACAAGATCATCTGGCAGACGATGACCAAGCCGGTGAGCGCGGCCAAGTACATCCTGGGCAAGTGGGTCGGGGTGTGCGCGATCAACGCGATCCTGCTGGCGGTGTGCGCGTCGGGGATTTTCCTCTTCGTCGAGTACCTCCGCGACCAGCCGGCCCTGGGCGAGCGGGCGGCGTTCGTGTCGGGGATGGGCGACGGCGCCCTGACGGAGGACCGAATCCTGCTCGAGACCCAGGTGCTCACCAGCCGCGTGTCGGTCTTCAATGAGGAGCCCTTCACCAGGAGCACCCCGGCGTTCCTGGAGGGGGCCGAGCAGTTCATACGCGACCGGCAGGCGCTGGACGAGCGTTTCGGGGCCACCGGCGCCGAGCGGGCGAAGATCATCGACGACCTCTACACCGGGGCCATCACCGAGTACCGGTCGATCGAGCCGGGGAACTCGGAGCGGTACATCTTCCGGGGCCTGGGCAAGGCCCGCGAGCGCGGGGTGCTGCTCAATTTCCGGCACCGTATCGACGCGGGCAGCAACCGCCCCGACGAGTTCTACGAGGTCACCTTCGAGTTCACCGACGGGTCGCGCCTCATCCAGCGCATGAGCGGCGGGTACTGGCACGCGGCCCGGGTGTACCCCACGGCGATCTACGAGGTCACCGACAAGATGCTCGCGGAGACCGAGCCCGACCGGCGCGGGGCGCTGCGGGACCTCGACGGCGCGCTGGTCATGCAGGTCATCAACGCCGATGCCGAGACCGGGCTGGTGAACCGGGACACGATCACCTTCCCGCCCGAGGGGCTGGAGATCTCCTACCCGGTGGGCAGCTACCGGCTGAACTTCGTCCGCGCGATGTTCGTCCTGTGGGCCAAGCTCGCCTTCCTGGCGATCGTGGCGATCTGGGCGTCGACATTCCTCTCGTTCCCCGTCGCGTGCGTGGTGGCGTTCGGGGTGTTTCTCGCGGCGGAGGGCTCGGGCTACCTCCGCCAGAGCGTGGAATCCTTCGCCACGACCAACCAGCAGGGCCAGGTGCAGATCTTCAACCTGATCGCCGCGTCGGTGACGCGGGTGGTCGCCGGGGCGTTCAGCCTGTACGCCGACCTGCGCCCGACCAAGCGGCTGGTGCAGGGGCAGCTGATCCCGGTTTCGAGCGTGCTGAGCGGGGCGGCGTTCATCGCGGCCACGAGCGCGGCGTTGTACCTGGCGGCGGTGGTGACCTTCCGCCGGCGCGAACTGGCCACCTACTCCGGACGATAGAACCCCGGGCGGCGCACCCGCCCCGACGAGGCAGCACCCCGACCGATGAAGCGTGACACGATCATCCAGCTCGGCGCCGCGACGCTCGGCCTGGCCTGCCTGGGGCTCTCGGGCGGGCTGTCGTCGTCGATCAGCAACTCGGCCGGGCGCAACCAGCTCACCTACGCGGACACGGCCGAGGAGGGCGACCCGCCGGAGGTCGCGCTGGGCATCGCGATGGGGGCGTTCCGCGGGATCTTCGTGAACTGGCTGTGGTTCCGCGCCAACGAGATGAAGGAGAAGGGCCAGTACTACGAGGCGATGGAGCTGGCCCGGGCGATCACGACGCTCCAGCCGCGGTTCCCGCAGGTTTGGGTCTTCCACGCGTGGAACATGGCGTACAACATCTCGGTCGCGACGAACACGCCGGAGGAGCGGTGGCAGTGGGTGGACGCCGGGGTCCGCCTTCTGCGCAAGGAGGGGATCCGGGCGAACCCCAACGACATGCTCCTGCACAAGGAGCTGGCGTGGATCTTCCTGCACAAGATCGCGGGGATCACCGACGACGCGAACCAGTACTACAAGCGCCAGGTGGCGCAGGAGTGGACGATCGTGCTGGGCGACCCGCCGGCGCGGTCGATCGAGAGCCGGACGCGCGAGGGCGCAACGGAGCAGTTCGTCGCGTGGCTGGGCGGGATCGCCGACGCGCCGGACACGATCGAGGCCCTGCGCGCCGCGGACCCGGCCGCCGGGGAGCTCTTCGACAGGGTCAACGCCCTGACCGACGGGCGGGGGTCCTACGACATCCTCCGCCGGTACGAGTCGCACCACGCGATGCGGACCTCGATCTTCCGGGCCCAGGCCGAGGCGAGCATGGGCGAGCAGAACCGCGCCTTCGCCTCGCTGATGGACGACCCCCGGTTCAAGGACGCGTGGCCGGCCCTGCTCAACCACCTGCGCAGGCGGCTGCTCCTCGACGAGTACAACATGGAGCCCGAGCGGATGATCCGCTACACCCGCAAGTACGGGCCGATCGACTGGCGCCACCCCGCGGCCCACGCGCTGTACTGGTCGGCGCGGGGCGTCGAGGAGTCGCTCGGGCGCTGGACCGACGAGAGCCGGCGAGACTACGACTTCATCAACACCGACCGGGTCACGATCCAGGCCCTCCAGGAGCTCTACCGCTCCGGCGATGTCTACTTCAACTTCTTCGACTCGATCGCCGGGAACAGCGGCGCCTACCAGCTCGCCCCCAACGCCGCGTTCGTCGAGAGCTACGGCGAGGTGCTCGAGGAGCTGATCGACCGCTCGTGGGCCGACCAGGACAAGCGGCCGTACACGGTCTACTCGGCCGGGTACGAGAACTTCCTCCGCGACGCGATCCGGTTCTTCTACCGGCGCGGGCAGAAGGACCTCGCCCAGGAGTACTACCACCGCCTCGGCACCTACCCGCGCCAGAACATCAACGACCCGTTCTTCAAGGTCGATGTCTCGATGACGCTGGACGCGTTCGTGCTCAAGGAGCTGCAGGACGACCGGGTCCGCTCGCCCTATGTGATGGTCTCGGAGGTCATGGGCTCGCTGCAGGGCGCGTATGTCAACGGCCTGCTCGCCGGCGACGACGAGGTGTTCCGCACCGGCTACGACTGGGCCCGCCAGGCCCACCGGTACTACTACGAGACCCAGGTCCGCGACATCGTCGCCGGCGGCACCGACACCCGCACCGGCGTGCTCGACCCGGACTTCCGCATCGTCGCCGGCGACACCTTCGCCCGCATCATCCAGCTCATGCGGGTCGATCAGGCCTCGTTCATGTTCCAGCGGGCGCCGGTGGACCTCCAGCAGTTCGCGTACGACTTCCTGCTCGCGGCGTGGAAGCCGGAGATCGACACCCAGGCCGCGGCCGGGACCGGACGCCCCTTCGAGGAGATGTTCCCCGAGCCGCCGGGCATGGACGCGCACCGGGCGTACCTCGCCCAGGTCCGTGCCGAGCGGCAAGCCAAGCAGGCCGACCTGGAGCAGAACTGACCGCCCCGCCGACACGGCGCCCAAGGCGCCGGATTGGCTTGCGGTCCGGGCCCGGGGAGCCGATACTGGACCCAGAGGGCCGGAACCGTGCACCCCACGGCCCCAGGGAAAGGGCCGGCGTGGGCCAAGAGCGCATCGAGTCCGCCCCCGAGGGCGCCCGGCACCGGGCGTTCATGGCGGCGTTGCTGCGCGACCTGGAGGCCCTCGACCGGATGATCGAGACCGGGCAGATCGAGTCGGGGGTCCGCCGGATCGGGGCCGAGCAGGAGGTGGTGCTGGTCGACGGGGACTGGCGCCCGTCGGCGCGGGGGTTTGACCTGGTGACGCACCTGCGGGAGGTGCTGGGGGAGCGGCGGTTCGTCTACGAGCTGGCGCGGTTCAACGCGGAGATCAATATCGCGCCGGTCGCGGTCGGGCCCGGGATGCTGGAGCGGTTCGAGTCGGAGCTGACGGGGGCGCTGTCGCTGCTGGCCAATGTCGGGTGCGCCTTCGGGTGCCGGCCGGTGCTCGCGGGGATCGTGCCGTCGATCGAGCTGCGCGACCTGGGGCTGCCGAACATCTCGCCGATCGGGCGGTACTGCGAGATGGAGCAGCTCATGCGCCGGATGCGGGGGCGCGATGTCGAGCTGTCGCTCAAGGGGGCCGACGAGCTGACGCTGCACTTCCCCTCGCTCATGCTCGAGGCGTTCAACACCAGCTTCCAGGTGCACCTCCAGGTCTCGGCGGAGGAGTTCGCGACGGTCTACAACCTCTCGCAGCTGCTGGCGGCGCCGATCCTCGCGGCGTGCGCGAACAGCCCGCTGCTGCTGGGCAAGCGGCTGTGGCGGGAGACGCGGATCGCGATCTTCCAGCAGGCGATCGACACGCGGCGCGTCAGCGCCGGGGCGCACCGGGAGACCGTCGGGCGCGTGCGATTCGGCGAGGGCTGGGTCCGCCGCTCGGCCAGCGAGATCTTCCGGACCGACATCGCCCGGTTCCGCCTGCTCTTCGGCGACGCCCAGGCCGAGGACCCCGCCGAGGCGATCGGGGCCGGCCGGGCGCCGGCCCTGCAGGCCCTCGCGCTGCACAACGGCACGGTCTACCGCTGGAACCGGGCCTGCTACGGCGTCACCGAGGGCAGGCCCCACCTGCGCATCGAGAACCGCTACCTGCCCAGCGGGCCCACGATCATCGACGAGCTGGCCAACGCCGCCCTGTGGATCGGCGCCATGCTCGCCGCACCGCGCGTCATCGGCGACCCGGCCGGGCGGTTCGCCTTCGACGACGCGGCGAACAACTTTCTGCGTGCCGCCCGGCAGGGGCTCGACACCAACCTCGCGTGGCTCGACGGCGGGAGCCACCGGGCGGGCGACCTGCTGCGCCGGGAGATCATCCCGCTTGCCCGCGAGGGGCTCCGCGGCGCCGGGCTGGGGGAGGGGGAGATCGCGCGGTACCTGGGCGTCGTCGAGGCCCGGGTCCAGACCGGCCAGACCGGGGCCTGCTGGCAGGTCGGGTCGTTTAACGGGCTCGTCAAGCACCTGCGCCGCGGACGGGCGGTGGTGTGCCTCACGGCGGCGATGGCGGCCCGGGCCGAGACCGGCGAGCCCGTGCACACCTGGGGCCTGGCTGAGATCGGGGAGTGCGCCGCCCAGCCGGCCGCGTACTGGCGCGTGGGGCAGATCATGTCCACCAACCTGTACACCGTGCACGAGGGCGAGCTGGTGGATCTGGTGCTGCGGATCATGGACTGGCAGCAGATCCGGCATGTGCTCGTCGAGGACGACGACCACCACCTGGTGGGGATCATCTTCTGGCGCCAGGTGCTGGCCTACCTGGGCGACCCGGCGCGGCGCGACGCGCACCTGGCGGCGGGGGAGATCATGCTCCGCGACCCGGTCACCGCGACGCCGGAGACGACGGCGTGCGAGGCGATCGCCCTGCTCCGCGAGCACGAGGTCTCGGCGCTGCCGGTCGTGGACGAGGGGCGGCTCGTGGGCATCGTGACCGAGCAGGACTTCGCGCGGATCGCGGGGGAGATGCTTGAGGAGCGGCGGCGCGAGAGGAACGATCAACAGGCATGAGCGGCTTTGACCCCCACAACCCCGACCGGTGGCAGCGGGTGGTGGGCGATGTGGTGGGCGAGGTGCGGGGCGAGGTGCGGGGCGAGCGGGAGGGGCCGACGCTCGTGTGCGTGGGCGGCGTGCACGGCAACGAGCCGGCGGGCGTGCTCGCGTCGGCGCGGGTGGTCGAGAGGCTGGCCGCCTCGCCGGGCGTGCTGCGGGGGCGGTTCCTCGCGCTGACGGGCAACCTGCGGGCGCTGCGCCGGGGCGACCCGGCGCTGCGGTACCAGGCCCGCGACCTCAACCGCGCGTTCACCGACGAGGCCATCGCGGACGCCCAGGGCGCCCCGCCCCACGCCCGGGACCCCGAGCAGGCGGAGGTCGCGGAGCTGGTCACGGAGTTGGTCGGGTTGCTGGACGGCGCGGGGTTCCCGGCGGGCAGCGCCCTCTTGGACCTGCACACCTTCTCCTCGCCCGGGGCGCCCTTCGCGTATGTGGAGGACTCGCTGCCGGCGCGCCGGCTGGGGCTGGCGCTGGGGCTGCCGCTGATCGTCGGGCTCGACGAGGAGCTGCGGGGCCTGCTGGCCGACTACGCGACCAACCGGCTCGGGCTGCCGTCGCTGGTGGTGGAGGCCGGGCTGCACGAGGACCCGGGGGCGGTCGCTGTGCACGAGAGCGCGGTGTGGGTGACGCTCGAGACGCTCGGCATGATCGGCGACGCCGACGCGCTGGCGGGGTTCGACGCGCGGGCGCTCCTGCGCGGGCGGGCGGGGCGTCAGGCGGGGCGGTTCTACGACATCCGACACCGCGAGCCGGAGGGCGATCCGCCGGTGGAGATGCTGGACCGCGCCCGGGCGTTCACCCGCGTGTGGAAGGGGCTCACGCCGGTCGCCGTGCGCGCGCACGCCGACGGCCGGCGCCGGGTGCTCCGTGCCGCGGCGGACGGGATCCTGTTCATGCCCAACCGCCAGCAGCGCAAGCTGCCGGCCGACGACGCGTACTTCATCCTCCGCCCGATCTGGCGTCGGTTCGTCGGCGTGTCGGGCTGGCTGCGCCAGCGGGCGTGGGCGCACCGGCTGCTGGCGGCACTGCCCGGCGTCCGCCCCGACCCCGACCGGCCCCACACGCTGCTGGTCGATCACGATGTCGCGGCGCTGATGGCGCGGGACATCCTGCACCTGTTCGGCTACCGCGTGGTGCGGTCGGGCCCGTCGCCCTACCGGCGCTGGCCCACGCGGGCGGTGATGGCGGTGTGGGTGCTGGGCCGGGCGCTGCTCCGCGTCGGGGGCGTGCTGCCCACCGGCCGGGACGAGATCTGGGTGGTGCGGCGGCACCGGCTGGATGTCGAGGGTTTCCCTCGGCCCGAGAACTCGCGCTGAGGCGTTCGGTGTGGCGCCGCAACCCCGCCGGGCCGTTCCACTATGCTGGAGGACCATGCTGGGGGACCAGCCCCAGGGAGGATGCCATGCCGACGACCCGAGTCATCCGTCTGCTGTCCGTGCCGGTGTGTGGCGTGGCGTTGCTCGCCATCGCGCCGAGCCCCGCTCGCGTGGCGCCGGCGGTCGCGGCCCTTGCCGGCCAGCCCGCGAGCGCGGCGCAGGAGGAGGCCAAGGCCGCCGACGGCGCGAAGGCCGATGAGAAGGCTGGCGAGAAGGACGACGGGAAGCTCACGCTCGAGCGGATGTTCACGGAGAAGTCCTACTGGGGCCCGAGCGCGGGCAACATGGCGTTCAGCCACGACGGGCGGTTCGCGGCGTTCCTGTACCGGCCGTGGGCCGAGCGGCGCCACGGGAGCGACCTCTACATCTACGACACGACCACGGGCCAGTCGCGCCGGATCACGAGTGTGGGGCGGATGGCCGAGTACCAGGCGGACGCCCGCGAGGTGCGCGACGACCGCGAGAAGCAGGCCAAGGGGGCGGGGATAACCCTCGCCCAGCTCGCCCGGGAGCAGGCCGAGCGGCTGGGGTGGGCGCGGGACACGCCGGCCGGCGCGTGGGCGGGCGAGGCGACCAGCAACGACGAGCAGCCCGCGGTGCGCCCGGGCGCGTGCGAGCTCAGCCTCGACGCCTCGGGGAAGGGGCTGCGCGGGGAGCTGCGCGTGGGCCTGGTGCGCCTGCCGCTCGAGAAGGCCGAGTTCGACGACGCCGAGCGGAAGCTCACGGCGGAGATCGACGACAAGGGGCTAAAGGTCAAGGGCAAGCTCGAGGCGACGCTCGCGGAGGATGGCTCGGGGCTCTCGGGGACAATCACGCTCGAGGACCCCGCGCAGACGCTGGCGTTCACCCTCGCGCCCAAGGGCGCAGAAGAGGCCGGCGAGGACGAGCCCCGCGAGCCGAAGGGGGTGCTCGGGGCGATCGCCGAGCGGCTGACGCTCGGCGATGTCGTGCTCGACACCGACGCGGAGATCAACGACGAGAAGGACGGCAAGCGGCCGGACAAGATGGCCCCGCGATACTCGGGCGTGCAGGGATACGAGTGGTCGGAGGTCGCGCACGAGATGCTCGTCATCGCCGGCGGCGACATCTACCGCCTGACCATCGACGCGCCGGCGTGGGACGCGCCGATCGAACGCCCCAAGGCCGCGGAGCCAGAGGCGCCCGCCGACGGGGCGGCGCCGGAGGCCGAGGGAGCCGAGCCGGCCGCCGGGGCCGACGGGGGCGAGGCTCAGGATGACGGGCAGGACGACGGCCAGGTTGACGGGCAGGAGGGCGGGCAGGAAGAGGGCGGCGACGGGGCGGGCGACGACGCGGAGCAGCCCGAGGAATCGGCGCCGGAGGCGGAGGCCGAGAAGAAGAAGGCCAAGGCGGACCCCAAGCCCGTGGCGCCCTACCGGGGCACGCTGGAGCGTCTCACGCGCACCCGCGAGCGGGAGAGTGATGTGCAGTACCTGCCGGACAGCGCGGGCTACACCTACCTGCGCGACGGGGCGCTGCTGCGGGTCTCGTTCGGCGACCACCGGATCGTCCAGCTCGACCCCGAGCTCAAGGACGGCGAGCGGATGGTGGGCTACCAGATCAGCCCCGACGGCAAGCGCCTGGTGTTCCTGGCCAACCGGGGCGACAACTTCTGGGGCTCGGGGCGCCAGGTCACGATCGTGAACTACCGCGACCGGTTCGCCCGCGCCGAGACGGTCACGCGCCACATGCCCGACGACCCGTGGCCCGAAGCGTTCAGCAGCGTGTACCTCTACGACCTGCGCGGGCACGACACCGAGGAGGGCACGCTCGAGCGGGTCTTCACCAAGCGCATCACCGGCCCCCGCGACATCCTCCGCGTCCCGGAGTGGTCGCCCGACTCCGGGCGCGTCGCGTTCGCGGCCTTCGAGCAGTCGACCGGGCTGATTAAGATCCTCGAGGCCGGCTTCGTCGACAAGGACAAGGAAGACGAGAAGAAGGAGGACGCCAAGGCCGAGGACGCCCCCGCGACCGAGGACACCGGGAAGACCGAGGACACCGAGAAGACCGGCGGCGACGCCGAGACCAAGCCGGACGCGAGCGGGGAGCCCGCGCCGGAGCCCAAGCCCGACTTCAAGATCGAGAACGCCGCCGTCGTCTACGAGTTCTACCACTTCGGCGGGCCGAACACGCCGGTCATGGTCCACCCGCGGTATCTCCCCGACAGCCGGCGTCTCGCGTTCATCACCGAGCTCTCCGGCTACCGGCAGCTCCACCTGCTCGACCCCCGCTACCAGCAGCTCACCCAGCTGACGGAGGGCAGCTTCGAGGTCTACCCGTTCGAGCTCTCGAGGGACCACTCGACGATGTTCGCGACCGCGACCAAGGAGGACCCCAACGAGGAGCACGCCTACGCGATCGACCTGGAGACCGGCGCGATGACGCTGCTGACGCCGGGCGAGGGCGTGTTCTCGCCCGTCGCCGTCTCCGACGACGGGTCGAAGGTGCTCGCCGGACGGACCGACTTCGGCGCGCCCGGCGAGCTGGTGGCGATCACCGGCGAGAACGGCGCCGCCAATGTTCTCACCATCCTCACCGACTCGCACCCCGAGGAGGCCCACAAGCTCACGACGGTGAGCCCCGAGTACTTCTCCTACGAGAACCGGCACGGGCAGACCATCTACGGCCACATGTTCAAGCCCGAGGGCTGGAGCCCCGAGGACAAGCGGCCGCTGCTCGTCTATGTCTACGGCGGTCCGCTCGGCGAGCGCAAGATGGCGACGCGGGGCTCGTTCAACACCTCCAGCTACTTCTTCGCCCGGTACATGACCGAGGCGCACGGCTGGGTGACGGCGACCATCGACCCCCGCGGGGCGTCTGGGTACGGCGCGGTCTTCGAGAAGGCCAACTTCGAGCAGGTCGGCAAGCCGCAGACCGAGGACCTCGTGGACGGCGCCAACTGGCTCGTCGAGCACGCGGGCGTGGACAAGGCCAAGATGGCCCTGCACGGCTGGTCGTTCGGCGGGTTCCAGACGCAGATGGTGATGTACACCGAGCCCGATGTCTTCGCCGCGGGCATCGCGGGGGCCGGGCCTACCGAGTGGTTCAACTACAACAGCTGGTACACCACGGGCACGATCGGCCCGCACGAGCCGGGCAACCTCAACCTCAAGGACCAGTCGCTCCTGCCGCTGGCCAAGAACCTCAAGGGCCACCTCCTGCTCATCCACGGCATGGAGGACGACAATGTGCTCTACCAGGACACGGTCAATGTGTACCGCGAGCTGCTCAAGGCCGACAAGGAGGTCAATGTCGAGCTGTTCCTGGACCCGACCGGCAACCACGGCCTCGGCGGCGATGTGAAGACCCTGGGGCGCTTCCGCAAGTACGAGGACTTCCTGATCCGCTACCTGGGCGAGGGCGCGGGCGCGCCCAAGGCCGAAGCGCCCGAAGACGAGAAGGAACCCGAGGAGACCCCGGCCGGAGAAGATGCGCAGGCGGGCGAGACCGAGGAGACGACCGAAGGGGAGTGAACCCCGGGGCCGAACGGCGGGTTCTGCCGGTCACTCCGGCGGGTTGTGGATGGTCTTCGGGCCCTTGCCCGCCGTCTTCTCGTAGTACCCGTCGCCCTTGCGCTCGTACTTGGTGAACCCCAACCGGCCGAGGTTGTCGTTGCTGAGCTTGCCCTTGGACTTGATGTCCGACCAGTTGCCGGCGATATTCGGGGCCTGCGGCACGCGGCGCACGGGCTCCCCCGTCTCGGGGTGCTTGGTCAGCGGGGCTTCCTTCATCGGCTGGACGACCTCGAAGCACTCGCCGGTGCCGTTGCCGTCCTTGCCGAGGATCTCGTAGACATAGGTGGGCATGGCGGGATTGTACGCACGGTTCGGCCGATATCGCCGCCCGGAATCCCGCTATGCTGGAACGGTGTCGGTCAGGACAGGAGCTGTCAGATGGCGGGAACGCGGCCAGTTTGGATGGTGCGATGTGAGGGGGGAACGCTCTACGCTGAGTTTCGAGAACGCCAGCTCATCGCGTTGGGCAACTCCCAGCGCGAACCCGACCTCTCCGGCGCGAAGCGGCGCGAAGATGTCGAAGCGCGACTCGTGTCGCATCGCCAGTGGGACAGTCGGAACAAACTGGGTTATTCCGTCGGCGTGCTGACCCGGTTCGCGATTGAGATCCAAGCCGGTGACGCCGTGGTAACTTACGAACCATCGGCCCGCGTCTATTCGGTGGGAAAGGTCATCGGAGGGTACGAGTACCACCTCGACTGGATCCAAGACAAACAACACTACCGTCGCGTCGACTGGATCGGTGAAGTCGATCGAGATGTGCTCACTCCAGAATCACGCAACTCACTGGCGTCCATGGTCTCGGTCTACCGACTCTCCGATCAGACCGCCGCGGAGATTGAGGCTGCGATTCGCGGAACACCCGCCGAAGTTCAAGATGCTGAAGACATCGCGAGAGACGACTTTCTTCGCGAGGACTTCGCCACGAAAGCCCGGGAGCAGGTCAAGGACCGTGTCGCGCATCTCGACTGGTCCCAGATGCAGGAGTTGGTCGCGGGCATACTCCGAGCGATGGGGTACAAGACCAGGGTCTCGCCTGCCGGACCAGATCGCGGGAGGGACATCCTCGCCTCACCCGATGGCCTGGGTTTGGAGCAGCCCCGGATAGTCGTCGAGGTCAAGCACAGGTCCGGACAGATCGGCGCCCCCGACATCCGCAGCTTCATCGGTGGCTTGCAGGCGGCTGACAGGGGCCTGTATGTCAGCAGTGGAGGATTCACTCGGGAAGCCCGATACGAGGCGGATCGCTCAACAACCCCGGTCACTTTGATCGATGTTGATGAGTTGGTAAGCCTGCTGCTGGAGCACTACGAAGCCGCCGACAGCCGCCTCACGGCGCTCGTGCCGTTGGTGTCGATCTATTGGCCCGCCGATTGAGTTGAGGCCGGCATAGCCGCGCGCCGTCGGCGCGAAGGCCGGCAACACCTCAGATGAAAACCCGCCCGCTCTCCGCGTCGGTCATCGACCAGCCCAGGCGCCGGCAGATGCGGCTGAGCACCAGCCAGGCCGCCTCCTCGTCGTTGATCGAGGCCATCACCTGCATCGGCCGCTCGAAGCTCGTGGGCAGGTCCACCACGAAGCCTGGGCCGTGCAGGCGCTCGAGCCCGAGCGAGCCGTTCTGCGCCCCGTCCGGCGCGGTGTTGAACGCCGACAGCAGTTGCTTGATCTCGTCGAGCGTGCCCAGCGGGGTGGGTTCGGCCCCCTCCTCGGCCTTGCGGCTGAGGACCATCATCCGGCTCTTCTTCGCCACGCGACGCCCCCTCAGGCCTTGTCCCGGGCCGCGAGCAGGGTCGCGGCCTCTTCGAGCAGCCTCGTCAGCGGCACGGGCTTGAGCAGGTACTTGTCCACCCCCAGGCTCTCGGCGTACGCCTGGTGGCGTTTGCCCTCGTTGGCTGTCACCATGATGACGATCGGGCTGTCCTCCTTGCCCTTGATCTTCTCGAGCGCGAGGAAGCCCGACCGCCCGGGCAGCATCATGTCGAGGATCACGATGTCCGGCGGCGGCTCCTCGTGGCAGACATCCACCGCCGAGTTGCCGTCCGCGACCGACTGGGTCATCGCCCCCTCGGCCTGGAACGCGGCCTCCATCGACTCGAGGACATCCAGGTCGTCATCGACGATCAGCACACGGTAATTCGCAAGACGGCCGGCGGCGCTGGTCATGCTGGTCTCCCGCGGGGCGGGGGCCCCGGCGTGTGTCCCGACGCCATTCTACGCCCCCGGTACGCCGCGGCCCCTACGCCGGGTGCAGCCGGGCGGGGTTCCCGCCCCTACGAGCCCCGATCGCAAGCTCGGGGTGTTTGGGCAATCCCCCCGGGAGTGACCCCGACCTTGCGCTCGGGGCTCGTATAGGCCAGACCATGCCGGCATGCTGACCACGACCGACTCAGCACAGCCCCCTACACCCCGGCCCGCAGCGACTCGACCGCCTCGGGGATCAGCTCGGCGAGCTCGGCCGCGAGCAGCCCCGCCGATGCCCCGTGCCGCTCGGCCCAGCGTTCCCCCGCCAGCGCGTGGGCGAGCACTCCCGCCCGGGCGGCCTCGAACAGGTCCAGGCCCGGCTCCGCGGCCCCGAGCGCCCGGCGCACCGCCTCGGGGAGGGCCACGACGGCCGGGTCGGCCCTGCGCACAAACTGGGCGGCCAGCCCGGCGATCACGCCGGTGAGCACATCGCCCGTGCCGGCGGTGCCCAGGCAGGGGTGCCCGCGCGGGCAGACCCAGGTCCGGTAGCCGTCGGTCACGACCGTCCCCGCCCCCTTGAGGACGACGACGCAGCCCAGGCGCTGGGCCAGCGCCTCGGCGGCGTCGGGGCGCTGGGCCGGGTCGGTCGGGTCGTGGGCGATCTTCAGCGGCTCGGCAAGCCGGCGGAACTCGCCGGGGTGCGGCGTGAGCACGGCCGGGGCGCGGAAGTCCCGCGTCAGCTCGGGCACCCGCGCCAGCGCGTTGAGCGCGTCGGCGTCCACCACTACCGGCTTCTCGTCCTGCTGCAGAGCCCGGAGCACGACAGCCTGCACGCCCCGCCGGCCCTCAGAGTCGCTGCCCAGACCGGGCCCGATGGCCAGCGCGTCGCAGGCCCCGAGCACCGAGTCCAGCAAGGCCGCGCCCTCGTGGGCGATGATCGCGCCCGAGCCGTCGGTGGGCAGCACGAGCCCCGTGGCGGACGGGGCGATGGTGAGGGCCCCGGCGAGCACCGGCTCCGGGCAGATGAGGCGGGCGAGCCCGGCCCCGGCCCGCAGGGCGCCGAGCGCGGTGAGCGCCGGCGCGCCGGCCATTCTCGACCCGCCGGAGGCGCACCCGCCGACGACGGCGACGGTGCCGAACGAGCCCTTGTGGCCGCGCAGGTCGCGTGGGGGGATCGCGGGCGGCGCGAGCGTGTCCCGGGCGTCGGTCACTTGACTTCCTCGACCTTGATCTCGAGGGCACCGAGCAGGGGCGCGATCCCGGCGAGCGAGGTGATGGCGTCGGTCTCGCCCAGGCTGCTGGTGCCGAAGGCGATGTGGGCCGCGTCGAAGGGCGCCCGCTCGTTGAGCGTCGCGTCCAGATCGACCCACGCCGGGCCGTTCTCCGTCTCGAGCAGGCCCTGCGCCCACATGTGGTAGCCGAACACATCGCGCTCGCCCGCGAACCGGTCCACATAGACCACCCCCACCGCCACGCGCGAGGGGATGCCCGCCGTGCGGAGCATCGCCGCGAGGAGCACGCCGTGCTCGGAGCAGTCGCCGCGGCAGCTCCGGGCCGTCTCCGAGGCCGTGGCGAACGCGGTGCCGAGGTTCTTGTCGGTGATGTGGGCGAAGACGAAGCGGCGGAGGGCCTCCGCCCGGGCGGCGGGGTCGTCCCCCGCCCCCTCGGTGGCCTTGGCGGTCAGCTCGCGGAGCAGCTCGTCGCCGGTGTCGGCGTACGAGGTGGAGGCGAGGTACTCGGCCCGGTCGACCTCCCCGGCCGCGATCGGACGCCCGAGATCGACCGTCACCCGCGCGGCGCCGTCCCCGGCCGGCTCGACCGACTGGTACGCGGAGGCGGGCAGCGCGGGCATCTCACCCTCGGTGAGGCGGACGGTGTAGACCCCGCGGGTAGACCGGCGGGGGTAGGAGATCGGGCGGCTGGGTCGCACGAAGGTCGAGATCATCACCTCCGCGGGGTCGGCGGATTCCATCGCGTTCTCGCGCGTCGAGGCGACCATGGTGATCGTCATCGCGCCCATGGCGGTCTCGCTCCGCAGCACATTGCCGTCGGCGTCGATCCACTCGGTGGCCTTGATCTTGACCGGGCCCATGGCGGTCTCGCTGGTCGCCTGGAAGCACTCGGTGGTGCGCCCCAGCACCTCGAGCTCGGCCTTGGCGATCCCCGTCCGCTCGACCTCGATGATGGTCAGCCCGCTGGAGGGGTCGATCGTGCGCACCGTGACGGCCTCGGCCCCCGACGCCAGGCGCTGGGCCAGGAACCGCGACGCGGCCGCGGGCGCGAGCCACTCGCCCGCGGGCTTGGGCATCGGCTGCTCCCTGGCCCCCGGCCCGGTCCCGGTGATGGCGAGCACATCGTCCTCGCGGAAGACATATCTCGCTTCGATCGGGGCCTGCCCGAGCGTCTGGCTGACCGTCACCTCCACCGGCGCCCCGTCGGTGGTCTCGATGAACACGGTGCTGGTCCGGATGGTCGTTGACTGATCGGCACGGCCGATGGTCATCTCCATGTCGCTGCGGGTGGTGATCCGGTCGCCCTCGGTGGTGACCACCTCGTGCGACCAGCCCGAGCGTGAGCCGGCGAGCCAGAGCTCATACCAGCGGTCGGAGTCTTGGTCGCCCGCGCGGGCGAGCGTCGTCAGCAGGAGCGTGCAGGCGAGAACGACGGGGCGCAGGTATCGCATGGGCGGATGGTACCGCGCCCGCCCCGCCGGGCCCCCGCGAGGCCTATTTGCCCTTGTGGTGCCGGTTCGTGTCCGGGGTGTCGCACGCCGGCCACCCGGAGGCCTCAACGAACCGGCGCCGGAGGTCCGCGGCGATCTCCGCGGGCCCTAGCCCCGTCCCCTGGTAGCACACCGGGGCCAGGAACCGGACGGTCGATCGGCTCGTCCGCCAGAGGCTCGACCATGCGGGGTCGACCTGCGGCGTGTCGTCGATGATGGCCGGGAGCACGGTCGCCCCGCTCTTGGCGATGATCAGCCCCACGCCGGGCAGGAACGGGAGGATGTGCCGGTGCGGGCGCTCCAGGTTGCCCTCGGGGAAGATGCCGACCACCCCGCCGTCACGGAGGTGGCGGATCGCCGTCCGGGCCGCCGCGACCTCCCGGCCGTCGCGGTCGACGCTGATCACCTCGGTCCACCGCCAGAACCACTCGGCCGCGGGAAGCCGCATGTCCAGGGCCATCATCCAGCGGATGAAGAATGGGCACGCGGCCTGGATAAGGAGCGGGTCCACCCCGGCGGTGTGGTTGGCGACGACCACCATGGGCCCGGGCTCGGGCCGGTCGGGGATGTGCTCTAGGCCCGAGACCCGCAGGCGGTGCACCACCCGGACATACACCTGGGCCGCTCGCCAGGTGAGGCCGGTCTCGAAGTCCCCCCGGGGATTGTCCATGATCCAGCGGGCCACCCGGGCCCAGAGGACCCAGAGCACGAGCGCAGCGATGACCCAGAGTGCGGCTGGCACGGGGCATGTTAGCGTTCGCAAAGTCAGCGGCCACTCACCCGGGGGCCTCTCGGGCCAGACTTCTGCCTTCTGGCCCCCCGTACCATGGCGCCATGAACGACCTGTGGGCGGGCCGAAGGGAGGCGGCACGCCGGACCGCCGAACCCCTGGCGGTGCGGATGCGCCCCCGGTCCCTCGAACAGCTCGTCGGGCAGACCCACATCCTCGGGGAGGGCAAGCTCCTGCGCCGCATGCTCGACGCGGGGGTGATCACCAGCCTGATCCTCCACGGCCCGCCGGGCACGGGCAAGACCACCCTCGCCGGGCTCATCGCCCACCACACCAAGCGCAAGTTCGAGCACGAGAACGCGGCCGGGGTGGGGGTCAAGCGGATCCGGGAGATCGTGGACGAGGCCACGCGCCGGCTGGAGCTGGAGGGCAAGCGGACAATCCTGTTTCTGGACGAGATCCACCGGTTCACGCGCAGCCAGCAGGATGTGCTGCTGGCGGATGTCGAGCGGGGGATCATCACGCTGATCGGGGCGACGACGGAGAACCCGCTGTTCAGCTGCAACAGCGCGTTGGTGAGCCGGAGCACGCTCTTCAGGCTCGAACCGCTCACCGAGGGCGAGATCGTCGAGGTCCTCCGCCGCGCCATCGCTGACACCGAGCACGGGTACGGCGACCTGCACCTCGAAGTCACCGACGAGGCCCTCCGAGTCTGGGCGGTCAAGAGCGACGGCGACGCCCGCCGGGCGCTCAACGCCCTCGAAGTTGCGGTGTTATCGCAGAAGCAGGGATCAAGAGACCAAGGCAACAAGGCATCAGGCCTCGGTGCCTCGGTGCCTGGGTCCCTCGATGCCTCTCTTCTCGTCATCGACAAGGCCACCGCCGAGGACTCCATCCAGCAGAAGGCCGCGGTCTACGACGGCACCGGCGACGAGCATTACGACTCGATCAGCGCGATGATCAAGAGCGTGCGGGGGAGCGACCCGGACGCGGCGGTCTACTGGATCGCCCGCATGCTCGAGGCCGGCGAGGACCCCCGCTTCATCGCGCGGCGCCTGGCGATCCTCGCGAGCGAGGACATCGGCAACGCCGACCCGCACGGGATCGTGATGGCCCAGGCGGCGTGGATGATGGTCGAGCGGATCGGGATGCCCGAGGCCCGCATCACGCTCAGTCAGTGCGCGACCTACCTGGCCCTGGCGCCCAAGAGCAACGCGGCGTACCTGGCCATCGACGCGGCCCTGCGGGATGTCCGCGAGGGGCGCACGGTCGCGGTGCCGCTCTACCTGCGCGACTCGAACAGCTCGCCGATCGACGAGGGGGTCCGGATGCGCGACCGGGAGGGCGAGCGGTACCAGTACTCGCACGGCGCGGGGCACCGGGTCGATGGCCTGCCCGTCTCGGGGCAGGACTACCTCGGGGTCAAGACCCGGTACTACGAGCCCATCGAGGCGGGGGCCGAGGCGCTGATGGCGGCCCGGCTGGCGAAGGTTCGGGAGTTGCGGGACCGGCTCATCCGGGACAGCCTGAAAGCTGGCCCCGCGGGGGGTGGTTCTGCCGATATCGGGGGGTTGTGAGCATGACCGCCGAACAAGCCCGTGAGACCAAGGCTGACCTGCGCGCGCTGGTCCGGGGGCGTTTGCGTGACCTGACGGGGCACGCGCGGGCCCGGCTGTCCCACGCCGCGTGCGACCAGGCCCTCGCCTGGCCGCCCCTCGCGCGGGCTGTGTGCGTCCTCGCCTACGCCCCGATGCCCTCGGAGGTGAATGTCGAGCCGCTGATCGAGTCGCTGCTCGCCCGGGGGGTCTGCGTGTGCATCCCCCGCGTGGACTGGGACGCGGGGACGATCTCGCCGGTCCCGGTCACGGACCTGCTCGCCGATCTCACCGTGGTCGAGCACGGCGTGCGCCAGCCCCGCGAGACGCTGGCGGCCGTCGGCATGGAGCAGGTCCAAGCCATTGTGGTGCCTGCGGTTGCGTTCGATCTGACCGGCGGACGCCTCGGGCGCGGGGGCGGGTTCTACGATCGGGTGCTCGGCGGCCGGACCCGTCCGGGGCTTGTGCTGGGTGCGGGCTTTGAAGCCCAGATTGTCGACGGGATCCCCATGGAGGGGCACGACCAGCGGGTGGACGCTCTGGCGACCCCGGCGAGATTGATTGAGTTCGGAGCGGCCCGCGCCGCCACGGAGGAGTGAATCCATGAGTCTGCCCTCGCAAACACCCCGTGCCGCCGCCGTGGGACGAGCCCATGTGCGAACCCACCACCGCCGGGGCTTCCGCCTGCCGCCGATCGCCATCGCCGGGCTGGTGGTGGTTGTCGGGGTCGGGACCGCGTGGTGGCTCACGAGGGGCGATGGTTCGGGCGGCGCCAATCCCCTGGGACCGGACTCGGCGAGGGCGGGGGACCAGCTGCTGGACGACCCGTATGCCCGGGAGCAGGCGGCCCTCCGGACCGAGGATGCCAGCCACACGACCGATCGGGGCGTCGGCGGGCACGCCGACCCTCAGCCGCCGGCCGACCCGCCGGTGACGATCAGCCAGGGCGGGACCGGACCGGGCTCGGGGGGGACCGGCTTCGTGGCCGACCGGGGCCTCACGATCGACCAGCCGCGCACGCTCGGGGAGAGCCTTGAAGGGGCGATCGAGCCTGCGCAGGGTCCGGCCGGCGCGCCGGTGTCCGAGCCGGGCGGGGCGGGGGCCAACCCGCCCCCGGCGTCGGGCGCGTTCCAGCGGGCGCTGACGAGCGCGGAGCAGCGGCTGGCGGCCAACGACCCCGTCGCGGCCCGGTCGATCCTGAGCGGGGCGCTGGGCGACCGGGCGATCGGCGAGGAGCACCGCTCCCAGCTGCGCGCCCGGCTCACCGAGATCAACCAGCAGCTCGTGTTCTCGGCGACGGTCGTCAAGGGCGACCCGCTGGCCGACACCTACGAGATCGCCAGCGGCGACCGGCTGAGCGGCCTGCCCGCCAAGCTCGGCCTGGCGATCGACTGGCGGCTGCTCCAGCGGATCAACGCCATCCCCGACCCCGACAAGATCCGGCTGGGTCAGAAGATCAAGCTCGTCCGCGGGCCCTTCCACGCGGTCGTGGATAAGAGCGACTACCGGCTCGACCTCTACGCCGGCCCGCCCGAGGAGGAGCGCGAGTGGACCTACATCCGCTCGTTCCGCGTGGGGCTGGGCGAGCTGGACTCCACGCCGACCGGGGGCTTCATCGTGAAGCGAGAGAGCAAGCTGATCAACCCCCACTGGGTCAACCCCCGCACGGGGGAGCGGTTCGACCAGAACGACCCCAAGAACCCCATCGGCGAGCGGTGGATCGGGCTCGACGGGCTCGGCGCCGACGCGGTCAAGACGGGCTACGGGATCCACGGCACGATCGACCCCGGGAGCATCGGCCAGCAGAAGTCCATGGGGTGCGTCCGCATGAACGACACCGAGGTCGAGCTGGTGTACGAGGTGCTCGTGGAGGGGATCAGCCGGGTGCGGATCCAGGACTGACAACCGGCCCGCCTGTCGGGTCCCCGACCGGCCCGACCGGGCCGATTTCCCGGGCACTCTCTTGTGCTCCGAGCCCCGCTCGCCCCTTCCCGGGAACCTACAATCAAGGGACTCTTTCCGGGCGTGGCGAGGGTGTGCGCGCTGGGCGCACCGGGCCCGCCGAGACCGGAACGAACACCCACCATGACCCACGACCACTCCACCTACGGCTCCGACCAGATCAAGGTCCTCGAAGGCCTCGAGGCGGTCCGCAAGCGTCCCGGGATGTACATCGGCGGCACGGGCATCAACGCCCTGCACCATCTGGTGTACGAGACGGTGGACAACTCCATCGACGAGGCGATGGCCGGGTTCGCCACGCTGGTGAGCGTGGCGGTCGAGGCCGACGGGTCGTGCACCGTGACCGACGACGGGCGCGGGATCCCGGTCGAGCCGATGAAGCACGAGGACCCGACGCTCAACGGCAAGCCGGCGGTCGAGGTCGTGATGACCAAGCTGCACGCGGGGGGGAAGTTCCAGCAGGAGGACAGCGCGTACAAGGTCTCCGGGGGGCTGCACGGGGTCGGCGTGTCGTGCGTGAACGCGCTCTCCGAATGGCTCGAGTGCGAGGTGTGGCGGGACGGCAAGATCTACCGCATCGAGTTCGGGCGGGGCCGGGTCACCAAGCCGCTGCATGTGGTCGGCGACATCCCGGCGGGCTCGAGCCGCAAGCGCGGCACGCAGGTCAGCTTCAAGGCCGACCACCAGATCTTCCCCGAGACCGACTTCAACTTCCAGACGCTCTCGACGCGCCTCCGCGAGCTCTCGTACCTCAACCCCGGGGTGACGATCAAGCTCACGGACGAGCGTGTGGGCGCCGACGGCAAGCCCAAGCAGGCGACCTTCTGCGCCAATGACGGGCTCGTCGAGTATGTCGAGCACCTCATGCAGGGCAAGAACGCCGTGTGCTCGCCGGTCTACCTCAGGCGTGAGGACACCGACCGCAACATGATCTGCGAGGTCGCCCTCCAGTACCACGACGGGTACAACGAGACGCTGCTGACCTTCGCCAACAACATCAACAATGTGGACGGCGGCACACACGGCCAGGGGTTCAAGGTCGCGCTCACCCGCTCTATCAACGGCTACGCCCGCAAGGCCGGGCTGATGAAGGAGAAGGACCCGACCCCCACGGGCGAGGACCTGCGCGAGGGGCTCATCGCCATCATCAGCGTGAAGCTGCCCGACCCGACCTTCAACAACCAGCCCAAGGAGAAGCTGCTCAACCCCGAGGTCGAGAGCTTCGTCGGCAGCGCCGTCGCCGAGGCGCTCGAGACCTGGATGGAGGAGCACCCGGGTGAGGCCAAGCGGCTGTGCCAGAAGGGCGTGCTCGCCGCCCAGGCGCGCGAGGCGGCCCGCAAGGCCCGCGAGCTCACCCGCCGGAAGTCGGCCCTCGAGTCCGGCTCGATGCCCCACAAGCTCCGCGACTGCAAGACCAAGGACTTCGAGCGGTCCGAGCTGTACCTGGTCGAGGGCGACTCCGCCGGCGGCAGCGCCACCCAGGGGCGCGATGTCGAGACCCAGGCGATCCTCCCGCTCAAGGGCAAGATCCTCAATGTCGAGAAGGCCAGGATCGACAAGGTCCTCGGCTTCGAGGAGATCCGGACGCTGATCGCGGCCCTGCGCTGCGGCATCGGCGCGGACTTCGACATCACCCGCCTGCGCTACGGCAAGATCGTGATCATGACCGACGCCGATGTGGACGGGAGCCACATCCGCACGCTGCTGCTGACCTTCTTCTTCCGCCAGATGCCCGAGCTGATCCGGCGAGGACGCGTGTACATCGCCCAGCCGCCGCTGTACCAGGTCATGAAGGGCAAGAAGAGCCGGTATGTCCTCAACGAGAAGCTGCTGGACGACACGCTGACCGAGCTGGGGCTCGAGGGCTCGTCGCTGGTGGTCCGGCGGGTCGACGGCGAGGGCGACCGCGTCCGGGCCGTCGAGGAGCGGCGCGTCGAGGGCCAGGACGCAAAGCGGGCCGTCAGGCAGCTGCGGCGCCTGGCCGAGCTGGTCGAGATCGCCGAACGGCGCGGCGTGCGGTTCGTCGACCTGCTCGGCGAGCGGGCCAACGACCCCGAGGGCCTCCACCGCCTGCCCACGCACCGCGTCCAGTGGCGGGCGAACGATGTGCCCGCCTGGAGCGAGGACGGGGCCTACCGCGTCCTCGAGGATCACGGCCTCTCGCTGGCCGACGATGTCGGCGACGACGCGGGCGCCGACGGGCCGCCGGCCGAATCGGCCGAGCCCCGCGGCCCGATCGCGACCGTCCGGGAGCTCCACGAGAACCGCGAGCTCGAACGGGTCTTCGTCGACCTGGCGGAGCTGGGCCTGTCCATCGACGACTGGGCGCTCGTACAGGAGGAGAGCGTCACCGGCGCCAAGCTGCCCGCGCGCTTCGCGTGGGAGACCGAGAAGGCGCCCAAGGCCCCGGCCGGCCGGGCGTCGGGCGAGGAGACCGACGGGGCCGACGCCGGGGAGGACGCCGGGGACCACGCCGGGGAGGACGCCGAGCGCGTCGGGGCGATGTCGGCGAGCGCCCGGGTGGTCGAGGCCCCGAACCTGGCGATGATCGTGCCGGCGTTGCGCGAGATCGGGCGCCGGGGCATGGAGATCAAGCGGTTCAAGGGCCTGGGCGAGATGGACGCCGAGCAGCTCTGGGATACGACCATGGACCCCACGCGTCGGACGATGCTCCGGGTGAGCTGGGACATGGGCCAGGAGGCCGAGTACCTGTTCAGCACGCTGATGGGCGAGCCCGTCGAGCCCCGGCGTCGGTTCATCGAGGAGCACGCCCTCGAGGTGAAGAACCTCGATGTGTAACCCTCGGACCGCCGGTTCTCGGACATAACGCGGGACGCAGAGAACGCCCAGGCGGCCAGACTGGCGGGGAACCCGGCACGCGCCGCCGGTCCGCCTCCAGCCCCGTGCCCGCGCGGTCGACAATCGGCGGACAGGGAGGCTCACCATGGCGCCGATCCGCGGCCGGAATGCCGATGCAACCAGCGCGAAGGGCCCGGGCATGCGCCCGAACACCATCGGTGTGCCCGAGCGCGAGCTGGCTGAGTTGATGGACATGCTCGACGAACGCGGCGCGGGCCACGACGCCAATGTCAAGCGGCTGCACGCGCGGTGGCCGTTCCGCAAGACCTCCCTGCGCCTCACCCTCGACCACCCGGGAGGGTCCCGGGCGGTGTTCCAGGTCGCCTGCCGCAACCTGTCCCGCGGCGGCACGGGCGTCCTGCACAACGCCTTTGTGCACACCGGGACTCCCTGCACGCTGGAGCTCCCGAAGCTCGACGGGCAACGCGAGGCGATCAAGTCGAGGGTGGTGCGCTGCACGCACCGCCGCGGGGTCGTCCACGAGCTTGGCGTGAAGTTCGAAGAGCCGATCCAGCTCAGCGATTTCGTCGAGCTCGACCCGCTGATGGGGTGGAGCAGTTTCGAGAAGGTCGACCCCAGCAAGCTGTCCGGCTCGCTGATCGTGCTGACCGAGTCCGAGCTCGACCATCGCATCCTCGGGCACTACCTGAGCGACACGCAGCTGAAGATCAAGACCTTCCGGAGCGCGCCGGAGATCGCCGCGCTGGATCGCGGCGCGGGCGATGTCGCGCTGATCGATCTGGGGGTCGCGGGCGCCCGGGAGCTGTTCGCCGCGGTGCGGGACAACGCGATCGCCACGGCGGTGGTCGCGATCGGTCCGGATTCGAGCACGGCGACGCGGATGCTTCTCCAGGAGGTCGCCGCCGACGGGTTCGTCTTCAAGCCGCTCAGCAGCGACCGGCTGCTGAGCGTGCTGGCCGACTGCCTTCTGGGTGGCGACGCGGTGCAGATCGACCCGTCGCTGGCCGGCGAGGGCTCGGGCGCGCTGGTCAAGAGCTGCATCGAGCAGCTGCACAGCTGCGCCACCGAGATCCGCGAGGCGATCGGCGCCGACGACCCCATGCGGGTCTACGCCATCTGCCAGCACATCAAGGCGATCGCGATGCCCATCGGGCTGCGCCCGATCGCCAAGCTCGCCGATCAGACCTCGACGAGCGTCGCGCAGACCATGAGCGCGGCCGAGTCGGCCGCCAAGCTGCAGGAACTCGCGAGAGCTTGCGAGAGAATCCGGGTCGCCGGCGGCGGCGGAGCACCCTGAAGGGGGCCAAGCGGTGAACGGACGGCGACAAGGCAGGATTCGCAAGGCGCCGGAGGCCTCGAGCCTCCGGATGAACACCGTCGGCATGAGCCAGCGCGACCTCGACGCGCTGCTCGCCGAGTTCGACCGGCCCGAGGCGGCCCACCCCAGGAGGGAGTTCTCGCGCTGGAAGTTCCGCGCGCTCAGCGTCGAGATGCTGCTCCGCCACGCCTCAGGCACCGACCTCGCGATGCGGGTCGCCACCAGGAACCTCTCGTGCGGCGGCGCGTCGGTCCTGCACAACGCCTATGTCCACCTCGACACGCCGTGCACGCTCGTCCTTCCCAAACGCGGCAATCTCACCGCACCGGTCGAGGGTAGGGTCGTGCGGTGCGAGCACCGTCAGGGCATCGTCCATGAGCTGGGCGTCCGGTTCAACCAGACGATCCGGATGCGGGATTTCTGCGGCGACGGGCCGCTGCTGGACCGCTTCAGCTTCGAACGCGTCGACCCCGCCACCCTCGTCGGCACCGTGCTGGTCATCAGCAACTCCGCGCTCCAGCACAAGACAATCTCCCACTTCCTCCGCGAGACGAAGCTCCGGCTCCGCTTCGCGAGCTCCTGCGCCGCGGCGATGGCGGAGAACCTCGGCTCGGTCGATCTGGTGATCGCCGACTGGAAGCTCCCCGACGGCGCCACCGACTCGCTCCTGCACAACCTCCGCTCCGTCGGTTACGCGGCCCCGTTCATCGTCGCGATCCCCCCGGCCGTCGACCTCTCCAAGCACCGCGACGGCGTCGCCCCCGAGGCCTACCTCGGCCTCCCGCTCAAGGAGGACTGCGTGCTCCGCGCCGTCGCCGAGTTCCTGCTCATCCCGGGCGCCGCCTCGGTCTACCCCGTCAACGGGGGCCCGACGGCGGACTGCTCGCTGACCACCATCAGGGACACCGTCGCGGGCCTCACCTTCGCGCTCCGGGCCGACGACGGGATCGGCTGCTACAGCGCGTGCATGACCCTCCGCGAGCTCGGCGAGAGCGCCCTCAAGGGTCAGGTCTCCAACATGGCCGCCCAGGCCGCCCTCGCCCTCGGCGAGTCCCTCGATCTCCACCGGGCCCGGCCGCACATCGAGGCGCTCATCGCCTCCTGCCTGGCGCTGGGCGCCGGCGGTACGGCCGCGGCCTGAGCCGCGCGTTCTACACTCCCCCATGGCGATCGAGAGCCGTATCGCGGGGGCGCTCGGGCGCGGCGTACGGCGCACCACACCGCTCGCCGGGGGCTGCGTCGCCAGCGTCCTGCGGGCAGACCTTGCCGACGGCTCGGCCGTGGTCGTCAAGCACGGCGGCCCGTCCTTCCTCACCGAGGCGTCGATGCTCAACGCCCTCGCCCAGCGCTCGCGACTGCCCGTCCCGCGGGTGCTCCACGCCGAGCCGGACCTCCTGATCCTCGAGCACATCGACAACGACGCCCGCCCCGACGCCGGCGTCGAACGCCACGCCGCGGAGCTGCTCGCCGACCTCCACAACACCCGCGGCCCTTCGTTCGGGTTCGACCTGCCGACGCTGATCGGCCCCCTCGCCCAGCCCTGCCCGCCGACCGACTCGTGGCTGGAGTTCTTCGCCGAGCACCGGCTGCGCCACTTCGGGTCGCTGGCCCGGGCCCGCGGCGCCATCTCGGCGCCGTGCTGGGATGCGATCCGGCGCCTCGCCGACCGGGTCGGCGAAGTGCTGCGCGAGCCCGACCACCCGTCGCTGATCCACGGGGATGTCTGGGGCGGCAACATCCTCTGCCGCGGGGGCAGGGTCGCGGCCTTCATCGACCCCGCGACGCACTACGCCCACCCCGAGGTCGAGCTGGCGTTCGGCACGCTGTTCTCGACCTTCGGCGCGGCGTTCTTCGAGCGATACACGCAGCTCCGGCCGGTCGGGCCGGGGTGCTTCGAACGCCGGCGCGGGGTGTACAACCTCTACCCCCTGCTCGTCCACGCGATCCTGTTCGGCGGCGGGTACGGCCTGGAGGTCGAGGCGGGTGTGCGGCGGGCGCTGGCGTGAGACGCCTACCCCCTGACCCCCGCCAGGCGCTGGATCTCGCGGACCGCGCCGCGCATGTCCGTCCAGGGAGCGCCGCCGCGTGCCAGCATCGCGAGCTTGTCGGCGCTCCGCTCGATCTCGGCCAGCAGCGCCGGCGTCGGGGCCTCCTCGGGCGCGGTCTCCTCGACAAAGCAGCCGATGTCCACCACTTCGGCGAACTCGATCCCAACCTCGTGGATCGCGCCGGCGACATGCTTGCACGCCCGGACCGCCCCGCCCAGCTGCAGCCGCTCCCCGTCCAGCATCGGGACCGACATCACGCACGGGGTCCCCGAGTGGATGAACGCGCCGACCAGCACCGCCATCCCCATCGGGCTGATATCCCGCGGCGAGGCCTCGTAGATCGCCCGCCCGCCGTCGCGGGCGCAGGCCATCCGCATGGGGTGCTGGAGCCGGAAGCGGCAGCGGGCGTGCCGACGCTTCTCGGAACCCGCCACCACCTCATTGGTCTGGTCCAACAGATCGAGCGCCTGCCGGAGCCTCGCCGGCGTCAATCTGATTCTCACGATGGTGTCGTCGGTTACCGGCATAGATGAAGTCCCGGGGTGTTGAATCCTTCATCGGCAGCGCTGGGAACTCCCTGAGCAGAATCACCTTGCCCCCGACGACTTCAAAGCGCCTGTCCCCCCGCCTCGGCGGACCCGCTACAGACCGGCCCCTACGATCGGACGATGCCCGACACTTCACTGCTTGAGACCTTCGCCGCCCCGACGGACACCCCGTTTGTTATCGAGCATGTCAACGACGAATTCACCTCTGTTTGTCCGAAGACGGGCCATCCCGACTTTGGGGTCATTACTGTCCGCTATGAGCCCGCGCCCGCCAGAGCCGGGGGCGTGTGCGTCGAACTCAAGAGCCTCAAGCTCTACTACCAGAGCTTCCGCAACGAGGGCATCTTCTACGAGGCAGTCACCAACCGGATCCGCGACGATCTGGCCGCGTGCATGAGGCCGGTCTGGCTGCAGGTCATCACCGACTGGCGGGGGCGCGGGGGCATCCGCTCCACGATCCGGGCCGACTTCGGAGCCATCCCCCCCCACTACCTCGCCCGCTGATCCCGCTCGGCCCGCGGCGCGGTACTGTTGGGCCAGTGACCCGCCTGCTCGTCCCTCTCCTGCTCCTCGCGGCCGCGCTCTGCGCGATCGTGCTCGCCGACCGCCCCATGCCCCGGGCCGACCTCACGCTCAACAACGGCCAGGATCCGACCACCCTCGACCCCTCGCAGGTGAGCTGGACCAGCGACCTGCGCGTCTCCCGCCTGCTCTTCGAGGGCCTGGTCGCCAACGATGTCTTCGACCCGGGCTACGGGATCGCCCCCGCGGCCGCGGAGCGGTGGGAGATCTCCGCCGACGGGCGCGAGTACCGGTTCTTCCTGCGCGAGGAAGCCCGCTGGTCCAACGGCGAGCCGGTGCGGGCGGGCGACTTTGTCTACGCCTGGCGCCGGGCCATCCTGCCCGATACCGCCGCGGACTACTTCACCTTCTTCGAGTACATCGAGGGGGTCGGGGCGTTTTTCGACTGGCGCCTCGGGGCCCTGGACGCGTTCGCCCGGGACAGCGCGGAGATGGCCCCGGCGACGAGGGCCCAGGCCGCCCGCGATCTCTGGGCCGAGACCGAGCGGCGTTTCGGCGCCGGGGTTGGCCTCGAGGTGGTGAGCGACCGCGAGCTGGTGGTCCGGCTGACGCACCCGGTCCCGTTCTTCCTCGACCTGTGCGCGTTCCCGGCGTTCTTCCCCGTGTACGAGCCGCTCGTCGGGCAGTACGATCGGCTCGACCCCGACACCGGGCGGGTGATCTCCGGCGCCGGGTGGACCAAGCCGCCGCGCCTGGTGAGCAACGGCCCCTTTGCGCTGACGGTGTGGCGCTTCAAGCGGGACATGCGCTTCGAGGTCAACCCGTGGTACTGGGACCGGGACTCGCTCGATGTGCGGACGATCGAGATCACCTCCATCGCCGACCCATCCGCCCAGGTGCTGGCCTACCAGACCGGCGCGGTGGACTACCTGGTCGATGTGAACGCCCCGTACCGGCGTGAGATGGTCGCCCAGAAGAACGCCTACTACCGCGAGCACCAGGCCGAGCACCAGCGCCTCGTCGGTGAGGGGTGGGATGCCTTCGAGATCGACCGCCGGCTGCCGCCCGACCCACGCGGGCTGGTGCACATCACCCCGGCGTTCGGCACCTACCTCTGGAATTTCAACTGCTCGCCGGCGATGCCCGACGGCCGGCCCAACCCGCTCGCCGACGCCCGCGTCCGCCGGGCGCTGGCGCTGATGATCGACAAGCGGGCGATCGCCGAGCAGGTCCGAGGCCTGGGCGAACCGGTCGCGCGGACCATCGTCCCGCCCGGGTCGCTCGCCGGCTACGACTCGCCCGAGGGGCTGCCCTGCCTGAGCGACTGCCGGACCGAGACCGAGCGCGAGGCGCTGATCGGGCGAGCCCGCGCCCTGCTGGCCGAGGCGGGGTACCCCGACCCGGCGGGCCTGCCCACCATCGAGCTGGAGTTCAACAAGGACTCGGGCCACGACCTGGCCGCCCAGTCGATCGCCAAGAACTGGCAGGAGACGCTGGGGATCCCGACCCGCCTGGTCCAGAAGGAGCTGACGGTCTTCCGGGACGACCTGAAGACGCACAACTTCATCACCTCGCGGGCGTCGTGGTACGGCGACTACCCCGACCCGCTGACCTTCCTGGAGATCAACCGCACCGGCGACGGGAACAACGACCGCGCGTTCTCCAACCCGGCCTTCGACTCGATGCTCGACGCGTCGTATATCCAGACCGACCCGGCGGAGCGGCTGGCCGGTCTCGCGCGGGCCGAGCGGCTGCTGGTCGAGGAGGAGCTGCCGTTCGTCCCGCTCGTGCACTATGTCAATGTGTCGATGTTCGACGCCGCACGCCTCAGCGGGCCCAACCCCCACCCCCGGTCGATTCAGGACCTGTCCCTGTTCGACATCCTCGGCGACGGGATCGGGTCCGACGAGGTGAAGCGCGTCGCGCGGGAGGAGCACCGGTGACACGGAGCTCACGGCCGATGGATCAAGGTGGGACCGTGAAGGAGCGGCCCCGGGACCTCCCGCGCGCCCTCCCCCTTCATCCTTCATCCTTCCTCCTTCATCCTTTCTCCCTCCCTCTTCTCCCACCCCGGAGGCGTCCATGCTCTCGCTGATCCTCCGGCGCCTGATCCAGCTCCCGGTCATCGTGTGGGTGATCTACACGCTCACGCTGATCCTGGCGTGGGCGGTGCCGGGCAACCCGCTGGAGAACCCCGAGGGCCGTCGACCGCCCCCGGAGGTGGCCGCGGCCATGAAGGCCCAGTACAACCTCGACAGCTTCCCGCGGTTCTACCTCTCGTATTTGGACAGCGCGACGGGGCTGAGGTGGGCCCGCGAGACGCTCAGCGGCGAGGGCGCGCGGCGCGCCGAGGCCGCCCGGGGCGCCGGGCTGGCGCCGCCCGCGCGACCGGTCTTCGACCTCGGCCCCTCGCTCAAGCACCGCGACGAGCGTGTGGCCTCGATCCTCGCGGGGGCGCTGCCGGTCTCGGTCTCGCTGGGGCTGCTGGCGATCATCATCGCCGTCGCCCTGGGGGTCACCGCCGGCGTGGTCGGCGCGGTCAGGCCCAACTCCTTCGCCGACCTCGCCACGCTCGTCGTCGCCCTCGTCGGCATCAGCCTCCCGAGCTTCGTCATCGGCACCCTGCTCCTCCTGGTCTTCGGCGTGTGGCTCAAGCTGCTCCCCGTCGGCGGCTGGGGCTCGCCCGTGAAGATGGTCCTGCCCGCGCTCACGCTGAGCCTGCCCTTCGCGGCCTACATCGCCCGCCTCACCCGCATGGGCATGATCGAGCACCTCGGGTCCGACTATGTGCGCACGGCCCGGGCCAAGGGCGTCGGCGAGCTGGCGGTGCTCTTCAGGCACGCCCTCAAGAACGCGTTCCTGCCCGTGCTCAGCTACCTGGGCCCGGCGACCGCCCTGGCGATGACCGGCTCGTTCGTCGTCGAGCGGGTGTTCAATGTGCCCGGGCTGGGCCAGCACTTCATCAACGCCGTGCAGAACAAGGACCTGTTCCTGATCATCGGCGTGGTGCTGGTGTTCTCGACGATGCTGGTGCTGCTGAATCTGGCGGTGGATGTGCTGTATAGGTGGGTGGATCCGAGGATCGAGTAGCCCCCGACGGACCCCGGCGGCCCCCGGCGGACCATGCGACCGCCGCGTGGGACGAGGCTCCGCCGTCGGCGCGCACACCCGGTAACCTATGGCGCGGAGGAGTCCGCCATTATGGAGATCACCATGCTCAATGATATGATCCGTTGCGCAGGCGCTGTCGCCGCCTGCTCCGGGGCGCTCGCCGGTGTCTGCTGTGCGCAGGCCACATTCACCCCAATCGGGGATCTGCCCGGCGGCGCGTTCGCCAGCCTCGCGGGGCGCGTCTCTCCGGACGGCACGGCGGTCGGTGGCTTCGCCACGGACGCGACAGGCGTGGTGGCCATCCGCTGGACCGCGTCGTCGGGCATGGTCAGCCTCGGCGATCTGTCTGGTGGGGCCGTGGACACCGGCGGGATCGCCGTGAGCGGGTACGGGTGCCTGGTCGCCGGGAGCGGGTACTCGGGCAACGGCCTTGAGGCCTTCCGGTGGACCGAGGACATCGGTCTTGTGCCGCTCGGCGATCTCCCCGGCGGCGCATTCCAGAGCCACATTTATGACTCCAGCCACAGCGGCTCGGTGCTCGTCGGGATCGGCAACGACGCGACGGACCAGCGCGCCGTTCGCTGGACCCGAGCCGGCGGCTGGGAGGTCCTCGACCTCCTGCCGGGCGAGACCACCTCCGACGGGTTCGGCTGCTCGGCCGACGGCTCGGTCGTCACGGGCCTGGTGGTGCTGCCCGGCAGCGTCCAGGCCTACCGGTGGACCCAGGCCGAAGGCAAGGTCCCGCTCGGGGATGTCGACGGCGGCGCGTTCAACAGCGGCGGGGCCGATGTCTCCGACGACGGCTCCACCGTCGTGGGCTACGCGAGCGCCGACTCGGGCTATGTCGCGATGGTCTGGACCCAGGCCACCGGCATGGTCAACGCCGGGTACCTCGCCGGCGACGAGGCCTACGCCGAGCTCTGGACCACCAACCACGACGGATCGATCGCCGTCGGCTACTCGGGCTCGCAGGCCACCATCTGGACGCCCCAGCACGGCCTGCGCTCGCTGCAGACCGTCCTCATCAACGACCACGGGCTCGGCGCGGCGCTGACCGGCTGGACGCTCAGTGAGGCGATCGGCATCTCGAGCAACGGGAGGGTGATCGCCGGTGTCGGCACCAACCCCGGCGGCGATCAGGAGGGGTGGGTCGTGACGCTCCCCGAGCCATGCCCGGGCGACTTCAACGGCGACGGCACGGTCAACACGCTCGATGTGCTGGCGTTCCTCAACGCATGGGCGGCCGGGTGCCCGTGAGGCGCTGATCACGCGGGCATGCGTGCCAGGGGTCCCATGGGACGCACAGGCCCTATGACCCCGGCGCGCGCGGCCCGGTAAGCTGCCCGCGTGGCGGACGATCCACGCACCGATTCCGAGCTGGTCGACGCGGTCCGAGGCGGGGACGGCGGCGCCTTCGCCGCGCTCTACCTCCGCCACCGCGACCGGGCCTTCCGCGTCGCCCGCCGCTACGCCCCCGACGACGGCCCGGCCATGGACGCGGTGCAGGAGGCGCTCCTCTACCTCCACCGCAAAGGGCGGGGCCTGCGACCCACCGCCCGGTTCACGACATTCCTCTACCCCGTGGTGCGCCACGAGGCCCAGCGCGCGGCAAGGAACGCCCGGCGCGGACAGGGTCCGACGAGCCCCGAGCGCCAGCTCGGGGTCTGTATTCCGCCGGTCCGCCTCGCGCGATCAGAAGAACGCTAACCCCGAGCTTGCGCTCGGGGCTCGTCAAGGCAGCAAGACATGGGAACGCGACCTACTCGCCCTGCCGGAACACCGCCCCATCCAGCACGCCGCAGGTCACGAAATCGCCCTCGCGGAAGTCGGTCGCCTTCTGCCGCTTGTCCGTCGGCTGCAGGTGCACCGGCACGCCGGCGCTGACGATGACCTCGTTGGTCTCGGCCTTGACCGCGACCACCCGCCCCTGCACCCTGCGGGGCCGGCCGAGCACCGGGTCGATGAACCGGCCGCCGGCGTTCAGCCGGTCGAGGCGCGTCGCTTGGGCGTGGATGGTCCCGACGATCCGGTCGCCCGGCTCGCCCGTCACCTCGCCCTCGGGCAGCAGGCTGATCTGGTAGCGGGTGTTGGGGAAGCCCAGGCGCACCTGGCGCGGCTTGGTGGCGGTGGCCTCGACGATCTCGATGAGCTTGCCGCGGGCCAGGCGCGGGTCGATCTTGGTGGTCGGGGAGGGCTCGATCATGGTCTGTGAGGATAGCCGAGCCATCGTGGTGCGGGCTTCCAGCCTGCACTTCTGTGGGCGGCCGTGGCCGGCGGCGTCGGATGGTGCAGGCAGGATGCCCGCACCACAACCCCGGGCCCTGACGCTCACTCCACCGGCACGAACCAGCGCAGCTTCCACCCGCTCTGCACGAACCGCTGCTGCGGCTGGCGGGCCTTAGCGTCGGCGATCACCGCCTGGGCCCCCGAGACCGACCCGGTCTGGGCGACCGCCTCCTCGAGCGTCGGCACGCGGACCTGCTCGGCCCCCGCCGCGGCCCCGACCGTCTCCATCCGCCCGCCCTCCCAGACCATGTCGAACCCGCGCCAGGGGAGCCCCTCGACCGCCTTGGCCGGGAGGGCCAGGCGGTAGGCCTTGCCGCCGACCGGCTGGAGGAGCACGCCGGGGCTGTACTCGCCGTTGGGCATCCTCGCGAAGAGCTGGGCGACCTGCGCCTCGTGCTCCTTCAGATAGTCGAACGCCGCGCCGGGGTCCATGCCGCGGGCGCGGAACTCGGCCCTGGTGGCGTCGCAGAGCACCTGCTGGGTGAACAGGTCCCGCTGGTCTTCCTTGAGGGTCTGATAGATGTGGGCCATGAGGTGCCGGGCCGAGCGCGCGAGCAGCACCTTGGACCCGTCCTCGTGCTCGATGGTGATCTTGCCCGCGTCGATCTGGCTCGGGTCGCGGTAGCCCTTGGGCTTGTCGCTGATGAGCGCCCCCCCGCTCTCGACCCCGGGCAGGCCCGCGAACATGGGACGGCGGTAGACAACCTCCTCGTAGGTGCAGCCCTGCAGGGACACGAGCGCGAGCAGCAGGCAGACCGTTCGCCGGGCGCTCATCGGTCGGCCCCCGCCGGCGCGTCGTCGCGCACGGGCCTGGCGACCGGCTCGCCGGAGCCCCGCAGCCAGCAGTCGTGAACCCGGAAGCGGTCGGCGAGGGCGGGGAAGTCCTCCCGCGCGTGGCAGCCGCGGGACTCCTCACGCCACAGCGCCGAGCGGGCCATCAGCGCCCCGACCAGCAGCATGTTCTGGGTCTCCCATCCGGCGGGGTCGTCGAAGATCTTGTCGAGGGTGTACCGGCCCCAGAAGTCGAACATCTCGACCGCGTCGGTGAGCTTGGCGCCGGTGCGCTGGATGCCGACATTGCGCCACATCGCCGAGCGAAGGCTGGAGCGCACATCGGAGAGGTCCAGCTCGCCGTGGTCGCTGAGGGGGATGTCGCTGACGACCTTGGCGGGCTTGCCCAGCGCCTCGCCGTTGCTCGCCGCGGCGTCGCCGGCGACGGCGCCGAGCACCAGCCCCTCCAGCAGCGAGTTGCTCGCGAGCCGGTTGGCGCCGTGCAGCCCCGAGCAGGCCGCCTCGCCGACGGCGAAGAGGCCGGGGAGATTGGTGCGCCCGGCGTGATCGGTCCGCGCGCCACCGACGGTGTAGTGGGCCGCGGGGTGCACGGGGATCAGGTCCTCGCCCGGGTCGAGGTCGAACCGCTTGAGCGTGGCGGCGATGCCGGGGAACCGCTCGGCGAAGCCGCCCATGTGCCGGCAGTCGAGCCAGACATGCTGGCCGCCCTGGCTGGCGATCTGGCGGACGATCGCCTGGCTGACCACATCGCGCGGCGCCAGCTCGGCCAGCTCGTGCACCTCGGGCATGAACCGGTTGCTGTCGGCGTCGAGCAGGTGGGCGCCCTCGCCCCGGACAGCCTCGGAGATGAGCGACCGCGCGGCGCCCGGCAGGTACAGCACCGTGGGGTGGAACTGCATGAAGGCCATGTCGGCGACCTCGGCCCCCGCGCGGTACGCCGCGGCCAGGCCGTCGCCCGTCGCCGGGTGGGGGTTGGTCGTCTCGCGGTAGACCATGCCCGCGCCGCCCGAGGCCAGCACGGTCGATCGGGCCCAGACCATCTGCAGCCCGTAGCGCGGGTGGTGCGTGATCGCGCCGAGCACCCGCGAGCCGGGCTCGCTGGTGGCCGTGACAAAGTCGAGCAGGAAGCACTGGGTGAACAGCCGCACCGTGCCGAGGCTCTTGACCTTGGCCGCCAGACACCGCTCCAGCTCGGCCCCCGTGGCGTCCCCGCCGGCGTGGTAGATCCGGCGCGCTGAGTGCCCGCCCTCGCGCCCGACCGACAGCGACCCGTCGGCGGCCCGGTCGAGCGCCATGCCCCAGCCCAGGCACTCGCGGAGCCTCGCCGGCCCGTCCCCGACGATCCGGCGGACGGCCGGCCCGTCGCACAGCCCCGCGCCCGCCGTCAGGGTGTCGTCCACATGGGCGTCGAACGAGTCGCCCTCCTCCATCACCGACGCGATGCCGCCCTGCGCCCACGCGGTGTTGGTGTGGGAGAGGTCGGACTTGCTCAGCACGATGACCTCGGCGCCGCGCTCCGCCGCCGCGATCGCCGCGCGCAGGCCCGCCACCCCGGCGCCCACCACCAGCACATCCGTGAAGATCTGCGGCAGGAGCGTCGAGCGGAAGGGGATCAGGTAGCGGCGATCGTTGAAGACTCGTTCCATGGGGGTCGTTCGCGGCTCACGCCCCGTCGGCGTGCTCCTCGCCGTGGCAGCAGCAGCAGCCCGACCCGCAGCCGCCCGCGCCCGCCGCCACGCCGAGCATCCTGTCGAGCTTCCGCTGCAGGAAGTCGTTGTGGTGCTCGAGGTGCCGGGTGATCAGCTCGACCATCCGGTGCACGGTGACCTCGCCCATCTCCGGGTGCATCGCCCTGCGCTCCCACTGCTCGGGGCTGAGCGACATGAGCAGCTCGGCCGTCCACCGGCGCATCGTGTGGATCGCCGCCACGAACCCCGCCACCGGCGGGCGCAGCTCCGGGCCGTACAGACCCCCGTCCACGAACGCCATCTCGTCCCACAGCGTGACCACCGGGCAGTCCTCGGCGATCGTGCGCCGGATGCGGTGCGTGTAGACCAGCTCGGCGTCGGCGAGGTGCCCCATCAGCACCCGCACCGGCCACTCGCCGACCCCGGCCGCCGGCGGGAACGCCGCGTCCGTCTGCTCGTCGGTGAGGTCGAACACCCTGGGGTCGAAGTTCTCCACGCCGCGGAGGTAGCGGACGATCAGCTCCTCGTGCAGGCGGGGCTCGTGGTCCGCGGACCGGCAGGCGCCCGTGCCGCCGCAACACTCGTGTGCCATGGGTCGCTCCTGGCCCCGCGTGGGGCGGGTAGGGGTTCGGCCGGGGGGCCTTGCGCGCCCGCGCCGGGGATCATCGGGACGGGGGATCGTTTGCCATCCGCGCCCCGGAGTCGACCGTGCGCTCGACAACCCGGGCCATCCTTGGTATAAGTCCCCCGGACCGTTCGGTTCCCGCGCCCGGCCATGGTTCGCCACCGAGCGCCCTCGGATTCCGAAAGCAGGCTCGTCGGGGGTGGACAAGCCTGACCAGGGGGCGGGGTTTATGCCCCGTTTCCTCCGGCTCCCTGCCCACGATCTCCTCCGGGCAGGGGGCTTTTTTGTTTGGCGTTTTATCGGCTCTCTCCCCGGCATCCCCCCAGCGGCCCCCGACGCATAGCCTCCACCCATGGCCCCACCGCCCCCCATCCAGGACCACCAGGGACGACGACTCGCCCTCCGCGTGGTCACCATGCCCCGAGAGACCAACCACTACGGCACGATCTTCGGCGGCGTGATCCTGAGCTACATCGACCAGGCCGGGTTCGTCGAGGCCCGCACCCACGGCAACCACCGCTGGGTCACCGCCTCGATCGACCGCGTCGACTTCAAGAGCCCCGTCCACCTCGGCGACATCGTCAACTTCTACACCAAGACCGTCCGCGAGGGCACCACCAGCGTCACCGTCGAGGTCGAGGTCGAGGCCGAGCGCTGCGCCGGCTGCGATCATGTGCCCGTCACCATGGCCACCATGACCATGGTCGCCATCGACGACCTCGGCAAGCCCATCCCCTACAAAGCCCCGGCCACCGCCTGACTCCCGCTACACTCACCGCCCATGGCAGCCCAGTTCATCAAGTTCGAGCGGACCGGCACGGCCGTCGTCGGGCTCGTCGTGCCCACCAAGGTCACCGAGCGCGAGGCCGGCGTCATCTGCGACGAAGTCGGCGCCGCCGGGCAGAACGCCGGGTGGCGCGTCGCACTCGACCTCTCCGAGGTCATGCTCCTCGCCTCCGCCGGACTCGGGGCCCTGCTCACCATCAACAAGCAGTGCAAGGCCGGCGGCGGGGCCCTGGCCGTCTTCGGGCTCAGCGAGGAGATCCTCGGCATGATCAGGCTCACCAAACTCGACAAGGTGCTGCAGATCAGGCCCGACCGCGACGCCGCACTGGAGGCCCTCGGATGAGCCCCGGGGCGCCTGCTCGGGCCCGCCTCGCGGTCCTGCTCTCCGGCGGCGGGCGGACACTCCTGAACCTCGCCGACCAGATCGACGCCGGGGCCCTCGACGCCCAGATCGCCCTGGTCATCGCCTCCAAAGACTGCGCAGGCGCCGACCGGGCCCGGGCCCGCGGGTTCGCCGTCGAGGTCATTCCCGGCACGATCCCCGCCCCGCGCCTGGAACAGGCCCTCCGAGCCGAACGAATCGCCTGGGTGGTGCTGGCCGGGTATCTCAAGCTCGTCGAGGTGCCCCGGGCCTACGCCGGGCGGGTCGTCAACATCCACCCCGCCCTGCTGCCCCGCCACGGGGGGAAGGGCATGTACGGCCACCATGTCCACCAAGCCGTGCTCGACGCAGGGGACCACGAATCCGGCTGCACCGTCCACCTCGTCGACGCCGAGTACGACCACGGACGCACCGTCCTCCAGCGACGCTGCCCCGTGCTGCCCGGCGACACCCCCGACACCCTCGCGGCACGGGTGTTCGAGCAAGAGTGCGCCGCCTACCCCGAGGCCCTGCGCCAGCTCTTCGCCGAATCTGGAACGGCGCCGCCGGCCGGCGTGTAAGACCAGGGGATATGACCACACCGGAGGCGGCATGACGCAACGCGATCCAAAGCCCACAGGTGCGACTCGCCCCGAACCACGCCAGCCCGCCGGGTGCCGGGGTCTGAGCGGAACGCAGTGCAGCGAAGGCCCCGCCCGCGCGCCCCGCCTCTCAACCGCCCTCGCCCTAGTGCTTCTCTGCCTGCTCCCGGCGCTGCCCCTGCGCGCACAAACCTCCGACAACCCCGACCAACCCGACCCCGAGCTGATCGAGCGCACCACCACCGAGGCCATCGAGGCCTTCGCCGCCGGGCGCCTCGACGACGCCAGCGCCAAGCTCGACCAGCTCATCGCCTGGGAGCCCGCCAACTTCGTCCACTACTACAACCTCGCCTGCGTGAAGAGCCTCCGCGCCGAGGGCGAGGCCGCGGCGGAGCTGATCGTCCAGGCCGTCGAGCGCGGCTTCACCGATGTCGGCCTGCTCGGACGCGACCCCGCGCTCGCCAACGCCCGCGCAACCCCCACCATGCAGAACATGCTCGACAACTGGGAGCAGATCCTCGAGCGACGCATCGACACCGACCTCGACCGCGCCCGCGAGAAGTACGGTGGACGCTACTGGTATGTCAAAGAGCCCGACCTCCGGCTCGCCTACGCCTCCGCCTACGACGAGGAGACCCTCACCCAGACCCGCGACGAGGTCCGACGCCTCTACGACTGGGCCATGGACAACATCTTCGGCGACACCGACGACACCCTCGCCGGCGACGACGACGCCTGGGTCCTCGTCGTCCTGCCCAACCAGAAGGACTTCCGCCTCTGGGCCGCCGAGAACTACGGCCCCGCCGCCCGCAGCCTCACCCAGGCCATCGGGGGCCACTACGCCCACGACGAGAAACAACTCGTCACCATGGACCTCGGCGCCACCACCCGCCACGAGTTCCTCCATGTCCTCCACTGGCGCAGCAACACCCGCCACGGCCAGCTCCACCCCGTCTGGGTCCAGGAGGGCCTCTGCTCGCTCATCGAGGACTACGACCTCGGCCCCGGAGGCGAGCTGATCCCCGTCGAGAGCTGGCGCACCAACCAGGCCAACTTCCTCGCCGACACCGGCCACCTGCTCAAAATCGAGGACCTGTGCGCCCTCTCCCGCGACCGCTTCACCAACTCCCGACCCCTCGCCATGTACGCCCAGGCCCGCGTGCTCTTCCTCTTCATTTATCGCGAGGGCAAGCTCCGCGAGTGGTACACCCACTTCACCGAGCACTTCCGCGAAGACCCCTCCGGACTCGCCTCCATCGACGCCGTCCTCGACGGCGACCTCGAACAGATCAACGAGCGGTACGCCCAGTTCTGCAAAGACCTGCCCGAGGTGCCAGAAGAGGTCAAGCGCGGCATGGCCAGCCTCGGCATCGAGATAGACGCCACCGGCACCGGCGAAGGCCTCCGCGTCGCATCGCAGGTCCGCCGCGGCACCGCCGGCGACCTCCGCCTCAACGACATCGTCACCCACATCGAGGGGCGGCCCGTCCGGGATTACTGGGAGCTGGTCCGCGTCCTAACCAGCTACGAGCCGGGCCAGACCGTGAAGGTGAACTACCGGCGGGTGAGGCTGCACCAAGAGACGGAGATCGTCCTGAAGGCCGCCCAGTGAAGCCCACCGATCCGTGAACCCTGGCGAGGGTTAACCGGTATACTGCCACGGCGATCTCGCACCGGGGGTTCACCATGACGCCAAGCACGCTCGCGCTCCTCCTGCTGACGCTCGTCACCGGGGTCGTCGCGACCTGGCTCGGCTGGCGCGGGCGGCGACTGGATCATGCCCCCATCTGCCGGGGATGCGGATTCGATCTGACCGGCGTCGTGCCCGAGGGCAAGACCTGCCCGGAGTGCGGGTCGGGGCTCGCACGACCGAAGGCGATCCGCGAAGGACGTCGGCGACGGATCTGGCCCCTGGTCGCTCTCGGGCTCGCGCTCACCGGTGTCCCGCTCTCCCTGCTCGGGATCACCGGGTACGCGTCCCTCACCGGCGACAACCTCACCCGATACATGCCCGTCGGCGCACTGCTCACCCAGGCCCGTCACGGCAACCCCGAAGCGATCACCAACGCGGGCAGGGAGCTCGTCGCCCGCCTCAAGGCCGGCGACCTCAGCGACACCCAGAAGCAGAAGGTGATCGGCGCGATCCTGGACATCCAGGGCGATCCCGCGGTCCCATGGGACGAATCCCTGGGTGACTTCATCGAGGACAGCCGTATCAGCGGTGATCTGGATGACGCCCTCTACCAGCGGTTCCTCAACCAAGCGATGGTGTTCGAGTTCGCCACCCGACCAATCATAGCGGCCGGTGATCCCGTGCCGGTGAGTGTGACAAAGGCGCAGGACCGCGTGGGAAGCGGATCGGCGATCTACGCACACATCGAGATCCGGGAGCTCGGCGCGGGAAACTCCTCCTTCCTTCAACAGGAGCGCTTTGTGCGCGGACGGAGCGGCGGACTCACACGGTCGACGAATGTCGCTGGCTACATGTTCTCCGCCTGGGGCTCGGCATCGGGAACCAGCGGCGGCACAACTACGCAGTACCTCTCGCGACAGCCCCAGGAAGCGCTGACCCTCGGCCCCCAGACTCTCGAGATCGAGTACACCGTGCAAGGCCAGTTGTATGTCTTGGGCCGGCCACCGACGTTCTTCGCCGATTCAGACAAGGGGCGGGACTGCTCTGCTCGGATTGGATTCGAGGTAGCGCCCGAAGGACAGCGAGACCTCGAACTTGTCCCGCAGAGCGAAGAGATGAACACCCGGCTGGTCCGCGAGGTAGGTGTCCAGGCGAGATGCTTCGAGGGGCGCCAGACGACCGGGATCAGCGGCATGATGATCAGCTTTGACTTCTCCCATCTCCCCGTGCCGCTCGCCCACGATGTGTTTGTCGTTGTCGGGGACTCCGAACTCCGCGTCGGAAGCGTCCAGCAGAACGCCGCAGACCGAGCCCAGCCCGCCGCGGCCAGGCGCTGGGGCTTCGAAACCGGCCTGGGCCAGAGCTTGTTCTCGGGCGAGAACCCCTCAGTCACCGTCATCCTGAGGCCAAACCTCGACCTGGCGCTGGACCGGCCCGACCTTCTGGGGCTCTACGACGGAGAGGTCAGCTTCAGCGACATTCGCATCGAGCGGCGGTAACTCAGCCGGAATCCCCGCTCTGACCTGCAACCGGCTCCTCCCTCGCTCGTATACTCTGCCACACATAGTATGCCACGCCGGGCCGAATGCCCCACGCCCCCGGTCCCCGGAGCCACCCCCATGCGAATCGAACGAGAACTCATGCGAGGCGCAGGCCCAACCGCCGTCCTCCGACTCCTCGCATCCTCCGAGATGTACGGCTACGAGCTCGTCGAGGCCCTCAGCCGCCAGACCGGCGGCGTCCTCGCCATGGGACAATCCACCCTCTACCCCCTCCTCTACAACCTCGAGGCCAAGGGCCTCATCGAGGCCACCTGGCACGAGGCCGACAACGGGCGCGACCGCAAGTACTACCGCCTCACCGGCAAGGGCAAGAAACGCCTCAAGGCCGACACCGAGCAGTGGAACGCCCTCGCCTCCGCCATGCAGGCCATCGGCGTCCTCACCGCCATCCGGGCCCCGGCAGGGGGGACGGCATGACCACCGCAGAACCAACCCCCTCACTCGCCCGGCGTGCCGCCAACACCCCGGCCCGCGACTGGCTCCGCGGGCGCATCAGCGGCCGGCTCGACTGGCGTTCCGCCGTCGCCCGCGCCGCCCTGCCCGAACCCGTCACCACCCTGATCACCCGCGTCGTCCGCCGCTCCCGCCTCTGGCGCCTCGAGAAGGCCGACCTCGCCGCGGAACTCTGCGCCCACTTCGCCGACGGCCTCCACGCCGGCAATACCCCGGAGGGACTCATGCAAAGCTTCGGCAGCCCGACCCACGCCACCCGTCTGATCCGACGCGCCAAGAAGCGCAACCGCCCCCGCCCCTACCGCGCCTTCATCCACACCTGCCAGGGCATCGCGGCCATCCTGCTCGCCCTGCTCCTCGGCTACGGCGCCCTCGCCTGGCGGTTCTTCGCCGGCGAGCCCACCGTCGCCCGCAACTACGCCGCCGAGTACAACGAGACCATCGACGCAATCCCCGAGCACGACCGCGCCTGGCCGATCTACCTCGAGACCTACGCCATGCTCGAACCGGTGCCCGACGACCTGCTCAACTGCTGGCCGGCCCCGGCCCCCGAGCACCCCCGCTACGCCGAGGCCCTGGCCTACCTCGAACGCCAGCGACCCGTGCTCGACCTCGCGCACCGGGCCGCGCTCCTGCCCCGCCTAGGCGCCCCCTTCACCGACCAGCTCGACCCCCGCATCGTCGCCGCCAACAACGCCCACCACCCGGAGTCGCACCAAGAGGCCGAGCCGCCCAGCGAGAACCCGATGATGATCAGCGTGCTCCTGCCCACGCTCGGGCACATGCGGAGCCTCGCACGCCTGCTCGAGTTCGACGCCCATGTCGCCGCCCGCGAGGGCGACGGCGCCCGCGTCGCCGCCGACATCGACACCCTGCTCGGCATCGCCCGGCACGCGGGCGACCAGCCGACCCTCATCTCCGCGCTCGTCGAGATCGCGATCGACCACCTCGCGGCCAACACCCTCGCCGGGATCATCCACGAGCGGCCCGACCTGCTCACCGACGACCAGCTCCGCGCCCTGGCCCACCGGGTCGCCTCGGTCGATACCTCCAGCATCGCCGCCGGCTTGGCCGGCGAACGCTGGATGTTCGAGGACATGGTCCAGCGCATCTACACCGACGACGGACAGGGCGGCGGCCACCTCACCGCCGCGGGCCTCCGCACGATGATGTCGATCACAGGACCCAGCGATGACGCCGGCCCCCTGATCGCCGGCCCCTCGCCCCTGGGCCCGATCACCGCCGTGCTCGTCGCCGACCGCGCCTCACTCGTGGCCAAGCACCACGAGCTCATGACGACGCTCGAGGCCCGCATCGGCACCCCGATGTGGGAGTACGACGCCCAACCCCGTGTCACCGACGAGACCGAGACCCTCGCGAGCGACCCCATGGACCGCGTCCGCTACTTCCCCCTCCTGATCCTCATGCCCGCCCTCGACCGCGCCGCCGCGACCGGCGAGGCGCTCCTCCAACGGCGCGACGGCGTGCTGACCGGGATCGCCCTGGAGCTCTTCCGACGCGACAACGGGCGTTACCCCGACTCCCTCGCCGAACTCGCCCCGCTCTACCTGCCCGAGATCCCCCCCGACCGCTTCAGCGGCGAGCCGATGCGCTTCGCCGTCGACGAGCACGGCCCGCGACTCTGGTCGGTCGGCGCCGACCGTAACGACGACGGCGGCCGCGCTCCGGCCACGGAAACCGACGCCATCACCCGCTGGAGATCCGCCCCGGACGCCGAACGCATGGAGGCGGAAGACCCCGACGGCTACGACGGCGACTGGGTGCTCTGGCCCATCGTCTACGAGCCCATCACCGCCGATGAGGACGACCAGGAGTAATCGCGCCCCTCCCGCACTCCCGGAAGCCGAAGCTGTGGCTTGGCGAAGCTTCGGAACAATCCCACCCGCGCCACGCGAACTCCGGACGAGACAATCCCCGCCGTGCACGGGCCGGCTCCCTCGGGTACCCTCCCCTCCCGCCCGGCGGAGCCGGGCCCCGAGCCCACGGAGGAGCGCCATGGCGAACACCGACATCGAGCCCAAACCCGCCAGCCAACCGCCGGCGCCCTCCCCCCACGCCATCGACCGCCAGATGCCCGACCCCCCCCTGGTGGATGTCATGGCCGGTGCCCTCCGACACCAGATCCCCGTCCTCGACCACGGCTTCCTCGCCCTCGTCGATGTCATGCCCCGCATGGTCCCCGCGCCCCCCGCGGCAGAACACAACGCCCCCCCCACCGCCGACGGCGCCATCGTCCAGGCCGCCCGCGTCTCCTACGGCCAGGGCACCAAAAAGCTCAACGAAGACCGGGGCCTCATCCGCTACCTCCTCCGCCACCACCACACCACCCCCTTCGAGATGGTCGAGTTCAAGTTCCATGTGGCCATGCCCATCTTCGTGGCCCGTCAGTGGATCCGCCACCGCACCGCCAATGTCAACGAGTACTCCGCCCGCTACTCCATCCTCCCCGACCGCTTCTACACCCCCACCCTCGACGAGGTCCGCAAGCAGAGCCGCTCGAACGCCCAGGGAGGCGACGAGCGCTTCCGGATCGACGAGGCCTCCGAGGTCCAGACCGCCCAGGAGTTCCTCGACTTCCTCAAGGATGTCGAGGCCCTCTACCCCCGCTACATGAAGCTCACCGAGCAGGGCGTCAGCCGCGAGCTGGCCCGCATGGGCCTGCCGGTCAACATCTACACCGAGTGGTACTGGAAGTGCGACCTGCACAACCTGCTCCGCTTCCTGAGCCTCCGCATGGACAGCCACGCCCAGGAGGAGATCCAGGCCTACGCCCGGGCCATGTACGCCCTGGTCGAGCCCATCGTCCCGATAACGATCGAGGCCTGGCGCGACTACGCCCTCGAGTCCATGCACCTGACCCGGCTCGAGGTCGAGGCGATCCGGGAATTGGCCAGGGGCGGCCAAGGGACGCTCCGGACCGAGAACAAGCGCGAGCAGGCCGAGTGGCAGGGCAAGCGAGCCCGGCTCGGTCTGGACGAGAATCTGCCGGCCACGAAGACGGATAAATAGCCCCTCAGGGCCTCTAACGGGCGGTTTTCGTCGCGTCGGTCCCGTCCGGGCTGCTTTTTCCTTTTCAGAAGACTGGTACATCTCGCAAGTGGTGGCACCTTTGGGGTGGTCCGACGGAGTGTCCCGCGGACCGGTCAGTCACTCGCACAAATGCCGCGACGCAGCCGGGACGGGCCCGGGGGCGTTGCGGGAGAAGAGATGGAGATTCCCATGAAGCTTGCTTCCCTGATCGCTGTCGCCGGTATCGCCGCCGCCGCCTCGGCCCAGAACACCATGACCTACAGCTGGACGGTCTCCGACACCGAGCTGTCCCCCGGCGAGAGCGCCACGCTGACCCTGTGGGCGACGATGGCCCCCGGCAAGATCGGCTTCGCCGGTTCGATCTACGACATCATCGGCGGCGCCAACTGGAACACCGGCGTGATCAGCGCCAACTCGAACCTGGTTGACAGCCTGGCCACCGGCCCCGGCGACCTCCAGGGCAACAACGACATCACCGGCATCG
>JADZER010000025.1 GCA_020850415.1 Phycisphaerales bacterium
CGTCGATCGTCCCCAGCCACTCGGAGGTCTCTCGGTCGATCGGCTCGCCACGGAGCTGGGCCCCGACGATGGTCTCGACACGGGTGCAGACCGCCTCGGCGTACTTCTTCTCGACCCTGCCGAGGTGGAGCGTCCTGCGGGCGCCGCCGAGGCCGGTGAACTGGACCCTGCGCTTGCCGTCGGGGAGTGTCACAACGCTGGCCATCAGCATGCCTCCGGGCGGGCCGGGCGGCCCGGACGCGACTTGAGCGGCAGTAGTCGGGGGAGGCAAGGCGTGCGGAGAAGGTGTTTGCGGGGGCAAGGGAAGGGCCTTGGAGGCGCCTCGACGTGGGCAGGTTGGCTGGGTGATCGGGGGACCGCGTTCACTGCCGCCATGGGTCGTCCCCCCGATTGGATTGGGTGCGGATAGGACGCGCCGCACGCGCCGCACGATCCGCGTCGGTGTCTGGGACCGCATCGGGCTGCACCCAGTCGCAGTCGCTGCGACGCGCTGCCTCCGGCTCGCCGTCCTCGACGCGCCGCGTCTCGCCCTCGACGCACCGCGACCGATCCGCGTCCTCGGCATCATCCTCGGTGCGTGCGGCGCCTGCGGCGCGTTGATCTCCGACCTTGGCCAATCGGATGAGGCGCTTCTTCTCGCGCCCCGAACCCTTCGTGGGGATATGGACCTCTAGCCCCACGCCCCGGAGGTCTTGGGAGAGCCGTTTAAGCTGTGACGACATCCCGCTGTAGCTCTTGGGCCAGCCCTCCGGAATGGGATCATCACCTCGGCGGTGGTTCAGCACCCCGAGAAGTTCGGTTGCCGTTCCCTCGAACGGCCCGCCTTCGACGAGCGCCAGGATCGGTGGGCCAATGGGGGAGGCGTCCACGGACTCGGCGTGGGAAGAGGCCTGGTTCCCGGTGAAGGCGCGGTAGAACCGTCCGGCCTCCCAACCCAGCGCCTCCTCGGCCGCTGTCACCCAGAGCGTGAGGTCGGCCATGCGGGGCAAACTGGGGAGCGAGACCCCGGGGGCGTTCCGCAAGGCGCGGCTCACGGCGTCGAGGAGGGCGCCCAGCACCCCGGGCCGCACCCGCTCGTACTCGGCGTTGACATGCTCTTCCGTGAGCCGGCCTTCTTCGGCGATACGCCTGAGCGACAGAGCGATGCACCTATCCCGGAGATCGGACTTGGTGGCGGGGTCGTCGATGCCGTTGAGAACCGCCGGCCGTCGGGCACTGAAGATTGCCTCCTCGTCGTCGGCGTAGAGCTGCCGCGTGGCGAACCCGCCGTCGGTGGCAAGGGCGCAGAGGGCGTCGGACAGCTCCGGTCTCACCCCCGACATGTTGTTGTACGAGCTGATCCAGCTGTTCCCAGCGGAGATGAAGATGTCCCGCTCGCTCTTGGGCATCCGGCGGAGAGGGGAGAGGTTGGGGTCGATCAGCCCGCGGATCAGCCTGCACGCCGTGGACTTGGCGCTGCCCGCCTCTCCGCTGACACTCAAGACGCCGTAGGGGCCGCTGGGGCGGAGCGCCCCGACCATCCAGCCGACGGCCAGGGTCCAGGTGTCGTCGTCGGGCATGTTGACCAGTCGCCGCAGATCCTCGACGGAGCCGCCATGGACGGGCTGCGGCAGCGGCAACATGCCCTTGCGGCGAATGAACTTCACAGGGACCTCGGCGGCCGGGACAACCCGCCAAGCTTCCGAGTTCACCTGGACCGCCTGCCAATCCCGATCGCACAGGTCCACCCAGACGGACCCGTCGAACGCGGCGACTCGAACGTGGACCGCGTGCTCCGAACCTTGGAACTTGGCCCGTCCCGAGAGTGCCCCGAGCGCATCCTGAAGCGCCTGCGACCCCGGCACCTTCTCGAGGTGGGTCAGCGACTCATTCGACAGCCAGTCCCTGAAGCCCCTGGACATGATTCTCCAGGTCTCGCGGTGGTCACCGACGGGAATCATCGCGTACGCCTCGCCCTCGGGGCAGTGGAAGAGCTCGATGCCACGGGAAGACTGGACGAGGGCGACGAGGCGGTCGGCCAGCGAGCTGCCGGCGGACGCGGTGTCCTCAGCACCGAGCTGTCTCGCGGCCTCGTTCTCCAGTGTCTTGAGGAGGTCGCCCCTGGCGATGCCCGAATGGGCTTCTGCTATCTCGTCGGCGAAGGCCTCGCGCTCCGCTGGGTCGGCCAGCACGAAATACCGGACGATGCTGTCGCTCTCGGGCAGCGTCAGGACGACGGCGAACTTGCCGCCGCGCCCCTCGCGCTTGCACTCGAGCCTGACCTGGGCAGGGGGCGGCTCGCTCACGAAGCACCACCGCGGCATGCAATCCGCACTCGGACGGTCCCAGCTCGGGCGATCGCCTCGTTCACATCCGCGACCGTCGCCCCAGCTCTCAGCCACTCCCGCAGGTCTTTCGCCCAAGGCTCGACGACCCGCACATCCCGGCAGGAGCACGCCAGCGTCGCCGCGAGGCCGGACGCGCTCCTCCGGCCCGGGTCGTCGTTGTCGGCCACCACGACGACCGCGGCGGGACGGCGCGCCTGCGCATACGCGACGACGAGCCGGAATCCGGCGCCGGCGCTGGGGAGGCCGATCGCGTCGAAGCCGAGCGTCAGCGCTGCCGCAGTGTCGGTGAGGCCCTCGCACACGAGCAGACGGTCGTGATCACCGAGCCCAGACGGGATGAACAACCCCTCCAGGCTCCCGCGGACGGCGAGTTTCCCACCGCTGGGTGTGCGGAGCCGGATGCCCCGGACCTGCCCGCTCGCGTCTGACATCGGGAACGACCAGTTGCGGCCGTCCCAACCGACGCCCAGCCGCTCGAGGCTGAGCGGCAAGACGCCGAGGTGGTCCGCGAGGCGTGCCAAGGCCGCGGGCCTCGCGGCGGCGCTGTACCCGGTGGCGAGGCCGCCGAAGTCCCTCACCGCGCCGCGGAGGGGGATCACGAGGCTCCTGGCCCGCGGGCGGGAGTAGCCCTTCTCCCGCAGGATGTGGAGCCATCCCGCATCCTTCCAGCGGCGCTTGGACTCGACCCGCTTGCAGAGCGCCCGCGAGGGCGGCTCGTCTCGGCTGACGAGGCACCACTCCAGGTGCTCGCAGACCGGGCATGGCTCGCCGCGGCGGAGGCGGCGGAAGCTGCTGAGCAGTGTCATCGCCGACCGCCTGGTGCGAGCCCTTCTCGGGAGACCCGCTCGACCTCCTCGACCCGCACCCTGGTCGCCCGGCCAAGCCGGACGACCTGCAGCACCCCCTCGGAGATCGCCCGCCAAATGAGCCTCTCGCTCACAGAAAGCCGCCGGGCGGCCTCGGGCACCGTCAGTAGAATCTGGTCCATACTCGGCTGTTGCATCGCGTTGCTCCTTGCACTCTGTGGCCGCATGGTGCGGCCGTGTGTGCGAAGGGAAACACGCACTGCGGAGCAGGTCAACGACGATCGAGGGAGTTGGGATTCAGTTGGGATTCAGTTGGGAGCGCGCTCCCAATTGGGATTCAATTGGGATTCAATTGGGATTCAATTGGGATTCGCGGGAGGATCGCTAGGGGCGAGCAGCTCACGCCAAGCCTCGGCGATCGCGGCCTTCTTCCGGTACTCGCCACCCTCCACCTCGGCGATGAGCTGCTTGAGGTCCGCCGTTCTGTACTTATGGTGGGGGCCCCGACCACCCTTGGGCCCGCCCTTCAACTTGGCCTTCTGGCGGATCAGGTCGAATGTCGACGGACTGAGCATCGTCCCGTCCTTGTTGGCCTGGGCGATCAACTCGGCCTTGGTCCACCCATCTGGCTTGTGAACCGGCGCTTCATCGCGTGCCTCCTCCCTCGCCGCCCCTCCACCTCCGGCGCCGAGGGCCCCGGGCGAAGGGCGCCCCGGACCCGTCTCGATCTGCCCCTGCTCCGATTTACGGACATCAACGGGGTTGGTGGCAGACCCGACGGCAATCTCCAGGACCACGAGCTGGCGTTTGCCGGCGTCGGCCCGAACCTGCGGGACCGCCGCAGTCGGATCATCTTCAGCACCAGCCGGCACCACCTGGGTCTTGGCCCGAAGCCGATCGACCAGCACCGGACCGCTCATCTCCTTCAACTCGCTGGGCCCGAACCCGGCGGCGACGAGCCGGGCTTCGACCGTCTTCCAGGAAGGACAGTCCGGGTCGAGTCCGAGCGACAGGAGTGCGGCTCTGTCGTCGTCGCCGGGGCAGTAGTACTCGTACCCCGACCACTCCCATTGCCGCCGTGCCGTGCGGAACGAGACCCCGACCGGGTGCCCGGGCCTCACCGCCGAGGCCGGCACACGGACATTTCGGGCCGGGCCGGGTTCGTCCTGGGTAACCACGCCGTGCGGGGCGCTTCCGAGACTCTGCCTGCCCCTGGCCAGAGGCCGCTCCGGCCACACCCAAACCTGGTCCATCCGACGCCCTCCGCTCGTCCGCGCCGCAGGGGGCAGACCGCGGGGGCACCCGCTCCGTCCCGGATCGGCCAACCCCGCGGGCCGGAGGCCGCGCGCGTTCGCCACAGGGTACCGCGCACGGGAGTTCGCGCTGGCGGGCGACCCCGCGGGCAGACCCCAGAGTTCCACCGGCTACCGCGTGCCGCGGGACGATTACCAGGTCTCCCGCCGGGCCCGTTGTAACTCCGAGAGCCGGATCAGCTTTCGCGGCCTCCGCTTCACCTCGGTGCCGAAGAGCACCGCCCCCTGCATCGACGCCGCCACCGCCGCGCCGACCAGGCAGTCGAGCCAGTGGTTGTCCAACCCGGGCTGCCGGACCCTCCACTCGTCCACCGTCCGGCCCCGGCCCTCGGTCCTCACCCGGTACTCGGCGGTCAGGTGCTCGGCCAGCAGGCGGTGCACCTCCGGCTTGTGCCCGAACAGGGCCAGCGAGCCCGGGTCGCCCATGGGCACCGCCAGGCGGGCGTGCACGAAGCTCTTCCAGTAGTTCGTATCGAACACCACATGCCGCACCGCGCGCTTGCCCGTCACCAGCGGCACCCGCCAGTGCAGGCCGACCCGCTCGCCCCGCTTGCGCTTGTAGTCGCTGAACGGGATGCCCGACGCCCCCACATACCGCCCGTGGCTCGGCAGCAGCACCGGGGCGTGCGGCGACTGCTGGCAGAACTGGTACACGACATCCGACGAGCTGCCCCAGTTGGCGTCGATCATGCACCGGTCGATCCGCAGCGCCGCCCCGTCCCCCCGCCGCCACTCGCGGCCGAGCGTGCGGTCGCACAGCCGCCCCAGCCCGGCGTAGATCGCCCCCTCGACGCCCGCCCGTGGCGCCGCCATCGCCAGGGTCTTGCGGAGGTCCCGGAGCGTGAAGTACGCGGCCGTCTGGTCCGGCTCGGTGCCGTAGTCCAGGATGTGCCCCGTGAAGTCCTCCCCCCACGCGGCGACCAGCCAGAACAGCGCCTTGCCCTGCACATCCACGAACATCGTCAGGTGCGAGCACCCGATCGGCGCCTCGCCCCGGCGGTGCCCGCCGAGGTTGCCGGCGATCTGGTCGGCGGTCAGCATGTCGGCGTCGGCCGCCACCTCGGGCAGCGGCTCGTTCTGGTACTCGGCGTAGAACGCCGTCTCGTCCTGGAGCCGCAGGTTCATCCCGTGCTGCACCGCCGAGGCCTCGTCGTGGTTGAACCGCTGCGGCCAGGCGATCACCGCGCCCAGGTCCATGGCCTTGCGGTTGCGCTTGTAGAACGCCGTCGCGGCCGCGATGCCCCGGCCGCCCCGCAGACCCTCCGCCCGGAGCTCGGCGTACCTGGACCACAGGGGCTCGTTGGTCGGGAAGGCGTAGACCAGCTTCGTCCGCTCGCCCTGCCACTGGGGGTGCTTCTCCTGGTCGAGGATCCGGTCCGCGAGGTCGTCGGGGCGGACCACCGTCAGCGTCATGAGCCCGGCGATCTTCTGCCCCGGCCCGGCCAGGCCCAGGATGGCCCCGGCGAGCACCCGCTCCCTCGCCGCGGTCTGCGAGGGGCTCCGGGCGCTCTCGTCGGTCTGCGGGTCGTCGATGAGCACCAGCGACGGCCGCACGCTCTGCCCGTCGGCCCGCTTGAACTTCATGCCCCGGATCCGCCCGGTGATCCCCGTCACCCGGATGATCGCCCCGGAGGCGGGCGAGCCCGCGACGGTGGGGAGCACGATCTCCTTGGCGGTCCACCCGATGTGCGTCTGCCGCCCCTGGGAGAGCTGGCCGGCGGACCGCTGCGTGATCCCGTCGAGCGCGCGGATGGGGTGGCAGACCTCGGGGAAGTCGGCGGCGAGCAGGTCGCTGTGCTCGAGCTCGGCCTTGATCGAGTCGAGCATGCCCGCGGCGTGCTCCTCGTCGGACCCGATCAGCGCGACGAAGCCGCGGTGCCCGTAGAGCATCGCCCACAGGCACCCGATCTCGCAGAGCGAGGTCTTCCCGCTGCCCCGGGGCATGGCCATCGCGAACAGGCCGCCCTCGAGCACCGCCCGCTGGATCTTGTCGATCACCTTCAGGTGGTCGGCCGACCACTCGAGGTAGAAGGTCTGCGGGAGGTAGGTCTCGCAGAAGAACCGCAGGTCCCCGCGGGCCCGGGCCTTGCGGGCCGGGTCGGCCACCCCCGGCATCTCCCCGATGTCCCGCCCCGAGAGCGACAGGGCCCTGGCCTCCCGCGCCTTGCGGTCGCGGTACGCCTGGTAGCCGCCGTCCTCGGCCTCGGGCCTGGGCGCGTGCCGCGTGGCGACCAGCCACGCGATGTACCGGAGGAGGTCGATCCGCCCCGTGTCGCCGTCGGCCGCGATGCGGAACCCCGCCCGGGTGCGGTGCCGGCGCAGCTGCCGCTCGCCGATCACCTCGCCCAGCGGCGTGGAGTTGAGCGCACTGCAGAGCTCGCCGGGCCGGAGATGGCGCGGGTCAACCGCCATCCTGACCCATCTCCCTGACCAGCCACGCCGCGTAGTGCACGAGGTTCAGCGTGCCGTCCGCGTTCGCCGGCGCCCCGGCGTCGAGGTCCGCGTCCAGCATCTCCCGGGTGATGGGCCTGCCCCCCACGCGCGAGAGCACCTGGGCCGCGTCCTCGGCCGAGAGCGCGCCGGGGTTCAGCCGGGGAGCTCCCGGTGCGGGCTCAGCATCGGGGGTGTGTTTGAGAGTCATGACGGCCCCTCCTCACGCCGCCGCCAGGGCCGCCGCCTCGATCTGATCCGGCGAGGGCGAACAGAGGGCCCCACCGGCACGCCGTCGGCGACCGGACAGGCTGAAGTAAGTCTGTCGGTTCTTGTTGCTGTTCCCGCGGGCATGATGCTGCCGGGCCCCCTCGGGGAGGACCCAAGCCCCCCCCACCCCCCCACCCACGCCCACCCCCCAGGGACAGCCCTGTGCCGGGCGTTGCCCTTGGCAAGGGATCGCCGCGTGTTGGCGGGGCAGGCGGTTCGAACCGGCGTGGGCTTCGTGCCCGCGTGGGCCGCCGTATTGGCCCGTGTCGCGTGGTGCACGAGGAGTCGGGGGAGGGGTTGCGCCGCCGCCACCGCCGCCATGCGCCCGAGGCACGCAGGCGATTGTGTTCGGGTTCCTGCTCGTGCTGCTGTCGCGCATGCACCGTGCTCCTCGCACGGATTGTAACTGCTGCGTTGGCCGCACGACAGCCGCGCGAGCGACTCGGCGTCGGTGGCGCGAGGGAAGCACAGCTTCTTAGTGCACCCGTGCGCACGCGAGCGCAGAGCGACGCACGGGTCCGCCCGCTCGGTGAGAGTTAGCTTCAATGGGACCGCGGCTGATCAGCCGCGGAGGGACGATCGCCATCACGATCGACGCGAGATCGATCGGGCTTCAATGGGGCCGCGGCTGAACTGCCGCGGAGGCGGTGCCGCTGCGGTTGCCCTGGAGGAAGTCGCACTCGCTTCAATGGAGCCGCGGCTGGACAGCCGCGGAAGGGCAACATGCTGGCGGGAGCCAACGGGCTCCCCAAGCTTCAATGGGGCCGCGGGTAATCGGCCGCGGAGGCGCCATCCGGTTGCTGGCGAAGTGGCACAGGGAGTGGCTTCAATGGGACCGCAGTTGATCAGCCGAGGAGGCGGTGGGGCTTGCATTCAGCATCGCTCATGTGATCCCGCTTCAATGGGGCCGCGGAGGATCGGCCGCGGAGGCGTTCGGGTTGGTGTCGTCGTCCTGCACATGGACCTGGCTTCAATGGGGCCGCGGCCGATCGGCCGCGGAGGCGCCGAGTGGGGCGGGTTCGTGTTCGTGCGCACGATGCTTCAATGGGGCCGCGGCAGAACAGCCGCGGGGGCGGCTGCGGCTACCACCACATCGGCTTCGCAGTGGGGCTTCAATGGGGCCGCAGCTGATTAGCCGCGGAGGCGTTTGTGCCGTTGGCGGTCTCGGCGTTGATGGTCTCGCTTCAATGGGGCCGCGGCTGAACAGCCGCGGAGGCGAAGATGTGCGGGCGGGCGAAGTAGATGTTCTCGGGGCTTCAATGGGGCGCGGCTGAGCAGCCGCGGAGGCGGCGACGGAGGTGCCGTTGTTGTGGCAGCACCGCTCGCTTCAATGGGGCCACGGCTGAACAGCCGCGGAGGCCTTCGGCGGAGATTTAGGGCATGGGCACCGGACCGGCTTCAATGGGGCCGAGGCTGATCCGCCGCGGAGGGGGTGGGAAAGGTCGGCGATCTTGTGCGGCTTCATCCGGCTTCAATGGGGCCGCAGCTGATCAGCCGCGGAGGGGCCGCTACTGCGTCGATGAGGGCTGAGGCGTGTTCCTGCTTCAATGGGGCCGCGGCTGAACAGCCGCGGAGGCACTCCCACCCCTCCGGCCACGCGGCGATGAGGGCGTTGCTTCAATGGGGCCGCGGCTGAACAGCCGCGGAGGCTGCCACGCTCGCAAGTCGTTTGGAGACCGTCAGTTGCGTTGTCCTCCGCGAGCGTGGCCTCGGGAGGGGTGAGGTCTGGCCTGGTCCGGACCGGTTGCGAGGTCCAATGGGCGCGATGCTGCCGAGGATCTCGCAGGAGCGAGCGTGCCCTGGACCCCCCTTCACCACCGACGCACTCGCGGCGTGGGCCCTGGTGGTTCTTCGGATGTCAAAGAGGGTGACGGGGGGTGGGCGTCACAGGGTCGAGCCTACGGCGAGAATGCCGAGGCCGCAATGGCGGCCGGCCCCGATGGCGATCGGGCCCCGGGCGTCGTGCTTGAAGCGGACCACGACATGGCGAAGGGGCAATCCCCTGAGGTAGGCGGGGACGAAGTACCGATCGTCGGCGCGGGCGGGTGGGCCGATGAACTCGAAGCCGTCGACGGAGCCGGCGGGAAGCCCGGCCTGATCGCACGCTCGCGAGAGGAGAGTGACGGCCTTGTCGGTCTTGAGATCGTCGAACCCCGGGAGCACGATCGGCGTCGCGGTGACCCACTCGCGCGACGGGCCGACGAACCGGGCGAGCATCTTCCGCTCCGCGCCGTCGGAGCGGTCCAGACGCTCGATCGTGGCGACTGGGCGGCGGGTGTCCTCATCGACGAGCGACAGGCCCGCGAGCGTCCGCTCGGCCCACGCGGCGTGCTCGCCCTCCCCACCAAAGGGCTCGGCGACGATCACGCGCCGGATCATGCCGTCGGCGTGCGTGTGGCCGATGGAGGGGACCGCAAGGTACGAGAAGCGCGGGGAGTTGTCGCCGACCGCCCGTCGCTTGCCGCCGTCGCCGTGCCCGGCGACATAGCGGGAGGAATCCTCTTCCGTGAAGGGCCACAGGCCCGGCTGCTTCGCGGCCTCGCAGGCGGCGTGGCGGAGCATCGCGGCAACCTTGGCGGCGTTGTGCGCGGGGAACGCGCGGAACTGATCGGCCTTCCGTCGCTCCGCGGCGCCCTCGGGGGTGTCCTGCTCGGCGGTGGCGGGGTCGATGACGGGGCGGAGGGTGAACGCGGCGAAGGGGCGGTCGAGCGGTGCGGGACCGCGGGAATATACGGCCTGCGTGAACACGCGGAGCGGGGGCACGGCTCGGAACACCCCGCCCTCCAGGCGACCGAGGAACGCCTCATGGCGGTTGATCAGTTCGTCGATCGTGCCCTGGCGGGGAAGCCGAAGGGCCGGCAGCGTGGAACGCGGGAGGCCCGTGGCCGGGGTCCAACACTCGAGCGCCGCATCGTTCGCGCCGGGGGCTGCCCCGTCATCGATGAGCCGGGCGTCACCGATCGCGGCGTCGATTCCCCAGCCTAGCGCGACGATGCTGCGAGCCGCGGCCGTGATCGTGGGGAGATGCCGGTCGAGCAGCGCCGGCGCTACGTCCGGGCCGGTCAGGGCCCAGAGGAAGTGGACGGCGTCGCCCCCGATCAGGTGTGTCGGGCGCACGATCTTGCGGGTGCGATCGTCGAAGGTCGCCCGCGTGTCGCCCCTGGCCCACCTGGCGGCAACAAGGTCCGCGGAGTTGTTGGGCACATAGACCGGCACCGGGGCACCGACCTCGTGACCCGGGGCGAGGATGACGGGGGGCGCGGCTTCCGTGATCCGCTCCAGCCAGCGGAATGCTGCGATCGCCTCCGGGTCCGTGAGGCGTTCGCGGCCTGCACCCGCGCCGCCCTCATCCGAACGGGCACCCCATCGCGCCGCGGCCCCGGCCACCATCGCCTGGAAGAGCCGCAGTGGCGAGGGCGGCCACTCGTTGGGCGCATGATCCTCCTTGCCGAGCCGACCGTGGAAGGTGGGCTGGAGGAAGGTGACGGAGATGCACAGGCGCTTGGCGAGCATGGTGGCTCCGATCACTTCCCCTTCTTGCCCTTCTTCTTGGGCCCGCCGTCCGCGCCGTCGGCGGATACATCCTGCTTGGCGAGCTCCTTATTGAACTCGACCGTGCGGTCGCTGCCGACGCCGAAGGCCTTCGCCGCGGCCCTTGCGAACTCGATCGCCTCGGCGTGGCTGAGGTCCTGGGTCGCGCGACGGCCGTCGGGGTAGACCGCCACGAACTCCCGGGGCATGGGCGCCGCCTCGGGGTCGAGGACGAGGGTGCACCCCTGGCGGAGGTAGCCGATGTAGGCGGACGGGTGCGTGAACGCGGTGAGCGCAAGGCCGAGGATGTACCGACGGAGATCGGTCGTCCGCGCGGCGTCGAGGCCGGCGTGCAGCAGGCGCACGGCCGCGAGGCTGAGGGTGGCGTCGCGCCGGACGCCGCCCGTGGCGATGACGCCGCCGTGCGTCGGATCCGTCTTGCCGTCCGGCTTGCGCCCGACCGGCTGGTGGATGAACCCTCGCTCGGCGTAGGCGGAGTCAGAGCCGGTGGGCTCGGGGAGCAGGCCGTCGTTGACATACGCTGTCGCCGGGATGTACTGGGCATGCCTCGTGAGGCGTTCGACATTGAACGCGCGGATCGTCGACGACACCACGCGGGGGAGCTTTGCCTGGGTGTCCCGCGAGTCCCATGCGCCGAAGACTACCGAGGTCGGCGCGATGCCGGCGATAGGCCCCGCGTTGCCCCTGAGGAGCGCCGAGAACGCCTTCTGCAGCTCGTGCTTCAGCTCGGTGCAGCGGACGATCGCGTCGCCCGCCCGGTGCCCCGCCTGAAGGAGGCTGACCTCTTTCTCGCCCGCCTTCACGACGATCTGCGGGACCAGGCCAGCGTACTTCGGCTTCCCGAACTCGGGCTCCACACGGTTGGCCTGGGAGCCGACCGAATCGACGAGGCAGACGCTCCGCGTGTCACTCAGCGTGTCGATGTTGTATCCGCCGCGGAAGCGGTCGTCGGCGTTGCCCTGCTCTGCCGCGAAGGTCGCAGGGAACAGCACACCGTCCCTGCCCTCGACGGGCATCAGGTGCTCGCGGATGACGAGAGCGGCCGGGCCTTCGTCGGAAAGCCAGGCGTCGTACTTCTTCAGGAGGTCGCTCATGGGGTGTCTCCGTGGATCTCGGGGAGCAGTCTGGCTGGCAAGAAGCCCTTGTGCTTGCGTTGATCTGTGCGAAACGCGTTCTCAAAGCGGTACCGGGCGGCGCCGACGGCCGGGAGCACTCCGCAGGCCGCCGCACCCGCCACGGGGGCGGGGAGCGGGGTTCGCCAGGTGCAGTACTCAAGGACTCGGGGGGACCCCGTGGGCATCGGGCGGAATCGCTGCAGCCCGACGAGGCAGAGCGCCTCCACCGCGGGGCACGCGGCGGAGAGCATGTCGAGGGCGTCGGGGGCGAACCCGATGTCGAGAGACCTCGCGCTGCCGCCGCGGCGAGAGTCGAAGTAGAAGGGCTCCCGTTTCTTCGGTCTGGCCCGACTCCCGACCGCCGCCGGGTCATACACGACGCGGAGGTCATTGAACGGGTCGTTGGTGCTCGCGTCGATCGCTGACTTCATTCCGGCGAAGATCCGCCGGGCGTCCATGGACCCCGCCCACGGCTTGATCGACTTATCCGACCACCAATCCAGCCGGAGGTGGACCGGGTCGCCGAGCTCAATCGAACCGGCGCGGTCCTCGTCATCTTCGGCGACTTCGCCGCCGACCCGGTCCGCACCGACGGAGCTCTGGTCGTCCACCACGGGGCACCCTCTGAACGCCTCGAGCAGGTCTGAAAGAGACATGTCGGCGTGGATGGTGAACGAGTCTTCGGCGAAGCACCCCTCAGCGTCCTGCCAAAGCCTTCCAGCCAACTCAAGCAGCCCGCAACACGCAAAGAACTGCCCTGGGTTGAGAGCATCGACCGGGAGTGAGATCGTATGGCTGGTGCTCACCCGGCTCCCCCTTCCGACGCCGCAACATCCGCGGCGCGCAGGAGCGATTCCAGCCATGCCAGGCCCCAGCGGCCGAAGCGGCGTTGAAGCGTCGCATACCGCCGCATGGCGTCGGCGGCCGCGCTCGGACCTTCGGCGAGCCTGCTCGGGTCGTAGGCGCTCACGCCATCCCGTGCCCCGTCATGCCTGAAGTGCGGGCGTGCCCAACCGTGGTGGGACGCGATGAGGTGGAGGATCAGTTCGCGCTCGGGGTGGCTCGTGACGCCGCGCGCGGCCGCCGCATCGATCAGCGACCCAAACTCGTGGCGGTAGCCGCCCAGGAGCCTCCAGTGCCTGTACCTGCTCGACTTGGCGAGTGCCCTGGAGGCATCCTTGGACAGGGGGTTGTGTGCGTAGTCTTGCCAGCGCGCCCGGTCCTTGCCCTTGTCGTGCCACCGCCCCGCGAGCACGAGGGCCTCGGCCAGGTCGGGCGGCAGGCCGATGGCGTCGCCCAGTTGCCGGGCCGCGGCTTCGACCGCCGCGGAATGGTCGGAGAGCAGCACCGGCCGGCCGGGCTCGCCGCTCTCGGCCCTGGCGACGCGGTACTCGATGGTCGGCCGGGGTGCCGCGCCGTCCTCGGTGGCGGGTTCGCCGATGGCGAGGGCGCAGCGCGTGCATCGGTCCGGGAGGGTCGGCTCTCCGTCTGGGTGAAGAAGCGGGCTCTCCTCATCCCCCTTCACGCGCACCCGCTGGCGGTCCCGCTGTCCCGCCGCGCTGACCTCGGCCACATCCTCGACAGGAGTCGGGGTCTCCCCGTCGAGCATCCCATGCCGAAGGCCCCCGACCTCGCACGGGAGCAGCACGGTGGCGAATGAGAGAAGCCTCCGGGCCTCGTTGAGCCTGGGCTTGTCGTTCTTGTCCGTGGCCGCCACGGCGGACAGCTCCACCCACCGCGGCTCGCCGTTCTTGATGAGCACGGCCCTCGCGCCGGGGTGTCGTTCGGCGATGAACGCTAGGTGGTCCATGACGCGGCCTGTGGCATCCTTCAGGCGCTCCGCGGCGCGAATGGGGAACGCCTCCAGCATCGCCTCGAGATCGTCGTCGCTCGCGCCCGCCATGGCGAGTTCACCGATCTCGGCCCGCCAGGCGACGCTCGTCTCCGGGGGCTCCCACTCCGCGACGCCGTGCAGGTAGGGCCCGACCTCGGGGCGGCCGGGCAGGTCGCCCAGGATCGACGTGAGGGCCCAGGAGTCGAAGAGGATATCGGTCGCGGGGAGGATCGTGGGCGTGGGCGAGAAGGCGTCCTCGGCCGCCGCGGCTTGCAGCACGGTCGCCAGCGCGTTCGGGGATACATCGCCGCCGGCTTTGGCGACAGCACCCAGGATGTCGCCTGTCAGGGCCACGGCGGCTTCATACCTGCCGGGTTCCTTGGCCCTCTTGCCGGCTCTCTCCGGGTCCGTCTTCACCCTCTCGCGGATCACGGTGATCTCCGCGGATCGGCCCTTGCCACCAAGCCGGTTCACGCGCCCGAGCCGCTGGGCCATGCTGTCGAGGGTGGTGAGGTCGCAGACGATGTGGTCGGCGTCGAAGTCCACGCCCACTTCGCCGGCAGAGGTCGAGACGAGGTACACGGTCTGCGCCGCGGGAGTCCACGCCTTCTTGCTCAAGAACCCGAGGAAGACCAGGCTCTCCTTCGCCATGCGGTCGCGTTCGTGGCCGCGGAGCGTGCCGGTGAGCAAGCACACCCGGTCCTCGGCGCCCTCGCCCAGCACGGCCTTTGTGCTCTTGAACGCATCGACGACGGCCTTGGCATCCTCCGGGGAGCGGACATAGACCAGGACCCGGGCGGCCGTGTCGCGGTAGGCGAGGGCCCTGGCCCAGATGGCCTTCGCCAACTCCCCCTTGCCCCCTTCGCAGGGCAGGAAGGACAGCGTCTTCCTGGCGGTGCGCCTCTGCGTCACGATCGGGTCCCTGTCGTCTTCGGGCTCAAGACCGAAGGCGGCATCCTCGGAAGGGCGGCCTCGGGTGGTGGCGGAGAGCTCCATGACCAGGATCGGCCGTGTGGTCGCGGGCGCCCCCCCGCTGTGGTCCCTCCGCTGCTCCCGCTCGACCGATCGCAGCAGGACGGAGAACGCGGGGCTGAGGTGCGCTTCGTCGTGGACGATCAGCGCATCCTGCCCGACCAGGCCCGCGTGGTGCGCGCGGCCGTACCGCCCGTCGCCGTACCCAGAGAACAGGAGCTTGCTCCCGATCATGTCGATGGTGCCGACCACGATCGCGGGACAGGCAGGGTTCCGCTTCCAATCGCCGTTGTCGGCGAGCTCGCCGCGCAGGGTGCTGACGGCGAGCGGGACATGCGCGGTGTCCCCCGCGATTCGATGCAGGGCGTCGCGGAGGCGGCAGATCGTGCCCTCGTGCTCGCCGGCCTCGTTCGGGTGGGCGAGGAGGTTGAGCAGCCGCTCGGCGTCGTCGGTCGCCTGATCCACAACGGTTCGTCGGTTCACCACATAGACGAGCCGGCGCGGCAGGCACGGGGCGATCCCGCCCGAGTGGGCGAGAGCGATGAGCCAGAGAGGAATGACGGAAGTCTTGCCGAGCCCGGTCGGGAGGGTGCACCGGGGGGGAACTTCGCCCCCGATGAGGCGGCGGTACAGCCGGGTCTGCCAGTAGAAGGGGCGCCTGCCGCCCGTCAGTGCGCCGAATGCGCGTTCGAATTCCAGGTCTTGCGTCCCACGCATAGGGTCATACTACCACAACGCCGCTGGCCTGCTCGGGCCACACGGGACTCATACAGCACATCGATCAGGACTTGCGGGGCAGGCCAACCTGGCCGTCGTGACGATCGACCGGTGGGGCGGACGCGGTCCCTCGGGCCCGAGCGGATCCAGAACGACGACCTGCTCGCTGTGACCTGCCTGGGATTCATGTACCAGGTCCAGCGAGAGCAACCGAGTCTACCAACCCCTCCCCCGGCGTGCAGGCGGGCGACGGAGCGAGGGCGAGCGCAGCGAACACGAGCGGGATAAAGTCTTGAATCATGCGCACTTTGACAGACACTACCGCGCGGATGACTGGGAGACTGGGGCGGTGCACGACCTCCGCCGGACCCACGGGACTCGCATGGCCGATCTCGTGCCGATCGACGTGCTCCAGGAGAGGATGGGACACTCAGATGTCTCGGTGACCGCGAGGTTCTACCTGGGACAGGCGGATGGGCATGCAGAATCGGCAAGAGCCGCTCTTCAGCACTGATCTTGCGCGATAGTGGATCCCAGCAGCCAAGCCCCCATTCCACCCTTCGACGTTGCTCGAGCACGGTCTCAACGATGCCGTATTCACTATTCTACAGTACCACCATGCTCTCGGACCAATCCAAGCAGCCCGCTCCCTCATCCGACGACGCATTGGAGCCCATCGGGGCCGAGTTGGCAAAGCGCAGTACATCGCGAGCCCGCCGAATCGCAGAGAAGTTCGTGGTGGCGGCTCTTGGCTCCATCCCCTGGGTTGGCGGATTCGTGGCGGCAGCTGCCGAGCTCAGACGAGACGAGGCCGCGTCAGAAAGCGACGACCTCCGCACTCAATGGTTGCACGAGCACGCCCGAAAGCTCGCAGAGCTCGAAGCCACGATGGAAGCCGTCGTATCACGATTCGAGAGCTTCGGCAGCAGAGTCGACGAGCGTATTCAGAGTCCGGGCTACTTGTCCGTCGTACGCCAGGCGTTTCGCGCGTGGGATAGATCCGAAACCGACGACAAGAGACAGCTCATCGCGAACCTGGTCGCGAATGCTGCGGGCACTCGGGTCTGTAGTGACGATGTTGTCAGGCTCTTCGTGGAGTGGGTCGATTCTTTCCACGAAGCACATTTCGCCATTGTCCGTGAGGTGCATCACAATCCGGGCAGCACCCGATTCGAGATCTGGCAGGCCATCTACGGTGAGCTACCACGGGAGGACAGCGCGGAGGCAGACCTATTCCGGCTGCTGATTCGGGACCTCAGCACGCAGGGCGTCATTCGGCAGGCACGGGATACTACCGAACGGGGTGAATTCCTTCGACACCGCCCTCCTGCGCGGCGTGCACCCACTCCGGCTACGATGAAGTCGTCCTTCGACGATACGGATCCGTATGTGCTGACCGACTTGGGTAGGCAACTGGTACACTACACCCTGATGGGAGATGTGCGAAGACTGGAGAAAGCTGATGGCCAAGTTCACCAAAGGTGATGTTGTCCAACTGAAGAGCGGCGGTCCCCGCATCACCGTCGACGAATACGGCACCTTCGGAATGACGCGGACCGAGGGCGTGAAGTGCGTGTGGTTCGATGGGAGTCGCCGCCTTGAGGAGGTGTTTGACGAGGCCCTGCTCACGCCCGCCGAACCATCGGTGCGGGTCACACGAATCGAACGAGGGTAAGTGACCTGCCCAGGAAAAGCTGATCCAGTCCGAGTGAGAGCCTTTGGGGTACAAAGTACCCAGGAGGTTCTCGATGAAGCGGAAGCGTCATACGACCGACGAGGTGGTTCGGAAGCTGCGTGAGGCGGAGGTGCTGGAGGGCCAGGGGCAGACGCTCGGGCAGGTCTGCCAGAGGCTGGAGATCAGCGAGCAGACGCTGCACCGGTGGCGGAGGCAGTTCCGGGGGATGGGGGACGACCAGATCAAGCGGCTCAAGGAGCTGGAGGAGGAGAACCGCCGTCTGAAGAAGGCCGTGGCGGACCTGGTGCTGGACAAGCAGATCATCGAGGAGGTCTTGAGGGGAAAAGACTGAGCCCGGCGGCGAAGCGTGAGGGGGTCGAGCGTGCGGTACGGACGCTGGCGATCTCCGAGCGGCGTGTATGCAGCGCCGTCGGGCAGCCCCGATCGACGCAGCGGTACAGGGCCACCAGGCCGGACACGGACCGGCCTCTGGTGGAGGCGATGCTCGGGTTGGTGAGGCAGCACCCTGGCTACGGGTACCGGAGGATCCACGCGATGCTGCAGGCCGACGGATTCAGGGCGGGTCGGGATCGCATTCACCGGCTGTAGAGGCTGCACGGGCTCCGCGTGCCGCGGCGTCGGATCAGGCGGCGGACGCTGGGCTCGAGCGAGAACGGCATCGTGCGTCATCGCGCCGAGCACATCGACCATGTGTGGACCTACGACTTCGTGAGCGATCAGACGACCGACGGGCGTCGGCTGAAGTTCCTGACGGTGGAGGACGAGTTCACGCGGGAGTGCCTGGCGTTGGAGGTCGGTCGGACCTTCACGGGCCGGGATGTGGTGGGCGTGCTGCGTGAGCTGTTCCTGATCCGCGGCACGCCCAAGCACATCCGCTCCGACAACGGCCCGGAGCTCATCGCCAAGGCGGTACGGAGTTGCCTGGAAGAGAACGACGTCGGCCCGCTGTACATCGAGCCGGGGGCGCCGTGGGAGAACGGGGTGGGCGAGAGCTTCAACGGCAAGCTGCGTGACGAGTTGCTGAACGGGGAGCTGTTCACCAGCCTGACCGAGGCCCGGGTGGTGCTGGGCGATCACCGGCGGCACTACAACCACCGGCGGCCGCACAGCTCGCTGGGGTACGCGACCCCCGCGTCGTTCGCGGCCGCGTGCAGGCCGGCTCCTCCGCTCGTGCTCGCTGCGCTCGCCCTCGCTCCGTCGCCCGCCTGCACGCGGGGGGAGGGGTTGGTAGACTCAGTTGCTCTCACTCGATCTGGCACATGAATCCCAGGCAGGTCACATGGCCTTCCCGCGGGAGCACTGGCGGAGCCTGCGGACGAACAACCCGCTGGAGCGGCTCAACCGCGAGGTGCGGCGACGGACGCGGATGGTCGGCGCCTTCCCCGACGGGCAGTCGGCCCTGATGCTGGTGGCGGCCCGCCTGCGGCATGTGGCGGGGACCAAGTGGGGCCTGCGCCGGTACATGGACATGGGCCGCCTGCGGGAGATGGACCAGGTCCTGGCGGAGAGGACGACCGAGACAGCGGAGACCACCGCGGCCGCGTGAGCCGCGGGCTGCTGGTGCTCCGCCCCCTCCGGGGGCTCCGCACCAGCAGCGGCCTTCCAGAGGAGACCCCTTCAACCAAAGTGCGCAACTTGACGGACACTACCAGGGAGAACCAGCCCCAGGGAGCCGCCGCGGTCGACGCCGCGAGAGGGCCGGAGGCGTCCGACGCGAGCATGAACATACCGAGGCAGAGCAGGATGGTCAGGCCGAGTCAAAGTTCAGAGGTTCCTACAATGAGCAACGACCCCACAGCGCCCGGGGCAACCTGGCCCCCCGGGAGTTCGCTTCAACCGGCCAGGCTAGCCTGGCCGGTTGAGTCCTCGGACTCTCATCCGACTTGGACCAGAGATGGGGTCAAGACCAAGCCCGCTGGTCTAGCGCTTCGGAAGTGCCTGAGGCCTCACGAGTTGCGTGCATCGGAGGCCACCTGAGAATTGGCACCATACGCGTTCGGACAACCGCTGTCGGGAAGGCCGCATCAATCAAGGGGGATGAGCACGAGATTGTACAGAGACCTTTGACGATGCTTCTGCGCCACACTCGGGGCAGCGCGCTCCAAGCGATATGCCACTGCGGTCGTAACCGCAGCGACTGCATTTGTAGCGTCCTAGGCTCCGCTGATTCCATATGCTCCCGGCACAAACTGCTGCCAAGACCACTGCTCCCGAGGCGCCACCAATCCACAGTACCCACAACAGTGCCAACAGACCGTGCGCATCCCTTAGCTGTCCCATTGTACCCAAGCCCATGAGCACCCCGACGGATGCGTAGTATGTCATAAGATATAGCAACACGACACGACGAGGGTGCATACCAAGGACTCGGTAGTATGCACGCGAGGATAAGATCCATACCGCCACACCTGAAGCCAAGGGGAGTGCCATTGCACAGATTATTATACAATTGACCGCAGACCCAATTGGCATTGCGTCATAGCCTCATTGCTGACTAATCCCGCCATACGGCAGACAGTCACCATTCCCCCAACTCCAGCCGCAGTGATTGCAGTAAGGTTTATAGCCCAGGGCCCTGACTGCGAGGTAGTAGGTATTTGCCAAAGCCATGCAAGCGACAAACTTGCCTCCGGAGTACCCAAAGCACTTTGTTTGCATGCAGATCAGGAAAGCACTGTCACAAAGATCTCTTCCTGAGCAGTTGCGATAACAGGAATCATGGGACTGGCAACAACTGAGAAACTTGAATCCAAACGGATTGTCCGGCACCCACCCCGATCCGTCGCTCCCGCAGCTGTCGGGGGGCGGAGGAGTTTTGCATTGCTGATAGGCCTGTCGAGCTTGGTCTTTGCAGTAGGTAGGACCTTTGTAGTTCCAGTTTCTGCTGTCTTGACAGCATAGCTGAGCGGTTCGCCGCGCCACCCCGACACAATGCTCATTGTATCGGTCAATTCCAAACCAAGTGGCCGACCAGCAATTGGCCCAGCCTTCGCAATTCTGATGTCCCCAAAGCACTCCGCAAGGATCTTGATTAAGTCGCCCACCAGGATCCGTGTGAGTTCCATCATCACTATCACCGCAGCCCGATCCGGCCCCGGCAATCACCACATCGCCAACGCAGCCTCCACCGCCACCAATGTCACCGATCGCCAGGCCCAGCGGGTCAGTGGCGCGCAGGGGCATGCTAGCATAGTGATGCAGATTGACCCCATCGACATACCCCAGCGGGTCACGCTTCGTCCACCTCCCCAGTTGGCTGAGCAGCACGCGGTGCCTGATGTGGTAGATCGACTCCCACCCCTCCGATCCCGTGAGCGCCGGGTCGATCTCATACCCCGCGTACCCCTTGCGAGCGGCGCCGGAGGCGTGCGAGTAGGCGTAGGAGAGCTCCCCCCGTCCCAGCGTGCTGTCGGCGGTCCGGTCGTTGCCGTAGGCGATCAGGTCGGTCGAGTTCTTCGTCCCGTCCCAGTTCCAGTCCGCGAACGGCATCGTGCTGCCGGTGTAGTAGGAGTAGTACAGCGTGTAGTCGTCGGTGTCCGCGTCGCCGTCGCCGTCCATGTCGGTCTTGGGGA
>JADZER010000026.1 GCA_020850415.1 Phycisphaerales bacterium
CCGCGTCATGCAGTAGACCCATCGCATCCGCGGCGATCGAATGGATCTCCCAAAGAATCGACATCTGGCCATATCTCGCCCGGCGCCGCCGTCGCGAGGTCGTCTTTCTCTTTCGACCTTTGGGCAAGGACGCAACGATCTCTCAACAGAGACCGACAAGGTCACGCGACATGGCTGCTGTCTGGAACCCGATCGTCCCCGGCCAAAGCCCCCTATCCGCCCGGCCCTGCACTGCTCCTCAGGGCAGGTCTCATCGGCCGAATGCGTTCGATCGTCGCCTGCTGGAGATCGAGCGTGACCATGAGGCGGGCCAGCGGGGCAGGTACGAAGGCCAGGGTGGGACAGGCGGCCTACTCAGGACAGCCAACGTCGTGGGAGGGTCGCTGTGCTCGAAGTTAGTCCAGGCGGGCGGCATGTACCGGGAGGCCGCCCTCGCGTACCGGGAGGCCGCCCTCGAGGACCGGCGAGGTCCACTCCCGTACGGTGCGCTGAGCCAGGCCGAGGCGGCGCTTGCTGCCGCGGTCGAGGCCGCGTGGCGTTCTGTCGGGGCCAAGCAAGACGAAGGGTACGCGGCGCGGGTCGTCAGGGGCTACGTCCGTTCTCTCAAGCGCTTGTCACCGTTCGAAGAGGCGTAGGCCCCCAACCGCACCCGAACAGGCCCAGACCGAAAGTTTTTGGGGGCCGCGGTCGTGGGCGGGCGAGCTGGGGGTCACGAGACGCGCGTGCGCACCGGTACGCCACGAAGTCGTTCACCGTCGCGCCTTGAGGCACGCCTCCCAGGCTTGCTCTTCCGCGCGATGGGCGGACACATGCCTGTGGTTCGGCGCACCCTGGATCGCCACCTCTCGATGTTGGCGGAGACCGATCTGACGAGCTCCACCTTCATTCATCGCGAGAGGCGACGGTGATGGATGGGTGAGCTCGGCCAACGTCGCGAATGCCACGGGTCTGCATCGCCTCGTTGTGGCCGGCGTCGCCGAGATCGTCGATGGCCAAGAAGAACGGCGCCGAGTCCCTAGGCCTAGGCCAGACCTGGGGGCCCGAAGGGCCGAGTTCTCTCGGTCATCGTTCCGCACCCTCGGTCAGGTGCAACCTGCTGGGCTCCGGGTCCCGACTCGGCAGATCACGGCTGCGTTTCCGGAAACCGTGCACTCGCCTGTGCAGGTGACGTTGCACGCGCCGCCGCCGCAGGAGACGGATGATCCCGCCCCCACGGTGTGTGTGCAGGACTGGCCGTTGCAGACGATCTGGCAGCTCTCGCCGCAGGCTCCCGAACAGCTCGCCTCGGCGTTGCAGGTCAGTTTGCAGCTTTGGGTCGATGAGTCGCAGGCTTCGAACTGACACGTCTCGCCTATCGGACAGACGCAATCGGTTCCGGCGCAGAAGTCGGGGCCGCAGCCGGCGACAAGGAGAGCTGCGGCGATGATCCAAGGCCCCCATCGAAGTCGTGGTCGCGTCCGCGCTCGTCGGTGCCGCGCTGGCAACTCGGGAGTCCAACCCGAGCGCGTCCCTCGCACTGCTTCAGTAGAGCGTCCCGCGACCACGATGCCCGATCGAGCAAGGAGCGTGCCGGCTCGCGGTGGTCGAGCCAGAGCTCACTTGTCCCAGGTGCGTTTTTGGAGGTCCCAAAGCGGGTTGTTCGAAAGACTCGGGGCGCTGGCCGGGTCGCGGAGGCTGACGCTTGCAGACGCCAGGCGCGGCCGCCGCTCCGCCGTTCCGGCGCCCTCGGCCACAAGGCATCGGCCGTGTCCTCCGGCGTCCAGGGCTTCAGGCTTGGCACGCTCGATGGATGAATCAGTGCGCGCGCCTCGTGGGCGCCCGGCTGTCAGAGTCATTGACGCTCGAATAGGCCCGATCGAGAAACCAAGACCGACCCATGCGCCCAGCGACGCGAACACTCGGTGACCGAGGGTCAACCGACCCAAAGGGCGGGTGGCTTGGTCCGCGCCTGCTATACCGAACAATCATGTGGCCCTTCGTCGGCCACGTCCCAACGGTCTGGTGCTGGCCATCCGAAGTGGACCCACGCGGCTGGAGCCGAATTGAGTTTCGAGGCGAGAGCAGCCCTCTCCTGGTGGGACTCTACCGGCGATCCACGGTGGCGGCCAAAGCGACCATCGTGATGGCGCCTCCAATGATGCCGGACGCAAAAGGCTACTTCCTTCGCTCCGGCCGTCCGCAGATGCTCCTCGACGCGGGCTACGACGTCTTCCTATTCGACTACGGTGGCTTCGGGGAGAGCGAACCCGGTCGCTTCGATTGGCCGAACGACATCGTCTCCGCGGGCCATCTGGCTCTCCAACTGAACCCCCTCCAACCGGTGGTCCTCTTCGGCCTCTCTCTCGGTGCGGGGTTCGGCGTCTGTGCGCTGGACACCCCCGGACACCCGTTCAATGTCGCGATCCTCGAGAGCCCATTTGCTCATCCGCACGACTATTTGCGGAGTCGCCCCTTGGAGAGGTGGGCAGTCCGGCTCCTCTCGCCGCTCTTTCGTCGAAGAATCCGCAACGCCACGCCCATTTGCAGAGCTCCCACGGTCAAGGGATTGGAGGGCGTGATGTTCATCTACTGTGAGGGAGACAGCATCTCGCCGCCA
>JADZER010000027.1 GCA_020850415.1 Phycisphaerales bacterium
CGCGACGAGGTCTGGCTGGTCGAGCCCGGCGGTCTGCGCTGCCTGTGCCATCTCGATCGCCTGCTCGTGGTGGGGAACCATCGCGTCGATGAACGCCTGATCGAACGAGACCGCGACCGCGCCGCCAGTGGTGCTCTGGGTCGCCGCTGCTGTTGCCGCAGTGTCGGTGCCGTTGTCGCCGCCACCGCACCCGGCGGCGATCAGCGCCACGATCGCGGCGATCGCCGCGATCGTGGCGACTCTGACCTTGCTCATCCTGCTCGTGCTCCTTCGCTCGTCGTTTCGGGTTGTTGCCGCGCTTATCCGCGGCGGGCATCGAGGCGCTCGTTGAGGGCCTCGATCGTTTGTGGGCCGGCGATCCCGTCGGGCTGGAGGCTCGCGTCCTTCTGGAGTGCGATCACGGCCGTCCGGGTCTGCTCGCCGAAGGCGCCGTCCGGCGGGCCGGGCTCGTAGCCGAGCTCGGTCAACGCCAGCTGAAGATCGGTCACGCGCTGGCCGCTGTCGCCCAGGCCGAGCGGCTTGCCGTCGCGGTCGAGCCGTCCGACCTGGGTCGAGTCGGCTCCCTCCCCGCTTGTGGTGGCGTCGCCCTGGCCGTCCAGCAGGCCGCCCGTCTCGGGCAGCCCGGTCTCGATCTGCGCGGCGCCGGTCTCGGTGCTGTCCGAGGAGGCGGCGGAGCCTGCTGCTCCGCAGCCGACCGCCAGCAGCGCACCGGTGAGGGCGAGCGGGACGACCGCCCAGGACTGAAAGCGGACAGCCCGGCGGGGGGTGCCCGCCCGCCCTCGAGGTGCCAGGGGAGGAGGCAGCACACCCCGAACAGTCGCTGGCCCGCGTGAAGAACCGATGAAGACGGCCGAGCGAACCTCGGGTTCCCGAAGGACCTTCACAGGCTCTTCACTCGGGGGGTCTAGCCTCGGCCGCATGGATGGTTCCCGGCGGTGGATCTCCGGGGTCGGCGGGCAGCTGATCCTCGGGGCAGGCGTGTCGGTGCTGGTCGTGCTGCTCGTCGTCGCGGCGCTGCGGCTGACCTCGGCCTCGAGCCCCGCGGTGGGCCCGCCGGCCGCCGCGGCAACCAGCGAGGAGATGTCGTCAATGGACGAGGCGATGTCCAACCCGGCAAGCGGTGCCGCCGGGTCGGGCTCGGCCCATGGCGCGATGGCGCACGGCGGTCCGGTCGATCCGGGCCTCGCAGCGTTCACGGCCCCGGCCGCCGCGGTCGGTGGCGCTCCGCTCGACCCGACCGTGGAGAACGGGGTCAAGGTGTTCTCGCTGGAGGCCAGCGTGATCGGGTGGAGCATCCTCCCGGACGTCCAGGTCACGGCCTACGCGTTCAACCGGCAGGTGCCTGGCCCCCAGATCCGCATCCAGCAGGGAGACCGGGTCCGTGTCGTTGTGACCAACTCGCTGCCCGACCCGACGAGCGTGCACTGGCACGGCCTCGAGGTCCCAAACGAGCTGGACGGCGCGGCCGGGGTCACCCAGGCGCCGATCGAGCCCGGCGACACCTACACCTACGAGTTCACGGTCAGGCAGGCCGGGACGTTCTTCTACCACTCACACCAACAGGCCGACCGCCAACAGGCCCTCGGCCTCTACGGCGCCTTCATCGTCGACCCCGCCCCCGACATGGCAACCGACCGGCCTGACTATGACAGCGAGCTCGTGGTGCAGCTGCAGGAGTGGACGGTCAAGAACGGCGACACCTACCCGGCGATGCCCGCCGACGGACTGCTCCCCAACTACTTCACGATCAACGGCAAGGCCTACCCCGCCACCGAGCCCGTCCGTGTCCGGCTCGGCGACCGGCTCCTCGTCCGGCTGATCGGCACGAGCGCCGGGTTCGCCCACCCGATCCACATCCACGGCGGCCCGTTTGAGATCGTCGCCACCGACGGCAACCCCGTCCCCACGGGCGCCGGCCTTCTCAAGGACACAATCGATGTCGCCCCGGGCGAGCGCTACGACCTGATCTGGGTCGCGCGCCAGCCCGGCGCCTGGCTGCTGCACTGCCACGTCCTCCACCACACCACAAACAACGGCGCAGAGACACAAGGCGGCGGCGGGATGACAACGCTGATCGAGGTGCAGTGAGCAACGAGGCGCTCCCCCAGGCTGGCGTGCCGGTGATCGTCGCGGCCCCGCCCGCGCGCAAGCGGTTCCTCTCGCGGGTTTGGGGCGTGCTGGCCGCGGCCTGGGGCGCCGCGGTCGGTGTCGCACCGCACGTGCTCCACCACGTCGGCCCGATCGCCGGCGCCGCCGTCCTTGCCGGCGCGACCGGGCGGGCGCTCTTTGCCGTCCTCGGGCTGGTCGTGTCGATCCCGCTGCTGCTGCGGCTTCGGCGGCGGTTCCAGACCTGGATCGCACCCGCGATCGCGCTCACAGTGATGGCCGCCATGTTCGCGCTCTCCTCGTTTGTGATCGGGCCGCTGATCACCGGCAACGACAGCCCCGAGCCGGCACCGACCGGCCAGACCACCGACGAGCACCACGGCCACTGACCCCACGTCCCTGCCCACGACAACGAAAGGTGGATCCTATGAAGACCCGGACACTGATCGTCCCGCTCGCCGCAGCGGCCGCGCTGGCAGCGGCCCCGACCGCCGCCGCCCAGCCGCAGCCGTTCGGTGGGCACGTCTCCTCGTGTGCCCAGGCACACCTCGGGCAGCGGCCCGACCCGCCCACGGTCACCTGCGAGCACGACGGCCACCTCCACACCTTCGCCACCTTCGGAGAGATGGTGCGCCACATGCAGGCCCACTAGGCACCACGGTGACGGTCGGGCGGTCATCCAGGCACCCGGCCCGGTGGGCGGCGGCAGCGATGGCGCTCGCCGCGGCGGCGATCGCTGCCGCCTCCTGTGGAGGAGCCAGCCAGGCGGTGGCCCCGGCAGGCGATCCGGGCGATCCGGGCCCGGTGCATGTGCACGGGCTCGGGATCGATCCGGCCGACGGTGCGCTGCTGATCGCGACCCACACCGGGCTCTGGCGGCTCGAGGCCGGCAAGGCCCGGCCGTCACGGATCGCTGACCGCTACCAGGACACGATGGCCTTCACCGTGGTCGGGCCCGGCCACTACCTCGGCTCGGGCCACCCCGACCTGCGAGAGGCACGCGAGCGCGATCTGCCGCCGCTGCTCGGGCTGATCGCATCAACCGATGCGGGCGAATCGTGGCAGTCGGTGTCCCTCTCCGGGGAGGCGGACTTCCACGTGCTGCGAGTCGACGGCGACCGGATCGTCGGCTTCGACTCAGCCGGCGCGCAGGTCATGGCAAGCGACGACCGCGGAGCGACGTGGAACGAGCGGCAACCCCCCATTCCCGGCAGCCAGCTCGTCGACCTCGCCGTCGACCCCGCCCACGCCGTCCACCTGCTCGCGACAACCGAGACCGCCCTCTACGAATCGACCGATGGAGCAGTGAGCTGGAGACCGGTCCGTGACACGACCCGCGGACTGCTTGCCTGGCCAACACCAGACACCCTCTACCTGCTCGATGGCCGCGGCACGCTCTGGCGAAGCAGCGATACCGAACGGGCCTGGACGATCGTCGCCCGCCTCTCGGGCGAGCCCGCCGCGCTTCTTGCCGACGGGCCCGACGAGCTCTACGTCGCGCTGCACGACGGCACGATCGTGCAATCGGTCGACGCAGGCAAGACCTGGGCAACCCGGATGCTGGCACCGGACGCCACGGACACGAACGGAGACTGAGATGTGGGATGGATTCCACGACATGAACGGGTGGGGCTGGCTGATGATGAGCTTCGCGATCCTGTTCTGGATCGGCGCGATCGCCATGCTCGTCTGGCTCCTCACAGGCAGCGGCCCACCCGGCCGCCACCGCCCCGACACAGACAGCGATCAGGCCCGGGCCGATCCGCGAGAGATCATCGACCTGCGGCTCGCCAACGGCGAGATCACGATCGAGGAGCACGCCCGACTCGTCCAGGCACTCCACCCCGGGAGGCAGTGATGCGCCGCCTCCGTCCCCAGCACTGGGCCCTCTGCGCGATCGTGATCGGGATGGCCATCGCGCTGGCCATCGTCGGGACCGGCCCCTGGCTCGTCTCGGCGCTCCTTCTCGGCTGCATCGTGATCATCGGGCTCGCCGTCTGGCTGATGATCGGCGACGAGACCACCGGCCGCACAGAACGCGACCGACGCGACCGGCGATGAGCCCCGTGCTCGGCCGCAGCGGTGTCTCCGCAGAAACCCGCAGGCGGCCCGCGGTTCGCCCCCGATGGCGGGCACCCGGACGGAAGCTACCGTGAAGGCGATGGCCGGAGACGGCCGCACCCCACGGCTGTCGCGCCGCGAGACCCTTGTTGTCTGGGCCGCGGTGACGGTCGTGTGCGCGCTGCTGGCGCTGGTCGTGTTCGGCCACGCCGTCCCCTCTGCGCACGGGGAGTCGGGGATGACGGTCGCGGTGGCCGGGCTCTGCCTGGTGGTGTTCACCGTGATCGTCTCGGCGGCGGCCCGTCCGTTCCGGCCACTCGAGGCGCCCCACCCGGCTCGTCGGCCGGCGCCGGCCGTGAGCTGCCCCCAAGAGCGTCTGCCGGGCCAGCCCTCGAGAGCCTCACCCGTCTGGCTCCAGCGCTTCCTGAACTGACACGTGCGTGACCGTCCGTCCGGCGCTTGGCCGGGCGGCGGACAGCCGTGTTCAGA
>JADZER010000028.1 GCA_020850415.1 Phycisphaerales bacterium
AGAATGCGCCCATGAACGAGCTCCTCCTCCAGCACTTCCTCGACCCCACCCTCAGCGTCTTCGACATCGCCGACCGCTCCGGCCTCTGCCTCGACGAGATCCTCGACTGGGTCGACTCCCCCGACGCGCACGCCATCCTCGACAACCTCCGCGCCGTCGCCGACTACCAGAGCGCCCTCATCCTCGCCACCGCCCGCCCCCGCGCCATCCAGACCCTCGCGATCATCGCGGCCCAAGAGCCCACCACCCCCGCCCACACCGAGACCGTCCGCAAGGCCGCCTCCCAGCTCGCCCGACTCGCCGGCGCCGCGCCAGAAGCCCCAAACGGCCCCGACGACTTCTACGACAACGGCCCCGACAACTCCTACGACAACGATCCCGACGGCACCAACGACAACGATCCCGACGACACCAACAACCCCGACGATCCCGTCGATCCCGACTTCGCCAATGCGCCCGACCTCCGGCCCCCTCTCCCGCCCCCGGCGGGAGAGGGCTGGGGAGAGGGCTTCTCCTCTACTCCTTCTCCCACCCTCAACCCCTCTCACCACGCAGCATCCCGCCACCGCACACCCACGGGTGCCGGGGTCCGAGCGCCGCGCAGCGAAGCGATGGCCCCGCACCCGCGCCACCAGCGCTCCCTTCCCCGACGCCCCCACACCCCACCCCCCACACCCAACACCGAACCGTCCCCCTTGACACCCCCACCCCCGGCGGCTATCTTGGTTGGTCGACCAACCACGAGCCCCCGCCATGTCCCAACCTTCCCCAAACCGCCAGAAGTTCATCGACGCCGCCATGGAGCTCTTCGCCTTCCAGGGCTACGCCAACACCGGCCTGGCCCAGATCGCCCGCCAGGCCGGGGCCCTCCCCGGCTCGCTCTACCACCTCTTCCCCACCAAAGAGGACCTCCTCGCCGCCACCCTCCACGAACGCCTCCGCCTGCTCCGCCCCGAGGTTCTCGACCCCATCTGGATGACCATCGACGACCCGATCGAGCGCGTCTTCGGACTGCTCGACGGCTACCGGCGCATGCTCAGCATGACCAGCTTCTCCCACGGCTGCCCCATCGGCAACCTCGCGATCGAGCTCACCGAGACCCACCCCAACATCCGCCCCCTCCTCGCGGCCAACTTCGACAACTGGCTCGACGCCGTCGCCGAGTGCTTCGCAGCCGCCGCCGACCGCCTCCCCGAACACGCCGACCCCAAGCAGCTCGCGACCTTCGTCCTCACGACGATGGAGGGCGCGGTGATGCTCGCGCGCACCCACCGCAACTTCGACGCCTACGACGCCGCCGTCGCAACCCTCCGCGACTACATCGAGCGCCTCCTCGCCGCCGGCACCTCCGGGGAGACCCCCGAGACCCGGAGAGTCGCCCGACCGCGCACCCCGACCGCCAAGAACAGCGCCGAATAGACCCGATCGCACGCCCTCAGTGTGTGTGCCACGGCCGTGCCGGCCGTGCGAAAGCCCAGGAGCCCCGCAGATGCCCGCCCGTACCGCGATCACAGCCCTCTGCCTGGCCGCCTCACACCTGCTCGCGCAGAGCACAAGCGACTTCGCCTCCTACCAGGCCCACATGGCCGCCGCGGAGAAGTCACTCCGCCTCGGCGAGTCCCGCGAGCTCACCCGCTGGCTCGGCGCCGCGCCCGCCGAGTTCCGGGGCTGGGAGTGGCGCTGCCTCAACGCCATCGCCGACAGCTCGCTCTCGGCGACCACCGCCCCCGCGACCCCGATCCGGCTCGCGATCTCCCCGGCCGCCGACCGGCTGGCGACCGTCGAGGGCTCCCTGGTCCGCCTCTGGTCCTGGCCCGACCTCCGGCCCGCCGGCACGATCGAGGGCCACGCCGACGCGATCTACCGCGCCGAGTTCGACCCCTCGGGAAACCGCCTCATCACCGTCTCCCGCGATGTGACCAGCCGCGTCTGGGACCTCGCCACCGGCGCCGAGATCGCCCGCATCGACCTCTCCAACCCCGCCTTCGCCGCCGCCGCGTTCAGCCCCGACGGCGCCACCGCCGCCACCTGCGCCTGGGAGCGCGACGACGAGGGCGTCCACGGCGTAGTCTGGCTCTGGGACCCCGCCACCGGCGAGGTCCGCCAGAAGCAGCGCGTCGGCGTGAAGCCCCTCAGCGCCATCCGCTACTCCCCCGACGGCTCGGCGATCCTCGTCGGCTCGTGGGACGGCCTGGTCCATGTCCTCGACACCGAGGGCGCCGAGACCGGGCGCATCACGCTGCCCGACCGGGGCGTCTACAACGCCGTCAACGACATCGCGATCGACCCGCGGGGCGAACTCGTCGCCGCGGGAACCAAGGACCGCACCACCACCGTCTTCCGCATCGACACCGGCGAGCCCGTCGCCACTCTCGCCGGCCACGGCGGCTATATCGAGGGCGTCACCTTCTCCCCCGACGGCCTCACCCTCGCCACCGCCTCCGGAGACACTACCGTCCGCCTCTGGAACACCGCCGACTGGTCCGAGGTCGGCGTCCTCCGGGGCCACCAGAACACCGTCCGAGGCTCGGTCTTCGCCGGCGCCAGCCTCGTCACCTGCTCCCAGGACGACACCCTCCGACAGTGGGACCTCGGCGCACGCCACGCCGAACAACTCACCATCGACGCCGGCATCCAGGGCACCTACTCCGCGGCCCTGAGCCCCGACGGCTCGACCCTCGCCATCGCCTGCCACGACGGCGCCCTCCGCATCTTCGACGCGCGGACCGGGGTGCCGCTCAGCTCGTGGGAAGCCCACCCGGGCTCGACCTGCCACGCCGCCAATTTCTCCGCCGACGGCTCGCGCCTCATCACCTGCTCGTGGGACAAGACCGCCCGCGTCTGGGCGATGCCCTCGCACGAGCCCATCGCGACGCTCGACGCCGGCGACGGGGTCTACTTCGCCACGCTCTCCCCCGACGGCGCGCTCGCCGCGACCGCCGGGGACGAGCTGCTGCTCTGGACCGTCGCCGGCACCACCATCACCGCCCGGGTCGCCGTCGAGAACGCGGCCCCCCGGCGGGCCGCGTTCAGCCCCGACGGCAAGACCATCGCCAGCGGCTGGAGCGACGGCTCGGCACGCCTCCACGACGCCCACACCGGCGAGCAGCTCGCGCTCTTCGAGCCCGACGACTCCGCCATCGAGACCGTTGCCTTCTCGCCCGACGGGTCCCGCCTCATCTCAGGCGACGGCAGCGGCAGCGTCCGCATGTTCTCCGTCGCCGACGCCCGCGAGCTCTGGGCCTGCGACACCGGCGACCGCGCCGTGAATCATGTCGCCATGCACGCCGACCGCATCGCCGTCGCCACCGACCACCTGCTCCTGCTCGACGCCGCCCGGGGCGGCCCGGTCCTCGAGCGCACCCCTCTCGAAGACGCCCTCTGGCACCTCTCCTGGTCCCCCGACGGCGCCACGCTCGCCGTCTGCTCCACCAACGGCACCGCCGCGGTGCTTACCGCCCCGCCGCTCAGCGCTCCGAGTGCGGCTCGTTAGCTCCAAGCAGCGCGCCCACGCACGCCGCTGCATCCAGCAGGATCACCGTCGACAACAGATCCGGCTTCCCCAGCGACACCTGGCAGTTGTGCAGCAGCGTGTCCGCGTAGAGCCCCGCGTCCACATCGCCCCCCGCCGCCATCTCGGCGAACGCCGCCACCGCCCACGGCCGGTTGGTCCCATTGTCCGGCTGCAACTCCGCCATGAGCCACCGCGCCAGCGACACCGCCCTCTCCCTCGCCGCCGCATTCCCGCGCCCGTGCCACCACAGCGCCTGCAGGCTCGCCAGTTCGATCTCGGTCCATACCTCGATCGCGATCTCCCGCGCCTCCGGCGCCACCGGCCCCTCCCCGCCGGGGATCACACCCAGGGGGTCGGCGCCGGTCTTCAGCGCCGCCCATAGTCGGGCGTCCGCCCGCGGCGCCGGCTCCGCCCACAACGCGAGACCCAGCGCCCACGCCAGCAGCGGCGGGTCCACCTCGCGCCGATGCCCGAAGTCGTCGGCAAACCCCCGGGCGTACGCCGCCCGCACCGACTCGGGCGCCCCCAGAACCGGCGCCAGGCTCGAGCCCCGCAGGCCCGAGCGGAGGACGGCGTCGATCTGGCGGGCCCAGTCGGTGAGCGTTCGCATGGCCCATTGTTGCGGCTCCCCGCCCGGCGCGTGGGCGCCGGGCTTGACCCCGGCGCCCGCCCCTGCATCCTTCCCCATGCTGATCGCCCGGACACGCGAGGACCTGCAGGCCGCCGGCGCCACCGGGTCGGTCCTGGTCCCCACCATGGGCGCCCTCCACGCCGGGCACGGCGCGCTGATGCGCCTGGCCCGGGAGCACGCCGGGCCCGCGGGCCGGGTCTCGGTCAGCATCTTCGTCAACCCGACCCAGTTCAACGAGGCCGCCGACTTCGACCGCTACCCCAGGACGCTGGAGGCCGACTGCCGGGTGTGCGAGCACGCCGGCGTCGATGTCGTCTTCGCCCCATCGCCCGGGGTCATGTACCCCGCCGGTGAGGATGTCCCCGTCGGCACGCTGCCGGCGGTCGCGACCGCCCCCGGCCTCGAGGACGCCTTCCGCCCCGGGCATTTCGCCGGCGTCTGCCAGGTGGTCCGCCGCCTGTTCGCCCTCGTCCGGCCCGGCGCCGCGGTCTTCGGCGAGAAGGACTGGCAGCAGCTCCAGGTCATCCGGGCCATGACCGAGGGCGAGGGTCTGGGGGTCAGGATCGTCCCCGCCCCCACCATCCGCGAGCCCGACGGGCTGGCGATGAGCAGCCGCAACACCCTGCTGGACGGCCCGTCTCGCGCCCGTGCCCCGGTCATCTCCAGGGCTCTTAGTGAGGCGGGGCGCACGCCGGACCCGGGCGCGGCCGAGCGGGCGATGGCCCGGATCCTCGCCGACGGGGGCCTGACCCCTGAGTACGCCGTGGTCCGCGACGGCGCGACGCTGGGGGCTTGGGTGCCCGGGCGCCAGGGCAGGGCGCTGATCGCCGCACGCCTGGGCGGCGTGCGCCTGATCGACAACGCCCCCTGGCCCGGCCCGGACCGGGCGGACGCCCACGGAGGCTCGCCGATGGGCCCGCTCCCCTAGAGTTCGGTTCATTCATTCGTGACATCCGGAGGCCGCCATGCTCAAGACCCCGCTCCACCAGTTCCACCTCGACTACCACGGCAAGATGGTCGAGTTCGCCGGGTGGGAGATGCCCATGTCGTACACGGGGATCCACGACGAGCATGTCCAGGTCCGGACCAGCGGCGGGGTGTTCGATGTCTCGCACATGGGGCGGGTGAAGGTGCAGGGCCGCCACGCCCGCAAGCTGCTCGAGCGCCTCTGCTCGCGCCGGATCACCGACATGCAGTCCGGCCAGTGCCGCTACAGCCTGGTGTGCAACGAGCGCGGCGGGGTGCGCGACGATGTGCTGGTCTACCGCTTCGACGACGACGACTTCATCGTCGTGGTCAACGCCTCGAACCGCGAGAAGCTGCTCGGGCACTTCGAGGCGGTGCGGGCGGCCGAAGACCTTAAAGTGAAGATCGACGACCAGACCGAGTCCACGGCCATGATCGCGGTCCAGGGGCCCAAGGTCATGGACATGGTCGCCCAGTTCAGCAAGGAGATCCCCTCGCTGAAGCGGTACCGGTTCGCCGTCAAGAACCTGCTGGTGATGAAGATCGTCGTCAGCCGCACGGGCTACACCGGCGAGGACGGCGTGGAGGCGTTCCTCCCGGCCGGGATGGTCAACATGGCCCTCAAGCTCATCCTCAAGGATGTGGACATGACCCAGGCGGAGGCCCTCATCAAGCCCGCCGGCCTGGGCGCCCGCGACACCCTCCGCCTCGAGGCCGGCATGCCCCTCTACGGCCACGAGCTGGGCGAGGACATCTGCGCCCTCTCCTGCGGCGTGGACTTCGCGATCGCCATGGACAAGCACACCTTCGAGCGCGGCGAGCGGTTCATCGGTCAGGACGCCCTGGAGAAGGTCGCCGCCGAGGGCGGCCCAAAGCAGAAGCTCGTCGGCATCGCCCTCGACGGGAAGCGCACCGCCAGGCAGGGCAACCCGGTGCTCGCGGGCGGGCGCCCTGTCGGCACGGTCACGAGCGCCTGCATGAGCCCGACGCTCGGCCACCCGATCGCCATGGCCATGGTGAACTCCGACCTCACCGGTCTCGGCACGGCGCTCGAGCTCGACACGGGGCGCGCGCAGCTGCCGGGCAAGATCGTGGCGCTGCCGTTCTACAAGGCGCCGAAGCCCGCGGCGAAGGCATCGGCCACGGCGTGAGGGTCTGTCACCGCAGCGGGATGATGATGTCCTTGTTGTCCCGCGCCTCGGCGGTGAGTTCCCGCCCGTCGGGGAGGATGACCCGCACATGCACGGCGCGGTCGGGGGCGATCCAGCGGCCTTCGCGCTTGGTGGCGCGGATGAGCAGGGTGCCGCCCTCGTCGATGCACTCGTAGGTGGTCAGGCGGTACTCGCCGTCGCGGAACTCCCAGCCGTCGCCGAGATCCTCGTAGAGCGTGCCGACGGCGTGGCCCTCCGCGTCCGGTGTGACGATCAGCGTCAGCGGGTCGAGGAACTTCTCGCCGGTGTGCTGCATGACGGGGCCGACGGGGATGATCGAGCCGACGCGGGCGTAGAGCTTGGGGAGGTCGGGGTCGGCGGCGTCGCCGAGGTCGAACGCCCGCCAGGCGGCGGCGAAGTCGCGCGGCAGGGCGGGGACGCGGTCGCGGGTGGGGGTCAGCTCGGGCACGACCAGGAGGTCGGCGCCGAGGCAGAACGCGTCGTCCTCGGAGCGGAGGGCCGGGTCGGCCGGGTCGAGGAAGAAGAGCGGGCGGATGATGGGCATCCCCGTCTCGTGGGCCTCGCGGAAGAGGGTGTAGAGGTAGGGCAGGAGCCGGTAGCGGCGTTCGAGGGCGCGGCGGCAGGTGGCCTCGACCTCGGGGCCGAACGCCCAGGGCTCCTTCTGGATGTTGCCCTTGCCGGTGTGGCCCCGCGCGAAGGGCAGGAGTGAGCCCACGCCCATCCAGCGGGCGAACATCTCGCCGTCGCCGTCGCCGGCGAAGCCGCCGATGTCGGGGCCGGTGAAGGGGTTGCCCGAGAGGCCGAGGTTGATGACCATGGGGACGCTGGACTCGAGGTGGTACCAGTCGGCGGAGTTGTCGCCCGACCAGGTGGCGGCGTAGCGCTGGCCCCCGATGTAGTTGGCGCGGCTGAGGACGAAGGGGCGCTTCTTGGGGTTGGCGCGCATGACACCCTCGCGGCTGGCGCGGACCATCTGCATGCCGTAGATGTTGTGGTACTGGGCGTGGGAGCCCGGGCCGCCGAGGTCGTCGTCGGCGCGGTGGAGGTTGTCGGTCGGCATCGTCTTGCTCTGGACATTGAACACCGCGGGCTCGTTCATGTCGTTCCAGACGCCGTCGATGCCGATCTGGACGAACTGCTCGACCTGCTCGGACCACCACCGGCGGACGGCGGCGTTGGTGTAGTCGGGGAAGGAGCAGGGGCCGGGCCAGACATCGCCGACGAAGGGCTCGCCCGCGGCGTTCTGCACCCAGACATCGTGCTCGGTCCCGCTCTGCCAGGTCGCGTAGTTCTCGTCGACCTTGACGCCGGGGTCGATCATCCAGACGGCCTTGAAGCCGATGTCGTGGAGATTGCTGTTGAGGAGCTTGGGCGCGGGGAAGCCGTCCCCGTCGAAGGTGAAGATGCGGTAGCCGTCCATGTAGTCGATGTCCATCCAGATGACATCGGCGGGGATGTTGCGCTCGCGGAAGCCCTTGGCGATCAGCTCGACCTGGCTCTGGGGGAAATAGGAATAGCGGCACTGGTGGTAGCCGAGTGCCCAGCGGGGCGGCATCTCGATCTTGCCGGTCATGTCGGCGAGTGTGGTGACGACCTCCTGCGGGCTGGCGCGGTCGATGACGATGACGGCGAAGTCGGGGCCTTCGCTGGTCATCTCGATGGTGCTGGTGAGGTCGATGCGGACGCGGTAGGTGGTGTCGGCGAGGACGCCGAAGGCGGTGCCGTCGGGGCGGACGGCGAGAACCCAGGGGTGGGACTGGTAGAGGTGCGGGGCGTCGTCGCCGTAGCCGTAGGCGTCGTGGTTCCAGGTGTCGACGATGCGCCCGTTGCGGAGGAGTGGTCCGGCGACCTCGCCGGTGGCGTAGAGGCTGGTGCCGGGGTCGATGGCGACGGTGAAGGCCTCCTTGCCGCCGGGGGTCTCGGAGAAGTCGATGGCGACGGGGAAGTCGGCGGGGGCCGGGCCGATGGCGGGGTAGGGGTGGAGCAGGCAGACGGAGGGCTCGAGCTGGTCGGGGGAGACGCCCTGGTCGGTGAACCGGACGACGCGGTCGGCGATGAGCTCGGCCTGGGGCTGGGCTGCGCAGAGAGGGGCGGGGAGGAAGACGGCCAGGGTGAGAAGCCGGCGGAGCGAGGGGTGGGTCGGTGCGCGCATGGAGGCCTCCGTTGGGGTCGGCGGATCGTAGTGGCGCGGGACGGAGTCGGTCTCTGACAACCGGTGCGCGGGTCATGCATCTGGCGGGATCGAGCGATGAAGAAGGAGGAGGGGAAGAGCCCTCTCTCCCCAGCCCTCTCCCGCGGGGCGCGGGAGAGGGGGCCGGAGGGCGGCCCGCGATGAACACGGGCTTGGCGCCTGAAGTTCACGGCGTTGGGTGGCACGCGGCGGGTGGCTTCCGATCAGGTGAAGAGCCAGTTCATCACCCGGTCGGTGTCGGCGAGGGTGTCGAGGGTGAGATCGGCGTGGGCGAGGTCGTCGGTGGTGAACTTGCCTGTGGCGACGGCGATGGCGCGGCAGCCGTGGGCGCGGGCGCAGGCGATGTCGTGCGGGGTGTCGCCGATGACGACGACCTCGTCGCCCCGCGCGGGGCGGCCCCAGGCTTCGCCGGCCCGTTGGATGGCGACGCCCGGCAGGTGATCGCGGGCGGGCGGGTGGTGCGGGGAGTCGTCGCCCCAGACGCGGATGGCGAAGCCGTCGGGGTCGATGCCCGCGGCCTGGAGCTTCATGGAGCCGGTCTCGGCGAAGTTGCCGGTCAGCAGGCCGGTGGTGCATCGGTCGGTCATGGCGGTGACCCGGGTGAGCAGGGCCATGACGCCGGGGAGGGGGCGGGAGGTGTCGCCGTCGGCGAGGCGTCGGGCGAGGGCGCCGGCGTAGACCCGGCGCATGGCCGCGAGGGCGTCGGCGGTGGGCGGGATGCCGTTGGCGGCGAGGAGGTCGGCGAGGATGAGCGGGTCGAGGCGGCCGGCGAAGTCGATGCCGTCGGAGTGGAAGGACTGGCCGTGGATCTGCTTGCCGGCGTCGACCATGGCCCGGACGCCGGCGCCCTTGGTGGTGAGGAGCGTGGCGTCGATGTCGAAGAGGATGAGCACGGGGTCTCCCTGCCGGGCGGTCGCCGGGTGGCGGGCCGGGGTGAATAATCTACCTACGGATGCTGAAATCGGTCTCCGTGGGGGTGGGGATCATGGGCTCGGTCCGGGCGCTCCGAATGTAGCCCGCCATGCGGGCCCGGAGCGCGTCGATCATGGCGTCGACCTCGGGGGCCTGTCCCTGGACCTCGAGGCGGACGGCGCCGTCGGGCTCGTTTCGGACCCAGCCGGTGACGGCGAAGCGTTGGGCGACCTCGCGGGCGGCGAAGCGGAATCCGACTCCCTGGACCCGCCCCTCGAAGATGACCGCGGTGCGTTGCATGGGTGAAGTGTGGCCGGGTGGGGGTTCCCGGACCAGCGTTGCCCGAGAATCGGGGCGTTCGGGGGGTTTCCCGGGCGGTGGTGGCGCCGGGTCGCGCTGGGCGGGGCGGTTTGTTGGCCTGGGGCCGGGGGTGTGCTACCGTCAGGGTGGACTCGTCGCTCCCCGAACGGATCTCGGGCCTCGATGCCCGGACGATCACACCCGACCGAGCGAGAGACACGAAGGCCGGCCGCCCGCACGCGAGGGATGCGCGTGCGTGCATTCTTCCGCGGCTCAGCCCGGCCGAGGATTGGCATGGTGACTCGCCCACGACGCCCGGAGCGTCGCGCGGACGGTTTGGTTTGTTCGAGGTCCCGAAGACCGGGAGCGATGCGCGCATGAAGCCGACCGGCTCAGGCATGTCCGATGTCGAGCGCGTCCGTGACGCGGCGGACATCGTGCGCATCGTGGGCGACCATGTGACGCTGAAGGCCAAGGGGCGGGAGTATGTGGGGTTGTGCCCGTTCCACGACGACCACAACCCGTCGATGGCGGTGGTGCCGGGCAAGCAGATCTTCAAGTGCTTCGTGTGCGGGGCGGGCGGGGATGTGTTCAGCTTTATCCAGCTGTATCACCGGATGGAGTTCCGCGAGGCGTTGGAGTATCTGGCGGAGCGGTGCAACATCACGCTGACGGCGCGGGGGGCGATGCCGGAGGAGGGGGCCGAGCCGGGGTTCAATCGCTCGTCGCTGGCCGAGGCGAACGCGCAGGCGGCGGCGTTCTTCCGCGCGGTGCTCAACCACCCCGAGCACGGGCGTGCGGCGCGGGCGGTGATCGCGCGTCGCGGGATCAGCGCGGGGATGGTCGAGCGGTTCAGCCTGGGGGCGGCGCCGGACCGGTGGGACGGGCTTGCGATGAAGATCGACAGCCAGCGGTGGGACCGCGGGCTTTTCGCGGCGGCGGGGCTGCTGAAGCGCCGGGACGACGGGGGCTTCTACGACAGCTTCCGCAACCGGCTGATGTTCCCGATCCGGGACCAGATCGGGCGGGTGATCGCGTTCGGGGCGCGGCGGATCGACGATGAGGACGAGCCGAAGTACCTCAACAGCCCCGAGTCGCCGTTGTTCAACAAGTCGGCGTCGATCTTCGGGCTTCACCAGGCGGTGCAGTCGATCCAGCGGGAGCGGACGGCGATCATCACGGAGGGGTACACGGATGTGATCGCGTGCCACCAGGCGGGCGTGGAGCACGCGGTGGCGACGCTGGGGACGGCGCTGACGCCCGGGCACGCGACGATCCTGCGCCGGCTGTGCGACACGGTGGTGCTGCTGTTCGACGGGGACGAGGCGGGGCACAAGGCGGCGGACCGGGCGGTGGAGGTGTTCTTCGGGGAGTCGCTGGATGTGCGGATTGCGACGCTGGACAGGTTCACGGACGCGAAGGACCCCGACGAGCTGCTGAAGCGCGAGGGCGGGCGGGAGGTTCTGCTGCGGGCGGTCGGGGAGGGAGTGGGCCTGCTGGACTACCGGTTCGGTCGGCTGCGGGAGCGGCTGGCGGGGGCGGGGCCCTCGGCGCTGGAGCGGGCGACCAACGAGGAGATCGCGAAGCTCGCGCAGCTGGGGTTCCACAGGGCGACACCGATCCGGCGTCAGCTGCTGCTCAAGCGGCTGGCGGCGATCACGGGGCTGGAGGAGTCGCTGCTCGCCGAGCAGATGCGCCGGGCCAAGGGCGCGGCGGGGCGCGGGACGGAGGCGCCCGGGGCGGAGCCGGCGGGGGCCGCGGGTGGCGCGGGCGAGGCGGCCGACCCGGTGCACCTGGTCGAGGCGCTCGGCTGCGTGCTGACGGAGGGGTCGCTGTGGGCGGGGTTGAGCGTGGAGGATCGGCGTCTGCTGGCGCCGGAGGCGTACGGGTCGCGGGTGCTGTTCCAGATCGCGACGGCGGTGCGGCAGGTGGCGTCGGAGGGCCGGGCGCCGGGCCTGCGGGCGGTGCTGGACGCGATCGAGGACACGGGGGTGAAATCTCGGGCGGTGGATATCCAGACCAACACCGAGCGGGTGGCCGAGGAGCGGGTGGGGGCGTACCTGGCGGACTGCCTGACGCGTGAGCGGCGGCGGCTGTCGGAGCGTGAGGGGCGCGAGGGGCGTGGGGGCTCGGGGGCGGACGGCGCCGGCTTCGCGGCGATGATCGAGTTAAAGAGGAGGCAGATCGAGGAGTTCGGTCCAGACAGGCGCAGGATCGCCCGCCCGACGGGGCGTGGCCCGGCGGCGAGAAACCCCGGCCCGGAATGCCAATGATGGCGTGCGGGCCCTTTGTTCCCGGTTCGACCGCTGAAAAAGATGCAGGAGAGCACAGTGATCAGCGAGCTTCACCCCGCGATGCAGCAGCTCCTCGAGGTCGCGAAAGCCAGGGGATGGCTGAGCTACGAGGAACTCAATAACACGCTCCCCGACGACATGGTGGACACCGAGCAGCTGGACTTCCTGCTGACGGTGATCGACCGGATGGGTCTGGAGTTGATCGACGAGCTGGAGTACAAGGCCCGGCTGCACCGGGAGAGTATCAAGCGGGGTGACGAGCCGGGGCACAACCCGCTGACGGGGACGCCGCTGGCGGGGCTCGGGGCGGGGTTGCCGGGCAAGCCGCTGCGTGCGATGTCGGTGTCGGGCGGCGAGCGGGGGCACGAGGCCGCGGAGCTGCGGCAGAGGCTGTCGGACAACGAGGGCCCGCTGAGCGAGGCCGAGCAGGATGTTGCGGAGGCCGAGGCGCTGGACGCGGAGGCGATCCAGCGGGAGCTTGAGGACCCCGGTTCGGGCGAGCCGGGTTCGCGTCGGATCGACGACCCGGTGCGGATGTACCTGACGCAGATGGGGACGATCCCGCTGCTGACGCGGGACGAGGAGATCCGGCTGGCCAAGAAGATCGAGACGACGCGGATGATCTTCCGTCGGCGCTGCCTGGAGAGCGACTATGTGCTGTCGCAGGCGGTGGAGGTGCTCCGCCAGGTGGACGCGGGGAGCCTGCCGTTCGACCGGACGATGCGTCTCTCGACGCTGGAGAGCAACGCGAAGGAGAAGATCGCCAAGCGGATCCCGGCGAACCTGCCGACGATCGAGAAGCTGCTGGAGGCGAACCGGGGGGACTGGTCGGAGCTGGACGGGCTGCACGCGCGGCACACGAAGAAGGCCGAGGTGGTGGCGTCGCGGATGGCGCTGCGCCGGCGTCGGATGGCGGCGTTGACCGAGGAGCTGAGCCTGCGGACGGGCCGGATCATCCCGCTGATGCGCAAGCTGCGGTCGGTGTCGAAGAAGATGCTGGACCTGGAGGCGGCGATCCAGAAGGCCCAGCGTGCCAAGGACGCGCACGACCCCGAGGACATCGCGGTGATGCGCGAGGAGCTGGAGGGGCTGCGGTCGCTGGTGCTGGAGCAGCCGGCGGATCTGGACAAGCGCGTGCGCGACATCGGGACGGTGTTCTGGGAGTACGAGCAGGCGAAGCGCGACCTCTCGGGCGGGAACCTGCGCTTGGTGGTGTCGATCGCGAAGAAGTACCGGAACCGGGGGCTGAGCTTCCTGGATGTGATCCAGGAGGGGAACACGGGCCTGATGCGTGCGGTGGACAAGTACGAGTACAAGCGGGGGTACAAGTTCAGCACCTACGCGACCTGGTGGATCCGGCAGGCGATCACGCGGGCGATCGCGGACCACGCGCGGACGATCCGCATCCCGGTGCACATGATCGAGACGATGAGCAAGCTGCGGAACATCCAGAAGGCGATGCTGCAGGAGACGGGCGTCGAGCCGACGATGGAGGAGCTGGCCGAGCGGGCGGGGATGGCGCTGGCGGATGTGCGCCGGGTGATGAAGATCTCCAAGCAGCCGGTGAGCCTGGACCGGCCGGTGGGGGAGAGCGAGGACAGCTACTTCGGGGACTTCCTGGAGGATGAGAGCCAGGAAGCGCCGGCGCTGACGGTGAGCAATGACGCGCTGAAGAACCGGATCGAGGCGGTGCTCAAGACGCTGACCTACCGCGAGCGGGAGATCATCAAGCTGCGGTACGGGATCGGGGACGGGTACACCTACACGCTGGAGGAGGTCGGGCGGATCTTCAAGGTGACGCGCGAGCGGGTGCGCCAGGTGGAGGCCAAGGCGATCCGGAAGCTGCAGCACCCGGTGCGGGCGCGGAAGCTGCAGGGGTTCGTCGATGGGTCGATCTATAAGGAAGTGAAGCCGGAGCCGAGCATCGGGGACTGAGGCTTCAGTCGCCTCGGCCGCACCCCACGCAATCACAGAATTTTCTTGTTCTTCTGGACTGCTGCGCCCACTGGGCTTAGGTCGCAGACGGGGATTCTGCGCCGCCTCATTCCTGCTTTTCTGTGGACGCACAACGGTCTTCTGTGTAGCCTGCTGTTAGATGTACTGCAGCGGTGGGGTCCGCGCAGAACAAGCGAGGCCCCAAGCAACTCCATCTCTCCCCCAGCCGGGATGCCGGGGGTTGGAGTCTGTCATCCATTGGCGCGGTCCATTCGCGCCGAGAGGAGGCTTTTGATGCGTCGTGCGCGATTCTTGCGATTGCCTGCCGGTCTGTTGATGGCACTCGCCAGCGCGGCTCAGGCCGACAAGACCATCAACGGGAGTGTCTCCGGCTATGTGTTCGCCGTTGACGAGGATGTGTCTTTTACGGGGGATGTGACACTGACGGGCCCCCTGTCGGTCTATGTCTACAACGGCAACATCTACACCTCCGGCTGCAACTTGATCGATGGTACGGGGGCCGACGGGGACGATGGCACGGACGGGGAGTATGTGTTCAACATGGATACATACGAAACGACTCAGCCAACCGCCGGGGAGGGGGGGTACTACGGTGCCAGCCTGACGCTGGTGACCTACGAGTATGCGCCGTACGACTCGGCGAACACGATCTACCTGGACGCACCGATCTACCTGAACGGAGGCTCGGGAGGCGAGGGCGGCAAGGGGCAGGATGGCATCCTGGCGATCGCCCTCGACCCTTGTCTACAACTCGAACCTTACCCGGGGAGCGGTGGCGGCACCGGCGGGGTCGGTGGCTCGCTCACGATTCAGTCCGCTGGTGATGTCTACCTCCGAGACGAGGTCGACTGCTCGGGAGGAAAGGGGGGCAACGGCGGTGACGGCGGGTACGGCGGCTACCCCGACTATGGCTCACTCGTACCAGCCTCGCCGAACTGCGGAGACGGGGGCCACGGGGGCGGCGGGGGCGACTCGGGAGGCATCTCGGTCACTGCCACCGGCGACATCTACCTGAACGGCGCGGCCCTCCTCACCACCAGCGGCAACTCAGGAGGTGGCGGGGGCGACGGCGGAGGAGATGGTAGCCCCACCGGGAGCGGCGGTGGAGGGGGCTCGGGAGGGGATGGCGGCGCCATCGAGATGTACGGCGCGACCATCACTGGCTCCTTCCCCGAGTTCATCGCGGACTCTGGAATCGGAGGGACCGGAGGAACCGGCGGCGGCGAGGCCGGTCCGGCACGCGAGCAATTCGACCAAACCGGATGCACACCCAACGGTGGGTGCTCGCAGTCGGAAACGATTGAGCGCGACCGCGGGGCGATGGGCGGCGGCGCTGGCACGGTCGGGCTGGCCGGCATCATTGACCTGCGGGCCCCAACGAGCAGCATGGCTGACCAGATTTCCCTCCTCGGGCTTGTGGTCAGCGCTCGTCCAAGTGGCCAGAACAGCAAAGCGGGCGGCACTGGTACCGGTGGACTCACCTCCAACAACCTGTGTGCGAACTGCTGGGACGATGACCCGCACGATGGGCAGGTCGCGGCAATGATCCCGCGAGGTGGAACAGACGGCACTATCGGAGGTGACGGGGGCACGATCTACTTTCAGTGCTACTACCTGGTGATCACCGACTGTGACCTTGATGTCCGCGGCGGGAAGGGAGGCGACGGAGGGAGGGGTGGGGATGGCGATTGCCCCGACACGGTGGTCTGCTGGGGCGAGGATGGTGGTGCCGGTGGGCTGGGCGGCGCCGGCGGCGACGGCGGGTTCATCACCTACGATGTCACGGTGATTTCAGGCAGCGGCGGGGTCGCCCGCAAGTGCTCCGGTGCCGGGGGCACCGGCGGCAGGGGCGGGGACCCGGAAGGCTACGGCGGCAACGGGAACACCAACGGCACAATCGGAGTCATCTACGACTACTCGAATTCGGGAACCCCGCCATCGTCGATGCTGTGTACCAACACCCCGCCCCACGCGGGCGACGATGGCGATGACTGCGAGTGAACAGCCAACCGCAGACATCACACGAGGGTAGCATGAGCAGTCGCGTCCGCGCTCGGTCGGGCGCGACTGCTTGGTGCGCAGCATGCATCCACCCACACCGGCTGGCTACCGATTGAATCGCCGGACGATAATCTCGGCCATCCCCGAGTTGGTCTTGGGGGACGACTTGGCGTGGCCGTCGAGGAAGCCGGCGTTGACGGTGTTGTTGTGACGGCTGAACGCGAACTGCGGGGCGTTGGGGAAATCGTCGAGAATGACCCGCCAGTAATCGTCCAGATTGCAGACATCCATCTCGTCCTCGTCCTTCCAGGCCGACATACCGAAGTCGGGGTATCGGGGGTCGAGATCGATCACGGTGCCGAGGTTGTCGCCGTAAATGCCTCGAGGTTCTCCGTCCACGAGCGCCATCGTTTCGAAGGGGAACTGGAGGCTTCGAAGGTTGCCCTCAAGCCGACCGGCCCCGCCGCCGGCTTGCCCGAAGGTGTACTCATTGAAGTTGTAGGAGTTCATCTCCGGCACATGCCACTGTGCGGTGAACCAGCCGCCCGTATTGCCACCCGATACCAGCGAGGCCGTCGCGTACTCTCGGTTGCCCGGTTCGAAGGTGTCATCCGCGGGACACCGGTAGAACTCCAAGAAGGCGGAGGACTCGTCTTCCGTGTCAAGAAGAGTCCCGGCCGCACGGAGCATCCCGTCGCGAGTCCGTTTGTCCCAATCCAAGCCGTTGTAGTCGGCGAGCGCGAGAAAGAACGGCATGGGGTACTCGCGCCCCAGCCGATCGTTGAACCAGTAGGTGAGGTTCTTGCGCCAGTGCGGCGGGTGGTTCTCCGCGGACTTGTGAAAGATGGTCTCTCTGACCTGCCACATCTGTCCCGCGATGGGTGCCTGCTCGGTGTGGTCCGCGGCGAATGTCAGGGTCGTTTGCATGCTGTGCCGGATCTGATTCAGGCAGATCGTGCCGCGCCCCGCACCTCGCGCTTTCCCGAGCGCCGGGAGCAGGATGCCGATGAGCAGGGCGATGATGGCGATGACCACCAGGAGTTCGATGAGTGTGAACGCGCGGCGGGGTGTTGGGGTGGGGGCTCGGGGTGAGGTCCTATCCATGGCGACGCCTCCGATTGCCAGTGTGCCGACGCGCCGGGCGTTCCGGCGGGCGGCGTTCCTGGGGTGCAAATCCCCCCGGGGCCTCTCGGCGCCGGGGGGTGAAGGGGCGGGGGTCAGCAGCCGGCGTTCCAGAGGTTCAGGAAGCAGATGAAGTCCTGGGTGTTGATGATGCCGTCGTTGTTGCAGTCGGCGTCGGGGTTGTAGTTACCGGACTGGAAGGCGGCGGACCAGAGCTGGAGGTAGCAGAGGAAGTCCTGGGTGTTGACACTGCCGTCGCCGTTGCAGTCGGCGAAGCAGTCGTTGACGGGGCTGAACTTGTAGATCTCACCGGTCTTGAAGAGGACATTGGCCCAGGTGCCGCCGGCGACCCAGACATTGCCGTCGGGGTCGGGCATGGCGGAGTTGTTGCCGTAGAGGGAGGGGAGCATGTCGCCGCCGAGGTCGGTGTGGAAGATCTCGGTGTAGCTGGCGCCGTCGTCGCGGAGGACGAGGAACTCGCCGGGGACCATGGGGTCGCTGTTGGGGTCGCCCTGACGAGCGGCGTAGACATAGGTTTCGCCGCCGACATCGGCGACGGTGCAGATGGTGAACTCGCCGAGCTCGTCGCGCCACTCCCAGGCCTGGGTGTAGCTGGCGCCGTTGTCGATGAAGCAGGTGACGACGCCGAAGCCGCCGCAGCAGTAGACGCGGTTGCCCTTGACGGCGGGGCGGCTGAAGAAGTTCAGCTCGATATCGGAGCCCTCGCCGCGGTGTCCGTCGACCGCCCAGACGACCGAGCCGTCCTCGCCATCGATGGCCCAGAGGGTCGGGGTGGGGCCGTCGCCGTTGTCATCGGTGAAGGTGTTGACATAGATGGTGCCGCCGGGGGTGGCGGTGGCGCCGGAGCCGATCCAGTTGAAGTTCTCGGGTCCGCCGATCCAGAGCTCGGTGTAGGTGTTGTTGCCGTTGTCCTGGAGGGCGACGCCGGGGAAGACGGCGGTGTTGGCGAAGTAGGCGAAGACATCCTTGCCGCCGACGGTCCAGGAGGGGCCCATCTTGCCGAAGGAGGCGGGGCTTCCGATGGGGGTGTAGGACCACATGAGGGCTCCGGAGACGGAGTCGACGCAGTGGATCTGGTTGTTGTTGCGGTCGTGGACATAGAGGTTGAGGTGGCCGTTGACATTGGGGACCGAGCCGATGAGGGGGGCGCCGCGCAGGCCGCCGAAGGCGCCGTTGGTGATGGTCTGCTCAACGGCGAGTGTGGTGGCGTTGAGTCGGTAGATGGCGTTCTGGGCGCCGTTGCCGAAGACGGTGGTCCAGAGGCCGTTGACGGCGTGGGTGAGACCGGAGTAGTTGCCCGAGCCGCCGGGGAGTTCGACGGAGGCGAGGACGGCGTGTGTGTCGCGGTCCATGCGGATGACGGTGCAGCCGGGGCCGCCGTCGTTGCCGATGTTGGTGGTGTTGCGGTGTGTCTTGAAGTAGAGGTCGCCGTTGGCGCCGACGCTGAATCCGCCCTCGGAGACGGGGTACTGGCCGGTGATGGTGGTGGCGTATTCTTCGGCGAACCCGGAGGCGACCATGGAGGCGGTGCGGAGCTGGTTGCCGCGGTAGGCGCCCCAGGGGGCGGCGGGGTCGATCTGTGCCGAGGCGACGGACGCGGCGGCGCCGGCGACGAGGGCGGTGCAAAGCAGGTGAGTCGTACGCATGATTGAATCTCCTTCTCGCTCGTGACCTGCCCCGGCCGGGATGGCCGGGAATCTGTTCCAAACAGGGGAGACCACAAGGCGCTCCCCCGGTTGCGTTCAGGCCATGTGGATGCGCCGCGCGGTGCGCGGCGCCCGGCCGGACGGTTTGTTTTTGAGCAATCGCTGAGAGAGGGGCTGCGAGAAACGCGGCGGGGACCGCCAGCACCGCGGGGCGAGGAACCCCGCTGAGACTGCGCCGGCGAGCTTGATCGCTGCGTGGCGAATCATGATCAACTCAATGCTAGCAGAAACTGCCGCGATTCTCGACCCCCTAGGGGGAGAATTCCGTGGTATTGACAGCGGCCGAACGGGGCGGCATGCGTAAGGGGCCGCTCCGGCCGGGTAGACTGGGGTGTGGGATTGCGCGCGTGTCACGCCTGCGGCTTGGTGCACCGTGTGCCGGGGATCCCGGTGGAACACCGGGCTTGCTGCGTGCGTTGCGGGGCGACGATCCGGCGGGGCGCACACCCGCGTTCGGCGGCGCGGGCGGCGGCGTTCGCGCTGGGGGCGTTGCTGCTGTACCCGTTGGCGGTGGGCCTGCCGATCATGACGCTGGAGGAGTTGGGGCACACCCGGGAGACCACGGTGTGGGCGGGGATGGTGAGCCTGCTGCGGAGTGGCGAGGTTGTGGTCGGGCTGGTGGTGCTGTTCTGCTCGGTGATCGCGCCGCTGTTCAAGCTGGTGGCGATCCTGGCGCTGTGCACGGGGGAGATGCTGCTGCCCTCACGCCACCGGGCGATGACCTACCGGCTGGTGGATTTCCTTGGTCGCTGGGGCATGCTGGATGTGGTGCTGATCGCGGTGCTGGTGGCGGCGGTGAAGCTCGGGGACCTGGTGGAGGTCTCGCCGGGTCCTGGGCTGGCGGCGTTCGCGGCGGTGGTGATCCTGAGCCTGATCTCGTCGGCGTGCTTTGACCCGCACGGGCTGTGGGAGGGCTCGGATGCCTGAGGGGGGCGGCCGTCAGCCGCCGGCCTGGCGCCATTGGGAGGCGAGCTCGTCGCGCCCCCACCGCTCGTAGAGGTCGACGATGCGCTGGACGGCCTTGGTGGTGCGTGGGTGGTCGGCGCCGAGGGCGGCCCTGAGCAGTCGTTCGGCCTCGAGCAGGCGTGGCTCGGCCTCGGGGTAGCGACCGGCCTCGAGGAGGCACTCGCCGGCGTTGCCGCCGAAGATGCCGAGGAAGTAGTGGTCCTCGGGCAGGACGGCGCGGGCGCTTGTGAGTAGTTCGTCGAAGAGGGCCATGGCCTCGTCGTGCTGATTCCTGGTCTTGAGGAGCATGGCGAGGTTGTTGAGCGGGCCGAAGGCCTCGGGGTGGTTGCGGCCGACGCTCTGGGCGGTGAGATCAACGACGCGGCGGTAGAGGGTCTCGGCCTCGTCGAGCTTGCCGCGTTCCTCGAGCAGGTAGGCGAGGCTGTTCATGGCGACGAGTGTCCTGGGGTGGTTCTGGCCGAGGTCTCGCTCCCAGACGCGGAGGGAATCCTGGAGGAGGGGCTCGGCCTCGTCGAGTCGCCCGCTGGTGACGAGGATGTTGGCGAGGTTCTGGGCGGCGGTCATGGTGCTGGGGTGCTCTGCGCCGAGCACCTCGGTGCGGAGTCGGTAGCAGTCGCGGAGCAGTTGCTCGGCCTCGTCGGGCTGGCCGACGCGGACGAGGATGGTGGCGAGGTTGTTCATGGAGTAGAGGGTCTGGGGGTGCTTCTCCCCGAAGACGCGCCGGCGGTTGGTGAGGCTCTCGCGGGCCATGGGCTCGGCCTCGGCGAGTCGGCCCTGGCTCTTGAGGTTGGTGGCGAGGTTGTGGAGGAGGGTGAGGGTCTGGGGGTCGTCGTCGCCGAGGGCGGGGCGGGCGCGGTCGAGGGCCTGGCGGAGGGCGGCCTCGGCGGGTTCGAGCTCGCCGCGTTCTTCGTGGATGCGGGCGAGGTCGCCGATGCTGGCGATGGTCTCGGGGGCGTCGGGGCCGAGGTCTGCCTCGGCGATGGCGTGGGTCTCGGTGATGAGGGCCTGGGCGTCGTCGAGCCGGCCGAGGTCGATGAGGGCGCCGCCGAGGTTGCGGCGCGCGGTGAGCGTGGTCGGGGCGCGGGGGCCGTCGGCGAGCTCGAAGAGGCGGGCGGCTTCGCGGAGCATTGCCTCTGCGGTCTCGAACCGGCCGAGGCTCTGGTAGACGGTGCCGAGCGTGTTGCGGACGGTTGCCTCGACGACGGCGTTGCCCTGGGCGAGCCGGTCGATGCTGGCGGCGGTGGCGTCGAGCGTCTCTCGGACGGTGGGCTCGCGCCCGACGCTCTCCTCGGGGTCGGCGGCCTCGAGCATGCCGACGAGGATCTGCATGGAGGCGGTGGCGTTGGCGGCCTCGCGCTGGGCCCGCTCGCTCTGGCTGGTGGCGGCGACGGCCTGCCAGCTCGTGCCGAGGACGCCGAGGACCAGGGAGATGACCACGGCGGCGGCGCCGGCGACGACGGGCTTGTTGCGTTGGGCGAACTTGCGGATCTGGTAGCCGGCGCTGGGGGGGCGGGCCATGATGGGCTCGTCGCGGAGGAAGCGGCGGATGTCCTCGGCGAGGTCGCAGGCGCTCTGGTAGCGTCGGTCGCGGTCCTTCTCGAGGGCCTTGCCGACGATGGTCTCGATGTCGCCGCGGAAGAGGCGGTTGACGCTGGAGAGCCGGGCGGGCTCCTGCTCGCCGATGACCCGTGCGGCGTGGGCGATGGAGGAGTGGCGGACATCGTGGGGGAGCTTGCCGGTGAGGAGCTCATAGAGGACGACGCCGAGCGCGTAGACATCGGAGCGGGTGTCGAGCTCGGCGGCGTCGCCGGCGATCTGCTCGGGGCTCATGTAGGGGACGGTGCCGACCAGCTCGCCGGCGACGGTGCACATGGTGCGGGAGTTGACATCGGCGTCGGTGACGCGGGCGACGCCGAAGTCGAGGACGCGGGGGCGCCCGTCGTCGGGGACGAGGCTGTTGCCGGGCTTGAGGTCGCGGTGGATGACGCCCTTGGTGTGGGCGTGCTGGACGGCGTCGCAGACCCTGGCGAAGAGATCGAGTCGTTCGGGGATGCCGAGGTGTTCCTGCTCGGCGAACTCGACGAGGGAGCGGCCCCTGACGCACTCCATGGCGAAGAAGGGGACCCGTTCGCCGCGGTCGTCGTGGACGCCGGCCTCGTAGACCTGGGCGATGCCGGGGTGCTGGAGTCGGCCGAGGACCTCGGCTTCGTGCTCGAAGCGGCGGAGAAGGGCGGGCGTGGCCCAGCCGGGTCGGATGACTTTGAGGGCGACGGTTCGTTTGGGGCTCTGCTGCTCGGCGAGGTAGACCTTGCCCATGCCGCCCTGGCCGAGGACGCCGAGGATCCGGTAATCGCCGAGGTGGTCGGGCCCCTGGGCGGGCTCGGGGGCGGTCGGCGGCGGGGCCTCCCGGTGGGGGAGGATTGTGGGGTCCTCGCTGGCGGGGCCCGGTCGGGTTGGGTCTTCGGATGGTGACATGGCGTCTGAGCCCAACGATGTCACGGGGCGTCACGGCCGCCACAGAAGCCCGCCCTGCGGGCGAGCGATGGGCCATACCATTGGGCCGTTCTGCCCGGTCTGACCCCGATAAGGGCGGCCGGTCCGGGATAACCACGACTCACGCCCGCGCGGCGGTGGCTGCGCGATCGACAAGGAACGCCCAATGGACGCAGGGATCGTCGGCCTGCCGAATGTCGGCAAGTCCACACTGTTCAACGCTCTCACGGCCGCCGGGGCCCTGGCGGCCAACTACCCGTTCGCGACGATCGAGCCGAATGTGGGCGTGGTGCCGATCCCGGACCCGCGGCTGGAGATCATCCGGGGTCATATCGACAGCCAGAAGATCGTGCCGGCGGCGCTGCGGCTGGTGGATATCGCGGGGATCGTGCGGGGGGCGAGCCAGGGGGAGGGGCTGGGCAACAAGTTCCTGAGCCACATCCGGGAGGTGGACGCGATCCTGCATGTGGTGCGGTGCTTTGAGAAGGCGCCGGGCGGCGAGGATGTCACGCATGTGGAGGGGTCGGTGGACCCGATGCGGGACATCGGGACGATCGAGACCGAGCTGATCCTGGCGGACCTGCAGACGGTGGAGAACGCGCTGCCCAAGGCCGAGCGGGCGGCCCGGGGCAAGGACCGGGACGACATCATCCGGCTGGAGCTTCTCAAGGCGCTCTTCCCCCTGCTCAATGACGGCAGGCCGGCGCGGACGCTGGAGCTAGAGGGGAAGGACCACCAGAGGGCGTTCAAGGGCCTCGGCCTCATCAGCGCCAAGCGGGTGCTGTATGTGATGAATGTGGACGAGCACGATGTGCTGGGCGAGGGACCGCTTTCACGCCAGGTGCGGGCGCACGCCGAGAGCGAGGGGATGGAGGCGGTCGCGGTGTGCGCGAAGATCGAGTCCGAGCTTGGCGAGCTGGAGGGGTCGGAGCGGCAGGAGATGCTCGGGGCGATGGGGCTGGATGAGCCCGCGCTGGGCAAGCTGGCGCGGGCGGCGTACCACCTGCTGGGGCTGCAGTCGTTCTACACGGCGGGCCCGAAGGAGATCCGGGCGTGGCCGATCCCGATCGGGTGCAAGGCGCCGCAGGCGGCGGGGACGATCCACACGGACTTCGAGCGCGGGTTCATCCGGGTGGAGGCGTACTCGGTGCACGACCTGGAGCAGTACGGGTCGGAGAAGGCGATCCGGGACCACGGGAAGATGCGGACCGAGGGCAAGGAGTATGTGATGCACGACGCTGATGTGTGTCACTTCCTGTTCAATGTCTAGGCGACAGCTCGTCGAGGCTCGATGGTCCGTTGTCCTCCGTTCAAGCTTGCGCTGAGATTGCGCAGCGCGGCCCACGGGGGTCGGCGCGCGTCATAGCGTGGGGCCGATCGCGCCGGCCCACCGCCCGCCGGGGGTTGCGGGCCGGCGCGGGAAACCGCTCCCCGGAGGATGTCAACGATGCGCACCAAGATTCTCGCTCTGCTGGCCGCCGGCGCCGCGGCCAATGCCGCGCTCGCTCAGGACGCCGTGCTCTATCTGCATGTTCTGCACCACAGCGACGGCGAGTCGCAGCTGATCGATTTGGGCACGGGGCGCGAGGACTTCGGCGGCGCGGCCCGCTTCAAGACGCTCGCGGACAACCTGAAGGCCGAGGCGCTGGTGTTCCCTTCCGGCCCGTGGGCGAACGCCGGGCTGATGATCTCGTCGGGCGACAACTATCTGGCGGGGCCGGAGTTCAACGCGAGCCTGGCCAAGGGCGTGCCGTTCTACGACACGATCGCGATGGAGCTGGTCGGGTACGACGCGGCGACGCTGGGCAACCACGAGTTTGACTTCGGGCCGGACACCCTGGCGGACTTCGTCGAGGGGTTCACCTCCGGGTTCCCGTTCCTGAGCGCGAACCTGGACTTCTCGGGCGAGCCCCGCCTGGACGCCTTGTACCAGAACGGCCGGATCGCGGAGATGACGGTGGTGGACGCCGCGGGGACGCCGGTCGGCATCATCGGCCTGACGACGCCCAACCTGCCGTTTATCTCCAGCCCCCGCGATGTCGGGGTGGACGAGGACATCGTCGGCGTGACGCAGGCGGCGGTGGACGCGCTCAAGGCCAACGGCGTTGAGATCATCATCCTCTCGAGCCACCTGCAGGGGATCTCCGAGGAACTCGGCCTGATCGGCCAGGTGCGCGGGCTGGACATCGTGATCGCCGGCGGCGGGGATGACCTGCTCGCCAACGGCGACGATGTGCTCGTGCCCGGCGACGCGTCGGAGGGCCCGTACCCGACGGTGGCGGCCGACCCGGACGGGCGGCAGGTCCCGGTGGTGGCGACGGCGGGGAACTACGCGTATGTCGGGCGGCTGATCGTCGGATTCGACGGCTCGGGCGAGATCGTGGACACGGTCCAGCCCGAGTCCGGCCCGGTCCGCGTCGCCGGCGGCGGCAACCCGGACGCGGTGCCGTCGGACCCGGAAGTTCAGGCGCTGGTGGTGGACCCGGTGGCGGGCTATGTGGAGGACCTTGCCAACAACATCATCGGCGTGACCGAGGTCGAGCTGGACGGGCGCCGGAACAATGTCCGCGCCCGGGAGACCAACCTGGCGGACCTGATCGCCGACGCGCACCTCTGGACCGCGCAGAACCTGGCCTCTGACTTCGGCGTGGACACCCCCCGGATCGCGTTCCAGAACGGCGGCGGCATCCGCAACGACAGCGTGATCCCGGTGGGGAACATCTCGGAGCTTGAGACCTTCAACATCCAGCCGTTCGGGAACTTCGTGAGCGTTGTGGAGGATGTGCCCGCGACGCAGCTCAAGGAGATCCTGGAGAACGCCGTGTCGGCGATCGGCACCGGGGCGGGCACCGGGCGCTTCGGGCAGGTCTCGGGTCTGGTGTTCGAGTGGGATGTCCACCGTACCGCCCAGGTCGTTGACAACGACGGGAATGTGCTGACCGAGGGCGAGCGGGTGCGCAACGCGTCGCTCTCCGACGGCACGCCGATCGTGGTGGACGGGGCCCTCGTCACGGGTGACAGCTTCGACATCGCCATCGCGGACTTCCTCGCCCGGGGCGGCGACCAGTACCCCTTCCGGGGGCTGCCGTTCACCGTGGTCGGCGTGACCGACCAGCAGTCGCTGCGGAACTTCATCGCCGACGGTCTCGGCGGGGTGATCAGCGCGGCGGACTACCCTGTCGGCGGCGAGGGCCGCATCACCGAGGTCTGCTACGCGGACTTCAACGGTGACGGCGGGAGCAACTCGCAGGATGTGCTTGACTTCCTGAACGCCTGGACCGCCAAGGACGGCCGGGCGGACTGCAACCTGGACGGCATCGTCGACACCCGCGATGTGATCTGCTTCCTGAACTCCTGGAACGCCGGCTGCTGAACCCAAACCAGGCCGACGAACACGCTCGCCGCCCGGGGGCTTACCGCCCCCGGGCGGCGTTTCTCTTCGACGGGTGTTTGGGGGCTCGGGGCGGTTGGTATGATGGTAGTTATGCACCGCCCGCCACCGCTCCGGCCCGCGTTCACACTGATCGAGCTGCTGGTGGTCATCGCGATCATCGCGCTCCTGATCGCGATCCTGCTGCCGGCCTTGGGGAAGGCCCGGGAGGCGGCGCGGGCCGTCACCTGCGGCTCGAACCTGCGGCAGATCGGGATCGGGCTGACGGGGTACACGATCGATACCGGGCACTACCCGGGGCACCACACCTACAACACGAATCCGAACAACCGGCTGGTGTGGGGGCCGCGGGTGCGGGCGTACCTGGGGGAGATCGTGGAGCCGTTCTGGTGCCCGGTGAACCCGAAGGAGGCGCAGTGGGAGCAGCGCTGGGGGTACTCGGAGGACAAGTTCGAGCCGTTCGGGTATCAGCCGGGCGAGTACACCGTGAGCGCGTGGCGGGCGCTCTTCAGCTACGGGTACAACGACTGGGGCGTGCGTGAGTTCGCCGACCCGCACCTGGGTCTCGGCGGGTGGGTCGGGCACGAAGTGCACGGCGAGGTGCGGGAGTCGCGGGTGGTGCAGCCGTCGGACATGATCGCCATGGCCGACAGCAAGACGGACGGGAACTGGGACTCGGCGATCGACCCGGCGGACACGCTGGACGGGGAGTGGCCGAGCCCCCGCCACGGGGGCGGGGCGAACACGCTGTTCGCGGACGGGCATGTGGTGCGAGAAGAACAGCGGCTGCTGGTGGAGGCCACGCCCGAGGCGCGGCGGCGTTGGAACAACGACTTCCTGGCGCACGAGGAGCTGTGGTGATGGGGAGGCTCGGCGCCCGGATCGGGGCGGGGGTTGCGGTCGGGCTGCTCGGCGCGGGGGCGGTCTGGGCGTGGAGCGCGGGGCGTGGACGCGGGGCGCGGGACTTCCCCGACGGCATCCGCATGCTGTGCGTGGACCCGGGGTGCGGGCGGGCGTTCGACACGACACTGGCGGAGATCGCGAGGGTCCGCGCGGAGGATGACGAGGCCCCGGTGCCCTGCCCGGACTGCGCCGGGCCCACGGTCCGGGGGGTGGTCTGCCCGTCGTGCGAGGGGACCTACCGGTACGGCGGGGCGGTCCGGGACCGGGGGGACGAGCCGGCGTGCCCGCTGTGCAAGGAGACGCTGCCGCGGTTGACGCCGGGCGGGTAGGGCAAGCGGGCGGGCGAGCCTGTATTGTGCGGCGATGGCACAACGCACGGGGTTCCCGAAGGGCGTCGCGGCATTCGCGGGCATCTACCTGCTGGGGTTCGGCGGCACGGCGGTGGTGCAGCGGAACGGGGAGTTCATCTTCTATCTCGGGGTGATGCGGGTGCTCGTGGGCATGGTGTACGGGGTGCACCGGCGGGTCGGGTTCTCGGGGCTGGTGCTGTGGCTGCTTGCGGTGTGGGGGCTGCTGCACATGGCCGGGGGGACGGTGCCGATCCCGATGTCGGTGGCGGAGACCGAGAACGAGACGGCGGTGCTGTACTCGCTGAGGCCCTGGGCGTGGCTGCCGCGGTACGACCAGGTGACGCACGCGTTTGGGTTCTTCAGCGCGACGGTGGCCTGCGGTGAGGCGTTGCTGGCGGCGACGCGGCCGGGCCGTGTGGGTGTGGGGTTCGCGTGCGCGTGCGGGCTGATGGGGGTGGGGTTCGGGGCGCTCAACGAGGTGGTCGAGTTCATCGCGGTGCTCACGCTGCCGGACACCAATGTCGGCGGGTATGTGAATACCGGCTGGGACCTGGTGTCGAACACGGTCGGGGCTTCGCTGGGTGCGCTGGTGGTGGCGGCGCGCGGCGGCGGGCCTGCGGCGGGGCGGGCGCCATAGCCCGCGGCTACTGGGCGAGGAGCGCGGCGACGAGGTCGGCGTGGGCGTCGGTCCAGGCTCGGGCGGCGGGGGCCGGCTCGGACCACTGGACATCGGATCGGAAGCCGGCCAGGGCGGTCGGGTCGCGCGATGCGAGGAGCCAGTGGCTGGAGTACTCGCCCTGCTCGACCGCGTCCTCGAGCGAGCGGGCGTCGTTGCGGTGGAGGGCCGGGATGCCGAGGTCTCGGAGGGCCGCGCTGACGAAGGGGGCGAGGTTGAGGTGCAGGTTGGAGAGGTGGACGAGCAGCACGCCGTCGGGCTTGAGCTTGGCGTTGTAGACCTCGAAGGCCTCGAGCGTGAGCAGGTGCATGGGCACGGCGTCGGAGCTGAACGCGTCGAGGACGATGAGGTCGTAGGTCTGATCGGCCGCCGCGTCGAGGCGCCGTCGGCCGTCGCCGACCGCGAAGGAGGTCTCGGCCCGGGAGTCGGCGAGGAAGCGGAAGAGGGCGGGGTCGCTAGCGATGCGGACGACGGCGGGGTCGATCTCGTAGAAGTCGAACCGCTGGCCGTCGCGGGCGTAGGCGGCGAGCGAGCCGGCGCCCAGGCCGATGAACGCGGCGCGGTCGAACCGGGCGCCGAGCCTCGCGAACGCCTGGCCGGCGGGCCCCCGCTCGTGGTAGTAGGTCAGAGGCTCTCCCCGCCGCTGGGGGTCGAGCCACGCCAGCCCGTGGATCGTGGTCCCGTGGGCGAGCTGGCGGAATCGTCCGGCGGCGTCGGTGCGGACGGTGTGGACGCCGAAGAAGGACCGCTCGCGGAGCTCGATGTGGGAGCCGTCGGAGCGGAGCGCGACCGCGAGCAGCAGGGCCGCGGCTGAGGCGGTGAACAGGCGGGGCAGTCGCGAGAGCAGGAACAGCAGGAGGACGGGGGCGCCCGCGGCGAGCAGGAGGCCGAGGCCTGGCCCGCCGCCGGTCTCGGGGACATGGGTGCGCGGTCCGAGGGCGACCCAGAGGAGGAGCGCGGGTGGCAGCAGCCAGAGCCAGCGGGCGCGGCGCGGGGCGGCGCGGCCGGGCCGGGGCAGCGCGAGGCACGCCAGCGTGATCGCGAGGGGGTACTCGTAAAGGTCGGGGAAGAGCACCGGGGCGAGCAGGCTGTTGAAGGCGCCGCCGAGTGCGCCGCCGACCGCGAGGCACAGGTAGAACTCGGTGAGGCGGCTGACGCTCGGGCGGCAGGCGTGGAGACGACCGTGGCAGAGACAGCCCGCGGTGAGCAGGGCGCCGAGGTGCAGCGAGAGGATCGCGATGATCGGCTGGCGGGCCTGGAGCAGGAACGCGAGCACGACAGAGACGAGCGCGATCGGCCAGAGGCGGACCGCCAGGCGGGTGACCCGGTCGCTCCAGCGGCTGAACGCGGCGATGAAGGAGACGAGGTAGAGTCCGAGAGGGATCACCCAGAGGAGGGGGACCGCGGCCAGGTCGGTGGAGAGGTACTGCGTGCAGCCGAGCATGAGGCTCGAGGGCACGAACGCGAGGAAGACCCACCACGCGCGTTCCCGCCTGACGCGCTTCGGGTCGGTCGCGGTCGGCGCGTCGCGGGCGGGGGCGGGGGGTGTCGCGCCGGGTCGTCTTGCCGCCAGCACACCGGCGCCGACCGTGAGCAGGGCGAAGATCGCGAACCCGCCCCGCCAGAGTGCGGCCTGTTCGGGGAGCGACCAGAGCCGTTCGATGACGAAGGGGTAGGCGAGGAGGCCGACGAAGCTGCCGGCGTTGCTGGCGGCGTAGAGGAAGTAGGGGTCGCGGGCGGCGGGGTGGGCGGTCGATCCGAACCACCGCTGGAGCAGGGGCCCGGCGGTCGCAACGGCGAAGAAGGGCAGCCCCACGGCCCGGGTGAGCAGCCAGAGCAACTCCCCCACTTCGGCCCCGCTGGCCGGGGCGGCGGAGGCGACGGTGCCGAACGGGATCAACGCCGCGGAGGCGAGCAGGGCGGCATGCAGGGCGACCTGGGTCCATGGGCGTGCCCTTCTGGTGAGCATGTGGGCGTAGATGTAGCCGGCGAGCAGCTCGACTTGGAAGAACATGACGGCGGTGTTCCAGACGGCCGGGCTGCCGCCGAACATGGGGAGCACCTGCCGGGCCGCGAAGGGCTCGAGGGCGAAGAGCAGCGCGGCCGCGAGGAAGATGGCCGCGGTGAAGGTCGGCAGCATGGGCCGATGGTAGTGGCGGTCGGGGATCGGCGTCGGGGGGGCCGGGCGCGTGGCCCACGAGGCCTGTGGTGCGGCGCGTGCCCGGCCCGCGATGGTCAGCGCCGCATGGCGGCCGCCCGGGCGTGCGCGGTGAGGCCCTCGATCGTCGCGAGTCGCTCGGTGTCGGCGATGATGGCGGAGTCGATGGCGTTGTCGAAGCGTGTCCAGGTGCGGAGACGGAGGAAGTGGGCGACGCTGAGGCCGGCACGGCAGCGGGCGGTCCCGCCGGTCGGGAGGGTGTGATTGGGGCCGACGCCGTAGTCGCCGAAGACCTCCGCCGCTCGGGATCCGATGAAGACGGCGCCGGCGTGCCGCACGCGCGAGGCGACGGCGGGAGCGTCGGCGGTGACGATCTCGAGGTGCTCGGGGGCGACACGGTCGGAGACGGCGAGGGCCTGCTCGATGTCCCCCACCACCGTGGCGAAGCCGTTGGCCAGTGCTCGCCTGGCGGTGGGCGCCGTGTCGAGCGACCGGAGCTGGACCGCCAGCTCGCGCTCCACCGCGTCGGCGAGGGGACGGCTGGTCGTGACGAGCATCGGCACGGCGTCGTCGTCGTGCTCGGCCTGGGCGAGGAGGTCGGCGGCAATGGTGGCGGCGTCGGCGGTGTCGTCGGCGATCACGAGCAGCTCGGAGGGCCCGGCGAGCATGTCGATGCCGACCGAAGCGCTGACCAGGTGCTTGGCCGCGGTCACCCACTTGTTGCCCGGCCCGGCGATGACATCGACCGGCTCGAGTCCGTCGAACCCGTAGGCGAGAGCGGCGATGGCGTGGGCGCCGCCGATGGCGAGGAATTGATCGGCGCCGGCGATGGCGGCGGCGGCGAGGACGATCGGGGCGGCGCCGGGGGATGCGACGACGACGCGGTCGCACCCGGCCTCGCGGGCGGTCACGGCGGTCATGAGGGCGGAGGAGGGGAGGGGGTAGCGGCCGCCCGGCGCGTAGCAGCCGGCCGCGCCGACCGGCTCGACCGAGTGCCCGGCCTGGCCGCCGGCGACGGGGATGGTCAGGGGCCGGATCGACTCTCGTTGTGCGTGGGCGAAGCGGGCGATGCGTTCGGCGGCCCGTTCGAGGACGGCGCGGTCCTCGCGGTCGATGGCGTCGAGCGCGCGGCGCATGTCGGCGCGGTCGAGCAGCAGCGGCTCGCCGGCCCGGCGCTCGCCGAACCTGAGGGCGATCTGCCCGAGCGCGGCGGCGCCGCCCTGCCGGATTTGCTCGATGATCGCGGCCGCGTCGGACAAGGCCGCGGGGTCGACGGCGCTCCGGGCCGAACGGCGAGCCTGCTCCGGCGCGACCAGGCGGAGCAGCCGCGTCGGTTCGCTGGCGCCCATCAGCGCACCTCCCCTCGGGTTGCGCGGGGCTTGGCGTCGCCGGGCCGGCGGGTGACATTCAGGGCCCGGCGGTCCAGCTGGGCCTCGATGTCCGCCAGGGACGCCCCCTTAGCGCGGGCCGCGACCATCGCGAAGTAGATCACATCCGCGGCCTCGCACGCGGCCTCGGCCGGGGTGGAGGCGCGGGCCAGCTCGCCCGCCTCCTCGGCGAGCTTCGCGCCGAGCAGGGCGGGCTCGTTGATCAGGCGGCGGGTGTAGGAGCCCGGCGGGGCGCCGGCGAGCCGCCCGGCGATGGTCCGATCCAGCGCCGCCAACCCGGCCGCGTCGCCGAAGCAGGTCCGGGTCCCCTTGTGGCAGAAGCCCCCGCCGGCCTGGCGCACGGTGAATCGCAGCGTGTCGCGGTCGCAGTCCGCGGCGACGGCGAGGAGTTCCTGGGTGTCGCCGGAGGTCGCGCCTTTCTCCCAAAGCCCGGTTCGGGAGCGAGAGTGGTAGACGCCCCGGCCTCGGTCGATCGCGGCCCGGACGCTCTCGAGGTTCGAGTAGGCGAGCCCCAATGCGCGTCCGCCCTCGTCGCAGACGACCGTCGGCCAGAGGCCGTCGGGCCGGTCCGAGCGGAGCGGGGCGCAGAAGCCGTCGGCCAGATCGAAGGCGCCGGAGTACAGGGCCATGCCCACCTGGCTGTCGGCGCCGGCGTGGTCAGCGGCGGCGATGTCCGCGGGCTCGCGCACGCCGCCGGCGACGGTCACCGGGACGCCTCCGGCGGCCTCGATCACCGCGTGCACGCGGTCCATGGGCAGCCCGCCCATCCGGCCCTCGCCCTCGACGAAGGTGACGAGGAAGCCGCCGACGAACTCACGCAGCTCGGCGATGCGTTCGAGCAGGGGGCTCTCGGTCTGCCGGGTCCATCCTTCGACGACGACGCGGTCGTTTCGGGCGTCGACGGCGGCGATGACCCGTTCGCGGGGCAGCTCGCGCAGCACCTCGGGGCGGGCGGCGGTGCCGAGGATCACCTTCCGGGCGCCGAGGTCGAGCCAGCGGATCGCGCCGTCGACATCGCGGATGCCGCCGCCGACGCGGCATGGGGCGAGGCGGAGCAGTTCCTCGATCACCGTTGCGTTGGAGCCCTTGCCCATCGCGGCGTCGAGGTCGATCACGGCGAGCTCGCCGACGCGCCCGAACCGCGCGGCGATCGGCCGGGGGTCGCCGGCGTCGATGACCTTCTCGCGGCCCTCGACCAGCTGCACCGCCGAACCGTCCATCAGATCGATCGAAGGGACTATCACAGCCGCACCTCCAGCCCGGCCCGGGCCATCTCGAGCTTGACATCGCCGACGGTGAGATCGCCGTCGTGGAAGATCGAGGCGGCGAGGACCGCGTCGGCGCCGGCCCGCATGGCGTCGATCATGTGTCCGGCGTGGTCGGCCCCGCCCGAGGCGATCACCGGCGCGGCCACCGCCGCGGACGCCGCGCCGAGCAGCGCGAGGTCGTACCCCTCGCGTGTGCCGTCGCGGTCCCAGCTGGTCAGGAGGATCTCCCCGGCGCCGAGCCCGACGGCCCGGCGGATCCAGGCGACGGCGTCGATCCCGGTGCGATTGGCGCCGGAGCGGGTGATCACCTCCCAGCCCTGGCCCTGACCCTGGCCCTGGCGGGCCGCGTCGACCGCGAGGACCACACACTGCACGCCCACCCGCGCGGCCAGCTCGCCGAGGATCTCCGGGCGGTCGACCGCGGCGGTGTTGATTGCGACCTTGTCGGCCCCTGCGCCGAGGAGGGCCTCGGCGTCGCGCACCGCGCGCACGCCGCCGCCGACGGTGAGGGGGATCGAGAGCACCGCCCGCACCGCCGCGACGGTATCGAGGGCGGTCGCGCGGCCCTCGGGCGTGGCCGAGACATCGAGGATCACCAGCTCGTCGGCCCCCTGTCGCTCGTACTCGACGGCGCACGCGACGGGGTCGCCGGCGTCGCGGAGGCTTGCGAACCGCACGCCCTTGACGACGCGCCCGTCGCGCACATCCAGGCAGGGGATCACTCGTCGGGTCAGCATGCCGCACGCCCCTCGCGCACGCCGCAGCGGGCCAGCCACCGGCGCAGCATCGCCCGTCCCCACTGGCCCGAGAGCTCGGGGTGGAACTGGCAGGCCAGCACGGCGTCGCGTTCGATCGCGGCCACGAACCTCCCGCCGTGGTCGGACCAGGCGGTTCGCCAGCCTGCCGGGGCCTCGTTCAGGCGGTAGGAGTTCGCGTAGTACGCGAACCCAGGCTCGACCAGCCCGCCTTCGGACTCAACCCGGTTCCACCCGAACTGGGGGACGGTGACGCCGGCGCCGAACCGCTCGACCCTCGTGTCGAGGACGCTCAGGCCCTCGACGCCCGGCGACTCCTCCGATGCCGCGCAGAGGAGCTGCAGCCCCAGACAGATCGCCAGCGTTGCGCGCCCGCGCTCGATGCGATCGCGCAGGGCGTCCACCAGGCCCGCCGCGGCGAGCGAGCCCATCCCCGCGCCGAACGACCCGACCCCTGGCAGCACGAGCAGCTCGGCGTCGGCGACCTCCGCCGGGTGGTCGCTGAGGGTGCAGGCGCAGCCGAGCCTCGCCAGCGCGGCGACGACGGACGCGGTGTTGGCCACCCCGGTGCGCACGATCGTGGCCGTCGGCATCAGAGCACCCCCTTGGTCGAGGGCACGGCGCCGCCCGGGTCGCGCACCGCGACGGCCTGGCGCAGGGCCAGGGCGAGGGCCTTGAAGGCGGCCTCGGCCTTGTGGTGGTCGTTCGAGCCGCGGAGCACATCGGCGTGGATGCAGGCCCGCGAGGCCATCGCGAGCGAGACGAAGAAGTGCGTGAGGTTCTCGGTCGCGACATCGCCCAGGCGCTCGCGGACGAACGCCAGCTCGACCGTCGCGTGCGGCCGCCCCGAGAGATCGACCACCACCCGCGCGAGCGACTCATCGAGCGGTGCGTAGGCTGAGCCGAAGCGGGCGATGCCCCGCCGGTCGCCCAGGCACTGGTCGAGCGCCTGCCCGAGGGCCAGGGCGCAGTCCTCGGCGGTGTGGTGGTCGTCGACATGCAGGTCGCCGCGGCAGGTCAGGCGCAGGCCGAAGCCGGCGTGCCGGGCCAGCGCCGTGAGCATGTGGTCGAGGAAGCCCAGGCCGGTGCTGACCGTGGAGCCCCCCCCTTCGCCGAGGGTGAGCGTGAGTTCGATCTCGGTCTCTCCGGTCTTCCGCGTGATGGTCGCCGTGCGGCTCATGCCCACACCTCCTGGATCTCTCCGATTGCGTTGGTAAGCCGCTCGAACGGCCCGGCCCCGCCGGGGAGCGTGATGCGGACCAGGTTCTCCGTGTCGCCCCCGCCCCGGAAGGTCCGGATCGCGATGCCCCGGGCGGCCAGGCGCTCGCGGAGCGCGGATGCGTCCCGCACGAACGCCGAGACGAAGTTGGCCTGCGAGGGCAGGACCTTCGCGCCCTTGTCGCTGAGCTGCCGGGAGAGCTCGGAACGCTCGCGTCGGATCGTCCCTATGTAGTCGTGCCGGGCAGCGGGGTCTGCGCCGTGCGCGCCCGCGGCGACGGCCAGACTCACGCCCGACACCGGGTAGGGCCCCCCCGTCGCCCGGAGCCACTCGGCGATGGCGGGCGGGGCGATGGCGTAGCCGACGCGGAGCCCGGCGAGCGCGTAGGCCTTCGAGAATGTGCGCACGAGGACGGTGTTCTCCAGGGCGAGGAGGCTGTCGGTCGGGTCCTCGTCGGCGAACTCGACATATGCGAGATCAACCAGCAGGACCGCGCCCACCGCGCAGGCGCCGGAGGCCAGTTGCTCGATCTCGCCGCGACTGATGACGGCGCCGGTGGGGTTGTTGGGGGAGACCACCGCGACCAGACCGGTCGTTTCGTCGATCAGCGAAAGCATCTGCCCGACGGGCGGCGGGCCTTCGACCCAGCGGACCTCTCGCACGGAGGCGCCGGCCAGCCTGGCCCCCCGGCCGATCATCTCGAATGTCGGCCGGTGCACGACGAGCGACCGGCCCGGCTCGAGCGTGGCGCGGCAGAGCCGGTCGATCGCGTCGTCGCCGCCGTTGGTGACGACCACACGACCGGGTGCGACGCCGAGCCTGTCGGCGATCTGCGCCTCGAGGCCCGAGGCGTCGGGGTACCGGCGCAGCCGCTCGGCGTCCACCTGCGCGAGCGCGGCGAGCGCCGCCTCGCCGGGCGCGGCGCCCTCGTTGGCGTCGAGGCGAAGGTCGACCGAGGGGTCGAAGGGGGGCGGTCTGTATGGGGTGATGCCCTGGAGGCGTGCGGCGGGCCTAAGGGCGGCGCTCTGTGTCGGCGTGGTCATCCCTGGCTCCTTACACGACGATCTGCTCGGGTCTCGTGACGACGATGTCGGAGCCGCCCCTGGCCTTGATGTCCGGGATCAGCGCCGGCAGCTCGCTGCGACGCACGGCGGACTTGACCGCGTAGCCGCCGAGGCTGTGCAGGGGCGAGACGGTCGGCTCGCGCATGCAGGGGAGGATCCGGACGACCGACTCGAGCCGATCGGCCCCGATGTTGAACTCGATCATGACCCTCTGCCTCGCCTCCAGCACGGACCGCAGCAGCATCACCAGCCGCTCGATCTCGGCGCGCTTGTCCGGGCACTCCATCGCCCGCGGCGAGGCGTAGAGGCGCGTCGACGAGGTCATGAGCTCGTCGATGATCCGCAGCCCGTTGGCCGCGAGTGTCGCGCCGGTGGCGGTGTTGTCGACGATGCAGTCCGCGTCCTCCGGCGGGAGCACTTCGGTTGCGCCGTAGGAGACCAGCACCGACGCGTCGATCCCCCTCGACTCGATCCATCCGCGGGCGAGGCGCGGGTACTCCGTCGCGACCGTGATCGGGCGATCGGGCAGGCGCCCAGCTTCCAGGATCGCGATCGGCGCCGCGGCGACCAGACGCACGGGGTCGAGCCCGGTATCGAGCAGCTCGACCACCTCGGCCCCGCTCTCATCGACCCAGTCTCGCCCCGCGAAGCCCACATCGCGGGCCCCGGTGGCGAGCATCTCGGTGATCGCCCGGGGCTTGAGGATTTTGGCTTCGAACCCGCCGAACTCGATCCGAGGTCGGTAGCCGCGGGAGGTTCCCAGCAGCGGGATGCCGGCGTCGAGCAGGAGCGCGGCGACGCCGTCGAACATCCGTCCCTTGGGGACTCCAAACTTGACTGTTTCCTTCTGACTCATCGGCGTTGCTCCGGGGTCTGTCCGGCGCGGGCCGATGCGCTCTGCACCAAGCAAAGCGCCGGCCCGGGGCCGGCGCTGTCATCGTGTTCTACTGGCGTCTCATCAGCCAATCACGACAGCCGGCCACTCCTGTGGTGGGCATGGTGATGGTGCAGATGGAACGCCGTGCGTGTCATGGGCCCCAGTGTAGAGGCGGGAGGGCGCGGGGTCAACCCCGGTGCCAGGCAGGCGCCGGCCGGCGCTGGCGGACGCTGGTGGGCGGGACGGACGCTGGCGAGCGGGGCGGACGCTGGCGAGCGCGGCGGACGAGGCGGACGGCCCGGGAAACCCTCGCGGACCTCCCGTCGCCCCGCCGCGAATGGCCCCGCCGGGACTCGAACCCGGGACCGAGCGATTATGAGTCGCCTGCTCTTACCGCTGAGCTACAGGGCCGGGATGTGGGCGGACCGGGTGCTGGGCGCGGTCCGGGGCCGCGGGGCCCGATAAGGCGTGGCCCTGGGGGCGGCGTGATCCTCGCGGGATGGCGCACGCGCGGACCCCGTGGCGGATGAGTCTGCTGATGGTAGCGTGTGCCCCCGCGTTCGACCCCGGCGGGGCTACCAGCCGGCAAGCCCCGGCGACCAGGCGGGGAACTCGCGGTCGTCGTGGCACTCGACGCAGGTAGATCGCGGCCCCTCGGCCGATCCACGGTGGCACTGGACGCACTCGAAATAGGCGTGGCTGCCGGCCAGGGTCACGGGGTGCTCGAGGGCGTCGAGGGCGACGCCGTGGGCCTCCTGGTGGCAGGCGAGGCAGCGGAGGGAGGCCGGGACCGTGAGGGCGGCGCCGTGGCCCGGGCCGTGGCAATCCTCGCAGCTGACCGCCGCGTGGGCGGCCCCCAGATCCCAGCCGGTCCGCTCGGCGTGGTCGAACCTGGCCTTCTCGGTCAGGTCGTGGCAGTCGACGCAGTCGGTGTCGGCGTGGCAGGTCGCGCAGTCCCGCTCGCGGACGACGGTCTGCCGGGCCATCCCGGCGCCGTGGCACCGCTCGCAATCGTCGTTGAGGTGGCAGTCGGCGCACGAGAGCCCGAACGCCTGCACATGGTCCTCGTGGTGGAAGGTGACGACCGGGAGTCCCTCGCGGGCGGTGTCGTAGGTGTAGCTCTGCGCCGGGGAGATGTGGGTGGGCGTCGCGCCGACGAACTCGCCGAAGTCCTCCGGGCCGTGCATCGCGGCGCCGGCCTCCTCGTGGCAGAAGCCGCAGGAGTTGGCCCGGCTCCAGTCCTTGTGGCAGTCGAGGCACTGGCGGTGGATCGCGCCGCGCAGGCTGGTCACGCCGGGGTCGGCGGCGTTTCGCTCGCGCGGGTGGCACTCGGCGCACCCGGTGATGGGCTCGTTGGCCTCCGTTTCATGATGGCAGTTGGCGCAGTCCCCGGTGATCTCCGACATCCGCTCGTGCAGGCGGTGGTCGAAGGTGACGGGGCCATAGTGGTTGACGAGGTCGTCGATGATGGCCACATCGGGCCCGGGCTCGGAGAACGCCGGGACGGGCGTGGTCTCGTGGGCGCGCGGGGCGGGCCGGGCTGGCGGGGCCGGCGGCGCCCGCTCGGGGGCGGGCGGCTGCGTCGGGGCGCCGTGGAGGCGTTCGCCCGGCGGTGTCCAGGCCAGGGCGAGGAAGAGCGTGAGCAGGAGGGCTTGCGGCGCGTTCATGGTGCGCTCCCCGTGGGGCCATGCGAGATCTTGCGATCGGGCCTCGGACGCAGTGGGCGCCGCCTTGAGGCGGCGGGACGGGTGTGAGGCTTGAGCACGGGGCGGGACAGTTCCGCCGAGGGCTCGGCGAGGGGCGAGCGGTGCTCCAGGGCCTCGACGACCGGGAAGTTGAGAACGATGAACCTGTAGAGGAGCACGATGATGGCGATGTACCCGGCGGTCACGGCGTACTCGGTCCAGGCGGGGGAGTAGGCCGCCCCGGCGTGCACCGGGGTGTAGCAGAGGAGGAAGACATTCAGGCGGTTGAGCACCACGCCGCCGATGACCATGCTCGCGCCGGCGAAGAGCCAACCGACACGGGCGCGGAGGCGCCTGTTCGTGAAGATCGCAAAGGGGGCGAGGACGCCGAGCGTGACCTCGGTCAGGAAGAGCCAGCCATGGCGGCTTCCGTCGAACGCGAGCCCGAGCACATGGCGTGAGAGCAGGTCCATGACGCGGGCGAGCAAGTAGACGCCGAGCACCACCGGCACGATCCTGGCGAGCATCGAGAGGACCTCACGCTCGGGGGGCAGGCGGAGGGACCGCGAGGCGAGGACGGACTCGAAGATGACCATCGGGAACCCGACCGAGAACGCGGAGAGCAGGAACATGAGTGGCAGGAAGGGGGTCTGCCAGAGGGGGTGGAGCTTGGCGCCGGTGATGACCATCAGCGTGCCGAGCGAGGACTGGTGCATGCAGGAGAGCACGATGCCGAGGATGACGAAGACGGTGATCACCCGGCCGAGGGTCGCATCGAGGATCGCGAGCAGTCTCTCGGCCGGGTGATCGAGCGCAGCGAGCCGGCCCGGCAGGCGCACACGGCCGCGGAACCGCTCGCACACCACGGGAAGGAACTCGATATAGAGGACATTCAGGTAGCACATGACGCACATGGCGACTTCGAAGAGGACGGAGTTGGGCTGCCACATCTTGGGGAGCGGGACATGCCAGAGCGCCCACCAGCGGCCCAGGTCGGTCGCGACACCGATCGCGACGAAGGTGTAGCCGATCATCGCGGTGAGGAGCGCGGGGCGGAGGAGCGGGTGGTACCGCTCCCTATGGAGGATGTGGACGAGGAAGGCGGTGGTGAAGCCGCCGGCCGCGAGCGCCACACCGCAGGCGACATCGATCGCGATCCAGATCCCCCAGGGGTTTGCGTCGGTGAGGTTGGTGGTGGCACCGAGTCCGAGGGCGAAGCGGGCGAGGGTGACGGCCGCGCCGACGGCCGCGACGGCGCAGACCGCGATGCTCCCCGGGGTGAAGAAGCGGGGACGCCTCACGGCGGCATGGGCGGTTCCGCTGCTCACTTGTGGTCCTCCTTGGTGAGGTGGTTGACCGCGCCGAGCAGGCCCGCGATGACGATCGGGACGGCGAACCCGCGGAAGATGCCGTGCTGGATCGCCTCGGAGAGGGCGGCGGGGCTCTTGGGACCGACCGTGGGGAGCCCGAGGGAGGCGAAGTCACGGCCTGCGATGTAGAGCCAGGAGGTGCCGCCGGCCTCGTGCTCGCCGTAGATATGGTCGGTGTAGCGGTCGGGGTGCCTTGCGATCTTGTCGTGGGCGAGTGCGAGCAGCTCGCTGCGCCGGCCGTAGGTGAGTGCCTCCACGGGGCACATCTCGACGCAGGCGGGGAGCTTGCCGTCGCGGGTACGGTCGCGGCAGAGCTCACACTTGCGTACACGGGGGGCGAGCGAGCGCTCGTACTCGTAGCTGAGGATCTCGAACGGGCAGGCGACCATGCAGTAGCGGCAGCCGATGCAGCGGCTCGCGTCGTAGTGGACCGGGCCGTCGGGGTCCTTCTGCATCGCGCCGACTAGGCACGCCGACACGCAGGCGGGCTTGTCGCAGTGCATGCACTGGACCTTCAGGTGTACCGGCTCGCGCTCGGTCTGATCGCTCTTGGCGCGGTTCACCACGGTGAGCTGGTTGGGGGAGGGGTAGCGGCGGGCCTCGAACACCGTCTGGTCGTCGTACTCGTGCAGCGGGCCGTGGGGCAGGCCGTTGGCGTCGCAGCAGGCCCACTCGCACCGGCGGCACCCCACGCACTCGGTCAGGTCGACGAGCACGCCCATCCGGTCCTGGTGAAGGGCCGAGGCATGCTCGCCGGCCGCGGCGAGGGCCGGGGCGGCGAGCGTCGCGCCGACGCTGATGCCGAGGAATGCGCGGCGGCTGGTGGTCGGCTGGGCCCGGTCAGGCTCCCGCGTCTGGGACGAGGGCCTGGATGTCACCGTACTGGCGCACGGAGCGGACATGACTGGCCTCCTCACACACTTACGCGGGGAGCGCGTCGGAGACGGTCTGGGGACGGACGACCGCGGGCACCGCCTCGCCGACGCGGAGGCGGCCCCAGGTCTCGTCGTCGATCGCGGCGTACAGATGCTCGGCGAGGGACTCGGTGTCTGCGGGAGCGCCGGGCGTTGCGACGGACCGCAGCAGACCGTCTACCTCCGCCCGGAACCAGCCCCACGCGCGGGCGCCGAAGAACAGGTGCTTCTTCGCGGCGGCCAGATCCTCGTCCGCACGCAGGCGGGCGACCCAGCCGAGGCTGAACGGACGCTGGTTGATGAGACTCGGGCTGGCGAGGAGGCGGTCGTTGCAGCGGAGCACCGTGCCGGAAACCGGCGCGGGAATCTCGATGATCCGGGCCCCGTGCCTGATGGTGAACAGGGGCTCGCCCTGATGGACCCGGCTCCCCTGCCTCGGGAGGCTGACCTCCTCGATCGGGCCGAGCTCGGCCTGGGCGAGGTCGTCCACGCCGACGACGACCTCCTCGTCGCCGATCCACGCCCAGCTGTGCCCGGGGTGCACGCCGACATCCCGCGCCAGGCGAAGGCCGCGGTACGCGCTCTCCGGCGCGATGTCCGCCTGCCACCGTCCCCGCATGCGCGGCACGATCACGAGCGGCGAGACGATCAGGACCAGGGCGATCAGCGCCAGCACGAGGAACACCGGGCGCAGCGTGAAGAGCGCGAGCGCCAGGAAGGGCGAGGCGACCACGAGGGCTACGGCGCAGGCGCCGAAGAACATGCACTCCCGGCAGTCCGACCCGTTTCGATGCATGGCGGAAGACACGGCAGCCTCCTCTGGGCGGATGCCCTCTGGTCGCCCCGCCAGAACTGTGCAACCCGCGCGCCACTCGGTCCCCGCTCGCCAAACCGCCCTGGGCGCCCGCAAACGCCCCGAGCGAGCCCTCCCGGGCCCGGGGGTGTTGAATCCCGCAGCATGGGTGTAGCGAACTTCAACGGTGGTCCCTCAGAACACCAGCTCCCTCACCATCCCCAGGAAAGCACCCGGGCCGAGCAACGCCCGCAGGTCCGTGACCGCGCACACCGACTCGGCGGAGACGACGGCGAGACCCTCGGGCGATGCCAGCAGGTGTGTCGCCGCACCGCGACAGAACTGCCTGGCGTCGTGGGCGGCGGCCTGGAGGGCCGCGGCGCCCCGCGAAAGCCCTCGCTGGTCCCCTCCGCCGTCCGGCTCCATCTCGAGGAGCCAGCCCGTGCCGTAGGGATCGGTCGCGAGCGTCGAGGGGGAGTCCGCGAGCGCCTCATTCCAGGCCACGACTCTCCCGGCGATGGGGGCGGCGATCGGCAGCACACCTTCTTTGAGCCAGAGGTCGCACAGCGGGTCGGTGCGGTCTACTGGGTGGAACGGGCGGGCGAGACGCCTGACCCGCCTGGGGGCCCCGAGAAGGGAGGCCGCGAACGCGTCCAGACCCAGCCTGACCATCCCGTGATCCGGGTCGACCGGCGCGATCCAGGTGTGGCCCTGGGCGTAGAGCCGATCGTCCGGGAACTCCCGGGGCGGTGCGGGGGGCTCGCCCAGCTGGGTAGAGGCGCCGCCGGGCCCGCCCTGCAGGGCGGCGTGGAGCGGGCACCGGTGACACTCAAAGTCCCGGTCGCACAGTTTGAACCGCAGCACCCCGGCGTCCATCCAGACGCAGGTCTGATCGGTTCCCGACAGGACAGTTAACCCTGCAGTAGCTTGCATGGGGCCCTCTCGCGCAGCCCTTCCCGTGGCGGCACGCTGGGCGAGATTCGTGGAGCAAACCGGGGGCCATGGGGCGTACGGCTGCTCCTGACCCTCCCGAGGCCGCTCCCGGTGTTGAAAACCTCGGCGCAGCGCTTGGCTCCTCTGCGCAGGGCGGTATGATTCATAAAGCAGCCATGCATATCCGTTATTGCGGGAGGGCCGCATGTCTCTCCACGCGCGCAGATCCCTTTCGTCGCTTGAGTTGCGGCTCTTCCTGCCGCTGGCGGCCACCTTATGCGTGGTGCTCTTGGTGCACGCGGTGGTGGGGTTCCGGGCCACGAGATCGCAGTTCTCCCAGTTTGTCAGCGCGGAGGTCGAGCGATCGAGCGCCCTGATCAAGGGGGCAACGCACGACGGGATGCTGCTCAACCAGCTGGACCAGCTGCAGCTCACGCTTGAGCGGCTTGCGGCGGCACCCGAGGTGTCCTCGGTCCGGGTGTACAACACCGAGGGGAAGATCGTGCTCTCGAGCCTGCCGGAGGAGCGCGGGAAGATGCTCTCCGTCAAGTCCGAGACCTGCCTGGCTTGCCACTGCGAGCTCGGGGAGGGGACGGCGCTGGGCGATGAGCACCGTCTGCTGTCTCTGGACGAGGGGGGGCGCGAGGTGCAGCGGCGGGTGACGGTCATCCGCAACGAGCAGGGCTGCTCGGCCGCCCAGTGCCACAACCACTCGGGCGCCCAGACGGTGCTCGGCGTCCTGGATGTCGGGATGTCGATGGAGCCGTTCGAGTCGGTGATCCGGGCGTCGCAGCGCGGGCTGGCGTGGACGACGCTGCTGCTGATCCTGGTGAGCGGAGGGGTGTCGGCCTTGTTCATCCGGCGGGTGATCCATCGGCCGGTGCAGCGCCTGGAGGCGGGGACCAGGCGGATCGCGGCCGGGGACCTCGACACGCCCATCGAGGTGCGGGGCGACGACCAGATGGCCCGTCTGGCCTCGGCGTTCAACAGCATGATGGACGATCTGCGGGCCGCGCGGGCGGAGATCACCCGCTGGTCGCACACGCTCGAGGAGAAGGTCGAGTCCAAGTCCCGGGATCTGAAGCTCGCGGAGCGGCAGGTGCTCCACATGGAGACCATGGCCTCGCTGGGCAAGCTCTCGGCGACGGTCGCCCACGAGCTGAACAACCCGCTCAGCGGGATCCTCACCTACGCGCGGCTGATCCGCCGGGAGCTGAACCAGCAGGCGCTGGACCCCGCGGTCCACGCCGAGCTGGACAAGTACCTCGGCCTGGTCGATCGCGAGTGCAGCCGGTGCGGGGCGATCGTGCACAACCTGCTGGCGTTTGCCCGCCGGCGCGGGGCGCAGATGGCCCCGGTGGATCTCAACGGGGTGGTCGAGCGGAGCCTCATGCTGGTGCGCCACCACACGGAGATGCGGAACATCAGACTGGTGAGCGCCCCGCTGGAGGGCGACGCCACGATCACCGCCGACGCCGGGCAGATCCAGCAGGCGCTGCTGGCGCTGCTCATGAACGCCATCGAGGCGATGCCCAGCGCCGAGGGGGCCGAGCACACGCTCACGGTCCGCCTCGGCGCCGAGGCGGATGGGATCCAGATCGAGGTCTGCGACACCGGGGTAGGGATCACCGAGGACGCCCTGCCGCACATCTTCGAGCCGTTCTTCTCTACCAAGGGCGGGGAGAGCGGCGTGGGGCTCGGCCTGGCGGTGGTGTACGGGATCGTGAACCGGCACGGCGGGTCGGTCGAGGTGGTGTCGGAGGTTGGGCGGGGGACGACCTTTACGCTCCGGCTGCCCCGGACCCCCGAGCCGGGAGACGATGAGACCGGCGCGGGCACGCGGGCGGCGGAGGGGGGGAGGGCGGCGACATGACGGCCGAGCAGGGCAGCATCCTGGTGGTGGACGACGAGTTCAGCGTTCGCGACTCGCTGACGCACTGGTTCGAGAAGGACGGCCTGCGGGTCCGTGCCGCGGAGAACGCCCGGGAGGCCCTCGCCGCCACCGAGCGGGAGCGGTTCGATGTCGCGATCATCGACATCCGGATGCCGGGTATGGACGGTCTGGAGCTTCAGGAGCGGTTCCGGCGGTCGTTCCCGGACATGGCGGTGATCATGATCACGGCGTTCGCGACGGTGGACAGCGCGGTCCGCTCGCTGAAGGAGGGCGCGTTCGACTATGTGACCAAGCCCGTCGACCCCGACGAGCTGAGCCACCTGGTGCGTCGGGCGCTCGAGCAGCGGCGGCTGCGCGCGGAGAACACCCAGCTGCGTCGGGTGATCGACGAGTTCGTCTCGGTGGACACGATCGTCGGGGAGAGCCCCGCGATCCGGAAGGTCATGGAGCTCGTCGGCCATGTGGCGCCGACGGACGCGACCGTGCTCGTGGTCGGCGAGAGCGGGACGGGCAAGGAGCTCATCGCGCGTGCGATCCACGCCAACAGCCACCGGCGGTACAAGCCGATCGTGAGCGTCAACTGCGGCGCGATCGCGGAGAGCCTGCTGGAGAGCGAGCTGTTCGGGCACGAGAAGGGCGCCTTCACCGGCGCGACGCACCGGCGGAAGGGCAAGCTCGAGCTCGCGGACGGCGGGACCATCTTCCTCGACGAGGTCGGGGCCATCTCGACGAAGATGCAGGTCGAGCTGCTGCGGGCGCTCGAGACCAAGGAGTTCACGCGCGTCGGGGGCGAGGACCCGGTGCGGGTGGACTTCCGGGTGATCTGCGCGACCAACGAGGACCTGTCGGTCGCGGTGCGCGAGGGTCGGTTCCGCGAGGACTTCTACTACCGGATCAATGTGTTCACAATCGAAGCCCCGCCGCTGCGGGTGCGACCGATGGATATCCCCCTGCTGGCCGAGCACTTCCTCCGCCGGTTCGCCCGCGAGATGGACAAGCACATCACCGCCATCAGCCCCCGGGCGATGGAGCTGCTCTCGCACCATCACTGGCCGGGCAATGTGCGCGAGCTCTCCAACGCCATCGAGCGGGCGATGGTCGTTGGGGCCGGGCCGGCGATCATGGCCGAGGACCTGCCGCTGCGCCCGGAGAAGGCCGATCGGCGGCGCGAGGGGGACTCGCTGGTGGAGGTCGAGCGCGAGCACATGGCCGAGGTGCTGGACCGGACGGGCTGGAACATCACCCACGCCGCGAAGGTCCTGGGGGTGGACCGGGTCACGGTGTACAACAAGATCAAGAAGCACGGTCTGACCCGGGCGGTCGGCGCCGCCGTGCCGTCGGACCTATGACGGCGGGTCGATCTGGTGGACTCCGGCGTCGGTGCCCCGGGTGAGGGCGTCGCGCAGCTCGTCGTCGATGGCGTGGAGGGCCGCCAGCAGTCGGGCCCGGGCGCCGGCGGCGTGGGGGTTGCCGAGCTGGATGAGGCTGAAGAGATGCCCCGCGTCGCCCCGGACGGTGTCGACCGTCTGGGCCATGGCGCGGAAGCTGGGGGTGATGATGTCGCTGCCGCGCCCGGCCTCGATGTCGAGCATGGCCTTGGCGACGAAGAACGCCAGGGCGTGGGTCTCGGCCATATGGCGGTCGTGGTCGTCGGCGGGCTGTCGGGTGACCTCGCAGCCGAGCGACCCGTAGAAGGCCGCGGCGAGGTCTGCCGACCGGGGGTGCTGGCTGTTGGGGCAGACGACCACCCGCAGCGGGCGCTCGCCGCGTGAGAGGCTGACGGGGCCGAACAGCGGGTGGGTGGCGCACCAGGGGATGTCGGCCCCGAGCAGGCGCCCCATGACCTCGGCGGGCCAGGCCTTGACGCTGCCGACATCGAGCACCAAGTGCCCAGTCGTCAGCCGGGGACGGATGTCGCGCACGATCGGCTCGAGGGCGGGGACCGGGACGCAGAGCACCAGCGTCCCCGCCCGGGCCGCCAGCTCCGCACCGGTCGGCACCCGGTGTTCTGGGGGGATGGGGGCGGCGGGGTCGGCGGCCAGCCAGGGCCGACCAGCGGTGGCCGCGAGATCGGCCAGCGCCCGGCCGAAGTGGCCGAAGCCCAGGATGCCGAGGGTGTGCGAGGGGTCGCTGCCGGGCATGGCGTCCGATGGTATCGTCTCGCACAGCACCCCTGCACGAGGAGATCCCGCGATGCCCACCCTCCGAACCCTGTGCCTGGCCTTGGGTCTGGCGGTCGCCACGCTGGCGGCCGGCTGCGCGTCCACGCGGCGCTGCGAGTTCCAGCGCGACGACCGGGTCTATGTCTCCCTCGACACCTCCAAGGGCGAGATCGTCCTCGAGCTCGACCCCGAGCACGCCCCGGCGAGCGTGGCGAACTTCCTGGCCTACGCCGAACGGGGCGACTACGACGGCACGATATTCCACCGGGTGGTGCCGGGGTTCGTCATCCAGGGGGGCGGGCACACACCCGACCTGACCGAGCTGCCCGGCGGCGACCCGATCGTGAACGAGTGGCAGAACGGCCTGAAGAACGCCCGCGGCACGATCGGCATGGCCCGCGAGGCCGAGCCCGACAGCGCGACGCGGCAGTGGTACATCAACCTCGCCGACAACGAGCGGCTGGACATCGGGCGGGAGGTCTCCGGAGGGGTGGGGTACGCGGTCTTCGGCCGGGTCGTGCACGGGATGGAGGTCGTGGACGCCATCGCCGCGGTCGAGACCTACAACCAGGAAGGCGAGGGGGACGATGTGCTGCACAACATCCCGGTGGGGCCGGTGCTGCTGCATCGGGCCCGGCGTCGGTAGGCCGGGACGCGGTACGATCCGGGCATGAGCCCGTACGCCCTGCCCTCGCTGACCGCCCCCAAGCCCGTCCCGCCGAAGACCGCCGTCGTGATCGCTTCAGGCGATTCACGCCTCAGCGCCAACACCGCCTGCTGGCCGACGCAGCGGGAGACCGAGAGCGCGGCGAGGGAGGCCCTCGGCGCGTGCGGTTGGGAGGTCGTGCGGGGCTCGCCGGAGCGATGGTCGGACGGCCAGGCGCACGGGTTTGTGTTCAGCCAGGCGCACGGGCGCGAGGTGTTCGCGGGCATCCACCCCGACGCGCCGCTGGTGGTCGTCGAGAGCGTGTGGCAGTACTCGATGCATGTGCTGCCCGGGCTGGTGCGTCATCGTGGGCCGGTCCTGATCCTGGCCAACTGGTCGGGGCAGTGGCCGGGGCTGGTCGGGGCGCTGAACCTCCGCGGGTCGCTGACCAAGGCCGGGCGGGCGCACACCCTGCTCTGGGGCGAGGACTTCGCCGACCCGGCGTTCCGCGCCAAGCTCCGCGAGTGGTGCGAGACCGGGACGATCCGGCACGACCTGTCACATGTCCGGGCCGTCGAGGCGGGCTCGCTGCCCCGCGCCGAGCGGGAGCTTGGCGAGTCGCTGGCAGCCGAGCTGCGCCACCGGCCGGCGATCATGGGGGTCTTCGACGAGGGCTGCATGGGGATGTTCAACGCCATCATCCCCGACCACCTGCTGCACCCGACGGGCGTGTTCAAGGAGCGCCTCAGCCAATCGTCGCTCTACGCCCACATGCAACGAGTGCCCGAGGCCGAGGCGAGGGCGGTCTACCAGTGGATTCTCGACCGCGGGATGCGGTTCGACATCGGCGACGGGGAGGACCAGCTGCGTGAGGGGCAGATCCTCGAGCAGTGCCGCATGTATGTCGCGGCCGCGCGGCTCGCCGACCGGTTCGGCTGCGACGCGATCGGCATCCAGTACCAGCTCGGCCTGACCGAGACCTGCGCCGCGAGCGACCTGGTGGAGGGTCTGCTCAACTGCACGGAGCGGCCGCCGGTCCGCGCGGTCGAGGGTCCCAACGCCGGGAGGGTGATCTTCGAGGGGCGGCCGCTCCCCCACTTCAACGAGGTCGACGAGTGCGCCGGCCTCGACGGGCTGATCACCGACCGCGTGTGGCGGGCGATGGGCATGAGGCCCGACAACACGCTGCACGATGTGCGGTGGTCGGCGCCGGACCCGACAGGCTCGGTCGATGGCGCGGGGTTCCCCGGCTGGGACGGGCAGGTGTGGGTGCTCGAGATCTCGGGCGCCGTGCCGCCCAGCCACTTCGCAGGGGGCTACGCCGACGCCACCGGGTACCGCCAGCCGCGGATGTTCTTCGCCCCCGGCGGATCAACAGTCTGCGGCGTGAGCAGGCCGGGCGAGATCGTGTGGAGCCGGGTGTTCGTGGACGGGGCGGCCGACGGCGGGCGGGGCGCCCTGTGCATGGACATCGGGCGGGGCAGCGCGGTGTCGCTGCCGGGCGAGGAGATGCAGCGGCGCTGGGCGCTGACGACCCGGCAGTGGCCGATCATGAACGCGGTGCTGCACGGGGTGACGCGCGACCAGCTCACGGCCCGCCACCAGTCCAACCACATCCAGGTGGTCTACGCCGACTCGGCCGGGGCGGCGGACCGGGCCTTGGCGGCGAAGGCCGCGATGGCGGTCGGGATGCGCCTCCGCGTGCACCGGTGCGGCACCTGATCGCCCCGGGTGGCCGGCCACCGGCCGGGGCCTAAACTCCCGGCTGCATGCCAATCCGCCGAGCCGGAGTCTGGCCCGGGCGGCTGATCCCAGCACCGGAAGGAGTGACCGCGTGTCCCAACAGCCCGTCATCGTCGCCGCCAAGCGGACCCCTATCGGCCGGTTCTTCGGGAGCCTGAGCAAGGTCCCCTCGCCCCAGCTGGGCGCGTTCGTGCTCGAGGCGATCTTCGCCGAGCACCCGGCGATCAAGGACGCGGTGGACGAGTGCATCATGGGCTGCGTTCTGCAGGCCGGGCTGGGCCAGAACCCGGCGCGCCAGGTCGGACTCAAGGCCGGGCTGCCGTCGACGCTGAGCGCCGTGACCATCAACAAGGTGTGCGGCTCCGGCCTCGAGGCGGTGGCCATGGCGGCCCAGAGCATCAAGGCCGGCGACAACCACTGCGTCATCGCCGGCGGCATCGAGAACATGACCATGGCCCCGCACCTCGCCTTCGTGCGCGAGGGGGTCAAGTTCGGTGACATGCCCGTCCGCGACCACATGCAGTACGACGGACTGACCTGCGCCTTCGAGGGCTGGCCGATGGGCTGCGCCGCCGACTGGATCGTCGAGAAGCACGGCATCACCCGCGAGGACCAGGACCGTTTCAGCGCGCAGAGCCACCAGCGGGCGGCGAAGGCGGCGAGCGCCGGGTGGTTCAAGAGCGAGATGGTCGCCCTCACGGGCGAGCAGATCGGCAACAAGAAGGTCCCGGGGCTCGAGGGCGGGCTGGCGCTCGACGAGGGCATCCGCGCCGATTCGACCGACGCCGGACTGGCCAAGCTGCGACCCGTCTTCGGCAAGGACGGGACCGTCACGGCGGGGAACTCAAGCCAGATATCCGACGGCGCCGCGGCGGTCTGCGTGATGAGCGAGGCCAAGGCCCGGGAGCTCGGCCTCAAACCCATGGCCCGCGTCGTGAGCTACGCCACCAGCGGCGTCCACCCCAAGGACATCTTCGAGGCCCCCATCCTCGGCGTCCGCAAGGCCGCGGAGAAGGCGGGCATCGGCCTCGACCAGATCGACCTCTTCGAGATCAACGAGGCGTTCGCGGCCCAGATCCTCTGCAACCTCAAGCTCCTCGAGATCCCCGAGAGCAAGGTGAACATCGCCGGCGGCGGCATCGCCCTCGGCCACCCGCTCGGGGCGAGCGGGGCGCGGGTGTTGGTCACGCTCCTGCACCAGATGGAGCGGGTCGGGGCGAAGCGTGGCCTCGCGGGGCTGTGCCTCGGCGGGGGGAACAGCGTGGCGATGGTCATCGAGCGATAGCCCGTCTCTACGAGCCCTGAGCACGAGCTCAGGGTGCACGGCAGGCGAAGTCACCAATCGATGACCCCGAGCATGCGCTCGGGGCTCGTCAAGGAGCCCAGTGTGCAGCCAAGATCCCTCATCGCGGGGGTGCTGATTGTCGTCGCGGCGTTCTCGGTCGGGGCGACCGCACAGGAACAAGCCGATCGGCCGACCGCGACACCGGAGGGCGCCCAGCGCGCCGTCCTCATCACCGGCGCCAGCTCCGGCATCGGCCGGGCCACGGCCGAGCTGCTCGCGGCGGAGGGCTTCCATGTCTACGCCGGCGCGCGCAGCAGGGAGGACATCGACGCCCTCAACGCCATCGACAACATCGAGGCCATCCGGATCGATGTCACCGACCCCGCGGAGATCGCCGCGGCGGTCGAGACCGTCAAGGCCGGCGGCCGGGGCCTCTACGCCCTGAGCAACAACGCCGGCGTCGCGGTCATCGCCCCGATGATCGAGGTCACCGAGGAGGACCTCGACTTCCAGCTCGATGTCAATGTCTACGGCCCCTACCGCGTGACCAAGGCGTTCGCCCCGCTCCTCATCGAGAGCAAGGGGCGCGTCTACACCACGGGCTCGATCTCCGGCTTCGTCGTCTGGGGCTTCGGCGGGCCCTACACCATGAGCAAGCACGCCGTCGAGGCCTTCACCGACGCCCTCGCGGCCGAGCTCGCCCCCTTCGGCGTGCAGGTCGGCGTCGTCGAGCCGGGCAACTACAAGAGCGAGATCATGGCGAGCATGAAGCAGCGGATGCTCGACCGCGGCTACGCGGCCGAGGGCTCGCTCTACGCCGAGCAGCTCGCGGGCCTCATGGAGATGCCTGCCGACCGGGCCCAGTACAAGGAGCCCGACGAGGTCGCCCATGCGTTCCTCGCCGCCCTCACCGACGAGACCCCCAAGCGGCGGTACATGGTCGTCCCGAACCGGGGTGAGGCGGAGATCACGGTCCGGTCGGTGATCGCGCGGCTGGTGCAGCTCAATGACGACCAGCCGTACACCTTCAGCCGCGAGGAGCTCATCGGGATGCTGGATCAGGCGCTCGCCGGAGAGTGAGCCGGGTCTCGCTTCCCCTTGCGTGGGGGGACGCGTGCCCCGCCGGACCCCGGCCGCGGGCGACCGCGGCGATCTCCGGCCAATCCGGCGCATTCTGGTGCTTTATTGAAACCCCTCCCCCGCCCGCGCCACCAATACTCGGAGGGCCCGAGGGCCCGGGTTTCGATACCGCGTCGGTGCGGGCCAGCACTGGCCGCCCGGCTCGCAACAACGCACAGGAGACCACCCATGAAGGCGAACGAAGGCGGGATCGACCGGGCCATCCGCGTGCTGGTCGGGATCGGGCTGCTCGGCGCGGCGTTCCTCAAGCTCGGCGTGATGGACGGCGCCCTGCTCGGCATCGTCGCGGCCGGGGTCGGGGCCGTCGCCCTGCTCACCGGCATCGTCGGGTTCTGCCCGGCGTACATGCTCCTCGGGCTGAAGACCTGCCCCCTCAAGCACTGACCACGCATTCCCCCACTCCGCAGAGGTGTTCCCTCCTCCCGCACCCCCCAACGCGAAGGGCCCGGCCGCTCGATCGGCAGGGCCCTTTGCACTGGCGTGTCCCGACCGGCGTCAGCAGCCCGCGTTCCACAGGTTCAGGAACGCCAGCACATCGAGCGTGTCGACCCGCCCGTCGCCGTTGACATCCGCCCGGATGTCGCCGGCGCTCCAGGCGTTGAGGAACGCGAGCACATCGAGCGTGTTGACCGCGCCGTCGCGGTTGAAGTCGGCCGGGCAGGCCGCGTCGCGGGCGGCCCGGACCGCGCCCCACGCATCCAGGAACCCGGCGCCGTACACATTGTCCGGGCCAGTGGCGCCGCGGTCGATCGCGGTGGCCTTGAGAATCTGCTTGATCTGGTAGTGATCGAGCGCGGGGTTGGCCTGGAGCATCATCGCGGCAGTTCCCGCGACATGCGGCACGGCCATCGCGACGCCCGAGTAGTACACATACCCGTCGCACAGGCTGTGCGAGAGCGTGTTGATGCCCGGCGCCGCCAGCGTGGGCTTGAGCTTCCCGGGCGGGTGCGGCCAGTCGTGGTAGGGATCGACATCCTGCCAGGACACCGGCCCGCGGCTCGAGAAGGACGCGATGTTCATCTCGCAGTCGGTCGCGCCGACCGTGATCATGTCCGGCACATCGCCCGGCGTGTGGACCGAGTCGATGCCATCCGCGGACCCCTCGCTGCCGGCCGAGAACACCACCACCACCCCGGCCGCGAAGGCGTTCTCGCAGACCGCCCGCCAGACCGCCCGGTGCGGGCCCCAGGCGTGGCGCCAGCCGAGCGAGCCGTTGAGCACATCCGCGCCGTTCTCCAGGCCGTACTGCATGGCGAGCCAGACGCTCGACTCGCCACCGAGGTTGTTCCAGAACTTGAGCGTCATGACGCTCGCGTCCGGCGCGGCGCCGCACCGCATGCCCTGCGTCCCGTCCCCGGCCACCACGCCCGCGACATGCGAGCCGTGGCCCTGGGAGTCGGCGAGGTTGGCCGAGTCGCTCTCGAAGTTCCAGCCGTGGATGTCGTCGGTGAACCCGTTCCCGTCGTCGTCGATGCCGTTGGAGGGGATCTCGCCTGCGTTGGTCCAGAGCTGACCGGCGATATCGGGGTGGGTCAGGCACAGGCCGGTGTCGATGACCCCGACGACGACCCCGTCGCCCGTGTAGCCGGCATCCCAGGCGTCCGGGGCGTGGATCGACTGCAGGCCGCAGGCGATCGCTCGCCCGGCCCCGGCCGACCCCCCGCCGGGAGACACCCCCCACCCCGTGCTCTCGACCGCCCGATCGGCCAAGACTCGCTCCACCCCGTCCACGCCGGCGAGCGCGTCGATCATCGCCGGCGAGACATGCGCCGCCACGGCGTTGACCAGCCACAGCGGGCGGATGTCCGACGCCTCACCCCGGGCCGCGCCCAGATGCAGGGCTTCGAGCACCCCGCGTTGCGAGCGTTCGGCCACCAAAACCAGCCGCCGGTTCACCTCCAGCCGGCGGGCGTCCCCGCCGAGCTGGCGCAGCTCGCGCAGATCAAACGGCTGGGGCTGATCCCGGAGCAGGATGATGACGGGAACCAGACCGTCGTGCCGCGGGGCCTGCGCCTCGCCCGTGAGGGCAGTACCTAGCTCCGGCGCTCGCGTTCCCCAGGCCGGGGCACCGGGCGCGATCATCGCACCCGCGAGCAGCACGCCTTGGAGGCCCTGTCGCATGGTCACCCCTGCATGCTACACGGGATGGGTCAGGACCGGGTGGGAAAAAGAAGCGGGCCCGGGCGCTCAAGCGCCCGGGCCCGGTGGATCACGATCCGATCAGACTGCGATCAGCAGCCCGCGTTCCAGGCGTTGAGGAACGCCAGGACATCGAGGGTGTCGGTGTCGCCGTCGCCGTCGATATCCGCGGAGCTGTCGCCCGCGTTCCAGGCGTTGAGGAAGGCCAGGACATCGAGCGTATCGACGGTGCCGTCGCCGTTAAAGTCACCGACGCAGCCCATGTCGAGCGCCGCCTGCACGGCCGCCCAGGCGTCGACGAACCCGGCGCCGTAGGTGTTGTCCGGCCCGGCGGTCCCGCGGTCGATGGCGGTGTCCTTGAGGATCTGCTTGACCTCGTAGTGGTCGAGGTTGGGGTTGGCCTGGAGCATCAGGGCCACCGCACCGGCGACATGCGGTGTCGCCATCGAGGTGCCCGAAAGGGTGGCGTAGCCGCCGCAGAGGTTGTGGCTCACCGTGCCGTCGCCGGGGGCCGAGATGGTGGGCTTGAGCTTTCCGGGGGGGTAGGGCCAGTCGTTGTAGCCCGGGACCGTGGACCAAGTCACCGGCCCGCGGCTGGAGAAGCTGGCGATGTTCATCGAGCAGTTGGTGGCGCCGACCGTGATCTGGTCCGGCACATCGCCCGGCGTGCGGACGCTGTCGATGCCGTAGCTCGTGCCCTCGTTGCCCGCGGCGAAGACCTGGACCAAGCCCGCGGCGAAGGCGTTCTCGCAGAGGGTGCGCCAGGTGACGCGGTCGGGGTTCCAGGCGTGCAACCAGCCGTAGGAGTTGGTGGAGAGGTCAGCGCCGTTCTGGAGGCTGTACTGCATGCAGCTCCACGCGGCGCTCTCGCCGGAGAGACTGTTCCAGAACTTGACGGTCTGGAGCCGGACATCCGGCGCCATGCCGCACTGCGTGCCCTGGGTGCCGTCGCCCGCGACGGTGCCGGCGGTGTGCGAGCCGTGGCCCTGGTTATCGCTGATGTTGCTGTTGCTGACGCCGCCGTCCCAGCTCCAGCCGTGGATGTCATCCTTGTAGCCGTTGCCGTCGTCGTCGATGTTGTTCCCGGGGATCTCGCCGGGGTTGGTCCAGATCTGCCCGGCGATGTCGGGGTGGGTGATGCAGGTGCCGGTGTCGATGTCGGCGACGACGATGCCGGCGCCGGTGTAGCCGTTCGACCACGCGGTGGGCGCGTTCATGAGCGTCACGCCACACTCAACTGCGGTGAGCACGCCGCCGGCGTCGTCCATGCCCAGCGCGGGACGCGCCGGGAAGACCTCGCGCCCGACCGGGCGGTCGTAGTTGAGGTACGCCACCTCGGGGAGGTCGGACAGCTGGAGCGCCACCTCGGCGGTGACCTTGGCCGCCACCGCGTTGGCCAGCCACAGGGAATTCACATCCGCGGCCTGCCCGTTCTGGAACGCCTGATCCAGGATGCCCATCACGCCGCCCTGCGTGGCGGAAGCGACGGCCTGGAGCTCCTCGATGACAAACTGGCGACGGGTCGCCTTGTCCATCGAACGCAGCTCGTTGAGGTCGAAGGGCTCGGCCTGGGCGTGCATGATGATGGTGACCGGGACCAGCTCGCCGTCCTGGGCGTTGGCCAGGACATCCGGCAGGTCTGCACGGAACTTCTCCGGGCCGCCGAGCGCGGAGACCGAACACATCGCCAGGGCGGCGCCGCACGCCGCGAGCAATCGATTCAGCTTCATATCCACCTCCAAAAACGGGGGACTTCACGGGCCCGCGGGTTGACCGCCACGCGGGAGGGACAGGACTCTCGACGGGACGAGTGTACAGGCAACCGGCCCCCTGTGAAAGAGGGATCCCGCCAACTGCCCTCGGAACCTCTCCGGGACCGTACCGAAATACCAGACATCCGCCCGACGGAATTCAACCCCGCAAGTCCGAAAACAGAGGTCGATCAGGTGTGTCAGGTTCCCCGCCCCGCTCCCGGCGTCCGCCGAGCTGCAACCCGTCCCCTCCCGATCATCGCCGCTGGTCGGCCGCCCGATGGCTCCCCATAGGCCCCCCCGCCCCGACCGCCGGTGGCGGGCACCACCCGGCCCTGCCCAAGGAGACCCCAGATGGATCCAGCCCGGCGGCAGCGCATCAAGGACAGCTTCAACGCCCTGGAGCCCCACGGGGAGGCCCTCATGAACCGGCTCTTTGAGAGGCTGTTCTCAGACCACCCCGAGGTCCGGCCTTTGTTCCCCGATGACCTGGGGCGGCTGAAGCTGGACCTGCGGGCCTCGCTGGCCTCGATCGTCAAGAGCATCGATAACTTCGCCGCTCTGGAGCAGCCGCTCAAAAAGATGGGCGCCCGACACCTCGCGTACGGCGCACGGCCTGAGCACTACCCCCTCCTGGGCGCCACGCTGCTCGCGGCGATGGACGAACTGGCCGGCGGCCTGTGGACCGACCAGCTCCGCGAAGACTGGGCCGCCGCGGTCGGCGCGATATCGCAGATCATGCTCGACGGTGCCGCGGAGGCGGAGCGATTCCGCGCCGCCGGCTGACTGGCGCAGGACCGCCCGGTCTCCGCCCGGCTCGCCCGCCGCCGGGCCCCGCGCCCGGCCGGTATCCGGCGCTTGGCGGGCTGGGGCCGTCCCTATACTCCCGCTCCATCCGCCCCTCTTTGGAGATTGTTCGGCATGTTCATCCGCACGCACCACTGCAACCAGCTCCGCGAGGAGCATGTCGGCCAGACCGTGACCTTGGCCGGCTGGGTCAACGCCTACCGCGACCACGGCGCCGGACTGATCTTCGTCGACCTCCGCGACCGCGAGGGGCTCACCCAGCTGGTCTTCGACACCGAGGACTCGAGCCAGGATGTCCTCGACGCGGCGGACAAGATCCGCAACGAGGATGTCATCAAGGCAACCGGCGTGGTGCGCCGGCGCGCCGGGACGCCGAACCCCAAGCTCGCCACCGGCAAGGTCGAGGTCGTGGTCACCACGATCGAGGTGCTCAGCAAGCCCGACCAGCTCCCCTTCATCCCCACCGACGAGGAGAACCTGCCGGGCGAGGAGCTGCGCCTGCGCTACCGCTACCTCGACCTGCGGCGGACGAAAATGCAGAAGATCATCCGCACGCGCCACCGCGTGACCAAGGTCGCCCGCGACTACTTCGACGCGCAGGGCTTCACCGAGATCGAGACGCCCATCCTCTGCAAGAGCACCCCCGAGGGCGCCCGCGACTTCGTCGTCCCCAGCCGCCTGCAGCCGGGCGAGTGGTACGCCCTCCCCCAGAGCCCCCAGCTGTTCAAGCAGATCCTCATGGTCGCCGGGTGCGAGAAGTACCTGCAGATCTGCCGCTGCTTCCGTGATGAGGACCCCCGCGCCGACCGCCAGGCCGAGTTCACCCAGATCGACTGCGAGATGTCCTTCGTCGACCGCGACAATGTCATGGAGACCATGGAGGGCTTCGTCCGCACCGTGTGGAAGGCGATCCTCGGCTACGAGGTGCCCCCGGTGCAGCGGATGACCTATCACGAGGCGATGGACCGCTACGGCATCGACCGTCCCGACACCCGCTTCGGGCTCGAGATCGCGGACATCTCGGACCTCGCCGCCAAGACCGACTTCGGCGTCTTCACCGACGCCCTCGCCAAGCGCCGCGGCGTGGTCCGCTGCATCCGCGTCCCGGGCGGGGCCGACAAGCTCACCCGCAAGATGACCGACGCCTACGGCGAGTTCGTCAAGCAGTTCGGCGCCGGCGGCGTGCCGGTCGTCAAGTACACCGCCAACGGCTTCGAGACCGGCGTCGCCCGCTTCCTCGAGCCGATCAAGGACGAGCTGGCCAAGCGCCTCGGCCTCGAGCCCGGCGACACCGTGCTCTTCGGCGCCGACGCCTACGGCACCTGCGTCAAGGCCATGGGCGAGCTGCGCCTCAGGCTCGGGCGCGACCTCAAGCTCATCCCCGAGGGCCAGTGGAACTTTCTCTGGGTCGTCGACTTCCCCATGTTCGAGTACCACGAGGAAGACGGGCGCTTCTACGCGATGCACCACCCCTTCACCGCGCCCAACCCCGACCAGGTCGGGGCGTTCCTCGCCGCCAGGGAGGATGACCGCGACACGATCGAGTCGATCGTCAGCGCCGGCTACGACATGGTCGTCAACGGCTCGGAGATCGGCGGCGGGTCGATCCGTATCCACCGCAAGGAGGTCCAGGAGCGCGTCTTCACCCTGCTGGGCATCAGCAAGGAAGAGGCCGCGGAGAAGTTCAGCTTCCTCCTCGACGCCCTCCGCTTCGGCGCCCCGCCCCACGGCGGCATCGCCTTCGGCCTCGACCGCCTGGTCATGCACCTCTGCGGCACCGACAACATCCGCGATGTGATCCCGTTCCCCAAGACCCAGACCGGCGCCGACCTCATGAGCGGCGCCCCGGGCATGGTGAGCGACGCGCAGATGAAGGAGCTGCATGTCAAGAGCACATGGGAGCCCGCCTGAGTTCCAGGCTCGACGCCCGACCGGAGGCCCATCGACGCCTGACCTTCGCAAAGCCCCAGGTCAGGCGTCGCCGTAGATCTCTCCCCCGATCCTCGTCAGCTGATCCGCTTGTCCCGCGTCAGCTGCGCGTACGCGTTGTGGCTGTGGATGCTCTCGAAGTTCTCGCTGTTGATGCTGAACCAGCTCACGCGCGCGTCATCTTCGAGCCGCGTCGCCAGGTCGCGCACGATGTCCTCGACGAACTTGGGGTTCTCGTATGCCTTCTCGGTCACCCACTTCTCGTCGGGGCGCTTGAGCACCGCGAAAACCGGCACGCTCGCCGACGCCTCCAGGTGCTCGATCAGGTCCTCGATCCACATCATCCCCGTCGTCCGCACCGCCGCCTCGATGCGGCAGCGCTGGTTGTGGGCCCCGTACTCGCTGATCTCTTTCGAGCACGGGCACAGGCTCGCCGCCGGGGCCGCGACGGTCATCACGAAGTCGGTCTCCCCGTTGGCGGTGCACGCGAACCGCACCTTGTAGTCCATCAGCCCCCTCTGCCCCGTGACCGGCGCGGGCTTGCTGACGAAATAGGTGAACTCGGCCTCGAAGTGCGCCTCGTGGGCCTCGAGCTTCTCGCAGATCGCCCGCGTGATCTCCGGGATCCGCTCCGGGCACACCGGCTCGCCCGTGTGCTCGTTGAGCACCTCCAGGAACCGGCTCATGTGCGTGCCCTTCTGGTAGTGCGGCAGGGCGACATACATGTTGATCGTCGCGACCGTGTGCTGCTCGCCCCCGTCGCGCGCGTGCAGGCGCATGGGGTAGGTCACATCCTTCACCCCCACCCGGTCGATCGGCACCTGGCGCGAATCGGCGCGGGCTTGGACATCGGGCATCGGGTCGGCGGGCGTCGGCGTGGTCAAGGCGGGCCCCTTGCGCGGGAGTCTTCGGCCGGGGTGCAAGGCCCCTGGCCGCGGGAGGATGGTTCAACAGGCGGGCAAACACCCGCCGTGAGCGGGTTCGGCCGCCGGACCCCGCGGATGCACGGGACCCGACCGCCAAAAGCCTAGCGCTGGGCCGCCACCTTCGCCGCCTGGGCTTGGAACATCGAGCAGAACCAGGCCTCGCCGATCGGCAGGCCGATGAACGCCCCCGCGAGCCAGTCCAGCGTCACCGGGCTGGCGACCCCGAGGAGCTTTCCGGAGTAGAGCGTCTCGATCAGCGACCCGCCCTGCACGAGCTGGGCCACCAGCGGGCCCACCAGCCCGAGGACCGCGAACCCCAGCACGAACGCCACCATCGGGGGCTGCTCTTTGAGCGATTCCCCGGCCAGGCGCCCCAGGGGCACGGCCACGATCCCCGTCAGGACCGCACCGAAAATCGCCTGGCCCTTCAGCGTGTCCTGGCACACAAGATGACAGATGACGACCCCGGCGACCACCGTCGCCCCGATCGCCCCCAGGCCGGACGGCCGGAGGACCGACCGCAGGGCCGCGCCCGCGAGCGACTGGTGCTCGCCGAGCAGCAGCTTGCCCCGCCTCGGCGACCCGGTCGCGAAACCCAGGAGGCCCGGGGCCCCGTCGGGCAGCGGGTGTGCCGCGTTGTGCATGCCCCGCCCCAGGCCGGCGTGCCAGATCAGCCCCGCGACCGGCGCCGCAAGCAGGCCGAAGATCAGCCCCTCGATCGCGAGCGTCATCAGCGGCGCGGGCGACTGGGCCCGGCGGAGGATCGCGTCGATGGTCGCGGTCTGGCTCGCCGCCCAGGCCACCACGATGCCCGCGGCGTTCATCCCGCTCCGGCATCCGTTAAGCCTGGAGGCGAACACCCCGGCCAGCCCGGCGAAAGCGAGCGTCACCACGCCGGCGATCACCCCCGCCACCGGGGTGTTCCCGAGCAGCAGCGTGGCGTCGCCCGAGCCGTCGGCGGCCCGGAGCCCGCCGACGAGGTGGCCGGCGATTGGGCCCAGCACGAACAGGGCGAGCATCCAGGGCAGTTGTTTGAGGGCGGCGGTGAGCATGGGGCGTTGATGATATCGGCAACGGGGCGCCGGGGGTTCGTCGGCCGGTCAGGTCGCCTTGCCCGGGCGCTGCCAGGCCACCTGGCGGGCGTCGCCCCAGAGCATCTCCAGGTCGTAAAGGGCCCGGGTGTTGGGCTCGAAGAGGTGTGCGACGACATCGATGAAGTCGGCGATGAGCCAGTGCGCCCCAGCGTCCTTGGCGACCCCGTGCGCCGTGATCCCCCGCTCGCCGGCGAGCTCCTCCGCGTGGTCGAGCACGGACCGCATCTGCCGCTCCGAGGTCCCCGACGCGATCACGAGGAAGTTGGTGATCGGGCTCAGCCCCCGGACATCGAGCACGACCACCTGCGTGCACTTGTCGTCCGCGAACAGCCGCCCCAGGTCGATCGCGAGCCGCTGGGCGTGATCGCCGGCGTCCGCCTCGCGTGGGCTGCTCGGGGCCGGGGCCCTGGTGAGGAAGTCGGTCGCGCCCGGGCCATCGTGCTGTGGGGTGTCATCGCTCATCGCATCGGAGGGTAGGGCCCGGGGCGTTCGCGGGCGGGCGGATCGGCGGGGATCTGCGGCTTGCGGGCGATAATCGCCGCCAGCTCGGTTGTCTCGGCCGGCTCGATCCCCGGCGCGGGCTCAAGGTCGCGGAGCTGATACCGGAGCTCGGCGGCCGTGAGGCGCAGGGGGCTCTCGGGGTCCGGCCCGGTGACCGGGCCCGGCTGGGCGCCGGCGCGGTCGCCGGGCAGCGGCTGGACCAGGAGCATCGGCCCCCCCGGGGCCAGCACCCGCCACAGGGCGGCCACGAGCGACGGGGCCTCCTCCACGACACGGAGCAGGTTGACCGCAACAACCGCGTCAAACGCGCCGTCGAGCTCGCCGCCCACCGAGTCGACGCCGCCCAGCTCGAAGGAGATATTGGCCGTGTCGTACCGGCGCCGGGCGTACCGGATGGACTCGTGGTCAGAGTCGATCGCAACCACCGCGCCCGAGGGGCCGACCCGCTGGGCCAGGTGCGCCGCCCCGAACCCCGTCGAGCAGCGGATGTCCAGGACACGCATCCCCGGGCGGAGGATCGGGTCGGCCAGCTCGTACGGCGCGAGCACCCGCCGGCCGGCGATGTCCGCGTACTGGCGCAGCGCCGTGCAGCGGATGCGCAGGGGCGCCGCCCCCGAGAACAACGCGTCGTAGTCCTTGAACCCCGGCCCGCGCTCGGACAACGCCCGGTGCAGCGGCTCGCTTGTGCGCTCGCGGTACCGCACGCCGCCGACCACGAACGACCGCTGTCCCCGGAACACCATCGCGAGCGTCTGGCGGAACGGGCTCACCTCGGCGGCTCCGTCGGGCCCCCGACCATGTGGTCAAAGAGCGAGCCCCGCACCACCGCGCGGGGCGCCGCCGGCGCAACAGACGCCCCGCCCGCGCCCACGATCTCGATCCACGGCGTCGGCTCGAACTGGCTGGTGATCGTGAGCCGGTACGGCTGCCGCGCGTGGGCCCGGGCCGCCAGCGCCGGGTCGTTGCACTGCCTGGACAGATGCAGCAGCACCACATGCCCCCGCGGCCTGACCTCGGCGACCAGCCGGGCGCACTCCTGGTTGGAGAGGTGCCCGCTCCCGCCCATCACACGCTGCTTGAGGAACGCCGGGCGGTCCGACTCGATCTGCATCCGCGGGCAGTAGTTGCTCTCGACCGCGAGCACATCGACACCACCGAGATGCTCGATCAGCGCGTCGGTGATACTTCCGATATCGGTCGCGAAGCCCAGACTCGCGCCCGTCGTGAACTCGAAACGGAACGAGGCGGTGCCCAGCTCGTCGTGGGCGTTGAGGGATGCAAAGACGCAGTAGTCCCCCGCGATCTCCGCCACCTCCCCGAAGCCCACGCACGACCGGCGCGACACGCCCCGCGACCTCGCCTGGCGCACATGCGAGTGGTGCAGGTGCACCGGGACCGACTCGGGCAACGCCCGCCCCCACCCGCTATGGAAGTGGTCGCTGTCGAGGTGCGTGAGCAGGATGCCGTCGAGGGCCTCGAGCCCCAGGCCGAGTTCCTCGAGCATCAGCCTCGTCCGGCGCGGACTCAGCCCCGCGTCGATGAGGATGGCCGACCCAGGGGTCCGGAGCACCGAGCAGTTGCCCGACGAGCCGCTGGCCAGGACGCACAGCGAGGGGGGCTCCAGCCTGGCGCATCCGGCGACGGGTTCCAAACGGATACCTCCTTCCGTGGGGTGGAACCAGGATACCCGGGCTAGGCTGCGGGGAAAGTGTCGAAGAAACTTGACACGGTCCAGATGTCCATTATACTTGACATCATGTCAAATATACGAGCATCAAACCCGGAGAACCAGGCCATGCAGGCGTCGTTTGAAGAGAAAAGTGTCTGGATTCAGCTGGCGTCGATGGTGGCGGCTATGGGGGCGTACTTCGCGATCGCCTGGCAGATGCTCCAGGCAGGGGTGGACCGGCTGGTCGGGTTCGTGCCGCTGTTCAGCGCGAGCGTGGTGTTCCTGGTGGTGCTCCAGATCCTGGGCCATGCGGCGGCGGCGATCTGGCGCCGGCCCGAGCCCCGCGACGAGCGGGACCGGCTGATCGGCTGGCGCTCGGAAAGCAACTCCTCGTGGATCCTCGCGGCCGGGGTCGTGGTGGCGATCGGCGCGATGATCGCCGAGGTCGGCGCGGTGTGGGTCGCGCACGGGCTGTTGCTCTCGCTCTTCGTCTCCCAACTCGCGCAGTATGTCATGCAGCTGGTGTACTACCGGCGCGGCATGCGCGGGATCGGGGGGGTCTGACGATGCGCCGCGCACCAGATCCCGACGCGGGTCGCCCCGCCCGCCCGTCGCGCACCACGGTCCGCAACCAGGTCCGCGAGCTGCGGTTCGCGCACGGGGAGATGACCCAGCAGCAGCTTGCCGACCGGATCGGTGTGTCCCGCCAGACGCTCAACGCCATCGAGCTGGGCAAGTACTCCCCCACGCTGGAGGTCGCGTTCCGGATCGCCGAGGTGTTCGGGGAGCCGCTGGAGCGGGTCTTCCAGCACGGGCCGGCGTGACCGTCACCCCGCGTCGACGGCCTCGTCCGCCTCGTCGAGATCGGCGATCTCGCCGCGCCGGCGACGCTGGAGCCAGGTGGTGAGCACGCGGGGCGGGCGGCCCATGCCCGGGCAGATGCCCCGCTTGGTGCCCCTGATGAACTCGGCAAGCTCCGCGACGGCCGGGCTCGAGGCGCCCCGCTCGTCGAGCATGGCCTGCATCTCGTCGGAGGGCACCGGGCGCCGGAAGCAGTCGCGGAACGCACGGCGCACCTCGGTGATCTCGTCGCGGCTGACACCGTTGCGGCGCATGCCGACGAGGTTGAGACCTCCCAGCCGGTTGCGTTCGTTGACCATGCAGAACGGCGGGACATCCATGCCGACGCCCGCGCCGCCGGAAAGAAACGCCAGGCGACCGATGCGGACGAACTGGTGCACGCCGACATGGCCCGAGATCGTCGCGTTGTCAGCCACCTCGACATGGCCGGACAGGCCCGCGTAGTTGACCAGGATCACGCGGTTGCCGACGCGGCAGTCGTGGCCCAGGTGCGAGTACGCCATCAGGAAGCACCCGTCCCCCACCGTCGTCGGCGTGTGGTCGTTGGTGGCGGCGTGGATGGTCGCGTGCTCGCGGATCAGGCACTTGGCCCCGACCTTCACACCCGCCGTCACGGTTCCCGGCGTGAACTTGTAGTCCTGCGGCTCGAAGCCCAGGCACACGCCGGGGTAGAGGATCGTGCCCTCGCCGATCGTCACCGGGCCCTGCAGATACACCCCGGCGAGCAGCCGCACGCCCGTACCCAGAACCACCCGCCCGGTGAGCACGCAATTCGGCCCGATCTGCACATCTTCGGCCAGCGTGGACTCGGGCGAGACGATCGCGGAGGGGTGGATGGTGGGCATGGAAGAGGATGGTAGGTGGGCCGCCCCGCGCCGCGAAGGTACCGATCACCCGAACCCCCCGGCGGCGGACGCGGGATCGGCCCACCACGCCCGACTCCACGCCCGGCTCCAGGCCCGGCTCCAGGCCCGACCCCCGCGGGCTTTCACGCTGACGCGGAAAGGCCCAGGGCCCCCAGCAGCGCCGCGCGGGCCTCGGCGAGCGAGCCGGTGTGCCTCGCCCCGGCCGCCCGCGCGTGCCCCCCGCCGCCGAGGACGCCCGAGACCACATTGACATCCACCGCGTTCGGGCCGGGTTTGGAGCGGAGGCTCAGCTTCGTCACCGACCGCCCCTCGTGGTCGCGCGACTCGGTGAACACCACCGCGACCAGCACCGACTCGATCGCGAGCAGGCGGTCGGCGAAGCCGCCGGTGTCGCCCGGCTGGGCGCCCGCGGCCTTGAAGTCCCCCTCGGTCAGGTTCATCAGCGCGACCCGGTCCTTCTCCAGAAGCTCCAGCGAGGCCAGCGCCCGGCCGTACAGACGCACGCGACCGGGTTTGTCCCGCTGCTCGACCACGCGGAAGAGCTCGGTGTGCGGCACGCCGGCCTGGATCAGGTCCGCCGCGAGCCGGAAGACCGCGGGCGTGACATTCGAGTAGCGGAACCAGCCGGTATCGGTCGCTGTGCCGAGATAGAGCGGGGTCGCGACGGGCTCGGGGAGCGACGCCGCCGGGCAGCCGAGCAGCTCACACGCGACCCCGGCCACAAGCTGGGCCGCCGAGGCCGCGCCGGCATCGATGATCCTGCGATCGGCCATCTCCGGGTCGCCGCTGAGGTGGTGATCGATGATCAGCGTCTGCCCGGCCTTGCCCCGAAGAAAGGCCTCGAGGGGGCCGAGCTGAGTCCACGCGCCCGTGTCGGTCACCACGATCGCCTCGGGGGTGTCTTGGGCGTTGGGCGGGGCAGAATCAAGATGTCGCCACGCCGTGTCGCGGATGATCTCGGGCAGGTAGTCGGGCAGCACGCCCGCGTACCAGACCTCAACCCGGACCGACGGGTCGCGATGGCGCAGGGCTCTCGCGAGGGCCAGGCTCGATCCGACCGCGTCGCCGTCGGCCTTGAAGTGCGTCGCCACGGCGACGGCCCGCGCGCCCTTCAGCCACGCTGCCGCCTCGCCCGGTGTGGTGTTGCCCGCGTAGGTGTTGGTCATCCGGAAGTCCGTTCCTTGGCCGGTCGGTGCTCGGCGCTGATGGTCGGTGGGTACATGGCGGCGTGGGCCGCCCCGCAGGCGCGCGCACAATCACGCCCCATCTGTTCGACGAGCCGCTCGACCGAGTCGAACCGCATCTGGCCCCGCACCCAGCCCACGATGTCGATCGTGATCGGCCACCCGTACTCGGGCAGGCCGGGGAGGTTGGGCATCCCGGGCTCGGGGGAGAGGTCGAGGATGAAGGCCTCTGCCGTACGCACCTCGCCGTCGAACTGGGGCTTGGTCCCGACCGACAGGGCCGCGGGGTGGCGGAGGCCGCCGGGCAGGGTGGCCACCGCGCCGTAGACCCCGTCGCCGGGGAGCATGCAGCCGGTGTCGATGTTGGCGGTGGGGAAGCCCAGGGTGCGGCCCCGCCGGTCGCCCCGGGTCACGGTCCCGACGAGCCGGTGCGGGCGCCCCAGGACACACCAGGCATCGCGGGCCCGGCCCCGCTCGATGAGCCAGCGGGCGATGGTGCTGGAGGCGGTGACCACGGTGTTGTCGGTGAGGGCGACGGCGACGGCCGAGACCTGATCGACCTCGAACCCGCGCGCCTCCCCCAGATTGCGCAGGGTGGCCATAGTGCCGGCCCGCCCCCTGCCGAAGTGGAAGTCCGGCCCCTCGACCCAGGCGCACGGGTTGAACCGCCCGCAGACCCATTCGACGAAGCCCTCCGGGGAAAGACCGAGGAAGTCATCGGTGGGCTCAAGGCGGTGGACATGCGCCGCGCCGGCATCGAGAAGCAGGACGACGCGGTGCTCGAACGCGGTCAGGCGCCGGGGCGCTCGGGCGGGGGCGATCCGAGTTGCGGGGTGCGGATCGAAGGAGAGGACCAGAACACCTCCGGGTGCGTTGTGCGCACGGGCAAGGTCCTGGGCCCGGCGCAGGATGGCCGCGTGCCCGAGGTGGACCCCGTCGAAGTTGCCGACCGTGATGACGCTTGGCGGGGGGCGCACAGGAGGAGAGGGTAGTGCCGATCGGGGAACCCGGCAGCCCGTTCCGGGGGTCCGTTTCGACCCTTGCGGGGCGCGCGCACCCTATAGTCGGAATGCCCGCGTTGCCGGGCCCGCTGGATGTGCGGCCCGGCCCCGCCGGGCGACCAAACCGGCGACGCAACCGCCTTCACGAGCAAGGACCACGCCATGGCGATCTTCACCCGCAAGCCCAAGCCCCACGACCACGCCCCGACCCCCGCCGGCTCGGGGATCGAGGACCGGACGATCGCGATCGGGAGCGAGATGCTCGGCAAGGCGCGGGGGCACAAGGCCGGTCTGTTCAGCGCCAAGTTCTATTCCGACAAGCTGATGGACTGGTCCATGAAGGACCCGGCGTTCAAGGTGCAGATGTTCAGGTTCGTCGACGCGTTCCCGATGTTCAGGACGCCCGACGCGATCCACGAGCATTTGGTGGACTACCTCACCCAGCCGGGCGTGAAGACCCCGCCCGGGATGGACCTTGGGCTGAGGGCCGGCGGGATGGCCAAGGGGCTGATGGCGTCGACGATCTCGGGGCAGATCAAGGGGATGGCGAGCAAGTTCATCGCGGGGACCGACGCCGCGAGCGCCCTGCCCGGCCTGCGCGAGCTGTGGAAGGAAGGCATCGCCTTCAGCGTGGACCTGCTGGGGGAGGCGTGCGTGTCGGACGCGGAGGCGGACGCCTACCGGGACAAGTACCTCGACCTGATCAACAACCTGCCGGCGGAGGTCGCGACCTGGGCGCCCAACCCCAAGGCCGAGACCGACCACCTGGGCGGGATCCCGCGGACGAATGTGTCGATCAAGATCAGCTCGCTCTCCGCCAAGTGCGACCCGGTGGACACGGAGGGCGCGATCGGCGACCTGATGAGCCGGATCGTGCCGATCCTCGAGGCGGCCAGGGCCAAGGGCGTGCTGATCAACTTCGATGTGGAGCAGTTCAGCGTGAAGGACCTGACGCTGGAGCTGTTCATGCGCTGCTGCGAGCGGGTGGATTTCCACGCGGGCCTGGCGATGCAGGCGTACCTCAAGAGCGGGGTGGACGACGCCAAGCGCGTGTGCGAGTGGGCGACGCGCACGGGGCGGGTCATCACGGTGCGTCTGGTCAAGGGCGCGTACTGGGACTACGAGAACATCCACGCCGAGCAGCAGGGCTGGCCCTGCCCGGTGTGGGGCGAGAAGTGGATGAGCGACAAGTGCTTCGAGGACATGACCGATGTCTTCCTCGACCACGGCCCGAGGTTGGAGGGCTCCGACGGCAAGGCGGGGCTCGGGCCGACCAAGCTCGCGCCCGGCTCGGGCGGCGTGAAGCTGGCGCTCGGCTCGCACAATGTGCGCTCCATCGGGCACGCGATCGCGGCCTTGGAGCAGCGCGGCCTGCCGCGGACAGCGGTCGAGCTCCAGATGCTCCACGGCATGGCCGACCAGCTCAAGCACGCCGCGGCGGACATGGACCTGCGGGTGCGCGAGTATGTGCCGGTTGGGGAGATGATCCCGGGCATGGCGTACCTGGTGCGGCGCCTGCTGGAAAACACCAGCAACGAGAGCTGGCTCAAGGCGGGGTTCCTGGACAACGCGGACCCCTCGGTGCTGCTGGCCAAGCCCGCACGGAAGCCCGGGGCCGCGGAGAAGAAGGACCTGATGTTCGGCGCGGCCGATCGCCACAAGCTCTCGACGGCGCACCCGGAGATCGGCGACGGCAAGCCGTTCACCAACGAGCCGCTGCGGGACTTCTCGCGGGCGGGGGTGCGGAAGACCTACGCCGAGGCGATCGCCCGGGCCCGAGTGCCGCAGGGCGAGAAGCTGCTGGGCGCCGACGAGGCGCGGGCGATGCTCGAGTCGGCGTGGAAGGCGTTCCCGCGCTGGCGCGACACCGAGCAGCTCGAGCGTTCGACGGCCCTGGTGCGGGCGGCGACGGCGATGCGGGCCCGGCGGGATGAGATCTCCGGCGTCATGGTCAAGGAGGCCGGGAAGACCTGGCGCGAGGCGGACGCAGACACCTGCGAGGCCATCGACTTCTGCGAGTACTACGCCCGCATGGCGATGCCCATGTACGCGCGCAACCGGCTCGGCCGGTTCATCGGCGAGCTCGACGAGACCTGGTACCAGCCCAAGGGCGTCGCGGTCATCATCAGCCCGTGGAACTTCCCCGCGGCGATCTTCTGCGGCATGGCGGTGGCGGCCCTGGTCACGGGCAACTGCGCGATCGTCAAGCCCAGCCGGCAGACCGTCGGCATCGCCCGCGTCATCACCGACATCCTCTGGGAGTCCGGCATCCCTCGCGATGTGCTGCACTTCTGCCACGCGCCGGGCTCGACGGTGGGCTCGGTGCTGGTGCGCGACCCGCGCGTCAGCATGATCGCCTTCACCGGCTCCAAGGAGGTCGGGCTCGACATCATCGAGGGTGCCGGCAAGACGCTCCCCGGCCAGCCGAATGTCAAGAAGATCATCTGCGAGATGGGCGGCAAGAACGCGATCATCGTCGATACCTCCGCCGACCTCGACGAGGCGGTGCTGGGCGTGCGATACTCGGCGTTCGGGTTCCAGGGCCAGAAGTGCTCGGCGTGCAGCCGCTGCATCGTCGTTGACCCCGACGGGCCGGACGGCGAGGCGACGAGGCTCTTCATCGGCCGCTTGGTCGAGTCCACCAGGGCGCTGGTCGTCGGCGACCCGACGCTGCCAGGGGCGGACCTCGGGCCGGTGATCGACCCCTCGGCCAAGAAGACGATCATGGGGTATATCGAGAAGGGCAAGGCCGAGTGCCGGCTGGAGCTGGCGATGGAGACTCCGGCGGGGCTGGAGGAGAAGACCGGGCGGGATTATGTGCCGCCGCACATCTTCAGCCGCGTGACGATGGAGCACGCGATCGGCAAGGAGGAGATCTTCGGCCCGGTGCTCTCGGTCTTCCACGCACGGAGCTTCGAGGAGGCGCTCGCTATCGCCAACTCCAGTGAGTACAAGCTCACCGGCGGCGTCTACAGCCGCAAGCCGGCGCACATCGAGAAGGCCAAGCGCGAGTTCCGCGTCGGCAACCTCTATATCAACCAGAAGTGCACCGGCGCCCTGGTCGGGCGCCAGCCCTTCGGCGGGGCGGGGATGTCGGGCGTGGGCACCAAGGCCGGCGGGGCGGACTACCTGCTGCACTTCACGGACCCGCGGGCGTGCTGCGAGAACACGATGCGGCGGGGGTTTGCGCCGGAGCTGTGATGGCCACACCATCCTCGCCACCGGAGATCGTCATCATCGCGGGGCCAAACGGCGCTGGGAAGTCCACGACCGCGCCGGATCTCATCAAGGACAGCCTGCACATCACCGAGTTTGTCAACGCCGACACCATCGCCCGAGGTCTCTCCGAGTTCTCGCCTGAGTCCGTCGCGTTCGAAGCGGGGCGTCTAATGCTCACTCGCATCCGCCGCCTGGCCAACGCCCGGGCCAGTTTCGCCTTCGAGACCACTTTGGCCACTCGAGCGTTCGCACCCATGTGCAGAAGGTGGGCGGACAGGGGCTACGGCCTCTGTCTCCTCTTCCTGTGGCTGCCGTCGCCGGAAGCCGCCGTCGCACGCGTCGCCCGGCGGGTCAAGATGGGTGGGCACGCCGTCCCGCCGGAGGTCGTCAAGAGGCGATATCGCCGGGGCCTCGCTAACCTGTTCGAACTCTACTTGCCCCTGGCGACCACATGGCGCGTGTACAATACTGGAGGCGACGATGGACCAAAGCTCATCGCGTCTTCGAGTGAGGTTGCTGATGCGGAACTCTGGACCCACATCCAAGGCACAGCCGGGCGGCGCTGATCGGATTGGCCCCGTCGAGCGAGCGTTCCGGGACGGCCGCGCGATCGACGAAGCTCTCCAACGCGCCGCCCGAAAGGCCAGGGACCGCCATCACCGCGAAGGGCACCCCATCGTCGTGGCCTCGAACGGGACGATACGAGAGGTCGACCCTGGAGGAGAGTAGATCATGTCGGCGGGGGCCGCAGGTTCCGGCGGGAATCGCCATCCGGTTCGGATGTTCTGCGCAAGGGCTCTCTTTCTGCTTCATGTGTTCACACTGACAATCGGGCCTGTGCTCCTGTACGGCAAGATCGCCATCCTTCCGTATGTCGAGCCTCTGACACCGCCACCTGACACCGACTTCACGACTTGGCAGACAGACGCCGAAGATTGGCGCATCCGAGCATGGGTGTTGCTGGGAGCCACCATTGCGGCTTGGTGGGTCTTCTGGAGATTCTCGCCGGCACCGGTCTCCAAGCTGCTCCTCTGGGTCGCCGGGCCGCGTCGGGCAGATCCGAAAGAAGCACCGGTTGACGAGCACGATCGGGTCGAAGTGGAGTGAGGACAACAATCCCGATCCGCCATGAAACCTTCGCTCGATGACTGGAATTGGTTCCGGTGCTCGCAACCAATCCACTACGCTGCCCGCATGGCAACCACCTCACAACTCCGCCCCATCCTCGCCTCCCAGCTCCTCGCCGCCCACTCCATGCTCACCGAGTGCATCCGCCTCTGCCCGGCCGAGCACTGGGACGACCCCGTCGCCAAGTACCCCTTCTGGCAGGTCGCCTACCACGCGCTCTGCTTCGTGGACTGCTACCTCTCGCCCGACAACGGCGCGTTCGAGCGGCTGCTCGGCGAGCGCGCGGGGGCGGGGGCCGGCTTCCACCCGGCCGGGATGGCCGAGCTGGCGGAGGAGTACCCCAGCCGCAGGTTCGAGCGGGGCGAATTGCTGGCGTACGCCGGGGTCTGCCGCGAGAGGATCGTGCGGGTGCTCGGAGAGGGCCCCGGCGCCGAGGCGGCCGAATCGCTCGCGGGCCCGTCGGGCTTCTCGTGGCTCCCCTTCACCCGCGCCGAGCTGCACATCTACAACGCCCGGCACACCCAGCACCACGCGGGGCAGCTGGCGGTCGTGCTCCGGCGCGCGGGGGTTGAGCCAAAGTGGACCAAGGCCGGGTGGCGGGACTGAGGTCCGGGGGCCCAACGATGCCGACAGTCTCCGTCTCCATCACGATCAACGCCCCCGCCGCCCGCTGCTTCGACCTCGCCCGCTCCATCGACTTCCACACCCACTCCATGCGGGCGACCGGCGAGCGGGCCGTCGGCGGCGTCACCCGCGGCCTCATCGGCGAGGGCCAGTCCGTCACCTGGCAGGCCCGGCGCCTCGGCCTCACCCAGACGCTGTCCAGCCGGGTCACCACCTGCCGGCCCCCCCACCTCTTCGTGGACGAGCAGGTGCGAGGGGCGTTCAAGAGCTTCCGGCACGAGCACCGGTTCGAGCCGATCGACGAGCACACGACGCGGCTGACCGACACCTTCACCTTCCGTACGCCGCTGGGGCCGCTGGGGTGGGTGGCGGAGCGGCTCTTCCTTGCGCGGTACATGCGCCGCGTGCTCGAGGGGCACCTGCGCAACCTCAAGCGATCGCTCGAGTCCGACGATTGGGGCCGCTACCTGCCATCGGCCGAATCGACTCATGAGTGAGCGGGGGCGGATCGGTGCTGGCTAAAGACCCTTGAGCCAACGACACCAGATGCTCAACACCAGCAGCATGTACAGCCGCTGCGAGTGGTCTCGCCCGTGCCAGGGGTTGAGGGAGCGCTCCCCCGCGGCGTCGTGCTCGCGGAGCATGCGGGCGATGAAGGCGCGGTTCAGCTCGACGCCCGCCTCGGCCAGGCCCGGGAAGGGGTCGGGGGCTTCGAGGTGGTCGTAGAGGAGCTGGCGCATGCCGCCGTAGTCGGTGCGGAACCACTCCCCGATGGGGATGGCGAAGCCCATCTTGGGGCGGTCGACGATGTCGGGGGGGAGGTAGCGGCGGGCGACGGCGCGGAGGAGGCCTTTGCGGTGGCCGTGGGGCATGAGGGCCGAGAGCGGAGAGGCCAGTCCGAAGGCGATTGCGCCGGACGAAAGGAAAGGAGACCGGACCTCGAGCGCAGAGGCCATCGACGCAGCGTCTGTCTTCCTGAGGATGTCACAGGGGAGGTAGTACCCGAAGTCACTCCGCGGTTGGTCGACGACTTGAGCCAATCCTCCGCGCCGGCGCGGGCACTTCACTCCCCTGAGCGCAGCATCGTCGTGATCGTCAAAGATGTCGATGGAGAGGCCCCGCCTGCACCACTCCACCAGGCGCGAGGCCTTGGTCAGCGGTGACTTCGGGTCGCGCCGCGGGAAGACGCCCGGCGGGATGAGCCCGAGAAGCCCGGCCCAGCGCCCGAAGCGTTGTTGGACCGTGTGCCGCTCGTACCCGCAGAACAGCTCGTCGCCCCCGTCGCCACTGATCGCAACGGTCGCGGTCTGACGCACCGCCCGGCAGAGCCAGTGCGTGGGTAACAGGGAGCTGTCTCCGAAGGGCAGGCCGAGTTGGTGGATGAGGTTGACCAGATCCTCCGCGGGCCGGGCATCGCAGTCGAGCGTGGTGTGGCGCAAACCCAGGTGTTGGGCGACGCGCTCGGCGTACTGGCTCTCGTCGAAGGCCGCGGTCGGCATGCGAACGGTGAACGAGGCGATGTCCGGGCGGTGCCTTTTGGCCAGAGCGGCGAGGAGCGACGAATCCACGCCACCGGAGAGCAAGCACCCGATCGGTACATCAGCCTCCAGACGGGAGCGAGTCGCACCATCCAGGAGGCGCTCGACCTCGTCGAGGTCCGCAAGGGGCTCGGTCGCCCGGGGCGCCCAGTTCGACCTCCAGGGAACGCCGCCCCAGACCTGCTCGATGGGCAGAGCAGACCAAGCGGTCGAGGGGCAGATCTCTTCGAAGTCCGGGACCGGCATCTCCCAGTCGAATCCGCGACTGATCCAGATCGGCAGGTGGTGTTCAATGTGGTTCGATGCATCGATGTACCCTGCACCGAGGACTGTCCGATCCAGGCGGAGGGCGTCACCGAGCCGCATAATCGCGGCGGCTGAAGACGAGAAGATGTAAGCTCGTCCGTCGTCCCGTTTCGTTGCATACAAGGGCTTTTCGCCGGCGTGGTCGCGTCCGATCACGACTTTGCCCGCACCCGAGTCGAAGAGCCCCAGCGCAAACATCCCCTCTAGGTGCTCGGTGAATGCGTCTCCCCACTCCCGCCACCCATGCAGCAATACCTCCGTATCGCTGTGGTCGGTGTGGAACACATGCCCCGCGGCCTCGAGCTCGCGCCGCAGCTCGCGGTGGTTGTAGATGCAGCCGTTGAAGACCACCGCGACCACGCCGTCGCCGCACTTGGGGCAGTGGTGGGCGCGGGCGAGCTGGTAGGGGGCGCCCTCGCGGGCGAGAAGTGGCTCGTGGCTGGTGGCTCGGCTCTCCGAGCTGTGCGGAAGCTGACTCACGGCTCGGAGAGCCGTGCCACCAAGAGCCGTGCCACCAAGAGCCGTGCCACCAGGGGCCGTGCCACCAATCACCATCGGCTGCGCGCCGTCGGCATGATCGATGATGCTCAGGCGGCGGTGGACGAGGGCGACATCGACCACCGTGCCGTCGGGACGGGTGATTCGCTGCCGGAACCGGCCGCGCCCGTCCGGGCCCCGGTGCTTGATCGACTCATCGAGGATGTCGAGCCAGGCCTCCGGGATCGCCTCGGCGTGCGCGGGCGGGGCTTGGCCCGGTTGCCAGGTTCGCAGGATGCCGGCGATGCCGCACATGGGGGACAGGGTACCCGGGGTGGGTCAGGAGGGTCCGTGTGCCACGGCTGTGTGAACCGTGTGCCTCGATCCACCGCTTCGGCGCCGACCCCAGGGCTGGCACAGCCGTGGCACACGCGACTGGCACCGGGTCGTCGACCCGCGGCTCCCGGCGATCACGGTCACCAGCGGTCGCGCTCCCACTCGTGTTCCTGGCTGAAGAGGTAGCGGGAGCCCTCGCCGCCGCCGGCTTCTTGGAGCCCCGCGAAGGTGGCCGCCATGCCGAAGACGGCGCCCAGACCCAGGACCGCGTCGCCGACATCCCCGAGTGAAACCGGGTCGTAGTGCGGGTTGGCCTGGCACCCGGCCAGGGCCACGAGGGCGGCGATCGCCCCCGCCGCGGGGGCGGCACGACGGCGCGGGGGGATGCGGGCGGTCTGCCCCATGGCGCCGAGCATACCCGGCGGGGCGGGGCGCGCCAAGCCTGCTGACCAGACGCCCGGCGGGCTGGCCACGACGCCACCGGGCTCGCCGGGCCGGCACGCGGGGGAGCGGGTAGCCTTTGCACCATGCACGAGCGAGCGATCCTGCCGTCCAACCAGCACGCGTACCCGGGGCTGCCGGCGCTCTCGGAGATGCAGCTCTTCCGGCGTCGGGAGGGGGTGTTCCTGCTGCTCGCGGGCCTGTTCCTCGGCACGCTGGCGATGCTCAACATCCTCGGCATCACGCGGTTCATCAAGCTCTTCGAGATCGACTTCGACAGCGCGACGCCGGGGGCGACCGCCTTCGCGGTGGCGGTGGGCGTGCTGCCCTACCCGCTGACCTTCCTGTGCACCGACTTCATCAGCGAGCTCTACGGGCGCCGGAGGGCGAGCCTGGTGGTGTGGATCGGGTTCGTGCTCAACCTGTGGGTGATGTTCATCCTGTGGGCCGGGGGCGCGATGCCCGGGTGGGAGGCGCGCGACCCGGCCACGGGGGCCCTGCTGGCCGACGCCGCCGGGCGGCTGCCGGTGTACTACGAGGTGCGCAACCTCGCGTTCGGCGCGGTCGCGGCCAGCATGATCGCGTACCTGGCGGCCCAGTTCGTCGATGTCTATGTCTTCCACTTCTGGAAGGACCTGACCAAGGGCAAGCACCTCTGGCTCCGCAACAACGGCTCGACGCTCGTGAGCCAGCTCGTGGACACCACAGCCGTCATCCTGATCACGCACTATTACGCCCACGCGCTGCCGGTCGAGGGGGCCCGACCGCTGTGGCCCCAGCTGCTGGTCTTCATCGCGACGGGGTATGTGTTCAAGGCGGTGTTCGCCCTGCTGGACACGATCCCGTTCTATCTCGGGGCGCACGCCCTGACCCGCTACCTCCGCCTGCCGCCCGCGACGCACGCGCCGCACCCACCGGCCGGTGCGGCCGTCGAGGCGGGTGTCGGCTGAGTACGGTCGCGAGGGACGCCGCTGGTCAGCAGCCGGCGCTCCAGGCGTTCAGGAACGCCAGCACATCGAGCGTGTTGTGCACGCCGTCACCGTTGAAGTCGCCCTTCGGATCCCCGGCGTTCCACGCGTTCAGGAACGACAGGACATCGAGGGTGTCCACCGCGCCGTCGCCGTTGAAGTCCGCGGCACAGAACGCCAGCACGCCCGCCGCGTCCACCAGCCAGCCCGCGACGCCCCTGGTCATGTCGGTCGCGTAGGTGTAGTTGATGTACCCCGGCGTGTCGACCGAGTCGTTCCACTGGTGGTAGTAGGGGTTGTTCCAGACATCGTTCTCGATGATCAGGCACGCCGAGAAGCCCCGCTGCTCGAACGGGGCGTGGTCGGACGCGTCCAAGGCGCCGAGGAGGCTCGAGGTGATCCCGCCGTACTCGGTGAGCGCGGCCGCGAGCGCCTGCTTGATCGGCGTGGTGCGCCCGTAGAGCCTGGCGCGGCCCTGGTCGTTGGGGTCGTAGGCGATCATGTCCATCGAGATCATGCCGCGGATGTTGTCGTTGCGGTGGTCGGAGGCGTAGTCGCTGGACCCGATGAGCCCGAGCTCTTCCATGTCGAAGGCGATGAAGCGGATGGTGGCCTCGGACTCGTACTGGCTGAGGATGCGGGCGACCTCGAGCACGCCCGCCACGCCGCTGGCGTTGTCGTCGGCGCCGGGGTTGCTCACCGAGTCGTAGTGGGCGCCGATGATGTAGATATCGCCGGGGCGGGTCGTGCCGGTCAGCTCGGCGACAACATTGAAGCCGGTGGTGCCGGAGTAGCTGAAGGTCTCGAAGTCGGTCTCGAGCCCGTAGCTGAGGAACAGGTCGTGGATGTTGTCGCGGGCCGCGTGGTGGTCGGCGCCGCCGATGCCTCGCGAGTCGCCCAGGTGGGTGAACAGCAGGTTGTCGAGGAAGTTCCGGTACGAGACCTCGCTGATCTGTTCCACGACGGTGTCGCCGGGGGGTGAGGCCAGGATGGTGCCCGCGAGGGCCAGACAGAACGCCCCCGCCATCGCCGCGCTGTGCCGAGTCTGCATCGCCGACCTCCTGTGTGGATGGCTGCAATTGTGGACTATCGTGTCCGCATTATACCCCTTGCGGGCGCCCGCACAAGCCCTTTGTGGCCTGTCGGAGGCCCTGGCCGGATCCGGCCAGGCCGAATGCTCCACTCCCCCTGGCGCCCCGGGGAGCCCCTCGGTCAGCAGCCCGCGGCCCAGAGGTTGAGGAAGGACAGCGCATCGAGCGAGTTGATCTGCCCGTCCCCGTTGACATCGGCCTCCGGATCGCCCGCGCTCCAGGCGTTGAGGAAGGTCAGGACATCGAGCGTGTCGACCGCGCCGTCGGCGTTGAAGTCCGCGGCACAGCCGGCCAAAACCCCCGCCTCATCGACGAGCCAGCCGGCAGCGCCGCGGGTCATGTCGGTCGCGTAGGCGTAGTCGATGTAGCCTGGGGTGTCGACCGAGTCGGTCTGCCTGTGGTAGTGCGGGTTGCTCCAGGAGTCGTACTCGATGAGCAGGCACGCCGGCACGCCGCGCCGGTCGAACGGGGCGTGGTCGGACGCGTCCAGCTCGCCCCCGATGCTCGCGCCGATGCCGCCGTACTCCAGCAGCGCCTCGGCGAGGGCCTGCTTGATCGGCTCGGTGCGCCCGTAGAGCGTCGCCCTCCGATTGTCGCCGGGGTCGTAGGCGATCATGTCCATGGAGATCATCCCGGCGATGTTCTCGTGCTTGTGGAGGGCGTTGTAGTTCTTGGACCCGATGAGGCCGATCTCCTCCATGTCGAAGGCGATGAACCTGATGGTGGCCTCGGAGTCGTACCGGCTGATCACGCGGGCCATCTCGATGATCCCGGCCACGCCGCTGGCATTGTCGTCGGCGCCGGGGTTCTTCACCGAGTCGTAGTGGGCGCCGATGATGTAGATCTCGTCGGGGCGGGTCGTGCCCGTGAGCTCCGCCACGATGTTGAACCCCGTGTTGCCCCCGTAGCTGAGGGTCTCGATGTGGGTGTCCAGACCGAAGCTGATGAACTGGGCGTTGATGTTGTCGCGGGCGAGGTTGTGCTCGGGCCCCTTGATGCCGCGGCTGTCCCCCATGTGCGTGTAGAGCAGCTCGTCCAGGATGTACTGGTACGAGCCCTGGTCGATCTGGGCGACCACCTCGTCGCCGGGGGGTGAGGCGAGCGCAGGCCCGGATGCCCAGAGCCCGAGCACTCCAACGACAGCCGCACGGCTAGCACTGTGCATCGCGGACCTCCCGGCGCCCGGGGCGCGCGTTACGGAGTTTACTGTCCGCATTGTAACGCACTGGCCGTTCCCCGCAAGGGCCGGGTCACCACTCCACCCGCGGCCCGAGTACGACAAAGCCCCGGGCCGGGCCCGGGGCTTTGCGGGGTCACGACTTCAAACACGGCGCTCAGCAGCCGGCGTTCCAGAGGTTGAGGAAGAACAGCAGATCGAGCGAGTTCACCTCGCCGTCCCCGTTCACATCGGCGGCCGGATCCCCGGCGGCCCAGGCGTTCAGGTAGGCCAGCACATCCAGCGAGTTGACCGACCCGTCGCCATTGAAGTCCGCAACGCAGGGGTTCAGGCAGAACTCCAGCTTGCCCAGCTTCAGGGCGCCCGTCTCGGTGAACCAGATGATGTCGTCGGCGCCCACGGTCATGCCGTCCTTGAGCCCGGGGGAGTTGGTCGGGATCTTGAGGGCCGAGAACGCCTGGGTGGCGATGTGGAAGACCATGACATAACCCTGGCCGCGGGTGCCGATAACGATGTCGCCGGAGGGACGCAGCCACATCGGTCCGCCGGGCTCGTTGGCTACGGGGAACTCGAACTCGGTGACGACCCCGGTCGGGACATCGAGCACGCCGATGCCGGACTCGTTCCAGCGGGAGTAGTAGACCTTGTCGTCGGCGTACACGCAGAAGGCGGGCCCGCCGCCGGGCACGACGATGTCGGTCACCGCGTTGCCGCCGAGGTTGATGCGCCCGAGCCGGTTGGCGTTGTACTCGGTGAAGTAGACCTGCTGACGGGAGGGGTCCTCGTGGCCCTGGACGACCCAGCACGAGCCTGTCGGCATGATCACGCTCTTGACCCAGGTCCCGGTCGCGGGGTTGAACTCGCTGATGCGGTTGTACTGGTGGTCGGTGACCCAGACCTTGCCGTCGGTGGTCTCGACGGGGATGGCCATGGCGGCCGGGCTGTAGGGCGGGTTGAAGTGGGAGAAAACGCCGGTTGTGGTGTCCAGCACGCCCAAGCCGCCGCCATAGTAGAGGCCCGTCCAGACGCGTCCCTGGGTGCCGACGATCATGCCGTCGGGCCCGGAGCCGCCGGTGGTGTTGAAGGACGCGAACTGCTCGGTGACGGGATCGAAGGACATGAGCTTGTTGAGGTTCGGCTCGCTGAACCAGACCTTGCCGTCCTCGGCGACGGAGATCTGGTCGGGGAAGGTGCTGCCGGGCGGAGAATACTCGGTGAATGTGGCCGTGTCGTCGCGCTGGCCGAGCACCGCATCGGGGTGCTGCTCGGTCTCGAGCACCCTGCCGTCCGGCGCGATGATCTCGACGATGTCGCGGTCGATGAGGTGGGTGACCGCCGCACGGACCGGCATGGCCCGGTACCCCCCATCGGTCGGAACGGCGTAGTACGCCCTCTGGGAGCGGGGGAGGCGCTCGTTCATCGCCTCGATGGCCACGACCCGGCCCTCGAGGTGGTTGACGATGCCGAGCAGCCCTTCCTTATCGAAGTGGACCAGCACCTCCGCATCATGGAGCTTGGCCCCGTCGCGGGCCAGGTCGAACGCGTGGACCTCGTGCCCGTGCCAGGGGAAGGTCTCACGGTAGACGGGGGTAAAGCCGGCGTACCCGAGCGCATCGGCGACCGTGCCGAGCCAAGCCCCCGCGGCCGCGGGATCCGTGGAATCGACGCCCCGATCCGCCTGGTCCATCGGCCAGAGCAGGTAGGGCAGGTCGGAGAAGGTGGACACCGACTGGAACACGGCGCCGTCGAGCACCACCGGCTCGATCGGGCGCTTGCTGCCGCTGTAGACAATCCCGCTCAGGGGCTTGGGGATGCCGTCGGCGGCGGTCGCGGCCCCCGCGGCGAGGACGAGCCCCAGCGCGGCTGAGACCGCGGCAAGACGGGAAGAATGGCGAGCACGGGTGATCATGGCGGGGTCTCCTCCGGCCCTGCGGCCGGGTCTCGTTTCATCGCGGCGTCCCTGCACGGTGGACGCCCCTTCACGCTACCGCGCACCGTGGGCCGCCGCAAACGAGTTTTTGGGACTCCCACGGCTCGCTCCTACTTGTCGCGGAGCTTGGGCAGGTACGCCCCGGGATCGGCCTTGAAGTCCCGGAAGCACCCGTCGCAGCAGAACCGGACCAGTTGGGTGCCGGCGACGAGCTCGGCCGGCTCGCCCATCGAGCCCAGCTCCATGCCGCTGACCACGCACTCGGAAAGCGGGTAGCCCGGGCGTTGGGCTTCGGCGTAGGCCTTGTCCAGCGCGGCCATGGCCTGGTTGGGGTCGGCATGGACCTTGTCCAGGCAGCCGTCGCAGCACAGCCGCACCAGGCGGTTTGCGTACACCAGCTCGTACGGCTCGCCCATCGAGCCCAGCTCCTCGTCGCTGATCGGGCAGGTCTTGAGCGGGTAGCCCCCGCGTTGGGCGTCGGCGATCGCCGCGTCGAGCCTGGCGGCGAACGCGTCGGCGTCCTTGAGGAACCCGTCCCGGCACGGCTCGGCGCAGACCCGGACGAGTCGGTTGTCGTGCACGAACTCGACCGCGATGTCCTTGCCCTCGCGCCGGAGCGGGTCGCCGGAGACGATGCAGGCTTCGAGCGGGTAGTGCATCCGCTGCTCGGTCTTGATCTGCTCGTCGATCTTGGCCCAGTACCCGGCCTTGTCGGCTTCGAAGTCCTTGATGCAGCTCTTGCAGCAGAAGCGTACTTCGCGCCCGTCGTAGACCTTGATGATCGGCTTGCCCATGGCGCCGAGGTCCTCGCCCGACACCGCGCAGACGCCCAGGGGGTAGGGGCGGGGCGTGGGGGTCTGAGGGGTCCGAACGACCGCCGCCAGCACCGAGGCGCCGAGGGCCGTCACCGCGAGAGCCATCCATCGCTGACGCATCATGTGCCTCCTTGCCTCATGGGCGCCGATCCTATCCGGGCGATCGGGGCGCTGTTCACGGAAGCGGTGAAACCGAGATGCCGGCGGCGGGCACCCAGAGAAGAGGGGCCGACCGGAGCTGTGCCATGCTGAAGTACGCGATCCTCGTCCCGATGCTCATCCTCGGCGCCGGCTGCGCCTCGTCGCCGACCCGGGTCGGCCAGTCGCCACCGCCGCCCGGGGGCTGCGCCGCCGTGGCCGGCACCCGCCAAGGGGCGTGCCCGACGGGAGCGGCCGTGGCCGCCCCGGCTGCGGCGGAGCTCTCTGACGCGACCCGTGACGCCCTCTTGGCCGCCCTCGCCGATGAGCGCCGGGCCCGGGCGTTCTACCTCGCGGTGCTCGAGCGTCACGGCCGGGTCATGCCGTTCGCCAACATCGTCAACGCCGAGGCCCGGCACGCCCAGCTGGTCACCGAACTGCTGGCCGCACGGGGCTTTGAGGCGCCCGCCGACACCGCGGTCTTCCCGGCCGGCGAGGTGCCCGACACGATCGCGGCCTGCTGCGAGGCCGCGGCCCAGGCCGAGATCGACAACATCGCCCTCTACGACGAGCTGCTCCCCACGCTCGACGATGACGGCGTGCGTCAGGCTTTCGCCCAGCTCCGGTGGGCATCGCTCGAGCGGCACCTGCCGGCCTTCCGTCGCCACGCGTCGCGCGGATAGCAGGCCGCGGGCCTGCGTCGCGCCGGCTCAGCCGCCCCGGCGGCGCAGCTCGAAGATCACGGGCTCGCCCAGCGCCCCCTCGCGGTCGTATGAACGCCAGTCCTGGCGCACCGTCCCGTTGTTGCAGAGGGTCATCGTCATCTGCCCCATGTAGTGGTCGTGCTCGGGGCGGAGGTTCGAGACGCTCTGGAACTTGAACTCGTAGACCAGCCCCTCGTCGGTCCGGCGGGCCTCGGACGCGGCCATGCGGGGCTGGTTGCCGACGGCGCAGTAGTGCGTGACCACAAGCCTCCGGCCGTCCATGTGGTAGAGGTTCGTCATCTGGTACTCGGTCCCCGGGAACATGGTCTCGCAGACGGCCGACCCGCCGCCGGTGACCTCAAACCTCGAGGCCAGCACCTCGGCCCCGGTCTCGTCGGTCATGTCCCAATCGCCAACCAGCCCGGACACCGGCTCGAGGAGCCGGCTGTCGTGGGCGGCGTCGGCCTGCACGCGGGCGGGCGGGCCGCCGCGATGCTGGCTCTGGCAGCCCACAAGACCGACCAACGGGAGGACGGCGAGGATCGCAAGCTGGCGTCGCATGGTGCTTTCTCCTGTGTTGCGGCGAGTATACAGGGGCCGCCCGCCGGTCCGGCGAGTGATCCGGCTGGTCATCAGGCTGGTGATCCGGCGAGTCATCCGGCTGGCTCCTGCTCGGCCAGGGTCGCCGCGGCGATGTGATCGGGCGGCAGCTCGGCATACTCGATCTCCCCCGGTTCGCCCGGCTCGCGTCTGATGAAGTGCTGCACGACCAGCAGCATCGTCGCCCCGAAGACCGCGACCGAGCCGCTCGCCCACTGCGGGCCGGTCAGCCGCTCGTCGAAGAGGGCCAGCGACGCGAGACTCACGAAGAACGGCTGGAGCTGGATGACGCCGGAAGAGACGGCGACGCCGAGCCTGGCGATGGCGTAGTAGTACGCGACATGGCCCAGGGCGATGCCGATGACCGAGCTGAGCAGGAGCATCCCGAACTGGTCGAGCAGGAAGGGCGCACGCTCTCCTTCGACCGCCTCCCCCAGAGGCCTGCCGATGAGGTCGAGCGCTGTCAGACCCTGCCGCTCGCCGATCGCGAGCATGATCACGACCATGCCGATCGCCGTGTACAGGCTGATCACCGCGAAGGACTGGATCGCGTTGACGCCGTGCATGCACCTGCGGACGGCGAGCGCGTAGCCGGCAAACCCGGCGCCCGCGGAGATGGCCAGGAGCACGCCCGTCCGCGTCGCGCCGCTCGGCGGCCCGTCCTTGCCCAGCAGGACGGTGCCCAGCGTGCCCGCGACCACCATGCACACGCCCGTGAGGAAGACCGGGGACCGGATGACCCGGCGCTCGGACGCGAAGAGCACGGCCGCCCCGATCACCGAGAAGACGATGTTCGAGCGAAGGCCGAAGGAGAGCAGCCCCGGCTCGATCTTGTAGTGGGCCCAGCAGAACACCACCTGCGCCGCGCAGTTGATCAGGCTTGGCCACAACGCCGCCCGCCAGATCCCCCTCGGCAAGCCGCTCCGCGCCAGCCCCCACACGATCACCGGCGACCAGAACAACGCGCTGAACCCGTACCTCCAGCCGTTGCTCGTCCACGGGTCGATCGCGTGCGAGAAGTGCTTCAGGAACAGCGGGATGCTCGACCACCCGATCAGCGCCATGAGCACCGACGCGACGCCGGTCCAACGGGGCATAGGCTGGCGGGCGCCGTGCATGGGGGCGACTCTAGGAGAGGGATCGGCCCGGATACCGGCCGGATCGCCGCTTCCCGCAAGGGACGGCGGGGGGGAAATATTCCGGACCCGGGCGTATCGTTCAGCCCGGCCCGACGCCGGGGAGATGGAATACAACCGACCGAAAGGGATAGCCCATGACTGACCGCGCCCGCACCGTGTCCCGTCCGCTCGCCCCCATCGCAGCCCTCGGCCTGGCCTTCGTCCTGGTCGGCTGCGGCGGCGGAGAGTCCGGCGGGTCGTCCGCCAGCAAGCCCGTCGTGACCGGGCCTGACGGCAGGAAGCTCTTCCAGACCAACTGCGCCACCTGCCACGGCGACACCGGGCACGGTGACGGCATCGCGGCGGCTGCCCTGGCCGTCAAGCCCCGCAACCTGACCACCGAGCCCTACAAGTATGTCGATATCGCCGCCGCGAGCGGCAGCGAGATCGACGCCCTCTCGGCCTACATCAAGGTCGGGCGCGTCGAGAACGGCATGCCCCCCTTCGGCCATATGAAGGAGGAGGAGATCAAGGCGATGGCCAAGTTCGTCTCCGGCCTGCGCCCCAAGCCCAACTTCGTTGAGGAGAAGCCCGCAGCGGGCGGCGAGCAGCCGGCCCCGGCGGGTGGCGAGGCCGGCGGGGCAGCGGGCGGCGGGGGCTGAGCGACACCCTGGACCCAGAGACGCCATGACACAGCTTCCAGCACCGCCCCGCACGGGGCGGTGCTGCTTTTTGGGCTCGCGGAGCGGGCCCGCCCTACAGGGGCCGTGAACCCCCGGCCGAAGCCCGGGCTGGGCTCGCAGCCGCCGAACCCGCCCCCGTTCAGGGCCGAAGTCCCAACAAAAAGCCCCCGCGATCGCGGGGGCTCGGGGTGATTGTCGTGCCGGTTCAGGCGAAGTGGGCGAAGGCGCGGTTGGCCTCGGCCATGCGGTGGACCTGCTCGCGGGTGGCCATCGCCTTGCCCTCACCGCGGGCGGCGGCGAACAGCTCATCGGCCAGGCGCCGGGCGAAGGGGCGGCCCTTCTCCTTGCGGGCCTCGGTGATGATCCAGCGGAAGGCCAGGGACTGCTGGCGCCGGCGGTTGACCTGCATGGGCACCTGGTAGTTGGCGCCGCCGATGCGCTTGGAGCGCACCTCGACATGCGGCTTGACATTCTCGATCGCTCGCTGGAAGCAGTCCAACGCGGTCTTGGGGGCGTCGGGGTTGTCGATCTTGTCCAGCCGCTGCTGGATGTCCCCCATGGCGTCGTAGACGACCCGCTGCGCGACCGACTTCTTGCCGTCGTGCATGATGCAGTTGATGAAGCGGCTCAGCACCTTGTCGCCGTAGCGAGGGTCGGGACGGAGCTGCTCTTCTGCCTTGGTGATACGGCCGGACATGACTGTTCTCCTGGCTCATCCGCCGCCCCGGATGCTCGCGGGCGGCCTTGTGTTCACCGTGTCACCGGTCGGGCGGCACGATTACTTGCCTGACACCGGGCACGGCGCCCGATGGTCAAATTGCCAAGCACGGTTCGGAGAACCGTGCCACCTGGGACTACTTCTTCGCGCGCTTGGCGCCGTACTTGGACCGGCCCTGCTTGCGGCCTTCCACGCCCAGCGAGTCCAGAGACCCGCGGACGATGTGGTAGCGCACACCGGGGAGGTCGCGGACACGACCGCCGCGGACGAGCACGATCGAGTGCTCCTGGAGGTTGTGCCCCTCGCCGCCGATGTAGGCGGTGACTTCCTTGCCGTTGCTCAGGCGGACGCGGGCCACCTTTCGGAGCGCCGAGTTGGGCTTCTTGGGGGTCTGCGTCTTGACGAGCAGGCACACGCCGCGCTTCTGGGGGCACGCGCTGAGGTCGCGCACCTTGGACTTGGCCTTGGGGCTGCGGCGGGGATTGCGGACGAGCTGGTTGATCGTGGGCATACCTATCGATTCCCTCTGCTGTGTGGGGCGGGTAGTCTAGGCGCAAAGCCCGGCCCGGCAAGCCCCCTACCGTAGGCCATGTCAACGCCGCCCCAGACCCCCACCGCCCTGACCGTTGCCGGATTTCAGCAGCTTATCCGCGACCGCTACCTGGCCACCGACGCCGCGAGGGGCGTCCCGGGCACCTTCATGTGGTTCATGGAGGAGGTCGGCGAGCTGGCGACGGCGCTCCAAGAGAACGCCCCCGAACGCACCCCGACCGATGCCCAGCGGGCCAACCTCGCCGAGGAATTCGCAGATGTGCTCGCCTGGCTGACCACCCTGGCCAACATCGCGGGGGTGGATCTGGCGGATGCGCTGACCAAGTACACCGAGGAAGGCAAGGTCGAGGGGGTCAAGCACTAGGCCCCCCGCTCGCCCCGGCACCCCAGGATTCAGCCGCGTGCACCCGCGTGCGCAGGCTCGCTGACAGCCTCCCGCGGCCGATCGCCCAGGACCCGGTGAATCACCAGGAGCAAAGTGTCGTCCTCCGCGGGCCCGCCGCGGAACTCTGTGACTTCGTTCCTGAACACCCCGGGCCACTTGGTCGGGTGGATGTCGCGGGCGGAGGCGACCATCCGCCGGAGCCCGTCGATCCGGATCATCTGGCCGGTCTCGTTCCGGGCCTCGATCGCGCCGTCGGTGTAGGCCAGGACGGTGTCCCCGGGCCCGAAACGCAGGGTGCAGGGGGCCGGGTTGTAGTCGGGATACGCCGCGGCCCCGAGCACGAACGAGGTGCTGAGCAGCTCCTCGACGGTGCCGTCGACCGCCCGCAGGAAGGCCGGCGGGTGCCCCCCCGAGGCGAACTCGAGCGTCGAGGCGGCGGCGTCGACCCTCAGGCACAGGGCTGTGACATAGATCGAGTGCGTGGCGAGCGTCAGGTGGACATACCGGTTCAGCAGCGCGAGCACCTCGCCCGGGCCGATCTCGGGGTTCTCGGCGAAAACCCGCTCGAGCTCGCCGTGGAGCCGGTTGACGGTGAGAGCCGCGGGGATGCCGTGGCCGGTGACATCGAGCAGGACGACGCTCAGCGGCCCCTCCCCAGCGCCGTCAAGCTTGACCCGGTGGGAGAAGAGGAAGTCCCCCCCGATCTGGCGCATGGGCTCATACTCAAAGGTGAACCGCACGGGGCCCTGCTCGATCTGCTTGGGGAACAGCGACTCGTGGATCTTGCGGGCGTCGACGAGCTCACGGCGCATCTCGCTGTAGCGGGTGCTCATGAAACGGAGCTTGAAGTCCTGCGTGCGCTTGGAATGGCGCATCAGGCACCAGATGGTGCCCGGCGCCGCGAGCAGCGGCGAGAGGGCCGCGGCGACATACCCGTCGGCCCGAGGGGGATCCCCCCAGAGCGGGTGAATGAACAGCGTCGCGACCGCCGCCGCGGGCAGCACCACCAGCGCCGGCTGCAGCGCCTGCCACGCCGTCCATGGCAGGAACAAGCACGCCAGCACATGCGTGATGAAGAACCCCTGGTAGCTGTTCGCTTTCTCGAGCCCCGCCAGCTCCATCCCGATGTTGAGCAGAGCGTCGGCCATCACCAGCCAGATCGAGAGGCGCAGCACGAACGCGTCCGGCGGCCTGGTACGGAGCACGAACAGAAAGCTCCCCGCGTACAGCGCCAGCCACGCCAGGGAGAACACCCAGAACCGGTAGTCCCGCAGCGTCGCCAGCGGGCTGACACCCTCCGTCCCCGCCTCGATCTGCCTGCCCGCGACCACAGCGATCGCGACCCCCACGCCGAAGGCCACCAGCCCGAAAAGCCCCACTACCGCCGTGAACCAGAAGAACCGCCGGCGCAGCAGGCGCCCGGTCTCCGCGCGGAACTCGTGGTGGAACTCCGTCGTGTAGGCGGCGGTCGGGTTGGCGTCTCTGCTCTTGGCCACGCGGTCGGTCTCTGCTCACTTCTCCGGGCGGCGGTTGGCCCCGGGCTCCCAGAGTACATCCCCGCCGCGATCCCTGTTGGCGACGCGGCAGAGCACGAAGAGGAGGTCGCTCAGGCGGTTGATATACCTGAGCACCTCCCGGCTGGTCGCCTCCGGCTCGGCGGTCCGGAGGGCCACGATCAGGCGCTCGGCGCGCCTGGTCACGGTCCTCGCCAGGTGCAGATGCGCCGACGCGTCCGACCCGCCGGGGAGGATGAAGCTCGTCAGCGCCGGAAGGCCCGCGTTGTGCCCGTCGATCAGGGCCTCCAGCCTCGCCGTCTGGCCGGCCGTGATCCGGAGGGCCGCGTCCGGCTTCTCCCCCGGGGCGACCGGCGTCGCGAGGTCCGCCCCGGCGTCGAACAGGTCGTTCTGGACCGATCGCAGCACCGCCGCCAGCGGGCTCCCCGACCCCCCGTCGCGCTCGGCCGCCAGCACCGCCAGCCCCACGGCCGCGTTCGCCTCGTCCACCGCCCCGTAGGCTTCGACGCGGAGCGAGGCCTTGGAGACGCGGGCCCCGGTCACCAGCCCGGTGGTTCCGTCGTCCCCGGTGCGGGTATAAATGCGGTTGAGTTTGACCATGGACGAACGAACCCGAATGCTCTGACTTGGTTGGCGGATCGGCGGCCCGGATTGCAGACCACCACAGCGAGCACGAGTGTACCCGACGCCCCGGGGCCCGTGGTGGCGCGCGGGCTGACGGCGGCCTGGTCGGAGCGGTCGGCCCCGGCGCCGGCGGCGTCGGCCCTCCCGGGGGTCTCGGCGCTCACCGCCCGCGTGCTCGCCTCCCGCGGGCTCACGGGCGGGAGCGAGGCCGACGCCTTCCTCAATCCCTCGCTCCTCGGGCTGCACGACCCCTCGCTCCTCCCCGACGCGGACAGGGCCGCCGAGCGGATCGTCCGGGCCCTCCGTGCCCGCGAGCGGATCGTCATCTACGGCGATTACGATGTCGACGGCGTCACCGCCACCGCCATCCTCTGGCACACCTGCAAAGCCCTCTCGCCCGACGCCGATCTTCTGTGCTATGTCCCCCACCGCCTCGACGAGGGCTACGGCCTCAACACCGAGGCGATCGGCGCCCTCGCCCGGGGCGGGGCGGGGGTCATCGTCAGCGTGGACTGCGGCATCACCGCCCGCGAGTCGGCGGTCGTCGCCCGCGAGCACGGCGTCGACCTGATCATCACCGATCACCACAACCCCCCCACCAGCCAGGCCGACATGCCCGACGCGTTCGCGGCGGTCCACCCGCGAGTCCCGGGCAGCGCGTACCCCTTCGGCGAGCTGTGCGGCGCGGGTGTCGCGTACAAGCTCGCCTGGCGCATCGTCACGCTCTCGGAGGGTTCGACGCGCGTCTCCAAGCGCCTGCGCGACCTGCTGCTCCACCTGCTCGCCCTCGCGGCCCTGGGCTCGATCGCCGATGTGGTGCCGCTCGTCGGGGAGAACCGCATCATCGCCCGCTACGGCCTGGCACGCATCAAGCACTCCCCCATCGCCGGCCTGCGGGCGCTGGTCGACGCCTCGGGCCTCGACGGCGAGGATATCGACGCCGAGCGGGTGGCCTTCACCCTGGCCCCGCGCCTCAACGCCTGCGGCCGCCTCGGCCACGCCCGAGAGGCCGTCCGCATGCTCACCGACGCCTCGTACGAGGAGGCCTTCGCCATCGCCGACGAGCTCAACCGGCAGAACGCCGAGCGGCGGCGGATCGAGGACGCGATCGTCGAGGAGGCGGGCGCGTTGGCCGAGGCGTCCGGCATGACCGGCCCCGACCGCCGCGCGATCGTGCTCGCCAAGCAGGGCTGGCACCCCGGGGTGGTCGGCATCGCGTGCTCGCGACTCGCCGAGCGGTACTGCCGGCCCACCATCCTCCTCGACGACGACGGGGAGGCCTGCACCGGCTCGGCCCGCTCGGTGCGGGGCGTGAACCTCCACGCGGCCCTCGAACGCTGCTCGCACCTCCTCGACCGCTGGGGCGGGCACGACAGGGCGGCCGGCATGTCGCTGCGCCGCGCCCGCTTCGCCGAGTTCCAGGACGCGCTGATCGCGCAGGTCAACGCCGTGCTCGCCCCCGACGACCTGGTCCGCCGCCTCGGCTACGACTGCGAGGCGACGCTCGACGAGCTCACCGTGGCAAGCGTGACCGAGCTGGGAGCGATCGGCCCCTTCGGCGCCGGAAACCCGGGCGTGCGTCTGCGGATCCGCGGGCTGACCATCGCCGAGGCGGCGCGCCAGGTCGGCAAGGGTGGCAAGCACCTCCAGCTGCGGGTCCGCGGGCACGGCGGCTACCTCAAGTGCATCGCGTGGCGCTGGGGCGGCCACGCCGCCGACCTCGTCGCCGGCGTCCCCGTGGAGATCCTCGCAAGGCCCATGCTCTCCCGCTGGGGGGGCGCAACGAGCGTCGAGGCGGAGATGCACGACCTGTGCATCCGCCGCCTCGATCGGTGAACCCCCGGGCTCGCCCGACGCGTGCGATCGCGGCGGGTTTCTCTCTCGCGCAACCAGCGGGGCTCAGTTCTCGCTGAAGTTCATGCTGTCGAGCATGCCCGCGATGGCGGTGTTGCTCGGGTCCCCCTGCAGCGCCGCGGTGAGCGCCTGCTTGGCCTCATCGTCGCGCCCCATCTCGGTCAGGATCACCCCCGCGAGGGTGTAGATCGCGCTGGGGTTGGCGGCGTTCCGGCTGCCCATGTCGAGGTAGTGCAGCGCGTCCCCCAGCTCGCCGCGACGGCGGTGGTAGATCGCGTAGAACAGGTACCCCTCCTCCCGCCCGGGCTCGAGGTTCGCGACCCGGCGCGCCGCCGAACGCAGCCGGTACGGGTCCTTCAGGATCGCCGCCAGGTTCCCCAGGCCGATCCACGCCTCGACATCCGCCGCCCCCTCGTCGTCCTCGGTGAGCGTGATGTAGGTGTCGCGGGCCTCGATGAAGCGGGTGGTCTCGACCAGGCACCGGCCGTACAGGTGCTGAAGGTCGCGACGGCGCGCGGCCAGCTCCTCGTCCTTGAGCAGCTTGCTCAGGCTGGTCGCGGCCTCGGCGTAGCGCCCGAGCGCCACCTGCGCCTGGGCCAGGTCCTCCAGGATGTCGGTGTCCTCCGGCGCGAGCGTCCGGGCCTCGGCGAACATGGCCAACGCCCGGGCGTGATCGCCCTGGATCATCGCGATATGCCCCAGCGTCTGCCTGACGCCCGGGTTGTGCTCGAACCGCTCGCGACGAGACAGGATGTACTGCTCGGCCTCGTCCACCCGCCCCTCGTCGACGAGCATCTCCGCGGCCGCGACGACATACTGCGCGTCCTCAGGGTCGAGCTCGGCGGCGGCCTGGAAGTGCGTGAGCGCCTCCTCGTGCTCGCTCAGCCGCTCGTAGACCAAGCCCAGGTAGTACTGGGCGTCGACATTCTCCGGCGCGAGCGCCTCGGCCGTGTGCAGGCTGTCGAGCGCGCCGTCGAGCGCCCCCATCTCGATCAGGATCCTCCCGCGGAGCACATGGCTCTTGGCCACCTGATCGTTGATCGCGATCGAGCGGTCCACCCGCTCCAGGGCCTTGGAGAGGTCGCCGGCGAAGTACGACTGGCGGCCCATGTCGTACTCGGTCGCGCTCTTCATCACATCCATCTTGCTCAAGTGGTCGACCGAGGTCTGCTTGATGTACGACCCGTTCCCCGCGCAGCCGGTCAGGACCGAGGCGGCGAGGGCGAGCAAGCCGAGCGAGCGGGCGGTGATGCGTGCGTGCATGTCTGGGGCTCCCGTGTCTGGGCGTGTGCAGCAAAGGAAACGGGCCCGCCCGTCGCGAGGGCGGGCCCGTGAGCCCTTATCGGCGTTCGATGGTCCGAGTTGAATCAGTCCTGGTTATCGCTCGGAACATTCGTGTAGTTGGTGTTGGACGACCCCTGCTGGCCCTCGGCCTGCTCCAGGGCGTTAGCCTTCTCCACGGCCGTGTCGAACGCGGCCATGAACTCCTTGAACGCGGCGCTGTTCCACCACTCCTCGGCCTGGGCGTACCGCTGCTGCTCCACCGCCGCGGCCTGCGCCCAGGTCGTCATGAACTGGGCGAACTCCGGGCTCTGCCACCACGCCTCGGTCGGATTCGAGGCCGCGAGCTGCTCCTGCGCCGACGCCGCGGCCCAGGTGGTCAGGAACTGCTGGAACTCGGGGCTCTGCCACCAGGTGTTCTCGGTGGTGTTGGTCGCCACCGCCGCCTGCTCCTCGGCCGCGACGATGCCCCACACGGTCAGGAACGCCTCAAACTCGGGGCTCTTCCACCACTCCTCGGTCGAGCCGGCGTAGCCGTTGCCCGGGGTCCCCGCCGAGGCCTGCTCCTTGGCGGCCGCCTCGCCCCACACCTGCATGAACTGCTGGAACTCGGGGCTCTGCCACCAGGTGTTCTGCGCCGGGTCGCCCTGCGCGGTCTGGTAGGCGCCGAAGAACTCCCGGAACTGGTCGGTCGTCCACCAGCGGTCGTTGGGGTTGAACTCGGTGTTCTGCTCGGTCGCCGACGCGACCGCCCAGGTGGTCATGAACATGTCAAACTCGGGGCTGGCCCACCAGTTGCCCGAGTCATACTCGGGGCTGGTCGCCGTCGAGTCGCCATAGGCGTGGCTCGCGTTGATGTTGTTGGTGCGGGTGTTGCGCCCGGTCCGGTTGGCGTTGCGGCCCTGCGCGTTGGCGTTGCCCGCGGCCCGCTTGCCCGTCGGCTGGCCGGCCGCGTGGCGGCTGTCGCGGGGCTGTGCCTGCGTCCCGGCCACACGCTGCTTGGGGTTCGCCGGCGTCTCCCCGGCGTCCGCGATGAAGCCCTTCCAACCGTGCTGGTGGATGTTGTGCTCCTTGCGCACCTCCGCCGCCCCGTTGACGATGTCCTGCAGCACGCTGTTGGTCGGCCAGTTGTCGGCCGAGTTGACCAGCTGCTCGCGCAGGGCGATCGCCTGGGCGTTGGCGGGGTTCAGGTGCAGCGCCCGGCGGACCTTGTGCAGGGCCGCGTCGGTCTCGCCGTCCTGGGTCAGCTGCTCGGCCTCGACCAGGAGCTGGGCGGCCTGGCGCTCCTGCGAGAAGGGCAGGATGCCCTCGCGGGCGCCGGCGCGGATCTGACGCACCGACTCCTCGGCCCGCAGACCCTGGGCGACCAGCACCTGGTCGCTCACGATCGACGGGGTGATGAGGAAGATGATCTCCTGGCGCTGCACATCGTCGTCGTGCCCGCGGAAGGCGGCCCCGAGGATCGGGATGTCGCCCAGCACCGGCACCTGGCGCCGGCTGGCCGCGGTCGACTCGCGGAACAGACCGCCGAGCACGATCGTGTGCCCGTCGGGGACCATGACATTGGCCGACAGCTCGTTGGTGACCTCGTCGGGGATGGTCACGGCCGCGCCGGTGGCGTCGGTCGCCGAGCGGAGCTGGGCCTCAGAGACCTGGGGCTTGAGCTCCATGCGGATGATGCCGTCGCCCATGACGAACGGGCGGAAGTTCAGCTGGGTGCCGGTATCCAGGAACTCGACGCTCTGGGTCGTCGAAGTGTCCGTCGAGGTCGTCTGCAGGTAGCCGACCTTGCGACCGACGAGCACCCGGCCGGGCTGACGGTTGAGGGTCACCACCTTGGGGTTCGAGATGATGGTCGTGCTGGTGACCTGGTTGAGCATGCGGAGGAAGACCGAGACATCGTTGCTCACCACGCCGGCCTTGAAGGTGCCGGGGCCGGAGATGTTGCCCGCGGTGGACACCATGCCCGACGCCCCGCCGTCGGCCGGGACGCGACCCGAGCTGTTGGTCCCGCGGACCAGCGCGTCGACCGCGTTGAGCGGGCTCGCGAAGTCGGCGTAGTTGAAGTCGGCGATCAGCGAGAAGTCCACGCCGAAGGCGTTCTCCTCGGACAGCGAGGTCTGGACGATCGTCGCCTCGACGAGGATCTGGGCCGGGCGGATGTCGATCGTCTCGATCATCTGCCCGATCGCCTCGATGTTCTCGGGGAAGTCGTAGACGATCAGCGTCGACTCCGACGCGAACTCCTCGTTGCCGGTCGGCACCGTCGGGTCGGTCCAGCTGCCTACCTTGCCGTTGGTCTTGATCTCCCCGGTCTCGCTGAGCAGCGGCGTGACGAAGTCGGCCGCGTCGACCGCCGAGAGGAAGCTCAGACGGAACACCCGGCCCTCGACCACGCGGGACTGCTGCTCGATGTCGATGAGCACCTCGGCGGGGTAGACATAGATGAAGTTGCCCTTCTCGATGTACCCGTAGCCGTTCACATGCAGGATCGCGTCCAGAGCCTCGTGGAAGGTCACGCCGTAGAGGTTCGCGGTGACCCGGGCCGACACATCCTTGCTGGCCACGATGTTCCGCTCGCTCTGCAGGCTGAGCATCTGCAGCACATCGGTGAGCTCCTCGTCCTGGACATGGAGCTCGACGGTCATGTTGTCGTCGTAGTAGAGCCCGTCGGTGCGGAATTCCTCCTGCGCCGTGGGCTGGTCAGCGTTCTCCTCCTTGGTGTTCCCACCGCCGAACGCGCTCAGCAGCGAGCTGAGCCCGCCCGACGGCGATTCCTCACCGCTCTGGGCGAGGCCCGCCGGCGCGCCGGCGAGCATGCACAGCACCGCGGCGGTCATCGCGAAGCCGTTGGTCCGGATCGAACGGTCGTCTGCACGGTTCTTGGTATTCATCATGGCTCGTCATCCCCGCCTGGGAGCGTCGCGATCGGGTGGTCTTACCGACACCGTGTCGGGCCGAGCGCGAGGAATGCCATGGCTTTGTCGTCCGAGAGGCGGGGGGACTTGGGGCGGGCTTTCGGTTTGCGCGAGATATGCGCCCGCACAACCGGAACCGCCCCACCTCGGGACGCCCCGCGCCCTCCGCACGCCAGCTTCTGTGGTTGAGATCGCCCCCAACGAGAACCGACGGTTATCGGTCCACCGGGGGAGCGCCAACATCCCCCGCCGACGCCTCCGGAGATGCCCCCGGGTCGACCGACGCACTCCGCGCCTTCGGGTCGGCGTAGACCATCCGCGGCGTGTCGGTGACGAGCTTGAGCCTCGCCCACAACAGCAGGCCCAATGCCACGGCGAGCATCGCCGCGACGCCACGCCAGGAACGGGCCCGACCGCTGCGATCCTTGCTCGGTGCTCCCACAACCACCCCTCCCGGACACGCCGGGCAAAGCCCGGCCGCCCCCGAACCCGACGGCCACTCACGCCGGGCGGTTCAGCCCTCGTCCTCGTCCTCGTCCCCGTCCGGCAGGGCGTCCACCTTCTCGACCCTGACCTGCCCGGTGTACGGCAGCACATCGATCCGGAAGACCGAGCCCGAGCCCTCGATGTAGACCGAGCCCAGGCCCGCGGGCTCGTCGCCCGCCCCGTCGGCCACCGGCGCCCCGATCTCGTCGAAGATCAGCACATCGCCGCCCTCGAAGTCGGGGTACCACATCCGGGACCCGTTGAAACCGCCGGTGTCGAAGTCGACGATGAACTCGCCGTCCATCCCGCCGCTCTTGTAGAGCGGGAGGAAGGTGACATCCCCGCCGCCGGACACCACGACCTCGGCCACGGTGTAGGAGTTCGACTCCTGGTCGAAGATCACCGCCCGCCGCTGCTGATAGGCCAGCGCGTCGGTCTGCGCGAAGGTAAGGTCGGCCACGACCGTGCGCACGGCGGCATGGACCCGCAGCACCTGGGCCTGGCCCGTGTGCGGCACGACCAGCGCCCCGGCGATGCCCAGGATGATGATCACCAGCAGCATCTCCACGAGCGTGTAGGCGCGGGGTCGGATCGGGTTGGCGGACTTCAGATTCGGCATGGTGCCCTCACACTCCGATCGGCCTGCGCCGAGACACTCGCCCGGGCGGTCATTCCTTCGGCAGCGGGTTGTCCTCGCCGTCGAAGCCGCCGGCCCAGACCTCGCCGGTCTCATCGTTGTAGATCCAGCCGTAATCGGACTGGTACGCGTCGTCGGGGCCCTCTCCGAACTGGATGACGCCGGCGTTCTCGCCGCCGACCCACGGGTTCACCGGCGCCGACTTGAGGTAGTCGCCGACGCCGAGCAGGCTCCCCCAGGTCCTGTCGCCCTCGTCGACATCGGGCTTGCCGCCGTGCCGGATCAGGTACACCTCCACGGCCTTGCGGAGCCGCTGCACCTCGTGCACCGCCGCCTTCTTCGAGGCGTCCTCGGTGGCGCCGAGGTACTGCGGGACGACAATGCCCGCGAGAATCCCGAGGATCACCACGACGATGAGGATCTCGACGAGTGTGAACCCACCAGTCCTGCGCCGCATCGTGCACTCCCTCCTCAGCACCGGCCGCGTCGGCCGCGAGATTCCGAGCTCCTTCACGAAACGGCCCGGCACCCTCTCGGGCGTCGGGCCGGTATGCGACTGGGTTGCTCACAAGGCCAATCAGTCGGTCGCGTCGTCGCCCATCGCGCCCAGAGCCTCGTCGTAGTACGAGGCGTACAGCGTGTTGGTCGAGGTGTCGAACACCCAAGCGGAGTCGGCCGAACCGGTCGAGCCGTCGTCGACCGTCGTGACGCTGTCGGCCGCGACATCCCCGTTGTCCGCGGGGTTCCAGGACGGGTTCGACGGGGCGGTCTTGATGTAGTTGCCGTCGATCAGATCATCCCAGTCCGCCGCGAGGTCCGGGTAGTTGCCGTTGTTGCGGGCGGCGTAGAGCTCGATCTGGTTGTTGAGCGTCTGGAGCTGGGTCGTCAGGTTGCCGCCGCGGGCGTCGTCGGCCGCGTTGGTGAACTGGGGCACGACGATCGCGGCGAGGATGCCGAGGATCACGACGACGATCAGGATTTCGACCAGCGTAAACGCACGATTCCGACCACGGTTGCGAACTTGCATGCTGCGCACTCCTTCACACACGGGAAACACTCGCGAGCGGTCCGCCACCGGGCGGCCGGTTCCCTCACACTTCCAGCCGCCCCGAACACCGGGGCGACCGGGCTGGACAGGGCATGCTCCTCCGCATGTCCTGCCCGGCCCTGATCATGTGAATCCAATCGGCCCACCCGCAAGCCCCCTTGGACCCGACCGCCACACCCCGGCGCAAAGCGGGTGCGGCTGTGCCGATTGCGCGGAGCTTGCGCGGCACGCGGCCCCCCGGCCCGCGTGAATCCCCCCAAGAAGCACCGTCCGGAAACGCCGTCCCCGACCCCTCAGGGCCGCCACAACTCCCCGGCCTCAACGCGCACCACACGCCCCGCCTCGCCACCGGCCGCCGCGAGTAGCCTCGCCATCGGCTCCTCCACACGCTCACCGGAAATCTCGAAAGTGGAGTGATGCACAGGCAAAAGCCGCTCCCCAGGCACCGAACGGAACATCCCCCACACCTGCTCCGGCGTCGCGTGATGGTGCTCGCTCGGGGAATACGCCCCGATCCCGAACGCTGCCAGATCGATCGGCCCCAGGCCCGCGAACTCGCCGGTCTCCGCGGTATCCCCCGGGGCGAGCGTCCGACGCCCGTCGCTCTCGACCAGGTAGCTGTTGCACCCGCGGAGAACATCGACCGCGGTCCTCCCCCCCCAGTGCTCTGGGCGCAGCGCACTCACACGCACCCCCCCCACCTCTACCACCCCGTCCCAGTGCAGCTCGATCACGCTCCCGAAGCCGCGGGGGATGAGCCGACGCGTGCGCCGTGAGGTCACCACGACCGTCCCGCGCCGGGCGAGCTGCTCAAGCGTCGCGCGGTCGAGGTGGTCGTAGTGCGCGTGCGTGATCAGCACCAAGTCGATCTCAGGCAGCCGATCGACCCCGACCGGAGCCGCCGAGAGCCGCCCCGGCCCGATAACCCGCCCGCCGATCCGGGGCCCGATCCGCTCGCTCAATACCGGATCGACCAGGCAGGTGGTCTCGCCCTGGCGCAGCAGCAGGCCCCCGTGCCCGAGCCACGCCGCGGCGTACCCCGCGCCGGCCGCCTCCCGGAGGTCAAACCCCCCCCGAGCCCCCGGCGCGACCCCGCCGTCCCGGACCGAGTCCCGCACCATGCCGGGCAGCCGGTCGACGCCGAACCGCCAGGCACCGCGGGCCTTGTCCCTCGCCCGCCGGAATCGCCCATCGCCAGCCATGGCTGATTATTGGGCTCCGCGCGCCCCCGACGGCGCCGGCTAGAAATCCCGCTCCGCGACCGCACGGGCCATCAGATCGAGCATCTCCCTGGCCGGCGAGGGCCCAAGCACGCCGAGCCGCCCCCTCGCCTCGGCCACGAGCGATCGGGCCCGCTCTCGGGCCCCGTCCACGGCCCCCGACGCGATGAGTTCGTCCCGGAGCAGCCTCGCCGCCCGCCTGGCGCCGGCCCCGTCCCCGTCCCCTCCGCCCCCCGCCGCCGCCAGCCGATCCAGGAGCCTCCCCCGCTCGCCGGCCTCCAGCCCCCCCAGGTGCAGCAGCATCGGGAGCGTGAGCTTGCCCTTCTCCAGGTCCTTGCCCACGCTCTTGCCGGCCACCGACTCGCTGCCGAGCAGGTCGATCAGGTCGTCCTGAATCTGGAAGGCGATCCCGAGCTGCCGCCCAAAAGCTTCCATCGCGTCCTGGATCGGTTCGCCCGCCCCGGCGAGCATCGCGCCCAGGCGGCACGAGACGCCGATCAACGCCGCGGTCTTGCGGTCCAGGATCGCGAAGTAGGTCGGCTCGTCGAGCGAGTAGTCGTCGCGGTGGTGGAGCTGCAGCAGCTCCCCGCCGCAGAGCGTCATCGAGACCTCGCCGATGAGCCTGGCCGCCGCGAGCGAGTCGATGGTGGTGCAGAGGTGATAGGCCCCGGCGATCAGGTAGTCCCCCAGGATGACCGCCGCCTCGTTGCCGTAGAGGTGGTTGACCGTCCGCCCGCGCCGGCGGTTCTCGGCCTCGTCGAGCACATCGTCGTGGACGAGCGTGGCCATGTGAACCATCTCGCACACCGCCGCGATGGTGACCTGCTCCTCCGAGATGTCGCGCCGACCGCACGCCAGCCCGGCCAGCATGACCAGCGAGGGCCGGAGCATCTTGCCGCGATACCGCTCGATGTGCGCACAGAGCCGCTCGACCGGCAGCAGCTCCGACGCCAGATGCTCGTCGAACCGGCGCTCGACGCGGGCCAGCCCCTCGGCCAACAGCGAGTGGACGGGACCGAGCTCGGGCGGGATATCGAGATAGGTCTGGGCCATGCCCAAGGGTAGGTTGCCCCGCGCGGCACGGGCAGCGGTCAGGGCTCGGCGACGATGTAGGTGATGAACGCCATGTCGGCGTCACCCTCCTCCGCGGGCGCGAACTCCCCGTTCCCCTCGCCGTCCTCGTCCTCCCCCTCCCAGTAGACGATCGTCCGGCGGAACCCCGCGTCGAGCAGGCAGTCGCGGATCTCCGGCAGCGTGTAGTGGCGCCAGTGATACTCGAACGCCCGCTTCATCTTCGTGCCGTCGGGGAACTTGAAGTGGATGTAGCAGGTCATGTCCCCGTTAATCGGGTTGTACCGGTGCTGGTCCCACACATAGGTGAACCCGTCGATCTCCCGATCCTCCACGGTCTCCGTCAACGCGTCCGACCCGCCGTAGTGGTCGAGGATGAACACCCCGCCCTTGCCGAGGCTCTCACGCACGGACCGGAAATACCCGACCATCTCGGCCCGCTGCCTGAAGATCCAGTAGCTGAAATTCATGGCGAGCACGACATCCGCCCCGCGCCCCTCGGGCCCCGGGTCGCGGACATCGCGCTCCAGCAGCGTCACCCGCCCGCGCTCCTCGTCGCTCAGCGTCGTCAGGTTGTTCTCCCGCGCCCACGCCAGGGTCTCGGCGCAGAGGTCGACGCCCACCGCCCGGTTCCCCCGCCGGCGACGGACCCACTCGCAGGCCGAGTTGGCCGTCCCGCAGAAGTCCTCCCGGATCAGCCCCGCCTTGCGCCCCCGGAGCGACTCGAAGGTCTGCTCCACGAAATCGATCTCGGCCTCAACATTCTGCACGCTCAGCCCGTACAGCACATGCCGGTCCGCCGTCTTCGCGGTGAGTTTGGGCTTCGTCTTCCGCTTCTTCTTCGCTTTGGCCATGGGGCGGGAGTGTAGCGGCCGACGCCGCCCGCGGCGCGCCCGGCAGCGACCGCCGACCCGGCTCGGCCCGGCGGCGGCGGCGTATACTCCCGTTCACCCTGCTCGGAGGATCCGCACGATGCGCATGACCATGGTTGGCACCGGGTATGTCGGGCTCGTCACGGGCGTCTGCTTCTCCAACACCGGCGTCGATGTGACCTGCCTCGATGTCGACGAGCCCAAGATCGCCAAGCTCAAGCAGGGCGTCTGCCCCATCTACGAGCCCGGCCTCACCGAGCTCATGAGACGCAACGCGGAGGCCGGACGCCTCCACTACACCACCGACAAGGAGTCCGCCTACCGCAACGCGGAGATGATCTTCATCTGCGTCGGCACCCCCACCGGCGCCGACGGCCAGACCAACCTCGGCTTCGTCAACGGCGCCGCCGACGACATCGCCGACGCCCTCAAGGCCCTCGGGCCCGACCAGCAGCCCAAGATCATCGTCATGAAGTCCACCGTCCCCGTCGGCACCACCCTGGCCGTCAAGGAGCGCATCCGCCAGCGCGTCGGCCCGGACATCCCCTTCGCCGTCGCCGACAACCCCGAGTTCCTCAAGGAAGGCGACGCCATCAGCGACTTCAACAAGCCCGACCGCGTCGTCGTCGGCGTCGAAGAGGAATGGGTCGGCGAGGTCTTCCGCGATGTCTACGACCCCTTCGTCCGCAACGGCCACCCCATCTTCCTCATGGATGTCCTCTCCTCCGAGATGGTCAAGTACGCCTCCAACAACTTCCTCGCCACCAAGATCAGCTTCATCAACGAGATGGCCAACCTCTGCGAGCGATACGGCGCCAACATCAACCGCGTCCGCGAGGGCATGTGCGCCGACGCCCGCATCGGCCACCAGTTCCTCTACCCCGGCCTCGGCTACGGCGGCTCCTGCTTCCCCAAGGACACCACCGCCTGCATCGTCATGGGACAGAACTCCGGGCTCGACATGCAGCTCTCCCGCGCCGTCCACGATGTCAACCAGCGCCAGCGCGACCGCTTCTTCGACAAGATCCTCGAGTACTTCGCCGACCGCGGCGGGCTCGACGGCACGAAGATCGCCTTCTGGGGCCTGGCCTTCAAGCCCCGCACCGACGACATCCGCGAGGCCCCCGCCCTCACACTCGTCCGCAAGGCCCTGGGGCACGGCGTCGAGTGCGTCGGCTACGACCCCGTCGCCGCCGACAACGCCTGCAAGGAGATCGGGCCCAAGCTCAAGATCGCCAATTCCATCTACGAGGCCTCCCAGGGCGCCGACGCCGTCGTCATCTCCACCGACTGGGACGAGTTCAAGAGCCCCGACTTCGCCCGCCTCGGCGCGACCATGCGCGGCCGGGCCCTCTTCGACGGGCGCAACCTCTACCGCCGGCCGGACATGGCCAAGCTCGGGTTCGACTACATCTCCGTCGGCCGCGCCCCGGTCTTCGGCTCCAACGGCTGACCCCGACCCCCAGCGCGGAGATCGCCCCATGCCCCGCCGGCTCTTCGATCTCTACCAGCGCAAGCGGATCATCAATATCAACGCCAACATCCTCGGCTCCGGCCTGCTCGCCGTCGTCATCGCCAAGCAGCCCGTCCACCTGATCGGCGAGTGGATCGGCGAGGAGCACCCGTTCCTCATCACCCTGGCCGCCGGCGCCGTCGACATGGTCATCGATGTCATCGTCTACTACGCCCTCCACTGGTTCGCCAACCACTGGAACCCGCCCTGGAAGCGCGCCCGCCCCGCCGGGCCCAAGCGGTCGTTCTTCCGCGACGCCTCGCTCGTCCAGTTCGAGCGGGCCATCCTCTCCCCCGTCTACTACCTCATCGCCATGAGCCTCATGTGGTACCTCCACAAGTTCGCCGGCATCACCCACAGCTGGGCGTTCCTCTTCGCGTTCGCCTCCGGCCTCCTCGTCACCCGCGTCATCCACACCGCCTGGGGACTCAAGACCGGACGCTTCGCCGACCTGCCGGGAGAGGCGGTGAAGGATGAAGGATGAAGGATGAAGGATGAAGGATGAAGGATGAAGGATGAAGGCGGGAGTGTCCCGGCCGAGTCCGTGCGTCCGTTCTTCCGCCCTTCCGCCCTTCCGCCCTTCCGCCCTTCCGCCCTTCATCCTTCCGCCTTCAACTGACCTCCATCATCCGCCGGATCGTCCCCGGGTTCTCCGCCGATCCCGTCCGCGTGCTCAGCAGCACCGCCTGGCACACCGCCAGCACCGCCGCGTGATCCACCGGCCCCTCATCCGGGATCGCCGGGTCGAGCAGGCGCACGATCGCCTCCGAGATCGGGGCCACCGCCCCCGCCTTCTCCGGCGTCTCGCCCCGGCGCTTCACCTGGCGCGACGAGTCCAGCCGCTCCCCATCCGCGCCGACCCACTCGAACCCGTCGTCGAACACCTTGAGCCGCCCGCCCGGCCCGAGCATCGTGATCGTCCGGTTCCACCGCGCCGCCTGGTCGCTGGCGAGCACCGCCGCCGCCCGCCCGTCCGCGAACCGGAAATTCGCCGTGATGTCCCCGTGCGCATCGCGCAGCGTCTCGCCGGGCAGCGGGATCAGCGTCCCCCGCTCCGGCGACGCGTACGCCGCGTCCACACTCTCCGGCTCACCCATCAGCCACACCAGCACCTCGACCGCGCTGAACAGCCGCGCCCCCAGCGTCCCCTCGTCGGAGCGGCAGCACGCCTCCACCAGCAGCGTCCGCGGCTTGCCGAACATCTCCAGCACCTCGGACGCCTCGCGGCAGGACCGCCCCGTCCTCGCCAGCGGCACGAATCTCGCCGCGTCCACCGCCCTCAGCCCCCCCGCGCCCGTCGCCGACCATGCGCCCGCGAGCTCCAGCGCGCTCGCCGGCAACGGCTCGAGCGAGACCACCCGCACGCCCCGCTGGCGCGCCGCGAGCACCGCCCCCGCATCGCTCGGGTGGCTCGCGGTCCCAAAGTCCCCCGCCGAACCGATCACCACCAGATCGCACTCGCCTTCCGTGAGGGCCGAACGCAGGTCGTCCACGACCGGGCAGCCGAACACCGCCGCCACCGAGCTGGACCTGCCCTTGGTCGCGCAGCCGGCCCCCACCACCGCCAACCCCACCGCAGACACGACCGCGCGCAGCGCCTCCGCACGGTCCACCTCCGCCCACACAATCGCCCTCAGACCCGCGTTCCCGGCCATGGCCGCATGGTACCGGACCTCCGGCCCGCGCGCCGCCTGTCAGCCCGGCAGCCGCGCTGCCAACCTGACCGTGCGCCAGCCCCGCCCGGCCCCGCTCACCCCCGGCAGTCCACAGCCGGGCATGGCATGCGGGTTGCAAAAAAGCACGGCGCCGGCGGGGCGGACCCGCCGCATGTCCCCGAAAGGAGGTTCCTCATGTCAAGCAGCATGCTCCGTCGCGACCCCCTGGCGGGTCTCCCCGCCCTCGACCGCCTGTTCGGCTCGATGTTCACCGAGCCCGCCTTCCACGGCATCGGTCTGGAAGAGGGGACCCTTCCCCTCGACATCTCCGAGACCGAGAGCGAGGTCATCGTCCGGGCCTCGGTGCCGGGGTTCAGCCGCGAGCAGATCGATGTCGAGGTGCACGACGCCATTCTCACCATCAAGGCCGCGAAGACCGAGGAGACCGAGGAGCGCGGCGAGCGGTACTACCGGCGCGAGCGCCGGGTCGGCTCGATGAGCCGCCGGGTCGCGCTGCCGAGCATCGTCCACGACACCGAGGCCAAAGCCGAACTCAAGAACGGCGAGCTGACCCTCCGCCTGCCCAAGGAGGCCAAGGCCCGGCCGCGGAAGATCACCATCGAGTGACGCCCCGAGGCGCAGGATCGCCGGCCCGCGCGCCTACCCGCCCAGGTCAGACCCCCGCGTGTTCTGATCGCCGGTGCGCAGCCCGAACCCCCCCGGCAATCCCCGCGGCGACAGCACGAACCCCACCGACGACTCGTTGGTGATCTTGTTGTAGGAGTACGCCAGCCCGACCGTCAGGTTCGGGTACGACCGGGTGATGGTCGCGCTGATGCGCTCGAAGTCGTCCACGGTCGTGTCGTAGTTTGCCCCGAAGCTCGCGCGGTACTTCTCCGTCAGCTGGTACTGCAGGTTGTAGTACACCACCGTCGAGTCCAGCGCGTTCACGAACCGCTGCCCCGCGCTCGAGCGGAGCCCGTACCCGTGGTCCACCAGCACGCCGAAGGTCGAGTACGCCGGCTGGTGGGTGTCCCCCGCGTCGTAGACGACCCGCCCCGTCACGCCGACGGGGTCGGAGACCTGCCACAGCCCCTCGACATCCAGGAACTCCCCGACGCTCGAGAGCTCCGGCCGGTCCTCGAACCACCGCCCGATCGGGCTCTCCCGGTCCGCGTCGTCCGAGGCCCACACATACTCCGCCCGCAGCTTGAAAACATCGACATCCCGCCAACGCCCCGGACCGCCGCGCTTGGTCTGCCAGGTCTGATCGACACCGGCCCGCACCATCGTCCCTTCCGCGAGCGACTCCACCGCGTCGTCGTACACCGGCAGGTCCACCCGGTCCACCGTGCTCCCCGCGTGCCACACCGTCACCCCGGGCTCGATGATGTGACGGACCCGGTGCAGATCGAAGAAGTCGCTGTCGATCGTGTTGTCGACCCGCTGCAGCGTCGTCGCGAACCGCACGCCCGCGGCCCCCCACATCCGCGCGTTGTCGTCCTCGTCCGGCGAGTAGCCCTCGAAGTCGTTGTCGTACGCCGTCACGCGCCCCACCATGAACGGGTTCACCCGGACCGGGCCGGCGTCGAGCGCCATCGACGCCTCGTGCCTGGTGTCCAGGCGGTACACGCCGTTCTCGCGCAGCCCCTGCGCCCGCAGGGAGTCGGCGATCGACTCGGCCGGGTCGATCCCGAACGCCGCCTCCGAGAGCGACCGCGAGGTAAATCCCAGCTCCTGCACCTCCGGGTCGCTGAAGTTCATCGCCAGCTGCCCGAGTCGATACTCGCTGTTGAGCGTCAGCAGCCCCGGCGACCACTCCGACAGCAGATCGTCGAGCGTGCGCACATAGCTGATCTCCGGGAGCTTATCGACCGAGTACCCGCGGCTCTCCAGCAGCCAGTTGTTCACGAGAAAATCGTTGAGGCTGCTCTTGGCCTCCAGCGCCAGCTGCGAGTTCTCGTCGGTCCGCTCGACCCGCGCCCGGGTCGTCAGCTCGCGGCCCTCCTCGGCGATCTCCGGGAACAACGCTTGCACCAGGCGGGGGTCCGACACATACGCCAGCTCGGTGGTCAGCGACCACGCCTGGTTGAACCGCCAGCGGTTCTCCGCCAGCAGCATGCTCCGCGTCTCGCCCATCACATCCAACCGCCGACCGCTCGTCGTCAGGTCCTTGCCCTCGTCATCGAACAGCAGGTACCCGAACACCCCGCCCTTCATCTGCTCGTTGGCCCAGCGCGTGTTCGTCCCCACCGCGAACCCGCGCTGGTTGTAGTAGTCGAACAGAAACTCGCTCGTCAGCCCCTCCGGCGCCTCAAGCCCCAGCAGCGTGTGGACATCCCACGCCGTCCGCCACACCGGGCCCGTCCGCGACGAGCTGCTCATCTCGAAGTTCCGCAGCGGGAAACGCTCGGGGTCGCCGACCCACACCGGCCAGTACAGGAACGGCACCGAGCCCGCCCGGGCCGTCAGCCCGCGGGCATCCACGGAGTTCCCCGTCGTCCCGTCCCGACGCGTGTACCGGTCGACCGTCACCGTCTGCGCCCCGATCGACATGTGCGGGCGCGCAAACCGCGTGTTCGCCACCGTCGCTTTCGTCGCCAGGAACTGCTCGGCCGACTCCTGACGCAGCGCCTCGGCCCGCACATACAGCGGCATCCGCAGCCTCTGGTCGTAGGTCCAGAACACCGCATCCACGATCAACGCACGGTCGTGCGCGACATCGTAATAGACCCGCGGCCCGCGCAGCGTGTACTGCCCGTCCGTCACCTGCACATCGCCCTCGAGATAGATCCCCTCGAGATCCTCCGGCCGGAACTGCCCGAGCTCGGCGACGGTCCCCTCGCTCAGGAACACCACCGCCCGCTCGGCCCGCATCTGCAGCTGACGCGTCGAACGCGCATCGCGGTAGAGCACGCTCACCCCGTCGGTCAGCAGCAGCGATCTCCCGGTACCGCCCGCGACCAGCGCGATCTGACCCGGATCAAAGGTGATCGTCCCGTCCTTCGCAAAGAGCTCATCGCCCGCGTCCGCCACCACCGGCGCCGAACGCAGCCACTCCCCCTCCGCCGGCGGCGGCGGGTAGCGTCCGGGCGTCCCCAGCCCCACCTCCGGCGCCGGCTCCACCGGCGCAACCTCCTCGAGCGCCACCGGCGACCCCCACACCAGCTCGCGGAGGTACCGCGTGAGCTCCCGCTCGGCCTCCCGAACAAACGCGTCAGAGGGACGGCCCTGCTCGGCGAGGTCAACCTCCAGCCGCACAGGCCGCCCCGTCATCACCACCCCGTCGACGCTCAGCCGGCTTGCCCGCAGCGAGGTCCCCGCGTCCGCCGCCAGCGAACCCACCCCGTCGAAGTAGACGAACACCTGGTGCGTGCTCGCCGCCCCCGGCTCTCCCCCGAGCCGCTCGATCCACACCACCGCCCGCTTGGCCTCAAGGCGCGTGCTCCCGAGCGTGACCACCACGCCGTCCTCCAGAAGCAAACGCTGCGTCGTCACCCCGCCGTCCTGCTCCACCCACACCCACGCGTGGCTGGCCGCGAACTCCACCACCCCCGCCACCGGCCCCAGCGGCAGCCTGAGCCCGCCGAAGGTCCTGCCGGTCAGGTCCAGCGGGTCCACGGCCGCCTGCCCCGCCCCCTCAATGCCGCCGGCCGGCTGCGCGAGCGCCGACCCAGCCAGCAGCACCATCGCCGCCGCGGGGGCGGCGAGCAGCGAACGACAGCACCTGGCTCGGCGGGTACGCGGGATCACGGGCTTGCAGTGTACCCGCTGGCAGGCTGGGCGGTTTCGCCCGGGCGCCCCCCACCGCGCCCCGCTCATCCGCCTACCGGCTCGACCCGGTGCCTGTACTCCACCCCCCGGCGCCGGTGCTCGGCGAGGATGTGCTCCACAAGCCCCGCGTCGCCCCCGAACCGCTCCGGCGGGTTGACCCCCGGGCTCACATACCTCCCCGAAGCCAGCGCCCTGGCCATGATCGCGCACGGGAACGCCGTGGTCCGGGCCATGCTCGTCGCCTGGCTCTCCCGGTGGTAGAACGAGAGCAGATCCCACGAGTGCCGCTCGCGCCGGCCCCCCTTGTCCCCCTCCACCGCGATCCGCATGACCGTCAGGTCCTCCTCACCAGGCCCGTACGACCACTTGGGGAACATCAGCGTGCTGATCACATCGATCGGCCTGACCCGCACGCCGCCCACCTCGATCGGCTCGTGCCCGAACAGCCCCGTCTCCCGGAACACCCGCATCAGCCCGATGTGCCCGGGGTACCGGAGCGTCTTTTCTTTCATGAACGGGACCGACATCGTGTACGCCAGCGACCGCAACCCGTCGGTGTTGAACGCCTCGAGCGTGCCCACCCCCTCGAAATCCAGCAGCTCCGGCTCGCTCAGCGCAGCGCGCGTCACGATCCGACCGTGCTCCACGATCCGGCTCGGACGCGTGTACTCCTCGATCACATCGCTCGGGCTGAACCCCGCCTTGTACTCGAACGGCCAACGCCGCTCCCGCGGCAGCCCGCCCACATAGATCTCTACCGACTCGGCCCGATCCAGCGACGCGACGCTCCTCGCCGCCAGCAGGTTGCTCATCCCCGGAGCCACCCCGCAGTCCACAACCGCCGTAACACCCCGCTCCTTGGCCAGCGCGTCAAGCTCGATCGCGTCCTCGGGCATGAACGAGATGTCGCAGTAGGGCTTGCCCGCCTCGATCACCGCCCGGAGCGTCTGGAACCCGATCACGCTCGCCAGCGCCCCCACCACCACATCGAACGGCTCGATCGCCCGCCGCAGCGCCGCCACATCCCCAAGGTCAGCCCGGAGCGTCCGCACCCGCCCCGCCGACCGCGCCGAGGCCCGATCGAGCGCTTCGGCCCGGTTGTCCGCGATGGTCACGCTGAGGTCCGCGTCCGCCGCCAGATCCGCGGCCATCACCCCACCCACCAGCCCAGCCCCGAGAACGATCGCTGAAGGCATGCCACGGCTCCCATGCAAACGCCGCCCACGCGCGACCCGAGGGCAGAGTACCCCTCCGACGCCACGACCGGAGGCCCCAGCCCCCGCCGAAAACCTGGGTGTCCCCCCTGACCAAAACCCCCCATGTTCGCAGTTTTAAAGGGACCGCACGCACAGACCCGATAACCGCACTGCTTGGCTGGCCCGGGTTAGCCCCTCCCGTGGCAGCGTTCTGAGCATGCCTCACTCCTCCGAGAGGCCCCCCGTGCGGACGATCGCGATCATCAATCAGAAGGGCGGTTGTGGAAAGACCACGACCGCGATCAATCTGGGTGCGTGCCTCGGCCGTCTCGGGCGCAGGACCCTACTGATCGACCTGGACCCCCAGGGCCACTGCGCTGCGGGCCTCGGCGTCCCGGAACGGGAGGTGGAGATCGACTCGGCCGACCTGCTCCAGGCCGCTGGCAGCCGCCATCTTGACACCAGCCGAATGTTCTGGCGGTGCGCGCGAAACCTCGACCTCATCCCCAGCCGCGTACGGCTCGCCGGGCTGGAAGCCCCGGGGTCGGCCTTCGGCAAGCGGGAGGGTCGTGAGCGCTCACTCGCCCAGTCGCTCGGGGCGTTGGGCGACCGGTTCGATGTGTGCATCCTCGACTGCCCCCCCTCGATCAGCCTGCTCACCTTCAACGCCCTCGTCGCCGCGGACCTGGTGCTCGTCCCCGTGGAGACCGGCTACTTCTCGCTGCAGGGCGCGGCCCGGCAGCTGACGACCGTCCGCGCCGTCGGGCGCCGTCTCGGGACGGACATCCGGTGCGCCGTGCTGCCCACGCTCCACGAGCCGGGGCTGGCCGTCGCGGAAGACCTGCTCGCCGAGCTGCAGCGACGATTCGGCAAGCGCCTGCTCCCCGTGATCATCCGCCGCGACCCCTCGCTGCGCGAGGCGGTCTCTTTCGGGCGCCCGGTGTGCGACCACGCCCCCAACTCCGCCGGCGCCCACGACTACGCCGCCCTGGCGTCCATACTGATCGAGAGCGAATCGCTGCTCGCCGGCGCACCCGAGGACGACTGGCACGAGATCGAAGCCGCGGCCGGGCGTGAGACCCCGCGCCCGACCCGCCGGGACTCCGGCGCCGACAGCATGATCATCCCCGGCCAGGACGGCTCGGTGTTCGTGACCTCGGCGACCATGACCGGCCCCGCGCTCGGGCAGGTGGTCGTGACCGGCGCCAGCGGGGAGTTCCACCCGGGCCTGGCCCACCGTCTGCGCGAGCCCTCGCTCCAACCGACCCCCAACCGGGCCGAGGAGATCGCCCGGCGCACCGCCCTGCCCCGCCCGCTCCCGGCCGAGAAGCCCAGCGACGACACGCCCCACCGGACCGCCGCCAGACCGGCGTTCGGCTGCCGGGTCTCCCCTTCGGGCGCCGAGTTCATCCAGCCGGGCGCCCTGGGCAAACGCGTCGCGGTGGCGGGGAAGTTCAGCCACTGGCAGCCGGTGGACCTCAGCCTGAACCAGGCGTCGAACACCCACGCCCTCCGGCTCTCGCTCGCCCCGGGCCGGCACGAGTACCGGCTGGTGGTCGACGGCCACTGGATCGCGGACCCGTACAACACCGACTGGGTCCTCAACGAGTTCGGAGAACCGCACAGCATCGTCGAGGTGCCGCGAACCGCCGCCGCAACCCGGGAGGCCGATCTCCCCTGCGGCGCCGACTAGCCAACCCCGACAAGGGCATGGAGTGCCCCATGGACCGCCCCTACACCGAGCACGCCGCGACCCCCAACGGGCGCCACCAACCCGACGGCCCACGCGACCACGAGATGGACGAGTTGGCCGACATGTTCCTCGGCCCCGCCGAGCAACCCGGCGGTGATGCGCCCTCCCCCGATCGCGAGGCGCCGCACGCCGTGCCCCGCCCGTCGCGCCGTGCCCGCCTCGAAGGGGTAATCCTGGGCCACCTGCCGATCTCCGCATCGGCATGGCCGGGGCAATACGCCCGCCGTCGCGCCGAACAGACCGGCGCCCCGGTCGCTGTCGTGAAGCTCGCGGGCGGCGCGCTCACCATCGACCTCATCGGCGCCGGCAACCCCGACCGCCCGCCCGAGTCCGACCGCGAGGCCCTGGCCGCCGCGGGCCGGCTCGCACAGGTCATCATCCTCCGCGTGGAAGAGCCGGCCGAGGCGCGCCTCGCCGCCCTGCCGCTGCTCGACACGCTCTGTGTGCTCACCGGCGCCGACGACGCGGCGGTCGTCGCCTGCTACCGGAAGCTCAAGGCCCTGGCCGGCTCGCCGCCCGGCGTACTGCCCGCCGTGCGCCTGACCGTCATGGGCGCAGACGATGGCCACGGGCGCCGGGCCCACGATCGGATCGCCCGCGCCGCAAAGGAGTTCCTCGAGGCCGACCTGCTCGACCCCGTCATCATCGATCGGATCGGGCCCACGGGCAGCACCGCGGTCTACCGCGGGCCCAGCGCCCTTTCGATCGAGGACATCGGACGCATCCTGACCGAACGCCCGGCCGAACCCGCACGCCCCGTGCCCGCGTCCATCCCCACCCTCACACCCACCCTCACACCCACTCTCGCACCCGCCATCCCACCCAGTCCCTCGCCCGCGCCGCCCGAACCGATCGCGCGCCAGGACGAACACCGCGCCCGGCCCGATGGCCGGCTCTCCTCGCTGGTCCCCGGCGTCGATCCGCTCGAATCACGCTGCGCCGCGGCGCCGCAGGTCGAGCTGGCCGTGGACGACCAGGGCCGCCTGCACCTCATCGCGGCGAGACTCGCCAGCGTGCCGACGCAGAGCTCCGCCGACGCGATGGGCGACCTTGTCCGCGTCGCAGGCTGGGCACACGCCAATAGCTCGCTGCTGGCGCGGGCCGAGCCCCGCGTGCTCGCCGCGGACCCCGTCCTGCACCTGATCACCGACGACGCGTCCGGCGCAACCTCGCTGGCCGGCCCGATCGTCCGCGTCCACCTGGCCGTCCCCGCCCGCCCCATGGCGTTCGGCCTCACGGCCGTCCCGCTGGGCGTGTAGCACGCCCGGCGCCGCCCGGTCTCAGGCCGATTCCTTCCGCGGGACACGAAGCTCCTTGAGCGAGCGCGGGTGCTCGATGGCCTCCGCGTCGACCACATACTCCAGGCCGGAGTGATCCTGCTCGGGCAGCTCGTACATCCACTCGAGCATGATGTCCTCGAGCACAGACCGCAGCGCGCGGGCGCCGGTGTCGCGCTTGGCGGCCTTCTTCGCGAGCGCCCGCAACGCCTCCTCGGCGAAGGTCAACTTGGCCCCCTCGAGCGCGAACAGGTGCTGGTACTGCTTGATGAGCGCGTTCTTCGGCCGGGTCAGCACATCGACCAGCGCCTCCGTCGACAGGCTCTCCAGCGGCGCGATGATCGGCAGACGCCCGACCAGCTCGGGGATCATCCCGAACTCGACGATGTCCGTCGTCCGCACATGCTGCAGAACCTCGCCGCGGCTGGCGCTGGCGTTCAGCCGCACCTTGCCCTCGCCGTGGATGCCGAACCCGATCTGCGTGTTGCCCAGACGACGCCGGATGATCTCGTCGATCCCCACGAAGGTCCCGCCGCAGATGAACAGGATGTGCGAGGTGTCGATCTGGATGTACTGCTGCTCGGGGTGCTTGCGCCCGCCCTGCGGCGGGACATTCGCGACCGTGCCCTCCAGCATCTTCAGCAGGCTCTGCTGCACGCCCTCGCCCGACACATCGCGGGTGATCGAGACATTGTTCGAGGTCTTGCCGATCTTGTCGACCTCGTCGATGTAGATGATGCCGCGCTGCGCCGCCTCGACATCGAAGTCCGCCGCCTGCAGCAGCTTGAGCAGCAGGTTCTCGACATCCTCGCCCACATACCCCGCCTCGGTCAGCGTCGTCGCGTCGCCGATGGCGAAAGGCACCTTCAGCATCCGCGCCAGCGTCCGCGCCAGCAGCGTCTTCCCGCTCCCCGTCGGGCCGACCAACAGGATGTTGCTCTTGTCGAGCTCGAGGTTCGTCGCCTCCTCGCTCTCCAGGTGCAGCAGGCGCTTGTAGTGCATGTGCACCGCCACGCTCAGCGTGCGCTTCGCCCGCTCCTGCCCGATGATGTACTGGTCGAGGAACTCCTTGATCTCCCGCGGCGCCGGCACCTCGCCCAGCGAGTTGGAGATCGAGTTCACCCGGCGCTTCTCCTGCCGGAAGATGTTCTGGCAAAGGTCCACGCAGTTGGCGCAGATGTAGACCTCGCTCGGCCCCTCGACCATCGGCCCGACCTCGCGGCTGGTCTTGCCGCAGAACGAGCAGGTCGTCACCTTGCGCCCGCGAAAGCCGCCGTCACCGCCGCCCGCGTCGCTGCCATCGGTCCTGGTCTTCGCCATGAAGCCCCTCGCTCGGTCCGGATAAACACACTGCCTCCCCCGGCGGGAGTTGCTCCCCAGTCTATCGGCGTCCGCTCCGTGGTTCTCTACACTCGGCGAGAGTCGGGCCGGTTCTCGCCGCCACCATCCCGCACAGGCGGCGGCAGCGGCTCACCCGTCAGGTCGTAACCGGGCCTGGCGACCAGTTCTCCCGGCAATGGAGCCCGTGTTCGGGCTCTTGCAGGGCCCGGCCCGCCGGCTTGGTCCGCGCCAGAGTTCTCCCCTCGCTCGCGCCCCGCCCGGACCACCAGCGCCGCCTGGGCCGTCCGGTACTCCTCCTCGGAGATCTCGCCGCGATCCCGCATCGCCCGCATCGTCTCCAGCATCCCGCCGGCCCCCATCTCGCCCTGCTCGTCCGCGCCGTTCAGCCTCGCCCGCAGCGCGACCAGCACCAGCCCGGCGACGATCACGACAACGATCAGCACGCCGACCGTGACGATGTACGGGGTGAGATTCTGGCCGGTGTTCATCGCCGAAAGTCGCCTCCGCCTCCACGGGGCCCCGTGACCCCCCAATCGACGCCGAGGGGTCGTCGTGCGGTCCCCGGCCCGCACCCGCCCCGAACCCGGCGCGGGCCCATCCTCCACGCCCCGAACGCCGCCCTCGGCGCCACCCGAGTATCGGCCGATGCCGGCCGTCCCTCCAGCCACCCTCCCTGTCTACAGCCCGGGCATGATGCTGTTGCGGATCGGGTTGAGCACCACCGGCAGAAGGCGTGTCTCGACCAGCTCCTCGCCGTGGGCGGTCAGCGTTCGGAGCGTCTCCCGGAGCTGCTTGATGTCATCCACCGGACCAGCCCGCCGGAGCGTCAGATACACACTGATCGGCTCCTCGGACCTCTCACGCCCACCCTCGCCCCGACGGGTCTTGACCTCGAAGTACGCCTCCGTCCCGTCCGACAGCGAGAGCCCCACAACAGGCTGACAGTCGATCGTCCGCCCGTCCCGCCCGTCGAGCAGCTTCGCCAGCGGCGACCCCCCCAGCAGGGCGTCGGCGACAATCTCGTCGTGGTTGCCCCCGGCCGCGAGGTCGAAGCCGTAGAGCACCTCCACGAACTCGACATCCAGCGGGCTGATCGAGAGGAAGTAGGGCGACACCTCCAGCACCGTCTCGTGGAGTCGGTAGGCGTCGATCATCGCCCCGGGATTGACGATGCCCGACCGCACGCTGTTCGTGCGGACCGACACCCAGCGGTGCGGCGTGTCGCGCGTCGGCGACTCGAGCGCCAGCTCGTCCTTGTACTTGCGGAACTCGGTCATGCCCGGGTACTGGCGCCGCAAACGCTCGAACATCGAGAGCACAGTGTCCCGGCCGCGCGAGAGCTCGAGCTTCAGACCCAGCTTGAGGTTGATGTAGAAGTCCGTGCAGAACGCGCCATAGCTCGCCGTCATGGCCGTGCTCCTCCTTGACGCACGGGGGGAGTGTAACCGGCCGACCATGCCGGGGAGGTCACGCCCGGCGCATCGGCTGGAGCTCCCAGTAGGTCAGGCTCCGCCACAGCCACTCGGCCGGCCCGAACCGGTACCGCGAGAGCCACGCCACGCTCCACAGGATTTCCACAACCCAGATCCCCACCACGATCAGCTCCTGCCCGAGACGGCCCACCTCTCCGGCCATCCCGAGCCCCCACCCGTAGAAAATCAGCGAGCACAGCACCGACTGCATCAGGTAGTTGGTGAACGCCATCTGGCCGACCCGCGCCAACGCCCCGGTCAGCCGGGCGAGGTACCCCTTCTTCACTATCCACAGCAGCAGCCCCGCGTGCCCCAGCATCATCGGGACCGCCCCGATCAGGTTGAAGAAAGTCCCGGCGAGCGCGAACCACACGACCCCGAAGCCGTGCGACTCGTTGAACACGATCCCCCCGACGATCAGCGGCACGCCGATCGCATACCCGATCGCCGCCATACGGCCGTAGAACGCCGCGGAACGCTTGCCCGTGAAGACGCCCGTCTTGGTGAGCGCGATACCCAGCAGCATCATCGACGCGGCACGCCAGAAGATGTAGAACAGGAAGCCCTGGATCTCCATCATCAGCGTCACCCCGGCCCGATGCCGGAACACCGTCGCCCAATCCCCCCGCAACGCCGCAACCTCCGCCTGCACCTGCTCGGGGGTCGGCGCCATGTAGCTCTGCAGCGCCTCAAGCCCCGCGGCGATCGCCTCCGGCGGGGCCTCCGCGCGGATGCTCGCCGCCGCGGCCGAGTCGGAGAACAACATCCACACCTGGAACCCCTGAAACCCAGCGAGCAGCAGGTGCACCGCGAAGAACGCCCCCGACACGACAAACAGCCATACCGGCGGCAGCCGACGCAGCCACCACACCACCATCAGCCCGCACAACGCGTAGCTGTACAGGATGTCCCCCTCCCAGATCAGCCAGCCGTGGATGACACCGAAAACCAGCAGCCAGCACATCCGCCGGAGCCAGAGCCAACGCAGCCTCCGCGCGTCCTCCGGCGTCTCGGCCTTGCGGCTCCACACCACCACCCCCGCCCCGAAGAGCATGGAGAAAAGCCCCATCATCTTCAGGTCAAACAGCGTGTGCACGACCCAATAGGTCGCCCGGTTCGTCCCGCTGTACTCGGTGAAGATCGTCGGGTTGCTGTACGCCGCCATCGGCATCGCAAACACCATGACATTCATCGCCAGAATGCCCAGCAGGGCAAACCCCCGCAGCACATCGATCGACGCGAGCCGCTCGCCCTGCGAAACGGGCGCTGCATGGAGCGTGTGTTCCACCGACAGACCTCCGGGACCGGACCCTCTCGAACGCCAACCGACCACGGCGCGGAGCATACACGCCCACGGTCCCCAGCCCCCCCTGGTTGGGCCCCGAACTCCCCGGCTTTCGCCTCATCGCCCCCCCGAGCCGGCCCCCCCGCGGATCCTCCCCTGGAGCGGCCCGAACCGCGCCGCGCGCCCATCGACCACCACGCGCACCCCGACCCCCCGCACGCCCCCGACCAGCCCGGACGCCCGTTCGGGCCCGAGCACGCACACCGCTGTCGCCAGCGTGTCGGCCGCCGCCCCGTCGGGGGCCAGCACCGTCGCCGCCGTCCGCGTCGTGAGCCCCACCCCCGTCGCTGGGTCGAGGATGTGGCTGTACCGCGTCCCGCCGATCTCGACGAACTGCTCGGTATCGCCCGAGGTCGCCACGCCGCAGTTGGCCGCCAGCACCACCGGACGCGGGCCCGAGCCGTAGCCGGTCTCTATTTCGACGCGCCAGTACCGCTCTCCCGGGGGCGGGTCCCCCAAGGCCAGATCGCCTCCGAAGTCGACCATGCACCGCGAGACCCCAAGGCCCCGCATCGTCGCGATCGCCTCGTCCGCGCCGTACCCCTTCCCGATCCCGCCGAAGTCCAACTGCATCCCCTCGGCCGTCAGCCTGACCCGCTGTCCGGCCGGGTCGAGTTCCACCAGACGCCACCCCACCCGCCCCCTGGCCTCGGCGATCGCCCCCGCCTCGGGCAACGCCCCCGCCCGCCGGGCCCCTCGCCACAACCTCACCAGCGGCCCGACCGTGCAATCGAACGCCCCGCCGGTCTGCTCGGAGATTCCCCCGGCCCGCTCCAGCACGCGGAACAAATCCGCCGAAACCGGCGTCCAACGGCCCGCGGGCCCCCCGCACAGACGGTTGGTCTCGCTATCTTGTCGGTAATCGCTCAGGACCGAGTCGAGCTCCTCCAGGCGGTCGAACGCCGCTTTGGCGGCAGCCCGGGCCCGGCCCTCGTCGGGCGCGTAGAGAATGATCCGGGCCGGCGAGCCCATGTGGATCTGTGTGTAGGTAAACCGGGACAAGGGCGCCGCCGACCCGCACCCACCCAGCAGGAGCAGAAAGACCGCCATGACCCACCGTTGTGCGCACCGAATCGGCATGACGCCACGATACACCCCGCTCGCCGGCGCGGCGTGCCTGCTCGCCGCCGGCGCCGCCGCCAGCGCCCAGACAGCCGCCGCCGCCGTGGGCGCCACCGCCAACCCGGTTGAGGTCGTCGAGGTCCCCAAGACCACGCTCTCGATCGAGCTGGTCACCGTCGACCTCGGCGACGGCAAGCAGATCCAGGTCGCCCGAAGCGAGATCGATTGGCGCCTCTACGACACCTTCGTCTTCAGCCTCGACCAGGAAGACCCCGCCAACCCAGACGACAGCGCGATCGTTACCCGCCCGACCAAGCCCTACATCAACATGGACCGCGGCTGGGGCCACGACAACTACCCCGCCATGGGCATGAGCCACCTCGCCGCCGGCGAGTTCTGCATCTGGCTCAGCAACAAAACCGGCAAGAAGTTCCGCCTGCCCACCGAGGCCGAGTGGGAGGCCATCGCCACCCAGAGCGGCACCACGCCGGACAAGGTCGACGCCAGGTGCTGGCACGCCGGTAACGCCGCGGAAACCACACACCAGTCAGCCACCAAGGAGCCCGACGACCTCGGCCTCTACGACCTGCTCGGCAATGTCGGCGAGTGGTGCTTCACCGACGCCGGCAAGCCGATCGCCCGCGGCGGGTCCTACATGGACGACCCGGACCTGCTCACCCCCCAGACCGCCCAGAAGCCCCACAGAAGCTGGAACGAGACCGACCCCCAGATCCCCAAGAGCAAGTGGTGGCTCGCGGACTGCACCTGGGTGGGGATCAGGCCGGTCTGCGAGATCGCCGAGCCCGACGAGGAGTGAGTCCTCCGCACCCGGGACCGGCAACCCGCGACCCGGCGCCCACTTCGGGGGCCGCGCCCAAGCCGGGGCCCCGCTTGACCGCTGGAGAGACCAAATGACCCATCCCACACGCCGTGATGTTCTTGTCGCCGGGGCCGGGCTCGCCGCGGCATCGGTCCTCGGCCCGGCCTTCGCCGCCGACCCCGGGCGCGCCCCCTCGCTCAAGAAGGCCCTCAAGTACGCCATGATCCAGCCCGGCTCCACGGTGCTGGAGAAGTTCCGCCTCGCCAAGGCCTGCGGCTTCGAGGGCGTGGAGATGGACTCACCCGGCGGCCCCCCCGCCGAAGAGGTCCTCGCCGCAAAGGACGCCACCGGCATCGAGACCCCCGGCGTCGTCGACAGCGTCCACTGGCGCCAGACCCTCGGCGACCCCGACCCGGCGGTCCGCCAGGCCGGGCTCGACGGGCTGCTCCAGGCGATCCGCGACTGCAAGGCCTACGGCGCCGGCTCGGTGCTCCTCGTCCCCGCCGTCGTCAACGAGCAGATCTCCTACGAGGACGCCTACCACCGCTCCCAGGCGGAAATCCGCAAGGCGATCCCCCTGGCCGAGGAGCTCGGCGTCAAGATCTCCTTCGAGAATGTCTGGAACAACTTCCTGCTCAGCCCGCTCGAGGCCGCCCGCTATGTGGACGAACTCGACTCCCCGGTCATCGGGTGGCATTTCGACATCGGCAATGTGGTGAACTACGGCTGGCCCGAGCACTGGATCCGCACCCTCGGCCCGCGCATCACCCGGCTCGATGTCAAGGAGTTCAGCCGGGCCAAGCGGAACGACGAGGGGCTCTGGAAGGGCTTCGGCGTCGAGATCGGCGACGGCGACTGCGGCTGGGCACGCGTCATGCAGGCCCTGCGGGACATCGGGTATGCTGGCTGGGCCGCGGCCGAGGTCGGCGGCGGCGACGAAGCGCGCCTCACCGACATCGCCCAGCGCATGGACCGCGTCTTCGCCTTGTGAACGTCAATCCCCGAACGCTTCAACGCGATCGCCCCCGGAGCACAGACATGAACCCCAACCGCAGCAGCCTCTCCCGCCGTCAGTTCGTGCAGGCGTCCGGCCTCACCGCCGCCGCCCTGGCCGCCGCACCCATCGGCAACGCCTGGGCGGGCGGGGTCAGACAGACGCTCAAGGTCGGCGTGGTCGGCTGCGGCGGGCGCGGCACCGGCGCCGCCTGGAACGCCCTCGAGGCCGACGACGACACCGTCATCACCCACCTCGCCGACCTGTTCCTCGACCGCGCCATCGAGGCCCGAGACAAGCTCAAGGCCGAGTGGGGCGACCGAGTCACCGCCACCGACAAGGACTGCTTCGGCGGGACCGACGCCTACGGCAGGTGCTGCTCGCAGGGCAACGACTACATCATCCTCGCCACGCCCCCCCACTTCCGCCCCATCCACCTCGCCGCCGCCATCGGCCGGGGCAAGCATGTCTTCACCGAGAAGCCCGTCGCCGTCGACCCGACCGGCATCCGCCAGTGCTTCGCCATCCACGACGAGGCCGAGCGCCGCAAGCTCTGCATCGCCGCCGGCACCCAGCGCCGCCACGAGCAGTGCTACCTCGAGTTCATGCAGCGCATCAAGGACGGCGCGATCGGCACCCCCATCTCCGGATCCTGCTACTGGAACATGGGCGAACTCTGGAGCAAGAACCACGAGGCCGAGTGGTCCGACATGGAGTGGCAGATCAAGAACTGGCTCTACTTCACCTGGCTCTCCGGCGACCACATCGTCGAGCAGCATGTCCACAACCTCGATGTCATCAACTGGATCAACGGCGGGCCCCCCGTCCGCGCCATGGGCTGCGGCGGGCGCCAGGCCCGGACCGACCCGCTCTTCGGCCACATCTTCGACCACTTCGCCGTCGAGTACGAGTACGCCAACGGGTTCGTCCTCAACAGCATGTGCCGGCAGACCAACGGCTGCGCCAACCGCGTCGAGGAACGCGTCCGCGGCACCACCGGCTCGGCCAAGACCACCTCCGGCTTCGCCGAGATCTACGGCCCCGCCGAGTGGAAGTTCACCGCCAAGCAGCGCAGCCCCTATGTGCAGGAGCACATCGACCTCATCGCCGCCATCCGCTCCGGCAACCGCATCAACGAGATGCGCCAGGTCGCCGAGAGCACCCTCACCGCCATCATGGGACGCATGAGCGCGTACACCGGCAAGGAAGTCACCTGGGAATTCGCCGTCAACAGCAAGCTCGACCTCACCCCGCCCAGCTACGAGTTCGGGCCGATCGAAACCCCCCCGGTCCCCATCCCCGGCAAGACCGAGCTCATCTGACGCTGATCAGCCGATCCCCCGCGCTCTGATCTGATAATCTTTCGCTTTGCTGCTTTGCTGCTTTGCTGCTTTGCTGCTTTGCTGCTTTGCTGCTTTGAGGTTTCCCATGGACCGCCGCCACTTCCTCGCCACCACCGCCGCCGCCGGAGCCGCCGCTATGTCCGCCACCGCCAGCGCCGGCTCCGCCCCCCGCGCCGCGCCCTTCAAGCTCGCCTACGCCCCCCACTTCGGCATGTTCAGCAACCTCGCCGGCGCCGACCGCCTCGACGAGATCCGCTTCGCCGCCGACCAGGGCTTCACCGCGTGGGAGCACAACGGCATGCTCGGCGAAACGCCCGAGTTCCAGGACCAGTTCGCGAAGCTCACCGACCGGCTCGGCATCCGCATGGGTGTCTTCGTCGTCAACCCCTCCACCGCCTGGGGCGCCCACTTCGTCGAGGGCAAGCCCGATTCGCGGGCACAGTTCCTCGACGAGTGCCGCCGCTCCGTCGAGTGCGCCAAGCGCGTCAACGCCACCTGGATGACCGTCGTCCCCGGCACCCTCGTCCAGCACCTCGAGATCGGCTACCAGACCGCCAATGTCGTCGACCAGCTCCGCGCCGGCGCCGAGATCTTCGAGCCCCACGGCCTGGTCATGGTCCTCGAGCCCCTCAACCCCTGGCGCGACCACGCCGGCATGTTCCTCTCCAAGATCCCCCAGGCCTTCGAGGTCTGTCGCGCCGTCAACAGCCCCGCCTGCAAGATCCTCTTCGACATGTATCACCAGCAGATCACCGAGGGCAACCTCATCCCCAACATCGACCTCGCCTGGAGCGAGACCGCCTACTTCCAGATCGGCGACAACCCCGGACGAAACGAGCCCGGCACCGGCGAGATCAACTACCGCAACATCTTCAAGCACATCCACGCCAAGGGCTTCGGCGGCATCCTCGGCATGGAGCACGGCAAGAGCAAGGGCGCCGCCGAGGGCGACCAAGCCCTGCTCGACGCCTACCGCCAAGCCGACGACTTCTGAATCTCCTCAGCCCGTCCCCTCCCGAAAGTGCCACTGGTCAGCGCAGGCCCTGCGCAGCCGACCAGTGCCGCCCCCCCGCCACGCGAGAATCGATCCCAGGTCAAGCCCCCAAGAGCCGGAGCCCGACCACCGCGCTCACCGCCTGAGCAACCGTCCCCCTACAGCGCCGCCCGGATGTCCTCCACCACCTTCTTCGCGTCGCCGAACAGCATGCTCGTGTTCTCCTTGAAGAACAGCGGGTTGCCGATCCCCGCGTAGCCGCTCGCCATACTCCGCTTCATCACGACGACGAGCTTGGACTCCCACACATGCAGCACCGGCATGCCCGCGATCGGGCTGGTGGGGTCGTCCAGGGCCGCCGGGTTGACGATGTCGTTGGCGCCGATCACCAGCACCACATCGGTCTCCGGGAACTCGTCGTTGATGTCCTCCATCTCGTGCACGATGTCGTAGGGCACATGCGCCTCGGCCAGCAGCACATTCATGTGCCCCGGCAGCCGCCCCGCCACCGGGTGGATCGCGAACGACACCTTCACCCCCGAGTCGCGCAGCTTCTTCGTGACATCCGCCAGCGCGTGCTGCGCCTGCGCGACCGCCATGCCGTAACCGGGGACGATGATGACCTTCTTGGCCTGCTTGAGCCTCGCGGCCGTATCGACCGCCGAGATCTCCCGGTGGTCGCCCTCGACCACCACCCCGCCACCGCCCCCGTCGGCGGTCCCGAACCCGCCCAGGATCACGCTGATGAACGACCGGTTCATCCCCTTGCACATGATGTAGCTCAGGATGGCGCCCGAAGAGCCCACCAGAGCCCCGGTGATGATCAGCAGGTCGTTGCTGAGCATGAACCCCGCCGCCGACGCCGCCCAGCCCGAATAGCTGTTCAGCATCGAGACCACCACCGGCATGTCCGCCCCGCCGATCGCCGCGACCAGATGCAACCCGATGATCCCCGTCAGCACCGTGCCCAGGCCCAGCCAGACCAGCGCCCCGGAGATGTTGTCCGCCCCCGCGGCCCGGGCGAACAGCACGCCGCAGACCACCGTCAGGATCACCAGCACCAGGTTCAGCATGTGCCGCCCGGGCAGCGTCAGCGGCGCGCCGCTGATCTTCCCGTGCAGCTTCCCGCACGCGATGACCGACCCCGTGAAGGTGATCGACCCGATGCCCACGCCCACATACACCTCGATGATGTGGATCAGCTCCTCGGCGTGGGTGAGCACATGGCCCTCGCCACCCGTCGGGTGCAGGTAGGTGCTGAACCCGACCAGCACCGCCGCCGCCCCCACGAAGCTGTGCAGCAACGCGACAAGCTGCGGCATCTCGGTCATCTTCACCCGCTTGGCGACGACCACCCCGATGACGCACGCCGGGGCCACCGCCGCCAGCAGCAGCACCCAGGCCCCCACCGTGTCGAAGGTCTCGCCCAACGCCGTCGCCAGCAACGCGAGCACCATGCCCACGATGCCGAACATATTTCCCCGGCGCGCGGTCTCGGGGTTGCTGAGCCCCGAGAGGCTCAGGATGAACAGCGCCGCGGCGACCACATACGCAACCGTCTGGAAGTTCGTGGAGATCATGAGCGTCCGCCTACCTCTGGAACATCGCGAGCATGCGCCGCGTCACAAGGAACCCGCCGGAGATGTTGATCGACGCCACAAGCACCGCGACAATCCCGAGGATCGTCGCCCAATCACCGAGGCCCCCGCCCAGGTGCAGCATGCCGCCGATCACGATGATCCCGCTGATCGCGTTCGTCACGCTCATCAGCGGCGTGTGCAGAGCGGGCGTCACATTCCACACCACCTGCCAGCCCACGAAGATCGCCAGCACGAACACCGTGAAGTGGCTCAGGAACGACTCGGGCGCCCCCCAACCCACGCCGATCATCGCCAACGCCGCCAGCGTCATCCACAGCCAGCCCTTGCCGGCCTTCGCCTTGGCCTTGGCCGCCGCCGCCTGCTTCTCCCCGGGCTTCTCCTTGCCGTGGGGCACCTCCTGCCACGCCTGCTCGGAGACCCCGACCTTCTCCGCCGGGACCGGCGCAGGGGCCGCCGGCTTGGGCGCGGGCTTCGGCGCCGGCCAGGTGAGCATCCCGTCGTGCGTCACGAGCGCGCCGCGAACCACCTCGTTCTCCATGTCGACATGGAAACCCTCGCCCCCGCCCATCTCCTCGAGCATGTTCACCAGCACCGAGGAGTACAGCCAGCTCGCCTGCAGCGACATCCGGCTCGGCAGGTCCTCATAGCCGACGATCGTCACGCTCTTGTGCTTCACCACCTCGCCCGGCTTGGTCAGGACGCAGTTGCCGCCCTGCGGAGCCGCGAGGTCCACGATCACCGACCCCTGGCGCATCGACTCCACCATCCCCGCCGTGATCAGCTTCGGCGCCGCCTTCCCGGGGATCAGCGCCGTGGTGATGATGATGTCCACCTCCATCGCCTGCTTGGCGAATAGCTTCAGCTCCGCCTCCAGGAACGCGTCGGACATCTGCTTGGCGTACCCGCCGCCGCCCTCGGCGTCCTCCTTGATATCCACCCGCAGAGGCTCCGCCCCCATGCTCTGGATCTGCTCCAGCGCCGCCTCCCGCGTGTCGAACGCGCGGACCGACGCCCCCAGCCCGCGGGCCGCCCCGATCGCCGCGAGACCAGCCACGCCCGCACCGATCACCAGCACCTTCGCCGGCGGCACCGACCCGGCCGCCGTCACCTGACCGGCCAGGAACCGCGGGTAATGCTGCACCGCCTCCACCACCGCACGGTACCCCGCCGCGTTGGCCATGGCGCTCAGCGCGTCCACCTTCTGCGCACGCGTGATCCGCGGCACGCAGTCCATCGAGATCGTCGACACCTTCCGCGACCGCAGCTTCTCCACCACCTCGCCGTTCTGCGACGGCCAGATGAACCCCAGAAGCGCCGCCCCGGGGCGGATCAGATCCGCCTCGTGCTCGTGCAGCGCAGGGTGCATCTGAGGCGGCCTCACCTTCAGGATGATGTCGCACTCGGCCCACAGCTTCCGCACATCCTCGACGATCGTGCACGCGCCCTCGACATAGGCCTGATCGGTGTGCCCGGCGGCCTGCCCGGCGCCCGACTCAACCCACACCTCGAACCCCGCCTGCACCATCCGCTTGACCGTCCGGGGCGTTCCCGCCACGCGGCACTCGCCCGGGAAGACCTCACGAGGGATTCCAACACGCATCGTGTCACCTGCCCTTTCGCTGAGTCGGGAATACTAGCCCTCGGTGTCGTGAATATCACGCCGCCGAGGTCAAGAAGTCGCCAACTTCTGCCCTCCCCGCCGGCCTCGGGATACCCCGAGCCCCACCGCCCCGCGCCCGCGCCGCCGACCCGCACGATCGCCCGACGCGGCGCAGGACCCGAGGCACCTTGCTACGCTGACGATTCAGCACCACCGCCGCACGCCACGCACGCGCCGGCGGACAGGAAGAGGCTCGACATGACCGCGACTCCCCCCCGTTCAGGCCCCGTCGTCGGCGCACTGCTCTCGGCGATGATGTTCCTCCAGTTCTTCCTGTGGGGAGCCTGGTATGTGACCATGGGACCGTACATGGCGAACCGCGGCATGGAGGGCGGCACCATCGGGACCGCCTACTCACTCGGGCCCATCGCCGCGATCATCTCGCCGTTCTTTCTCGGCATGGTCGCCGACCGGTTCTTCCCCTCGCAGATCGTGCTCGGCGTGATGCACCTCATCGGCGGGGCCTGCCTGCTGCTCGCCCCGATGATGGCCGCGCAGTCCCCCACGCTCTTCCTCACCATGGTCCTGCTGCACATGCTCTGCTACATGCCGACCCTCGGCCTGACCAACACACTCGCCTTCCGCAACATGACCAACCCCGAGAAGCAGTTCCCCATGATCCGTGTGTGGGGCACGATCGGCTGGATCATCGCCGGGTGGGTCATCTCCATGCTCGAGTTCGATGTCTCCCCCAGCATGTTCTATGTCGCGGGCGGCTCCGGCGTCCTGCTGGGCCTCTACAGCTTCGCCCTCCCCCACACCCCCGCCCCGGGCAAAGGCAAGCCCTTCTCCGTACGCGACGCCCTCGGCCTCGACGCCCTCGCCATGATGAAGGAGGCCTCGTTCAGCGTCTTCATCATCTGTTCCTTCCTCGTGTGCATCCCCCTGGCCGCCTACTACGCCTTCGCCGGGCAATACGCCAAGGCCGTCGGCTACGAGAACATCGGCTCCACCATGTCCTTCGGGCAGATGTCCGAGATCCTCTTCATGCTCGTCATGCCGCTGTTCTTCGCAAGACTCGGCGTCAAGTGGATGCTCCTCGTCGGCATGCTCGCCTGGATCCTCCGGTACTTCTTCTTCGCCCAGGCGTGGGACGCCGGGGGGACCGACCACATCAAATGGCTGGTCCTCGGCGGCATCATCCTCCACGGCATCTGCTACGATTTCTTCTTCGTCACCGGCTTCATCTACGCCGAAAAGAAGGCCAACCCCGAACACCGCGGCGCCGTCCAGGGCTTCCTGGTGCTCGTCACCCAAGGCCTCGGCATGTTCCTCGGCGCCAAGGCCTCGGGCTGGCTGGTAGGCCACTACACCACAACCGTCGATGAGGTCTCGACCATCGCGTGGAACAAGGTCTGGATCGCCCCCTGCCTCTTCGCCGCCGGCGTCGCCGTCATCTTCTTCCTCTTCTTCCACGACCGCGTCGACCCCACTCCCGCCCCGGCAAAGACCCACACCCCGCACGACAACCTCAACGCCCACGCCGAGAACCACGCCTGATGCCACGACTCGCCGTCTGCTCCTGGAGCCTCCAACCCACCGGCCCCGCCGACCTCGCCGCCAAGGTCCGCGACTGCGGCCCAGACGCCATCCAGCTCGCCCTCGACCCCATCCGCACCGGCCAATGGGACGAGGCCGAGACCATCCGCGCCCTCGCCGGCCTCACCCTCGTCAGCGCCATGATGGCCACCAAGGGCGAGGACTACACCACCCTCGACACCATCAAGGCCACCGGCGGCGTCCGCCCCGACGCCACCTGGCCCGACAACCTCGAGGCCGCCAAAGCCAACGCCGACCTCGCCGCCCGCCTCGGGGTCAGGCTCGTCACCTTCCACGCCGGCTTCCTCCCCCACCACCCCGCCGACCCCGAACGCGCCCGGATGCTCGACCGGCTCCGCCAGATCGTCGACATCTTCCGCGCCCGCACCGTCGCCGTCGCCTTCGAGACCGGCCAGGAGTCGGCGGACACCCTGCTCGGTGTCCTCGCCGAGGTCCCCGGCGCACGCGTCAACTTCGACCCCGCCAACATGATCCTCTACGCCATGGGCGACCCCATCGAGAGCCTCCGCAAGCTCGCCCCCCATGTCGCCCAGATCCACATCAAGGACGCCACACCCACCCCCACCCCGGGCCAGTGGGGCAGCGAGGCGCCCGCGGGATCCGGCGCCGTCGACTGGGACGCCTTCTTCGCCGCGTACCGCAGCGCGGGCCTCCGCTGCGATCTGGTGATCGAGCGTGAGGCAGGGGACCAGCGGGTCGCCGATGTGCGCACCGCCGCCTCGCTCGTGCGCGCCAAGTGCCCATCGCCCGCCTGAATCGCCGAGCAGATCGCCCTTCTCGTGTGCCACGGCCGTGCCGGCCGTGCGGGAGCGCAAGCATCGCCCGTCCCGCAAAGCCACGGCCCACACGGCCGCGCCACACGGCAACGACGCGCGATCTCCATACTCGTTGTCAGGCCCCCACCGCCGCCTGCCCCGCCAGCCGGTCCGCCTCCTCCGCCAGCGCGAAGTCCTTCGCCGTGATCCCCCCCGCGTCGTGCGTGTTCACGCTGACCGTGACCTTGTCGTACCGGATCAGGATCTCGGGGTGGTGCTGCACCCGCTCGGCGTAGTCCGCCAGCCCGTCCACGAACGCCATCGACGCCCGGAAGTCGGGGAGCTGGAAGGTCCGCTGGATCGCGCCGGAGACCTCCGCCCAATCAGGAACCTTGGCCAGCTCGGCCTCGATCTGCTGCTCGTTCAGCTTCTGCGCCATGGCATCCTCCGTCGGCCTCTCCCCGGGCGGTATCCCCGCGGCGCGAGTGTATCATCGCGCACCACGCATGGCAGAACACCCCGAAAAACCCGCCCACGGGCCCCGAGAAGCGACCCGACTCGCCCCCTCGCCCACCGGCGCCCTGCACCTCGGCAACGCCCGGACCTTCCTCGTCACCTGGGCCATCGCCCGCCAACGCTCCTGGCGCATCATCCTCCGCATCGAGGACCTCGACGGCCCGCGCGTCAAGCCCGGCGCCATCGAGTCCTGCATCGACACCCTCCGCTGGCTCGGCCTCGACTGGGACGAGGGTCCGACCATCCAGTCCCACGACCTCGCGCCCCACGCCGACGCGATGCACACCCTCGCCTCCCGCGCCCTCGCCTACCCCTGCGAGCTCACCCGCACCCAGATCGACGAAGCCGCCAACGCCCCCCATGCCCCCGACCCCGGCTCGCCCGGCGCCGAGTCCCGCTTCCCGCCCGAGCTGCGCCCCACCGACCTCGCCCCCCGCGCCTTCGACAACCCCGACACCAACTGGCGCTTCCTCGTCCCGCCCGGCGAGGTGACCTTCCACGACGCCTTCGCCGGCCCCGTCGCCCAGTCCCCCGGCGCCACCGTCGGGGACTTCGTCGTCTGGACCAAGCGCGCCCAGCCCGCCTACCAGCTCGCCGTCGTCGTCGACGACCACCGCCAGGGCGTCACCCAGGTCGTCCGCGGCGACGACCTCCTCGACTCGGCCGCCCGCCAGCTCCTCCTCTACCGAGCCCTCGGCCTCGCCCCCGAACCCACCCACACCCACCTGCCCCTGGTCGTCGGCCCCGACGGCCGGCGCCTCGCCAAACGCCACGGCGACACCCGCCTGACCGCCTACCGTCAGGCCGGCGTCCCCGCCGAACGGGTGCTCGGCCTGCTCGCCCACTGGTGCGCCCTGCTCCCCGCACCCGAACCGATCACCCCGGCCGGGTTCTGCTCGGCCTTCAAACTCGCTAGCATGCCCCCCGAACGCGTGACCTTTACCGAGGAGGACGACAGATGGCTCCGCACCGGCTCCTGATTCTCGGACTGACCGTCGCCCTCGCGGCCCTCACGCTGATGCCGCTGACCGGCTGCTCCAGCGACAAGCCCAAACCCTCCGCCGCCTCCAACATCGAAAGCGTCAAGATCGACGGCAAGTGGTTCCAGCTCGAGCTGGCCCTCGACAACGACACCCGCTTCAAGGGCCTCAGCGACCGCCAGCACATCGAGCCCGACGGCGGCATGCTCTTCGTCTTCAAGCAGGCCACCGTCCAGCGATTTGTCATGCGGGACTGCGCCATCGACATCGACATCATCTTCCTCGACCCCACCGGGCGGATCACCGCCATGCACCACATGCCCGCCGAAGACCCCCGCAACCCCGACACCGAGCCCATCGACCCCGCCCGCGGCATCGCCCCCAAGTACGAGGACCGCCTCGCCAAGTACTCCAGCCGGTTCGCCGCCCAGTTCGTGATTGAACTGGCCGGCGGCACCCTCGAGACGCTCAACCTCAAAGAGGGCGATCAGATCGAACTCGACCTGGAGGGGCTGAAGGACAGGGCCAAGTGAGCCGATGACTCCCCCAGACGCGCCTGGAGGGCGCGGGGAGTCGCCGTGTCAAGACTGCTCATCGCCATCGCCGACGAGCCCGCCGGGACCGACCGGTCCGCCTGGTGGTGCGCCGAAGTCCCCCGACTCTGGCCCACCCCAGGCACCAGGCCCCGCTGCCAGGGCGTCAGCTACGAGGGGCTCCGCACCGCACTCGATGAGCACGCCGGCATCGGCGCAGAAGGCGGCGGCGCCGCACTCCTCCTCCACACCGACACCACCCCCCGCGCGTCGCTCATGCAGGCGGTCGACCGCCTCCTCGGCGCCCACCTCCCCGCCCTCGTCCTCGCCCACGACCCCGAGAGCCTGCGCCCCGAACTCGAGTGCGTCGGCGTCCCCGTCCGCCCACTCGACGCCAACCCCGAACTCGTCGCCACCATCCTCCACACGCTCGTCACCCGCCAGGCCTCCGTCGACCTGCTCGTGACCGACCTCCGCGTTTCCCGCGCCTCCCAAGGCGGCCTCAGCGGCGAGATCGGCCGACTCCACGAGGAGCTCCAACTCGCCGGAGTCGTCCAGCGACGGTTCCTCCCCAAGGTGCTCCCCGAGCCGCACGGGTTCGAGTTCGGTGTCTTCTACCGACCCTGCGGCTTCGTCAGCGGCGATATCTACGACGCCGTCATGATCGACGAGCACCGCGCCGCGTTCATCCTCGCCGACGCCGTCGGACACGGCGTCCCCGCCGCCCTCCTCACCCTCGTCATCAGCCGAACACTCCGAAGCGCCGACCCCGATATCTTCGTCGACCACCCCCTCGCCTCACCAGCCCGCACGCTCGACCGACTCAACAAGGAACTCTGCGTCGAGAACGAGGTCGGCGACCGATTCGCCACCGCGGTCTGCGGCGTCGTGAACGCCGCCACCGGCGAGGTCTCGCTCGCCAGCGCAGGACACCCGCCCGCCCTCGTCATCGACCCCGGCGCCACCGCCACCACCGTCGCCGGCGGCGAGGGGCCCCTACTCGGTGTCTTCGCCGAGGTCGCCTACACGCAAACCGCATTCGTCCTCCGCCACGGCCAGACCTTGCTCCTCTTCAGCGACGGCTTCGAGACCGCCTTCCCCGAGCCGGGCGCCAACCCCGCAAAGGCCGCCGCCAGCCAGGCCTACATCGAGCACTTCGCCGAAGCAACCACCGTCGCCGGCGCCTCCCGCGGCGGGGCCCAGGCCGCCCTCGAACGCCTCGCCGCCGATGTCGACTCCCAGGCCGGCTCACTCAACCAACGCGACGACCTCACCGCCCTCGCCCTCCGACGGCTCCCCCACGCCGGAGCCCAACCCGCCGCCGCCCGCACCGCCGCCTGAACCACCCCACAAGCGTCCCGCCCCACAGGTGCCGGGCTCAGTACCCCAACGGGTGCCGGGGTCAGAGCGCCAAGGGGTACCGGGGTCAGATCACCAAGGGGTGCCGGGGTCCGTCCGCCAAGGGGTGCCGGGGTCAGAGCGCAGCGCAGCGAAGCGA
>JADZER010000029.1 GCA_020850415.1 Phycisphaerales bacterium
CCGTCACGGACTATGTCCCCAACACGATCTTCGAGCCGCCCGCCCGGAACGGCGCCCGGGACAACGGCCTGGGGACCTACTTCCGCTTCACCCGCGAGGGGCTCCACGGCATCGACTACGGCGGCGGGATGGTCAACTACTCCAACTGACCGGGCCCCGGCTGCCCGTGAGGGTCCGCGCCGGTACCATCGACCCATGACGCCGCCTCCCCGCGAGCAATCCCTCCCCGACGATGCCCGCGGGCTCCCCCTGCTCCGCGACCTGCTGGCGTGCTCGGTCTTTGCCCTGCTCACCTCGCTCGCGGCGCAGGCCAGCATCCCGCTGCCGCCCGACTGGGTACCGATGTCGCTCCAGACCCTGGCCGTCCTGTGCGCCGCGCTCTGCCTCGGCCCCCGGCTCGGCGCCGTCAGCATGCTGCTCTATCTCCTGCTCGGCGTCCTCGGCGGGGCGGTCTTTGCACAGGGGTCGAAGGGCTTCGCGGTCCTCCTCGGCCAGACCGGCGGCTATCTCGTCGGCTTTGTCCTGTGTCAGCCGGTCGTGGGGATGATCGCCCGACGGCGCGACGGCGCCGCCCGCGGCTGGCTCGCCATGATCGCCGCCGTGCTTGCCGGCAATGCCGTCGTGTTCGGCCTCGGCGTCCCCTGGCTCGCGCTCACGAATGGCTACGGGCCCGGCCGTGCTCTTGAGGGCGGGTTCTACCCATTCATCCCGGGGCTCATCGTGAAGTCGATCGGCGCCGTCGCGATCGGTCGCCTCGCGGCGCCGCTGGCCTCACGCCGGCCCTGGTGACCGGGTCGGGGATTTTTCGCTCTCGCAGGAATACCACAGACCGGGTCTCGGTTGACCCATCGGCGGGCCCCCAACGGGGCCGCCCGAAGGATCCTCTTCGTGCCCCGGTCGCTCACTGTCCCCCAGGCGACCGGGGTCTTTTTCTGCGCCGACCGCCCGGACGCGGCGCGGGCCTAGAGCCCCATTTTCCGTCAGAGCCCCATCTTCTGCTTGTGGTACACCTTGCCGTCCCGGAACTTGACGATGATGCCCACCGACTCGTTCCCCCACAGGTACGCGGTGGTATCGCCATCGGCCTTCTGCATCTGCGGCAGCCCGTCGGCCCCGATGCCGACGCCGGCCGCGGCCTGCACCTCGCCCGGCCCGCCCAGGATGTCCTCCACCTGCACCAGGTCCATGTCGTTCTGGATCAGCTCATAGGACTCGGTGCTGAGCTTGTTCTCGCAGCCCGGCCCGAGCAGCAGCGCCAGGGCGCAGACAACGGGGAGCAGCAGACGGGCGAGGGCGGTTGTCATCGGGGGTCTCCGGGGCTGTGCTCATGGGGGAACGCGGGGGGCCGCGGGAGCCAGCCTACCAGATAGGGCTGGGTCCAGGTCCGGGAATCTGGAGAAGCGTGGGCCCTGGGGCCGATGGAGTGGGCAGCAGGAGGGGCCACCGCCCCGCGCCCGCCCCTCCGGGCGGGTTCCGTTGCGATGGAGACGACCATGAGCGATCACGACGCGCAGATCACCGTCATCGGCCCGGACACCAGCATCAAGGGCGAGATGAGCTTCGAACGCACCGCCCGGATCCTCGGCCACTTCGAAGGCCGGGTCACCACCCCGGGCGAACTCCAGGTCGGGGCCAGCGCCCACTGCAAGGCCGCCCTTGAGGCCGGCACGGTGATCGTCGACGGCCAGATCGAGGGCGATGTCCTCGCCCGTGAGCGCGTCCAGCTGAACGGGACGGCGAAGGTCATCGGCGACATTGTCGCGGAGCGGCTGATCGTGTCGGAGGGGGCCTCATTCAGCGGCCACTGCCGCGTCGGCCCCGAGGCCGTCGCCGCCGCCGCCAAGCCCAAGCCCGCGGTGGCCATCGCTCAGCCCAAGCCCCTGGCGCCCGCGCCCCTGCCCGAGCCCAAGGCCGCTACCGGGCCCAAGTTCGACTGGGTTGGGCAGCCCATGACCACCGACGCGGCGGCGAAGACCGGCTGGGGGCCGGTCCACCGTCAGCCGGCGGAGGGCGCGGCCTGACCAGCCGCGCGTGAGGGCGCCAGGCCGTGTGCGCAGCCCACCAGCAGCTCGCTCCTCCGGATAACCCCACCAGGGTCGTCCGTTGTTACCACTGCCAGCGTGCGTGCGCGGTCAGCCTCCGCGCGATGAGCAGCTCCTGCCCGCACTGCCACCGCCAGCTCGCCATCGCCGATATCGTCGTGCGCGCGCGCCACTGGGGTACAAGCCTCCAGACCTGCGGGCGCATCATCGTCGACCGCAGGGCCGATGTCCGGGTCACCCTCCTCAAGGCCTGCGCCGGCGTCGAGGTCCACGGCACGGTCAAGGGCAGGATTGTCTCGCTCGGCCCGGTCACGCTGGGGGATACCGCCCAGATCGACGGCGACCTCGAGGCCCCCGCCGTGTTCGTCGCGCCGGGGGCAAAGATCCTCGGGGGGAAGTTCAGCATCTCGCCCGTCGCACCGGGCGGCCGGGCTTCGGGCTGACACGCGGCATCGCCCGGGCTCGTACACCCCGGCTGGCCCGTACACTCTGCCCATGCCCATCCACCAGCCGGAACAGCACGAGGCGTCCCGTGAGCAGACCGGGCAGGAGGCGGTCAGGGCGCGGCACGCCAACCGCCTCGCCCGCGAGACCAGCCCATATCTGCTCCAGCATGCGCAGAACCCGGTCGATTGGTGGCCCTGGGGGCGCGAGGCGTTCGAGGAGGCCCGCCGGCGTGGTGTGCCCATCTTTCTCTCCGTCGGCTACAGCACCTGCTACTGGTGCCATGTCATGGAGCGTGAGAGCTTCGAGAACGAGCAGATCGCTGCGCTGATGAACGAGCGGTTCGTCTGCATCAAGGTCGACCGCGAGGAGCGGCCGGATGTTGACAACCTCTACATGACCGCGACGCAGGTCTTCAGCGGGCGCGGCGGGTGGCCGATGAGCGTGTTCGTCGAGCCCGAGAAGCTCCGGCCGTTCTGGTGCGGCACCTACTTCCCGGCCGAGCCGCGTCCCGGCATGAACATCGCCGCGTTCCCGCAGGTGCTCGAGGGGATCTCCGGCGCGTGGTCCAACCAGCGGTCGGCGGTGCTCGAGCAGGCCGAGTCGTTGGCGGGCGCGGTGCGAGAGAACCTCGCCGGCGCCGCGTCGCCGGTGCCCGTCGGGCACCGCGATGTCGAGCGGGCCGCCGACCGGCTGCTGCGGGCGTTCGACCAGGTCCACGGCGGGTTCGGCTCGGCGCCGAAGTTCCCGCAGACGGTGTACGCCGACTTCCTGCTCGACGCCCGCGAGCACGCCGAGGACAAGCCCACCCGCGACGCGATCGACCGGGCGGTGCGCGCGAGCCTGGACGCGATGGCGACCGGCGGGATCCGCGACCATGTGGGCGGCGGCTTCCACCGGTACGCGGTGGACGCGACCTGGACCGTGCCGCACTTCGAGAAGATGCTCTACGACCAGGCGCTGCTCGCCAGGCTCTACACCCGCGCGGGCGCCGTCTATGACGACGCCGAGTACCGGCGGGTGGTGCGCGAGACGCTGGAGTTCGTGCTGCGCGAGATGACCGGCGAGGGCGGCGGGTTCTACTCGGCGCAGGACGCCGAGGTCGACGGGCGCGAGGGGCTCAACTACCTCTGGACGCCCACGCAGATCGCCGAGGCGCTCGACCCCGGCGACGCGGAGTTCGCGGCCGAGGTGTACGGGCTGACCAAGGGCCCCAACTTCCGCGACCCGCACCACCCCGACGGCGAGGCCTCGAATGTCCTGCGCCTCGAGGGCCGGCCGGCCGAGCTCGCCGGCAGGTTCAGCCTCTCCCGCGATGAGTTCCTGATGAAGCTCGCGGGGATCAACCGAAAGCTCTACGGCGCGAGGAAGGCCCGCACGCAGCCCGGGCTCGACGACAAGGTGATCGCGGAGTGGAACGGCCTGGCGATCGCGGCGTTCGCCGAGGCGGCGGTGCTGTTCAAGGACAAGCGGTACTTCGACGCCGCCGAGCGGGGCGCGGGCTTCGTGCTCGGGTCGATGACCGGCCCCGACGGGCGTCTGCGCCGGAGCTGGCGTGCGGGCGTCGCGAACGCGCCCGGCGTGCTGGAGGACTCCGGCGCGATGATCCTCGGCCTGGTCGCGCTGCACCGCGCGGCGCTGTCGAGAACCGGCGCACCGCGGACGCCGACGCCCTATCTCGCCTCGGCGGTGCGCGTCTACGAGCTGGCCGTCGAGGACTTCCGCGCCGAGGACATGGGCTACCACGACACCCGCGCCGACCGGGAAGACCTGTTCGTGCGCTCACGGACGACCTACGACGGGGCCACGCCCTGCGGCTCGAGCATGATGCTCCACGCGCTGCTGGATCTGGCCGACGCGACGGGCGAGCCGAGCTACATCGACCGGGCCGTCTCCCTGCTGCGGGCGGTGTCGAACGCCGTGAGCCGCGACCCGGTGGCGACGGTGAACTCGACGCGGGGCTTGCTCCGCCTGCTGCGGACCGACCGTTCCAGGCAGGACCCCGAGACCTTCGCGCCGTTGGACCTCGCGACCGACCAGAGCGCGCCGGAGCCGTGCCCGGAAGCCCCGGCCGTGACGCCGGTGGAGATCTACGCCGAGACGGACCGGCTGAGGGTCTCGCCGGGCAGGCCGGCGGAGCTGGCGCTGCTGGTGCGCATCGCCGATGGGTATCACCTCACGGGGGCCGACCCCAGGCCGAGCGACCCGACGCTCGGGCTCGCGCCCTTCCGCGTGGGCGTGGTGGGGGGCGAGGGGATCGCGTGTTTCGCCGACTACCCGGACGGCTCCGAGCACGGGCTGGCGGGGGATACCTTCCTCGCGTACACCGGGCAGTTCGAGCTGCGGGTCGCGGTCGAGCAGACCGGCGAGCTGCTCGGGCGGCCCCGGCTGGCGGTCACCTACCAGGCGTGCACGCAGACCGAGTGCCTCATGCCGCGGACGGTGGAACTGGATGTGGCGATCGACGCGGCGTGAGCGGGCGTCGGGGCGGCCGGCCGATCAGCGGAACTTCCGCGGATCGTCCAGGGGCTTGCCGTCGGCGTACTGCCAGACGATCACGGGCATCCGCCGGTTGCCCCAGCGCATGGCCTGCTTATGCGTGGGCATGAGCAGGTCGATGTGGTGGCCCTTGATCGCCCCGCCGCGGTCCATGACCGGGACGACCTGCCCGTCTGCGTAGCCCTCGACGGAGAGGAGGCTGCCGAAGGGGAACAAGCGGGTGTCGGCGGCGACGAGGTTGCCGCCGTTGGTCTCGACGGGGTGCAGGGTTGCGGTCTTACCGTCGGCCCACTTGCCGCAGGACCGGGCGTCGGGCGAGTAGGCGGTGACCTGCATCCACACCACCCTTGCCGGCCTGACGGGGCGTCCGTTGAACCAGCGGGTTGAGGAGGAGGCCCTCTCGATCATCCGCTCGGCGCGGGCCGCCTCCGCGGGGGTGGGCTCGACGAGGACGGGCTCGGCAGCGCCGACGCTTGGCCGGGAGGCGGGTGTGATCACGGCGGTCGCGGGGACATGCCCCATGGAGGCCAGGGCGGGCATGTGCTGCGCTTCCTTGACCATGACCGCCGAGGTGGCGGTGATCAGGGCGGCGGCGCAGAAGACGCCGGCTTCGGCGGTGGCGCGCTTCGACCAACGCGAGCGCAGCAGGGTGAGCATGTCTTTACCGCTGATCTTCAAAGTCACGCCTCCCAGATTCTCGCCGACAGCAGAGGCGTCTGCTCTAGGCCAACCCGGCGGTTGGCCCAGCCGGGGTCGGGGCCCACCTCCCTGTGGCCCGGTCCGACGAGGTGCGGGAAGTCTAACCCGGGGCTCGGGAGCGGGCTGGCGAATCTGGAATTCCACCGGCACATACCCCAGGGCTTTCGGTCTCCGGACGGCGGCTCTTTCGGCGTATGCTGCATCGGCCTTACGGTCGTCACAGTTGGCGCGGTTATCGGGCTTTTGACCAGGCGGAATCACCTGGTTTTCGTCCCTCTCTACCCAGGTGATCTCCATGAACATCACCGACATCCTGGTCGCCGCGATCGTCGGCCTCGTCGCCGGGGCGGTGGGGGGGCTGTGCGGCATCGGGGGGTCGATCGTGATGCTCCCGGCCCTGGCGACCATTTTCGGGTACGACGACGAGGCCCACAGCCAGCACCACCTCTACATGGCGGCGTCGATGCTGGTGAATGTGGTGGTGGCGGGGATGTCGATCCGGCCCCACCTGGCGGCCGGGGCGATCGACCGGCGGATCGTCGCGAGGCTTCTGCCGCCGATGGCCATCGCGATCGTGGGGGGGGTGGTGCTGGGCAACCAGACGCCCGGGCGGGTGCCGATGCTGGTGCTGGTCGGGTTTCTGTTCGCGTTCGTGGGGTGGACGCTGTTCACCGCCGTGCGCAAGCTGCCCGAGCCGACGCCCGAGCAGGAGCGGGCGACCGGGGCGCGGTTGGGGCTGATCGGGCTGGTGACGGGCCTGCTCGCGGGGTTCCTGGCGATCGGCGGCGGGATCGTGATGGTGCCGGCGATGCAGATCGCCGCCCGCGTGCCGCTGCGCCGGGCGATCGCGGCGAGCGCCGTGGCGATGTGCGTGGCCTCGCCGATCGGCGCGGTCATGAAGTTCTCGACCCTCTCGTCCCAGGGGCAGCGATGGCAGGAAGCGCTCTTGCTGGGGCTCGCGATGTCGGTGGGGGCGTCGATCGGGGCGCCCCTCGGGGCGCGGCTCACGCACAAGCTCCGGCTGCGTCACCTGCGTGTGGCCGTCGCGATCGTGCTCGCCGTCTCGGGTGCCAGATTGGCAGCCAAGGCGATGCAGCACACGCCTGTGAGCCCGGAGAACGCGCCGGGGACCACGGGCGGCGCACCGGCGACCGGCACGGAATCTGCACCGCTGCCCTGAGCGAACGACATCGGCATCTCGACCGTACAGGCATCGACAGGGTTGCCGGCGGGATCGCCGGGCAAATGGAGCAGGAAATCCGATGACCGCGTTCATGAACAATGTGAAGACCGCGATGCTCATGGCGGTGCTCACCGCCCTCTTCGTGCTGGTCGGGGGCATGCTGGGCAAGGGGTTCATCATCCCGTTCGCCGTGATGGCGGTGGCGATGAACTTCGGGGCGTTCTTCTTCTCGGACAAGATCGCGATCGCGGCGATGCGTGGGCAGGAGGTTGACCCTGCGAGCGGCGGGCGGCTGTACGCGATGGTCGACGAGCTCCGGCAGAACGCCGGGCTCCCCATGCCGCGGGTCTATATCTGCCCGCAGCAGGCCCCCAACGCCTTCGCGACCGGTCGCAGCCCGGGCCACGCGGCGGTGGCGGTGACGCAGGGGGCGCTGCAGCTGCTCAGCGAGCCGGAGCTGCGGGGCGTGATCGGGCACGAGCTGGCGCATGTCAAGAACCGCGACACGCTGACGAGCACGATCGCGGGCACGATCGCGGGGCTGCTCGCGTCGATCGCGCAGTGGGGCTTCCTGCTGGGCGCGGGCAACCGCGAGAACGGCAACCCGCTGGTGGCGATGGTGACGCTGATCGTGGCGGCGGTGGGGGCGGCGATGATCAGGAGCATGATCAGCCGCAGCCGCGAGTTCGTCGCCGACGCCGACGGCGCGAGGATCGCCGGGACGCCGAACGGGCTGATCTCGGCGTTGCAGAAGCTCGAGACGGTGTCTCGGCGCGTGCCGCTGCAGAACCCCAACCCGGCGGCGAACAACATGTTCATCGTCGAGCCGCTGACCGGCGGCCGGACGCTGATGAGCCTGTTCGCGACGCACCCGCCGACGGAGCAGCGCGTCGAGGCCCTTCGCCGGCTGGCCTGACCCGGTGTAGTCCGAGCGGCTCAGGCCCAGCGGGTCAGGTGCCAGGCCTTCTTGCCGCGCCGGAGGGCGATCAGCTCGGCGTGGAGCAGGTCCGCGCTGGTGAGGCGGTCGTCGGGGCCGACCTTGCGCCCGTTGACGCTCACGCTGCCGTTGGCGAGGAACTCGCGGGACTCCCGCTTGCTCTTGGCCAGGCCGGTCTCGACGAGCAGCTCGACCAGCGCGACGCCCTCGGCGTCGAGCGACGCGCGGGGGTGGTCGCTGGAGGGCACCTCGGCGAGCACCTCCTGGAGCAGGGCCTTGGGCAGGGCCGCGACCTCGCCGGAGAAGAGGGCCGTCGCGGCGTTGGCGGCGTTGGCGGCCTCGTGCTCGCCGTGGAGCAGGGCGGTCGCGTGATGGGCGAGGGCGCGGTGGGCCTCGCGGGCGCCGGGGTTCGCGGCGTGGGCGGCGGCGAGCGACTCGACCTCGGCCTGGGGCAGCAGCGTGAAGAGCTTGAGGAACTTCACGACATCGGCGTCCGCGGCGTTGAGCCAGAACTGGTAGTAGGCGTACGGGCTCGTCCGCTCGGCGGTGAGCCAGATCGCGCCGGACTCGGTCTTGCCGAACTTGCCGCCGTCGGCCTTGGTGACGAGGGGGTTGGTGAGGCCGAAGCAGTGGGGGGCCCCGGAATCCTCGCCCGGGTGGGCGGCCGCGTGCTCGCGTCGGATGAGATCCGCCCCGGCGACGATGTTGCCCCACTGGTCGCTCCCGCCGAGCTGGACGGTGACGGCGCGGTCGCGGAACAGATAGGCGAAGTCGTACGCCTGGAGGATCATGTAGCTGAACTCGGTGTAGCTGATGCCGTGCTCGCGGTTCTCCAGTCGGGCCTTGACCGACTCCTTCTGGATCATCATGTTGACGCTGAAGTGCTTGCCGATGTCGCGGAGGGCGTCGAGGTAGCTGAGCTTGCAGAGCCAGTCGGCGTTGTTGACGATGGTGGGGACGGTGAGCCCCGCGCCGCGGAAGACCGCCTCGAAGATGCGGCGCTGGCTGGCGACATTGCCCGCGACGGTCTCGGCGGTCATGAGCGTGCGCTCGGCGGTCTTGCCCGAGGGGTCGCCGATGAGCCCCGTCCCGCCGCCCATGACGACGACCGGCTCGTGCCCGGCCCGGGCGAAGTGCGCCAGGCACATGATCGGGACGAGGTTGCCGATGGTCAGGCTGTTGGCGGTGGGGTCGAAGCCCGCGTACGCGCGCCGGCGGGCCGCGACCGGGTCGGCCAGGTGCGAGGTGAGGCCCTGCTCGTCGGTGCACTGGTGCAGCAGCCCACGCCAGCGGAGTTCATCGAGGAAGTTGATGCTCATAAGGCCAGAGGATAGGGATGCCCCGCGCTGTCCGCCCGCCGCCCGCCCGCCGGCCCCGCGCTTTCGTCCGCCGTCCGCCCGGTCCGTCAGTCGTCGGGGTCCAAGTCCGGATCAGCCGGCGTGGGGCCGTCGGGTGACCCGGTCTTGCGACCCAGGGCCGCGGCGAAGGACCGCTCGATCTCCCCGGGCGTCCACAGCTCGGCGTAGTGCTGCCCGTCGCAGATCTGGCGCATGAAGAGGTAGATGAGCGTGCCGGCGGTCAGGACCATGCTGACGATGTACCCGCCGGCCACGACCCGGAGGCACGAGCCCCAGAACGCCACCATCGCGCCGGAGGTTTCGGCGAGGGCGCCGACGGGCTCGGCGCCGTCCCCGGGCATCACCCGGCCGGTCGCCGCGCCGGCGATCTCCGCGACCCCCCGGTCCGACACCCAGGCCGACGCGCTCGCCCTGGCGAAGTCCGTCGCCCCGTCGGCGACCGCGACCGCGACGGTCGACGCCGCGAGGCAGACCGCCCCGGCCACAGCGAGGTAGGCGAGCAACCGGATCGGGCGGGCGAGGGCGTAGGCGAGTGCCCTTCCGGCGGCGTCGATCGCGTCCGTCCCTTCGCAGGCGACGGCGGGGACGAGCATGGGCCAGGCGAGCGTGGCGGCGATCGTGCAGAGGACCGCCGCGAGGCCGAGCAGGACCGCCAGCCCGAACAGCAGCCCGCCGAGCAGCTCGGGCCCGGGGATGCCGTTGAAGCAGAGGAAGCCCGCGCCCGCGAGGATCAGCGCGATGACGCCGACGATCGCCCAGGGCAGCACCAGCACGCCGACCATCGACCGCCACCGCTGCAAAGCGAAGGCGAGCTGGCGGGTCCAGGGGAGCGTGATTTCCTGCGAGAACTCGCAGGCGACCGAGCGGCAGACCGCCCCGGCGAGCACCGACCCGGCGACGAGCATGGGGACGCCGAGCAGCAGCGCCTCGATGGGGTAGTCGGTGAGGGCGACGGAGGAGGCGTCGGTGAGCACCCGGGCCAGGCCGGCGGCCACGGCACGGGGGCTGAGCGCGAGCACGCCCGCCCAAAGGTCCGACAGGGCGGCGAGCTTGGCGCCGACGACCGCGTCGAGGATCGGCGGCAGCTGCTCGTCGCGCCAGGGCAGGCGCACGCTACCGATCGCCCCGATCACCAGCAGGAGGAAGGCCCCGAGGACCACCCGCTGCGGGCGTGCCGCGAGGGCCGGGACCCGGAGCAAGCGGGGCCAGAGGAGTGCCTCGCCGGCCTCCTGGACCCACGAGAGGCCGGGGGCGGGTGCGGCGCTCGGCTTGTTCGTGGGCGGCATGGTCGGCTCGCGGGTGAAAGGTCAGTGGCCGGTCGGCGAATAACCCATCATACCGGGCGAGGCGTCTGCCATCGTCGCCCGGGGCCGGCGGGCGCGGGGAAGGGCCCGGGTCGTCGGTGTACGCGGGGGCCGCCGCCACGGGTCCGGGGCGGCGCGGTAGGCTCCCTGCCACGCACGGCGCGGGTCGGTCCGCGCGAAGGGAGGGTTCTCCATGGGTCCGCTCGTCATCGGTCTGGGCGCGCTGGGCGTGCTGATCGTCTTGGTCGTCATTCTCATGGGCATGTACAACGGCCTGGTGCGGGCCCGCGTGGACTGCGACAACGGGTGGGCGCAGATCGATGTCCAGCTCAAGCGCCGGTACGACCTGATCCCCAACCTCGTCGAGACGGTGAAGGGCTACGCCTCGCACGAGCGCGAGACGCTCGAGGCGGTGATCAGGGCACGCCAGCAGGCGGTCGCCATCACCTCCGACTCGGCCCACGCCGCGGCGAAGGCCGACGCGGAGAACATGATCAGCCAGGCGCTGGGGCGGCTGTTCGCCCTGAGCGAGGCGTACCCGCAGCTCAAGGCGGACGGGAACTTCCGCCAGATGCAGGAGGAGCTGACGAGCACCGAGAACAAGATCGGGTTCGCCCGTCAGCATTTCAACGACACGGTCGGGCGGTACGAGGAGCGGCGCCAGACCTTCCCGACGAACCTCGTCGCGGGGCTGTTCAACTTCTCGCAGCGCGAGTACTTCGAGCTCCAGGACGCGGCGCAGCGCGAGGCGCCCAAGGTGTCGTTCTCGTGAGGCGTCGCTCGCGACGGTCGGCGGCTACTCCGTCTTCTGCCCCCGGCGGGGGAGGGCTTCCGCTCTCCGCCCTCCTCCGGGGCTCGATCACTCACCGGCGCGGCAACTCGCCGGACCGGTAGCTCTGGCGCACGACCATGTCCGCAGCCCGCCCACCCGAACGCCCCTCTGCCGAGTCCCGGCGCGAGCGCATCGCCCGCGAGGTAAGCGCCTACCCCGGCACGATCACCTTCAACGACCTGATCCGCAAGAACAAGCGGCAGAGCGTCGTGCTGATCGTGTGCATGCTGCTGCTCTGTCTGGCGCTCGGGGCCGCGATGGGGGCGGCCGCCGGGGTCTACGCGGGAGGCGGCGAGCTGACCAGCCTGCTGCCGTCGGTCGCGATCGGCGCGGGCGCGGCGTTCCTCTTCGGCGGCCTGGGCGCGATGTGGAGCTGGTTCAGCGGCTCGGACGCGATCCTGCGGATGATGGGCGCGATCGAGATCGAGAAGGGCGCCGACCCCGAGCTGTTCAATGTCGTAGATGAGATGCGGATCGCCGCGGGGCTCCCCATGCCCCGGGTCTACCTGATCAACGACACGGCCCTCAACGCCTTCGCCACCGGGCGTGACCCCGAGCACGGCGTGGTCGCCGTCACGCGAGGCCTGCGGGAGAAGCTCACCCGCGACGAGCTGCAGGCGGTCGTCGCCCACGAGATGGCGCACATCCGCCACTTCGACATCCGGTTCGCCATGCTCATGGCGACCATGGTCGGCCTGATCGTCTTCGCCTGCGACGCGTTCTGGAGGATCACCTTCCGGGCCGGGCGCTACGGCGGCGGGCGCCGCTCGGGCGGCAAGAGCGGCGGCGGCGGGGCGGTCGTGATCGTGGTTCTTGTCCTGGCGGTGCTGCTGGCGATCCTCGCGCCGATCGTCGCGAGGTTCATCCAGATGGCCTACAGCCGCGAGCGGGAGTATCTGGCGGATGCCGGCGCGGTCGAGCTGACGCGCAACCCCCTCGCGCTGGCCGGCGCCCTCTCAAGGATCGCCGGCGACGACGAGCCGCTCGTCGAGGTTGCCAACCGCGGCACGGCGCACATGTTCATCGCCAACCCGCTCAAGAAGGCCCGCGAGGCGCACCAGAACATCAACTCGCTGTTCTCGAGCCACCCGCCGATGGACAAGCGCATCGCCCGAATCCTCGCCCTGACGCGCTGAGGGGAGAGACGCGAGGACGCCGGGCATGTTCCCCCGCCCATGGGGAGCCCCAAACCCAGTGCGGTCGGCTCACCCACTCACCCACTCACCCACTCACTCACACCGGGCTCTCAAGCGACTGCACGATGCTGGTCAGGATGTGCTCGGTGCCCGTCAGCTCCACCCCCTCCGGCGTCGAGCGCGGCACGACGCGGTGCGAGCAGATCGCGTGGATGTTGTCCAGCACATCCTCCGGCACGACATAGGCGCGCCCGTGGAACAGCGCGGTCGCCCGTCCCGCCTGGGCGAGGGCCAGCGAGCCCCGGGGCGAGAGGCCCAAACGCAGCCGATCGTCGTCGCGGGTCGCGTGGGCGAAGCGCACGATGTAGTCGAGGATCGCCGGGTCGATCTCGACCTGATCGGTCCTGGCTTGGAGCTCCACGAGCTCCTCGCGGGTGATGACCGCCTGGAGCGAGTCGAGCACGGTCGTCGCCGGCCGGGTCTGGAGGATCTTCCGCTCGTGGGCCGCGTCGGGGTAGCCCAGGCTCAGGCGCATGAGGAACCGGTCGAGCTGGTTCTCCGGCAGGGGGTAGGTGCCCTCGAAGTCGTAGGGGTTCTGGGTCGCGATGACCATGAACGGCTGCTGGAGCTTGTGCACTTTGCCGTCGATCGAGACGCTCGCGTCGCTCATCGCCTCCAGCAGCGCCGTCTGCGTTCGGGGCGTGGTGCGGTTGATCTCGTCGGCGAGGATGATGTTGGCGAAGATCGGCCCGGGCTTGAACGCGAACTGGCCCGAGTCGCGCTCGTAGATCGTGACGCCGAGCAGGTCGGCCGGGAGCATGTCCGGCGTGAGCTGGATGCGGTTGAACGAGCATCGGACGCTCTTGGCGATGGCGGCCGCGAGGATCGTCTTGCCCACGCCCGGCACATCCTCGATGAGCAGGTGCCCGCGGGCGAGCATGCAGCAGATGACCCGGTCGATCGCCGCGTCGTTGCCGATGAACACGCTGCCGATGGACCGACGGATGCGCTCGATGTATTCGCGGGTGGTCATGGGGGTTCGGAGTATATGGGGGTGGTCGGAGGGCCGGGGCCCCGCCCTCCGGGGGCGAACTCCCCCCGCCCGGTCGGGTATGCTGCTGGCATACTCGCGGAGGGAAGGCCGCACATGCCCGAGAGCACACACCCCAGCCCGATGGGGGAGCCGTCCGCGCCGGTCCTTGCCGAGGAGCTGACCGGGGCGTTGTGCTGCGCGTCCTGCGGGTATGAGCTGCGCGGGCTGACCATCATGGGGACCTGCCCCGAGTGCGGCCTGCCGATCCAGGCGACGCTCCTGAGCCTGGTCGATCCCCGGGCGGCCGAGATCCAGCCCATCCGGTCGCGCCGCACCGTCGCGGCCGGGCTCGCGGCGTGGGTGGTCGGCGCCATGACCGCCGTGGTGCTCGGGTGGGCCGTCTGGGTGTCCGGGCTGGTCGACCGTGGGCTCACCGTCGCCACCCAGGACAAGCTCATCGCGGCCGGGGCGATCGGGCTCGTGCTCTCCGGCGTCGGCGCCCTGGTCATCATCCGCCCCCACGGCGCGATCCCGCGCTGGCAGTCGGCGGCGGCGGCCGTCGGCGTGCTGCTCTACCCGCCCGCGATCTACCTGTATGTGCAGCTGGGCGCCATCGCCAGCGCCGGCCCCGGGCCATCGCTCCTGGCGGCGTGGTCGGGCCGGGCCGAGTCCATGCCGTGGCGGTGGGAGCGGATGGGCATGTGGCTCATTCTTGCCGCCGGGGCGGCGTGCCTCCGCTGGAACCTCCGGATCCTCGCCGCACGCTCGCTCGTGCTCCGCGCCGAGCGCGTGGACCGGCAGACCATCGCGGCGTCGGTCGCGGCGTTGCTCATCGCGGCGGGCGGCGACGGTCTGGGCCTCGCGGCCCCGCTGGCCGGCGGGTGGGGCGGCCAGGTGGCGCTCGCCGGAGAGATGCTCGTCGGGCTGGGCGCGCTGCTCCTGACGCTCGCCATGATCGGGATTACGATCGACACCTTCCGCGTCATCCCCGCGGTGCTCCAGCGCCCCCTGGCGATGGCGGACCTGGTGGCGTAGCGGGGGCGGCCCGCAGGAGCCACGCATGGACGACCGACAGCGCGACAGGTTCGACGGGCTGCTGGAGCGGGTGCTCGCGGACCTGCCCGAGCCCATCCTGGCGATGCTCGACGAGGTGCCCCTCATCGTCCTCGACGAGCCGACCCCGGAGATCCTCCGCTCGCTCGGCGTGCCGCGGGAGCAGTGGCGGTCCGAGGCGGCCACCCTCTGCGGGCTGCACTCGGGGTGGTCGATCGTGGAGCAGAGCGTGGAGCGATCCGGCGAGCTGCCCGAGCAGATCCACCTGTTCCGGCGGGGGACCATCCGGGCCGCCGGGGGGTGGGGTGACGAGGAGGCCATCGCCGAGGAGATCCGGATCACCGTGCTCCACGAGATCGGCCACCACTTCGGGCTCGAGGAGGACGATCTGGATGACCTGGGCTACGCCTAGCGGGCCTGGGGGCCGTCCTCGGGGAGAGGCTTGCGTCCCGGGCTTTGGACCTGGGGGCGTCCGGGCCGATACCCTGCTGCCGTGAACCTCTGAGAGGAGTGACCCATGCCGCTTGCCCCCCGCCCCCTCGCCGCGACGCTCGCCCTGACCGCCGGCCTCGCGTTCGCCCAGACCGATGTCGCCATGCTGGAGATCAGCGGGGCCCTCGCCGAGCAGCCGAGCCCGCTGGCCTGGCTCGAAGCGTCGGAGTCCTTCGGCACGCTGGCCGATCTGACCGGCGCGCTGCGGGGGGTGGCCGAGGATTCGGACTACGACGCCGTGGTCATCCGTCTCCGCGACGCGGCGCTCGGCCGGAGCCAGATCGAGGAGATCGGCCACGCGATCCGTGGCGTGCAGGCCTCGGGCAAGAAGGTCCACCTGTACGCGGAGAACTACGGCAACGGCGAGATCCTCCTGGGGTCGTACGCCGACGAGACGATCCTCCAGGCCGGCGGGTCGGTCTCGCTCAGCGGGATGTATATGGAGGAGATGTTCCTCGCCGACACCCTCGCATGGCTGGGCATCCGGCCCGACATGGTGCAGGTCGGCGACTACAAGGGCGCCAACGAGATGTACATGCAGTCCGTGCCGACCGAGGCCTGGGACTGGAACATCAACCAGCTCCTCGACGGCCTCTACGACGGGTCGCGGGCGACGCTGCGGGAGAACCTGGGCCTGACCGACGCCCAGCTCGACGCGGCGATGGAGTCCGGCTGGTTCGCCGACGCCCAGGCCGCCATCGACGCCGGGCTTGTGGACGCCGAGGTCGACCTTCCCCTCCTGAGCGAGCACCTCGAGGGCGCGTACGCCGACGAGATCACCTGGCACGACATCGCCCCCGAGGGCGCGGCGGGCCTTGACCCCGCCAACCCCTTCGCCATGCTCCGCATGCTCACCACACCGCCCGACCACACGCCCGTGCGCGAGTCGATCGCCGTGCTGCATGTGGTCGGCACCATCGTCGACGGCGATTCCTCGAGCGGCGGGTTCATGGGCGGCGAGTCGGTCGGCAGCCGGACCATCCGCCGGGCCCTCGAGGACATTCTCGAGGAGGACCTCATCAAGGGCGTGGTCGTCCGCATCGACTCGCCCGGCGGGTCGGCCATCGCCAGCGAGGTCATGTGGCAGGGCCTCCGGCGCGTCGGCGCCGAGAAGCCCGTCTGGGTCAGCGTCGGCTCCATGGCCGCCTCCGGCGGCTACTACACCGCCGTCGGCGGGCAGAAGATCTATGTCAACCCCGCCAGCATCGTCGGCTCGATCGGCGTCGTCGGCGGCAAGTTCTCGATGGGGGCGCTCTACGACAAGCTCCGCGTGCATGTCGTCGCCCGCACCCGCGGCCCGCGCGCCGGCATGTTCTCCTCCGTCGAGCCCTGGGACGCCGAGCAGCGGGCGTTCGTCCGCCAGAAGATGACCGAGACCTATGACCTCTTTACCTCGCGCGTCAGCGCCGGGCGCCCGGGCATCGACCTCGGCCAGACCGCCGAGGGGCGCCTGTTCACCGGCACGCGGGCGATCGAGCTGGGCATGGCCGACCAGATCGGCTCGCTGGATGTCGCCGTCGCCGACCTGGCCGCGGAGCTGGGCATGGCCCGCTACGACACTATGAACTACCCCGCGCCCAAGAGCTTCGACGAGGTGATCCAGGAGATGCTCGGCGGGTTCGTCCACGCCCCGGGCGCGGCGGACGCGCGGTCGGCGCTCGGCCTGGCCAGCGCGGCGGAGGAACTGCTCGGCCCCCGGGCCTGGCGTCAGGTCTCCAACGCCGGCCGCGCCCTGCTGGGATTCCGTGAGGAGCCCGTGCAGGTGGTCATGCCCCGGGTGCTGCTGGTCGACTGAGCCTCAGCCCCCGCCGGGTGCGTCTTCGCCCGCCTCGCCGCCCGGGCCGCCCTCGGCCGGCGGCAGGGCCGGGGCGCGCCCCAGCGCCCGGTCGATCGCCGCGGAGAACTCCCGGGCCATGTCGACCTCGTACCGCTCCGGGGGGATGCCCGCCTCGTCGGCGGCGGTCTTGCAGTTGGCCAGGAACTCCTTGAGCTGCTCGGGGGTGACATCCTCCGGGCTCTTGAGCTGCATGTTCAGGTTGTTGGCGTTGATCTGGACCGGCGGCTGCTTGTCGGTGCTCGCCTGGTAGTGGATGGGGCTGGTGACATCGTCGATCTTGGTCTTGGAGATCTGCTCGCTGAACAGCCCGCGCATGAACCGGCTGATCTGCGTCGTCCCCTCGGCCTTCTCCTCCACCGTCAGCGCGGAGGCCTGGACATAGCTCTTGTCCACGAACATCACCGACGCGGCGGTCATCACCGGGCTCTGCGCCACTTCCTCGACCACATGCGCGAGGTCCTCCACGGACACCTTCTTGTCCTTGAAGTCCTGCATCAGCGTCGCGACTTCCAGCTTCATCGCCGCCGCGTCCTCGGCCGAGACATCCGCCTCGTCGATCGCGGCGGTGATCCCCTGCTCCATCAGGCCGGCGGTCCATCCACGCCAGTTCAGCGCGACGACCACGCCCCCGATCACCAGCAGCAGCACCAGGATGCCCAGCGCGACCAGACAGCCCTGCAGCACGCTGCCACGCCGGCTGAAGTCCCCTCGGTTTCGATACTTCGGCATTGATACCCTCCCAGAGTCTTGCGGGCCGACGGCCCGTGGCTCCGGTAGTGTAACTGGCAATCCGAGGCGGCGGGTTTCGCGGGGGCTCCGGCCCCACGGGCACCGCCCGGGAGGAGGCGGGCTTGGCCCCACAGCGGTTCTTCGACGCACACCTCGACCTGGCCTACCTCACCGAGCTCGGCCGGGACATGCACGCCCCCCTCAACGACTGCCGGGGCAGGCTCCTCCCGGCCGCCGTCACGCTCCCCAGCCTCCGCGACGGGCGGGTCCGGGCCTGCCTGGGGACGATCTTCACCGAGGCGATCGAGCCCGGCGCCACCACCGAAGCGCCCGAGGCGGCCTACCCCGTCGGCAACGCCCCGGCCGCCTGGCGGGCAGGCATGCGCCAGCTCAAGCTCTACCACGCCTGGCGGGACGGGGGGGTCATCGAGCTCATGCCCCGCCGGGGCTCCGGGTCTGCCGCCGGGACCGAGCCCCAGAGCCCCTTGCTCCTGGGCATCCTCATGGAGTGCGCCGACCCCATCGAGACCCCCGACCAGCTCGACGAGTGGGCCGCGGGAGGCGTCATCGCCGTCGGCATGGCTTGGTGGCGCGGCTCGCGCTACGCCGGGGGCAACGGCCTGGGGGCGGGCCTGTCCGGCGCCGGGCGCGAGCTTGCCACCCGGATGGACCAGCTCGGCATCGTCCACGACCTCTCGCACCTCTCCCAGCAGGCCACCGACGACCTGCTCGCCCACACCGACGCAACCGTCATCGCCTCGCACTCCAACTGCCGGGCCCTGCTCGACGGCGAGGCCAACAAGGACTGGCAGCGCCACCTCAGCGACGCGACCATCGCCGAGATCGGCCGGCGCGGCGGCATGGTCGGCCTCAACCTCGTCCGCAACTTCATCAAGACAGGCCTCAACCGCAACGACCCCAAGGACCGGCCCTCGATCGCCGACACCATCGCCCATGTCGAGCATGTCTGCGCGATCATGGGCCACCGGCGCGGCGTCGGCCTGGGCACCGACATGGACGGCGGCATCAAGGCCACCGACCTGCCCCGCGGTATCGACACCCCGAGTGATCTGCCGAAGCTCTGCGACGCGCTGCGGGCCCGCGGCTGGAGCGAGCAGGAGGTCGAGGGATTCGCGTGGGGCAACTGGGCACGCTTCTGGGGGATCGACGCCGGGTGAGCGGGTGGAGTGGTTCGCTGGATGGAGTGGTTCCGTGGGTGCCGTGGTCTGAACGGAGCGCAGCGGAGTGAAGGCCACGCGGTTGCGCATTGTGGTGCGGGCGTCCAGCCTGCCCAGGGGGC
>JADZER010000030.1 GCA_020850415.1 Phycisphaerales bacterium
AAACCCCCTTGCATACAGCACAGATACCAAGTAGGCTACCGCCAGATGGTCAGCCTCCTCTTCCCACCCACCCCCAACGGCCCCCAGCCGGCACCCCCCAAGGAAGCCGAAGCTGAGGCTCCCCAAAGCTCCGGATCCCCTCCCGGGGCGGGGCACTCCAGGGCCCCCTCCGATCCCTCCGGGGCGGGGGACTCCAGGGCCCCCTCCGCCCCTCCCCCGCCTCTCGACTCCGGTTCATCCTTCATCCTCCAGCCGTCATCCTCTCCATTCGCCCCTCCCTCCCACTCCGTCTCTTCGTCTCTTCGTCTCTCCGTCTCTCCCCCCCTCACCCCCGACGACGAACGCCGCCTCCTCGCCCTCTCCGACCCCACCCTCTCCCCCCTCCAGTTCGCGGCCTGGTTCTCCCAACCCCACATCCAGCACGCCTACGAAGCCCTCGAACAACTCCGCGCCCTCCAGCGCCAGCGCTACCACGACCAGGTCGCCCAGGAAGCCCTCGACACCCTCCGCGAACTCAGCAAGACCGCCGAGAGCCCCGTCGAACGCCGCCGAGCCGCCACCGACATCCTCCGAGCCATCACCCGCTCCAACCGCCCACCCGCCCACAGACCCCGAAGCGCCAGCGAGGGCCCTCCCGGTCCCCCTCCGCCCCGCGGAGGGGGACAGGTTCACGCGCAGCGTGAACCAGGGGGAGGTGCGTCCCCCACTCCTACTTCGCCATTTGCCATTTCCCCCGGTGGCCCGGCTCTCCGAGCCGGCTCTCCTTCTCCTACTCCCCCCTCCGATCCCTCTGCCTCAGCTTTGCCATTTGCTCATTTGCCATTTGCCATTTCTCCCCCCCACTCCGTCTCTCCGTCTCTTGGTCTCTCCGTCTCTCCAGTCCCAACCCCCCCCACCCCCTTCCCCGACCAAGCCAACCTCGACCCCGACGCCCTCACCGCCGAGCTCACCACCCGCCTCCGCGCCCTCGACAACCCGACCCCCGAAACCGTCCGCGACACCATCTGGGGCGGCCTCTCGATGCCGCTCTGGCGCACACCCAAGCACTCCCTCGACCTCAGCGCCCGCATCGCCGCCGGCCCGCTCTGCACCCCCGCCCGCCGCGACACGCCCCCCCCCGTCGAGCCGATCAACACCACCAAGTCCACCGCCGTCCGCCGCCTCCGCTGGCCCGACGCCGCACTCCTCCTCCACCTCGAGTACCACGACGGCGAAGGCCGCTGGCGCCCCCGCCACTGGACCCTCGCCAACATCACCGACGACACCGGCTAGCCGACCCCGCCCGGTACACTCCCCACCATGACCAGCCCCCGCGCGAAGGCCCGCTACCGACACGAGCCCATCCCCCTGCGCGAGTTCATCCTGCCGTTCGCTGCCATTCTCGCGGGCACCGCCGCCGGGCTCTGGCTCCTCTCCGCATATGTCGGCGCGAACACCTCCATCCCACCCGGGATCGCGGGCCTAGGCGCGATCGCCGTCATCGTCATCCCCGCCGTATGGGCCATCCTGCGCGTCGAGGGGGCGCGCCGGCGGTCCCAGCTCGCACGGTTCGAGCCGATGTTCCTCTCGCGGGGGTGGAGCTTCGTGTCATGCCCGACATGGAGCGAGCTGGAGAGCATGCTCAGCGCCGACTCCGTCGCGGCGTGGCGACGCCTCGCCTACACAAGGCCATCGTTTGTCGCGGTGGGAGAAGCCGGGGAACACCACGCGTCCCTGATCGGGCCGGGTGGACATTGGGAGTTTCTCGAGACCGGACCGGAAGCCCTGCCCCAACGCCAGTTCGCGACGCAGGGCCCCGCGACGATGTGGCTGTACCCTGGCCGGCCCCTCCCACCGTTCTCGCTCACCCGGCGCTTGGACGGCACGAAGCCCGTCGAGCCGGCGCCCCCCGGAGCCCGGCGCAGGTCGCGCAGGCGCATCGGACAGGTCCTCCTGCTCCTCGTGTTCGCGCTGGGCTTCGGCGCCCTCGCCCTCTTCTCTCAGACGGGAGCCGCGGCCCGCATCTACGGCACCGTCCTCAGCGGCGCGCTGGCAACCTTCGCGGGCGGCATGACCACCGCGTACGCCCGCGCCGCCTTCCTCGCAAGGCGAGCGCCCCCGGAGCCCGTTCCCGCGGAAGGCCTCGCGCCGGACTTCGCCGATGTCTTCACGCTCACCCCGTCAAACCCCAGCGAACCCTGGCGCCCAAGCCCCGCGGCCCAGCAGTGGCTCGTGGAGCGGCGCGATACGGTGTTCCGCATCCACTCCCGGGCGGATCAGATCGGCATCGCCCTCGCGCCCCTTCCCGGGTCTCGCCCCGGGTATCCGCACCCGCTCGACGAGGCGACGCTCGGCGCCCTGCTCGCTCTCGCGGCCGAACTCCCGCACGCGCTCGCCGACGAACCCGAATCACCGACGCCCGGGCCAACCGGCGGCATGGGCCGCAGCCCCGCACCCCGCCCGCCCAACGACCATCTCCCGTGAGCGAACGCGGGCTCGTCCATGCCGATCCAAAGCGCCCCCCCCGCTTACGGGCAGCCCTGGTTCCACGCGTTGAGAAACCCGAGCACATCCAGCGTGTTGACCTGACCGTCGCCGTTGACATCTGCGATGGGGTCTCCGGCGCTCCAGTGGTTCAGGAACGCCAGGACATCCAGCGTGTTCACCGCCCCGTCGGCGTTCCAGTCGCCCACGCACAACACCACCACCTCGAGCCCGAGGTTGGACGCGCCGATCGGGCCGTTGTGGGCGTTGGTGAACCCGTTGGTCAGCTGGAGCACATCGTCCCCGGCCGCCAGGACCATCCCGGGGAACGCCTCCGGGTCGCCCTGATCGATGCCCTGGATGACCTGCAGCGCCGTTGAGTTGATGAAGTTGTTGTACTGCCGGTCAGCGTCCAGCAGCAGGCCCCACGCGTTGGACTCGGGGAAGAACGCCAGCTCACCGAACTGCGCGATCACCAGCGGGCTGCCGCCCATGTCGAGCACCAGCGGCCCGCCCATGGTGTTCTCAAACGAGTAGTAGTCGAACGCGAACTCCCCATCGTCGAAGTGCTTCATCCCGGCCGCGGTCAGCGGCGGCAGGATCAGCGTCGCCCCCACCGCCGGGTCGCCGGGGTTCTGCGTGTCGGTCTCGTAGTTGTAGGTGTTGTCCACGACCAGGCTGCCCAGGATGAGCGTCGAGCCGTCGAACATGTACCCGCCCCCGGGGATCTGCACCGCGCTGCCGTTCACCGTCTCCCGCCCGCCCCGGGCCTTGCACTTGCAATCGACCACCAGATCGCCGTCCAGGATCGGCACGCAGTGCACGCCCGTCGCCGCGCACCCGTTGTCCTTGCACCACCCGCGCCCGCCCTTCACAAGCGTGCACAGACCCGCGCTCGCCGCGGCCGCAAGGAAGACGCTCACCGCAACCCCGACCCTGACCCCGCCCATGATCGCGTTTCGGTTCGACACGAAGCCTCCTCGAATACCGTTGAGGTGCGAATCGCCGGACCCCCAGGGCCGGCAGCGCCGAGCCTACCGAGGGTGCCCCCGGACGCCAACACCATTTCAAGATCGCGCCACTTCAGGGTTGTGTGAAGCTCGCCCGGGACCCCAGATTGATGATCCCTCTCCCGGTTGCCCGCGCTGGTGCCGAACTTATAAGGGACATTCGTGTCTCATATGAACTTGGAGCACCGGTCACCCAGCGCGCCGCTCCGCCCCGCCCAGCCCCGGCTGCTACGGCAACGCCGACACCCGCCGCAGCGTCAACACGCGCGGGAGCCGGCTCCGCCAACTGGTTCATCCCGGTTCAGCCGGCGTCCCCCGCCGACCACCCCTCCGCCTTCACGCCCGTGCCGCTGAGCATCCCCCACAGCGTCTCCAGCAGCTCGCGCATCCCCAAGCGCGTCGCCCCGCTCAGCCCGACGACCTCGGTCGTCGCGCCCTCCGTGCGCAGGGCCCGCCGGAACTGCTTGAGCGCCTCCGCCCGCTCGGCCTCGTCGCCGTAGAGGTCCAGCTTGTTGAGCGCCACCAGCTCGGTCTTCTCCGCCAGGCGCGGCGAGTGCGCGAAGAGCTCCTCCCGCACCGTCTTGTAGTTCGCCACCGGGTCGCTCCCGTCGCCCGGCATCGCGTCCACCACATGCAGCAGCACGCGCGTCCGCTCGACATGGCGCAGGAACTCGACCCCAAGGCCCGCACCCGACGCCGCGCCCTCGATCAGCCCCGGGATGTCCGCCAGCACGATCCGACGCGAGGCGTCCACCACCGCGATCCCCAGCTGCGGCACGAGCGTCGTGAACGGGTAGTCCGCGATCTTCGGCGTCGCCCGCGTCAGCACGGAGAGCAGCGTGCTCTTGCCCGCGTTGGGCATGCCGATCAGCCCGACATCGGCGATCAGACGCAGCTCCAGACGCAGGGTCTTCCGCTCCCCCGGCCCGCCCGGCTCCGCCTGACGCGGGGCCTGGTTGGTCGAGCTCTTGAAGAACTCGTTGCCCTTCCCGCCACGCCCGCCACGGGCGATCACGAACTCCTCGTCCTTGCGCAGATCGCACAGCAGCTCGCCGGTCGCGGCATCAAAGACCAGCGTGCCCGGCGGCATGGTGATCCGCTTGTCCTCGCCGTTCCGGCCGTGGCACTGCCCGCTCCCGCCCGACTCGCCGTGCTCGGCGTGCCAGTGGTGCGTGCCGCGGAAGTCATAGAGCGTGTTCAGCCCCTCATCGGCGACCAGCACGATGGAGCCGCCGTCGCCGCCGTCCCCGCCATCGGGCCCGCCCTTGGGGATGTACTTGGCGCGATAGAACGACACCCGGCCGTCGCCGCCGTTGCCCGCCCGCACCTCGATGACTGCTTCGTCGACGAACACAGGGCAAGCGTAGGCGTTGTCGCCGCGCGGGCCTTGAAACACAGCCGCGATCTTGCACACAGTTGTGACGGATATGACAACCGGCCGCGTGCCATCCCCGAACCGTACAGACCGGGAGCCGGCGCCGCGGGATCAGGCCGCGATCGAGTAGTTGTGCTGCTTGAGGGTCCGCAGGAACAGGTCCCGCTCGGCGCTGGTGTCGAACGCGGTGAAGACCGCCGCCATCCGCACCGGGCCGCGGGCCCCGTCATCGTCGTTCCAGACCACCGTCCCCTTGACCTGCACGCTGGTGAGGTCGGCGTGGCCGTCGGTCAGACCGAGCAGCCACTCGGGCAGCGAGAGCCTCATCAGGACCGGCGTCCCCGGCTCGACCGGGAAGTCCAGCTCGAAGCACACCCCGCCGCGGGAGATGTCGTAGGCGTGGCCGTGCATCCCCTCGCCGAGGTCCGCGTCGAGCTTGACCTCGATGGCCGAGTACATCGGCTTGAGCGCGTAGCGGGTGTGGGCCCGACGGTCGCTGGGATTGCCTGTGAGCTCTTGCATGGCCGGCTCCGATCGGGCCTTCCGGATCGCGCGGCGGCACAATCCCAGCCCAGAAGGAGCATCGGCCCGCGGGGCCTGGGAATTCAGGGGATATGGAGATTCCCGGATCAAACCCCCGCGTTGTCCCCGGCCTCGCCCCGGGCGAACGCCACCAGCTGGACGCCCAGCCCGCACATGGACACCCCCGTCCGGGACTCCAGCCGGCCCTGCAGGTCGGCCGGGACGGCCGCGAGGATCTCCCGGGCCAGCTCGGGCGGCAGGTCCAGCACCCGCCCGTCGGGCAGGACCACATGGACATGCTCCGACAGGTCGGCGTCGAACCTGGTGGATCCCCCGTTGCAGGGGAGCTTGCGGCAGAGGCCCGCGTCGCTCAGGGCCTCCAGCGAGTTATAGATGGTCGCCAGACTGAGCCCGGGCTCGTCCTGCTTGACCAGCTCGTGGAGCTCCTCGGCCGTGGGGTGGCTGGCGGTGGCCGCCAGGGCGGCGTAGACCGCCTCCCGCTGGCGGGTGTGGCGCAGGCCGGCGTCTCGGAATGCCCGACGGATGTGGTCCAAGCTCGCAACTCCAGGGCCGGAAGCCTCCATGCCCGATGAGTCTACGGGGGAAATCCACCCCGGGCTAGCCTGTTTGTCGGGGTGCCCCGCTCAAGCCGGCTCAGCCCGGCTCCTCGCTCGGCTGGCCGAGCCACATCCGGTGGTGGGCGGTCCCGGCCTCCATGAACTCTGCCGGGTCGGCCGCCCAGCCCAGGCGCTCGTAGAAGCCCATGGCCGAGTTCTGGGCGTGGCAGAAGACCTCCCGGAGGCCCAGCTCGCCGAAGGCCCGGGTCTCGACCTCGATCACCAGGCGCTTGCCGATGCCCTCGCCCTGGCGCTGGAGGTCCACGGCCATCTGCATGAGCTTCCCGACGCCGGCCTCCGGAAAGTCGGGGATGAGGAGGACCACGCCGACCACCCGCTTGCCGGCCGGGTGGTGGACCACGGCGACGAAGTGCTCGGCCCGGCGCTCGGTCTCGGCGTAGTGCTCCATGAACCACGCGAAGTCCTTGCCGAGCGGGCGCAGCAGGACCGACTCCCGCAGGGCGCAGGCCTGGGGGTAGAGGGGGTCGCTGGCGTTGATGCGGCGGTACTCCATGCGGGGGCGCGGCTCCTCCTGCGGCGGCTCAAGGGTACGAGATCGGCCTCATTATCGGTCGGCCTGGGGCGGTAGGTTAGCGAATCCAAACCCGGTCTGCCGGGGGCGGGTATACCTGAGGTATGGAACGGCGCGAGGCGACACGACCAGCGGTGCGCGAGCTGCTCTGCGACCGCTGCGGCTACTCGCTGGCGGGGACGCCGGACACGCCGGTGTGCCCGGAGTGCGGGCTGGACTTTGCCGCGAGCCGGGCGATGCGGGTAGGGAGCCCGTGGCAGCGGCGGCCGTCGATGTGGAGCTGGCTGAAGACGGTGGTGTTGATGATCTTCCGGCCGCGCCGGACGCTGGGCATCGTGTCATTCGACAACGACGACTCGAACTTCCGGCTGTTTCTCTGCAATGTGCTGATCATGCCGGGGTGCGCGTTCATGCTCGCGGCGGTGGTTGGCCTCGTGTCTTGCATGCTCGCTCCAGCTTCCGTCCAAGAGAGGATCCCAGTCAGCGGGGCTGTGTTCGTCGCGTCGATCGTGCTTGTTGCCGGGCTGGTGATGTGGCTTGCGGCCGGGCTGGCGCTGTACTTCTCGGGCCGGCAGGTGATCCGCTGGGCCTGCCGACCCTCGCCGGAGATCTGGCGCGGCAGCCATGTGCTCGCGGTGCATGCTTCGTGTGTTGTCGCCCCCGCGAGCGGCGCTCTGCTGATCAACCAGCTCTTCGGCTTCCCGGAGTATGGGGTTCCGGTCCTCGCCGTCGGTGTGTTGTGGTTCCTGGCCCTCTGCCTTGTCGCCTCCCGCTGGCCCGATCGAACCGCGGCGCCCGGGGGTGAGTAGATTCTCAGCAAGGAGGCGCAGGATTGGCGAGCTGGCGCGACGAGTTCGAGCTGCTCTGCGAGCGATGCGGGTATTCCATCGAGGGCCTGGCGCGGGAGGGTGGGTGCCCGGAGTGCGGGCACCCGGTGGCGGCGAGCCTGCCCGAGGCCCGCGTGGGTTCGGCGTGGCAGCGGGGGCCGGGCTTCGGCGCGTGGTTGGCGACCATGCTGGCGCTGGCGCGGCGCCCCGCCCGGACTGTCCGGGCGCTCCGCATCGAGCGCGAGCGGAGCGGGAGGTTCGCGGGGGTCAATATCAAGTGGGGCGCGTTCCTGGTGGCGCTGGCCGCGACCGCGTCGCTGGGCGCCGGTTGGACGACGCGGAGCGTGCCGGGGTTGGAGGGGCTGGCGGTGACCGGACCGATCGGCCGCGGGGAGCTCGCGAAGCTCGGGCTGCTTTACCTGGGGGTCTGGTGCCTTGTCGCGGCGCTCCTGTGGGGGCTCTCGGTCGTGGAGTACCTGGGCATCAGGACCTTCGGTCGCGCGCACGGCAAGCGGATCACGCCGACGGTCGCCGGCGCGATTGTGTGCCACGCCACCGCCGGGTGGTTCGGGGCGGCGCTGCTCGTCTCGCTCGGCCACCTGCTGGGCGCGGGGATGCTCCGCTGGGCGCTGCACCACAATGTCGGGCTGCTCCGCGGCCCGATGATGCTCTCGCCGGGCTGGCTGCCGCTGGTGGGCGGGCTCGCGGGGCTGATGTGGTTCGAGATCATCGTGTACGCGGGCGTACTGCGGTGCAAGTTCGCGAACCGGGAGCGTCCAGACCGTGAGCCCCCCACCAACGCTGCGCCGACCGGCTGGGAGAACCGACTCCCGGACTGAGCCTCGCCGCGACGGCGGCAGGCCGTCCGCCGGCCCGCCCCCTACCATCACCCGCCATGCAACCACGCCGCCCAACCAGGCCCATTTTCGTCGGAGATAGCCGCACGGGGATCGTCCAGATCGGGGGCGGGAAGCCCGACGCGCGGGGGGGCCCGTCGGCGCCGGCGCCGGTCAGCATCCAGACCATGACGGCCGGGTACACGCACGACATCGACCGGTGCGTGGCGGAGATCCACAAGCTGACGGCGGCCGGGGCGGACATCGTGCGGGTGGCGGTGCCGGAGAAGAAGGACACGCTGGCGCTGCGGGAGATCCTGAACCAGACGAGCGTGCCGATCGTGGCGGATGTGCACTTTCACTTCCGGCGGGCGATCGAGGCGGTCGAGGCGGGGGTGCACAAGATCCGGCTGAACCCGGGGAACATCGCCGACCGCGAGCAGGTGAACGCGGTGATCGACGCCTGCAAGGGGGCGAACGGGGGGCGGGGGATCCCGATCCGCGTCGGGGTGAACGAGGGGTCGATCATCGAGCGCCGGGACAAGCAGAAGCGGGCCAAGGAGCTGGGCGCGGTCTTCAGCGAGCACCAGCACGGGTACCTGCTGGCGATCATGATCGCCAAGCTCGAGGAGTACCTGGAGATCTTCTACGAGCGGGATTTCTACGACATCGCCATCAGCGCCAAGAGCATGAGCGCCCCCGTCGTGATCGACGCGTACACCGAGATCGCGGCCCGGTTCGACCACCCGCTGCACCTGGGCGTGACGCACGCGGGGCCGAAGGAGACCGGCTGCATCCGGTCGGTCGTCGCGCTGGGCACGCTGCTGGCGGGCGGCATCGGCGACACGATCCGGATCAGCTACGCCAGCGACCCGGTCTATGAGGTGGAGGACGGGCTGGAGCTGGTGTGGTCGCTGGGGCTGCGCGAGCGCAAGGGGGCCGAGCTGATCGCGTGCCCGACCTGCGGGCGGATCCAGGTGGATCTTTTCACGCTGACGCAGGAGGTCCGCAAGAAGCTCGCGGCGGAGATCACCGTGCCGATGAAGGTCGCGGTGATGGGGTGCGTGGTGAACGGGCCGGGCGAGGCGGAGGGGGCGGATGTCGCGGTGTTCGCGGGGGACCGGCGGGGGATCATCTATGTGCAGGGGGAGAAGGTCGCGAATGTGGCGGAGGCGGAGATCCTCGACCGGCTGCTGGAGGAGTGCAAGGCGTTCCAGACGCGGGTGCTGGCCGGTGAGGTGAAGCTGGGGGAGAAGCGGGTGGACATCGTGCCGCCGGACCCGATCGGGGAGCTGGGGTCGGGCTGGGAGAAGATGGCGGCTGAGCGGATGGGCCGGGGGGATCCGACGCGGCTGACGATCCGGGAGAGCTAGTTTCGCTACAGAGTTAGTTTCACCACAGAGGACACAGAGGGGCACAGAGGGGGGGAGTTGTGGAGAAAGACACTCGGGATCGCGGTCTGCACGCCGACTTGACGGAGGCGGTGTTTGCCGCGGCGTTTGAGGTACACTCGGCGCTGGGGCCGGGCCTGCTCGAGTCAGCCTACGAGGCTTGCCTTGCTCACGAGCTGGGGCGCCGGGGGCTTCGGTGTCGCAGGCAGGTCGAGCTGCCGGTACGGTACAAGGACGAACTCGTCGACGCCGGGTACCGGATCGATCTGCTCATCGAAGAGGCCGTCGTGGTCGAACTGAAGGCAACCGACAAGCTCCAGCCTATCAACGAGGCGCAGCTGCTGACATACCTGAAGCTCTCGGGCAACCGGGTCGGGCTGTTGCTGAACTTCAATACCATCCACCTTCGGGACGGCATCAAGCGTCGGGTTCTCTAGCCCGATGGGCCTGGCGCTTCTTGCCTCGCTCTGTGTCCCTCTGTGTCCTCTGTGGTGAGTCCCTTCTGGTTCTTCACTTCTGGTTTTTCATCATCTCCATCTGCGAGTCGATCATCTGCTTCATCATGGTGCGGTAGAAGCTGACCTGCTTGGCGGAGAGGCCGGCGTCGCGGAGGTCGATGGTGATGGCGGGGATCCAGACGGTGCTCTCGTACTCGTAGCCGAGCTGGTCGTTGATGCCGGACTCGAGGTCGCCGAAGTGGCCGGCGCCGTAGAAGATGGCGACGGTGCGGACCTCGGGCTCGTCGTCGATGACGGCGGTGAGGTCGCGGATGACCGCGGCGTTGCGGTCCTTGATGATGACATCCATGAGTTCGGCCAAGCCCCCGGGCTGCATGGCCAGAAGCTGGTCGGCCTGGGTGAGGGTGTCGGCGAGCATGATCTTGACCATGGCGCGGCCGGTGGGGTTGGAGCCGAGCATCTTGAGGATGAAGCTCGAGGCCTTGGCCATGAAGGACTCGCCGCTGAGCGTGTTGAAGAGGGCGTCGGCGGCCTTGAGCTTGTCGGGGGCGTCGGGGTCGAGGCGTCCGCGCTTGCCCTGGTCGCCCTCTCCCTCCGCGGCGGGCGTGCCGCCGAGGGCCTCGGTGATCTCGCCGAAGTCCATGTCGCTGTTGCGCCAGTGGGGGTGGGAGTAGTCGATGCCGTCGAGCTGGAAGGTGAGGCCGAGGGCGTCGGCGAGGTCGCGTTGGAGGCCGGCGGCGTCGTCTGACTGCTCGCGGGCGGGTGGGTTGTCGAGCAGGGCCCGCCCGCGGATGTCGGCGTCGGCGCCCCCGCCGCCGACCTGGCCGTCGGCGCCGAGGCTGAGGACATCGAAGTCGCCGTTCTCGACGACGAGCTGTCGTCCCCAGCCGTCGCGTGATGCCCCGGCGACGATGTCGCGCATGGCCCCGTCGAAGCCTTCGATCAGCTCGCCGGTGGTCGTGGGGTAGCCGTCGCCCTCCCGGGCGCGGGCCTCGCCGAGCATGGCGAGGAACATGGCGCGCCGGGCGGTGGTGAGGGCCGCGGCCTGGTCGCCCCCGTCGGGCTCGGGCACCGACTCGCGCCCGCCGCCGACGCCCTCGTAGAGCACGAGGTCGTGGACATCGAGGAAGGACTGGATGTCGGCGTAGAAGGGCGCGTCGGCGATGTGGACGGCGCCGACGAGTTGGACGATGGGGTGGGCGGCGTCGGTCGGGACGAGGGTGCGCACGGCGACATCGAGTCGGATGGTGTGCTCGTCGGGCTCGACGACGCGGAGGTAGGGGGAATCGGTCTGGGCCGCGGCGGCCGGGGCGAGCAGGGCCGCGAGCGCCAGGAGGCGGCGGGCGGTGATCGTGGTGCGGTTCATGCGGGCGTACCTCCGGCCGGCCCGATCGCCGGGTGTGTCAAGGGTTGTTCGGCGAGCGGGGTGGTTGGTTGCATCGCGGGTTGTGGTGCAGGTTGTGGTGCGGGCTTCCAGCCTGCACGGGTCAGACTTGTGCAGGCTGGAAGCCTGCACCACAAGCGCCCGTCAGGGCCGGACGCGGAGGGTCACGATCTCGAAATTCTTGACTTCAAACTCCGTTTTCGAGCCGGTGTGGGTAAAGCCGGCCGGTGTTCTGATCGGACACTCCATGAGGTCCGTCGGTTCCACGCTCGCGGCGGGGTGGGTCCAGCGGACGGTTGCCCGGCCCCGCCCGCCGTGGGTCTCGACGAGGCGGAGGATCAGCCCGTCGCCGTCCTCGGCCGGCTTGAACGCGGCGGCGAGGAGCGAGACGGGGCCGTCGGTGTTGATGGTGAAGGGCGCCCAGGCTCGGGGCGCGGGGCCGGAGCCGGCGCCGTGGATGAGGAGGGGCGTGTTGAGGGATTCGGCCTGGCGGTCGACCCCGGCGCTCCGCCAGTCGCCGGCGTGGGGCATGAGGGAGTAGGTGAATTGGTGGGTGCCGCGGTCGGCGCCGGGGTCGGGCCAGCTGGGGGCGCGGAGGAGTGTGAGGCCCATGGTGGCACTGTGGCAGGAGTGGCCGTACTTGCCGTCGTTGAGGAGGGCGACGCCGAAGCCGGGCTCGGCGAGGTCCATCCAGCGGTGGGCGCAGACCTCGTACTTGGCGCGGTCCCAGGGGGTGTTGCGGTGGGTGGGGCGCTCGGTGTGGCCGAAGTGGAGGTCGTAGGTGGCGCGGGCGGCGCGGACGGCGACGGGGAAGAGGGCGCGGAGGAGGCGCTGGTCCTCGTGCCACTCGACGCGGGTCGCGATGTCGAGGCGCGGGGAGCCGGCGTCGAGGGTGTAGGTCTGCTCGATGCGGCTGCGCGTGCCGATGGCGCGGGTGACGCGGACGGCGGCGCGGAGGGGGTGGTCGGTGACGAGCTCGATCGACTCGGGGGCGCCGACGGCGTCGAGGGGCTTGTACTCGGCCTCGGGGTCGAAGTCCCAGGCGTCCCACATGCGGGGGCGGTCCTCGTAGATGGCGAGGTGGTTGAGGGAGCGGCCGGGGGCGCAGGCTTCGCGGTTGGTGGTGAGGTGGCGGAGGCTGGAGAGGGCGCCGTCGTCGCCGATGGTGGCTTGGAGGATGTCGTTCGAGATCGTGACCGGGGTGCCGCGGGTTGGAAAGCCCGCCCCCCTGAGCTGCGAGACACCTTGGACAGTGACGGGGGGTGGGGTGGCGTCTGCGGTGAGGGTGCGTGCTCCCATCGGTGGGACATCGGCGACATAGTGGAGGTGCTCCCCCACTGCGACGACGCCGGATTGGGGGTGACTGGACTGGTTGACCACGATCGCGCCCCCGAGGGCGCCCGCCCAGCGGTCGAGGCCGGCATCGACGAGTGGTTGGACGAGTTCGCGGATCGCCGCGTGGTCTTTCTTGGCGTCGTCGTAGACCCAGGTGATGGAGGAGCCGGGGAGGATGTCGTGGAACTGGTTGAGGAGGAGGAGCTTCCAGGCTTGGTCGAGGGTGGCGCGGGCTTCGGGGCTGATGCCCCGGAGGCTGAGCGTTGGAGATGAAGGAGGGGAAGAGCCCTCTCCCCGGCCCTCTCCCGCCGGGGGCGGGAGAGGGGGGAAGGCAGCGCCGGGCTCGGTGATCAGCAGCAGCTCGGCGAGGCGGAGGAGTTCCTCGGCGCGGCGGTTGGCGAGCTTGAGCCAGGCCTGGGTGGTGAGGGTGGCGCGGTGGAGGTCGAGGTAGAGCTCGCCGTCCCAGACCGGGGGGTCGATGGCGCGGGCGCGGAGGGCGTCGAAGTCGGCGTGGAGGGCCTCGCAAAAATCGTCGGTGCGGGAGAGGCGGGTCTTGGGCAGGCCGTCGCAGTCGGTGGCGATTCGGGCGTACTCGATGGAGCGGTCGGTGGGCCCGCCGCCGCCGTCGCCGTAGGCGACGGGCGGGCGCCAGCGGCGGGTGGGCTCGCGTCCGGGGAGGTGCGTGTCGGCGTGGCGCTTCTCGCCGCGCCGGAGCTCGAGGGGGGTGTTGACGGCGTTGTAGTCGGCGCCGGGGGTGAAGTGGGTGAGGATGTCGGTGCCGTCGAGGCCGCGCCAGAGGAAGGAGGTGTGGGGGTAGTGGTTGAAGGCGTTCCAGGCGAGCTTGTTGGTGATGAAGGTGTCGAGGCCGGCCTTGGCGATGATCTGGGGGAGGATGGCGGGGAAGCCGAAGGTGTCGGGGAGGTAGACGAACCGCTGCTTTGCCGCGTCGCCGAACTTGTCTTGCCAGTAGCGCGTGCCGTGGAGGATCTGCCGGACGAGCGACTCGCCGGAGGGGCAGTTGGCGTCGGGCTCGATCCACATGGCGCCGCCGGGCTCCCAGCGGCGTTGCTTCACGCGCTCGGCGATCTGGGCGAAGAGCTCCGGGGAGTCCTGCTCGATGTAGGCGTACTGCTGGGCCTGGGAGCAGAGGAAGCGGAAGCCCTCGAAGCGGTCCATGAGGCGGAGGACATTGCTGAACGAGCGGATGCACTTGCGGCGCGTCTCGCGGATGGGCCAGAGCCAGGCGGTGTCGATGTGGGCGTGGCCGGTGGCGTGGCAGAGGGTGGCCGAGCCGGGGGCGGGGGAGGCGAGGAGTTCATCGAGGATGGCGAGGGCGGCGTCGGCGGTCTCGGCAACATGGGTGTCGTCGATGGCGTTGGTGGTCTGTCGCAGGCCGGCGATGAGTTGCTGGGCGCGGGGGCTCTCGGGGGGAAGTTCACGGAGGAGCAGCGCGGCGAAGCGGTATCGCACGGCGAGTCGCCAGAGGCGCTCGTCGAAGACGGCCAGCTCGGCGCGGTCGAGGCGGGCGGGCTTCTCGTCGTTCCAACGCCGGACGGCGTCGGGGGGATCCCACGGGAAGTGGCCGACGCCGAAGGGGGGGTTGCAGGCGGCCTCGACGAAGAGCTCGAGGCGCTCGGCGCCGCCGGCGCGCGGCAGCACCACGGCGCTGTCGCGGTTGACATCGAAGCCCTGGACCGGGGTCACTGCGCCGGCGACAGGGCGCCAGAGCTGGGCCTCGACACCGGTGTCGAAGCGGAGGACGGTGGTATTCCCGGCGTGGCTTGCGGGGACTGTTCCGGTGAGGCGGAACCACGCGGTGGACCACTTGGGGCCCCAGCGGAAGCCGATCGCCGCCGGCGCGTAGGGCAGGCCGGGGGCCCGCGCGGGCGGGACCGGGTCGTCGGATTGGAACACCTCGGCGCTCAGGGGGGCCGGGTCGCGGAAGGGGGCGGGGTCGAGGACATCGGAGCAGAAGCGGGCGAAGCGGTCGGACTGGCGGATCGGGTCGGTGTCCATCGGGCGCGAGTGTAGCTCGGGCGGGGCCGGGCGGCCTTTCGCACGGGGCGAGCAGGTTTAGATCGGGGCGCGGAGATGACGATGGGGCGCGCGGGCACTGGTCAGGCTCTCAAGGCCGAGCCTGACCAGTGGCACGCAACACCGTGAACTCTCAGCGTGCTTGGACTGAGAGCGGCACCGGCATAGTCGAGCATTGAAGAAGCAGGAGGGGAAGAGCCCTCTCCCCAACGCTCTCCCGCCGGGGGCGGGCGAGGGGGCCGGATGGCGACCCTCGACGCATACGGGCTTCGTGTCTGAAGTACACGGCGTTGAGTGGCACGATCACGGTGTTACGGGCGTCTCAGGCCGCGGCGCGGATGGCGCCCTGGGCCCATTCGGTGATGTGGCGGGGCACCTCGCGGAGGGGGGCCTGCTGGCAGACGGCGCCGGCCTCGAAGGCCTCCCGCGGCATGCCGTAGACGATGCAGGACTCCTGATCCTGGCCGACGGTGTAGGCGCCGGCGTTTCGCATGGAGAGCATGCCGCGGGCGCCGTCGGCGCCCATGCCGGTGAGGATGATGCCCATGGCTTTCTTGCCGACGCACTCTGCGGTGGATTCGAAGAGGACTTCGACGGAGGGCTTGTGCCGGCAGACGCGCGGGCCGTCGAACACATGGACCTTCCAGGAGGCGCCGTCCTTGACGACCTTCATCTGGAGTTCGCCGGGGGCGATGAGGGCGAGGCCGGTGCAGATCTGGTCGCCGTCCTGGGCTTCGCGGACCTGGATGTGGCAGAGCCCGTTGAGCCGGTTGGCGAAGGCGTTGGTGAACCCGGCGGGCATGTGCTGGACGATGACGATGCCCGGGGTGTCGGCGTCGAGCGGGGTGAGGACATCGCGGAGGGCCTCGGTGCCGCCGGTGGAGGCGCCGATGGCGATCACGCGGGTGCTGGGCTGGGCGCAGGGCTTGGGCCCGGTTCGCGGGGGGTGCGGGGCGGGGTGGTTCGCGGGGCCGGGGTCGCGTCGGATTTTGACATCCTTGATGCCGCGGATGAGGTCCCCGAGCCGCGCGGCGACCTGCCCGATCGCGGCGGATCCGTTGGGTTTGGCGAGGACCTCAACGGCCCCGGCCTCGAGACAGTCCATGGCGATCTGCGAGCCGCGCCCGGCGATGGAGCTGAAGATGATGGTCGGCACGGGGTGGAACTTCATGAGCTTCTTGAGGAAGCTCAGGCCGTCCATGCGGGGCATCTCGATGTCGAGCGTGATGACATCTGGTTCGAGGGCGACGATGCGTTCGCGGGCGACGAAGGGGTCCGGCGCCTGGCCGACCACCTCGATCCCGGGCTGTCGGCTGAGCTGCTCGGTGAGGACCTTCCGGACGAGGGCGGAGTCATCGACGATAAGGACACGGACGGGATCTGACATGGCGACGAACTCCCATGGTGCGTAGGGCTTCGGCAGCCTGACTCATGCGGCCTTTGCGGCGGGCTGGATGTCTGGGGCCCAGCAGACCCGGAGCGCGCCGAAGGTGCTCTCGATGTAGCACTCGGCGCCCGGTGCGGCGGGGGCCGCCCCGACCTCCTCGGGCAGGCCGAGCCGGTACTCGCAGTTGTCCCCGCCGAGCTCGAGGATGATGGAGCCCCCCATGATGTTGGCGAGTTCCTTGATGGCGTCCCGGCCCTCGACCTCGAGATCGATCTCCTCGGGCTCGCACCCGAGGAGGCTGGAGGCGAGCTCTTCCAGGAACCCGTCGGACGCGACGACGACGACCTGTCCGGCGGCCGGGCCGGAGTAGGCGATCCGGGCGCAGCGGGCGCAGTCGTAGCCGTTGGCGGCGACGGCGCCGGCGTCCGAGGGATCGCTGACCATAAAGCAGGTCCGCTCGAGGGCCTCGGCCACCATCTCGACGAGACGATCGGGGGTGATGTTGCTCACAGCTTGACTCCCAGCACCTTGGAGATGAGGCGGCAGAGGTCCTCGGGCTCGAAGGGCTTGTGCAGCGACTCGACGACGCCGTAGGACCTCACGCGTTCGAGCCGTTCCTTGTTGGACTCTGTGCTGACCACGACGATGGCGACATGGCCGAGCTCCTTGTTCTCGTGGACGCGTCTGGCGAACTCCTCGCCGTCCATGACGGGCATGTTGAGGTCGAGGAGCACCAGGTCGATCCACACGGTCTCGAGGACATCCAGGGCCTCCTGGCCGTTGCCCGCCTCGTGGATATGGTCCTCGCCGATGCCGGCGAGCTTGACGACCTTGGACACCGCGCGCCGGAGGATCGGCGAGTCGTCGACGATCAGGACATTGCAGCTCACGCGGACTTCTCCTGCGCCACGGGCGCGTTCAGGGACTGCTCGATGGACCTGACCTCGGTCCAGACATGGGCGATCTCACGCTCCGCCTCGTGCCGGGTGAGCCCGAGGCTCTCCCGCACATGCGGTGCAAGCGTGTATGCCATGCCGTCGTGCCCGACCGCGAGCCCGGCCCAGAGGCAGACGGCGTCGGCGGCGTGGACGAGGTCGTTGAGGATGTCGTGGCGCTCCTCGCCGGGGCCGGGGGGCTCGTGGTGGTGGCGGATCGCGTTGGAGAGGCGCTCGGGGAGGCCCCATTTCTGGGCCATGGCCTGTCCGACATGGGCGTGGTCGAAGCCCAGGGCGAGGCGCTCGACCTCGACGAACGAGCGGGTGGGGTCCGAGTGCGGCGCGAGGAGCTTGAAGTAGTGGTCGCCGAAGAAGGCGTCGAGGGCGATCTTGCCGATGTCGCGGAGGAGCCCGGCGACATACGCAAGGTCGGCGTCGGCGGGGGCCGCCTTCTTGGCGATCAGCTCGGCGCCGACGGCGCCGCCGACGCCGCTGCGCCAGAGGGACCCGCGGGCGAGGCCGAACGCCGACCCGCTGTCGCCGAAGACATCGGTCGCCTTCTGCTCCATGATGACATGGGTGAGGTTCTTGGTGCCGAGGCGGACGACGCTCTGGCGGAGGTCGAAGACCTTGCCGGCGCTGCCGAAGGCGACGGAGTTGGCGCGTCGGAGCACGGCGGCGGTGAGGACCTCGTCGCTCTTGATGATCCCGGACAGCTCCTCGGGATCGGTCTTGCCGGTGGCGAGCATGGAGGTCACACGCGCTACGGAGGCGGGCATCGCGGCCATGCGGTCGCCCGCCTTGATGATGTCGTTCAGGCTGACCACAGCAAGGTCTCCTGTCCCTTGTGCCGGATGGTGACACGACCGTCGGCGATGTTGATCTGCATGGTCCTGCTGATCGTGCCGCCGGTCTCGTCGGCGGCGAGCAGGATGTTGTTCTTCCAGAAGAGCTGGCGGAGGATGGTGCGGTTCCGGGTGCCGATCTTGAACTGCCCGCAATCGTTCATGACCTCGGCGCCGCCGGCGGCGCAGACGACGAGGCGGTCCTTGACGGCGCCCAGCTCGTACGCGAGGCGGAAGAGCTGGGGGACGCCGGTGTCGCCGAACATGGCGGGGTTCGCCCTGGCCTTCTCCTCGTTGTCGCGTCCTGAGGGGAGCATGAAGTGGAGCATGCCCGCGACCCTGGCGACGGGGTCGTAGACGGTGACACCGATGCAGGAGCCCAGCGCGTGGGTGATGATGTGGGCGTGGGGGTCGCTGGAGACCTGGAGGTCCGCGACGCCGACGGTCACGCGTCCGACGATCTCTCGGGCCGGGCTTGATGGGAGTACCGACGCCATCATTCCTCCGTTACTTCACATAAGTGGATGGCGCGACCGAGCGGGCGGGCGCATCGATGCCGGAGAGTGTTTCCGAGCTGCCGATAGCAAGGATGCCGCCCGGGCGTAGCAACGCGCAGTATCGGTTCACCAGCTTCTCGCGTGTAGCCCTGTCGAAATAGATCATCACATTCCGGCAGAATATGACATCGAAGGGCCCCTTCATGGGCCAGTCGTCCATGAGGTTGAGGCGGGCGACGGAGACCATGGAGCGGATCTGCTCGGTGACGCGCACCATGCCGGCCTGGCCGCCGGAGCCGCGCTTGAAGTACTTCTCGACCAGGGCCGGGTCGAGACCGCTGACCATCGCCTCGGGGTAGACGCCGGTCTTCGCGTTGGCGACGGCGCTGTTGGAGAGGTCGGTGGCGAGGATCTTGAGGTCCCACTTGTCGATATCGGGCAGCGACTCGCGGGCGTGGATCGCCATGGAGAAGGGCTCGCAGCCGGTCGAGCAGCCCGCCGACCAGAAGCGGATGCGCCTGCCGGGCAGGGCGATCGTGCCCCGGGCGAGCGGCGTGTAGAACTCCCGCTCGAGGTAGTCGAAGTGCTGGCGCTCCCGGAAGAAGCTGGTCACATTGGTGGACAGGATGTCGAAGAAGACAAGCCTGTCCTCGTCGTCGGCGTGCTGGGTGAGGTGATCGAGGTACTCCTCCGCCGAGCTGTACGGCGAGCGCGTCAGGAACTTGGCCAGCCGGTTGCAGACCAGGTCCATCTTGCGCTCGGAGAGGTTGAGCCCCCAGTACTCCTTGGCGATCGAGGAGATCAGCTGGAACTGCTTGGGGGTGATGGACTGCATCGTCGTCGCTCCGGCGGGCCCGCGCCCGCGCCGTTGGGAAGGCCCGGCCGGCCCGTCGGGGCCGGCCGGGCGGGTATCACGACCGGTCAGAACGACTCGAACGAGTCGTCGTCGAACGGGATCGCCTCGGACGCCGGCCCCACGGGCTGGCGCGACAGGTTCAGCTTCTTCGACGGCTGCACCGGCCCGCCCCGGCCCGCCCCGCCCTTCCGGGCAGGGCTCGCCGCCCGGGGCCTCGCCGGCGCGCCGCCCTGGCCGATATTGAACCGGCTCACGATGTCACGCAGCGACGCGACCTGCGCCGCCGTCTCTTCCGCGGTCGCGGCCAGCTCCTCGCTGTTCGCGGCGTTCTGCTGCGTCACCGTGTCGAGCTCCGACACGCCCTTGTTGATCTGGGTGACGCCGTCGGACTGCTCCTGGCTCGCGTTGGCGACCTCCGCGAGCAGGGAGTTGACCTTCTTGGTGCTCTCGACGATCTCGCCCAACGCCTCGGACACCCGGGACGCGATCGACGCCCCGTTCTCCGCACGCTTGGACGACTCCTCGATCATCGCCGAGGTGTTCTTGGCCGCCTCCGCGGACCGCTGCGCGAGGTTCCGGACTTCCTCGGCGACGACCGCGAAGCCCTTGCCGGCCTCCCCGGCGCGGGCCGCCTCCACCGCCGCGTTGAGCGCGAGGAGGTTGGTCTGGAACGCGATCTCGTCGATCACCTTGATGATCTTGGAGATCTCCCCGGACGACTTCATGATCTCGTCCATGGCCTGGTTCATCGCCGCCATCTCGCTGGTGCCGCGGTCGGCCGACGACTGGCTCTCCTCCGAGAGCGACGCCGCCTGCTTGCAGTTGTCCGCGTTCTGCTTGGTCATGCTCGACATCTCTTCGAGCGAGGCGCTGATCTCCTCGAGGTTCGCCGCCTGCTGCGACGCGGCGCCGGAGAGCGACTGGCTGGCGCTCGAGATCTGCTGCGCGCCCTGGTCGATCTGTTCGGTCCCGCCGTTCACCTCGGTCAACGCCTCGCGGATGCTCTCGATCATCTTGCCGAGCCCCGCCGCCAGACGCCCGATCGCGTCCTCCCCGCTGAACGGCGGCTGGACCGTCAGGTTGCCCTGCCCGGCCGTCTCCGCCATCGTCAGCAGCTGGTCCACCTTCTCCTGCAGCTCCACGGCCTGGCGACGCTCACGCTCCTGCGCCTCGGCGGTCTCACGCTCCATGCGCTTCTGCTCCGAGATGACCGTCCAGCTCGCCATGCACCCGATGAAGTCGCCCGCCTTGTTGTACACGCCGTTGGCCTGCAGGCGAACATCCTCGCCACCGATCTTGAACTCGCCCTCGTACGGCAGGTGCTTGCGGGGGTCGCCCAGGAGCTTGCGCTGGTGGGCCGGGTTCTGGTGGAACACATCGATGCAGGTCCCGAGCATCTGATCGGCACGGACCGGCAGGTTGTGCTCGATCGTCTTCAGCGTCTTGTACGCCGTCTCGTTCAGGTAGGTCAGCTCCAGGTCCGCGTTGCAGAGCATGACATTCAGCGGCAGCTGGCGCATCATCTCGTTGACCTTCTCCGCCTCCGCCTGGTTCGAGAGCGACTCACGCTTCGACGCCGTGATGTCCGCCGCGATCTTCACCACCTTGTACACCTTGCCGGTCTCGTCAACGATCGGGTTGTACGACGCCTGGATCCACAGCTCCGACCCGTCGCTCTTGATGCGGCGGAACTCCCCCGCCTCGAACCGGCCCGACCGGAGCTTGTCCCAGAACTGGCGGTACGCCGCGGTCTGTCGGTGCTCGGCGTCGACGAAGAGGCTGTGGTGCTTGCCCTTGATCGACTCCAGCGTGTACCCCATCGCCGTGCAGAAGTTCTCGTTCGCCGTCACGATGGTCCCGTCCGGCGAGAACTCGATCACGGCCTGCGACGCGCTGATGCCGTTCATCTGGTTCGTCATGTCGGAGACCGCCTCGTTCGACTTCTCGAGCTTGCCCAGAAACTCGTTGAAGGAACGGGCCACATGCCCGAGCTCGTCGGCGCGGTCGCTCGGCAGACGGTAGCCTACCTCCTTGGTCCCGCTGAGCGCGTCGCGCATGGCGGTGACGAAGCTGCGGATCGAGCCCGAGAAGTACCATCCGAACCCGAGTGCGGCGAGGATCGCGGCGCCCACGATGGCCGCGCTGGCCACGAGGATCGACGACCGCAGCGCCATGACGGGCTCGAGCACCTCCGCCTCGTTCATCTCGATGATCAGCGACCAATGGAGGCCCTCGACCTCCACGGGCCCGTAGGCGGCGAGCACGGGCTCGCCGTTCATGCCTGTCTGCATCATCGTGCCGGCTTCGTGTCCGGCGGCGAGGCCGGCGGCCTCCGTGTCGGCCTTGGCCACCAGGATGGTGCTCTTCTCCGAGAATCGCGCGTCGGTCCGGAGCAGGCGGTCGTCCCCGACGAGGTAGGCCTGCCCGGTCTCGCCGAGGCCGGCGAGCGCGCCGACAACCTCGTTGATGCGCCCGACGGGCAGCTGGAAGAGAGCGACGCCGACTCTCTCGCCGTCGAGGAAGACCGGGGCCCCGGTGAAGGCCGCGGGGGCCCCGTAGCTCGGCGCGTACGCCTGGAAGTCCTCGATGGTCACCTGGCCCACGGGCGCGTTCATCGCCGTGCGGTAGGCCCGGGCGAGGTTGGAGTCGCGGTTGGGGCCGTCGAGCAGGTTGGTGGCGAAGTCGGTCTCCTTGAAGACCGAGTACACGATGTTGCCCTGGAGGTCCACCAGGAAGATGTCGTAGTAGCCGAACTCCTCGAGGTACTCGCGGATGACGGGGTGGTTGGCGGCGTGGGCGGTGTTGTACTCGCTCTCACCGGCGGCCGCGTCGAGGCGGTGCTTGGACCCGACGGGGTTGGGGTTGTCGACGATGTACGACCTCTGCAGCAGGAGCCCCGACGCGGAGCCGGGCATGTACGCGTCGGCGCCGGTCCAGGCCAGGCCGTTGTCCTCGGCCCGCGAGCGGAACTCGGTGTCGTAGTAGCCGCGCACCACCTGCTTGCTCGGCGTCAGGTCCGACTCCTGGGTCTCGCCGACGGCGCGGAAGGCCGCGGCGAACTCCGCCGTCGCCTCGCCGATCATGCGGTCCGAGGCGAATGTCTTGATCTGGTCGTGCACGAAGCCCATGAACTGGGAGATGTGCGCGGTGCGGGCCTCGCGGATCGAGGTGAGCGCCGTCTCCTTCTCCGCGAGCAGCGCCTTGGCGCTGCTCCTGGTGCTGATGGTTCCGAGCGTCGCGACCGAGGCGGCGCCCACGACGACCGTCAGCGCGACGACCTTCACCGACAGACTCGAGACTGCCTTCTTTGCCCTGCTGAACATTGCTTTCCTCCGACCCGTGAGGTCCTGGTGGGTGTTCTGTGTGATTCCCGCTCATGCCGCGATTGTCCGCCTCGCGTCGGCGTATCCGTCTACAGCTTCGTCGTCGTCCGTTGCGCTCGCCCCGGCGCCCGGTGCTCGGCGCGGTCGGTGGGAGCCCCCCGGGTGTGCACGGTGGGGCGCCCGGGGTCTGTGCCCATGGACCCGGGGCGCTGACCCGCGGGGCTCGGGCCGGCCGAGGCCGCGGGGGTTTGGGCTCCCGTCGGGACCGCCTGGGCCCGGCCGGGCCCTCTGGCCTGGGTCCGGGCTGCGCCCATGCCGGCGGTCGCGACCGTTGCGCGTACCCCGGGAAGGTGCTTTGTGCCGACACTGGGCTTCATCGCTTGACCTCCGCACACGCCGTGTGCGACCGCTGCTTCTTCGTCCGGCACACCGCCCCGGTGCGCCGCTCCTTGTGCTACGCCGCGCTCGCGGCGCCCTGGGCCTGCGCGACACCTTGCCCGACGGGCTGGAGGGGACCGCCGGCGCTCTCCGCGCGGGCGGCTTCCGCCATGGCGCCGATGTCCTTGTGTGTCATGACCCTGTCGATCTCGAGGAGCACGAGCACATGCTCCTTGACCTTGCCCATCCCGAGGATGTAGCTGGTGTTCAGGTTGCCGCCGAACCGCGGCGCCGGCTCGATGCTGTCCGGGGGGATGTCCATCACCTCGCTGACGGAGTCGACGATGACGCCCATGTGGAAGCACTCGTCGCCGCCGTCGGAGACCTCGACGACGATGATGCAGGTCTCCTCGGTGTACTCCATGGGCGGCAGGCCGAGCTTGGCCCGCAGCTCGATGACCGGGATGATCTTGCCGCGGAGGTTGATGACGCCCTTGACATAGTCGGGGGTCTGGGGCAGCGGGGTGACATCGATGACGCCGATGATCTCCCGGACGCGGAGGATCTCGACGCCGAACTCCTCCCTGCCGATGCGGAAGGAGAGGAACTTGTTCTCGTTGCCGTCGCCGGTGGTTGTGGTGCTCATGTGTGCTCTCTGCGTGCTTGGCTTGCGTGGTTATGTTCACGCCGTTAGGCGGCCTTGGTCGCCTCCTGGATCAGCCCGCCGATGTCGAGGATCAGGGCGACGCGCCCGTCGCCGAGTATGGCCCCGCCGGAGACGCCGCGGATCGGCGCCAGGCCGTGGCCGAGGGTCTTGATGACCACCTGCTGCTGGCCGACGATCTCGTCGACCAGCAGGCAGAATCTCGCGTTGTGCGCCTCGAGCACGACGAGCAGGCCGTCCTGGATGCTGTCGGCGCCGTCGCGGAGCCCGAAGATGGACTTGGCGCGGTGCACCGGGAGGAGGTTGCCGCGGACCTTGACCATCTCGCCGCGTCCGACGACGGTGTGGATGTCTCGGGGCTGGGGCCTGAAGCTCTGCTCGATGGCGAGGGTGGGGATGACATAGCGCTGCGAGCCGACCCGCACGACCATGCCGTCGATGATCGCCATGGTCAGCGGCAGGCGCATCTTGAAGGTCGATCCCTCGCCCGGCTTGGAGGAGATCTCGACCTTGCCGCGGAGGGCCTCGATGTTGCGCCGGACGACATCCATGCCCACGCCACGCCCGGAGATGTCGGTGACCTTGTCGGCGGTGGAGAAGCCCGGGGCGAAGATGAGGTTGTAGATGTCCTGGTCCTGGACCTCGGCGGGGTCGCGGTCGGCGGGGATGAGCCCCTTGGCCACCGCCTTCTCGATGATCTTGTCCCGCCTGAGGCCCTTCCCGTCGTCGGTGACCTCGACGACGATGGACCCGCCCTGGTGGTACGCGCGGAGGTAGAGGTTGCCCTCCGGCGTCTTGCCGGCGTGGACGCGTTCGGCCGCGGGCTCGATCCCGTGGTCGCACGCGTTGCGGATCATGTGCACCAGCGGGTCGGCGATCTCCTCGACCACATTCCGGTCCAGCTCGACATCCTCGCCCTCGACATGGAAGCGGATGTTCTTGCCCGCCTTGGCGGAGACATCCCGCACGAGGCGGGCCATCTTCTGGAAGGTCGACCGCAGCGTCACCAGGCGCAGCGACATCGCCACCTCCTGGAGGTCGCGGATGATCTTGGACACATGCCCGAGCGTGCGCTGCGTGTGCTGCTGCTTGATGCCCTGGATGGCGTCGTCCTGGTAGACCATCTGGTAGCCGATGACCAGCTCGCCGACCATGTCCACCAGCGCGTCCATGCGGGTGGTGTTGACCTTCACGGTCTGCTCGATCTTCGCCGCAGACTTGGCCGGCGCCCGGGCGGGCTTGGCCTCGGCGGTCGATCGGGCGGGCGGTGCCGGTGCGCCGGGCTCGGGCGCCTCGGCCTCGTCGGTGTCGTCGGCGTCGAGCGCGGGGGCGCCCGGTGGCGGGCCGACCGGGGCCTGGGCTGACGGGGCCTGGGCAGACGGGGCCTGGGCAGACGGGGCCGGGGCCGACGGGGCCTGGGCCGACGGGGCGGGGGCCGACGGGGCGGGGGCAGACGGGGCGGGGGCAGACGGGGCGGGGGCCGGCGCGGGCTTGGTGTGCCCGACCCCCTGCGGCGCCGGGGCTTGCCCGGTCTTGCAGGCGTAGTCCAGCTGGTGCATCAGCGCCTCGTAGAGGCTCCGCATGGGGGGCGTGCCGCCCTGGAGCGCGCCGATGAGCTGGCCGAGCACATCGCAGCTCCGCAGGAACAGGTCGAGGTGCCCGGGGGTCAGGCCGAGCTTCCCGCTCCTGGCCTGGTCGAGCAGCGTCTCGGCGACATGCGTGAGGCGCACCATGGGTGTGAGGTGCATGAAGCCGGACACGCCCTTGATCGTGTGGAACGCGCGGAACACCGTGTTGATCAGCTCGAGGTTGGCGAGGTCGGCCTCGAGATCGAGCAAGGACTGCTCGGCGTTGGCGATGTGCTCCCTCGCCTCGCACACGAACTCGGCGCAGGTCTCGTCGATGACCGCCTCGGGCGGGAACTCGACGGGGCCGTCGGCGCCCTCGAAGACCGGCGTCGCGGGCGGGGCGGCCTGGGTCGCGGGCGTGGGCTGGTCCTGCCCGGCGGGCCGGTCGGCCCTCGCCGGCGGCGCGGCGCCCGCGCCCTCGGCGGGTCGGTCGGCGCCCGGGGCGCCGCCCTGCCGCTCGCCGATCGGCGCCGCGGGCGACGGGGTCGGCGCGGTCGGCGCCGCCGCGGGCGATCCTCCGGCCGGGGCTTCCTGATCGTACCGACGGATCGACGCCCTGATGCTCTCGTGGAGGTCGGCGTGGGCCGGGAGGGGCGCTGTCGGGTCCGCGCTGAGGACGGCGATGCACGCTCGGACCCAGTCGATGATCGCGAGCACCGGCTCGGCGGGGAACTTCCCGCCGTGCTCCTTGGCCAGGTCGATGAGCGTCTCGCAGTCGTGGCACACCGCCTGGATCGTCCCGAGCGAGAGGATCCCCGCCTCGCCCTTGATCGTGTGGATGATGCGCCGGGACTCGGCCTCCTGCCCCGTGTCCTCCTCGCCGGCGTCGATCGAGACCGCCGCCGACTCCAGCTCGTTGAGCGCCGAGGAGCACGAGGAAACCCACGCGCTGAGCAACTCCATATCGATGTCGGCGGCCTGCGGGGCGGAGCGCCCGCCGAGGAAGGACGGGGGCTGCACCGAGGCGGGATCGCTTCCCGCGGCGGCGGCGTCGGCGACCTCCTGTGCGTACTCGATGGCCTGCCTGATCTGGGCGAGCGTGGCGTCGGCGTCCTCGGCGGAGCGGAGCACGATCGACTCGACCGCGTCGGCGGCGTGGCGGCAGGCCGAGGCGAGGGTCAGATGTTCGGGCCCCTCGATCGACGCGGCCAGATCCGTCAGCTCGTCCTGCAGGCGCACGAGCGCCGGCAGGTCGGTGGTGTCGAGGCACACGACCGCCCGGGCAAGATCCTCGACTCGGATGCTCAGTGACACGGCTGTTCACCCCGATCTTCAAGTGATGTCCGACGGCGCGCCCCGGAGACGGGGCGTCGCATCCACGGCGTATCGGATACCGAGGTCGGCAGGACCAGCGCAAGTCGACGAAACCGGCCCGGATGACCCCGGTCGGGGGAATCCCCCTAAGCCCCTGTGGCGGCTTGGGAAGAGAAAAGTCGCGTCGGGCCAATGTCGAATCGTCGGGCGGCCGACGAATGAGCCGACGGCCCGGCTGCGCGGGCGCCGGCCGCGGGGCCCAACATTGTTCTAGGACCCGAGCACGAGGATCCCACCGCATGGACGCGACACTGATCAGGCGGTTCATCGAGGCGACGCAGAATGTCTTCGGGACGATGCTGCAGTCCACGGTGAGCTTCGGAAAGCCCGGGCCCACCGGTCAGATCCGGTCGGTCGGTGATGTCTCGGGCATCATCGGCTTCTCCGGCGATGTCGCGGGCGCGGCGGTCATCCGGATGCCCATGGACACCGCCACCAAGGTCGTGGAGTCGTTCTGCGGCCAGCCGTTCGGGCCCGACTCCGAGGACTTCGCGGACGCCATCGGCGAGATCGCCAACATGATCTGCGGCAGCGCGAAGTCCAACCTCAACTCGTCCTGCGTGAACATCAGCTGTCCGCAGGTCGTCGTCGGGAAGGACCACAAGGTCCAGAAGCCCAGCGACGCTGTGTGCATCACCATCCCCTGCAACGCCCCGCAGGGCCCGTTCTCGATCGAGATTTCCATCCGCGCGGCCGCGGCGACCAGCTCGGCAGGCAGTTCGCCGCACGCCGCCGCGGGCTGAGAGGCCTTCGTTCCCCCAGGAGTCCCGCCGTGCGAGTCATGCTTGTCGACGATTCGAAGACGATCCGCCGCATCCAGCGGAGCATCCTCGAGCAGCTCGGGTACACCGAGATCGAGGAGGCCTGCGACGGTCAGGACGCTCTCAGCCGTGTGGCGGCGTTCCAGCCGAACCTCATCCTGCTGGACTGGAACATGCCGAACATGGACGGGATCACCTTCCTCAAGGCGTTCCGCCAGAAGGACGCCGCCACGCCGGTGATCATGGTCACGACCGAGTCGGAGAAGACCCGGGTGATCGAGGCGATCCGAGCGGGTGTGAACAACTATGTCGTGAAGCCCTTCACGCCCGACATCCTGCAGCAGCGCATCAAAGAGACCCTTGAGAAATGCAAGGCTGCCGCGTAGGCCCCGCAGGGCCGCGGAGCTCCCCGCATGGCCGAACAGAGCAAGCAAGCCCAACCGTCGATCGCGTTGGAGACCCAGGACTCGCGGTGCCTGGCCGCCCGGGTCATCCTCCCGGAGGGCGTGGAGCCCCAGACGCTGTCGGTCCATCTGCTCGTCTCGCTGGCCCGGGAGCGCGGTGTTGAGGTCACCGGCGCGGCCGAGCAGAAGCTGACCGAGCTTGTGGGCCGCTACCTCGCCGATGGCAAGCCCGTCAACGAGGTCTTCATCCTCGCCACGCCGCCGAGGCACGGCGAGCACGGGTACATCGAGTGGAGCCCCGGCTTCAACCCCGAGAAGCCCGACGAGAACGAGCACAACCCCGGCGATGAGCGGGTCGATTTCTACTCCCACCACAGCTTCGTCACCGTCCACAAAGAGGACCACATCGCCACCATCCACCCCCCCACCGAGGGGACCGACGGGCGCGATGTGACCGGCAGGACCATCGCCGCGAACGCGGGACGGGCGTTCCCCGCGACGCTGGGCGAGAGCGTCCTCAAGCTCGCCGACGGCCGGCTGCTCGCCCAGCTGGACGGGCGGCTCTGCTTCGACAGCAAGCGGCTCTGGATCGACCCGGTCCTGGACATCAAGGGCGGCGTCGACTTCAGCACCGGCAACATCGACTTCCAGGGCGATGTCGTCATCCAGCGCGACATCCGCGACCGGTTCACCGTCCGGGCCAGGGGCAATGTCACGATCGAGGGGCTCATAGACGCCTCCCACATCGACTGCACCGGCAACCTCACGGCACGGCGCGGCGTCGCCGGGCGGGACGAGGGCACCCTCGATGTCGGCGGCGACGCGCACATCGGCTACATCGACCGCGCGAAGGGCCACATCGGAGGGTCCCTCTATCTCACGCGCGAGCTCATGCACTCCACGATCGCCATCGGCGGCAACCTGGTCAGCGATCTCGGCGTCGTCATCGGTGGACGCGTGGCCGTCCGGGGCGATGCGCGACTCGCCGACCTCGGCGCCGAATCCGAGGCCCCCACCGAGTTCCGCCTCGGCTCGCTCCCCGCCGACGGCTCCCCGGCCGGGCAGGCCGAGCACCGGATCGAGCTGCTCAAGGTGAGCATCGCGACGATGGACCATGAGCTCGCCGCGCTCAGGGCCACCGCCGGACCCCAGAACCCAAAGGCCGCGGAGCGCGCCACCGAGCTGACCTTTGAGATCAGCGAGGCCCATGCAGAGATCGCCAAGCTGGCCAGCGACCACCCCCAGCTCGCCGCCGTCGCCGCGTCCGCGCCCTGCCGCTCAACGCTCGTGGTGCTCCGCCAGATCCACGGCCGCGTCACCCTCATCGTCGGGCCGCACACGGTGGTCTTCGCGAGCAAGGTCAAGGGACCCCTCCGGATCTGGCTGGACGGCGGCCGGGTCGTCTGCCAGCTCGGCGAGGGAACCCCGCAGCCGATCAACGCCCTCGCCGGCGTGACCGACCGTTCCGCGGCGTAGCGCCGGGCGGCCGCCCGGGCGCGGCACTCTGGGGGAGACTCCCATTCCGTTGACAGACAGCCGCCGCCGGCGCATCCCAAGAAGGGTGTGCCCCGTACCCGACGGGGCGATCCAGAGAGGGAGCTTGGCGATGCAACGGATGCATCTACCGCACAAAGTCCTCACGCCGCCGAACCGAATCGCCCTGCTGAAGGGGCTGGCCCTCTTGGGCGTTGTCCTCGCCGGGGCGGGGTCCCAGATCGTGCCCGTCGTCTTCGAGGGCGCCTCGGCCCGTGCGGCCGACCTTGCCGGTCGGGCGGCCATCGTGATCGCCGAGGCGCTGCACCTGCCGACCGGCGACGCCGTGGCCACCGCGGGTCCGCCGTCGGACACGCCGGAGACCCCGAGCCCAACGAGGCTGGCGCGGTCGGCGGGTGACGCGCCGGCCCGGGGGTCCGAACCCCCGCGCCTGGTCGCCGAGACCGGGGGCGATCCTGCCCCGGCCGGCCTGACCCACGCCCCCGGCGCGCCGGGTTCCGGCACCCTGGCGTGGGGCCGGTCACCCTTCGCCGGGCCGCCCCCGGGCCAGCCGTTCCAGCTCCTCGCGCAGCGGCCCGAGGTGGGCGTGGTAGTGTTCCGCACGCCGCGCGGCCTGGGGCGCGAGGCCCCGGGCGACCTGGTCGGTGCTGCGCGTCAGCGAGATCTGTCCCGATCGCTCGAAGTGCAGGCATGCGTCGTGGTAGGGCAGGCCCAGGAACCCGAGCAGACGACGCAGCACGGGCTCCGGTTCGGCAAGCAGGGACTCGTGGTGCAGCTCGAAGATCGGTAGCGTGAGCACGCGCCGCCAGTGGTCCATCAGCCGCTCGCAGTCGTGGTGATACCGCGCGAGCGTGACCAGGTCGGCGCAGTAGCTGTTGTCGTTGAACGGCTGCATGTAGCAGGAGAGGCAGGTCTCGACCGGCTCGCGCCGGCACCAGACGACCCTCGCCCCGGGCAGCGCGAGCTGCACCAGCGAGAGCAGCTTCAGGTTCGCGGGCATCTTGTCGGTGAAGACCGGGCGGCCCTCCCGCGCGGTATCGGCCCGCTCCAGATAGGACCGCGACGCGGCGCCGACGGCCTCCGGCGTGCAGCGCGACAGGTCCGTCACCAGCCCGTAGCGGTTCCCCGGCTCGGGGTCGAGCGCGCGGGCGGCCTCGCGGAGCCACGCCAGCTCCCCGCCGGCCCGCACCGAGGGGTGCGCCCCGAGCACCTGCTCGGTCAGCGTTGTCCCGCTCCGCCTCATGCCGACGATGAACACCAGGCCCGCGCCGGCCCCGGCCCCGGCGCCGGCTTCTTGCGGCAGGGCCGCGACCCGGTCGGCGGTCCACTCCCGCAGGATGTCGTCCACCGCCCGCGACTGCCCCTCGATGTCGTACCCGCGGGCTTCCAGCGCGTTGGCGCCCCGGAACGCCCCGAACGCCCCGTCGTACCGCCCGAGCGTGTCGAGCACCATGCCGAGCTCGAACAGCGCCTGCTGGCGCCCCGACGCGGGCTGGCCCGGGTCGGCGGCAGCCCGCTCAAGGGGGCCGACGGCGTCGCCGGCTCGCCCAGTGGCCCGGCACACCCGTCCGTACTGAGCGAGGAGGCCCGGCCGGTCCGCGCCGCGCGCGACCGCGCCGGCCAGCAGCTCGTACGCCTCCTCGATGCACCGGGTCGTGATCAGCAGCTCGCCGAGGTTGGAGGTCAGGATCTGGGCCCCTGGGTCGCGGGCGAGCGCGTCGCGCAGGAGGCCCATCGCCCGGTCGAGCTCGCCGCGCCCCCGGTACACCTGCGAGAGCGTGACCACCCACTGGGCGGGGGGCGTCGGCTGCGTGCGCATCGCCGCGAGGATGTCCCGCTCGGCCTGCTCGTACCGGCGGCGCCGGACCCCGACGGACGCCCGCACCGCCAGCGCCGGGCCGAGCCCGGGCGCCGCCGCGAGCGCCTCGTTGGCCAGGGCCTCGGCCCGGTCCAGGTCGCCGGCGCCGAGCGCACGCATCGCCCGCTCGCCGAGCGCCGCGAGCAGTTGTTGGGCCGGGCCTGGGGGGGGTCGCTTGGCCATCTGCGCGTCGTACGCCTCCGCCGCGGCCGCGGGCCGCGGCGCAAAGATAGCAGCCGACCGGGGGATCCGATCGGCTGCTCTGGTTGGGCGGGGGTTGCGGCGCGGGCCGGCGATCAGTTGTCGCTGGTCGCCTCGGTGGCGGCCTCGGTCATCGACACGCCGCGGACCTCGACCTGCGGCATGCCGACCGAGTCGTTGCGGTCGGCGCCGAGGGCCTCGGCGGCGGCGGCGGCCTCGGCGAGCATCATCTCGTCGTCGTGGTAGCTCTCGGCCGGCGGCTCGACGAGGTACTTGACGCGGATCTCCTGGTAGGGCCTGAAGCCCGTGCCGGCGGGGATCAGGTGCCCGAGCAGCACATTCTCCTTCAGGCCGATGAGGTCGTCCTCGGCGCCGCGGAGGGCCGCCTCGGTGAGCACCTTCGTCGACTCCTGGAACGACGCGCCGGAGAGGAACGAGTCGCTGGAGAGCGCCGCCTTGGTGATGCCCAGGAGCAGCGTCCGCCCGGTGGCGGGACGGCCCTTGCGACCCTTGGCGGGCTCCTTGCCCTCGCTCTCGGCGCGGGCGTTGGCCTCGCGGACCTCCTCGCGCGGGTAGAGGTCGCCCACACGCAGGTCCGTGCCGCCGGACTCGGTCACGCGCACCATCGTCGCCACCTGGCTGTTGTGCTGCCGGAAATTGAACCGGTCGACGACCTCCTGCGGGAGCAGCTCGGTGTCGCCGGGGTTCTCGACCTTGATCTTGCGGAGCATCTGGCTGAGGATCAGCTCGATGTGCTTGTCGTTGATGGTCACGCCCTGTGCGCGGTACACATTCTGCACCTCGTCGAGCATGTAGACCCAGAGGGCCTCCTCGCCCTTGATCCGCAGGATGTCGTGCGGCACCAGCGGGCCCTCGCACAGCGGGTCGCCCGCCTGCACGAAGTCGCCGGTGTGCACCAGCAGCGGCTTGTCGGAGGGGATGTGGTGGTCCTTCTCGATCCCCGCCTCCGCGATCACGCGCACGGTCATCTTGCCCTTGCGCTTGTCGGAGTGGATCTCCACACGCCCCGAGATCTCGGCCATGATCGCCGGGTCCTTGGGCTTGCGGGCCTCGAAGATCTCCGTCACGCGGGGCAGACCGCCGACGATGTCCTGCGAGCCCGCGGCGGCGCGGGGCTGGCGGGCGAGCATCCGGCCGGCCTCCACCGTCTCCCCGTCCTCGACCTCGATGCGGGCCTTGGCGGGCAGGTAGTGGAAGTCGAGGATCGCGCCGTCCTTGTCGACGATGTTGATCTGCGGGCGCAGGTCGCCCTTGTGCTCGATCACGACCTTGGCCTTGCGGCCCTGGCCGGCGTCCTCCTCGCGGTAGGTCTGGCCGAGCTCGATATCGACATAGCGGACATCACCGGCCTTCTCCGCGAGGATCGGGGTGCGGTGCGGGTCCCACTTGACGACCGCCTGGCCCTTCTTCACCTCGTCGCCGCTCTTGGCGTAGAGGTAGGCGCCGTAGGGGAGCTTGTACTTCTCGAGCTCGCGGTTCTTCTCGTCCAGCACCGCCAACTCGGCGTTGCGCTTGAGGACGACCCAGGCCTCGTTGCCGTCGTCGTCCTTGACCGGCATCTCCGAGCAGTCGCGCAGCTCCAGCTTGCCGCCGTTGCCGACGCGGTACTCGGTCTCCTGCGTCGTGCGCTGGCCGATGCCGCCGGTGTGGAAGGTCCGCATGGTGAGCTGGGTGCCCGGCTCGCCGATCGACTGGGCCGCGATGATGCCGACCGCCAGGCCCGCCTCGACGAGGTGGCCGGTGGACATGTCCATGCCGTAGTCCAGCGCCGAGCAGCCGGTGCGGCTCTCGCTGGTGAGGGGCGAGCGGACGGTGACCGAGTCGATGCCGAGCTCCTCGATCTGCGTGGCGGCCTTGGGGCCGATCATGTCGTTCTCGCGGACGATGACCTGGTCGGTGACCGGGTTGATGATCGAGTTGACGCTCACGCGCCCGATGACCTGCTCGGAGAGCGGGACATCGATCTCCTCGCCCTTGTAGATGGCGCGCTTGACGATGCCGCGCTTCGAGCCGCAGTCGTGCTCGCCGATGATCACGCTCTGCGCGATATCGCAGAGCTTGCGGGTCAGGTAGCCCGAGTCGGCGGTCTTGAGCGCGGTGTCGGCCAGACCCTTGCGGGCGCCGTGGGTCGAGGAGAAGTACTCGAGGATGTTCAGACCCTCGCGGAAGTTCGCGCGGATCGGGGTCTCGATGATCTCGCCCGAGGGCTTGGCCATCAGCCCGCGCATGCCGGCCAGCTGCATCATCTGGCTCACATTGCCGCGGGCGCCCGAGTCGCTCATCAGGTACACCGGGTTGAGGTAGAACGCGCCCTCGCCCTTCTCGATCGAGACCTCCTCGCCCTCGGGGTCGCGACGGTCGTTCTTGAGGGTCTCGATGAGCTTCTTGGTCACCTGCTCGCGGCAGTGGGCCCAGATGTCCAGCAGCTGGTTGTACCGCTCACGCTCGGTGATGATGCCGCGGTCGTAGTTCTTCTCGACGCGCTCCACCTTCTTCTGGGCCGCCGTCAGCATCTCGGCCTTCGCGGCCGGGATGCGCATGTCCGTCACGCCGAACGACAGGCCCGCCAGCGTCGACTGCTTGAACCCGATGGTCTTCATCGAGTCCAAGAGGTCGATGGTCGCGGGCTTGCCGGCGTACTTGAAGCAGTCGTCGATGACCCGCGCGCAGCCCTTCTTGCCCAGAGCGCAGTTGTAGAACGGCATCCCCGGGGCGAGGATGTCGGCGAACAGGATGCGCCCGGCCGTGGTCACCACACGCCGGTTCTCGGCGAGCTTCTCGACCGGGCCGGCCTGGCTGTTCACCACCATGTCGAACCCGTCGAGCCGGACCACGACCTTCTCGTGGATCGCGATCTTCTTCTGCTCGTAGGCCAGCAGCGCCTCGTGCCGGTCCTTGAACCGCTTGAGCTGCTCAAGCGGCCGCTCATCCGGCACGCTGGTGGTCACGAAGTACACGCCCAGCACGATGTCCTGCGACGCCGAGATGATCGGCTTGCCGTTCGCCGGGCTGAAGATGTTGTGCGTGCTGAGCATCAGCACATGCGCCTCGGCCTGGGCCTCGACGCTCAGCGGCAGGTGGACCGCCATCTGGTCGCCGTCGAAGTCGGCGTTGAACCCGCCGCAGACCAGCGGGTGGATGCGGATCGCGTTGCCCTCGACCAGCACCGGCTCGAACGCCTGGATGCCCATGCGGTGGAGCGTGGGGGCGCGGTTCAGCAGCACCGGGTGCTGGTAGATGACCTCCTCGAGGATGTCCCACACCTCGGGGTCGCGCCGCTCGAGCATGCGCTTCGCGCTCTTGATCGTGTCGGCGAGGCCGTGCTCCTTGAGCTTGCGGATGATGAACGGCTGGTAGAGCTCCAGCGCGATCTTCTTCGGCAGGCCGCACTGCCAGAGCTTGAGCTCCGGGCCGACGACAATGACCGAGCGGGCCGAGTAGTCGACGCGCTTGCCCAGCAGGTTCTCGCGGAAGCGGCCCTGCTTGCCCTTGATCATGTCGGTGAGCGACTTCAGCGCACGGTTGGAGCTACCCAGCACCGGCCGGCGGCAGCGCCCGTTGTCAAACAGCGCGTCCACCGCCTGCTGGAGCATCCGCTTCTCGTTGCGGATGATGACCTCGGGGGCGTTGAGGTCCATCAGCTTCTTGAGCCGGTTGTTGCGGTTGATGATGCGCCGGTAGAGATCGTTCAGGTCGCTGGTTGCGAAGTTGCCGCTCTCGAGCAGCACCAGCGGGCGCAGGTCGGGCGGGATCACCGGGACCACATCCATGACCAGCCAGCCGGGGTCGTTCTCGGAGTTGCGAATCTGCTCGATGAGCTTGAGACGCTTGGCGTAGTCCTTGATCTTCTGCTTGGAGCGGGTCTCGCGGAGGTCCTGGCGGATCTGCGTCGCCTCGTCGTCGAGGCTGATCCGCTCGATCAGCTCGCGGATCGCGTCGGCGCCCATCGTCGCCCGGAACGCGTTGCCGTACTTCTCGACCGCCTGGCGGTGGTCGTCCTCGGTCAGGACCTGCTTGAACTTCAGCTCGGTGTCGCCGGGGTCGATGACGACATAGTCCTGGTAGTAGATGCACTTCTCGAGGTCGCTGGTCTTCATGCCCAGGAGGGTGCCCAGGCGGCTGGGCATGCTCTTGAAGAACCAGATGTGGACGACGGGGCTGGCCAGGTTGATGTGGCCCATGCGCTTGCGCCGGACGCGGGAGTGCGTCACCTTGACGCCGCAGCGGTCGCAGATGATGCCCTTGTACTTGGTGCCGCGGTACTTGCCGCAGGCGCACTCGTAGTCGCGCTCGGGCCCGAAGATGCGCTCGCAGAACAGGCCGTCCTTCTCGGGGCGGTATGTCCTGTAGTTGATGGTCTCGGGCTTCTTGACCTCCCCGTAGCTCCACGCACGGATGTCGTTGGGCGACGCGAGGGTCACCTTGACGGAGGAGTAGTCATTCACCCGCTCGTAAACATTCTCAGCCATGAGCCTCAACTCCGTATCTGAGCCGAATCCTTCGATCCCGTTCGATCTGACCGTGCCTTCGAAGGCAAGATTCTGAAGAGCATGTAGAAGGTCGCGAGAACAACTGCGACAAGGACCGCAATGCTGATCTGCCGCTCGATTCCTCTTTCCGGCACGAACCAACCCGCGGACGAGATAGCTAGCACCCAGAACGCCACCAATAACGCACTACTCACAACGCGGACGACCGTATGGCCGGAGATGCGTCGCAATGCGTCACTTCCTCCCTACAGCAGACTCCCAGCCTCCAACCGCTTCTTCTCCAGCGTGATGTTCATGCCCAGGCCCTTGAGTTCGTTGCACAGCACATCGAACGCCACGGGCATCCCTGCCTCGAGCACATTCGTGCCCTTGACCATGCTCTCGTAGATCTTGGTCCGGCCCTCGACATCGTCGGACTTGACGGTGAGGAGTTCCTGGAGGATGTAGGCCGCGCCGTACGCCTCGAGCGCCCAGACCTCCATCTCGCCGAACCGCTGCCCGCCGGTCCGGGCCTTGCCGCCCAGCGGCTGCTGGGTGATGAGGCTGTAGGGGCCGGTGGCGCGGGCGTGGATCTTGTCATCCACGAGGTGGTGGAGCTTGAGGACATACATGTAGCCCACCGAGGTCTTCTGGTTGAAGGCCTCGCCGGTCCGCCCGTCGTAGAGCTGGATCTTGCCGCCCTTGGGCATGTGGGCGAGCAGCTCGCGCGGCTCGGGCCAGGTGGCGGTCTGCTCGTAGTGCTTGAGCTTGGCGGCCACATGCTCGTTGGCCTGGCGGGTGGCCTCGTGGATCTCCCGCTCGGTGGCGCCGTCGAAGACCGGCGTGACCGCCTGGAACCCCAGCACCTGGGCCGCCCAGCCGAGGTGCAGCTCGAGGATCTGCCCGACATTCATGCGGCTGGGCACGCCCAGCGGGTTGAGGAGCACATCGACGGGGGTGCCGTCCTCCATGAAGGGCATGTCCTCCTCGGGGACGATGCGGCTGATCACGCCCTTGTTGCCGTGGCGCCCGGCCATCTTGTCGCCGACCGAGAGGGCCCGCTTCGTGGCCAGGTAGACCTTGACCATCTCGAGGACGCCGGTGGGCAGCTCGTCGCCGCGCTTCATGTGCGCGACCTTGCGCCCCTTCTCGGCGTCGATCGCCTCGACGCGGGGCCAGAACTGCTTGAAGACGACCTCGGCGTCGCCCTTGGCCTCCTTCGAGCCCTTGACCCACTTGAGGTCGAAGGTCTTGATCTGCTCGAGGATGACCTCTCGGATGTCCGACGCGCCGACCTTCTGGCGGGTCATCGGGTCGACCATCTCGGTGCCGGTGATCTCGTTGAGCTTGCCGACCATCTCGCGGAACAGCTCGATCGACTGGTCGTCCATCGACTGCTCGTAGACCTCGATGTCCTTCTTGAGCTGCTTCTTCTGGGCCTCGGTCATGTGCATGCGCCGGCTGAACCGCTTGGCGCCGATGACCACGCCCTCCACGCCCGCCGGCACCTCCAGCGAGTCGTTCTTCACATCCTCGCCCGCTCGCCCGAAGATCGCGTGCAGCAGCTTCTCCTCGGGCGTCAGCTCGGTCTTGCTCTTGGGGCTGACCTTGCCGACCAGGATGTCGCCGGGCCCGACCCGGGCGCCGAGGCGGATGATGCCCGCGTCGTCCAGGTTGCGGAGCATCTTCTCGCTGACATTGGGGATGTCCCGCGTGAACTCCTCGCGCCCGAGCTTGGTCTCGCGGATCTCCACATCGTACGCGTCGATGTGGATGCTCGTGAAGGTGTCGTCCTTGACCAGACGCTCGTTGATGACGATCGCGTCCTCGAAGTTCGACCCGTCGAAGGTGTTGAAGGCGATCATCACATTCTTGCCGATCGCCAGCTCGCCGAGCCTCGTGCTCGCGCCGTCGGCGATCACCTCGCCCGCCACCACCGCCTGGCCGGGCTTCACGATCGGACGCTGGTTCTGGCAGGTCCGCTCGTTGAGGCCCACGAACTTCCGCAGCACATACTCGTCCGCGTTATCGATGATGATCCGCTGCGCGTCGACGAAGGTCACCGTGCCGCCACGCTTGGCCTTCACCACCATGCCCGAGTTGTACCCCACCGGCTTCTCCATGCCGGTGGCGATGCACGGGGGCTCGACCTTGATCAGCGGCACGGCCTGACGCTGCATGTTCGAGCCCATCAGCGCCCGGTTCGCGTCGTCGTGCTCGAGGAACGGGATCAGCGCCGCCGAGATGCCCACGATCTGCTTGGGCGAGATATCCAGGTAATCGACCTGCTTGGAGTCGACCTCCTTGAGCTCACCGTCCACGCGGGCGACGATCATGCCCTCTTTGAGCTTGCCCTCACCGTCGATCGTGTCGGCGGGCGCGAGGACGGCCTTCATCTCCTCGTCGGCCCGCAGGTGCACGGTCTCGCCCGTCGGCTTGCCGTTCTTGATCGGCCGGTAGGGCGTCCGCAGGAACCCGTAGTCGTCCACGCTCGAGAAAATCCCCAGCGAGGCGATCAGGCCGATGTTCGTGCCCTCGGGCGTCTCGATCGGGCAGATCCGCCCGTAGTGCGAGATGTGCACATCCCGGACCTCGAAGCCCGCACGCTTGCGGTTCAGGCCGCCCGGGCCCAGCGCCGACAAACGACGCTCGTGCACCAGGCTCGACAGCGGGTTGGTCTGGTCCACCACCTGCGAAAGCTCGCTGCGCCCGAAGAAGAAGTCGATCGCGCTCGAGATGCTCTTGCTGTTCACCAGATCCGCGATCTTCGCCAGCTCGTCTGGGTCCTTGACGCTCATCCGCTCCTGCACCGTGCGCCGGAGCTTCAGGAAGCCCTTGCGCAGCTCGTCCACGCCCAGCTCGTCGAGCGTCCGCAGACGCCGGTTCCCCAGGTGGTCGATATCGTCCACCTGCGCCACCGGCCGGCCGGTCTTGGGGTCCTGGCGGTTCGAACGCAGGTCCAGCAGGTACTGGATCACCCGCAGGAAGTCCTCCGCCGAGAGGAACATCTGGTCCTCCGGCACATTGAGGTCGAACTTGCGGTTGATCCGGAAACGGCCCACCCGGCCCAGACGGTACCGGTTCTCGTCGTAGAACTTCTCCAGGAACAGCTGGCGGGCCTTCTCCACCTGCGGCGGGTTGCCCGGGCGGAGCTTCGAGTACACGCGGAGCAACGCCCGCTCGTACTCGGTGTCCACCTCGAACATGTCCAGCTTCTCCTCGGCCACCGTGTTGAGGATCAGCGTGTCCGAAGGGTTCGCGATCACCCGGACCTTCTTCAGGCTCGAGTTGCGGACCGCCTCCGCGCCCTCCTCGCCGATCTGACGCCCGACATGGAGCAGCTCCTCGCCGGTCTCCGTGTCGATGATCGAACCGGCCGCGTAATAGTCGGCCTTGACATCCGCCGCCTTGACCTCCGTCACCTCGTAGAACAGGCTGATCAGGGCGTCGGTGGTCGAGTACTGGGCCGCGTGGGCCACCGCGGCCGCCTTCAGCTCCTTGCTCACCTCGCCGCTCTCGGGGGTGTGCTCGTCGAGGTACGCCCGCTCGACCGCCAGGCCCGCCAGGCAGCGCAGGAAGGTCGTCGCCGCGAGCTTGGTCGACTGGTCGATCCGCATCGCCAGCGCGTCCTTCTTGGTCACCTCCAGCTCGATCCAGCTCCCCCGCTCGGGGATGATCCGCGCCGAGTGCAGCGGCCGGTCGCCCTCGCTGGACACGATCGAGAAGTCAACGCCCGGAGACCGGTGCAGCTGGCTCACGATCACCCGCTCGGCGCCGTTCACGATGAACTCGCCGCCGCCCATCATGATCGGGAACTCGCCCAGGTAGATGTCCTCCTCCGGCAGCCCGGGGTGGTTCTCCCGGTGCAGCCGGATCGTCACCTTGAACGGCATGCCGTAGGTGAGGCGCAGCTCGCGGCACTCGTCGGGCGTGTACCGCGGCTCGTCCAGGTCGTACGCCACATACTCCAGGCGCATCGTCCCGTCGTAGCTCTCGATCGGGAACACCTCGCGCAGCAGAGCCTCCAGCCCGAACGAGGTGTCCCGCTCCTCGGAGCTCTTGCTCAACTGCAGAAAGCGCTCGTAGCCATCGGCCTGGAGCTTGGTCAGATCGGGGATCTCCGCGGCGTCCCCTCGCTTGGAAAAATCCCGGATCAACTTCTCGCGCACGGTCTTTGCGGTCATCAGCTTCCTCGCGATGATGCAACATCACCCGCGTTCGAGCGTGTCATACGCCCGGACTGGTCACTCGTTGTCTGTTTACGCAGCTCGCACCCGCATCCCAAAAGCAGGTTTCCACCCCAATCGCCGGTCGGTCTCGAACCAAGCAGTCTAGCAAGGCCGATACCAGCACTCCACTCAAAAAATCGCCGAATATTCTCCAAGTGCTTTTACTTGGAGCCGCGACCCGAACCGACCGCAAAAAAACCGCCCGGGGTCCGAAGACCCCGGGCCGGACTTTGCGTCAATCGGACCCGGTCGAAACCCTTACTTCAGCTCGACCTCGGCGCCGGCCTCCTTGAGGGACGCGGCCAGCTTGTCCGCCTCTTCCTTGCTCAGGCCCTGCTTGATGGCCTTCGGCGCCGCGTCCACCAGCTCCTTGGCCTCCTTGAGACCCAGGCCGGTCGCCTCGCGGACGACCTTGATGACCTTGATCTTCTCGGCGCCGGGGCTCTTGAGGACCACATCGAACTCGGTCTGCTCCTCGGCCACCGCCGCGCCGGCCCCCGCCGCCGGGCCCGCCATCATCACCGCGCCGCCCGCCGCGGGCTCGATCCCGTAGGTCGCCTTCAGGTAATCGCCAAGATCGACCGCCTCCTTCAGGGTCAGGCCGGCCAGCTCGTCGCCGAGCTTGGAGATCTTCGCGTCAAACGACTTGGTTCCGTCAGACATGGCATTCCTCACTATCTCGCCCCGGAGGGCCGTTGCTGACATCCGAGAGGGGCCGACCTGTTCGGCTCTTTAACCCCGGAGCATTCGCTCCCTCAGGGGCCAGTCAGATGACGATGCACTCACACAAACCTCAAAGCGAAAGACTCAAAGCTCAAATACCGTCAAACTCCGCTCTCAGACAGCCGCAAGCGAGTGTCTTGATGTTCGCTTTGAGCTTTTCGATTTGCGCTTTCTCCTGCCCTTCTCCCCTACCCAACCCTCGCGACCGCCTCGCCCTTCTCCAGCTTCTCCTCGATCGCCTTGACACAGCTGGCGACCTTGCGCCCCGGGCCCAGGATGCTGCCGACCAGCTTCCGGGCGGGGCTGAGGATGATCTGCACGGTCTTGGCGATGGCCTCGTCGCGCGTCGGGAACTTGCTCAGCCGCTCGATCCCGTCGGCGCCCTCGAACAGCTCGCCGTCGAGGATCGCGCCCTTGAGCTCGAGGTTCGGGAAGGTCTTGACCAGCCCGATCAGCTCACGGGCGACCTCAACCACCGACTGCCCGCCGTAGGCCAGCGCCGACGGACCGGTCAGCACCGGGGCGAGCCCGTCGAGGGCCCCCTCCGCGAACTGCCGCTTGGCCAGCGAGTTGCGGATCACCGTGATCTTGATGTCCTTCTTGCGGAGGGTCGCACGCAGCGCGTTCGTGTCGTTGGACCCGACGCCCCGGATGCTGATCACCGCGACATCCGACTCCTCGCCGAAGCGATCGGCGTAGTCGTGGAGGATCATCTGCTTGACAGTCTTGGACATGGCAATCCTCCTTTACACCGGGGTCGCGCTGGTGTACGCGACCTGCACGCCGGGGGTCATCGCCCCGCTCACGGCGACCTTCTTGATGTACACGCCCTTGACCGTCGCGGGCTTGACCTTCTCGATCGTCTGGATGAAGTGCTCCAGGTTCTCGACCAGGGCCTTCTCCGCGAAGCTCATCTTCCCGATCACCGCGTGGACATTCCCGGCCTTGTCGGCCCGGTACTCCACCTTGCCCGCCGCGAACTCCCTGACCGCGTCGGCGACCTTCGCCGTCACCGTGCCGTTCTTCGGCGAGGGCATGAGACCCTTGGGCCCCAGCACCTTGCCCAGCTTCGACGCCACCCGCATCATGTCCGGGCTCGCGACCGCGACATCGAACTCCATCCAGCCCGCGTCGATCTCGGCCACCAGCTCCTCGCCGCCGGCCTTCACCGCGCCGGCCGCCAGCGCGTCCTTCGCCACATCGCTGCCGCAGAACGCCACCACACGCTTGGCCTTGCCGATGCCGTGGGGAAGACTCACCGAGCCGCGCAGGTTCTGGTCCGCCTGACGGGTGTCAAGCCCCAGGAACATCGCGACCTCGACGGTCTGATCGAACTTCGGCCCCTTGAACTGCTTGAGGGCCGCGATCGCCTCGGGCGCGGGGAGCGCGCCCGCCGGCTTCAGCGCCTCGTTGGCCTTCGAACGCTTGCTCAACTTGGTCGCCATGGATCAGCCCTCCACCCGAACGCCCATCGAGCGGGCGGTGCCTTCGATGATCCGCATCGCCGCCTCGACGCTGCCCGCGTTGAGGTCGGCCGCCTTCTCCTCCGCGATCTTCCGGACCTGGTCGCTCGTGATCTTGCCGACCTTGTCCTTGTTCGGAACGCCCGAGCCCTTCTCGACCCCCGCGGCCTCCTTGATCAGGACCGACGCCGGCGAGCTCTTCACCTCGAAGGTGAACGAGCGATCCGAGAAGGTCGTCACCACGACGCCCACCAGCTTGCCCTTGAGGTGACCCGTCTGGGCGTTGAACTGCTGGATGAACTGGCCAGGGTTCACCTGGTTCGCACCCAGCACAGGACCCAGCGGCGGAGCCGGCGTCGCCGTCCCGCCCGGCGCCATCAGCTTGAACGACTTGACGATTTCTTTTTTGGCCATCGGTCTCCACCTCCCACGCTCGCCCCGGAGAGAATCTCCCCGGCAAGACCGCCCCGGCCAAGGGGACAGTCGGCTTGGTGGTGCACACGGTTCCCGTTGTCTCCCCACGCGACATACGCAGGGCACCAACACTAGGCGCGCCCCAACCCCAGGCAAGCCCCCCGCCCGGCCACCCACCACCGCGCCCCCCGGCCGCACCCGCCCCAGATGGGTGGATCTCAATAGTTATCGGACGACAGACCCAGGCCCCGACCCGCCCCTACCCCCGCTGCGCCGGAACACCAAGCTCTCGACGCATCGGGTCCACCACCTCGGCCCCAAGCCCAGCCCGCTCGGCACGGTCAAGCACCCGGTTTGCCCCGGCCACCTTCCCGTCGGCCTGCAGCAGCACCGCGCCCGCCAGATGGGCCGACCCCGAGTCGATCTTGTTCGCGAACGAGAGCACGCGGCTCAGGAGCGAATCGTACCGCCGCCCGTCGAGCCCCATCGCCCCCAGGTCCAGCGCAGTCCGGGCAAGCAGCGGGTCGGTCCGGTACGCCATCGCGATCACCGCCACCCCGTCCTCCACCCGACCCGCCTCCACCATCGCCACGCCCATCGCCCGCATGGCCGACACATCCTCGGGGTCCTCGTCCAGGTGCTCGCGGTAGTACCGCACCGCCCGCTCCAAGTCGTCGGCCGCCATGAACAGCCCGGCCTTCTCCAACGCCGTCAGCTCCGGCGCCGGCGCGACCGCCTCCGACGGCGCCTGGGCCGTCTGCGGCGACCGCAGCGTGTAGTCCACCCGCTCGGTCAGCACCCCGTCCACCGGCTCATCGGAGTAGTAGTAGTACCGCGGCCGGTAGTAGTACCCGCCCGGGGAGTAGTACCCACCGCCCGAGTAGTACAGCCGACCGTTGTAGTAGTAGTACCCACGCCCCGCGTACCCGCGCGGGGGATACCACCGCCCGTCGTCGATCAGCCCCGCCCCGGTGCCCAGGTGCAGGTGCAGGTCGAGCTTGTCACCGTCGTAGTCCCCGTTCACCTGCAGCCCGCTCCCGGTTACCACCCGCGGCCCCCCCACCACAACCGCCGGCATCGGGGGCCGGGGCATCGGGGTCCCGATCGGCAGACCCGGCAGCGTGATGTGGCGCTCGATCGGCAGCGTCCGGTTCCGACCCAGCACATTCGGGAGCGCCGCCCGCTGCCCGAGCAAGCCACCCCGAGAACTCGGCGGCTTCACCTGCGCCGGCGCAGGCTGCGGCTGGGGCTTGGAGTCCTGCCCCAGCGCCGGCAACGCCGCCAACACAACCGCCGCCGCCGCCAGCGCGGTCCGTACGCACTTCTGCTTCCGCATGCCGCACCTCCTTGGCTTCCCCCTCGCCAGGCGCGCCGCAGGCCACGCGAGCCCGCGGCCGGTCCCGCCCGAGCGTCAGCGCGCCGCGCCCGCCGGGCAGTCCTCACATAAATGGTATCGATCCGACGCCCCGGAGGTTCCAAAATCCCGCCGCCAAACCCCGCGATATGCTGGCCCGATGCTCCGACTGACGCCCCCAGCCACCCACCGAACCCCCGGCAGACACCCGAGCAACAGGGCCGCAGCAGCCCTCGCCGCGCTCCTCACCCTCCCCCTCATCACCGGCTGCAGCCGCATATTCACCGCCTCCGGCGTCCGATTCCAATCCATCGACCGCGGCACAATCCTCGCCCCCGCCATCGCCTCCTCGGGCTACCGCACCCCGGACACCTCCACCGCCGAGTTCTACCTCTCCGACATCCCCCTCCGTGATCTGGCACAGGCCGAGTCCTTCGAAGAACTCAACGGCACAATCGTCCACATCCACCTCTTCATCCGCCCCAGGCCCGGCAAAACACCCATCGAGACCACCGCCTCCTCCGCCACCATCCAGGCGGTTGTGCTCTCACGGGGCGAGGTGGGGCTCTACGGCGGGGGCGGCTTCATGCTCCCCGCCGGCACGCCCGGCGACGACACCCTCGGCGGGTCGATCCAGGACGGCTCGGTCCGCCTCCTCGCCGCCACCCCCGGCTTCGCCGACCGGCTCGGGGCCGTCAACTTCTCCGCCGGCCTCAGCGCCCCCAAGGACGAGGGCGCGGCGGGCGTGATGGCCCACATCCTCGAGCAGGCCATCCGGCTCGCCAAGCCCGATCCCACCGGCGGCTGACCCCCCGGGGCCCCTCCAACCCCGGGCGAAGGCCCCCCTCCAGTACCGCGGGCATCACCGCGCGCACCACGACTCCACGACCGCCTCCGCGCTCGAGCGGTACAGGTCCACCAGCACCCCCCGCGCCAGCCCCAACCCCCGCAGCGCCGGCGCGTCCCTCGCCCCGTGCCGCTCCGGGTCCACCATCGCCAGGTCCGGGTCCACGATCGGGCTCTCACCCTCCCAGCGCGTCTCGAGCATCACCCGCAGCGCCCAGTACCGGCTCGCGTACAGATCGAACGCCTCCGCCTCCGTGCTCGCCTGGTCGCTCTTGGTGCTCACGGCGCCGCGCTTCTCCGCCGACAGGTGGTCGTCCATCGTCACGATGTCCGACCCGAAGAGCACCCGCCCGCGCCACCGCCCGAAGAACGCCGCCACCCGCTCCGGCGCCTGCGCGCACAGCTCCCGAACCACCCACTTGGTCGCGCTGCAGTCCAGGTACAGGTTGTCGTGGCGCCCGAGCAGCCCGTCCAGGAAGTCCAGATTCTCCGACCACCCGCCCATGTGTGCCGCGATCCACGGGCACGGGTACCGCTCGAGCATCCGCTCCAGCGACTCGTACTGCGCCGCCTTCGTCCCGTACCTCGACGCGTCCCGGTACCGCGTCGCGAACCAGGTGTCCGGGTCGGCGACATGCACCATGAACATCATGCCCAGCCCGGCCGCCAGGTCCGCCTGGCGCACCCGCCACTCGCTGTCGAACCCGATCAGATCGGCCGGGTCGCCCCCCGCGTAGTCCACCAGCGCCGGCGCCGACCAGAACTTGACGACCCTCGCCCCGAACTCCTCGTGATACCGCCGGATCACCGGCAGGTACCCCGCCCGGTGCACCGACTCGCGGTCCGGGTTCGCCCAATCCGGGAACGCGATGAACCGGGCACGGTCGCCCAGCACGCCCCGGACGGCCCCCGCCTCGCCGATCCGCGTCATCGTGTAGACCTTCTCGACCCCGTAGAGATCCGCCACCCGAGCCCACACCCCCGCCGCACGACCACCGTTGATGTGCGCGTGCGCGTCGATGATCGGCGCCGGCGCCCGGCCCAGCAGCCCCGCCTCCCTGCCATAATCCAGCCCGAACCGGTTCGCCTCACCCCGGAACCGACCGTCACGCGTTGAACCAACCGCTCCCGGCATCCGCCGATGATAGACCAGCCCCAAAACCACATCGCCGACCAACGCCCAGCCCCGGCCTTCGCCCTCGCCCACGACTGGCTCTGCGGCTACCGGGGCGGCGAGGCCGTGCTCGAACGAATCGCCCGCCTCTGCACAGCCCTCGGAACCGTCGACCGCCTCTACACCATGTTCGACGACGGCCGCCCCCTCGCCCCCACCATCGACGGACTGCCCCACACCGTCTCCCCCCTCCGGTGCCTGCCGGGCAGCGCCCGGCGCTGGCTGCTCCCGCTCTACCCCGCCGCCGTCGCGTCGCTCTCCCGCGCCCTCGCCCGGCGCCAGCGCGAGCACCCCGTCGATCTCCTGATCTCCACCAGCTCCGCCGCGATCAAGGGCATGCACGCCCCCGACGGCGTCCCCCACCTCTGCTACTGCCACGCCCCCGCCCGGTACATCTGGTCCGCCCGCGACCAGTACGGCGCGGGACGCGGCCTGAAGGCCCGCCTCCGCGCCACGGGGCTCGGCGCGATCGCCAAGCCCTTCGCCGCGTGGGACCGCGCCACCGCCGCCCATGTGACCACCTTCCTCGCCAACTCCGCCCACACCGCCGCCGAGATCCGACGCTGCTTCGGACGCGAGGCCCAGGTCGTCCACCCCCCCGTGCGCACCCACGCCTTCACCCCCGACCCGGGCGTGGCGCGAGAGGACTTCTGGCTCTTCGTGGCGGCCCTCGAGCCCTACAAGCGCGCCGACGCCGCCATCAACGCCGCCCTGCACGCCGGCGCCCCGATCAAAGTCGTCGGCTCAGGCTCCGTCGCCGCCGACCTCCGACACGAGTTCACCCGCCCCGGCGTCGAGTTCCTCGGGCGGGTGCCCGACGACACCCTCCGAGACCTCTACCGCCGCGCCCGCCTGCTCGTCTTCCCCCAGATCGAGGACTTCGGCATCACCGCCGTCGAGGCCCAGGCCTGCGCCTGCCCCGTCCTCGCCCGCCGCGCCGGCGGCGCCCTCGACAGCGTCATCGAAGGCAGCACCGGCGCTTTCTTCGACGCCGACACCCCCGACGCCATCGCCGCCGCCGCCGACCGCTGCCCCCAAAACGCCCACGCCTGCCGCGCCAACGCCGAGCGCTTCTCAGAACCCGCCTTCGATCACCGCATCGAAGCCTTCATCCGGTCCACGCTCTCCCACTAACCCCACACCCCACTCACCCCCTCACCCCCTCACCCCCTCCCCCCCTCATCCCCCACCCTCCCCCCGCACCTCCACCCCCCTCGTCCCCGCGATCCGCTCCCTCCCCACTTCCTCCCCCGGGTCGACCAGCGACACGAACCCTCCGAGAAGCGACGCCCCGGCCTCCAAGATCGCCCCCTGCCCCTCGCCCACCAGCACCAGCCGCGTCGCGTCGCTCCGGCGCTGCACGCGCACCAGGTGCTCCCCCGGCGCGACGACCACCGCCAGATAGGTGTTCCGCGTGAGCCTGCCCACGGGCGTCTGGTCCACGAACACCTCGACCGGCCCGGGGCTCAGCACCGAGCGCGGGCGGTACACATACACCACCGACTCCCCAGCCCCCAGCTGCGCCGGCCGGTAGGGCTCGCCGGGCACCGCGCACCCCGCCAGCGCGAGCGCCCCGACCGCGACCGACACGAGCCACACCACCGCGCGCACGATCCTGCCGTTCTGCATGGTCTGGTTCCAGCCGTCCCCGGCCCTCAGCCCCGCAGCGCCCGCGACGCGAGCACCTGCCCGATGTACAGCTCGCAGTCGGCCTCGAGGTCGAAGTGACGCACCACCTCGCAGTCGAACACCAGCGGCGACGCGCACAGCACCGGGCACCCCGTCTGCATCGTCTCCATCGCGATCGCGTCGAACGGATCGCCCGGTTCCTGCGCGCCCTTGCGGTCGAACTTCCGCAGCACCAGCCGGCTCTCGTTGTCCACACGCGAGAGCGCAAAGCACCGGCTGTCGCGGATCAAGGGCTCGATCCGGTGACCCGTCCGCACCGCGACGCACAGCAACGCCGGCTCGGTGTCACAAGATTGCACCGAACGCACGATCAGCCCCGCGCGCTCCCCCTCGAAGCACGAGGTCATCAGGTAGGGCGAGGACGGCAGCTGCGCCAGGGCCGTGTGGGCGTCACTCATCGACATCGATGCCGGGCTCCCTCCCACCACGAGTTCCAGAACGGCCGCGAGTCTATCGGCCGGCGCCGACCCCCGCTTGGACCGAAACCCCTGCCGCCAGATTCCCCAGATTCCCCCGGCCGCAACCGATGCGCAACTCCTGCCACACCCGGTGTGGATTGCGCGGGGATAACCCAAAATTCTGCTCGACTTGACCGATGGGTGTTGACGAAAGGGGCAAAGTGGGGCATCATCCCACGATGCACCTGGAGGCACCCACTCGTGAGCTTCATCGGGCAAGCCGAGGTCACCATCGACAAGAAGTCGCGGCTCGCCGTCCCGGCGAAGTTCCGCTCTGTCCTGGAGGCCAAGAAGCTCGGCCCGGGCTGGATCAGCCTGCCCCGGGGAGACAAGCTGCTCTGGCTCTTCCCCGAGGCGGGGTTCGAGAAGCTCTCGGACGGCTGGGACGATTCCCTGATCCAGGACGAGGACACCGAGGAACTCCAGCAGGCCCTCTACAGCTTCTCCGAGCGGCTCGAGATGGACGCCACGGGAAGAGTCACGCTCCCGAAGGAACACCTGGAACTCACCGGCCTGGATGGGGAGGTCGTCGTGATCGGGGCCAAGAACCACCTCGAGATCCACGACCGGGCCGCATGGACAGCACGCGACAAGGAGCGCCTCGCGAAGATGCGATCGCTCATGACCAAGATGGCGGCCCGGCAGCGTCAAGGATGACCCGCTGGGCCAGGTTCGAGGAGCCGTCCCGCCAAGGAAGGCAGGACGCAGGGCACGCCGGGTCGGCGCCAGACCCGGGTTTCGCAAGGATGTGCCGGCGGGAAGCCGCCGGGTGAGTCATTCCGGCGGGCGGCCGCCGGGTCAGTCCTCCGGCGGGAAACCGCCGGGTGGGTCAAAGAGCCGATAACTGAAGGGACTCAACCGATCGGTCCGATGCACGCAAGGACGCGGACGCACGACCGACGGCTCTCTGACCCCTGGTCGTGCGGTCCCTGGGCGGGGTAACCCCCGTACGGGGCCTTCCAAACCGGGCCGGGAAACCGGCCTCCCAGGTATTCCCACCACCGGCGACGGGGCGACCCACCACCGCCTCCCAGACCGTCGCCAAGCGTGCACGCCCGCTTCGCAAGGAGCGGGCGTGCTGCTCTCTCGGGCCAGCCGGTCCAGACCCCTCCGCCATCTACCGTCGACGCCGGGACACCACCCCGCAAAGCACCAACGCCAGCGCCCCCGCCGGCGCCGGGATGTTCACCGGCGTGGGAGGCCCCTGGAGCCCTGAGAACTCCCCCATCTCCCCGGGCGCAAGGTGCTTGCCGAACGGCGGCAACTGCCCCCGGATCTCGCCGTCGGGGTACTGCTGCGTGAACAGCTGGATGTACAGATCGCCGTTGTACATCCAATTCTGGTTCTCGAACAAGTTGGAGCTGAACGCGCCCTGCTGCCCGCCGATCCGGCGCAGCGAGAGCGTCAGCCGGATCGCGTCCCCGTCCTGCACGAAATCGCCGAAGTACCCGGGATCCAGGACGATGTCGCCGTTCTGCCCCCGCGACCCGTGGTAGATGTGCAGGGGCGTGCCGTTGGGCCCCGCGTCGAGCAGGTCATCCAGCCCGACGCCGGTAATCCGCAGATCAAGGTCGTAATTGAAGGTGTGGTGGTTGTAGATCAGGTGCCCCGTGCCCCGGGCCGACGAGTCGGTGGGCGCGACGACGCTGTGGCCGTTCATCCCGAAGACATAGTGGAAGAGGTGAGCGTGGGCGCCCGCCGCAAGCGAGCCGCACAGCACCCCCGAGCACACAAAATAAGATCTCATTCTCCGTTTCTCCGTAATCCGCCCCGCCCGCATCCGACCCCGTCCGCTGCTTTCGGACTTGTGCAATCTACACCAGATCACTATCCTCGACAAAGCACATCCCGGATTCCCGGGATCCCCATCGACGGAATGGGCCTGTGGCCCGAGAATCCGCGGCACCTTTCGGACTTGGTCCCCACCCGGCCGGGTGTCGCCCACTGACAATGAGGATCGCGCACATGAAGCGTCGCACCGGATTCACACTGATCGAGCTGCTCGTCGTCATCGCGATCATCGCCCTGCTGATCGGCATTCTGCTCCCCGCGCTGGGCAAGGCCCGCGACGCGGCGCGGACCGTGGTCTGCGGCACCAACGGCCGGCAACTCGGCCAGGGCGTCATGGGCTACGGCCGGGACAACAAAGAGTACTACCCCGCCGACCATGTGCAGGCTGGGCGAGTGCAGGCCGCGTCGTGGGCGCCCAGGGCCCGCGTCTACCTCGACATGAACAACGAGGTGTTCTACTGCCCCACCGCCTCCAAGGACGCGATCTGGGACTACGAGTGGCGCAACGCGGACACGGAATTCAACTGGCCGGGCGACTCCACCCAGGAGTACATCGGCCACATGCCCGGCGAGGCCATCATGGACGGCAGCGCCTACAACGGCACCAACGGACGCATGAAGAACGGCAAGTTCTGGTTCTTCTCCTACGGCTTCAACGGCTGGGGTGTCCGCGACTTCCCCAATGTCGAGGGCGGGGAGCCCATGCTGGGGCTCGGCGGGCACGCCGCATTCCCCGGCGGGACCAACTTCGGCCAGCGCCACTACTGGGAGCAGTCCGAGGTCAAGATCGCCATGCCCGCCGACATGATCGTCATCGCCGACACCACCACCGACGGCGGGCAGGACCAGTGGGTCACCCCGCAGGCCAGCGCCGAGTCCTCGCACCCTTCCGAACGCCACGGCACCGGCGCTCAGGTCCAGTTCGCGGACGGCCATGTCGCCGTCTACAAGAAGGACGACCTCATGCGTCAGACCGAGGAGTCCATGCGCCGCTGGAACAACGACTACAAGGGCCACGAGGAACTCTGGCAGTAATCCCGCCGACCACACCCGAACCAACCCGAGGGCGCGGTCACGCACCGCGCCATCTCATTTCCCAGGACCAGAGACGCTCGTGAACAAGCCCGTCCAGATCGCCATCATCGTCGCCTGCCTCGCCGCCGCCGGATACCTCGTTTTCGGCTTCGTCACCAAGCCCTCCGCCACCGCAAACGAGGGCGCCCCCGACATCCTCCACTTCCTCTGCGCCAACCCCAAGTGCGGGCACGGCTTCAGCTGGGAACGCGGATCGGACACCGGCGGACGCGACGGGGACACCTGCCCCGACTGCGGCACCGAGAGCGGCTACCGCGCCGCCAAGTGCCCCAACTGCGCCCACTACCAGGCCCTGCAAGGCCACGGCACCTACCAGAACCCCTGCCCCGAGTGCGGCAAGGACATGCCCCCGCTGCGCGAGCAGGAATAACGCCCCCGCCCCAAGCCGCCGCTACCGGTCCCCGGTCTTGCTGTCCGGCACGCACCACAGCCGCCCCGGGAACTTCTTCAGCTCCGCGTCGTACTCCACCCGCTCGAGCCACTCGGTGTGCCCGTCCGGGCAGGTCACCGTCGCGCCGCGCCCGTGACGCTCGTTGAGACCCTCGTACGGGTAGCTCGACCCGTCGTTCCACCCGTCCCCCTCGGTCTCCCAGAACATGATCGCCATCGTGTCGAGCTGGTCGAGCCTGTAGGTGCTGTACCGCTTCGCCAGCCGCCCGAACGCCACGGCCGCGCCGTTCATCAGGTAGCTCGTCGTCCGCGCCGAGCCCTTGAAGTCGCCCTTGTGCGCCGGGCACCGGTAGATCTCGTCGTTCTCCAGATACTGCCAGATCGCCCCCGACCGGTGCGTCTCCCACGCCCAGTCCTTCGGCGCCGGCTCCGGCGGCACATACAGCCAGCCCGGCTCGGTGTACCCCCGGCCCGCCACCTTCCAGTTCGACCGCGGCACCCAGTCCTGCGACGCGTTGCAGTACAGCATCACCGCCGTGATGATCTGCTTGTGGTTGTTCTCGCAGGACATCCGCTGCGCCGTCTGCCTCGCCTTGCTCAGCGCCGGGAGCAGGATCGCGATCAGGAGCGCGATGATGGCGATGACGACCAGAAGTTCGATGAGGGTGAAAGCCCGCCGCATGTCCCCTTTACACCACGACGGACCTCGCCCGAGAAGCGGCGGGGCCGAGGGTCAACCCCGGACAACCCCGAGCCCGCCTCAGAACGCCCGGCCGTCCAGCGGCACAGGGCGCGGGGCGCCGATCGTCGGCGCGTTCTCGGCCCACGCCCGGTTGGCCCACCGGGTCAGACCGGTGCCGGTCACCGCGACCCAGATCACCGCCGCGGCACCGAGCGCGAAGCCCGAGCTGTCCGGGAACAGGGCCAGCGCCCCCGCCAGCAGCGACACGAACCCGGTCTGGAACAGCAGGCTGCCCGACCAGGTCAGCGCGAACAGGCCCACCGTCAGCGTCAGCGTCGCCGTCGCGACCGACACCGCCAGAGGCAGCTGCGCGACCACCGAGACCGGCAGCGCCTCGACCGGCAGCGACCATGTCTCGAGGGCCTGCACGACCGCCCTGGTCCACAGCGGGAACCACCAGCCGAACGAAGCGCCGATCCCGCCGATCACCAGACCCGGGGCGTCGAACAGCCGGCCCGCCAGCGCCTGGGAGCCCACAAAGAACGCCGCGAACGCCAGCCCCAGCATCGTGACCGCGTCGGGCGCGGCGCCGTTGCTCCCGGCCAGCCCCGCGGCGCCCATCGTCGCCGCGACGCACAGCCAGGTCAGCGCCGTCAGCGCCGTCCGCAGCCGCGTGTCCGTCTGCTGGGCCCGAAGCTGCCGCTTCATCAGGCGCGCGGGCAGCTCCTGCTCGACCCGCTTGACCTGCTCGCGGCTGCCCTTGAGCTCACGCCGGACCACCTCGCACTCGCCCGCCAGCTCCTTGCACCGGCCCTCCAGCTCGAGGGTCCGACGGTGGGCCTCGTTGGCCCGACGCTCGGCCTCCTCGGCACGCTGGTTGGCCAGCTTCTGCGCCTCGGCGAGCTGCGACGCCAGCGCCGCGATCTCCGGCGCCTGGTTGCCCACCTTCGCCGCCCGCGCCGCAAGCTCACGCTCCCTCGCCGCGAGCTCGGTCTGCTCCCGCCGGAACGCCTCGGCCTCGGCCTGGCGCTTCTCGCGCTCGGCCCGCAGCGCCGCCTCCGCCGCCTCGAGCTTGGCCTGCATCTGATCGACGCTGCTGAACCGCTCGCCGATCTGCTGCTCCTTGGCCTCGAGCTCCGTGCGCCGGCGCTCGAGCTCGGCCTGCTGGGCCGCGATCGCCTCCCGCGCCTCCTCGATCGACCCGCGCTCCGACTCGATCTCGGTCGACGACTCGCCGAGCATGTGCTCGCGCTCGTCGAGCTCGGCCGCCCGGGCGTCCAGGTCCGCGTGCAGGCCCTCGAGCTCGTCCTCCAGGTCCTGCTGCTCGCGGTGCAGCTCGCGCACATCGCACAGCCTTGCCTCCAGCGAGCTGATCATCTCCAGCAAGTCGTCCTCGTTGGTATCGGTCCCTTCCAGCGTCAGGAGGGTCGTGGTCGGCTTGAGCTCGGCTTGGTTGGGTCGGGTTGTCATCACGCGGCCTTTCCCCCGTTCCCGGGGCGGGCGCGTGGCGTACACGCCCGCTCTGGCAATCGGTTGCGCGCGTCGACCGCGACAGCCGGGCCGCCCCCCGGCCCGGGAAACCCCACCGGATATGACGATCAGCGAACCGCGCGGGTCCGAGAAGGGGCTCGCTCAGCGTCCGAGAGCGCGACCGATCCGGGCCGCCGCCTCGAGCGCATCCGCCGCGGAAACATGCAGGTGCATCACCGCCCGGATGGTCCCCGGCCCGGTGTCGAACATGCGCACGCCCTCCCGGGCGCACCGCTCGCACGCCGCCGCCGCCGTCCCCCACGCCGGGTCGATCCCGAAGTACACGATGTTCGTCTCGACGCCCGCCGGGTCGAGCACCACGCCGGGGGTCTCCGCCAGCCGCCCGGCGAACGCACGGGCGTTGGCGTGGTCCTCGGCCAGACGGCCGAGGTGGTGGTCCAGGGCGTAGAGCGCCGCCGCCGCCAGCACCCCCGCCTGACGCATCGAGCCCCCGAACATCTTGCGGAACCGCCTGGCCCGCTTGATGGTCGCCCCGTCGCTCGCCAGCGCCGACCCGACCGGCGCCCCGAGCCCCTTGCTGAAGCACGCGGAGACGCTGTCGGCGTTGGCGAGGATCGCCCGCACGCGCTCGCCCGACGCGACGCTGGCGTTCCAGATCCGCGCCCCGTCCACATGCGCCCGCATCCCCAGGTCGTGCGCCGCGTCGAACACCGCGTGCAGCTGGTCGATCGGCCACACCTTCCCCCCGCCGCGGTTGTGCGTGTTCTCCACCGTCACCAGCCGGCTGACCGCGCAGTGCGCGTCGTCGGACCGCACCAGCGCGCGGACCTGCTCGGCCGTGAACAGGCCCCTCAGCCCCGGCGCCGGCTGGATCATCACGCCCGACAACGCCGCCGGCCCCCCCGACTCGTAGTGGATGATGTGGCTCTCGGGGTGCGTGATCACCTCGTCGCCCGGCTCGGTCTGCGCCCGGATGGCCAGCTGGTTGGCCATCGTCCCGCTCGGCACGAACACCGACGCCTCCATCCCCGTGATCTCGCAGAACCGCTCCTCCAAGCGCCGGACCGTCGGGTCCTCCCCGAACATGTCGTCCCCCACCTCCGCCTGCGCCATCGCCCGGCGCATCCCCTCGGTCGGCTTCGTGATCGTGTCCGAACGCAGGTCGATGGTCTGGGTCATGTCGCGCTCGCGCTGGCGTCAAAGAGCGATGGCGCCGACGGCCAGGAGCCCTCGTGCGTCAGCAGCCACTGCTTCCGCTCCAAACCCCCGCCATACCCCCGCAGCTTCCCCGTCGACTCGATCACCCGGTGGCACGGCACCACGATCGCCACCCGGTTCGCCCCGTTCGCCGCCCCCACCGCCCGCTGCCCCCCCGGCGAACCCACCCGCTCCGCCAACTCCCCGTAAGAGCAGGTCTCCCCGAACGGGATCTCCAGCAACGCCCGCCACACCCCCCGCTGAAACTCGGTCCCCGGGGTCTCCAGCGGCAGGTCGAACGCCCGCAGCCCGCCCGCGAAGTACGCCCCGAGCTGACCCTCCACCTCGTCGTGCAGCCCCGCCCGGCCGGCCTCCGGCTCACACCCAAAGCGCCCCGCCAGCTCCCCCCGCTCCCGGCTCACCCGGTCGGGGTTCCCGAACTCCAGCATGCACAACGCCTCGACCCCCCCCTCCACCACCACCATCGCGGTCAGAGGGCCCACGGGCGACGGGATCGACTGGTGGAGCAGGCGTGCCATGCGGACAGTGTACGGGCGATGATCGATGCCCGCGGCATCAACCCGGCGCCCCGAGCGTTGACAGAACCGACGCCCAGCGGCATGCTGCCCCACTCACCACGGAGGGAACTGTGAACCCAGCAGTCCGGATCATCCTGTCAGCAATCTGTGCGCTGCTCGCCACCGGCTGCGCCACCACACCCCATGTCACCGGCGCCGCCGCCGTCGCCCTCACGCCCCCCACCACCGACTCCCTCACCGCCCGATTCCCCGGCGCCGCGGGCGTCCTCGCCGGCCTGGACACCGCCGACCAGACCGGCCAGTGGCGCACCGGCGACCAGGTCCTCCTCGGCCTCTCGTTCCTCCGCGGGTCCGACCGCACCGACCGCATGCTCCTCGTCGAGCTGCTCGAGCACCCCGGACGCCGCGCCAAGTTCCGGCGCAAGGTCGATGTGTTCGGCGAGGACCTCCCCATCGAGTCCCCCACCCGCGCCACGCGGCTCCGGCTCTTCGCCGCCGACGGAGCCCCCATCTCCGACCGCAACGGACAGCTCGCCGAGATCTTCCTGGACTTCGGGCCCGTCGAGGTCGCGCGCGTCGGCGGCGGGTACGCCATCGCCACCGGCGCTTCCGACAACAAACGCGAGAACCCACACCCCGATATCACCCTCGAGTCCCTCCGACCCGGCGTCTACGGCATGATGTCCCTCCTCGCCTTCGGCGAGGGCGCTAACGACGACCCCACCCTCTCCAACCTCATCGAGCAGGCATTCACCCTCGGCCAGAAGCTCGGGCTCCTCTTCTCCATGGGCCGCTTCGAGATCCGCTTCGGTGAGGTCCAGCCCCTCGACCCGCTCGCCTCACCCGTCCCGGGGTTCTCCCCACCCGAGGGCTACGACTGCGAGGTCCGAATCTCCATCGGACAGAACGAGGCACTCAGCGGCCGGGCCGTCGTCGTCCAGCCCAACGCCCCCCTCGGGCTCTGCGGCGGGATCGTCGCCGGGGACCTCACCAACTCCGCCGACCCCTCCATACAGGCCGCCATCGTCCTCCTCGGCGCCGCCCGAGGCCCCGAACCTACGAACACAACCACTACAGACGACAACCCCGGCTCCTAGCGGGCTACATTTCCGGTGGAACCCGGTGTGCTTCGGATCGCGGCGAGCCGATGCGGAGCACGGGCGCCCGATGGTCCGTCACCCCGCCCGCGGCCCGGCCGCAACGCCGGCGCCCCAAAAAGGAGGCCTCATGTCGGTCAGCAACCCCTACAACGCCCGCAAGCAGCTCACCACCTCGGCGGGCCGCTTCACCTACTTCGATCTCGGCGCGCTCGACGCCGCCAAGATGGGCGTCGGGATCGACAAGCTGCCCTACTCCATCCGCGTCCTCCTCGAAGGCCTCCTCCGCAACTGCGACGGCTTCACCGTCACCCAGGACGACATCGTCGGGCTCGCCAACTACAACGCCCGCAAGATCGACGCCGTCGAGATGCCCTTCGTCCCCGGACGAGTCGTCCTCCAGGACTTCACCGGCGTCCCCTGCGTCGTCGACCTCGCCGCCATGCGCGACGCCATGAAGAAGCTCGGCGGTGACCCCGCCCAGATCAACCCCGCCGTCCCCTGCGACCTCGTCATCGACCACTCCGTCCAGGTCGACGACTTCGGCACCCGCGTCGCCCTCACCATCAACGCCGAACGCGAGTTCGAGCGCAACAACGAACGCTATGTCTTCCTCAAGTGGGGCCAGGAGAGCCTCGACAACTTCCGCGCCGTACCCCCCGCCACCGGCATCGTCCACCAGGTCAACCTCGAGTACCTCGCCAGAGGCGTCCTCACCCGCGAGGTCAACGGCGAGCTCCAGGTCTTCCCCGACTCCCTCGTCGGCACCGACAGCCACACCACCATGATCAACGGCCTCGGCGTCGTCGGCTGGGGCGTCGGCGGCATCGAGGCCGAGGCCGTCATGCTCGGCCAGCCCGTCTACATGCTCACCCCCGAGGTCGTCGGCTTCAAGCTCACCGGCAGGCTCCCCGAGGGCGCCACCGCCACCGACCTGGTCCTCACCGTCACCCAGACGCTCCGCAAGCACGGCGTCGTCGAGAAGTTCGTCGAGTTCTTCGGCCCCGGCATGGCCGCCCTCAGCCTCCCCGACCGCGCCACCATCGCCAACATGGCCCCCGAGTACGGCGCCACCATGGGCTTCTTCCCCATCGACGAGGTCACCATCGGCTACCTCCGCCTCACCAACCGCACCGAGGCCGAGATCGAGCTTACCGAGAAGTACGCCAAGGCCAACCACCTCTGGTGGGACGCCACCAAGCCCGACCCCCAGTTCGCCGCCGTCCTCGAGCTCGACCTCTCCACCGTCGTCCCCTGCCTCGCCGGCCCCAAGCGCCCGCAAGACCGCATCGAGCTCACCCGCATGCAGACCCAGTGGCGCAAGGACCTCGCCGACACCTTCGGCAAGAGCGTCCCCGCCGAGTCGGTCAACACCTCCCGCCTCGCCGGCGAGGGCGGGCGCGCCGCCAACGGCGAGCAGCTCCCCAGCGTCGCCGCACCCGGCGTCCCCGTCACCCTCACCGAGGCCAGCCACCCCCGAAAGGTCGGCGAGCAGATCACCCTGCGCCACGGCTCGGTGGTCATCGCCGCCATCACCAGCTGCACCAACACGAGCAACCCCGATGTCATGATCGCCGCCGGCCTCGTCGCGCGCAAGGCCCGCGCCCTCGGCCTCACCCGCAAGCCCTGGGTCAAGACCAGCCTCGCACCCGGATCCAAGGTCGTCACCGAGTACTACGACCGCGCCAAACTCACCGACGACCTCGACGCGCTCGGCTTCGCCACCGTCGGCTACGGCTGCACCACCTGCATCGGCAACTCCGGGCCTCTCCCACCCGAGATCGAGGACGCAATCAAGACCGGCGACCTCGTCTGCGCCTCGGTCCTCAGCGGCAACCGCAACTTCGAGGGCCGAGTCCACCCCGCCGTCCGCGCCAACTACCTCGCCTCCCCGCCCCTCGTCGTCGCCTACGCCATCGCCGGCACCGTCGATATCGACCTCGCCAAAGACCCCATCGCCACCACCCCCGGCGGCAAGAAGGTCTACCTCAAGGACATCTGGCCAACCCACGAGGAGATCCAGACCCTCCGCGCCTCCTGCATCGACGCCGAGCAGTTCGCCCGACGCTACGGCGATGTCTACACCGGCAACGAGACCTGGAACAAGGTCCCCGTCACCACCAGCGAGCTCTACCCCTGGGACGCCAAGAGCACCTACATCCAGAACCCCCCCTTCTTCGAGGGCATGACCGACGACGCCCCCGGCTTCGGCTCGATCAACGGCGCCCGATGCCTCGCCCTCCTCGGGGACTCCGTCACCACAGACCACATCTCCCCCGCCGGCAGCATCTCCGAGAAAACCCCCGGCGGCCAGTACCTCCTCTCCCTCGGCGTCCAGAAGCGGGACTTCAACAGCTACGGCGCAAGGCGCGGCAACGACCGCGTCATGACCCGCGGCACCTTCGCCAATGTCCGCATCCGAAACAAGATCGCCGCCGACGAGCACGGCAACATCCCCGAGGGCGGCTGGACCCGCGACTTCACCAAGGGCGACACCCTCAGGGACGCCCCACAGGCCTTCATCTACGACGCCGCCATGGCCAGCAAGAAGGCCGGCGTCCCCCTCGTCGTCATCGCCGGCAAGGACTACGGCATGGGCTCCAGCCGCGACTGGGCCGCCAAGGGCGCCTACCTCCTCGGCGTCAAGGCCGTCATCGCCGAGAGCTTCGAACGCATCCACCGCTCCAACCTCGTCTTCATGGGCGTGCTCCCCCTCGTCTTCAAGCCCGGCGACACCGCCGACACGCTCGGCCTCAAGGGCGACGAGGTCTTCAACATCCACATCCCCGAGACCGTCGAACCCCGCATGCAGGTCACCGTCACCGCCACCACCCCCGGCGGCAAGTCCACCAAGTTCTCCTGCATGCTCCGGCTCGACACCCCCGTCGAGATCGAGTACGCCAAGAACGGCGGCATCCTCCACACCGTCATCCGAAAGAAACTCAACGAGGCCAGGCAGCACGCCTGAGATCTCGTGCCACCCGCGCGTGCCACCGGTCAAGCTCGCCCCGCGAGCTTGACCGGTGCGTTCTCGGAAGGCCGCCTGATCCACCCCGGGCGCCAGCGCCTGAACGAAGCGAAGCGCCGTGAAGGCCCCGCGCCCGCCCGGTGCCGCACCCGCCCCACTCACTCCCTCGCCAGGAACGCCGCCCGCCGGTGCGGGTAGTCGAACACCGCGCGGAACGGCCCGAGCACCTGGCCCCCGATGTTCCCGTCCGTGTACGCGTCCGCGAACGCCCCCTTGCGCTCGGTCGCGAACTGCACCGGCAACCCCTTAAAGGGCTGCCCCGCGAACACGAAAGACTCCAGCACGCCCGCCCGCGCCGCCACCGCCCCGCCCACGCCCGCCGACATCGACGCCGAGGTCTCACGCCCCTCCAGCAACCCCAGCCGCTCCACCGACGGCGCGTGGAAGGTGATCGTCGACTGCGCCGCCCCCGTGTCCAGCCGGAACAGCCCCTCGCGCCCCTCGAACGCCGCCCGCACCACCGACTGCCGCCCGGCCAGCAACAGCTCCTGCCACGCCCCGCCCTCGGGCAGCTCGTACGCCGCCGGGTCGTAGACCGCGATCTCCGACCGCTGCGCATCGACCTCCGCCACGCACCGCGCCAGCAGGTCGTAGCCGATCAGCCCCGCGACCTCCACGCCGAAGTAGGGCTCCAGGAAGCTCAGGTCCAGCCCCACCAGCGCCTGGTCGTGCACCGTCACGCGCCCCAGCGAGAGCGATCCCACCCGGTAGAACCCCGTCTGCACCGCCCCGCCCACGCCGGACGCGGTGACCCGCCCGACGCGTTCGACCCCCAGCGCCTCGGCCGCCGGCGTTGAGAGCACGCTCGCCCCCGCGCCGGTGTCGAAGATAAACCAGCCGAGATCCCGGCCGTTCACCAGCGGCTTGACGAGCAGGTGACCGGTCGGCACCCGCTTGACCTCGAGCGCCGCCGGGACCGCCGGGTCGAACGCCGTGTCCCCGGCCCGCGCGGCCGGCAGGCCGAATTCGCCATCCCCGCCCGCCGCCGCCGACTCGATCCTCACCACGGTCTTCTCCCCCGATGGCGAGGTCACCGTGACCTCGTGCGCCAGCGCCACCCCCTCCACCACGCGGTACCCGCCCAGCTCGATGATCTCGTCGCCCATCGACCTGTGCGTCACCAGCCGCGCCGGCAGGCCGCTCTCCGGATCAAGCTCCACCGTCGCGGCCAGCTTGCCCCCGCTCATCGAGAGCTCCAGGGTATCGGCCCGGTCCGCGGGCTCGGTCACCCCGACCACGCCTTCCGCCCACGCCCAGTACCCGCTCCACGCCCACGCCCCCAGCAGCCCGCTGTCGAGGTCCTCCAGCTCCAGCACGCGGGGAAGCCCGTTCCAGTCAACCTCCCACGCGGTCTGACCGTCGAACCCGCTGCTCGTGGAGAGGACGCTCTCGGTGCGGGCCACGAACCGGCCCTCGCCGTCGAACGCCATCGTGTACGAGCCCTCCACGCCGTACGCCGTCGCGCGCCCCTCGGCGCGGATCAGCCCCTCCGGCCGCCCGATCGCGGCCCGGGCCCGCTCGAGCGCGCCGGACTCCTGCGCCAACGCCGCCGACGGGGACAGCCAGACCCCCAGCCCCGCCGCCAGCCACACGCCCGCCCTCGACGCCCGGTGTCCAAGGGAGGCCGACCTCACGCGTTCAGTGTGTACCCGCATCGTTCTGCTCCTTGTTCTCGCGCCGTCTGGCCGCGGATTGCTCTGGTGTGAGCACGAAAGTGACCGAGTGCAGCGCCGTGCCCTCGCGCCGCCCACGCCTCGCGATCTCGCGGACCGCCCGCATGTGCTCGTTGATCTCCCGGATGTCCGAGGGCGTCAGCCACGCCTTGACACGCGCCGCCCAGATGTTCCGGTCGGGTCCCTGGGCCCGCACTTGGCCCCCGCGGAGCGCCGCCGCGAACGACCGGTGCGCCAGGCGCAGCATCGCCGCCACCACGCGCCCCACATCGGCCGTGCTCCGCGTGCGCCCCGGGGCGTACCGCAGTTCGAGCGGGCGCCCCACCAGGTCGTACACCGACTCCTCCCGGCGCGCCGTCGGCCTGCGCCCCACCTCCACCAGCAGCCCCACCCGCACCAGCTCGCGGATGTGGTAGTACAGCCCGTCCTGCGCCCGCCCGAGCACCTCGGCCAGCTCCCCCGCCGAGCAGGGCCCGCCCGCCTCGATGGCGTCCACGATCTCCTGGCGCGCCGGGCTGGTGAGGGCCGCGACCTGGCGGGGCTTGCTGATCTGGTAGGGGGCGGGTTCCATGGCCTGGTCTCGCGGGGTGATTGGTGAAATGTATCCACCGATTTCACCCATCGCCCGCCGACCCCCTCCCCCGGTCCCCGCCGCCCGCCCCGCCCGCCGATACCCGCCCGCCCCTACCCTCCCGCCATGACCCCAAGGGCCCTCACCACGCTGGTTACCGGACTCTTCGACTACGCCGGCCTCTTCCCCCCCGCCGCCCATGACATGGCGGGCGCGTGCGAGCACTACGCCCGGGCCCGCATGGGCAGCCACGCCTGGATGCTCGGGCGGATCGTGTGCCCGGCGGGCAGGCTGCACAAGCTCTCCGAGGCCGCGGCGGTCCTCATGCCCGGCACCTACGCCACCAGCGGCTACCGCGAGCACGCCGACATCCTCGAGCCGTGGAGCATCTCGGCCGTCATCGACCGCCCGCTCGACGAGGCCCTCGAGCTCATCGACGCCTTCGACGAGCACCACGGCGAGGAGGACCACGGGCTGGCCCGGGTCGATTCCATCGAGCTGAAGGCCACCAGCCCGGGCATGATCGACGACGCGATCGACCTGATCCCCGACGACATGACCCCCTTCTTCGAGGTCCCCACCGACGCCGACCCGCGCGGGTTCATCGCGGCCCTGGCCGGGGGCGAGGCGTGCGCCAAGATCCGCTGCGGCGGGGTCACGCCCGACGCGATCCCCAGCAGCGAGCAGGTGGCGGACTTCTTGCTGGCCTGCCGGGCCGCGGGAGTGGCGTTCAAGGCGACGGCCGGCCTGCACCACCCGCTCCGCGCCGAGCAGAACCTGACATACGAGGAGAGCCCGCCCCGCGGGGTCATGCACGGGTTCGTGAACCTGCTCCTGGCGAGCGCGTTCGCCCGTACCCGCGAGGCCTCGCGCGAGATGGTGCTGGAGGTATTGGAGGAGCGCGAGGCTTCGCGGTTCTCGTTCACCGAAGAAGGCGCGGGCTGGCGGGGCCACACGGTCGAGACGATGGACCTCGCCCGCACCCGCGAGTCGTTCGCGCTCTCGATCGGCTCGTGCTCGTTCGATGAGCCGGTGGAGGATCTGCGGAAGCTGGGGTGGCTCTGATGCCCCCGGCCGAGCGAAGCGACGGCCCCGCTTCCGGCCCCCTCTCCCGCCCCCGGCGGGAGAGGGCTGGGGTGAGGGCTTCTTCTTCTACGCCTTCTCCCTCCCCTACACCTCCCCCTCCTACTTCCTCTTCGCCTTCCGGCCCCCTCTCCCGCCCCCGGCGGGAGAGGGCTGGGGAGAGGGCTTCTTCTTCTACGCCTTCTCCCTCCCCTACACCTCCCCCTCCTACCCCTCTCTCCACCGCCCTCACTCCCTCCTACACCTCCAAGATCCGCGCCCTCGACCTCCGGCACAACACAACCACCCCCGAGCGCATCCTCTGGTCCCGTCTCCGTGCCGGCAAGTGCTTCGGCATCAAGTTCCGGCGCCAACACCCGCTGGGGGAGTACAGCGCGGACTTCTATTGTCATGACGCGGCATTGGTAGTCGAGGTTGACGGCCTGATACACGGTCACCAGCAGGCGCACGATCGGCAGCGGGATGGATGGATGCGTTCGAGGGGGCTGGAGGTCCTGCGGATCCCGGCGTCGCGGGTCACAGAGGATGTTGACCATGTCGTGGACCGGATCGTGATACTGGTCGAACGGCGGATGGAGGCGCTGCATCCCGGTCGGTTCACGGAAAAGAAGCGGGAGTTTCTGCAGGAACGAGCGGAGAAGAGTGGGAAGAAGAAAGAGCCCTCTCCCCAACCCTCTCCCGCCGGGGGCGGGAGAGGGGGCCGGACAGCGCCCGCTGCGCGGGCTCGCAAGGAGTAACCCATGCCCTACGACATCAACGAAACCCACGACCCCAAGCTCGAGAGCTGGGTAGAGTCGGCGAACGACCCGGAGACGGACTTCCCGATTCAGAACCTGCCGCTTTGCGTGTATGACTTGGAGCCCGGCTTCCAATACACAAAGCGCCGGACCGGGATCGTGATTGGCGATGAGGTGCTCGACCTGGGTGAGAGCCACGAACGGGGTTTTCTTCAACTGGATAGCGACGACTCGTATTCTGAACTCGTCGATAGCTTGTCGTACCCATACCTTGAATTGGACCTGTCTCCTCACGCCCGATTGAGTTTGCGACGCGCATTGACTCGGTTTCTGAGAGTCGACTCGCCGGACAAGCCGCGGAGCGATTCGGACAAGAATCGGGTCTTGTTCCCGCTCAGCAGCGTGCGTTTGCACTCGCCAGTCGCGGCTCGCGACTACACCGATTTCTACGCCTCCCTCCACCACGCCACCAATGTCGGCTCCATGTTCCGACCCGACAACCCCCTCCTCCCCAACTACAAGCACATCCCCATCGGCTACCACGGGCGCGCATCCTCCATCGTCCCCAGCGGCACGCCGATCCGCCGCCCCGTCGGGCAGCAGGAGCCGGCGGAGACTCACGGCTCGGAGAGCCGTGCCACCCCTGCCTTCGGCCCCTGCAAGCTGCTCGACTACGAGCTCGAGCTCGGCGCCATCATCGGGCGGGGGAACGAGTTGGGGTCGCACATCCCCATCGGGGAGGCCGAGGACCACATCTTCGGGATGTGCATCCTCAACGACTGGTCGGCGCGGGATATCCAGAAGTGGGAGTACCAGCCGTTGGGGCCGTTTCTGGCCAAGAACTTCGCGTCGAGCGTGAGCCCGTACATCGTGACGATGGAGGCGCTGGCGCCGTTCCGGACGCCTGCGTTTGAGCGGCCTGCCGGCGACCCGCGGCCGCTGGCCTATCTGGACAGCGAGTACAACCGGTCGCACGGGGGGATCGACATCACCTGCGAGGCGTACCTGGCGTCGGCGGCGATGCGGGAGCGCGGGATGGCGCCGGTGCGGTTGTCGAAGGGGTCGTTCCGGCATATGTACTGGACCTTGGCGCAGCTCGTGGCGCACCACACGGTGAACGGGTGCAATCTGCAGCCGGGCGACCTGCTGGGGTCGGGGACGATCAGCGGTCCGACGCGGGACAGCCGCGGGTGTTTGCTGGAATTGACCTGGGACGGGGACCCGTGGGCGAACCCGCCGAAGATCGTGCCGGGGACGCAGCGCACGCCGATCCGGCTGCCGACGGGCGAGGAGCGGAAGTTCCTGGCGGATGGGGATGAGGTGATCATCCGGGCGTACTGCGAGCGGGAGGGGTATCGGCGGATCGGGTTTGGGGAGTGCCGCGGGGTGATTGAGGCGGCGCGGGTAGTGTGAGTGGGTGTTGCGGGGGTGTTGCGCGGTTTCTGGCGGGTTGTTGGATTGAGTGTTGGAGGAGGGGGAGAAGAAGAAGCCCTCTCCCCAACCCTCTCCCGCCGGGGGCGGGAGAGGGGGCAGGATGGCGGGGTGAGGTAAGCATCGTGGCGGGTGATGGGATTCACGGAGTGGCGTGTCATGGCTGAGGCGACCGGGGCTGGTGTGATCGGGACTGGCGTGATCGGGGCTGAGACGATCGGGGTTGGCGTGATCGGGTTGGGGTTCATGGGTCGGACGCACATCGCGGCGTATCAGGGCGCGGCGGGGGCGGGGCACGCGTGCGAGCTGGTGGCGGTGTGCGATCAGGACGCGTCGCGCCTGGGCGGCGAGGGGACGGCGAGCGGGAATCTGGCGACGGGGGCGAGCGCCGAGCGGCTGTTCGACCCGGCGCGGGTGCGCGGGTACACCGAGCCGGCGGCGCTCCTGGCCGATCCCGGCGTCGGGCTGGTGAGCATCTGCACGCACACGGACACGCATGTAGACCTCGCGATCCAGGCTCTTGCGGCGGGGAAGCATGTGCTGGTGGAGAAGCCGCTGGCCCTGAGCAGCGCGGACGCGAGGCGGGTCGCGGGCGCGGCCTCGGCGGCGGGGACGGTGTGCATGCCCGGGATGTGCATCCGGTTCTGGCCGGCGTACGCGTGGCTACAACGGGCGGTCGCTTCCGGCGAGTTCGGCGGGGTCCGCAGCGCGACCTTCCACCGGCTCGGGAGCACGCCGGCGTGGGCGGACTTCTACAAGGACGCGGCGCGGAGCGGCGGGGCGCTGGTCGATCTGCACATCCACGACACGGACTTTGTCGTGTGGTGCTTCGGTCGCCCGCGCGGGGTGGTGAGCGCGGGGTCGGTCAACCACCTGACGACGATCTACCGTTATGGGGACATAGCGCATGTGGTCGCCGAGGGCGGGTGGGCGCAGGACCCCGGGTTCGGGTTCAAGATGCGGTTCGTGGTGAGTTTCGAGGGGGCGACGGTGGATTTCGACATCGGGCGCGAGCCGGCGCTCTTGCTCAGCCGCGGGGGGAAGGCCGAGGCCGTCGAGGTCGGGACGCTGACCGGGTACGAGGCGGAGATCCGTCACTTGCTCGGGTGTCTGGCGGAGGGAAGGTCGGCGGCCGGCGTGACCGCCGACGATGCGGTGCAGTCGCTCGAGGTGTTGGAGGCCGAGCGGCGGAGCCTGGAGAGTGGGCGGGAGGTCGGGCTGTGAGGGGTGGGTGGTGGGGCTGAGAGACGGAGAGACGGGGGGAAGAGACTGAGAGACGGAGAGACGAAGAGACGGAGTGGGGGTGGGGCGGGTGGGGGGCGGTGTGCCGGTGTGCCCGGTGGGGTTCGAAGTGCTGTTGGTGGGTTGGTGTTGACTTGGAAGAGAGGCATCAAGGCAACGGGGCATCGAGGCATCAAGGGCGCGGGCATTGGGGGCGGAAACCGCACAAAGCTCAAATCTCAAAGCTCAAGTTTCAGATCTCAAAGCCCAGAGTTCAGACCCAGACTTCAGATTCGCGACGGGGTGCTGCAACTCGTTTCGCATTTGCATCGGGTGTGCTGCCAGGATGGCAGGGCGGGATCGGGCGTTGGCGGGGGTGTTCGGCGAATACAGTCTCTCTGGTATGGGTTTGCTGCTGAGAGGTGCCGCGATGACGACGACCACGAATCCGGCGGCGTGTGACCTGGTGCGGTTGCGTGTGGAGGGGATGCACTGCGCGGGGTGTGTGGGGAAGGTGGAGACGGCGCTCAAGCAGACGCCGGGGGTGTCGGGGGCGGAGGTGAGTCTGACGGGGGCGATGGCGGTGGTGCGGGGGTCGGGGCTGGACGCGGGGGCGCTGGCGCGGGCGGTGCGGTCTACGGGGTTCGAGGCCGAGCCGATGGTGAGGCGGGAGTCGCTGGCGGAGCGGCGGGAGGCGATGGAGCGGCGGCGGCGGGCGACGGTGCGGAAGTGGAGGAGCCGCGTGATCGTGGGGGCGGTCGTGTGGCTGCCCTTGGAGACGCTGCACTGGTTCGGGGGGATGCTGGGTGTGGACGCGCACGCGGGGGCGTGGCTGTGGGTGAGCGTGGTGGCGGCGACGATCGCGCTGGTGTGGGTTGGCAGCGCGTTCTACGGGTCGGCGATCCGGGCGGCGCTCTCGCGGACGACGAACATGGACACGCTGGTGTCGATCGGGGCGACGGCGGCGTTTTGTTTGAGCGTGGCGAATCTGATCCGGATGGGGATAGGGGCTCACGATGTGCCGCTGTACTTCACGGAGGCCGCGGGGCTGCTGACGCTGATCGCGACGGGGCACTGGCTGGAGGCGTCGATGACGGCGCGGGCGGGTGTGGCGTTGCGGGAGTTGCTGGCGCTGCAGCCTGATGAGGTGACGAAGGTCGCGTCGGCGGAGGACCACGAGGGGCGGGCGGTGCGGACCGAGGATGTGATGCCGGGGGACCTGGTGCTGGTGAGGCCGGGCGAGCGGGTGGCGGTGGACGGGGAGGTCGTTCGGGGGGCGAGCGCGCTGGATGAGAGCGTGGTGACGGGTGAATCGATCCCGGTGGACCGGGGCGAGGGGGCGCCGGTGGTGGCGGGGAGCATGAACCTGACGGGGGCGCTGGTGGTGCGCTCGACGACGGAGGGGTCGGGCACGACGCTGGCGCGGATCGCGGAGATCGTGCTCAACGCGCAGTCGGGCAAGACGCGGATCCAGCGGCTGGCGGACCGGGTGGCGGGGGTGTTCGTGCCGGCGGTGCTGGGGGTGGCGGCGGTGACGCTCTTGGTGTGGGGGTTGGCGGCGGGGGACTGGGTGACGGGGATCGTGAGCGCGACGACGGTGCTGGTGATCTCGTGCCCGTGCGCGCTGGGGCTGGCGACGCCGACGGCGGTGATGGTGGGGTCGGGGGCGGCGAGCCGTCGGGGGATACTGGTGCGGACGGCCGAGGCGCTGGAGCGGTCGGCGAGTGTGCGGGCGGTGGCGTTTGACAAGACTGGCACGCTGACGGTTGGGAAGCCGCGGGTGGTGCAGGCCGAGGACGGGGTGCTGTCGCAGGCGGCGGGGATCGCTCGGGGGAGCACGCACCCGCTGAGCGTGGCGATCGTGGAGGCGGCTCGGGAGCGGGGGCTGGAGCCGGCGCGTGCGGGGAATATCGCCGAGACGCCGGGGGTGGGGCTGGCGGGGATGATCGCGGGGAGGAAGGTCGAGATCGTGTCGGCGTCGGTGGCGGCGGGCCGGGGGGTGGGGCTGCCGCCGACGCCGGAGGATGCGAGTGTGAGCGCGGTTCTGGAGGGTGGGAAGCTTGCGGGTGTGATCGCGTTCCGTGATGAGCCTCGGGAGGAGGCGCGGGAGTTGATTGCGCTGCTGCGGGGGCGGGGGATCGAGTCGCACCTCTTGAGCGGTGATCGGGAGGGCGTGGTGCGGGCGATCGGGGGGCGGCTGGGGATCGAGCCGGGGCGGACGCACGGGGGTCTGAGCCCGACGGACAAGGTCGATCGGGTGCGGGCGCTGGCGGAGGCGGGTGGGCCGGGCGCGGCGCTGGCGATGGTGGGCGACGGGATTAATGATGCCGCGGCGTTGGCGGAGGCGGGGGCGAACGGGGGCGTGGGGATCGCGATCGGGACTGGGGCGAATGTGGCGATCGAGAGCGCGGGGGTGGTGATCCCGGGGGAGAACCTCGGGTCACTGGGGGAGATCCTGGCGATCGGGCGTCTGACGATGCGGACGGTGAAGCAGAACCTGGCGTTGTCGTTTGTGTACAACACGGTGGCGATCCCGGCGGCGGCGTTCGGGCTTCTGGGGGTGCACGGGCCGATCATCGCGGCGCTGGCGATGGGTCTGAGCGATGTGTCGGTGCTGGGGAACTCGCTGCGGCTGGCGGCGCGGCTGCGTCGGCCGGGGCCGGTGGGTTGATTGGGGTGGGGTGATTGCGGTGGGGTGATTGGGTGGGTTGATTGCGGTGGGGGTTGCGGCGCGGTAGGCTCGGAGGCTCATCTGGAGCATTGCCATGCAATCGCGCACACCGTCGTCGTTTGGACTCGCCGCACGCCTTGTTGTGGGGGCCGTCATGGCTGCAGGACTGGCCGGGTGTCAGTCGGGGAGCCCCGAGCGGAGCTTCGGGGCTGATGTGATGTTCCTTCAGCGCCACACGGAGTCGACGGTGGTGCTGGGGGCGGACGCGACGGGGCCCCGGGTGGCGGTGGTGGCGGACTATCAGGGTCGGGTGATGACCTCGTCGGCGAAGGGGGACGAGGGGACGAGCTACGGGTACCTGAACTACGACCACATCGGCTCGGGGAAGCTGGTGGCGCACATCAATGTGTTCGGCGGGGAGGAGCGGTTCTGGCTGGGGCCGGAGGGCGGTCAGTTCTCGCTGTTCTTCAAGGGCGGGGACGAGTTCACGCTGGAGGACTGGCAGACGCCGGCGGCGATCGACTCGGAGCCGTTCGAGCTTGTGTCGCACGACTCGACGCGTGCGGTGTACCGGCGTGAGGTTTCGCTGCAGAACTACTCGGGGGCGCGGTTCGACATGCGGATCGAGCGCGAGGTGGTGCTGCTGGATGAGCAGGGGATCGCGTCGGCGTTGGGGACGGCGGTGGGCGGGCTGAGCGCGGTGGCGTACGAGACGCGGAACCGGGTGACGAACACGGGGGAGAACGCGTGGCGCCGGGAGACGGGGCTGGTCTCGATCTGGCTGCTGGGGATGTTCAAGCCGGGTCCGGAGACGACGGTGGTGATCCCGTTCCGGGCGGGGTCGGAGGCGGAGCTGGGGAAGGCGGTGAACGACGAGTACTTCGGGAAGGTGCCGGCGGAGCGGCTGGTGGTCCGGGACGGGGTGCTCTTCTTCCACGCGGACGGGCAGTACCGGTCGAAGATCGGGCTTGGGCCGCGTCGGCTGACGGAGATCGCGGGGGGGTCGTGGGACCCGGGCCGCGGGGTGCTGACGATCGTGCAGTACTCGTTCCCGGGGGCGGGGCAGACGGGGTATGTGAACTCGATGTGGGCGCTGCAGGATGAGCCGTACGCGGGCGATACGGTGAACAGCTACAACGACGGGCCGACGACGCCGGGCGGCAAGGCGCTGGGTGGGTTCTACGAGATCGAGACCTCGAGCCCGGCGCTGGCGCTGCGCCCCGGGCAGACGGGGAGCCACACGAGCCGGACCTTCCACTTCGAGGGGGACCGGGCGAGCCTGGACCAGCTGGCCCGGCGGGTGCTGGGTGTGGGGTTGGATGAGATCGAGGCGGTGTTTGGGGGGTGAGGCCACCGGTTGTGGGGCGTTGGCCGAGCCCCGGGACGGGCCGGGGGGAGCGGGAATAGACTACCTCGCTATCCGGAGGTATTCGTATGCCGACCCTGACCCATGCGATCGTGTATGTCTCGGACATGGCCCGTTCGACGGCGTTCTACCGGGACACCCTTGGGCTGAAGATCCGCAAGGCGACGCCGGTGTGGACCGAGTTTGACACGGGGGGCACGATCCTGGCGTTGCACGCGACGCCGCCGGGTGAGGCGCCGGTGGACGAGAGCAAGCTGCCGCCGCCGGGGGCGGGGCAGTTGGGTCTGACGGTGCCGGACCTGGACGACTATCACGAGCGGTTGTTCGTGGCGGGGGTTCGGTGCGTTCGGGCGCCGAAGCGGGAGGAGTTCGGGACGCGGATCGCGCACTATCTGGACCCGGACGGGATGGCGATCGCGGTGAGCGAGAGGCGGCACTAGGGCGCGGGCGGGGGGTCAGTTGTCGCCGAATCGCCAGGCGGGGCGGGTCTGGGGGGTGAGCTCCTGGGCGGTGAGGCCGGCGCGGATGAGTTCGACGGGGATGGCGTTGTGGGCGAGGACGGCGTCGTGGAACGCTCTCTCGGTCATGTCGCCGGGTTCGACGAGTTCGTGGCGGAGGGCGCGGAGTTGCAGGCCGCCGAGCATGTAGGCGCACTGGTAGAGGGGTGAGAAGCCGCCGCCGATGAAGCGGCGGACCTCGCTGGTGGCGGTGAGTCGTTCGTGCCCGACGCGGTCGACGAGGAAGTCGATCATCTGGTCGGGGGTCATTTCGCCGAGGTGGAACCTGAGGCTGACGATGATGCGGGCGCAGCGGTGCATGCGCCAGAAGAGCATGCCGACGCGGTTCTCGGGGGACTGTGGGAACCCGGCGTCGTAGAGGGTCATCTCCCAGTAGAGGCACCATCCTTCGAGGAGGAATGGGGTGGTGAAGGCCTGCCGGTAGGGGCGTTCGCGTTCGGCGATGAAGCCCTGGAGGTGGTGTCCGGGGATGAGTTCGTGGTGGACGACGGCGCGGGTGAAGTGGCGGTTGTTGCCGCGCATGCTCATGAGCTTGTCGTCCAAGCTCATCTCGTCGGTGGGGTAGGAGACGCCGATGTGGTTGCCGCCGTAGAAGGCGAAGGGGTAGTATCGCTGCTGGTCCGGGGGGATCATCTCGACGCGGATGAGCTCGGCGGCGAGGGGCGGGATGGTGACCATGTCGCGCTGGGTAATGAAGTCGATCGCCTCCTGGGAGAGGAAGGCGACGAGTTGGTCCTGCTCGCCGGGGGGGACATGGTCCTGCTTGACGCGTTCGAGGGCGGCGCGCCAGTCGTCGCCGAGTCCCATGTCGGCGGCGGCGGAGCGCATCTCGGCCTCGCACCAGGCGAACTCGCGTTCGGCGATGGCGATGAGCTCCTCGGGGGTGTAGGGGATCCACTCGCTGGCGAGGTCGGCGAGGAGCTTCTCGCGCCCGATGGGGTCGCCGATGAGGGGGTCGTCGGGGGCGCCGTGGACGCCGGCGATGGTCTGGGAGAGATAGTCGGCGTAGCCGTTGAGGGCGGTGATCGCGTCGGAGGTGGCGGTGTCGGTCCACCAGGCGAACTCGGGCTTGAAGCCGCGGTAGTAGTCTCGCCAGTCGGAGAGCGTTCGCGCGATGCGGCGGACGGTGGCGGATGCGCGGTTGGCGAGGACGGGGGAGACGGGGAGTCTGTCTTCGTCGGCGTTGTTGGCGTCGCGGCCCTTCTCGATGCGGGCGCGGACGGCGGCGATCTCCTCGTCGATGGTGTCGAGGACGAGGGCCGCTTCCTGGAAGTCGAGTGGCTTGACGGCGACGCGGTCGCGTTCGAGGGCGGCGATGGTGTCGGCGAAGGGGATGAGGGGGGCGAGCTCGGCGAGGCGCTGGCGTTCGAGGTTGAGATCGGCGGTCTGGGACTCGAGCAGCGTGCGGAGGAGGAGGTAGTCGATCTTGCCGTCCTGATCGAGGGCGGCGAAGTCGGTGGCTTGGAGCTGGGTGGTGGTCTGGTCCACGAGGCGCTGGACGCGGTTGTAGGACTCGGGGTGGAAGGAGACGGGGTAGAACTCGGCGATGGCGCGGCGGTCGGCCTGGTAGTCGTTGAGGAAGTCGACGAGGGCGACGGAGGCGGGGGTGGTCGGGAGGTTCTGGGCGAGGGCTGGTGCGCTGAGGGAGCAGGCGAGGGAGCAGGTGAGGGAGCAGGCGAGGGTTGTGGCGAGTCGGTGACGCATGAGAGCCTCCGGGGTGCGGGTGTAGGGTACCGGAGGCGCGAGGGGGGCGCGTGATCTTCCTCGGCCCCGCTGGGGCCGGTGTGGTGAGAGAGGTGCTGCCAGGGGCGGGCCGGCTTCGGCGGCCCGCGCAGTTGCCGTGGCGCGGGGCCTGCGCTCCTGGCGTCGCTTGACCCCGGCACCCGGGGGTGGGAAGTGGCACCCGGGGGCGGGAGGTAGCACCCGGGGCTGGCGGCGGGCCCGGTCAGTTCGAATCTTCGGCGTGCTGGACGGTCTCGAGGGCGCGGCGGCGGGAGGTGCGGATGGTCTGGGCGGTGGCGTCCTTGGGCTCGAAGGGGTTGGCGCTCTCGAAGATGGTGGCGAAGGCGAAGAGGCAGTAGCCGGCGGCGGGCTCGGAGAGGCGGATCTGTTCGAGGGTCTGGGTCGGCTGGTGCTTGTAGGCGCCGATGCCGGCGGTGACGGGCTTCTTGCCGGCGGCGTCGGTCCAGGCCTTGAGGTCGCGGGTGAAGTCGTCGTTGCTGTCGGTGTAGATCATGGGGATGACGCGGTCGACCGTGCCGCGTTTGAGCCAGTTGGCGGCGTCCTGGAGCTGGACCTCGCGCCCGGCGTTCGGGTCGCGCCAGACGGCGGCGGAGAGCTCGATGCCGGGCCGGATGGACCGGGCCTCGCGGCTGATGCGTTCAACGAGTGCGGTGATCTGGTCGCGCACCCAGGCGGTGTGGGCGCCGAGGTCCTCGGCGGTGGTGAGGGTGCGCCTTCCCGTGGCGGCGTAGAAGCGGGTGACGGAGGCGGGGTCGGCGGGGTAGATCTTGTCCTTGGGGAGGCTGTCGCCGACGAAGCGCACATAGTCGAGGTGGAGCCCGTCGATCTGGTAGCGCCCGACGAGGTCTCGGCAGACGGCGGCGATGTGGGCCTGCACGGCCGGGTCGGTCGGGTTGGCGACGACATAGCTGTCGTTCTGGGGCTGGGGCTCGCCGAGCTGGTCGTAGAGGCGCCACTCGGGGCGGCGGGTGAAGGGGTGGCGGGGGTCCTTGGGCTGGCCCTTGCCCTTCCAGAGGGGGTAGACATTGATCCAGGCGTGGAGGCGGACGCCCTTGGCGTGGGCGCGGGAGACGGCGACGGCGAGGGGGTCGAAGCCGGGGTCGGTGGCGGTCGGCTTGTCGCGGAAGAGGTCCTCGCCCCAGGGCTCGAGGCTGGAGCGGTAGAAGGCGTCGGCCTGGCCTCGGACCTGCCAGATGAGATCGGTGAAGCCCGCGGCGGCGGCGTCGTCGACGGCCTTCTCGACATCGACGGGGGTTCGGTAGTCCCAGCGGGTGACCCAGATGGCCCGCATCTCCTCTGGCGTGCGGGCGCCGGTGAGGGCCTGGAAGGGGTTGTCGGCGGAGCAGCCCTGGATCATCGACCCGGTGAGGACGCCGGCCAGGACGATCGCGAGCGAGGCGACGACGGCGGGGGGCGAGGGGCGGAACTTGGCGAGCAAACGGCTGGGGGCGAGGGGCATCGACGGTCTCCCGATCCGTGGGGTTCCAGTCCGGATTGGGCAAGGATATCGGGTGGGGGGCGGGTGTGCGCGCGGGGCGGGGGATTCGGGGATTTGGCGGATTCCGGCATGGCGGATCCGAAGCTTCGCAGGGCCTCAGCTTCGGCTTCCGTGGGGGAGACCCGCGCGGGCGTGGCAGATAGGCTTGGGGGCGGATCGCCGGTCGGCGCGGAAGGAGCACCTCGGATGGCAGAGCGAGCTGTGGGGCATGGGAGCGTGGGGGGGGGCGTGCGGGGGGGCGTCGAGAAGATGGCGGTGACGGTGCACCCGTCGGCGGCGGCGGCGAGCGCGGCGGTGGCGGGCGAGATTGCGGCGCTGATCCGGGAGCGGGCGGCGGCGGGGAGGCACGCGGTGCTCGGGCTGGCGACCGGCTCGACGCCCTGCGGCGTGTACGAGGAGCTTGTGCGCCTGCACCAGGAGGAGGGGCTGAGCTTCGCCAATGTGGTGACCTTCAACCTCGACGAGTACTGGCCGATGAGGCCGGAGGAGCTGCAGAGCTACCGGCGGTTCATGGACGAGTACCTGTTCGACCACATCGACATCGACCGGGCGCGGGTGCATGTGCCGGACGGGACGATGGCGTTGGAGGAGGTGGGCGCGTACTGCCGCCGGTACGAGGCGTTGATCGCGGAGGCCGGGGGGATCGACATCCAGATCCTGGGCATCGGTCGGACGGGGCACATCGGGTTCAACGAGCCGGGCTCGGGGAGCGAGAGCCGCACGCGGCTGATCACGCTGGACCGGGTGACGCGGATGGACGCGGCGAGCGACTTCTTCGGCGAGTGGAATGTGCCGCGGAAGGCGATCACGATGGGGGTGGGGACGATCCTCGGGGCGCGTCGGGTGATCATGCTGGCGTTCGGGGAGCACAAGGCGCCGATCGTGGCGCAGGCGGTGGAGGGTGAGATCACGCCGAGCGTGGCGGCGAGCTTCTTGCAGGAGCACGCGGACGCGCGGGTGGTGCTGGACCCGGCGGCGGCGGCGGAGCTGACGCGTTTCAAGACGCCGTGGCTGGTGGGGCCGTTGGGCGAATCCGGTCTGGAGTGGGACACGGCGCGGACCAAGCGGGCGGTGATCTGGCTGGCGCAGGCGGTGGGCAAGCCGATCCTCAAGCTGACGGCGGAGGACTACAACGAGCACGGGCTGCAGGAGCTGATGGGGGTTCGTGGGCGGGCGTACGAGATCAACATCGAGGTGTTCAAGAGCCTGCAGAAGACGATCACGGGGTGGCCGGGGGGCAAGCCGGGGCGCCCGCGGTTCGTGGTGGGGCGGGGCGTGGACGAGAGCAACGGGGCGGACGAGTTCCCCAAGCGGGTGATCGTGTTCAGCCCGCACCCGGACGACGATGTGATCAGCATGGGTGGGACCTTTATCCGGCTGTGCGACCAGGGGCACGAGGTGCATGTGGCGTACCAGACCTCGGGCAACATCGCGGTGTTCGACGCGGCGGCGGAGCGGCACGCGGACTTTGTGCAGGAGTTCTGCGCGGCGTTCCGCATCGGCGACGGGGCGGAGCGGGCGAGCTCGATCGCGGGCGGGATCCAGGACTTCCTGAAGAACAAGCAGCCGGGCGAGGTGGACACGCCGGAGCTTCGGACCATCAAGGCGCTGATCCGGCGGACCGAGGCGCGGGCGGGGGCCAGGTTCAGCGGGGTGCGTCCGGAGCGGATCCACTTCCTCGACCTGCCGTTCTACGAGACGGGGAAGGTCAAGAAGAAGCCGCTGGGCGAGGAGGACATCCGGATCGTGATGGACCTGCTCGACCGGGTGAGGCCGCAGCTCGTGTACGCGGCCGGCGATCTGTCGGACCCGCACGGGACGCACCGGACCTGCCTGGCGTCGATCACGACGGCGTTTCACAGGATGCAGGACCGGGCGTGGATGCGCGGGTGCGAGCTGTGGCTCTACCGGGGGGCGTGGCAGGAGTGGGGCGCCGAGGAGATCGAGATGGCGGTGCCGCTGTCGCCGGACGAGGTGGAGCGCAAGCGGATGGCGATCTTCAAGCACGAGAGCCAGAAGGACAAGGCGTTGTTCCCGGGTTCGTGGGATACGCGGGAGTTCTGGCAGCGGGCGGAGGACCGGAACCGGGCGACGGCGGAGATCTATGACCGGCTGGGTCTGCCGGAGTATCAGGCGATCGAGGGGTTCGTGAAGTGGCGGGCGAGTGAGTCGGACGGGTCTCTGGGGACGCCGGCGGGGGCGGGGGCCGGGGCCCGGGCGGGGCGGGGATAGCGGGCGGGCCGGGGTGGGTTTGGGGCTGACGGGGCAGGGCTTGCACTCCGGGCGGCGTGCGGGTAGTCTCCCGGCATGGGACTTCTTATATCCATCGTGCGGGTGTGCGCTGTGCTGTTGGTTTGGGTGTGTCTGCCGGGGTGCCAGGACCCCGACGCGGCCGAGAAGGCGGCGATCCGGGCGACGCTGCGGCAGCTTGACGAGGCCAACGAGGCGTGCGACGGCGCGGCGGCGGTGGCGGTGATGTCGAGCGAGGGGCTGGACGAGTACACGCGGCTGGTGAAGCTCGCGCTCGACGCGCCGCGGGAGAAGGTGCTGGTCCTGGGCTCGAGCGAGAAGCAGCAGATCATCCAGCTCCGCAACCGGCTGACGCGCCGGGATTTGGAGAAGATGGACGGCGCGGCGTACCAGCAGTACGCCACGGGCGAGTGCTGGTACAGCATGGGGGAGGACTACGCGGGGTACGAGGCGAGCATCGGCGAGATCGATGTGATGGGGGACATGGCGTACGCGCACATCCTGGATGAGGAGGGGAAGGATTCGGGGCTGCTGGCCGAGTTCTCGCGGGAAGCGGGCGTGTGGAAGGTCAACGAGTTCAGCTTCCACCGGCAGTTCGACGAGTGGACGCGTGAATTGGCGGCGATGGAGAGGATGACCGACGACGAGCTTCTGGTGCGGATGGAGGAGATCGAATGGGGGAAGGATGTGCGGGACAGCATCTGGGACCCGATGCGGTAGGGCGCGCCGGTGTGCCGGCGCGCTGCGAGGCGTGCCACGCAACGCTGTGAACCTCCGGCGTGCTTGGCGTGTTTGCGGCGCCGGCATGTTCGAGCGTTGAAGAAAGAGGAGGGGAAGAGCCCTCTCCCCAGCCTTCTCCCGCCGGGGGCGGTAGAGGGGGCCGGATGGCGGCCCTTGATGAGTACGGGCTTGGTGTCTGAAGTTTCCGGCGTTGCGTGCTACCTTGCTTGATTGCTCACGGCTCGGAGAGCCGTGCCACCTCACTCGCGGAACATGACCGCGCAGGCGGAGTGGCCGTGGAGGTAGCTGGCGTCGCCGACGGGGCCGATCTCTCCGGCGGCGAAGAAGCCGGCGAGTGGTACGGCGTGGCCGCCGGTGTGGAGGACGCGTCCCATTTTGGCGCGCTCCGGGCCGGGGAGCGCGTCGGCGAAGGCGTTCTGGATGGCGCGGGCGTCGTGGTGGCGGTTGTCGAAGAGGTTGAGGCCGCGCCCGGTGCAGGTGATGAGCAGGACGCCGGCGGGGGCGCCGTAGAGCTGCTGGGCGTTGAGGAGCAGATCGAGGTCCTCGTCGGCGGTCTGGGCGTCGCGGATGTGGAACCGGACGGTCTGTCCGACGCGGACGAGGTCGTGGACGGCGATGATGTTGGTTTGGGGGTTGACGCCGGCGACATTTCGGATGAGGTAGTCGCCGCGTCCGTAGTGGTCCTTGAACTCGCTGACGACGCGTCCGACGAAGAGGCCGCGTCGGAGGAGTTCGCGCTCGTGGTCCCCGAGGATGTCGAGGGTGTCGCGGAGGACATCGAGTGCGGGGCGGCCGCCGAGCTCGAAGATCGCGTTGTTCTTGGCCTTGGTGATGATCATGTTCCCGCCGATGGCGCGGCAGCCCTGGCTGACGACGGTGTCGACGCGGATGGGGCCGGAGAGGCTGACGCCGACAAAGCCGGAGTGGAGGACGCGGTTGTTGAGGAGCAGGGTGTTCTCGCCGGCCTTGGCGCCGCCGGAGGCCATGCCGCCGACAATCTCGCCGGCGGGGCGTCCGGCGCGGTCGGGCAGGCGGGCTTGGTTGAGCAGTGGGACCATGCGCGTGAGGGGGGTGCTGAAGGGGTCGGCGAAGAGGATGGAGGCGCGGAGTGCGGGGGAAGCGCCGAGGAGGTCGCGCATCGCCCGGACGCCCTCCTCGCCCTCGGCGGCCGAGTGCTCGACGGACTCGCTGCAGTAGGGGTGGACGGCGACGCCGGGGAGGCGGGCGGCCAGGGCGCAGACGCCGGGGGTGCGTTCGAGCTCTCGGGCGCCGGCGATGACGGCGTCGACGGTCGTGCCGAGCAGCGCGCCCGGTTCGAGGGCGCGGCCCAGGGCGAGGCCGATCTCGCCGGCCTGCTCGGTGTGGTGGGCGGAGATGAAGACAAAGAGCAGGTCGGGCCTGCCGAGCGGGCGGAGCTGCTCGGCCAGCTCCATCGCGGCGACGCCCGCGTCGGCGGCGGTCGAGACGGCGTGGCGGAACGCCAGGCGCTGGGTGGGCCCGGCCTGCGGGTTGGGGGACTGTTGCTCCACGCGTCTCAGGAGCCCGACTGCTCGATCAGGTCCTGGGCGGGCTGGGGCGGCTCGGCGGGGAGGCCGAGGCCCTCGGGCGCGAGGACATCGACGCGGGTGGGTGTGACGATCCGGAGGTTGAGGGCGGGGTCGAGCTCGCTGGTGCCGAGCACGCCGACGATCTCGCCGAGCTTGGTGGGGATGCCGAGGGCGTCGTCGGGGACGATATAGCCGAGGGTGCGGGGGATGCTCTCGTTGACGCTGACCATGCGGTACATGAGGGGCATGCGGGCGCCGTCGTAGACGCTGGAGCGGACGAGACGGCCGACGAACTGGTAGCCGCGGGTGCGCTCGAGCTCGATGACGCGGGTGCCGACGCTGGCGTAGGTGGCGTCGATGGCCTCTCGCTTGGTGCGGAGGTTGCGCCGGAGGTCTCGGGCGGCGATGCGGGTCTCGACGAGCTGGAGGCGCTGGCTGAGGCCGGTGCGGATGCGCTGGCCGATCTGGTCGTCGCCCTGGGCGGCGATGGCCCGGCGGAACTCGGCGGCGAGCTCGTCGAGCTCGGCGGTGTCGCTGCTCTGGCGCTGGACCTGCCCGAAGAGCTCGGCGAGGTGCTCGAGCGTGCCGATCATGCGGGACTCGGGGGTGGCCTGCTGGTCGATGTGGACGACGGCGCCGTCGTCGGGCTGGTCGGTGACGGGTTGGTCGCCGGGCTGGTCACCGGGCTGGTCACCGGGCTGGTCACCGGGCTGGTCACCGGGCTGGTCACCGGGTTGGGCTTGGGGGTCGACGGGCGGGACCATGGGCTCGATCAGGCCGGGGTCGTCCTGCGGCGTGTCGGTCGGCTGGCCGGGGGGGGCGGTCTCGGGCTGGGTTTCGGGCTTGATTTCAGGCTTGATTTCGGGCTTGGTCTCGGGCTGGGTAGGGGGCTGAGCCGGGGGTTGGGCGGGGGTCTCGTCGGCGGGGGTGGGATCGGCCTGGGCGGGCTCGGGCTTGGGTTGGGTGGCGAGGTAGGCCTGAACCTCGGCGTCGTTGGCGAGGCGGAGGGCGTCGGCCTTGAGGTAGCCGCGGACGGGGGCGGGGGCCTGGACCTCGTACCCGATTGTGGACCCGTCGGGCCCCTTGATGGGCTGTACGACGGTGAGTCGGGTGCCGACCGGGGGCTCGCTGGTGCGTGGTATGGCGCGCTGCCAGCTCTGGGCGAAGCCGGCGGCGTCGTTGCGGCTCTTGAGGGCGCTGATCTTGGTGAGGACGACGGTCTTGCCGCCGGCGTCCTCGCGGACCTCATCGGCGCGGACATAGACGGTGAGCCCTGGCGGGTAGGCGACGCGGGCCCATCCGGCGCCCTCGGCGTCGACCCAGAGGACCTGGCCTGCGGGGAGAGTGGCGACTGGGTAGTAGCCGTCCATGTCGCCGCTCTTGAGCGGGATATCGGGGCGGGTGGTGACGGCGTAGTACGGCTCGACCGGGTTGGTCTGCGCGGTGGCGTGGGTGGCGCCGAGGGCCGCGATGGCGGCGGCCGCGGGGACGAGCAGCCGACGAAGGGCTGAGGAGAGGAGCATGGGCGTCGCCTCCGAAGGATCCAAGCCCGAGGACGCACGCATGGTCACCCCGCGGAGCTCCTACGCTCCGCTGCCGGCGCCTCCGTGCGTCCCGCCGGGTCCGTGGTGAGTGTATCCTTACCGCCCGACGCGTGGGTGTCGCTCCCGCGGGGGCCCGGAGGGGCGCCGGCCGGAGCCGACCCCCCCACACCCCCCGTTCACTTGCGTGTTCGGCCAGCCAGTTGAGGAACCCGCCCATGAACGCCCCCCGACGCGCCCCCGGCACCCGCAGTGTTCTGGCTCTGGCAGGGCTTGCGGCCGGGGTGGCCGGCGTCCTGACCGGCTGCTCGAGCTCGCCGCTGGCCGACCATCGCGAGCGAGACCTCCGGCGGACGGTGGTCGAATCGATCCGGACGGAGTTGGACGACGCGCAGCTGCGGCCGGGGTCGCGGGAGATCAGCCGTCAGCCGGAGGCGTTGCCGATCGACCCGAAGTTCTACCCGGAGCTGGAGGCGATGGCCGGGCCGAGCTCGCGGGACTTCGGCGCGGTGGACTACGGGCCCGATCTCATGGGGGTGGAGGCGCGGCCGGTGGGGATCTCGCTGGAGCGGGCGATCCGCTCGGCGGTGGCAAACAACCTCGAGGTGCAGTTCGCGCGGCTGGCGCCGGCGATCAGCGAGGCGGATGTGGTGGCGGCGGAGGCGGCGTTCGACTGGACGCTGTTCTCGAACCTGAACTGGAACAACCTGGACCAGGTGAGCCCGTCGAGCTCGTTCGGGTCGAACGCGGGGCTCAACCAGCGTCAGTCGGTGCAGGGGCAGACGGGCGTGCGCCGGCAGCTGGAGTCGGGCGGGCAGTTCGCGGTGCAGCAGGAGCTGATCTACACCGACTTCGAGACGCGGGGCCAGACCTTCACGCCGGACCCGGCGACGCAGGCGACGCTCTCGTTCCAGTTCGACCAGCCGCTGCTGCGCGGGTTCGGGTCGGATGTGGCGTTGGCGCAGGTTCGGGTGAACCGGAATGTCGAGCGTGACGCGGTGGCCCGGCTGCGGGTGCAGCTGCTGCAGACGGTGAACCAGACCGAGGCGACCTACTGGGAGCTGGTGCGGGCGCAGCACGACTTGGCGATCCTGCAGAAGCTGCTGGAGCGGGGGCTGAAGACGCGCGATCAGCTGCAGACGCGTCTGGACGCGGGGCTGGATGTGCCGCCCTCGCAGCTGGCGGACGCGGTGGCGCGGGTGGAGCGTCGGAAGAGCGATGTCCGCCAGGCCCGGGACGCGGTGCGGGACGCGGGCGACCGGATCAAGGTGCTGATGAACGACCCGGACTTCCCGGTGGGTTCGGAGGTGATGCTGCTGCCGCTGGACCAGGGCGTGGACGAGCCGATGGCGTTCAGTCTGGTGGACGCGCTGACGACGGCGGTGACGCGCCGGCCTGAGGTGGACCAGGCGATCGTGTCGATGGACAACACCTCGATCCGCGAGACGGTGGCGGCCAACCAGCGCCTGCCGCAGCTGAACCTGCAGGTCCAGACGCGATTCCAGGGCATGGACGACGCGCTTGGCGCGGTGAGCAGCGAGTTCGACGGGAACTTTGTGGACTATGTGGTGGGTCTGGCGTTCGAGCAGGCGATCGGGAACCGCGGCCCCGAGGCCGAGTACACGCGCCGCCGGCTGGAGCGTGAGCAGGCGGTGATCTCGTACCGCAACACGGTGCAGCAGATCGTGCGGGATGTGAAGGCGTCGCTGCGGGCGGTGACGAGCAACTACGAGATCGTGGCGCAGCGTCGGCAGGCGCGGATCGCGGCGGCCGAGTCGCTCCGGACGCTGGAGGTCGAGAACGAGAAGATCCGCGACCGGTCGAGCGAGCGGCTGGAGCTGGAGTTCAACCGTCAGGAGGCGCTGGCCAACGCGGAGCGGACGGAGATGCAGGCGATCAGCGAGTTCAACTCGTCGGTGGCGCAGCTCTACGCGGCGATGGGGACGGCGCTGGAGCGCAACAACATCACGCTGGTGGCCCCCACCGCCGGCGAGGCTCTGCGGCGGCGTCACAGCGCAGACTGGTACGCCTCGTGGGCGGGCGGCGGCACGGAGCACCCCGGGGGCGCGCCGGCGGCGGAGCCGCCCGCGGACGGGCAGGGCGTCGAGACACCGGCCGCCGAGAGCCCCGAGGCGGCGCAGGACACGCAGGCGCCTGCCCCTGAAGCCCCGGCCCCGGAGGCTCCGGGCGACAGCGAGGCTCCGGCGGGGGAGCCGGGCCCGGACGACGCCCGCGGCGGGCACCCCTCCGGGGGGTGAGGTATGCACGCGAGCCCCGAGGACATCGCGATCGCGATCGCGCTGCTGCGCTGCGGCCGGCTGGTGGCGTTCCCCACCGAGACGGTCTACGGCCTGGGGGCCGAGGCGCTCAACGCCGAGTCGGTCGCGGCGGTGTTCGCGGCGAAGGGGCGGCCGGCGTCGAACCCCTTGATCGTGCATGTGGCGGACGAGGCGATGGCGCGGCGGGTGTGCGCGCACTGGACGCCGTCGGCGTCGCTGCTGGCGTCCCGGTTCTGGCCGGGCCCGCTGACGCTGGTGCTGCCCAAGGCGCCGTGCGTGCCCGACCTGGTGACGGCGGGGGGGCCGACGGTGGCGGTGCGGTGCCCGAGCCACCCGCTGACGCTGGCGCTGATCGAGACGCTGGGCACGCCGCTGGTGGGCCCGAGCGCGAACCGGTCGGGCGCGGTCTCCCCGACCTGCGCCGAGCATGTGCGTGAGAGCTTCGGCGAGGACGAGGTGTTCGTGCTCGACGGCGGGCCGTGCGTGGGCGGGATCGAGTCGACGGTGCTGGACCTGACGGGCGGGCGCCCGCGGGTGCTGCGTCCGGGGTTGGTCACGCCCGAGCAGATCGCTGGGGAGCTCGGCGGGCCGGTGGACGGCCCGGGGGCGCCGGTCGGAGACGCGCCGGCCAGGTCGCCGGGGATGATGCGGTCGCACTACGCCCCGGGCGCCCCGGTCCGGATCGTCGAGGCGGGCGGGCTCGCGGGGTTGCTCGCGGCGTGCGCCGGGCCGGCGGTGGTGCTGACGGCGGGGGGTGAGCCGGTCGCGCCCCCCCACCGTCCGATCGCGATGCCCGCGGAGCCTGGCGCGTACGCGGCCCGGCTGTACGCGGCGCTGCGTGAGGCGGACGCGGGCTCGCCGCCGGTGATCGTGGTCGTCCGGCCGTGGGGCGGCGGGGCGCCGACGGGCGTGTGGCGGGCGATCGCCGATCGGTTGGAGCGGGCGGCGGCGCCGCGGGCCTGACCCGACAGCGACCCCCGCGGCGCTCGATCTGTCGGTGGTGTGCGAGCGGGGGGGGGCGGATCCGGGCGCCGGGGTGGTCAGGCGGGGGAGAGGGGCGCCGCGAGCTGGTCGCTGGCCTGGTTGAGCACCGCGAGCGCGAGCCTCTCGGGGTTGTATCCGGCCTTGAGCATGACGACGGGCTTCCTCGCGGCCTTGGCGTAGCGGCGGGCCTCGTCGACATGCAGGTGCCCGGCGAGCTTGATGAGCACCACCACGAGGGCGGTGTCGTCGTGCTGGATCGGGGCTCGCATGGGCAGGCCGCTGGCGTGCTCGGCGAGTTCGACCCAGTCGATATCCGCGAGGCCGAAGGCCGCGCAGAGGCGGTCGATCGCGTCGCCCCGTCGTTCGCCGCCGACGATGACCATCCTGCGCCCTTCGAGCAGCCGCCTGACGCGGGCGACACGCTCGCTCCAGCGTCGCTCCGGGCCCTCGGCGGGTGTCTCGTTCGCCGCGGCCACGAGGGACCTTGCCACGGTGATCGCGGCGTGGGACCGTGGCGCGTCCTGGGGCGGCTGCAGCTCGCCATCGACGAGTTCTTCGAAGAGTGCGGCCACGCGATCATCGTCGGGGGTCAGGCTGTGGCGTTCGAGTTCCCCGAGGGCGGCCTCGATCCTCGCCCAGTCGTGGTGCGGCTCGGTCGAACGCTCCGTGGAGAGCATGTCCGCGTGATACCGGACTTTGTTGCACAGCTTGTGCACCTCGGTGGATCTGCGTGTCTTCTCCTCCACCCGCTGGCGGAGGCCTCTGAGCCCGGCCTCAAGCTCGCCGATGGACTCCGGGGCGGGCGGGTTGTCCAGCCGCATGTGGCGCAGGACGAGCACCGTGCGGGACTTGGTCTCCCATCGGAGCCAGGCGTGGCTGTCGTCCTGGTCGAGATCGGGCTTGGTCAGCCAGGTTTCTGTGAGCACCTCGCGGAGCCCGGCGGTGGCCCAGGCGAGCAGTTGCATGGTCTCGGCGACCTCGGCCCTCCCGGCGGTCGGGGAGTCATCCACATCGGTCATGAGCGACGCCGCGGCGCCGAGCGCGTCGTACCACCTGGCGATGATCTCCAGTGTCGCGTCCGGCGGCTGGACCTGCTGGCGGTTGACCATCCAGAGGTAGCAGCCGGTTGTGTCGCGGGCGGTGTCGATCTCGCGCTGGATCTCCGAGATGAGTCGGGCCTCTTCGGCGCTGTCGGGCGCGGCGGCTCGTCGTTCGATGAAGGTGCGGCAGGCCCTGGCCTTGAGCCCGCACCGGAACGCGATGAGCTGGAGGTCGAGCGTCACGGGCTCTTGCCATCGGTCGGGCTCGGCGCGGCCGCTCTCGTAGGACTGCATCGCGCCGAGGACCTCGCCGGACGACCCGCGGACGACCACGGGGGCCTCGGCGCCGCCGAGGCGCAGGGGCACGACGGCGCGGGGGCCGGTGGGTGGCGGGGGCTCGGGGCTGGGGGCGGGGCGCGGGGGTGGTGTCGGCGCGGCGCGGGCCGGCTCGGTCTGCGGCGCGGGCGCGGCCGGTGCAGCGGGCGGGGCGGGCGCTTCGGGCTGCACCGGGGGCTTGGCGGGCGCGGGTTTCGCGGCCTCGGCGAGGAGGAACTCCCCCACCGCCGCCGCCAGCGCCCTCAGCGGGGCCGAGCGTTCGAGGTGTGGGCGCAGGACCGCGCGGAGGGTGTCCACGAGGTCCGCGCCGGTGTCTTTCCCGCCGTCGCCACCGCCGGGCGTGGTCATCACCGCTCCCGTACGCGTCGCTCGATGGTGCCGCTGTCGCGTTCGACGAGGATCTCGTCGGCCTCGGTGAGGAACAGGCCGTGGTCGATGACGCCGGGGATGTCGTTCAGCGACGCGGCCATCTCGGAGAGGTCCTGCTCTCCGAGGGCGACATCGATGACGAGGTTTCCGTTGTCGGTGAGGAACAGCTCGCCCTTGATGGTGCGTCGGCAGACGCCGTTGAGTCCGAGGTTGCGGAGCTCGGCCCTGACGGCGGCGAGGCCGAAGGCGAGGACGGCGATGGGGAGGGTGGTGCGTTCGCCGATGCGGCTGACGAGCTTGGACTCGTCGACCATGTAGACGCATCGGTCGCTGGCCCATGCGACAATGCGCTCGCGGGTCATGGCGCCGCCGGAGCCCTTGAGCATGTTCATGCTGGCGTCGACCTCGTCGGCGCCGTCGAAGAGGTAGTCGACCTTCTCGACGAGCGCGAAGTCCATGACGGGCAGGCCGTGGAACCTGGCGAGGGTCTCGGTGGCGTGGCTGGTGGCCACGCAGCGGATCTCGAGGTTCTCGGTCTTCATGCGTTCGGCGAGGGCGATCACGCCGCGGGAGGCGGTGCGCCCGGTGCCCAGACCGACGACCATCCCGTTCTTGATATCGGCGACTGCGGCCTCTGCCAACGGATCGGCGACGCGTTGCTCGGTCATGAGGTTGCTCCGAACTCGATGCCCTGTGCGAGGCGCATGGACGCGCCGAAGTTGACGGTGACGGTCTGCCGGCGCATGTACTGCTTCCAGGAGTCGGAGCCGGACTCTCGTCCGCCGCCGGTGTCCTTCTCGCCGCCGAAAGCGCCGCCGATCTCGGCGCCGCTGGTGCCGAGGTTCACATAGGCCAGGCCGCAGTCGCTGCCGACGCCGGCGGGGCTGAGGAACCGCTCTGCGGCGCGAACGCTGGTGGTGAAGATGGCGCTGCTGAGGCCCTGATCGACATCGTTCTGCATGGCGATGGCCTGGTCGAGGGTCTTGTAGGTGAAGACATAGAGGATGGGGGCGAAGGTCTCTTCGTGGGCGATGGGGAGGGAGCCCGAGGCGGGGACGCGGACGATGGTCGGCTGGACGAAGTGGCCGCCGAGCCCGTCGCCGGTGGCCCGGCCGCCGCCGACAAGGATCTCGCCGCCCTGCTCCCTGGCCTTCCCGACGGCGCGGAGGAACTGCTCGACGGCCCGCTCGTTGATCAGCGGTCCGACGAGGGTTTTCTTGTCCAGCGGGTCGCCGATGGTGACCTGCTTGTATGCCCTGACGAGCCGGTCGGTGAGCTTGTCGACGACGGACTCGTGGACGATGAGGCGGCGGGTGGTAGTGCAGCGCTGGCCGGCGGTGCCGACGGCGCCGAAGAAGATGCCCTCGAACGCCAGTTCGAGGTTGGCGTCGGGCTCGACGATGATGGCGTTGTTGCCGCCGAGCTCGAGCAGGCACCGGCCGAGCCGCTTGGCGACCACGGAGCCCACGACGCGCCCCATGCGGCAGGAGCCGGTGGCGCTGATGAGGGGCAGTCTGCGGTCGTGGATCATCGCCTCGCCGACCTCGGGGTCGGTCCCGATGACCAGCTTGAAGACATCCTCGTGGCCCATGGCCGAGGCGACGCGCTGGGCGATCTGGTTGGTGGCGAGGGCGGTGAGCGGGGCGAGGAGGCTGGGCTTCCAGACCGAGACATCGCCGCAGACCGCGCCGAGCATGGCGTTCCAGCCCCAGACGGCGTTGGGGAAGTTGAAGGCGGTGATGATGCCGATGGGGCCGAGCGGGAGCCACTGCTCGTACATGCGGTGCTCGGGTCGCTCGCTGGGCATGGTCAGGCCGTAGAGCTGGCGGGAGAGACCGACGGCGAAGTCGGCGATGTCGATGGTCTCCTGGACCTCGCCGATGCCCTCGGCCCGGATCTTGCCGACCTCGAGGGCGACCAGCTCGCCCAGGGGCTCGAGGTTCTTCCGGAGCTCGTCGCCGATGGCCCGGACGACCTGGCCTCGGACGGGGGCGGGGACGCGGCGCCAGCGGTCAAAGCCCGCGGCGGCGTGGGCCATGGTCTTCTCGTAGGTGTCGGCGGTGTCGAGCCGCACGCCGGCGATGGGGCGGCCGGTGGCCGGGTTCTCGCTGAGGACGATGCCCCTCTCGGGCGTCTCGTCCCCGACCGGCTCAAGGACCACGCGTTCGTGCGTGTCGAGCCCCAGCTTTCGAAGCAGGTCCGTACTCATGGCGGAGTGTAGGGGGCAACCCCCGGGACCGGCACCGGCCCGCGCCCGGGGGGTGGTCACCGCTCGGCCCCGGGCAGGTCCCGGAGGAACCCGATCAGGCGGGCGAGATCGGGCGACTCGGCGTCCCGCACATATGCCCCGCTGACGGCGCATCCGACGGCGAGACATTGCTCGACGGGGAGCCCGAGCACCTGGGCGAAACTGAACCCGGCCCCGAAGTGGTCACCGGCGCCGGTGGAGAGGCGGGGTCGGGCGGTGAAGGGGCCCTCGAACCAGGCGCTGGCGCCGTCCCGCTGGGCGGCGGCGGCCCCCTCGCGCGGGTGGATCACGATGCACGCGAGGCCCGATCGCTCTCGGATCCGCTCGGCCCCGCCGCGGAGGCTCTCGCCGAGCGAGGGGGCGTCGGCGTGCGCCTCAACCCCCAGCACCCTCGCAACCCGCTCGCTCTCGGCGAGATTGAGGCCGAGCGTCACCGGCACAAGTTCGTCCATCCGGCGCAGCACCTCCAACGCCGAGCGCAGGTCGGTGTCGGTCCGCTTGGCCGGGTCGGACAGATCGATGAAGACCCGCCTCCGGCGCTCCGTCTCCTCGGGGCGGGGCACTTTGGGCCCCGCCTGCTCGCCTCGTTGCTCCCCAAGCGTCGGGAGTACATGGTCGATCAAGCCCTCCCAGATCCCCTGCACGCCGCCGCAGAGCGTCCAGTTGACGATCCCGATGAGCCGGCTGCGGGCGCAGCGGGCCCGCAGCCCCTCCAGGCCCACCCGCTCGACGAGGCGCTCCCAGGTCACCGCCTGCACGGGGGCGGTCTTGCCGAGCATGATCTTGCCGTCCTCGAACTCCAGGGCGTCGGTGTGGGCCGGGGCGGCGAGGGGTACGACCTCCTCGCACCTGGCCGCGAAGGGCTCGTAGATGGGCAGCAGCTCGCGTGAGGCGTCGTCCTTGCCGACCGCGCCGAGGTAGGTCGTGGGCATGCCCAGCCTGCCCAGCGCCCCCGCGTACAGCGGCCCGTTGCCGCCGAAGCGGTCCTCCTCGACGACCAGCTCGATATTCGCGCTCTTCCCGGCGGCGGCGGCGACGCGCCCGGCGAAGCCGGGGATCGTGCCGATGGCGTCGAAATCGTCCATCCGCATGCTCCGCCGGCGGTCGACGACGCGGATGATCGAGTCGATGAAGCCGTCGAAGCCGGCGAGGGCGGGGGTGGCGGCGAGCGTGCCGTCGGCGCGGGCGCGGTCGAGCGCGTCGGCGGCGGCGTGGGCGATGGCGGAGCGGTCGTCGTGCATGGGCGGAAGCGTACACTCGGCCCATGCCCCCGGACCGCATCGTCATCGCCACCGGCAACCCGCACAAGGTCGAGGAGCTGCGGGCGATGCTCGCGCTGCCCGGGGTGGGGTTCCTGGGGCTCGGGGATCTGCCGGGGGCGTTCGCCGAGCCGGCCGAGACGGGCGCGACCTTCCTCGCGAACGCGACGATCAAGGCCCTGTCGTACGCCGCGCAGACCGGGCTGCCCTGCCTGGCCGACGACTCGGGGCTGGAGGTCGACGCCCTGGGCGGGGCGCCGGGGGTGATCAGCAGCCACTACTCGACCGACGGGGTGGAAGCGGGGATGGGCCGGGCGGAGCGCGACGCGGCGAACAACGCGCGGCTGCTGCGGGAGCTGGCGGGGGTGCCCCCGGAGCAGCGGACCGCCCGCTTCGTCTGCCAGATGGTGCTGGCAGCGCCCCCCCTACGGGGCGGGGCACTCTGGGCCCCCTCCTCTTCTACTGAGCCTCCTCTCTCCCCACGCTTCCTGACCGGCCCGGACCTCACGATCCGCCACACCGACCTCCTCCCCCATTGGGAGAAGGGCGGCCACACTTACTTCATCACCTTCTGTCTGGAGAACGGGACGCTCACCGAGGCGGAGCGGGCGATCGCGCTGGATGCCTGCCTGCACTGGCACCCCGAGCGGATCCGACTGCACCTGGTCGTCGTGATGCCGGACCATGTGCACATGCTGTTCACCCCGGTCGAGGTCTGCGCCGGCCGTTGGCCGAGCCTCCCCTGGTTGATGCAGAGCATCAAGTCGTTCTCCAGCCGGGAGATCAACCGACTTCACGGACGCTCCGGAAAGGTGTGGCAGGACGAGTACCGCGACGAGATCATCCGGGACCGGGAGGAGTACTTTGCCAAGCTTGAGTACACGGGTCTGAATCCGGTGCGTGCCGGGCTCGCGGAGGACTGGTTGGCGTACCGCTGGATGGGGGGAGAGGAGGTTGAGCGGGCGAGGGAAGCGGCCGGCAGATTGGGGGGGATTGGAGAAAGGAGGCCTGGTAGAAGAGGAGGGGGCCCAGAGTGCCCCGCCCCGGAGGAAGCTGACCGCGGAATCGAGCGCGGCGAGTCGATCCTTGCCACCTCGCGCGGGACCTTCGAGGGGCGGATCGGGCTGGCCGGGGAGGTGCCGCGGGGGGAGAACGGGTTCGGGTACGACCCGCTGTTCCTGATCGCGCCCAAGTTTGTGCGCACCAGCGCGGAGCTGGGGGCGGGGGAGAAGAACCGGCTGAGCCATCGGGGGGCGGCGGCGGCGTTGATGCTGGAGCAACTCCGGCGGATGAGCGCCGGCTAACCTCGCGCCCAAACGAAAGACGGCCGCGTGCTTTCGCACGCAGCCGCCTGGAGGAGAGAGAGAGTCCTGCGTCACCGTTCCATACGCCCGTTGCGGGCGTTGGGTTCGTTCTTATTGGTCGTCCTGGACCTTGTACTCGGCGTCGATGACATCGTCGGCGCCGGCGCTCGTGCCGGTATCCCCCGATCCGGGGGTGGCGGGCCCGGTGCTCTTCGCGGCCTGTTCGTAGATCACCTTGCCCAGCTCCATAGAGGCCTGCTCCAGGTCGCGCATGGCGCGCTCGATGGCGCTCTTGTCGTCGCCCTTGAGCTTGGGCTCGAGGTCGGCGATCGCGCTCTCGATCTTGGACCGGACCTCCTGGCCGACCTTCTCGGCGTGCTCCTCGAGAGCCTTGCGGGTCTGGTAGACCAGGTTGTCGCCCTTGTTCTTGACCTCGATGAGGTCGCGGCGCTTCTGGTCTTCGGCGGCGTGGGCCTCGGCGTCGCGCTGCATCTTCTGGATCTCGTCCTTGTCGAGGCCGCCGGAGTTGGTGATCTTGATATCGGCGGTCTTGCCGGTCTTCTTCTCGGTGGCGGTGACGGTGAGGATGCCGTTGGCGTCGAGGCTGAACTCGACCTCGATCTGCGGCGTGCCGCGGGGCGACGGGGGGATGCCCTCGAGGTCGAACTGGCCGAGCAGCCGGTTGTCGGAGGCCATCTGCCGCTCGCCCTGGTAGACCTTGATGGTGACGCTGGGCTGGTTGTCGGCGGCGGTGGAGAAGACCTCCTTGCGGCTGGTGGGGATGGTGGTGTTCTTCTCGATGAGCTTGGTCATGACGCCGCCGAGGGTCTCGACGCCGAGGCTGAGGGGCGTGACATCGAGCAGGAGGACATCCTTGACCTCGCCCTGGAGGACGCCGCCCTGGATGGCGGCGCCGATAGCGACGACCTCGTCGGGGTTGACGGTGCGGTTGGGCTCTTTGCCGAAGAGCTCCTTGGCGATCTGCTGGGCCTTGGGCATGCGGGTCGAGCCGCCGACGAGCACGACCTCGTCGATCTTGCTGGGGTCGAGCTTGGCGTCGCGGAGCGCGGCGAGGCAGGGCTCGCGGAGGCGCTTGTAGAGGTCCTCGCAGAGGCTCTCGAACTTGGACCGGGTGATGGTGACCTGGAGGTGCTTGGGCCCGGTCTGGTCGGCGGTGATGAAGGGCAGGTTGACGGTGGTTTCCTGCATGGTGGAGAGCTCGACCTTGGCGCGTTCGGCGGCCTCCTTGAGGCGCTGCATGGCCATGGCGTCGCCCCGGAGGTCGATGCCCTCGCGGCTCTTGAAGTCGTTGGCGAGGAAGTCGATGAGTCGCTGGTCCCAGTCGTCGCCGCCGAGGTGGGTGTCGCCGTTGGTGCTGAGGACCTCGAAGACGCCGTCGCCGACATCGAGGATGGAGATGTCGAAGGTGCCGCCGCCGAGGTCGAAGACGGCGATCTTCTCGTTCTTCTTGCGGTCGAGGCCGTAGGCGAGGGCTGCGGCGGTGGGCTCGTTGATGATGCGTTCGACCTTGAGTCCGGCGATCTCGCCGGCGTCCTTGGTGGCCTGGCGCTGGGAGTCGTTGAAGTATGCGGGGACGGTGATGACGGCGCGGTCGACCTTCTCTCCGAGGTAGTCCTCGGCGACCTTTTTGAGGTCCTGGAGGATGAAGGCGGAGATCTGCTGCGGGGTGTACTCCTTGCCCCGCGCGGTCACCCGGACGAAGTCACCGGAGGCGCCGGTCACCTCGTAGGGGACGAGCTTCTCCTCGGAGGAGACCTCGCTGTGGCGTCGTCCCATGAAGCGCTTGATGGAGCTGATGGTGTTCTTGGGGTTGGTGACCTGCTGGTGCTTGGCCTGCTTGCCGATGAGGCGCTCGCCCTTGTCGTTGAACCCGACGACCGACGGGGTGGTGCGGTCGCCGGCGGAGTTGATGAGCACCTTGGGCTGGCCGCCCTCCATGATGGCGACCACGGAGTTGGTGGTGCCCAGGTCGATCCCGATGATTCGTGACATGGCCGCGTCTCCTTGCTGCAGGTGGCGGGTTGGCTTCTGTGGTCTTACGCCGTCTCGCGGCGCGGGGCTCGGCCCCTCCGGGAGCTGTTTTGCAATGGCGGTGCCAGCCGGGCCGGTCGGCGGATGGCCGGCGTGGCAGCGCCAGGGGCGTTGGGGGACTGCCGCGGGGCGGGGGGCTGCCGAATCGGCAGAGCGGAGAGTCCCGGGCGTCCGACCCTGTCATACCCCGAATGTGCCCGGTCGGTCTGAACGAGCGCCGGGGCGTGCATCCGGATCGGGGCGGGGCCGATGTGCCTGGACGATGACCCCGGCCGCCCGATGGAGGCACCTGATGATCCTGAAGCTGATCGCGATCGCCCTGGCTCTCGGAGGTATCCCGATGCTGTCCGGCTGTCTCCAGAACTCGGGCGGTGTGTGGCTGTTCAATGAGGCCCCGAGACCGGTGGGCTGGCCCGCGCTGACGCCGGTAGGGGAGGTCCGGGTGCGTGAGTACCCGGCGTACCGCGCGGCGGAGGTCACGGAGCAGGCCCCTGCACGCTCGGGCACGGGCGCGCTGTTCAACGAGCTGTTCGGGCATATCAACCGCAACAAGATCGCTATGACTGCCCCGGTGGAGATGGGCTATACGCACTCCGAATCGGATCGCCCGCGGGTCTCGCGCATGGCGTTCGTGTACCGCGACCGGTCGGTCGGCGGCACCGGCGCGGACGGGCCGGTGCGCGTCGACGACCTGCCGCCAGCGACCTTCGCGAGCGTGGGCGTCCGCGGCGACTACACCCCCGCGCACTTCAAGCACGGGCTGGGGCTGGTGCGGGGCTTCCTGGCTGCGCACCCCGAGTGGCGGGCGGTAGGTGAGCCCCGGTACCTCGGCTACAACGGGCCGCTGGTGCCGTGGCTGTTCCGGTACGGCGAGGTGCAGGTCCCGGTGGTGCCGGGGGCCGGCTGACGCGCATCCCACGGGCGGGCTGGGGTCGCCCACCCGTGGGCCGGCGTCCGCCTCCGGAGGCTACTCGAGGACGCGGATGTGCTTCTCCGCGCACATGTCCTTGAGGATCTGCGGCCAGACTGTGACGCTGACCTCGCCGAGGTGTGCCTTGCGGAGCAGGTACATCATGACGCGGGACTGTCCGATGCCGCCGCCGATCGAGAGTGGGATCTGGTCGTTGATGATCATCTTGTGGTAGGGGAGCTTGAGGAAGTCCTCCTGGCCGGTCATCTTGAGCTGGAGCTTGAGGGTGTCCTTGGTGACGCGGACGCCCATGGAGCTGAGCTCGTGGCGTCGCTTGGTGACGGGGTTCCAGACGAGGATGTCGCCGTTGAGCCCGTGCATGGGTCGGCCTTCCTTGCTCTTGGTCTCGGTGACCCAGTCGTCGTAGTCGGCGGCCCGCATCTCGTGGGGGAACCCGTCCTTGAGCGTCCAGCCGATGCCGTAGAGGAAGACGGCCGGGTGGTCCTGCAGGATGGCGGTCTCGCGCTGCTTGCGTGGCTTGTCGGGGAAGCGGTCGAGGAGGTCCTCGGCGTGCATGAAGACCAGTTCGCTGGGCAGCTCGGGGTACTTGTCGCTGTCGAGCTTCGCGTACTTGGACATGAGGTGCTGCTCGGCGCCCTTGATGACCTTCCAGATCTTGCGGACGACCTGGGTGAGGAACTCGAGGTTGCGGTCCTCGGGCCGGATGGCCATCTCCCAGTCCCACTGGTCGACATAGGCGCTGTGGTCGTGGTCGAGGAAGTAGTCCTTTCGGACGGCGCGCATGTCGGTGCAGATGCCCTGGCCCGGCTTGCAGGCGAACTGCTTGAGGGCGAAGCGCTTCCACTTGGTGGCGGCCTGGACGACCTGGGCGTCGATGGGGTGCTTGTTGAAGTCGTTGTTGATGTGGAACTCGATGGGGGTGCGGGAGCCGTCGCGGTCGAGGTAGTCGTTCATGCCGCTGTCGCGGTCGACGATGAGCGGGCACTGGACCATCATGAGGTTCAGCTCTTTGCAGAGGTGGTCCTCGATGTAGCGCTTGGCCTCGTAGAGGGCGAGTTGCGTCTCGCGGGGGTCGAGCAGCGGGGTGTAGTCGGCGGGGAGGATCTTCTTGATGTCGGCGTAGTCGCCGATGCCGGGGCCGGCGAGGTCGGCCTGTTTGGCGGACTTGGTGGACTTGGCGGGCATCTTGGTCGTCATGGCGGACGCTCCTATGGGAGTGGTCCGGCAGACGATCCGAACGGCGCCTGCCGGCGGCCGGGTTCGTGGCTGCGTTGCCAATAGAGGATAGGCAAGTCAGTAAATGCCGGCCACCCCGTCGCCGCTCGACACCGGCGGCCCGGCGCGGTAGGCTGTGTCGCTCCCGGTGCCCGCAAGGGCCGAAGAGGGAAGTGCGGTGAAGGCTCTGGTGCGTTGAGCATCCGAGCCCAGTCCGCCGCGGTCGCGCCGCCGTAAGGGGTGGAGATCGCGGGCTCCAAGTGTGCCACTGGCGCGTGAGCGTGCCGGGAAGGCCGAGCCCGCGGGCCCCGAGCCGGAAGACCTGCCGAGAGCCGGGTTGTGCCTGTGCGCACGACCTGTCCTGATGGCCCTCGCGAGACCAGGGCGTCGGGGTTGGGCCGCGCCGTGCTTCCCGGCGCGGGCCTCCCGTCGTGCCCGCGAGCGGTCGAGCCAAGGCAGGGAGCCGCCCCGCGCGAACTCGGGGCGCCGGCCGAGGGTTTGGACATGACAGGGTTACGGGCTTGTGTCGTCGCGTCGGCGGTGTGCTGCGCGTTGGGGGCGTCGGGGTGGGCCGACGCGTTCAATGAGTATGGCGGCTCGTTCAGGGCGTTCGCCACGCCGCCGAAGGGGAGCGGCTCGTTCGGCGTCGCCGGCGCGGCGCTCCCGGACGGGCGTCTGGTGATGGTCACGGGCAACAGCGTGTTCCTGGAGTCCGCGCCGGGGTCGGCGCAGTTCGCGCCGGTCGCGCGGCTGGACGCCTCGCGGACCGGCGGCTCGACCGACCCCTCGTTCCTGAGCGTGAGCCCGGACGGGTCGCGGATCGCGGTCGGCGCGGGGTTCGGCAAGCCGGTGGCGGTCTTCGCTACCGGCGCCCTCGGCACGCCCGACGACCCGACCGACCTCACCGCCGGGAGCGTGGCGGACTACTTCGCCGTCGGGCACTACGACGCGGCGTGGTACGACAACCGGCGCCTGGCCATCACGGGCGGCGACCTCGGATCACCCGCGTTTGTCAGCCTGCTCGACACCGAGAGCGACCCGGACAGCCCGGTCAACGACCTGGTGATCACCGGCATCGCCGGCGCGTCGGCGGGCGTGGCGTTCGATAGCGCGGGGCGGCTCTACACCTCCAACGGCTACGCCGACGGGTCGGGCTCGGACACGGGGAGTATCCGCGTGTTCGGGCCGGCCGACTGGATGGCCGGGGCGGACTTCGAGACCGCCGGGCTCCTCGTCGGCGATGTCCTCAGCGGGTCGTCGATGCGGTTCGACCGCGACGGCAACCTCCTGGTCGGCGGCGGGGACTTCGGCGTGTTCGATGCGGGCTACCTCGGCGTCATCCACGCCGACGCGATCGGCGAGGTGCTGGCCGGGCTGGGGCCGATCGACACGGGCGACCCGTCCGACCTCAAACGCCTGGACCCGCGCGGCGACGGGTTCGGCTACTTCGGCAGCGCGTACAACCCGCTGACGGGCGAGCTGTATGTCACCGACGGCGAGACCTGGTACGCGACCATACCCGTGCCGGCGTCGGTGGCGTTGCTCGCCGTCGCCGGCGTTCGCGCCGCCCGGAGGCGCCGACATGCGTAGCCCCCCCACGCTTGTGGTGCAGGCTTCCGGCCTGCATGCGGTCAGTCCTTGCAGGCTGGAAGCCTGCGCCACAACGGCGTGCATGCTCGCGGCCAGCGCTCTGGCCGGTCCCGCCCTCGCCCAATCCCACTTCGGCGCCCGTGTCCTCGACCACCGCCCCGCCCCCGGCCAGTTCGTGCAGGACCCCGCCTTCAACGACCCCGGCGCCGCCCTCGGCCCGCCGATCGGCGGTGGCACGCTCGACGGCGACGAGACCAAGGCGGTCAGCCTCGGGGGCTTCGGCGGCTCGATCACGATCGCCTTCGACCACACCGTCCGCGACGACCCCAGGCACGGGCTCGGCCTGGACGCCATCGTGTTCGGCAACGCGTTCTGGCTGAACGGGGACCCCAACCGGCGCTGGGGCGAGGGCGCGACAGTCGAGATCTCGCTCGACGCCAACGGCAACGGGCTGGCGGACGACCCGTGGTACCTCATCCCCGGCTCGCACCTCGCTCAGCCCGCGGCACGCTGGCAGGCGCAGACCTGGGACGACGACGCGAACGATGCGACCTACCCGCCGGCGTACCCGTGGTGGGTGCCGCCGGGCGAGTCGGGCGTGTGGCAGACCTGGGCGTTCCGGCTGCCGAGCGACCCGTTTGAGCTGGGCGTCTCGCTCGACAACCCCAACGGCCAGTTCGCCGAGGTCGAGGGGGTGTGGGGCTACGCCGACTGCTCGCCGACGCTGGTGCTGGGCGACCTGGACGGCGACAACCTGATCGACGACGGCGCGATGACGCCCGAGCGGTTCTACACCGTGCCCGACGACCCGTTCGCCGTCGGCGTCGATCCGGGGTCAGGGGGCGGGGACGCGTTCGACATCGCCTGGGCGATCGACCCGGCGACCGGGGCGCCCGCGGGCCTGCCGGGCTTTGACTTCATCCGGATCACGAACGCGACGAATGTGGTGCTCGGCCCCTTCGGCGAGAAGTCGGCGGAGGTCTGCGGGGTGGCGGAGGTCGTGGCGCGGCCCGGCGCCCTGGGCGGCGAGGTTCGCCGCACGCCGGTGGAGGTGCGGCGCCCGTGACGACCGAGCATCCTCCCCATCCCGGCTGGCGCGGCCTGCCGCCCCGAAAGGTTCGCGGTGGCGCCGCGGGCGCTCGCCCCCTCCGGCTTTCTGGAGCGTTGCGTGCGTTCACCCTCATCGAGCTGCTTGTGGTGCTGGCGATCATCGCGCTGCTGGTGGGCATCCTGCTGCCGGCGCTCGGGCGCGCGCGGGCGGCGGGGCGGACCGCTGTCTGCCTCTCCAACCAGCGCCAGCTCTTGACCGGGCTGCTCGGGTACACCGGCGACCACGACGACCGGGCCATGCCCGGCGCTGCGGAGTTCCGGGCCAACCTTCACCGCTGGCACGGCACGCGCGACCGGACGGGCGAGCCCTTCCGCGCCGGCGAGGGGCCGCTCACGCCCTATGTGTCCGACGACGGGGCGTCGCACGCCGTGCGCACATGCCCGTCCTTTGCACGCGTGCTCGCGGAGCTGGAGGGCACGGGCCTGGGCTTCGAACGCTCGGCGGGCGGGTATGGGTACAACAACGCGTATCTGGGTGTCGAGCTTGGCAGGCTGGGGGACGGCGGCTGGGAGGTGCGGGACGACCGCACGGGGGCCCGGGTGGGGCGGTTCGCGCAGCCGGACCGCACGGTCGCGTTCACCGACGCCGCGTTCCCGGACGCGCGCGCGCCGGATCGGCTGGTGGAGTACAGCTTTGCCGAGCCTCGTTTCCACCCCCGGTATGGCGACGGCGGGGCGGGGTGGCGAATGGACCCATCGGTCCACTTTCGACATGCGACCGAGAACACGGTTGCGGCGTGGCTCGACGGGCATGCGGACGCTCGCGGGCTTGTGTTCTCGTGGTCGAGCGGGTACTACACTCCGAGCGCGGCCGGGGTTTCGATCGGCTGGTTCGGACGCTTGGACACCAACGCCCTGTACGACTTCGACGCGGGAGGCTGGTAGTGCCGGTGGTGGATCGATGCGTATGCCGCGGGGTGTCGTTCGCCGAGCTTAAAGACCTCGCCGAGCGGACGGGTGCGGACCTCGAGGGGATCGCGGACCGTACCGGCTGCGGGTCGGGTTGCAGCATGTGCGTGCCGTACATCCAGAAGATGCTGGAGTCGGGCGAGACGAGCTTCGAGCTGATGCCGGCCCCTGTTCGCAAGTGGTTTATCCAGCGCAAGTAGCGGTCGGGACCGTCCCCCCCGGATGTTGGGGTGCGGGAGCGTGGCGCTCCGACATATTGTCTGAGCACCAGCCATGCGTCCGGCCAAGCCGACAATCCGCAAGGACCTCCGCCTGATCACGACCGACGGGCTGCTGTACTGCGTGATGGTGGGCTCCGGGGAGGCGTACTTCGGTGCGTTCGCGGTGGCGATCGGGATGGGTGAGATCCTCGCCGGGCTGATCGGCTCGGTGCCGCTGGTGGTCGGTGGGACGCTGCAGCTGATCACGCCGTGGATGGTCCGCCGGCTGGGTTCTCTGCGCCGGTGGGTGGTGCTGTGCGCGACGGTGCAGGCGTTGGCGTTCCTGCCGCTGGCGCTCGGCGCGTGGCGGGGCTCGATGCCGGCGTGGCTGGTATTCCTGGTGGTGAGCATCTACTGGACGGTGAACTACGCGCAGGGCCCGGCGTGGAACACCTGGGTGGCAACGCTGATGCCGGCGAGGATCCGGGCGCGGTACTTCGCCAACCGGACGCGGGTCGTGCAGTTCGGCACGGTGTTCGGGCTGGTGGGCGGCGGGCTCACGCTGCAGGCGTTCAAGGGCGACTCGGAGCAGACCCAGGCGGTGGTCGTGTTCGCCGGGTTGTTCCTCACGGCCGGGGTGTTCCGGCTCGTCGCGAGCCGGTGCCTTGCGGCCCAGTCCGAGCCGGTGCCGATCCCGCCGGACTTCCGTTCGGTCTCGCCCCGGCGGTTCCTGGCCCGGTGGCGCCACGGGCACGATGTGCGTCTGCTGGGCTACATGCTGGCGGTGCAGGCGATGGTCCAAGTCTCGGGCCCGTTCTTTACGCCGTTCATGCTCGTGCGGCTGGAGCTGGACTACGGGCACTACATGACGCTGATCGCGGCGTCGTTTCTCGCGCGCTCGATCGTGCTCCCGTTCATCGGCAAGCTCGCGCACGCGCGGGGTCCCCGGGTGGTGCTATTCATCGGCGGCATCGGTCTGATCCCCGCGTCGGCGCTGTGGTCCGTGTCGGACAATTTCTGGTACCTGCTTGGGGTGCAGCTGTTCACCGGGGCGGTTTGGGGGTGCTACGAGATCGCGACCTTCCTGCTGCTGTTCGAGACGATCCCCGCCGCGGAGCGGACGAGCGTGCTCAGCCTGTTCAACTTCGCCAACACGCTGGCGTTGGTGGGCGGTTCGCTGGTCGGGGCCACGCTGCTGGGGGCGCTGGGCGAGGGGGTGAGCGCGTACTACACGCTGTTCATCCTGTCCTCATCGCTGCGGCTGCTGACGCTGCCGCTGCTGCTGCTGCTCCGCATGCCGCGGTTCGCCGCGACGCCGATGCCGACGCAGCCGCTGTCGGTCCGGCCGGCGATGGGCGTGATGGGTCGGCCGATCGTCGCGGCGGTGGACGAGGCGCTCCACCCGGACGCGCTGGTCGCGTCCGGCAAGACCCCCAAGTAGCGGGCGGCTACGCCGGGTCGTACCCGAGCAGGCGGCAGGCGTCGGCGTAGTCCGGGTTGGCATCGAAGGTGTCCCGCAGCGCCGGGTCGAGGGGGCGCCGGGCGGCGGGGCGGATCTCGCCGATGCGCTCGCCCAGGGTCGCCTCGTCGCCGGTGATGTTCGCGTACGACCGGTACCGGTCGCGCCACGCCGGGTCGAACTCCAGCCCCAGGCCGCGACAGATCCGTGCAAGCTCGGCGTCCGGGTCGGCGGTGAAGTCCTCGTAGCGGGCGAAGCCGATCTCTGCCGCCAGCTCCGCGAATGCGCGGCAACCGCGGAGGTAGGCCGCGGGGTCGACCCTGCCCCGGAGCAGGTCGAGCCGCTGCTGGCTCATCCACTGGTCGGCGGGGTGGCGCACGGTCGCGAACCGGCGGAGGTCGGACCCCGGCCCGAGGAGTTGCGACGACCGGCTCGCGAACGCGGGCTCGACGAACGGCACGCCCAGGTAGTCCAGGTGCGACCAGTCGCGGAGCAGGAGGGTCTTGCCTTGGTCGGACGCCCGGGCGGCGAGCAGGGCGATCAGTTGGTCGTACCGCCCGCGCCCGCCCCGCCACTGGGCGACCTCGCCGGGCTTGAGGAGCTTGTGCCAGCGGAACGCCTGCTCGGCGGGGTCGATCAGGCGCACGCCGAGCGGGTGGACCTCGCTGAGCAGCACCACCGAGCGCATGGACCCGAGGCAGCGGGCCAGCAGCGTGCCGCCGGAGCGGGCGAGGTTGAGCCAGAGGGAGAGGGGGGGCATGGGGGGCGGTGAGGGGGTGAATGGGTGAGTGGGTGAGGGGGTGAGTCGTTCAGGGGTCGGGGGTCTTGGGTTCGGTGAGGGTTTCAAGCAGGGCGCGCCACTCGGCGTACCGGTAGGGGATGTCGTGCCGGTCGTGGAGGGCGCGGAGTTCGGCGAGCATGCGCTCGGTCAGGTCCTGCTGCCAGTCGGTGGAGGTGGGGTCGCAGAAGTACGCCCGGCAGCCGAGGGGCCGGAGGGAGTGGACGGTGCAGAGCAGGGCCCGCTGGAACGGGCACCCGCCGCGGGCGCGGGCGTCGGCGATCGCGCCCGGGGTCAGGGGGTGTTCGAGGCGGGCGACCAGGTAGGCGGCCTCGAGGCCGGTGACATAGAGCCGGTGCCCCCAGGCGTCGAAGTCGCAGCACCGGCCGGACTGGTCGCAGCGGGGGCGGCGCTGGGCGGTGTCCCGGGCGATGTGCTCGTAGAGGAGCTCGAGCTCCCCGGCGATCTGCGGGTCCGCCGCGGCCTGAAGCCAGATGTCCGCCTCGCGCGACGCCATGGCCAAGGGTACGGGGCGAGGCGGGCAGAAAAATCGGGGGCGCGCCCTCGTGCATACCTATACACCGAATGCATGGCAGCGTACGATCCCCCCGCCCGGGCCCCGCAGGCCGCTGCGGGCGTCTCCCGGGCCGAGGGAACCGGCCCCCCGGGGCCTTCTCCACGCACGACGCACCCCGATCCCAGCCCCGATCTCAGCCCCGATCTCCGAAAGGGAGCGCCCCATGCCCAAGAAAGTCGTCCTCGCCTACTCCGGCGGCCTGGACACCTCCGCGATCATCCCGTGGCTCAAGGAGAACATGGACTGCGAGATCATCGCCTACGCCGGTGATGTCGGCCAGGGCGAGGAGGAGCTGGCGGGCCTCGAGGCCAAGGCGATCAAGTCCGGCGCCGTGGCGTGCAAGGTGGTCGACCTCAAGCGGGAGTTCGTCGAGCACTATGTGTGGCCGACGCTGCTGGCGGGTATCCACTACGAGCGGGACTACCTGCTGGGCACCTCGATCGCCCGGCCGCTCTTGGCGAAGGCCCAGGTCGCGGTCGCCCGCGAGTTTGGCGCCGAGGCCGTCGCCCACGGCTGCACCGGGAAGGGCAACGACCAGGTGCGGTTCGAGGCGACCTTCGCGGCGTTGGCGCCCGATCTGGAGGTGATCGCCCCCTGGCGGATGTGGAAGCTCAAGAGCCGCGAGGACCTGCTGGGCTACCTGGCCGAGCGGAACATCCCCACGACCGCGACCGCGAAGAAGATCTACTCGCGCGACCGGAACCTCTGGCACATCAGCCACGAGGGCGGCCCGCTGGAGAACCCGGCGCAGGCGCCGCCGGACGATGTGTGGATGATGACCAGGGACGCCGCCGCCGCGCCGGACACGCCGCGCGATGTCGTGATCGAGTTCCAGGCCGGGCGCCCCGTGGCGGTCGATGGCGAGAGGCTCGCGCCGGAGGCGATCGTCGCCCGGCTCAACACGCTCGGCGGGGAGCACGGCGTGGGGCGGGTGGACATCCTGGAGAACCGCTGCGTGGGGATGAAGTCCCGGGGCCTCTACGAGACGCCCGGCGGGACGATCCTGGTCGAGGCCATCAAGGGCATCGAGCAGTGCGTGCTCGACCGCGAGACCTCGCAGTGGAAGCAGCAGATGGCCCTGCAGTTCGCCAAGCTGGTGTACGACGGGCGGTGGTTCACGCCGCTGCGCGAGGCGCTCTCGGCCGCGGCGGCCAAGATCGGCGAGCGTCTGACCGGCAAGGCCACGGTGCGTCTGTACAAGGGCTCGGCGAGGCTGGTGGGGCGTGAGAGCCCGTGGAGCCTGTACGAGGAGAACTACGCGACCTTCGGCGAGGAGGCCGTGTACGACCAGAAGCACGCCGAGGGGTTCATCCGGCTGATGACGCTGCCGGAGCGGATCGCGGCGGTGAAGTTCGGGCCCAACGGGGGGCGGGCGATGTAAGGTTGGCGTCGGCGCACTGTCCCACCAGCGCCGATGGGACTGATGCCTGGGTCATCGGGCCGGTTCGGGGGGGGGCAACAGGCGGCTTGGGCGCTGGCGCTGTTGGCATCATTCCAGTACGCGGTTGTCGCCGGTGATCGACCAGAACCGCTCGCCCCAGAGGCGCCGCTCCACGGTGTCGCGCACGGTCGTCCGAAACACACTCCCGTCCGTCGCGGCGAAGTGGGCGGTACCGCCCTCGTGGTGCCGACCGACGGCGTTCAGGATGGTGTTCGGATGCTCGATCATCCCGGTGCCGACAAACTCGTCGGGCAGGATGTCGTCCGGGCGCGGGTAGACGAACCTCGGGCCTCCCGGCGGCTCGTCATAGACACCGATGCCGCTCGACCTGCCGAGGAACGGCGTGAGCGGCCGGTGGCTCTTGATCCCGCGCCCGGTGACGGTCTCCAGCGTTCTCCAACCGTCCGGACGGTCCAGAAAGGCAAACTCGGTCAACAGGGTCACCCGAGCGGGGTGCTCGATGTCGCTGGGTACCACTGCGCGCCCGACCGAAACCGTGTCGCGATCGCTCCCTTCCGCCTGGCCGATGTCGCCCTTGCCGCTCCCGACATGCCACACCTCGCCGGCGCCTACCAAGCGGTTCTTCCGATACTGCGGGATGTTGAACTTGTTCCGCGGCATGATCGCGGCGTTCGCCGTGTACGCCATGCGCTTGGCCTGTCTGTCATTCGGGATCTCAGTGGGACCCCAGTGGCCCAGATCGTCCATCTGCCCGGGATCCCAGTCGTCGGGGTTGGGCCCTGGGTTGTTGTTCGGCGCCCCGCCGTAGAGGGCCTGGGGGCACTCGAATACAGCATCGTCGGTCAGGTATCCGACCTCTCGGAGCCAGAACGAGAAGTGGACGAAGCCGTTGGCCGGGACGGGGTTGGCGCCCATCTGATCTTCGAAGTCCCAATCCCCGGAGTGGGTATCCGCGCCGAAGACATACGCCGGCGGGAAGCTGCCCAGGTCCTCGGTGAGCATGAGCACCCCGTGGGTAATCCACCGCTCGTTGAGCGCGCAGTACGAGGCCCGCGCGGGGGCACGAAGGCCCGCCCCGGCGACGCTGCCGACGACAACGGTGAGCCCGACGAGGGCGATGAGGCTGGCGCAGTCTGAAAGCGCGAAGCCGGACCGAACGCTTGGCTTCATCATTGTGCCCGCCTTCCTCGCCAGCTACTCTACCGACGGGCGGCGCATCCGCTGCACCCCCCCCCTCGCGAAGATCGGGTTAAGAGCGGCGTGTCCCCGCGGCTACCACCGCTCGTTATCGCTCGCGGGCGAGAGGTCCCACGGCTCGCGGCTCTCGCCATCGATGGTGGTCCCGCCGTGGACGACCGTGCGCGTGCCGGGCAGGAAGCTCTGCGGGAAGGTCGGCGTGATGGCGCTGGCCTCGTCGAGGGCGACGGCGTGCTCGGGGCTGAGGGTGATGTCGAGGGCGCCGAGGTTGTCCTCGAGCTGCTGGGGCGTGCGGGCGCCGATGATGGTGCTGGTCACGCCGGGCCGCCCCTGCACCCAGGCGAGGGCGACCTGGGCGGTGGTCGCGCCGACTTGCCCGGCGATCTCGGCGCACTTCTCGACGATCGAGAGGTTGCGGTCGGTCAGGTGGTTGCGGATGCCGTCGCCGCGCCCGGGGTCGACGGTCTCGCGGTTGGCGCGGGTGTACTTGCCGCTGAGGACGCCGTACTTGAGGGGCGACCAGGGGGTGACGCCCATGCCCAGCTCGCGGGCCATGGGGATCAGCTCGTTCTCGACGGTGCGCTGGACGAGGGAGTACTCGATCTGGAGGGCGATCAGGGGGGTGAAGCCGCGGAAGTGGGCGAGGGTCTGGGCTTGTGCGCACTTCCAGGCGGGTGTGTCGCTGAAGCCGATGTAGCGGACCTTGCCGGCGCGGACGAGGTCGTCCATGGCGCGGAGGGTCTCCTCGATGGGGGTGAGGTGATCCCAGAAGTGCATCCAGTAGAGGTCGATCGAGTCGGTCTGGAGCCGGCGGAGCGACTGCTCGCACGCGGCGACCATGCTCTTGCGCCCGGCCCCGCCGCCGTTGGGGTCGCCCCGGTAGAGGTTGCCGAGGAACTTGGTGGCGATGACGAGGCGGTCACGCTTGGCGGGGTGGCGGCCGATGTGGTCGCCGATGATCTGCTCGGAGTGGCCCTTGGTGTAGATGTTGGCGGTGTCGATGAAGTTGCCGCCTCGGTCGGTGTAGGCGTCGAGGATGCGGCATGAGTCTTCGACGCTGGAGCCCCAGCCCCAGTCCTCGCCGAAGGTCATGGTGCCGAGGCAGAAGGGGCTGACGCGGAGGCCTGAGCGGCCGAGGGTGAGGTAGCGGTTCAGGGGCATGGGTGGTTCCTCCATTGAGTCTCGCCGGGCTCGCGTCGGGACTGTAGACTCAGCGAGGACCGCCATGGCACGCCTGCGATACCTCACCGGCAAGCTCGAAGACGACCGCGGCGTGTGCCACGCGCAGAAGCCCGTGCATATCAAGGACCGGTCGTCGTTCCGACTCCAGGGCTGGTTCAGGCCGTCGGTCCCGTACGGCGAGGGCTCCGACCCGTGCCATCTGCGGGCGATGCTCGAGCGCCAGGCCATCGGCCGCCGCGCGATGGAGAACGGGCCGAACCGCGTGCTGCTTGGTGTCATCGCTCTGATCTTCGTGGCCGGGGCGGCGGCCGTTTGGTCTGAATCGAGGGGCATCGCCATCCTCTCTCTCTGCATGCCGGGGCTCGCTCTACTCGTGGATGCAACGGACCGGCGGCGGTTCCGTCATCGATACGAGCGGGTCCGCATTCTGCCCCCCGCCTGCCTTGCGTGCCTGTACGAACTCTCCGGCCTCACCACCGAGCCCGACGGCTGCACCATCTGCCCCGAGTGCGGGGCCGCGTGGCGGCTCTCGCTCGCGACGGCTGAGCCGCCGACGAACCCCCCCTGATACACTGGCCCCCGTGGCACGCCCGCCGCCCATCACCGACGATCGCGCGCAGCCGGTGCCGATCTTCGACCTCGAACGGATGCGCGGGTCGCCGGCGCTGTCGCACCCGGAGACTGCGTTTGTGGTCCGGCGTGCGGGGGCCGAGTTCGTTCTCGGCGGGCGCGTGCCGCTGCGGATCGCCAGCTGGGGCGTCGGGCTCTGCGTGTTCTTCCTCTTCGTGTTCCTGGTGGCGACGGGCATGTCCCCCTTGCTGTCGTTCGGCCTCGGCATCGCACTGTTTGTGCTCCTTCGCCTGCTCTACGCCCCGGTGCTGCGGCGCACGCGCGCCGGCTGGCGGAGTGAGAGCGTCATCCGCCAGGTGCTCAGGGTCGGCGTCTGCCCCTCATGCGGGTACGACCTCGCCGGACTACCGGCCGACGGGGACGGGTGCGTCCGCTGCGCCGAGTGCGGCTCGGCGTGGCGTGCCGATCGCATTGGTCGCGCCGAGCCTCTGGACAAAGCCGCGCCTTGCTGGACGCTGGGCACGGGGGGACTCCTGGGTGGCGCGAAGGCATATGTGCGCGATGCGCGGGACCGACGGGTGCCGATGCTTCAGGTCGATGCTCGCCAGATCCTCAAGTGGGATTGGCCTGAGCACCAACGCCCCCATATCGCCGCGGCAATCGCCGGCGCGAAGCGAGCGACGCGGATCAGTCGATGGGCCGGGTTCGCACTGATGCTCTGCGGCGTCCAGGCGGGCATCGTCGTCTTCATGCTCATGATGATCTATGCCGCATTCACGACGCCCGGCCCTGTCAGCGTCTCCGAGGCCGCGGGGTTGTCACTTGTGGTCTGCATCCCACTCTACCTGTTCGTTCTACTGGCCCTGTTCGGTCTGTCAGGTCCGGACCTGCTCAAGTCCCGGCGAGCCACCCGGGCCTTCGCTTGTACCGGCATCTGCCCGAGCTGCTTTGCCGACCTCACGAAGGCCACTCCCGAGCGGGACGGCTGCAGCCTCTGCCCGGGATGCGGGGCGGCGTGGAAGATCTCGCCCCAGCCCGCACCCCCCGACGCCACCACCGCCTGAGCCGCCATGCCCCGCCTCGCCCGCTCCATCCTGCTCGGCATGCTCACGACGCTCGCCCTCGCCTGGCTGCTCGCGGCGTTGGTTCCCGTGCCGATGTATCCGAGGCGGGTCGCCCGCGTGTGGCTTGACCGCGATGGGCGCGCGGTGAGCAGCGCGGAGGTCTCGCTCCCCGGCGTGCTCGACATCTGGTGGGACGATGTCAAGGTCCCCCCGGGAGCGACCGAGGGGCAGGCGGTCTCCGCTCAGCGCGACCACCTGGACACCCTCGCCGCCGAGCGCCGCGGCACCGGGCAGCAGATGCGCCGGCGCGAGGGCCCGCCGCCGCTGGGCACTTTCCGCGGGGAGACCCCCGCCGACGCCCGGTCCATCGGCTCGGACACGGCGTTCGGCCTGCCCTTCCCGTGCCTGTGGTACAGCGTCCGGTCGCAGGTCCGGAACAACGCCCTCGTCGGCGAGACGCTCGTCGGGGGCATCCCCCTCTCAGGGGTGCCCTCGGCGCGCGGGCGGGACTTTCGCGCCCTGCCGCTGCGCCCCGCGTGGCTGCGCCTCGGCGCGAACATCGCGTTCTGGTCGCTCGCGTGGTGGCTGGCGGGCGCGGCGGTGGCGTGGCGCCGGGGGCGACGGCGGCGCCGTCGCGGCCAGTGCGAACGCTGCGGGTACAGCCTGGCCGGCCTCGCGGGCGGCTCATCCACCCCACCGGCCTGTCCGGAATGTGGCGCGGCCCGGCCGGGTGTGACGGCGGGACGGCGTAACGGTGTAAACAAACCCGCCCGGCGCGATCGGCCGGGAACCGCTCGATCTCCCTCCCCGCCCCGACCGATCCCTCCTTCGGAGGGCCGCGCCAATGGATCTTGACCACCCCGCCGTCCTGTTCTCGGGCCTCATCCTCGGCGCCATCGGCGCCGGATTCTTCATCTACGGCAAGAAGCAGGGGCGTCTGGACTGCCTCGCGGTCGGGGTGGTGCTGAGCGTGGTGCCGTTTCTCGCCCACTCGCTGCTGGTGCTCTGGGGCGTCGCGGCGCTGTGCCTTGGCGGGATGTTCGCCCAATCGCGGGTGGGATAACCCCTGAGCGGCCGGGCGGCCGGGCGGCCCGGTCTTCCGCTTGCCCGGAGTTGTAGCCATGACTACAATTCGGGGCGGGCGCGATCCACCCCCGCCCGGAGCCCGGCAACATGCACCACAGACGCCACCACCGCCGCCACCACGGCAGAGTCGCCCGATGCCTCCACGCCCTCACGCTCGCCTTCGGCGCGGCCCTGGCGGGCTGCGGCCCGGGCGCGACGCCCGAGCCCGGCGGCGCGGGTGGTGACCAAGCCGGGCCCTACACCATCGCGACAACCGTCGGCATGATCTCCGACATCGCACAGGAAGTCGCCGGGGACCGGGCCACGGTCGGGGGGCTCATCGGCCCGGGGGTGGACCCCCACCTCTACCGCCCGACCCGCACGGATGTCCAGAAGCTGCTCGACGCGGATGTGGTCCTCTACAACGGGCTGCTGCTCGAGGGCAAGATGACCGACTCGCTCATCCGGGCCGCCAACGCCGGCAAGCGGGTGCACGCGGTCACCGAGCTGATGGATGAGCAGTACCTGCTGGAGCCCGCGGAGTTTGCCGGGCATCACGACCCGCATGTGTGGATGGACCCCGCGGCGTGGGCCAAGGCGGTGGAGGTCGTGCGCGACCGGCTGAGCGAGTACGACCCCGAGGGCGCGGCGGCCTACAGCGCCAACGCCGGGGCGTATCTGACGCAGCTCGGCGCGCTCGACGCGTACGCCGCGGGGGTGCTGGCGACCGTGCCGGAGGGCCAGCGTGTGCTGGTGACGGCCCACGACGCGTTCAACTACTTCGGTCGGCGGTTCGGGTTCGAGGTCGTGGGGATCCAGGGGCTCAGCACCGAGTCGGAGGCGGGTGTTCGCGATATCGAGCGGCTGGTGGACCTGCTCGTCGAGCGGAAGGTGGGCGCGGTGTTCGTCGAGTCGACGGTCTCGGAGCGGAACATCAACGCGCTGATCGCCGGGGCGAAGGCCCGCGGCCACACCGTCGTGATCGGTGGCGAGTTGTTCAGCGACGCGATGGGCGACGCCGGGACCTACGAGGGGACCTATATCGGCATGATCGACCACAATGTGACCACCATCGCCCGCGCCCTCGGGGGCCAGGCGCCTGATCGCGGCATGCAGGGGAGGCTCTCCCCGTGAACGCCGCCGCGCCGCTGGCGCACACCGCCACCCTCGCGGATCGGCCGGAGCACTCGCCCGAGAGCCCGCTGTCGATCCACGCGATGACCGTCGCGTATCACCGCAAGCCGGTGCTGTGGGATGTGGACTACGACGCGCCGGCCAACCGGCTGATCGCGATCGTGGGCCCCAACGGGGCGGGGAAGAGCACGCTGATCAAGGGGGCGATGGGGCTGGTACCCCGCGCGTCGGGGCTGGTCGAGTTCTGGGGGCAGCCCTACCGCGCCGCCCGGTCCAGGGTCGGCTATGTGCCTCAGCGAGAGACGGTCGACTGGGATTTCCCGGTCTCCGCGCTCGATGTTGTGTGCATGGGCCGGTATCGGTCGATCGGCTGGTGCCGCCCGGTGTCGGGGGCGCACAAGCGGGCGGCGATGGCGTGCCTCGACCGGGTCGGTCTGGCCGGGTACGCGGGCCGCCAGATCAGCCAGCTCTCCGGGGGACAGCAGCAGCGGGTGTTCCTCGCCCGGGCGCTGGCCCAGGAGGCCGACCTCTACTTCATGGACGAGCCCTTCGCCGGCGTCGACGCCGCGACCGAGCGGGCGATCGTCGAGGTGCTCCGCGAGCTGCGCGGTCGCGGCAAGACGGTCATCTGCGTGCACCACGACCTGCAGACGGTCGCCGACTACTTCGACGAGGTCATCCTGCTCAACATGCGCGTCGTCGCGGCGGGGCCGGTCCGGACCGTCTTCACCCGGGACAACCTGCACAAGACCTACGGCGGGCGGCTGACCCTGCTCTCCGAGGCGGCCGAGGCCATCGCCCGCGGCGAGGTCGGCTGAGCCATGGACCCCGGCGCGATCCAGCCCGCTCCGCACGCCCCGCCCCCGGTCACGGGGTCGCTGGCGGAGGTCGCCGACGGCCTCCCCGGCGTGAGGGAGATCGTCGAGACCCTGACCCTCCGCGCGGGATTCAACACCAACACGGTGATCCTGGGCACGACGCTGCTGGGGGTGGCGGCGGGGGTGATCGGCGTGTTCGCCCTGCTGCGGAAGCGCTCGCTGGTCACCGACGCCCTCAGCCACGCGACGCTGCCGGGGATCGGCCTCGCCTTCCTCGGCGCCGGGGCGCTGGGGGTTGACGGGCGGTCGCTGCCGGTGCTGCTGGCCGGGGCCGCCGCGAGCGGGGTGCTCGGCGTCGTGTGCATCCAGGCCCTGCTGCGCTTCACGCGCCTGCGCGAGGACGCGGCGATCGGGATCGTCCTGAGCGTGTTCTTCGGGGCGGGGGTCGTGGTCCTGAGCTACATCCAGGCCAACGCCGCCTCGGGGGCGGCGGGGCTGAACAAGTTCATCTACGGCCAGACCGCGGCGATGGGCATGCGGGACGCCGCGCTCATGGCGTCGATCGCGGGCGGCGCGGTCGTCGTCGCGCTGCTCCTGCTCAAGGAGCTGACGCTGGTCTGCTTCGACGACGCCTTCGCCCGCGTGGGCGGGTGGCCCGTGGGGGCGATCGACCTGCTCATGATGGGGCTGGTCGTGCTCGTCACCGTCGCGGGGCTCCAGGCGGTCGGGCTCATCCTGGTTGTGGCGATGCTGATCATCCCGCCGGTGGCGGCGAGGTTCTGGACCGAGCGCTTGTGGCTGCTCGTCGCGCTTTCTGGCGTCATCGGGGGCGCGAGCGGGTACCTCGGCTCGGTCGTGTCGGCGCTGCTGCCCCGCAAGCCCGCCGGCGCGGTGATCGTCCTCACCGCCGGAGCGGTATTCGCGTGCAGCATGCTGCTGGCCCCGGCGCGGGGCGTGCTGGCGGCGGGTCTGCGCATGGCGACGATGCGGGCCCGGATCGGCGCGGACCACACCCTCGAGGTGTGCTACGAGCTCTCCCTCGGCGGCGCGGCGATGTCGCGTGAACGGCTGTCGCGACTGGCCAGCGTCCGCGCCTGGCCGGGCTGGTACCGGTGGCTCATCGTCGCGACGCTGGAGCGACGCGGCCTGCTCAGCCGGACACCGGACGGCGGGCTGCGCGCGAGCGAGGCGGGGCTCGCCCGGGGCGCCCGCGTCAGCCGCAACCACCGTCTGTGGGAGCAGTACCTCATCAGCCACGCCGACATCGCGCCGAGCCATGTGGACTGGTCGGCGGACCAGGTCGAGCATGTCCTCTCCGACGAGCTGATCGCCCAGCTCGAGTCGGCCCTCGGGGCCCGGGGCGTCACGGTGCCCGGCGCCGGCCCGGGGAGGGCCGCCCCATGAACGGCTTTGGCATCGGCGCCGATCTGTTCCCGCTGCTCGCCGCTGTCCTCGCGGCGCTGACCTGCGGGCTGCTCGGTAACTTCCTCGTGCTCCGGCGCCTGAGCCTCATGGGCGACGCGATCAGCCACAGCGTGCTCCCGGGGCTTGTGATCGCGTTCCTGATCGCCGCGTCGCGCAGCCCGCTGGTCATGTTCCTCGGCGCCGCCGTCGCCGGCGTCGCGACTGTCGTGCTCGTCGAGCTCGTCAAGCGGCTCGGCCGGGTCGAGCCCGGCGCGGCCATGGGGGTGGTCTTCAGCGTGCTCTTCGCGCTGGGCGTCCTGCTCATCCGCCAGGTCGAGTCGCTCGGCAACATCGACCTCGACGCCGACTGCGTGCTCCACGGCCAGCTCGAGACGCTGGCGTGGTTCGGCGCGCCGGACTCCTGGTCCGACCTCCTCAGCCCGGCGACGCTCGGCGCGGTGCCCCGCCAGGTCTGGACGCTGCTCGGGATGTTCGCGCTCGCCTCGGTCTTTGTCGCCGCCTTGTTCAAGGAGCTGCGCCTGGCGGCGTTCGACCCGGCCCTGGCCACCTCGCAGGGCTTCAGCGCCCCGGCGCTGCACTACGCGTTGATGGTGCTCGTGGCCGGCGCGACCGTCGCATCGTTCGAGGCGGTCGGCTCCATCCTGGTCATCGCGATGCTCATCTGCCCCGCCGCGGCCGCCCGCCTGCTCACCGACCGGCTGCTCCCGCAGATCGCCGTAAGCCTCCTGGCGGCCCTGGTGGCGGCGGCGGGCGGCTACCTGGGCGCGACGGCGGTCCCCGGCGCCTTCGGGCTGGGGGCGGTCAACGCGGCGGGCTCGATGAGCGTGGCGGCCGGCGTGCTGGTCGCCGGCGCCGTCGTCGCGTCGCCCCGGCACGGCCTGGTCTCGTCTTGGCTCCGCCGGCGGGCGCTGGCGCTCTCGGTGGCGCGCGATGACCTGCTCGCCGGGCTCTACCGGGCTGCCGAGTCCGGCGCCCCGACCCCTGCCCACACCGGCTTGTCCGCCGTCCGGATGGCGCGGGCCTCGGGGAGCGCGAGGCGCGCCGGCCTGCTCAGCACCGGCGAGCCGGCCCGCCTTACCCCGGCCGGCGAGCACGCCGCACGGGAGGTCGTGCGCCGACACCGCCTCTGGGAGCACTATCTGGTGGAGGAGGCGGGGCTGGCGCCGGACCATGTGCACCCCACCGCCGAGAAGCTCGAGCACACGCCCCTGGCCCCCGCGGGCGACCCGGCGACCGACCCGCACGGCCGCCCGATCCCTCCGGCCCTGGCGCCCGACCCGCCGAGCCGGGATATCTCTTGAATGCCGGAGGGGGGACTCGAACCCCCACTGGTGTTACCCAAGTGGATTTTGAATCCACCGCGTCTGCCAATTCCGCCACTCCGGCCGCGGGGCAATGGTATGGGCGGGTCAGGCCTCCGGGGCGGGGTGTGTCGCGTCGGCGTCCGGCGCCAGCTCGCGGGGCCGGTAGCCGCCCTTGGACTTGAAGTAGACCCAGAGGAGGAGGTAGCAGGCCAGCATGAAGCCGGGGAAGTAGGCCATCTTGGCGAGGGCCCGCTGGGTGCTTCGGTCGCTGACATCCTTAATCTTGGCGGCCACCTGGGCGCCGGAGTCCGCCGGGAGGTCGGCGAGCTTGGCCTGGAGCGCGGCGTCGTCGATGGCCGGGTAGGGGATGACCTCGTAGATCGTCCGGTCCTCGGTGACGGTCAGCTCGCCCTTCTCGTTGAGCAGCCCCGGCGCTGCCGCGACGATCGACTGATCGCTCTTGACCGCGTCGATGCGTTCGTTGGCCTGGAGGGCGCCGATGTAGGGGAAGCCGAGCGTGCCGACGGCGAGCATGCCGACGCCGCCGAGGGTGTTGAGCGTGAGGGCCCCGCCCTTGGGGGTCTGCTCCGAGGCGATGCCGAGCATGGTGGGCCAGAAGAAGCTCTTGCCGACGGCGTAGATGGTGGCGGCGCCGAAGATAATCAGACCCTCGGCGCGGGAAAGCCAGACCAGCCCGAGGACGGCCAGGACGGAGCTGACCATGAGCAGGCCCAGCGGGCTGATCTTGTGGACGATGGCGCCGGCCATGAAGCGCAGCACCATCATGACGAACGCGGTGTAGACAAGGACGAGGCCGGGGTGGAACTTGCCGGCCGCCATGCCCTTGAGGATGCCCTCGATCCAGCCGTCGGTGCCCAGCTCGGTGGTGGCCAGCGGCATCATGATGAGCGTGAGGAAGAACAGCAGCGGGCTGCCGAGGGAGCGGGTGTAGACGCCGAAGGCCGCGACGAACGCGACGCCGACGGCGATGCAGGCGCCGTAGCCCGCGGCGCCGGAGGGCTTGAAAAAGTCCATGAGCTGGAGGGACAGCAGCGTGCCCACGACCAGCGCGGTCAGCACGCCGAACTCCGAGAGCATCTGGCGGTAGGTGACGCCGGAGGCGACCCGCTCCTGCACGGGGAACTTCTCGGGCAGGAGCATCAGGAAGAAGACGACCGCCGGCGGGGCGATGATGGCGATCTTGATCCACCACGCAACTTGAATGAAGTCCAGACCGATCGTGAGCAGGCCCGCGACGACCAGCCCGCCCGGCCAGCCCGCGTGGAGGATGTTGAGCCACTGCGACTTGTTCTTGCTGAAGAGCGTCGTGACGACGGGGTTGATGTACGCCTCGACCGTGCCGTTGGAGAGGCCGAGGATGAGGCTGCCCCAATACAGCAGTTCGTAGGCGAGCTTGGGGTTGCCCTGGCCCCCGCCCGAGATGAAGTACGCCGAGACCCCCATCACCGACCAGATGAGGTAGCCGCCGAACGAGCAGACCATCGCGACCTTGTAGCCGATGCGGTCGATGAAGAAGCTGAAGAGGATGATGCTCACGGCGAAGGGCCAGATGCCGATGCCCGCGAGGCGTCCGGCCTGGGCGTCGTCGAGGCCGAACTCCGCGGCCCAGGCGCCGATCAGGAACATGCGCGAGATGAACCCGAACGCGGTCGTGATCAGGGCGATGAAACAGCCCCAGAACAGTCGCTGCTGGTGGGTCTGGAGGGAGGTGTTGGACATGGGTGCCGACTCCGGGTTCGGAAATTGGGAGGGCGGGCAAAGCGCGGAATCTACGGCGGAGCGCTCGGGGTGTCAACGCGGGCCGACAGCGGGCGATCGCGCCCGGGGAGGGAAGAGCCTCCCGACCGAGACCCATGCCCAGGCCCAGACCCCGCCCGGGGGATCCAGCGCACCGGGCGTGCCGCCCGCAGTCCCATGGGCATCCCATGGTCGGTCGGGCTCGGTCGGGCGCCCGAGCACCCCGCCCCAGGCCCCGCCGCACCTGGCCTCGCCCGGCGCTCCCGCCTCCTAGACTTGGCCCTTGTTTCACCGCACGCTGGTCGGTCCGGGGGTGTTCCCCGGGCCCGGGGCGTGCCCGTCGAAAGGTCCGCATATGGCCCAGGCCACCACCGCAACCGAAAACACCGTCACGATCTCCGATGTCGGCCCCAGCCGGAAGAAGATCACGATCGAGATCCCGGCCGAGACGGTCTCCGCGAAGATGACCGACTCGCTGGACACCCTGGCGGTCGAGGCCGCGTTGCCCGGCTTCCGCAAGGGGCGCGCCCCCAAGCGGCTGATCGAGAAGCGGTTCGGGACCACGCTTCGGTCCGAGGCCAAGCAGCAGATGGTGGCCGAGGCGTACTCCAAGGCGGTCGAGGCGCACAAGCTCGAGGTGATCAGCGAGCCGAGTTCCGAGACGCTCGACAAGGTCGAGATCCAGGAGGGCAAGCCGCTTGTCTTCGAGATCGAGGTCGAGGTCCTGCCCGAGTTCGCCCTGCCCGAGCTCAAGGGCATCAAGGTGTACAAGCCGCGGCTGGAAATCGGCGACGACCGGGTCGCCAAGGAGCTCGAGCGGCTGTGCATCACCGAGGGCAACCTCGAGGAGCGCGAGGCCTGCGAGCCCGGCGACTATCTGACGGGCCAGGCCCGGATGGAGCTTCCCGACGGGACCGAGTTCTACAACATCAACGGCGCCGTCGTGCAGGCCCCCACCGCCGACAAGGAGGGGCGCGGCATGATCCTCGGCATCATGGTCGAGGACTTCGCCAAGCAGCTCGGCCTGCCCAAGGCGGGCGATGAGGTCGCGATCAAGGCCAAGGGCCCGCAGAACCACGAGATCGAGCGGCTCCGCGGCGCTGATCTGAAGATGACCTTCAAGGTCGACCGCGTCGACCGGATCATCCCGGCCGAGGCCGCGACGATCGCGCTGGGCTTCGGGTTCCCCAGCGTTGACGCGCTCAAGAGCGAGATCAAGAACCGTCTCCAGGGGCGTGTCGCCGTCGAGCAGCAGTCGATGATGCGCAACCAGGTCGCCAAGAACCTCGTCGACGCCACCGAGATGGCGCTGCCCGAGAAGATGGCCGCCAACCAGACCGAGCGGAACCTGCACCGCCGGCGGATGGACCTCATGTACCGCGGCATCGACGCGCAGCACATCGAGGAGCAGATCTCCGACCTGCGCAACTCCAGCCACGAGGTGGCGGTCCGCGAGCTGAAGCTCTACTTCATCCTGCACCGGGCCGCCGAGCAGATGAAGGTCCAGGTGACCGAGGGCGATGTCAACGCCCGCATCGCCCAGATGGCCGCCCAGCGCAACGAGCGCCCCGAGAAGCTGCGCCAGGAGCTTATCACCAGCAACCAGATCGGCAATGTCTTCCAGCAGATCCGCGAGCACAAGGCCCTGGACGCCGTCCTGGCACAGGCGGTGGTCGAGGAGGTCAGCCAGGAGGAGTTCGAGAAGAAGTTCGCCGACGAGGGCTGATCCCCCGTCAGATGCATTCACGCATCGCACCGGCGGCCTGGCCGCCGGTGTTTTTTTTGCCGCGGATGAACGCGGATGAACGCGGATGAACGCGGATCAACACCGCGAGATTCCTGGTGGCCGCAGCGCCGCACCCCTGCTTTAGATCCGCGACCATCCGCGGCCGCCGGCCCATCAATCGTGGCGCAGCGCCACGATCGGGTCCTGCTTGGCCGCCTTGATCGCGGGGAAGATCCCGAAGAAGAGCCCCGTCAGCACCGCGACGGTGAACGCGAGCGCCACCGACCAGCCCGTCACCTCCGCGGAGATGGTCGTCTGGGTCTGGAAGAGCCTCTGGATCGTGGGCCCCAGGCTGTCCATCCCGACGCTCAGGCCGATGCCGAAAACCAGGCCCAGGATGCCGCCGATGGCGCTGAGCACGCCGGTCTCGACGACGAACTGGGCGGTGATGTGCCTGCGGGTCGCGCCGATGGCCCGGCGGATGCCGATCTCCCGGGTCCGCTCCTGGACGGTCGCGAGCATGATGTTCATGATGCCGATGCCGCCGATGAGCAGCGAGATGCCCGCGACCGCGCCGAGCACGATCTGCCAGGTCATCGCCGTCCGCTTCGCCTCCTCCAGCAGCTCGTAGGGCACGATCATCGCGACATCGTTCTCCGTCGCGTGCCGGAGGTTGACGATCCGCTCGATCCGCTGGGCGTCCCGCATCACCCGGTCGCGGCTCGAGCAGACAACATAGATCTCCGACACCTGCACCTCGCCCCCCGAGAACGACCCGCTCTCCCGGCGGACCACGACATCCCCGAACACCGCGTTGGCCGTCGTGAACGGAACATGCACATCGAGATTGAGGTCCCGCCCCACCAGCGACGCCCCCGCCCCGCCCGAGAGCCCCACCGGCGCCATCACCCCCGCCACCAGGAACGGCTTGTCGTCGATCCGGAGCGTCTGACCCAGCGGGTCCTCCTGAGGGAACAGCTGCTTGGCGACCGCCGACCCGATCACCGCGATCATGCTCCGCTCGTCCAGGTCGTTCTGCGTGATGTACCGCCCGCGCTCGACCCTGATCCCCGCGGCCTCCACCAGCTCGGGCGTCACGCCGAACGACTGGCTCGTCTGCACCCGGTTGTCCCGCAGCACCTGCCCGCCGACCTCCTTCAGCGGCGCGATCACCTCCGCGTCGGGGAAGTTCTCCCGGATCACATCCAGGTCGTCCCGCGTGAGCCCGTAGCGGATCACGAAGCTCCGCTGCTGCCCGCTCTGCTGGGTGTTGCTCTCCGGCGGCTTCTGGCTCCGCAGGATGATGTTCTTGGCCCCCAGCCGCTCGATCTGCAGCAGGGCCTCGCGCTTCGAGCCCTCGCCGATCGCCACCATGGTGATGACCGCCCCCACGCCCAGGATGATCCCCAGCGCCGTGAGCACCGACCGGAGGAAGTGCAGCCGCAGGTTCGTCAGGCCAAGCCGGATGGTCTCGATCAGAAAGGTCACTCGCCGCTCCCTGGCCAGACCCCCCGGATCAGGCGGTGTACTCTAGCGGCGGTCCGCCCCGAGGTTGCACCCGTGCCCCAGGTTCACATCCAGACCGAGACCGATGTACCCCAGGGCTGGCGGTATGTCGTGGAGATCGCCCACGACGACGGGTCCCGCACCGCCCACCGCCTCCGGCTCGCGTGGGTGGACCACAACCACTGGGCCGGCGAGCGCCCGATACCCCCCAGCCGCGTGGTGCAAGCCCTGGTCGAGGCCCTGGTCGAGGCTCTGGTTGCGGTCGGCCGGCCTCTCCCGGACCGCTTCGACGCCTCCACCGCGCGGCGCTGGGTGCCGGACCTCGACGACCAGATCGCCGAACGGCTGTGAGCCCCGCCCGCTGGGCGAGGGATCAGAATCAATCCACGCCCAGCAGGATCTCCATCGTCCGCTGATCCAGCCGCTCGTAGGGCAGCGCCCTCGAGCCCAGCTTCTCGCGGTCGAACGCCATCGCGCCCAGGGTCTCCGCCCGCGAGGCCGTGAACCCCGCGGTCAGCGCGTCGATGTCCTTGCTCGCCCGGCTGATCTTCCGCAGCAGGGACTTGATCTCCTTGTCCGCGTTCCACCGCCTGGCCTTCTCCTTGAGGATCAGGTACGACCGCATCGACCCCCGGGCGAACTCGATCACATCGTCCCGGTCCGCGGTGCGGAAGGCGTGGCTGTCGAAGTGCTTGAACCCGTCGTACTTGTGGTCCTCGAGCAGCTTCACCAGGAAGAACGCGTGCTTGGGGTTCGCGCTCCCGAACCGGAAGTCCTGGTCGTACCGCCCGAACTCCTGGTCGTTCAGGTCGATGTGGAACAGCTTGCCCGCCTCGAGCGCCGCCGCCACCGCGTGCACAAAGTTCAGCCCAGCCATGTGCTCGTGCGCCACCTCGGGGTTCACCCCCACCATCTCCGGACGCTTGAGCGACGGGATCAGCGCCAGGTAGTGCCCCGTCGTGGGGAAGTACATGTGCCCCCGCGGCTCGTTGGGCTTGGCCTCCAGCGCGAACCGGAACTCGTACCCGCTCTCGACCGCGTAGTCGCACAGGAAATCGATCGCCGACCGGAAGCGCCGCACCGCCTCGACCGGGTCCTTCGCCGCGTCGGTCTCGACGCCCTCACGCCCGCCCCAGAACACGAACACCCTGGCGCCGAACTCGGCCGCCAGATCGAGCCCCCGCATGGTCTTCTGGATCGCGTACGCCCGCACCTCCGCGTCGTTGCTCGTGAACGCCCCGTCCTTGAACACGGGGTCGCCGAAGAGGTTGGTCGTCCCCATCGCGACCTGGATCTTGGTCCGCTTCAGGGCCGCGGCGAAATCCCTCTTGATCTCGGCGGCCTCCGCCTCGGTGGCGTCGATGGGCACGAGGTCGTTGTCGTGGAAGTTCACGCCGCAGACGCCCCCGACCTCCCCCAAGAGGTCGACGATCTCCGCGGGGGTCAAGACCGCCCTCGTCGGCCCGCCGAAGGGATCGCGCCCGGTGTTGCCGACCGTCCAGAGCCCGAAGGTGAACTTGTCCCGCATGGTGGGTTTGTAGGTGTCCGGCATGGCGCCTCCTCGGCGGGCATCGTAGAGCCCGCGCGCCGGCGCCGCCGGCGCGGGATCCGCGTCACCCCGGTCCCCCCGGTACCCCGGCTTCGCCCTCCGGCGGCTCGTCCTCGGCGAGCACCCGCCCCATCAGCATCTCGACCGCCCCGAGCCGGCGTGACAGGGCCTCGACCCGCCCGGACAGGGCCAGCACCTGCTCGGCCAATTCCTCCACCCGGCGCTCGCCGAAGAGCACCGCCTCCTCCAGCCTGGTCGCCCGCTCGCCGTCCATCCTCGCACCTCCGCAGCGACGCCGATCCGGCTACGCTGTCGGCCATGATGACCGGTCCGACCACCCCGATCAAGCCCGCCGCCCTGCTCGCGGTCGCCCTGTCGCTCCCGGCCCTCGCCGGCGAGCCCGCCCCCCGCCTCAGCCGCGAGGGTGCGCACCTGAGCCTCGGCCCCCGACAGCAGGAAGCCGATATCCCCGACGGCGCCGCCCGGAAGCCTTACGGCGCGGAGGGCACCGAGTGGATCCTCTTTGGTACGGGGGTCGCCCACGACTTCGACGACAACACCGATTTCAACCTCAACATCGGCTACTCGCGGTTCCTGGTCGACGATGTCGAGTGGCTGCTCGAGCTCGCCGGCTGGTACCACGCCCAGCAGGGCGACGACGCCGCGAGCCTCAACCCCGCCATGGAGTTCCGCTGGCACTTCTACAACTCGGGCGATACGAGCGTGTTCCTCAACGCCGGCATCGGCGTCCTCGGGGCGACCGACAATGTCCCGGACATGGGCACCGGCTTTGACTTCACGCCCCGCGCGGGCGTCGGCGTGACGCACCGGATCACCGACGACGGCACGCGTCTGATCGCCGGCCTCCGCTGGCACCACATCTCCAACGCACGCATGGCCGGCGAGGACCGCAACCCGTCGCGCGACGCGCCGATGGTCTACCTCCAGCTCGCCGTCCCCTTCTAGCGCCGCCCCCAGACCTCGAGCTCCAGACCCTCAGGCCTCAGGCCCCCCTACCCCGCCTGCGCCATCGAGACGCCGCCCTCGATGGTGGTGGCAACGATCCGGTTGCGCCCTTCCTTTTTCGCCCGGTACAGATTCCGGTCGGCCGACTCGATCCAGCCCGACGCCGCCGTCGCGCAGGGGCCCTCCGAACCCACGATCCCGATCGAGCAGGTGATGGACCGCTCCGGGTGCTTGGGCCACTGCACGTCCGAGAGCGCCGCGCGGATACGGTCGCACACGATCGACGCGGCTTTGGGACCGGTCTCGGGCATGATCAGCGCGAACTCCTCGCCCCCGTAGCGGCAGGCGACATCCGACACGCGGCACTCCCGGACCAGCAGCTTGGCCAGCCCCCGCAGCGCCGCGTCCCCGGCCGGGTGGCCGTAGGTGTCGTTGACGCTCTTGAAATGATCGAGGTCGATCAGCGCGATCGACAGGGGGCGCCCGTGCCGGGCGCAGGTCGACGCCGCCTCCTCCCAGCGCGCGTCGAAGTGGGCCCGGTTGTACAGCCCCGTGAGACCGTCGATCTGGGCCCGCTGGCTCAGCATCCGCAGGAGATAGCTCACCCGCAGCGCCGAACGCACCCGCACCCGAAGCTCCGTGACATCGAACGGCTTGGTGATGAAGTCCACCGCGCCCAGATCGAACGCCGTCACCTTGTCGTGCGGGCTGTGCAGCCCCGACAGCATGATGACCGGGATGTGCAGCGTCGCCTCCGTATCCTTCAGCGTCCGCAGGACCTCCAACCCGTCCATCCCGGGCATGTCGATATCCAGCAGCACCACCGACGGGAGCGACTCCTGCGCGATCCGGATCCCGTCGGACCCGGTCGTCGCGCTCACCACATCGATCCCCTCGCTCCGGAGCCGCATCGCCAGCAGGCGGTGTACATCCGGCGAGTCGTCGATCAGCAGCGCGACCGGCGTCCGCTCTTCCAGTGCGCCCTCGGGCGTCGCCAGGGTTGGGGGGATCGTTCCCATCCGGGCTCACTTCTCCGCCGCCGAGGCGACCGGGTCGCTACGCGGCCTCCAGAGGCAGCGCCCGCTCACACGCGCGGACGAGTGCCTCTGCTGATTCGACCAGTTCAGTCCCGGCCTTCACCCCTTCAGGTCCTTTTGCCCGGACCCACGCCGCCTGAAACGCCGCCACCGGCCTGGAGATGTCACCCCGCCCGAGCATCCCGGCGGAACCACCGAGCCGATGAGCGATCCGCCAAACCGCGTCCCAAGCACCGGAACGCACCCCAGCCCGAAGCCCCGGGAGCATTTCGAGCAGCGCGGTCTGGAACAACGACGACGCCGAAAGCGGTGCGCCCCCCACGCTACCCTGCGACCTTTCCCTCTCCTCCATGCCCGCTAGATCGGGTGTTTCCCCCCCCTAGTGCAGACGAACCGACCTTCTGCCAACGACCGATCACCTGTTCTCGGACCTTGCAGGAACACTCCCCGCCCCATCGCAACCGGCGCACATCCCCGGCGCCGGCTCTCGCCGAACAGGGGTCTGGGGTCCGACGCCCCTCCGCACCCCGGGCCAACAAAAAGCCGCCCTGGGCGGGCGGCATGGGAAGTGACCCCACGGGGATTCGAACCCCGGTTTTCAGGATGAGAACCTGACGTCCTAGACCTGGCTAGACGATGGGGCCAGTCGACCAGAGGGTAGGCCGATCGCTGGGGCGGTCAACCCGGGCGCGCCCGGAAAGCGATACCCCCGGCGGTCAGACGCCGACCGCCACCATCGCACGACGCATCTGGGAGAGGGCGTACACCGCGGCCTCGGCCTGCGTGTGACCCACGACAGAACCGGCCGGACTGCCGGTACTGTCCCGCCATTCCGCCCGGTAGCAGTCGAACAACTGAATGTGACGGATGGAGATGGTCAGACCCGCGTCGGCGAATTCCCGCTCGACGCGCTGGGTCTCGGGATACGCGCGGCCATCGGACAGGCGCCCGCAGCCGCGGGTGTCGAGGGCCGACCAACCGGTCGCGAAGAGCTGTTCCACGGCGAATTCGAGCCCCATGCCGGATCTCCTTCCCGCTGCCGAGGCAGTGCGAGCATCATCGGCCAGTTGCCTGGGCCGCCCTGAGTCTAGCCAAAGAGGAGCCCCAGGGCGACCCCTGGGTTATTCGGACTATTTTGTCCGCTCACCATCAGCGCGACGACATCGTAGAGGAAGTGCACCGCGACCACGAGCCCAAACCCGCGGGCCAGGTAGAGCCCCCCGAAGTACAGCCCCGCCACGAAGTACGGCACGAGCGACGACAGGCCCATCGCCGGACCGCCGGATTGGGAGTGGTACACCGCGAATGCTCCCGCGGAAACGGTCACCGCGATCACCCCGCCCGCCCAGCCGGACAGGCGCATGATGTCGACCAGCACCGCGTGGATCGCGGCGATGGCGATCATGCGGAAGAGCAGCTCCTCGTAGAGCCCTGCCCCGGCCGAGATCGTGAGCTTGGCCTGCCAGGGGAGCTCGCGGAGCGCCTCCGGGGCCGCGGTCTGCACCTGGGCCGGGGTCGGGTCGCCGCCGCCGAGGACTGACTGGAGCAGGATGAGCAGGATGGTCAGCGGCACGGTCCAGACGCAGGCCTCCATGGCCATGCCCACGAGGACCGGCAAGCGCACGGTCCAGGGGTCGCGTTGGAGGAGGTGCCAGACGAGCAGGACGGTGACGAGCAGGGCCGCGGGCAGGTGGAAGCCGAAGGCCCCGAACATCTCGAAGAACCTCGCCAGCATGCCCCACGCCGCGATCGTGTTGGGCTGGCCCCCCTCGCCGGAGAGGTACAGGATCGCGCCGAGTTCATAGGCCACCAGCAGCGGGAGCAAGAAGACCAGGATGTGCAGGGGCTTCTGGGCGTGCGCGAAGTAGCCCCCCCCCGAAGCGACGGGCTCGGACTCGGCGTGTCGGACCTTGCTGCCGCCCATCAGGCCAAGAGCGTAGGGATGGTCGGGGGGCATCCGCCAACGAAAAAACCGACCGGCTGGGCCGGTCGGTGTGGGCATCGGTGAGGCGCTCGGGCTTAGCCGAGGACCTTGGCCTTCAGGGCGGCGTTGAGGCGGCTCTTGCGCCGGGCGGCCTGGTTCTTGTGGATCACGCCCTTCTGGGCGGTGCGGTCGATGATCGAGCAGCAGGACCGCAGCGACTCCTTCGCGCCGTTGAGGTCGCCCTCCTCCAGCTTGCCGCGGAAGTCCTTGATCGCCACCCGCATCGCCCGAAGCCGCCAGCGGTTCCTCGCCCGGTGGGTGAGATTCTGACGGACGCGCTTGCGGGCGGTGCGTGAGTGAGCCATGCGGTACCTCTGAGGCCTCTGGTCGGAACGGAGGGTCTGAACGCTCCCGGCGTGGCTCCCGCCGCGCCGGGCACAGCCCGGGCCCATCGGGCCCGGTCCGGACCACTATCGTGGCAGCCCGAGGGCGGAAATCAAGCCCGGGCCTGTCCAAACCCCACCGTTGGGGCCGGGGGGCCGGCCGGGCGGTCCCGTCGGGCACATTCTGCCCCGTGGGGGCCCGATTGGGGGTCAGCTTCGGGGGGTAAGCTTGCCGGGGGCCCCGGAGCGGATTACGCTTCCGCCCGCTGCGGGCGTAGCTCAACTGGATAGAGCACCTGACTACGGATCAGGAGGTTGAGGGTTCGAATCCTTCCGCCCGTGCTTGGCGTCGGCCCGGCCTTTCCAAAGGCCGGGCCGGCAGTGTTTTTGGCCCCCGTGCGCGCCCAACAACACCCCCGGGCGAACCTACAACTCCGGCGGGGAACCTGGACGCCCCGGAAGGGCACTCAGCACAGGAGGCCCGCCATGCCCGATGAGACCCAGCCCCGGACCGAGGCCGCCCACTTCTACGAGACCTGGCGCGGGCGCATCAAGCACATGCGCAAGGCCATGCCGGAGACCGGGGGCGCGTTCGGCCAGCTCCACCAGGCGTTGATGACCGACGGGGCGCTCTCCGTGCGGGAGAAGGAGCTCATCGCGCTGGGGATCGGCATGGCCATCCACTGTGACAAGTGCATCTACTCGCATGTCGAGGCCGGCGTGCGGGCGGGCGCGACCCGCGCCCAGCTCCTCGAGGTCGGCGCCGTGGTGGTGGCGATGCAGGGCGGGCCGGGCTATGTCGAACTGCCGGCCCTTGTTGAGGCGTTGGACGCGCTCGGCGTTGCGTAGACGCGGCCGGGCGCGGGTAGTCCCGGGAATCGGTCGGCGCCCCTGACGGAGGGCTGACGATGGATGTCGAGGTGCTCAGCCGCCTGCAGTTCGCGGGCACGGTGATGTTCCACTATCTCTTCCCGCCGCTGACCATCGGCCTCGGCCTGGTCATGGTCATCATCGAGGGGCTCTGGCTGCGGACCCGCGACGAGAGCTGGAAGCACGCGGCCCAGTTCTGGACGAAGATCTTCGCCCTGAACTTTGCCCTCGGCGTTTCCACCGGCATCGTGATGGAATTCGAGTTCGGCACCAACTGGGCCGCGTACAGCCGCTTCGTCGGCGATGTGTTCGGCTCGGCCCTCGCCGCGGAGGGCATCTTCGCCTTCTTCCTGGAGTCGGGGTTCCTGGCGGTGCTGGTGTTCGGGTGGGACCGGGTCGGCCCGCGGATGCACTTCTTCAGCACGCTGATGGTCTTCCTGGGCTCGTGCTTCAGCGCCGTGTGGATCGTCGTCGCCAACTCGTGGCAGCAGACGCCGGCGGGCTATCACATCGTCCCCACCGAGGTGCACGGGGTGCCCGGGCTGCGCGCCGAGGTCACCGACTTCTGGGCCATGGTCTTCAACCCCTCCAGCGTCGACCGGCTGACGCACACGCTGATCGGCGCCATGATCCTCGGGGGCTTCTTCGTCTGCTCCGTGAGCGCGTGGTACCTGCTCCGGGGCAGGCACCAGCTCTTCGCGCGGCGCAGCTTCACGATCGGGCTCGTCGTCGCCGCGGTGTTCAGCGTGCTCGCCCTCGTCAGCGGGCACGACCAGGCCGAGCAGGTTTCCCGCACGCAGCCGGCCAAGCTGGCGGCGTTCGAGGGGCACTTCCAGACCGGCCCCGCGCCGCTGTACCTGTTCGGCTGGCCGGACGAGGAGGCCCGCGAGGTCAGGCACGGGCTGGCTCTCCCCGGCATGCTCAGCTTCCTGGTGCACTGGGACTTCGACGCGCCGGTGACGGGCCTGAACGCGTTCCCGCCCGAGGACCGCCCGCGGGTCTGGGTCCCGTTCCAGGCCTACCACCTCATGGTCGGCCTGGGCACGCTCTTCATCGCCCTCTCGGTCGGCACGCTGCCGCTGCTCCGTCATGGGCGGGTGTTCCGCACGCGGTGGCTGCTGTGGGTCTATGTGTTCATGGTGCTCGGGGCGTTCGCGGCGAACCACTCCGGGTGGGTCGCCGCGGAGACCGGGCGCCAGCCCTGGGTTGTGTACCCGAGCGTGCAGGAGGGCGTCGCGATGCCCGGCCTGCGGACGAGCGACGGGCTGAGCGAGGCGGTCACGGCCGAGCAAGTGCTCGCCTCGATCGTGATGTTCAGCCTGATCTACCTCCTGCTGTTCGCGGTCTGGATCTATGTCCTCAACAACAAGATCCAGCACGGGCCCGACGAGCGTGCCTCGGAGCCCGGCGCCGCGCCCCCGGGCGGGGGCGGCTTCCTGGTCGCGGCGGTCGAGCGGGCCGCCAAGGCCGGGTCGATGACCGAGGCCCACGGCGTCGCTCCCGCGGGGGGCCAGCCATGAGCCACGACACGCTCGCCCTGGTCTGGTTCGGGCTGCTCGGCGTGCTGCTGATCGGGTACACGATCCTCGACGGGTTCGACCTGGGCGTCGGGATTCTCCACCCGATCGCCCGCTCCGACCGCGACCGGCGCGTCATCATGAACTCCATCGGCCCGATCTGGGACGGTAACGAGGTCTGGCTCGTGACCTTCGGCGGGGCGATGTTCGCGGCCTTCCCGAACGCGTACGCCACGGTCTTCAGCGGCTTCTACATCGCGTTCATGCTGCTGCTCTTCGCGCTGATCCTGCGCGCCGTCAGCCTGGAGTTCCGCTCCAAGGCCGAGCACAAGCTCTGGCGGGGCGTGTGGGACACGGGCTTCTTTGCCTCCAGCCTGCTCGCGGCGGTCCTGTTCGGCGTGGCCGGCGGGAACCTCATGCTCGGGCTCCCTCTGGACGACAGGATGGTCGTGCGCCAGAGCGTCTTCGAGCAGCTCGGCCCCTACCCCGTCCTCGTCGGCGTGCTGACAGCCCTGCTCTTCACCCTGCACGGGGCGATCTACCTCTATCTCAAGACCGAGGGCGAGCTCCAGCAGCGGGTCGAGCGGTGGATCTGGCGGGCGTTCGGCCTCTTCCTCGTCGCCTATGTGCTGACCACCATGTTCACGCTCGTCAAGGTCCCGCGGGCCGTCCAGAACTTCGAGCACCACCCCTGGCTCTGGGTCGTCCCGGTGCTCAATGTCCTCGCGGTCGCGAACATCCCGCGCGCGATGTTCCAGCGCCGGCCGCTCTACGCGTTCCTCAGCTCGTGCGCCACCATCGCGGCGCTGGCCACGCTGTTCGCCGCGGCGATCTTCCCGAACCTCGTCCCCTCAACGCTCGACCCGGCGTGGAACCTGACGATCTACAACGCCCGCTCGAGCCACAAGACCCTGGGCATCATGCTCACGATCGCCCTGATCGGGATGCCCTTCGTCGTGGCCTACAGCACCATCATCCACTGGGTGTTCCGGGGCAAGGTGAGGCTCGACCACGCCAGCTATTAGCCCTCGCGCGGGTCGCCCGCGGCGAGCACCTTCGCCGCCGCCACCTCGCGGTGGTCTTCCACGGCCTTCTGATACTCGGGGCGTGACCGCCCGAGGATCATGGTCGCGAAGATCGCGGCGTTCACGGCCCCGGCGCGCCCGGTCGCGAAGGTGGCGACCGGGATGCCCGCGGGCATCTGCACCGTGGAGAGCAGCGAGTCGAGCCCGCCGGCGAGGTCGGTCTTCATGGGCACGCCCAGCACCGGGAGGGTGGTCTTGGACGCGCACACGCCCGCGAGGTGCGCCGCCCCGCCGGCGCCGGCGATCACGACCTGGGCGCCCCTGGCGATGTTCTCGGCCAGGAACCGCTCGAGCTCGTCGGGCGTCCGGTGGGCGCTCAGCACCCGCACCGCGTGGGGCACCTTGAAGCCGTCCAGCGTTTCGCAGACATACGACATCGTGTCCCAGTCGCTCTTCGAGCCCATCACGACAATCACCAGCGGGTCCATCGGTCCGGTCTCCTCGGGGGCCTGTGGAGGGCGATGCTAGGGCGGCCGGGCCCCTACGGCAGCCGGTCACTCCAGAGGTCCGGCACCGCGTCGCGCAGGCGCGCCGAGCCGTCGAAACTCACCACGCCGAACCGGTCCGCCGAGCCGTGCAGCACCGCCAGCCGCTGCGCGACATGACCCGCGTCCCGGAAGTCGAGGACGCTGGCCGAGCGGGTCGGCGGCGGGCCGTCGCCGGCGATCGGCGTGGGGCGGGAGTCCACCAGCGCGGCGACCCGGTCTGGGAACTGGACCAGCCCGAAGCGGATGTGGCCGGGGCGGCCCGGGTCGTCGTAGCTGTCGGGGTCGCCCTGCGCGGGGCCCGCGTGCCCGGTGGCGTTCATCGCGTAGGTCCGGGTCATCCCGCCGCCGAACGCCCGGTTGGTGGTCGGACACACCAGCGCGGACCGCTCGCTGTACAGCTCCTCGGCCGTCTCGCCCGCCAGCCCCGACGCCTCCAGCACCACGAGCGCCCAGTTCGGCAGTGTGGCGTACGGCTGGCCGATCGCCGGGCCGACCCCTTCGTTCCCGTCGGCGTACATCTGACACACCACGAACGCCTGGCGCAGGTTCGACCCGCACGCCGCGCCGTGGGCGCTCCGCCGGGCGGCGCCGAGCGCCGGCAGCAGGATGCCCACGAGGAGGGCGACCACGGCGACGACCACCAGCAACTCGACGAGGCTGAACGCCCTGGCTCCGGGATGGCGGCGGCACTCGGACACGCCCCTATCTTTACCCGGGCGCGGTGGCAAGGCGCGCCCGATCGGCTAGGCTGTCGGCCCAGACCCCGCACGGAGCCCCCGCATGCCCACCGCCCGAGCCGTCCCCCTTGTCTCCGCAGTTCTCGCAGTCCTTCCCGTCGTCCCCATGTCTCCGGCTCTCGCTCAGCCCGGCGCGGTGCCGGAGTTCACCGTCCGAAAGGGCTACCGCGTCGAGGTCGCCCTCGAACACCTCAACGGCGCGCGGTTCATCCAGCTCGACGACGCCGGGCAGCTCTATGTCTCCCGCCCCAGGCAGGGCGACATCATGACCTTCGCCCCCGAGCCCGACGGGACCTACCGCCAGCTCGGCCAGTTCGTCGATGGCCGCTCGCTCGTCCACGGCATGCAGTTCTTCGACGGCTGGCTCTACTTCGCGTCAGACGGCAGGATCGAGCGGGCCCAGGACGCCGACCATAACGGCGAGGCCGACCGGGTCGAGACCGTGCTGGAAGGCCTCCCCGAGGGCGGCGGCCACTGGTGGCGCCCCGTGCTCGTCACCGACGGCCACATCTACACCTCCATCGGCGACGGGAGCAACGCCTCCGACCAGACCGACACCGAACGCCAGAAGATGTGGCGGTTCAACCGCGACGGCTCGGGCAAAGCCCTCTTCGCCAGCGGCATCCGCAACACCGAGAAGCTCATGCTGCGGCCCGGCACCGACGAGGTCTGGGGCTTCGACCACGGCTCCGACTGGTTCGGGCGCGAGGCCGGCGACACGGACGGCAGCCAGCCCATCACCAACCTCAACCCGCCCGACGAGCTGAACCACTACGAGATGGGCAGGTTCTACGGCCACCCGTTCGTCGTCGGCATGCGTCTCCCCCGCTACGAGTACCTCGGGCGCGACGACATCAACGACCTAGCCGCCAGGACCACGCCCCCCGAGTGGCAGATGGGCGCCCACTGGGCGTGCAACGGCTGGACCTTCATCGACCCGGCGATCAACGAGGCGACCGGCGCATTCCCGGCCGACCACGCCGGCGACATTGTCGTTGCCGCCCACGGCTCGTGGAACAGCTCGGTCCGGGTCGGCTACTGCGTCGCCCGCGTCATGTTCGACAAGGACCCGATGAACGAGGGGCATCCCGTCGGGATGGTCGTGCTCGTCTCGTGCCTCGGCCCCGGCGGCGAGGTGCTCGGCCGGCCGGTCGATGTCGTCCAGCACCCCGACGGCTCGCTGCTATTCAGCGTGGACAATCCCCAGGGGCGCGTGTACCGGCTGCGCTCTACCGGGGAGTGATTGGCGCGCTCAGCCGCCGCTGGCGCCGTCCGGCGCGCGCTCCAACTCCCGGAGCAGCGCCTCGGCGTCGCGGGTGACGCGTTCGAGGCCGGCGCTCGCACGCTCGGCCCACGGCGCGGGGCCGGAGTCCGGGGCGTCCCGCAGCGCTCGGACTCCTTCATCCAGTGCGTCCGCGAGCGCCGACATCGAGCCCCGCAGGGTTCCCGCGGCGGGTGCGTCGGGCAGCACATCCTCGACCACCAGCACCTGACGCCGGTACTCGAACACGCGGGCCTCCGCTTCGCCGAGTAAACGGATATCGGGAGCATGCAGTCCGCCGTCGCCGGCCGACCACGACTCGAACGCCGCCTCCAGACCCTCCAGCGCCACGCGGGCCGCTCGCTCCATGCCCTCAACCCGTTTGGCGACACGCGCTTGCGACGACATGGCCAGATCGTGCAGGGCCGCGTTATAGTGACCTGCGCATCCTGAGTAGATCAGGGCCAAGAACCACGAAGTGGCGAACAACACCGCACGCGTCGTACCCAGTGGTCGTAAATAGGCTGTGAAAGCTCTTCGCTGCAAGACTACACACTCCGGTTGCCCCCTCCACCGCCGCCCCCGCCCTTCCGGCGCCGCGGCCGCCGCGGTGCTGGCCCTGGTCATAGGCGCGGGGCCAGCGAACTCCAACGAGACCGACCAGTTCCTCCTGCCGAGCGACCGGCCGTTCATCGACATCGGCCGCTGCATCTCCGGTACACATTACAGCGTGCTCGAACGGGTCGTAGACAGACTCAACGACCAGATCCGGGCAGCACAGGGTATCGACAATCCGATCCGGCGTCGCGCCCGCCTCGACGCCCTGCACTCGCCGCGCCGCCTGGCCAACCTGGTCCGCGAGGAATTCGGGCCTGGATTCTTCGAGACCCTCGGCGTGGAGTCCTCCTTGCGGAGCGACCTGGCCTCGCGGGCCTTGCCGGGCGACGGCTACCTCGCGTTCAAGCGATCGGACTGGATCTACGAGCTGGCGCACCTGCCCGTCGACCCCCGCAACATCCCCTTGCTGGTGCCGTCCTCCACCATCCTGGTCTACGGGCACTACCTCGGCACCGACAAGCTCGGCCACTTCCACGATCTGGGCCACTACTACTTCATCGACTACCTCGACAAGACCGGCGCCGGCAAGAGCGACGGGGACGCCATCGCCGAGATCGTCCGCGACTACTCTCGCGGCATCATCTCCGAGAGCGCGCTCGTCGGTATGGTCTCCACCGGCGTCGAGTCCAACGCCGACCTCGTCGCCAACTACATGGGGTTCAAGTTCTACCAGAACCTCACCGAGCCGGTCACGCTGGAGGGGCGCGAAGCCCCGCCCCTGCTGGTGATCGTCGGCGAGTATTGGCGCCTCAACACCCATGTCCGCCCCGACGCGGACTTCCTCGAGCCCTACTTCTCCGACCACTGGAACGAGGCCCTCAACCCCAACTCGTACGCCATGATCCTCCGCGGCGCCATCGAAGGCAAGCTCGCGGCACGCGCCGAGGAAGTCCTCGGGTTCTACTGCGCCGGGGAGGGGCGGCCGCGCGAACGGGATTACTTCCTGTCGCTCGCGGAGGATCTCTCCACCTACTACGGCGAGGACTACGGCCACATCGGCGGCCCGGGCGACCTCACCGGCATCGGCGCGTGCTTCCCACAACCGGACGCCGCGCCGGGTGCGGACGCCGGGCGCGGCGCGGCCGGGACCGACGATCAGCCCGAGCCCTGAACCTCGCACGCCCGCACCAGCCCCCGGAACACCGCCGCCCCCACCGGGTCGTCGGCCGTGCGCTCCGGGTGCCACTGCACACCCAGGTAGTACCTTCTCGCGGGATCCGCGATCGCCTCGACGACGCCGTCGGGCGCCCGCGCCGTGACCGACATCGACCCGGCGTGCGACACGGCCTGCCGGTGCTTGCTCCGCACCACGCCACACAGCGATACCGCCGGCTCGCCGACCGTCTCCACGGCGTGCTCGCGCTCCCAGTGCCCTTCGTGCGTCGGGCAGGTCTCGGGCATGCACTGCTCCAGCACGCCGCCCGCCACGAGGGCCATCATCTGCATCCCCAGGCACACGCCCAGCACGGGCGCGTCGGGGCGCTCGAGCGCGAGCACGCGGAGCAGCTCGGCCTCGAACGCCTGCCTCGCCGCGTGCACGCGCGTCGCCCGCGGGTGCGTCGGCACGCCGAAGGGCTCGGTCGCCGGGTCGTCGCCGCCGGTCAGGATGAACCCGTCCATCCCGCCGACGAACGCCCGCACGCACCCCACGACCGGCGGCAGCAGCACCGGCACGCCCCCCGCGCCCGCCACCGCCTCGGCGTAGTTGCGGTAGGTGAACACCCGCTCGCCGTTCGGGTGGCTGGTGAGGTCGGTCGTGATGCCGATCAGGGGCGCGGGTTTCGCGCCGTGTGCGCTCATGGAGGGACTGTATCGCCCGGCGCGGGCCCCACGCGCCGTCCCGACAACTCCCCGCCGGCGCCCCCCGACCGGTACACTCCCCCCGTGACCCGCGCCCAGATCATCACCGCCCTGCTGCTCGTGACCGTGATCTGCCTGGGGCTCTCGGCGCTCCTGCTGCCCCCGGCGGCCGACCGCGCCCCCACGCCCGTCGCCCTGGTCGCGTTCCCCCCCAGCCAGGTGGTCAGCGTCTCCGTCGCCCTGCCCGGCGGCTCGGTCCAGCGCCTCGACCGGATCGCGCCTGACGCCTGGCGGCTCACACTGCCCGCCGGCGGGGGCGAGACCCACTGGCCCGCCTCCGCCGAGCGAGTCCGGGCGTTCCTCCGCATCCTCGACCGTCTCCGCGGCACGCCTGCCGACGACGCCGAGCCCGTCGCCCGGCCCGGCCCGACCCTGACCGTCACCAGCGACCTGGGCGATACCACCACCATCGAGCTGCCCGCCGGCTCGCTCGGCGGGCGCGCCCTGGTCCGCGTCTCGCCGGGAAGCCCCGACGACCCCGCCCCCCGCGCGTTCGTCACCACCGACGAGCTCTCCCGCCTCCTCGGCCCCGACGGCGTGCTGTCCTGGCTGGATGCCCGCGCCTTCGCGGGCGTGGATGGTCAGGTCGGGAGCGTCACCGTCACCTCGGCGGGCGGGACGATGACCATCGCCCGCACCGGCGGCTCCTGGCGTCTGGAGGCCCCGTTCGCCGCGCCGGCCGAGGGCTCGCTTCTGACCGAGCTGGTCGAGAGCCTCCAGACACTCGCGATCGCCAGCCCCTCGACGGAGGTCCAGCCCGAAAGCGTCGACGCGACCACCATCACCCTCACCACCGCCTCCCGCACCGCGCACCCCGACGGGTCGGTCTCGACCGCTGCCGCCACGCACACCCTCCGCACGCTCGGCGCGGTCAGCCAGAGCGGGCAGGCGCCGGTGGTGCTGGAGAGCACCGGCGAGGGTGGGACGCGGCTGGCGGGCCCGCTCGGCGCGACGATCGACGCGGCACGCCTCGCCGAGATCGTCCGGCGGCCGAGCTTCTATATCGCCCGGCGCGCCAGCACCGCCGGGCCCGCCGATGTGCGCTCGCTCACCGTCACGCCCCCCGGCGGCACGCCCATCGAGCTGGCACGGGCCGACACCGGCTGGACGCGGGACGGGACCCCGCTCCCGGCCCAGGAGGCCTCAGCGATCGACGCGCTGGTCAGCTTGTTCACCGAGACCGCGTCGGTCCAGGCCGAGCCGGCCGGGTCGATGCCCGAGACCGCCCAGCCGCTCGGGACCATCACCGCCCGCGGCCTGGGGGGCCTGGCGATCGCCGAGTTCACGCTGGGTGTCGCCCCGCTCCCCGGGCAGCCGGCCGATTCGCGTGCGCACGCCCTGCTGCTCACCGGCGGCATCGCCCGCTACTACAACCCCGAGTCCGCGGTCGAGGCGGTGCGCTGGGTAGCCGGGCTCGCGCCCTGACCGGGTGTCACCTCGCCGCGACGGGCACCACGCGGTAGACGCCCCCGACGCTCGTCTCGAACGACGCGATCCCCGCGCCGTCGGTCTCGGCCACCTGCTCGCCGCCCTTGGCGAACACGCGGCTGGGCTCGGGGCTCCAGAGACTGCAGTTGGTCCCGGCGAGCGACCTGAGTTCGGCGGCGGAGAAGCGCCCGCGGTTCCAGACGATGTCAACCTCGAACGCCCCTCGCGCCCGCAGCCCTCGCACCGCGCCGGTCTGCCACTTCTCGGGCAGCGCCGGCAGCAGCCGGAGCAGGGGCTGACCGGGCGTGCCCTCGTGGCTCTGGAGCAGCATCTCGGCGATGCCGGCCGCGCCGCCGAAGTTGCCGTCGATCTGGAACGGCGGGTGGTTGTCGAACAGGTTCGGCAGGGTGCTCTTGGCGAGGAGCTGGCCGAGGTGGTCGCGGGCGGTGTCGCCGTCGTGGAGCCTGGCGAAGAAGTTGATGATCCACGCCCGGCTCCAGCCGGTGTGCCCGCCGCCCTTGGCGAGCCGCGCGTCGAGTGTCTTCCGGGCGGCCGCCATGAACTCGGGGGTGTCGGTGAAGTTGAACTGGTGGCCGGGGTGCAGGGCGAAGAGGTGGGACATGTGGCGGTGCCCGGGCTCGGGCTCGTCGTAGGGCTGGTCCCACTCGAGGACGCGCCCGTCGGGCCCGATCTGTGAGGGGGCGAGCTTCTCAAGGGCCGCCCGGCAGCGTTCGGTGAACCCGTCCTCGATCCCCAGCGCCGCCGCGCCCTCGAGCGCGTTGGTCAGGTTGTCCCACGCGATCTGCTGGTCCATGGCCGTTCCTATCGCGGCGTGGAGCACGCGCCCCTGGCTGTCGCGGTAGGCGTTCTCGGGCGAGGTCGACGGGCCGCCGACGAGCATCCCGGTGCGGGGGTCCTCGGTCAGGTAGTCCAGCAGGAACTCTGCGGACTCCTTGATGATCGGGTATCCGTGCGCCGCGAGATACTCCTTGTCCCGCGTGAACCGGTAGTGCTCCATGCAGTGCTGGGTGGACCAGGCGCCGCCGACGAGCCACATCCCCCAGACGACCTGGCCGGAGGGCGCGGTCCAGAGCCAGGCGTCGGAGACATGCCCGGCCGCCCAGCCGCCAAAGCCGAACGCCCGCGCCGTCTTCCTTCCGTCAGGTCGCAGACGGTCGATGAACGACAGCATGGGCTCGTGGCACTCGGTGAGGTTGGCGACCTCGGCGTGCCAGTAGTTCATCTGCAGGTTGATGTTGATGTGGTAGTCGGCGTTCCAGGGCGCCTCCATCTGATCGTTCCAGAGACCCTGGAGGTTGGCGGGCATATCGCCCGCGCGCGACGAGGCGATCAGCAGATAGCGCCCGTACTGGAAGTACATCGCCTCGAGCCCTGGGTCCGCCCGGCCGGCGCGGACCAGCGCGAGGCGCTGATCGGTCGGCAGCCTGGTGGCCCCCTCGCCCAGGTCGAGCTCGACGCGGCTCATCAGGCCGGCGTGGTCCCGGACATGGCGGGCCAGAAGATCGCGGATGCTCCGCGCCGCCGCCGACTCGAGCACGGTCTGGCACGCCTCGCCCGGGTCCCGCTCCAGCGCCGTGAACGGGTCGGCGATGTTGTAATCGGTCGCGGCGGTCAGGAGGATCGTGGCCTGGCTGGCGCCTTCGACGCGGAGCCCGCCCTCGGCGGCACGGACGGCGCCGTCCTCGACGCGCACTCGCAGCCGGCCCTCGTACCGCACGCCCGGGTGCTTGCCGTCGTGCTGCGCACGCCCCCGGATCGCCAGCCCGTCCTCGCCGAGCACCTCGGTCTCGAAGTCCGCCGGCCGGTCGAGCGTGACGGCGAAGGACATCCCCCCCGGCGCGTCGGTTCGGAGCTGGACTGCGATCACGCCGTCGGGGTAGCTGGCGGCGACGCGACGCGTGTAGAGCGAGCCGCCCGCGACGAACGCGGTGCTCGCGATACCGTGGTCGAGGCTGAGCGCGCGCCGATAGGCCGTCACCTCGCCGAGGCCGTCGAACCGCAGACGCAAGTCCCCGAGCGGCTGGTAGCTGCGCGGGCTGATGTCGGGGGCCATCGCCTCGGCCTGGAGGAGCGCCTCGGCCTTGTCCGGGTGACCGGCGAAGTAGAGCCCCCGGGCCTCGGCGAGCGCCTCGGCGCCGTGCTCACGCTGGGTCGGGAAGGGCGGCCCGGCCCAGATGGTCTCCTCGTTGAGCTGGATGCGCTCCTCCGCGATGCTCCCGAAGACCATCGCCCCGAGTCGGCCGTTGCCGATCGGCAGGGCCTCGGTCCAGGCCCCGGCCGGCCTGTCGTACCAGAGCGTGAGCCCGCGGATCGGGACGGCGCGGTTGAGCCTGGGGTCGTCCGTTCCCACGCCCGGCGCGGCAGCGAGGGTGGCCAGAGCGGGCGTCACGGCGGGGGCGGCCCACGGCCCCTCGTCGCCCGCGCGCACACGCCACGCGCTCAGGGGCCGGACATCGTCCCCGGGGCCAACAAGCAAGGGCATCCCGCCGGTCATGCCGCCGGCCCCGCCGGAGTCGTGCACCCGGATGGCAAAGGTGTTGATCTCGCCCGGGCGCAGCACGCCCGCGGGGATGGTGTAGGCCCGCGCCTGGTTCCAGGCTGTGGCGGCGTTCGGGGGCATGGCGCCGGTGGCGCCGATGCGGACACCGTTGCAGAAGGTCTCGTCGGCGTCGTCGATCCCGGCGGCGAGGAAGACGGCCGGGGCGCTATCCCAGGCCTCCGGGATCTCCACGGCGGTCTGGTACCACGCGAAGCCGTCGAGGCTCTGGAACGGCCCGCCCAGCGACTCCCACGCGCTGGGCGCGGTGGTTGCCGTCCAGCCGTCGGCGTCCTGCCCCCGCGCCGCCGGGGCGACCAACGCCAGCCACGCCGAGGCCGCCACCAGCCACGCCCGGAGGAGAGTGCTCATCCCGGCACGATAGCAGAGCGCGCCGATCCCCGGCGTCGTGCTCACTTGCCGGTGAGGAGGACCACCCCGCCGAGGATCGCCGCGATGCCGAGGGCCTTCTTGGCGGTCAGGGGTTCACCCAGCAGGGCGAAGGCCAGGACGCTGGCCACCGCGGGCGCCAGGGCGAAGGCGATGGGCTTGACGCGGGAGACCTCGCCGAAGTTGAGGGCGGCGTAGAAGCAGATCATGGCGGCCGCCCCGGCGACGAGCCCCGAGCCGCAGACGAGCTTGAGCAGGGTCGGGGTCCCCGCCCGGTACCAGTCGGCGGGCTCGGCCTTCGCGAGCTTGACCGCCACGAAGTAGGCGATCCAGAGGACCGGCAGTGCGACCGTCGACCGCACCGCGATGGCGGTGATCGGGCCGACCTTGTGGGTGTGAAGCACGCTCTTGGTGAAGAGCTCGCCGACACCCCAGCAGAGACCGGCACAGACGGCGAGGATGATGGCTTTCATGAGGGGGCTCGGGGGTGAATGGGTGAATGGGTGAGTGGGTGAGTGGGTGAGTGGGTGAGTGGGTGAGTGGTCTGGATGCTACCGTGGGACGATCCGGCCGTCGTCAGGCGTCGAACAGATCCCGCAGCGGCGCGAGGTGCTTCTCGTACCGCCGCCACCGCTCCACCGAACTCGTGAAGATCGGCTGGCGCACCTGGTCGTTGCTGAGGGTCATCGCGACGCGCTCCGACTCGTGATAGCGCAGGCACGCCCCGTCCCACGGCAGCCCCGCGAACTCCAGCAGCCGGCGCGTCCAGCCCTCCTGGTCGGCGACCAGCGCCTCGTACGGCAGCTCAAGGATGTCGAGCCCGAGCACACCCTGCCAGTGGCGCATCACCCGGTCGAGGGTCCGGTGGAACCTCGCCAGATGCTCGGGGTTGTACGCGAACGGGTTGGAGCCGGCGAAGTGCTGGAACAGGCACGAGGCGATCACATCGAGCGGCTCGCGCCGGCACCAGACGACACGGGCGCCGGGCGCGATGGCGCGGACGAGTCCGAGGTGCAGGGCGTTGAGGGGCATCTTGTCGGTGACGCGCGCGGCGGCGGGGCCGATGGAGCGGAGGTGGGAGAGGTAGCGGTCGGCCTCGCGGGCGACCGTCTCGGCGTCGAGCGGGCTCGGATCTGTGAGCAGGGGCGGGTCGGTCTTCATGGGGCCGGTGAGCCGGATCACGGCCCGCGAGAGGTCGGGCAGCTCGGCACCCGCGGCCGCGCTCGGATGGCTGGCGAGGATCTGCTCGACGAGCGTGGTGCCGGAGCGGGGCATGCCGACGATGAGGACGGGCAGGTCGGTGCGGGCGGCGGCGGGCAGGCGCGCGACCGCCTGGGCGCTCCAGGCGTCGCACATGCTCTGCGCGGCGGTGTCGAAGGCGTCGGGGTCGAACTTGGCGCCCTTGAGGGCGTTGGCCTTGGCCGCGGCGGCCCAGGCCTGGTCGTAGCGTTTCACGCTGTCGTAGAGCTTGGCGAGCTGGAGGCCGGCGTCGGCGGCGAGCTGGGGGTGGAGGCCGGGGCGGGCGAGCGCTTTCTCGAGCGCGGAGATCCCCTCCCAGGCTTTGTTCTCGACGCGGCAGATGCGGGCGAAGGTGACGGCGAGGCCCGGGTGGGCGTTGGGCGAGCGGGCGGCGGGGGCGATGAACTCGAAGGCCTCGCGGTAGCGGCCCTGGAGGTAGAGGAGATCGGCGCGGAGGGCGAGGGCCTGGGGCTGCCCGGGGGCGAGGGCGAGGAGGCGGGCCGCGGATTGCTCGGCGCCGGGGAGATCTCCGCCGGCCTTCTGCGCGGCGGCGAGCTGCATGAGGAAGCGCGGATCGTCGGGGTGGGACGAGGTGAGGGCGGAGAGTGCCGCGATGGCGTCGGGGTGAAGGCCCACGGCGCTGAAGAACTCGCCGGCGAGCGCGAGGAGGGCGTGGTTGTGGGGCTCGGCGGCGAGCTCGGCGCGGACGCGTGCGGTTGCTTCGTCGGCGCGGGCGCGGTCGAGGAGGGACTGGAGTTCGGCGGCGAGTGCCTTCGGGTCGGTCATGCGCGAAGGCTAGGGGTTGTGTCGCGGGCGGGGGCTGGGAGGCGGCGGGGCCCTCGTGGCACGGCGCTTCGTATAGACCCTGGTCGTCGGGCAGGGGATGGGGCGTCGGGGGAGCGGAGGGGACCTGTTGCCATTCGTCTGGGGCCTGGGGGTTCGGGGCGCCGTCGTCTGGCGGTCCGGCTTGGTCCGGGTCTTGAGGGTTGTAGGGGTCGTGAGGGTCGTGAGGGTTGTGAGGGTCGTGGGGGTCGTGGGGGTTGTGGGGGTCGTGAGGGTCGTGAGGAGTGCCGTTGGCTCGGCCGGCGAGGCGGACGATCTGGGAGGCGGCCTTGCGGACGGACTCTGTGTGTGCGGGGGTGGTGGGCTCTTGGGCGGCGATGGTGGCGAGGGTGTGGAGAGCGCGGGGGTAGGCGGTGGCGAGGATGAGGGCGGACTGGTAGTCGGCGAGGGTGCGGAGGTTGCCGAGGACGGCCGCCGCGTCGGGGGATTCGATGGCGTCGAGGATGTCCTCGAGGTCGCGGCCGGTGCGGTGGGCGATGTCGAAGATGGTGAGCGTCGGGTCGAGGAGGTGCTCGAAGAGGAGTTGGTCCATGGGCGCATTGTGGGGCGCGGCGGGGCGGTGACAAGGGGGGAAGTTGGTATGTCCGCGATTGTGCGCGCGCCGGTGGGCATCGGGTGCAGATTCGCGCACAGGAGTGGATGTAAGTGGTTGCTCGCTTCGGTGGGGGCGGTTGTCGGAAGGGCGCGGTGGCGGCGGGGGTCACGAGGCCATCGCGTCGCTTTGCTGCGCTCGGACCGGTCGCCCGCCGGGACCTTGCCTTCGCCGGGACGACGGTTGGTTTTTCGGGTTGTGCTTTCGGGATTGGCTTCGGGGGCCGGGGCGGGGCGGATCTCAGTGGTTGCCGGTCAGCTTGGCGAGGAGGGCGTCGTCGATGCCGAGATACTCGCGCATGTGCTGGTCGTAGACCTCCGCGTGCTCGTCGTTGGAGAGGTCCAGGCGCAGCTCGTTGATGACCTTGGTGCCCTGGCCGATCCAGGCCTGGAAGGTCTCGTCGCTGACATTCTCCGCGATCCACGCGCCGACGGGGCCCTTGAAGGGCGGGCGCTTCATCTGGTGGCCGGGCTTGCCGGTCACCTGACAGATGAAGGAGCCCTCGGGCACGGCGGGCCCGGCGGTCTCGAGCTTCGGGAGCGGGATGCCGAGGGTGGTGAGCATCTCGGCGATGGCGTTCTTGGGCATGAGGTCGCCCTTGGTGTGGGCGATGTGGTAGCCGTCGAGGAGGATGCGGGCGGCGCGGTCGGTGTCCTGGACGGCCATCAGCGCGGCGCCGGCCATCTGGTAGGCCTTGCTGAAGCCCGGGTTGCGTTCGAAGCACTTGGTGTAGGCGTCGGCGGCGTCCTGGAAGCGTCCGGCCTGGTTGTAGGCCCCGCCGAGCGAGAAATGGGCCATGTCGTTGTCGGGATCTTCCCGGCACATCTTCTCGAACTGGGCGATACGGTCATCCAGACTGGGCATGGGTCGGCCTCCTGGACGAAGCCTAGGCCCCGAGCCCGCGCGGCAGCCCCGGGCCCGCGGTGCTTACCATCGACCCGGAGAACCCCCCATGAAGACCATCATCGAGCCGTTCCGGATCAAGACCGTCGAGCCGATCACGATGACCACGCCGGAGGAGCGGGAGCGGTACCTGCGGGAAGCGAGCTTCAACACTTTCCTGATCAAGGCCCGTCATGTGCTGATCGACCTGCTCACCGACTCGGGCACCGGGGCGATGTCGGCCGAGCAGTGGGCGGGGATCATGCGGGCCGACGAGAGCTACGCGGGGGCGGAGAGCTTCTTCCGGTTCGAGTCGAAGCTGCAGGAGATCACCGGGTTCGCCCACATCCTGCCGACGCACCAGGGGCGGGCCAGCGAGCGGATCCTCTTCGAGCTCGTGGGGGGCGAGGGGAAGGTGGTCCCCAACAACACGCACTTTGACACCACGCTGGCGAATATCGAGCACTCGGGCGCCCGCGCCGTCAACCTCCCCGTCGCCGAGGGCAAGAACCCCAGGAGCCAGTACCCCTTCAAGGGCAACATGGATGTCGAAGGCCTCGAGCGGCTCATCGCGGAGGTCGGGGCCAAGAACATCCCCGTCGTCATGGTCACGGTGACGAACAACTCCGGGGGCGGGCAGCCGGTGAGCCTGGAGAACCTCCGGGCGGTCCGGCGCGTCTGCGACAGGCACGGGCTGCCCCTGTTCCTGGACGCCTGCCGCTTCGCGGAGAACGCGTACTTCATCAAGCTGCGGGAGGAGGGCCAGCAGGACCGCTCGGTCCGGGACATCGTCCGCGACATGTTCGACCTGGCCGACGGGGCGACGATCAGCGCGAAGAAGGACGGGATCGTCAACATGGGCGGCGTGTTGCTGATGCGCGACGAGACGCTCTTCCAGCGGGCGACCAACCTGCTGATCCTGACCGAGGGGTACATCACCTACGGCGGGCTGTCGGGGCGCGATCTGGAGGCGATGGCGCAGGGGTTCGAGGAGGTGCTGCACGAGGACTACCTGCAGTACCGGATTCGTTCGACGGCCTACCTCGGCGAGCGGCTGGTCAGGATGGGCGTCCAGATCATCGAGCCGCCTGGCGGCCACGCCATCTATGTGGACGCCGGCGCGTTTTGCCCGCATATCCCGGCCGAGCAGTTCCCCGGCCAGTCGGTCGTCTGCGGCCTGTACCGGGAGGGCGGGATCCGGGCGTGCGAGATCGGGTCGGTGATGTTCGGCAAGCACGCGAAGCCCGCGATGGAGCTGGTGCGGTTGGCGATCCCGCGCCGGGTCTACACCCAGAGCCATATCGACTATGTGCTGGAGGTGTTTGAGTCGCTGTTCGCGAAGCGCAACACCCTCCGCGGCATGCGGATCGTCGAGGAGCCGCCGGCGTTGCGGCACTTTACGGCCAAGTTTGCGGAGATCTAGACGGCCGACCGGCTCCGAACCATGTGTGCCACGGCCGGGCCGGCCGTGCTCTCGGAGCACCCGCGTTGGGCGAGCAACCCCACGGCCGGCACGGCCGTGGCACACATCTCAACGACCGTGATCCCATCCCAGTTCCCCCGCGTCGTGGGGCTTGCCGTAGGGATCGACGATCGTGGCCCCCGGCTTCTCGCCCGGCGCGCACGCCCGCACCACGCCGATCGGCCCGAGCAGCGCCGGCTCAGCCTCCAGCGGCGGGCCCTCCACCCCGGGCTCGCGCGGATGGATTGCCATCAGTAGTTCGTGGTCCTCTCCCTCCCGCGCTGCCTCCGCCCAGTCGCGGCAGTGATGGCTGATCGGCAGCCTGGCCGCCTCGATCTCGAGGCGTACGCCCGACGCCACGCCGACCCGGGCCGCGTCTCGGCCGAGGCCGTCGGAGAGGTCGATCATGGCGTGGACACGCCCCGAGCGGGCCGCGGCCTGCCCGGCGGCGAGCCGGGGCTCGAAGCGGAGATGCCAGCCGGAGGCGAACGAGCCGCCGACTTGGCCGGTCAGCCAGAGCTCATCGCCCGCCTGCGCCCCCGACCGCAGGACGGGCGCCGTCGAAGCGGCACGCTCCACACCCTTCGTGCCTTCGTGCCTTCGTCCCTTCGTCCCTTCCATGTCCCCCACCACCGTCACCGTCACCGCCAGCGGCCCCGGCCCAAACGCGATATCCCCGCCGACGATCGGGCAGCCCCAGTGGCGCCCCCACCTGTGGAGCGCCTCGGAGAGCTCGCGCCCGTGCTGGTACCCGTCGGGCAGGAGCCCGGTCACCAGCCCCCACGCCGGCTCGCCACCCATGGCGGCGATGTCGGAGATGGAGCGGGCGATGGCCTTGCGGGCGATGAGGTCGATGGGGGTCCCCGGCTCAAAGTGCCGGCCCTCGACGACCTGATCGACGGTCAGCAGCAGCACATCGCCCGATGGTGTGCGGACGACGGCGCAGTCGTCGCCCGGGCCGACGAGGACATCGCCGGAGGCGGCGTTGATGCCGCCGGCGAGGTGGTAGATGTGGGCAAGGAGGTCGGACTCACGCATGGGGGATTGTTGGCCTCTGCCTTCGGCTCCGGAGGAGCGGAGGAAGCGTGCACAGGCCGACGGAGTACCCGGAATGGGAGCCTCCTCCGCTCCTCCGGAGCGGGAAGACTGACGGGCCGCCGACCAGGGGCTGCGCCCCTGGCAACGATCAGCGCTCCTCCGGAGCGAAGAGCAGAAGGCTCGGCGGCGGGGGTACCGAGCTTCTACACCGCCGCCCCCTGCTTATTCAGCACATCGCTGAAGCGGAACCCCTTCCGCTGCTTCCACTCGGCGCGGTGGTACGCGTCGGACGCGAGCACGGGGAACAGCGAGGCGATCTCGCCGAAGACCATCTGCTCGTGGACGACATCGACCTTGCCCCAGCTGCACGCCTCGCGGAGGGTCGAGCCCGAGAGGGCCCCGTCGCGGCTGTCCGCCACGGTCATCTGGATCGCGTACTTGTGCATGGCGATGTTGCCGCGGGCCTGGCCGCCGGACCGCTCGTCGAGCAGCTCCGCGGCCACGACGATGTCCTGGGCGAAGTTCTTGGGCACGCCGCCGCCGAGCATGAGCAGGCCGGTGTCGGGGTTGGCGAGCTTGATCTGGGTGACCTCGTGGAAGTCCTTGCCGGAGTCGACGCTGAGCGGCTCCTTGCCCTGCTCGGCCCGCTCGACGCGGTGGAGCACCAGGCCGAACCCGGCCGAGCAGTCGCTGAAGGCCGGGCAGAAGATCGGCACGCCCTTGCGGTAGCAGGTCAGGACCAGCGACTCGCCGTCGGGGTGGTTCTCGTCGAGGTACTTGCCGAGCGCCTCGATCAGCTCGCGCGAGGAGTAGGCGCCCGCGGGCATCGCGTCGAAGACCTTGTGCGTCGCGTCGTCGCAGGCCCGCAGCTCGTCCTCGTCGATGTAGGTGTCGTAGATCCGGTCGATCATCAGGTTGCGGAGCGTGAGGTCGTCCACCGGCGGGGCCTCGGGCGAGCCCGGGGCGATGTAGTGCTTGAAGCCCAGGCCCTCGAAGAAGTCCTGGTCCACGATGTTGGCGCCCGTCGACACGATCGCGTCGACCATGTTGTTCTCGACCAGCGTGATCAGCGCCTTCTTGAGGCCGGCCGAGACCAGCGAGCCGGCGAGGGTCAGGATGACCGCGCAGCCCTTGTCGGCGAGCATCTGCGAGTAGATGTCCGCGGCACGGGCCAGCGTGCGGGCGCTGTACGCCATGTCGCGGTAGCTGGCGATCACCGGGCGGGCGTCGAAGCTGGTGATGTCGATGTGGCGGATGGGGTTGGCGAGCAGCTCGCCCTTGGTCCACTGGTGCGTCGGCTTCATGGGGGTTTCTCCCTCGGCGTGTCGGTGCCCGACCCCCCTGGCGGCAGGATGACGGGAAACCCGGCCCGGGGGTGGCGGGCCGCGGTGAGGGATTGTAGGGGTGTGGGGTGTGGGGGTGAGGGGTGAGTGGGTGAGTGGGTGTGGGGTATCTCTGGGCGGCGGTTGTTGGCGGGGGGGCGTCGGGGAATGGTGGGTGTGAGGCCATGCACGGCCCTTGTGAAGGCCTGCACGGTCCTTGTGAAGCAGCGCACGGCTCTTGTGAAGCAGCGCACGGTCCCTGTAAAGCCGCGCACCGCGGCCGTGCATCGATGCACAGCGGCCGCGCAGCCCTCCTCAAGCGTCGTGGATGGCTCCCCAGCCCCCGCGGACGCCCTCGCGGCAGCCCCGTGAGCGCCCAGTCACGCCCTTGCAGCCCCCAATCCTGACCCTCACTCAAGCCCCACGGCTCCCCAACCGATCACCCGGTCTCCCCACACCCACTCACCCAATCACCCACTCACCCCACACCCCACACTCCTCACTCGAGGTAGGTGTACCCCTCCATCCCCTCGCTGTAGAACTTCAGCAGGTTCTTGGCCTCGGTGACGCTCAGGGTGCGGCTCTTGACCGCCCGCTCGACCTCGCGGCGCATCGTCTTGATCAGGGCCTCGGGCTCGTACTGCACATACGAGAGCACTTCCTCGACGGTGTCCCCCTCGATGACCTCGTCGATGTTCCAGTCCCCCGCCCCCTCGCTCGCGTCGAAGGACACATGCACGACATGCGTGTCGCCGTACAGGTTGTGCAGGTCGCCGAGCACCTCCTGGTAGGCCCCGAGCAGGAACACGCCCATGTAGTAGGTCTCGCGCGGGCGGAGCTCGTGCATCTCCAGGATCGGCTTGGAGAGCTCCTTCTGGTCGATGAACTTGTCGATCTGCCCGTCCGAGTCGCAGGTGATGTCCGCCAGGATCCCCCGGCGCGTCGGCTCCTCGTCGAGCCGGTGGATCGGGCAGATCGGGAACAGCTGGTCGATCGCCCAGTGGTCGGGCAGGCTCTGGAAGATCGAGAGGTTGGCGTAGTAGATGTCGCTCAGCCTTCGCGGCAGGTCGGCCAGGTCGTCGGGCAGCTCCCCCTTGCTCCGGGCCATGTCGAGCACCCGCTTGCCGATGCTCCAGAACAGCCGCTCGGCCGCCGAGCGGATCGGCAGCGTCAGATACCCCAGGTTGAACAGGCTCATCGCCTCGTCGATGGCCTGCACCGCGTCGTGGTAGACCTCGACCAGGTTCACCCGCGGCCGGTCGATCGCCTCGAAGGCGTCGATCAGCTCGAGCACCGGCTGGGGCTGCTCGCCCTGCTCGGCCAGCACCGCCTTGACCTCCTCGGCCGTCGCGTCCGTCGGGAAGCTGCTCGCCCCGAGCACATCGAAGATCAGCATCGAGCAGTGGCTCACCATCGACCGCCCCGACTCGGACAGGATCCGCGGGTGCGCGATGCCGTTGGTGTCGCAGGCGCTCTTGACGCGGTACACGATGTCCGCGGCGTACTCCGCGACCGTGTAGTTCACGCTCGCCGCGCTCGTGGACAGGCTCCCGTCGTAGTCGATCCCCATCCCGCCGCCCACATCGATCGTGTCCAGGCCCGCCCCCAGCTTGGTCAGCTCGCAGTAGATGTGGGCCAGCTCGTTCACCGCCGCCTTGATCCGGCGGATGTCGCCCACCTGGCTCCCGATGTGGAAGTGGATCATCTTGAGGCAGTCGGCCATGTCGTGGCGTTTGAGGAACTCGACCGCCCGCAGCAGCTCGCTGGCCCCCAGCCCGAACTTCGACCGCATCCCCGCCGAGCTCTCCCACCGCCCGACGCCCCTGGCGCTGGGCTTGGTCCGGACGCCGATCCGCGGGCGCACGCCGTACCGCTCCGCGTGCTTGACGATCAGCTCCAGGTCGCTGAACCGCTCCACCACCGGGATGATGTGGCGACCGAGCTTGGTCGCCAGGATCACCGTCTCGATGAACTCCGAGTCCTTGAACCCGTTGCACACGATCGGCATGTTCGGCTGATTCTCGGTCAGCGCCATCACCGCCAGCAGCTCGGGCTTGGAGCCCGCCTCGAACCCGAAGCCCAGCTCCTGGGCCGCGTCCCGCAGCTCCTCGCACAGCGGGCGCTGCTGGTTGACCTTGATCGGGTACACGCAGGCGTACGAGCCCTGGTAGTTGTGCTCCGCGATCGCCTGGTCAAAGCACGACCTGATGGTCCGAAGCCGGTGGCGCAGCACATCCGTGCACCGGAGGATGACCGGCGTGCCGATCTCACGCTCCAGCAGCCCCTCGATCACCTCGTAGAGGTCGATCTCCCGGCTTGGCTTCTGCTCGGGGTGGACCGTCAGGTGACCGGCCTTGTTGATCCCGAAGTACCCCGCCCCCCACGCGGGGATGTGGTAGGTCGAGAGCGACCGCTCGATCGACCAGGGGGCGTCGGGCAACGGCTGGTTGGCCACGGCATCGCCGGGGCCCGGGGGCGCGAGTCTGGTCATAGTGGGTCAGCTTCCGGCAGGCGGGCTGAACACCAGCCCGGTGCGATCGCCAGCGTGTGCTCTCCCGGCCCCACCGCCCGCGGCAGGCCTCCGAGCCTCCCGCGGCCGACCCATGCCGGGGAATCGCCGCGCCGTAGTATTCCGACCCCGACCCCCCCGGGCAAACCCACCGCCCCTCGCGCTCCCAACTCTCTCGCTCAGGGCAGGGAAGTCGGGGTGCTTCTCCCCCTCCGACGCTCGATCCGCCCCAGCTCCACGAACCGCACCGCCGGCCCACGGCTGCCCCACGGCCGGCCTCACACCCCAGCCATCGCCCCCCGCCCCAGCACCTGCTCGGCGTACTCGTTCATCGAGTCCCGAAGCTGCTGGAAGCTCTCCAGCACATACAGCACGGGCTGGTAGTGGTCGATCTCGAACGGGGTATCGCACACCCGGTCCATGTCGAATGGGCGCCGGTCCACATCCGGGCTCTCCAACGCGTGGAAGCTCTCGCCCAGGCTCGAGATGAGCCCCGAACCGTACAGCTTCACCCGACCGTGCTCGCGGATCAGCCCGAACTCCACGGTGAACCAGAAAAGCCGCCCCAGCCGCTCGATGTGGTGGGGATCCTCGCACCGGAGCGCCGCCTGGCCGTAGGTCTGCAGAAACTCCGCGAACACCGGGTCGCAGTGCAGCGGCACATGGCCGAATACATCATGGAAAATGTCCGGCTCGGGCAGGTACTCCAGCTTCTCCCGCGGCCGGATCACGATCGTCGTCGGGAACTGGCGCCGGGCCAGGCACGCGAAGAAGGCCTTCGCGGGCAGGTACCCGGGCACGCCGCGGCTCTGCCAGCCCGTCAGGGCCGCCAGGCGCGAGTTCACATACTCGACCTTGGGCACATGGTCCTTGTCCAGCCCCAGCCGGCGCACGCCGTTGAGAAACACCTCCGACGCCTGCCCCTCTAGGGTCTCCAGACGCCGGGAGACCAGCGTCGCCCAGACCTCGTGGTCCTGGGGTGAGTACCGCTCGTAGTGCTGCACGCAGTAAAAGGTCTCGGGGTCGATGTCCTCGGCGTCGAGGAACGCCGCCCGGTCGGCGGCGGCCTGGGCCCGGGCAAAGTCGGCCCCGTCGATGATGTTGTTGTACCGGATGTCCGCGCGCATGCGCCGCCCTCCCTGCGTGGGTCATGGGGAATCACCGTCCGATATCACTATATCAACGCTGGCGTCCCGGGAGATGTTCCGGTAGGCTGCGGGCACTCGTCACCGGCGTCCCACGCCGAAGGGGGTTCGAATGGTCGTTGATCCTCGCCTGTACGAAAAAGTCACAGGGCGCTCGGCAGACCCCTCACGCCGCCTCGGCGAGGTCCTCGCCAAGGGCGTCAAGAAGCAGCACGAGCGCGACGAGCTGCCCAAGGGCATCGCCGGCGGCCTCCGCGTCACCCGGATGCCGGGCACCTTCGCGCAGTGGTTGCTCTTCTGGAGGCTCTGGCAGCGCGACAGGGACTAAACGCCGGCTGCCCGGAACGCCGCCCACGCCTCGGCCTCGGTGATCGCCTGCGAGGGCGCGATGGCCCCGCCGGCCGGCATATCCGCCCGGCGCCGCGCCGTCGCCGCCAGCACCGAGTCCTCCGGGTCGGCACGCACGATCGGCACATCCGACCCGAACACGAGCCCCCGCCCCGGCTCGCACCCCGCGTCGATCAGCTCCCGCAGCGGCAGGACCCGGTCCAGCCGGTCGGGCAGCCCCTTGCGCAGGGCCTCGATGTCGTAGAGCAGGTGGCACGGCTGCACGCTCGCGATCACCCCGAGCTCGGCGAACCGTGCCACATCCGCCCCGTCGATCACCTCCGCGTGCTCGATGCGGAAGCCGGGCGTCCGCGGGCGCACTTTCTCGATCGCGTCGAGCACCGCCCGCACCGCGGCGTCGCCGATCGCGTGCGCCGCCAGCGGCAGCCCCGCCGCGTCGCACCGGCGCACGGCGTCCTCGATCTCGCGCGGGCTCATCATCGGTGTGCCGCGGGGGTGCTCGGGGCGCCCATCGGCGAAGGGGTGCAGCATCCACGCGGTGCGTGAGTTCAGCGTCCCGTCGACGAAGATCTTCGCCCCGGCGAGGCGGACCCGGTCGGACTCCCATCCCCCCCGGTTCTCGAGCACCGCGTCCAGATCGCTCACCAGCGGGAACAGGCGGAACCTCGCCGTATGCCCCGCGCCCGAGGTCTCCCCGCGCAGCAGCCGCGCGAGCGCGGGCCCCAGCCACCGCTGGCTCTTGAGGTCGTGCACCTCCTCGAACGCCGCCAGGCCGCGCAGCCCCGCGCGCAGCTCCGCGTCGCGCTGCTCGGGCGATGGCTCGGGGATGGCGTGCCAGACCCTCAGGGCCGCGCCCTCGTACACCGCCCCGCTGAGGCCCCCGTCCGGCGTCCGCCCGATGACCCCGCCCGGGGGGTCGGGCGTCGCGTCGCCGATCCCGGCGAGGGCGAGCGCCGCGGAGTTCGCCATGATCGCGTGGTAGTCGAAGCACCAGGCCAGCGCGGGCGCCGCCCCGGTCACGCGGTTGAACTCCGCCAGCGTCGGCCACCGCGCGGGCGCCCACGCCTCGGGCCTCGCCCCCTGGCCGAGCAGCACCGCTCCCGGTCCCCCACTCCCCGCGCGGGCCGCGAACATGCCGAGCATCTCGTCGGGCGAGGCGCACCCCTCCAGCTGGATCATGCCCAGCGACCGCCCGAGCTGGTATAGGTGCGAGTGCGCCTCCCGCAGCGGGAACGATGGGCGGGCGAAAGGAACCGGCGGGCCCAGGCTCATGCCCGCCGCGCCTCGCTCAGCCGGGCGATCTGCTCGCGGGCCGCGTCCGGCGTCGGCGCGCTCGCCGCGAATGGCGCCCGCACGATCCCGAACCTCGCCCGGATGTCGATCCCGTCGGGGTCCACCCCCACCGCCACCGGCTCGTCGACGCTCGCCCGGGCTCCTGTCTCGCAAAGCGCCCGAAGCCGGGCGGGGTCCGCGTTCAGCTCGCGGCACAGGGCCGGCTCGTCCGCGACCAGCCCGTCGGTGAGCACCAGGTCCTCCCCGTCGTACGCCTCCCCGTGGTAGCGCAGGGCCACGACTGTCGCCACGCCCCACTTGGCCGACTCCGCCCTGCCGTGGTAGATCTCGAACCGGATCTCCAGGGCCCCCGGCAGCGAGGCCACCTCCTCGATCGTCAGGAGCACCGCCACCGCCGGGTCGTGCTCGTCGGGCAGCAGGAGTTGCCCCTCCCCCTCCAAGGACGCGTCGTCGGGGAGCGGGAAGACGAGGCGGCCCGCCCGCCGGTCCCACACGAACCGCACCGGCCACCGGTGCTCGCCGTCGAGCGTCAGGTGGCCCGAGGCGTACGCACGCAGCGCTCTCACGGCTTCGGCAGCGGTCGGTTCCATGCCCGATTGTCGCCCCAACCGGGCCCGAGCACAAGTCGGCCCGCCGTCCCGGTGCTTCTACCCCCCGACCCGCGCCCCCATCCAGTCGAGTAGATCATCGATCTTGCCGGGCAGGTAGGCGAGAAACAGCGTCTCGTGCGTCGCCTGCACCGACCAGCGTTCCGGGCGCCCGAGCCTCTCCCACAGGAGATCCCCCAGGCGTGCCGGCACCGCCTGGTCGTGCTCGCCGTGCACCATCAGCGTCGGGATGTCCGCGACGGCCAGCGCGGTGTGGTAGCTGTCGAGCGGCGCCGCGCCCCGGTACGCCTCGGTGAACGCCCCCCGCGCCGCCTCACCCGGCTCACCCGGCTCGCCCGGCTGGCCCGCCCAGGACACCCGCACCGCGTCGATCCAGTCCGCGTAGTTGCTCTCCATGGCGATCGCCGCGAAGTCGCACCCCGCGCCGATGTACACCGCGCCCCTGTACGCGTCGTGCTCGCGGGCCATCACCGTCGGCAGGGCCATTCCGCCTCCGCTCATGCCCAGGCCGATGCGCGCGCCGATGGGTGTCTCCGGCATCGCCCCGGCGATGTGCGCACAGACCGCCTCCACCGCCAGCGCGTTCTCGGCGGTGCGCCCGCCGAACTCGGCCGCGATCTCCCCCGCCAGCGCCGCCGGGGCGCCGGGGTCCAGCTCGTAGGACCGCTTCTCCGTGTACCGCGACGAGTGCGTCAGCATCCGCAGCACATGCCAACCCCGCCCGCGGAGCTTGCCGACGAGCGTGTCGATCACCGGCTCGGGCGTCCCGAACATGCCCGGCAGCAGCACCACCGTCGCCCCCACGGCCTCGCCCCGCGGCTCGTAGAGCGCAAACCAGGTCCGCTGCAGTTGATACCCCTCGCCCCGCGCCTCGGCCGTGAGCACCTCGAACGCCGCCGCGGGCTTGCCGGCGATCCGCGCCGTCTTCGACAGCTCGCCCTCGGGTATCCGCACCACGATCGACCCGTAACGCTCGAACTCGACCCGCTCGGGCCCGACGCCCAGCCGCCCCGCCACCAGGGCCGCGTCCGCGGCGTCGGCCTCCAGATCGCCGAGCCCCAACGGGCCCACCCAACGCAGCGTCCAGGGCCCGACCTCGAGGTCGCGCACCACCGTCGTCGCCCGACCGGGCCAAGGGATCGCGGGCGCTGCGGCCTCGACCGTCTCCGGCGCGGGCTGGGCCGCGCACGCCGGTGCTAGCAGCAGCGAGAGCCCGCACGCGATCGCCCCCAGCAGCTTCACGACTTGTACCCGTTGGGGTGCTCGTTGAACCAGTTCCACGCCGTCGCGACGATCGCGTCCAGGTCGGTGGTCGCGGCGGTCCAGCCGAGTTCCTCCCTGATCTTCGCGGGGTTGGCGAACAGGCGCGGGGGGTCGCCGGGCCGGCGGTCACCCTTGCGGACCTCGAAGTCCACGCCCGTCACGCGGCGCACGCTGTCGAGCACCTCCATCACCGAGTAGCCCTTGCCGATGCCCAGGTTGTACGCCCGCGCGTCGCCGGGGCGCAGAGACCGCATCACCGCCACATGCGCATCGACGAGGTCCTCCACATGGATGTAGTCGCGCACGCAGGTACCGTCGGGCGTCGGGTAGTCCTCGCCGAACACCGTCACCGCCTCGCGGAGCCCGAGCACCGTCTGCAGCACAACCGGGATGATGTGGGTCTCGGGGTCGTGGTCCTCGCCGATCAGACCGTCGGGGTCCGACCCCGCGACATTGAAGTACCGCAGGGCCGCGAAACCGAACGGCTTCTCGCCCTGGGCCGCGGCCGCGCACGCGTCCCGCAGCATGTGCTCGACATGGAGCTTGCTCATGCCGTAGGGGTTGATCGGGCGCTGCGGGCAGTGCTCGGGGATGGGGATGAACTCCTCCGCCGGCTCGCCGTAGGTCGCGCATGTCGAGCTGAAAATGATCCTCCCGACGCCCGCCTCGAGCGCCTCCTCGATCAGCGTGAGCGCCGACGCGGCGTTGTTGCGGTAGTAGAGGAGCGGGCGCTGCACGCTCTCGCCCACCTGGGCGAGCGCCGCGAAGTGCATGATCGCGTCCACGCCGTGATCCCCCAGCACCGACCGCACGCGCTCCCGGTCGCCGATGTCCGCCTTCACAAAGGTCAGCCGCCCGTCCGCGACGGTCTGGAGCGCCTCGATCGCCTCCATGTGCCCCACCGAGAGGTTGTCGAGCACCACGACGGTCTCACCCTCCGCCAGCAGCCGCTTGACCGCGTGCGACCCGATGTACCCCGCCCCACCTGTCACCAGTACCGCCATGGGTGCTCCTTTCCCCCGTCCATGATAGTGGAGCCATGCGGTCCCCGCGGGGCCGCCCCGCACGCCCCGCCCCGCCGCCTCTCCGATCGCCGAACCCGCGCCCGAGTTCCGCGCCGCGCGATCGCCCGCACCGCACAAATCACCCGCGTCAGCCCCCGACCCGGCCCGCCGCGAACTCCCGCGCCGCCCCGTCGATCGCCATGATCTCCGTGAGCGTCCCCGCCCGCGCGCAGGCGACGGTGGCGCACGCCTCGCCGACGATCTCGACGATCCGCCCGAAGGGGATGCACCTCCCGAGGAACGCCCCGACCGCGACCTCGTTGGCCGCGTTGAACACCGCCCCCGCGCCGCCGCCGCGCCGGATCGCCTCGAACGCCAGGCCGATCGCCGGGAACCGCGCCGGGTCGGGCTCTGCGAACTCCAGACTCGCGAGCGCCCGCCAGTCGATCGCCCGCGCGCACCCCTCCGCCCGCATCGGCCAGGTCAGCGCCAGCTGGATCGGGCACCGCATGTCCGGCGCCGAGAGCTGCGCGATGCTCGACCCGTCGGCCAGCTCCGCGATCGCGTGCACGATCGACTGCGGGTGGATCAGCACCCCCAGCCGGTCCGCCGATAGATCAAACAGCCACCGGGCCTCGATCAGCTCCAGCCCCTTGTTCACCATCGTCGCCGAGTCGATCGTGTTCTTCGGCCCCATCGACCATGTCGGGTGCGCCAGCGCCTCCTCCACAGTCGCCGCACGCATCCGCTCTACCGGCGTCGTCCGGAACGGCCCGCCCGAGGCAGTAATGATCGCCCGGCGCACCACCGCCGGCGCCGGCGTCGGCGGCACCAGCAGCTCCCCGCGCGGGCACAGCCCCTGCAGGCACTGCCACAGCCCCGAGTGCTCGCTATCGACGGGCAGCAGCCTCGCCCCCGACCGCCTCGCCGCGGGCACCACGAGCTGCCCCGCCGCGACCAGCGCCTCCTTGTTCGCCAGCGCGATGTCGATCCCCATCTCCGCCGCCGCCAGCGTCGCCGGGATCCCCGCCGCCCCCACCATCGCCGTCACCACCAGGTCCGGGCGGGTCGCCCGCACCAGTTCCTCGGCCGCGCCGGCCCCCCGCAGCACCCTCGCCCGCGTCTGGATCGTCCCGTCTTCATCCCCCAGCGCCAGCACCGGGACGCCGAACCTCGCCGCCTGGTCGGCGAGCATCCCGCCGTTCGACCTGGCCAAGAGCCCCACCACCTCGAACCGCTGGCGCGACTGGCCCCGCTCGGCCAGCGCGTTCAGGTGCGCGACCGCCTCGAGCGTCTGCGTGCCGATTGACCCGGTAGAACCCAGGATGACCAGCCGCCGGTGCATGAGATGGGAGTCGGGCAAGCTCACCGCCGCATTGTTGCTTCAAGGAGCCGCGCCGGCGCTCCTGGGCTGAATCACCACTGGCCGAATCCGAAGTACCATCTAGACGATGGACACGCAAGCGGGCAGCGCGGGCATCACTCGGTGGGACCGCCTGATCGCTCCCTACTACGGGGCCGGACTCGTACGGTTCGGGGCCGCGGAAGAACTGGTCAAACGCCAGGAACTCCGGACCGGGGGTTTCGAGGTGCTGCTCGCCCGGGCCCGAGACGCACCGGACGCCGAGTCTCGATCGCGGGCGTGTCAGGCGTTGTTGGCCGAGTACGAACGCCGGCTCGATGCGTGGGCGGTCTGGCGGCGCAACTGGTTCAAGGACGACGATCTCGCCCGGTGGCTGGCCGGCATCACCACCACCGGACCCGGCGGCAGCGCGGCGCTGTTCTGGGCCCCGGTGCTCTTCGCGGTCGTCTGCATCCGTCGCGTGCTCGGGACCGGCTCGATACCGCAATTACACCGTGCGCTCAGGCACCGCCGGTGCCCGGACTGTTGGTACGATCTGTCACGCTGCCCGCCGCCGATCGGCACCGACGCCTTCGGTGCCCGCATCTGCCCACATCGCTGCCCTGCATGCGGCGGTCTGTGGCCCCTGCTGCCTTCGCCCGCCCAGCACCGCTGAGGGACCCCTACCCCACCCGCTCCTGCTTGAGTTCCCGGCTCATCAGCCTCCCGATCGCCCGGATCGGGTCCACACCCTCGAAAAGGACCGCATGCACCGCCTCGGTGATCGGCATCTCCACCCTGTACTTCTGCGCCAGGTCCATCACGCTCCGCGTCGTCGCCACGCCCTCCACCACAAAGGGCGACTCCCGCAGGTACTCCGAGAGCTTGCGCCCCTTGCCCAGAGCCTCGCCGCACGAGCGGTTGCGCCCCTCGGGGCTGAAGCAGGTCGTCGCCAGGTCACCGACCCCGGCGATGCCGAAGAAGGTCCCCGGGCTGGCCCCCATCGCCCCGCCCAGGCGAGCGATCTCGGCCAACCCCCGGGCCAGGAGCGCGCTCTTGGCGTTGTACCCCGCCTGCAGCCCGTCGAGCACGCCCGCCGCCAGGGCGATCACATTCTTCGTCGCGGCAGCCAACTCCACCCCCAGGACATCCGGATTGGTGTAGATCCGCAGGTAGCTGGTGCTGAACAGGCGCTGCACCCGCTCGGCGAACGCCGGGTCGTCGCTGGCGGCGATCATGGTCGCGGGCAGCCCCCGCGCCAGCTCGGCCGCGATCGTCGGCCCGCTGAGCACCGCCATCGGCCGGGGCTTGGCGTCCGGGTCGTCTCCCAGTACTTCGGCGATGATCTGCGTGGGGCGGAGCAGCGTCTGGTTCTCGATCCCCTTGGCCACGCTCACAACCCCAGCCCCGGCAGGCACATGCGCCCGGAGCCTGGTCCACGCCTCCCGGGTGAACTGCACCGGGACCGCGCTGACGATGAGCCCCGCCCCCTCCAGCGCGTCCGCGTCGTGGAAGCACACCTTTGCCGCCTCCGGCAGCTCGAACCCCGGCAGGCGGTGGCTCCGGCGGGTCTGGGCGAGGGCCCCGGCCTCGTCCAGGCTGTGGCCCCACATCCGCACCGTCGGGGCCGCGCCGCCCGTCCCCCCGTTGGCGCAGGCGCCCAGCGTCGGGTCCGCGCCCAGCACCAGGGGTGCGCAGACCAGCCCCATCTGCCCCAGGCCCAGGATGCAGACGGTCGGTGATAGCGGGGTCTCGGCCATGGCGCCCTCGGTGGTTCTGCTGGGTCGTCCGGGAAGCGGACGCTTGGGAGAGCATACGGCCCGAACCCACGCCCCACCCCGCCCGTACCGTTGGAGGCCCGCGAACCGGCGGCCTGGGCATACCATGCCCACCCTCGCCCCGGCCCTCCAGACCGGGCGCCTGTCAGGAATCCCCCGCCCGCACTCGCCGGGCCGACGAGAACGCCCGCACCACCCCTCGTACCCAGGGAGCCGCTGCCGATGGCCTCAGCCGCGCACAACCACACCCATGGCCCCGACTGCGATCACCACCACGAGCACGAGAACAGCCGCATGGTCGCCTGCTCGCACGGCGACACCTCGGAGCGGAGCCTGGTCCTGTACTTCGTCGGCGCGATCCTCCTCCTGGCCACCAGGGCCGCCGACTGGCTCGGGGCCACCGACAGCAATGTCGCCCAGCTCCCGGCGGTCGCGGCGGCGGTGCTGCTGAGTTTCTCGCTGTTCAACGAGGCCCGCAAGGAGATCCAGCGGGGCGCCGCGAGCAGCTCGACCCTGGCGGCCATCGCCATCATCGCCGCGATCGCGGTCGGCAAGTACGAGACCGCCGGGTGGCTGGCGTTCATCCTGCTGGTGGCCGACGCGGTGCTGAACCGCACGGCGTTCGGCGCCCGCCGCGCGATCGAGGATCTCATCGCCCTCACCCCCGACAGCGCCCGACTCCTGATCGAAGGGCGCGAGCAGGAGGTCAGCCTCGGCGAGGTCAAGGTCGGCGACATCGTCCGCGTGCGGCCCGGGGAGAACCTGCCCGTCGACGGCGTCGTCGTCACGGGGCGCACCACGATCAACCAGGCCTCGCTCACCGGCGAGGCCGCGCCCGTCGAGGTGCAGGAGGGCGACGAGGTCTACGCCGGCACGACGAACCTCACCGGCCCGCTCGACCTCCGCGCCACGCTCGTGGGCGAGGACACGACGATCGGCAAGGTCAGCCAGCTCATCCGCGAGGCCGAGGAAACCCGCTCGCCCCGCCAGGCCCTCATCGAGCAGGTCGCCCGCTTCTTCGTGCCCGTCGCCCTGTCGGTCGCGGGTGTGGTGTGGTTCGTGATGAGCCAGAACCCCGAGAAGCAGGCGGAGGCCACGCTGACCGCCATCACCGTCCTCATCGTCTGCTGCCCCGCGTCGCTGCTGCTCTCCAGCCCCAGCGCCACTGTCGCCGCCTTCGCCTCCGCCGCCCGACTGGGCATCCTCATCAAGGAGGTCAACTACCTCGAGGCCGCCGCCTCCGTCGACGCTGTCGTCATGGACAAGACCGGCACCATCACCACCGGCCGGTTCGAGGTCTCCCGGCTCGCGCCCGCCGCGGGCATCGAGGGCGTCGAGCTGCTCCAGGCCGCCGCCAACGGGGAGCAGCACTCCAACCACCCGCTGGCGCTCTCCATCCTGCGGACCGCCCGCCAGGCGAAGATCAACCCCGACGGCTCGGACCAGCACGAGGAGATCCACGGGCGCGGCGTGCGGGCCCGCACCAGCATGGGCGAGCTCTGTGTCGGGCGCGCGACCTGGATCCGCGAGATCGCCCCCCACACCGCCCCCGACATCGGCGCCGTCGAGCAGAAGATCGAGGGGATGACCGGCGTCCATGTCCTGCGCGACGGACGCTACCTCGGCGCGGTCGGCCTCGAGGACAAGGTCAAGCCCGGCACCACAGCCGTCATCAACCACCTCCGCGACCTCGGCGTCCGCATGATCGCCATCTTCACCGGCGACCGGCTCAGCGTCGCCAAGCGCGTCGGCCAGGCCGTCGGCGTCGACGCCATCGAGGCCGAGTGCCTCCCTGAGGAGAAACACGAGCAGATCAAGCAGATGGTCGCCCAGGGCTACCGCGTCATGATGGTCGGCGACGGCATCAACGACGGGCCCTCCCTCGCCGCGGCCGATGTCGGCGTCGCCATGGGCCTGTCGGGCTCCGACATCGCGACCAACTCGGCCGGCATCGCCCTCATGACCGACGACCTCAACCGGATCCCGTTCCTCATGGAGCTGGCCCGGCGCACCCGCGTGATCATCGGCCAGAACATCGCCGCCTCGGTCGTCATCGTCCTGATCGGGCTGGTCATCGCCGCCACCGGCATGCTCGAGGTCTGGGAGGCCGGCCTCTACCACTTCGCCGGCGAGATCTTCGTCTTCGCCAACAGCTTCCGGCTCTTCCGCTTCGGCGAGAACTTCACCGAGGCCGAGGAAGCCGGCAAGTCGCCCCAGATGACCCGGCGCGAGGCCAGCCTCCGCGGCCTGAGCGCCCAGGGCGCCTGACCCGCCGACCGCTCCTTCAGCCAGAAGCCCCCCACCCGAAAGACCAAAGCCCCGGGCACACGCCCGGGGCTCTTTGTTTCATCACCCGCACCCGCCGCCCCCCTCCCCCACCACCATCACCATCACGCGAGCCCGGCGCACGCCTCCAGAGCTCAGGGCCCCCCGCCGAGCTGCGTCAGCTCCGCCGCGTCCGCCTCGGCCTGCTTCTCGCGGATGTGCCCGGCCATGAGCCCCAGCGCCGCCTCCCGGTAGGCCGACCGCTCGCGCGCCGCCCGGCGCCCCACATGCCACAGCGCATCGACGGCGTCGTCCATCCCCGCCACCTCCGCCGGCAGCACCGCGTACGCCCGCAGGAACACCTCGTCCGATCCTGTCCGGTAGAGCGCGAACAGCGCCGCCGTCGCGACCTCCCCATTCAGCTTCTCCGGCTGGTCTCGCAGCATCGCCACGAACAGCCTCGCGACATCCGCGTCCCGGCCGAGCAGCGCCAGCCCCGTGTACATCTCCGCGTAGCGGCCCTCCGCGGCCGCGGCCTTGAACGCCCCGTCCAGCGGCACGGGGTCCGCCAGCCCCAGCGGCTCCTCGAGCCGGACCGGGCGCGGGCCGTACGCGAACAGCGGGTCCCCCAGCACCGCCACGCGCCAGGGCCCCCCGCCGTCGACCCGCACCGCGGCGCCGAACGCCATCCCCCCGATCAGCCGCTGCGCCACGATCGGTGTCGGCACGAACGCCTGCAGGTAGGGCTCGTGCACCGAGCCCGCGTAGACGAACACGCCTCGCTCGAGCCATTTCCCGCCCACGGTCGCGCTGCGGGCCGGCGACGCCGCCGACCACGAGTGCACCATGTGCATCGCCGCGGGGATCTCCAGCAGCGGGATGTCCCCGGCCCACGCCTTGGACCCGCCCAGCTCGAACCACACCCGGTTGCCGCTGGAGTTGACCATCACCAGCCCGGCGTGCAGCGGGCGCTCGGCGCGGAGCTTCCAATCCGCCGGCGTGTTCCGGGGCTCGTCGTCCACCATCGTGAGGATGTCCGCCTTCTTGAGCACCTCCGCCGCGCCGGTGCAGTCCCACTGCCCCCACGGCTCGCCCGACCCGTACCCGTCGAACAGCCACGCGCTCTCGATCCCGAGGAACACCGAGCACATCGCTCGGTACGCCGCCCGCGGCTCGGTGCCGAACACCTGCCCCGCCCACGCCCAGCGCTCGCCGTCCGCGAGCCGCCCCAGCCGGTCGGTGGACGCCCCGAACTCCTCCGGCGCGGTCTCGTATCGCGCGGGCAGCCCCGCGCACACCGTGACCGCGTCGAGCAGATCGCCCAGCCCCCGCCAGGGCAGACCCGTCGCCTCGCACGCCGACTCGACCGCCTCGCACAGCCCGTCGATCTCGCCCGGCGCCAACCCCGCGTCCACCACCATCCCCGGCAGCTCCAGCCACGCGATGGGCTCGCCCCGGGCCGCCGCCAACGCCAGCGCCGCCGTCCACGCCGGGTCGCGCTCGTCGGCGATGATCACCCCGGGCGGCAGGTGGCGGTTCGCCACCCAGTACCCGACCAGCCCGTACGCACCCTCCCCACCGGTGACCTCCGGGTCGTACCCCCACGCCCGATAGAGCGCCGACTCCGTCAGCGCCCTCGCCCGCGGCACCGCCCGCCGCTCCCGCATCGCGCCCCCGGCGCTCGGCCCGTCGGGCCCCGCCTCCCACCGGACCACCGACTCGGGCCGGAAGCCCCGGACGAACCTCGCGATGTCCTCCCTGGCCGCCGCCGACCCGTCGTCGATCAGCACCGGGTAGATCGCGCTGGGCTTCCACCCCGCGATGGCCTCCGCGTAGCTCGCCGGGTCCGGCACGACGACGACCGTCGGGATCACCCCCCGGGCCCCGAGCGTCATGCCCGCGCGGCGCCCGAGCACCACGCCCGGGTGCGGGGGGGTCTCCGCCTGCCCGCCGGTCGCGGGCGCAACCGGCGGGGCGTCCTGCCCCAACGCCGAGGCCGCGAGCCCGAGGGCCGCGAGAAGCCCTCCGAGAGTCCGCCGGGTCTGTGTGCTCATGGCCAGACTGTACCGCCCGCGTACACTCAGGCCGCATGCCGAACCTGAGTCGAACCGAATTCTGCGCCCTGGCCGCCCGGGAGCGGGCCCGATCGCCCGATGCCGCCCTCGCGATCCCCCTGGCCGTGCGTCTGCTCAGCGATCAGCTGACCCCCGTGCTGTGCTACCGGCGCCTCGTGGCCCCCGACGAACGCACCGCCCCCTCGTTCCTCCTCGAGTCCGTCGAGGGGGGCGAGCGCCAGGGCCGCTACTCGATCCTCGGGGCCCGCCCCATCGTCGAGGTCGTCGCCCACCAGCACACCGTCACGGTGCGCGACCACCGCGACGCCACCCGCTCCGGGGGCGAGGCCCCCAACCCGCTGCTTGTCCCCCGCCAGCTCACCGAGGGCCTGCGCCTCGTGCGCCCCGCCCCGCGCTCCCCGCGCGAGGAACTCCCCCACTGCCCGTGGGGCGGGTGGTTCGGCTACGCCAGCTACGACACCGTCCGCTACGCCGAGCCCGAGAAGCTCGCGTTCGCCAACGCCCCGCACGATGACCGCCACCTGCCCGACATGCACTTCGCGCTCTACGACGGCGTCGTCGCGTTCGACCATGTCGCCAAGCTCGTGCATGTCGTCCAGCTCGCGATGCTGGGCCCCCAGGCCGACCCCGGCGCCGTCTACGACACCGCCGCCGCGAAGCTCGAGGCCCGCGTCGAGGAGATCCATCGCCACTCCAAGCCCCTGCCCGCCGGGCGCGTCGGGGCCGAGGCCCCCGTGACCCCGTCGCCCAGCAACACCACCCGCGAGCAGCACGCCGCGATGGTGGAGCGAGCGCTCGAGTACATCCGCGCCGGCGACATCTTCCAGGTCGTCCTCGGCCAGCGCTTCGAGCGGCGGAGCGCCGTCGACCCGTTCGATGTCTACCGGGCCCTCCGCGCCGTCAACCCGAGCCCCTACATGGTCTATATGCAGTGCGAGGGCTGCATCCTCGTCGCCTCCAGCCCGGAGATCCTCTGCCGCGTCCGACGCCAGCCCGACGATACCCTGGTCATCACCAACCGCCCCCTCGCCGGCACCCGCAGGCGCGGCTCGACCGCCGAAGAAGACCGCGCCCTCGAGGCCGAGCTCCTCGCCGACCAGAAGGAACGCGCCGAGCATGTCATGCTCGTCGACCTCGGGCGCAACGATGTCGGCAAGGTCGCGCTCGCCGGCTCCATCGACCTCCCCACCGTCATGGAGATCGAACGCTACAGCCATGTCATGCACATCAGCTCGACCGTGACCGGCACGCTCCGCCCAGGGCTCGACGCCTGGGACGCCCTCGTCGCCACGCTCCCCGTCGGCACCATCTCCGGGGCCCCCAAGATCCGCGCCCTCCAGATCATCGACGAGCTCGAGCCCGTCCGACGCGGCCCCTACGGCGGCGGCATGGGCTATGTCACCCTCGACGGCGAGATGGACATCGCATTGGCCCTCCGCACCATGGTCGTCCCCACGGAGGGTGGCACGGCTCCCGGTGGCGCGGCTCTCCGAGCCGTAGATGAAGAAAGTCAGACTCACGGCTCGGAGAGCCGTGCCACCAGAACCTGGACCTACCACATCCAAGCCGCCGGCGGCATCGTCGCCGACTCCAAGCCCGAGCCCGAGTACCTCGAGACCGTCAACAAAGCCGCCGCCTTGGCCCGCGCGATCGACCTCGCCGACGCCGCGTTCACCGCGACCGCCGGGTCCTGACGCCCAAGCCCGCGCCGATCCCCAAGTCCTCTACCGCGACAGGCCCCCTACCGCGACCACGCCGTCAGCTTCCCCAGCACCGTCCGGACACGGCCGGCCTCGGGCTCGGGACGCCTGTGCGGCAGCTTCGCGATCGCCTCGTCCGCCGACTGGAAGCCGCTGCCGGGGTCCAGCCCCTCCTCCAGCCACTCGTCCAACGCCCGCGGCAGCTTCTTCACGAGCCGGCCCGCCGGGATCCGCGGCTCGTCGGCCGCCAACCCCGTCACCAGCCGGTACGCGATCTCCACCACGCTCCGGACCTCGTCGCGGATCAGCTCTGAGTTGATGGTGTCCAGCCCGCGCAGCGCCCGCGACACCCCGTAGAGCTCGATCAGCACCGAGCCGCGTCGGTCAACGAGCACCTGCTCCAGCGCGATCGGGCCGTTCCCCTGCCCCACCGAGTGCGCGTACGACACGCCCTCGAGCACCTGCAGCACCGCCCGCTCGGCCTCCGGGGCGCTCAGGCTCTCCCCCTTCGCCGCGAGCACATCCGCCAGCGTCACGATGCAGTCGTGATTCCCCGTGTAGGGCGTCACCACCCACGGCTCGTCGCCGATCCCGAACGAGCACGCCTCCAGCGACAGCAGGTGCGGGTGGCGCAGCTCGCTCAACGCCCGCATCGCCCGCATGTGACGCCGACGCCACACCCGGTCCGGAAGCGATTCAAACCGGTACACCGCGTGGCTGGTCTGGTCCGTCTCCCGCAGCGCCAGCCACCGCCGGCCCAGCGACGACGACGACAACTCCCGCACCAGCCGGTACGGCCCGAAGTGATCACGCTCTGACTGATGACTCATCCGCAAACGCCCTCGGCTCAGACGCCGCCGACTCCGTCCGGCTCCCGCGCCCGGCCACCAAGATCGAACCCAAGGGCCGGCATCTGGCCAGCCCCCGCCCCGGAACGGGGCGCCACGGTCCATCACCCCGATCCCAGGGGTGCTGCGAATCAGGCCCATACGGTAGGGCCCCGCCCGCCCCCCGTCACCTGGATTCGTTTCTGTCCGTACATATGCCTATCGGCGGCCCCTAGCCCCGTCGGTCCGGAGCCGGGCATCTAGAATCATCGGCCGACCGACAGGGATCGCATCAAACCAAGCCCAAACCCCGGGGCCCAGGCCCAGCCCAATCCAGGGAGCCACCGACGATGACCAGAGCAGCCCACACCCCCTCCGAGGTCCCCGCCGCCACCGACCCCCTTCACCTGATCGATGTCGACCATGTCCGCTGCTATGTCGGCAACGCCAAGCAGGCCGCGTACTTCTACGCCCACACCTTCGGCTTTCAGATCTCCCAGCTTGCCGACCTCACCACTGGCTCGCGCGACGAGGCCGACTACCTCCTCACCCAGGGCAACATCCGCCTGATGCTCACCACGCCGCTCACCAAGGACCATCCCGCCGCCGAAGAGCTGAGCCTCTACGGCGACGGCGTCAAGGATGTCGCGTTCACCGTCCACGACGCGGTCAAGACCTACGAGCAGGCCCTCCGGAACGGCGCCGAGCCCGCCCGCGAGCCCCGCGTCATCTCCGACGCCAACGGCGCCGTCACCGTCGCCTCCATCAAGACCTACGGGCGTTGCATCCACACCTTCGTCAGCCGCACCGGGCGGTACGCCCTCCCCATGGTCAAGCAGGGCGCCGAGTTCATGCCCGTCTTCAAGCACATCGACTCGCCGGTCAACGAGCACAACCGCAAGCACCCCTGCGGCCTCAAGTATGTCGACCACCTCGTCGGCAATGTCGAGCTCGGCAAAATGGACCACTGGGTCGAGTGGTACGAGAATGTCCTGGGCTTTGCCATGTTCAAGCACTTCGACGACAAGGACATCGGCACCCAGTACTCCGCCCTCATGTCCAAGGTCATGTCCAGCGGCAACAACCTCATCAAGATGCCCATCAACGAGCCGGCCCCCGGCCTCAAGAAGAGCCAGGTCCAGGAGTTCCTCGACTGGCACGACGACACCCCCGGCGTCCAGCACCTCGCCCTCCGCACCGACGACGAGCTCGCCAGCGTCGCCGAACTCCGCCGGCGCGGCGTGGACTTCCTCAGCCTCCCCGACTCCTACTACGACATCGTCTGGGACCGCGTGAACACCATGCTCAAGAAGCACGGCCACGACGCCGTCCGCGAGGACCACGACCGGATCAAGGACCTCGGCATCCTGGTGGACGCCGACGACGAGGGGTACCTGCTCCAGCTCTTCACCAAGCCGCTGCAGGACCGGCCGACCCTGTTCTTCGAGATCATCTGCCGGCGCGGGAGCCAGAGCTTCGGGAAGGGGAACTTCAAGGCGCTGTTTGAGGCGTTGGAGTTGGAGCAGGAGCGGCGGGGGAATCTGTAACACATGAGCACCGCTGAATACGACGACAATGCTGAATGTGCGTTGGTTGCCTGTGCGCGTCATTGCTGTGTGTGTCGCCGATTTCGTCCTACCGCACTTCAGGTTCATCACATCAAGGAACGGGGCGCAGGCGGAACCGACGAGTATGACAATCTGATCCCGGTCTGCCTAACCTGCCACAGCGATGTTCATACCAAGCGCCCATTCGCACGACGGTTTACCGAGAGCGAACTGCGGAAGCACCGGGATCAGGTGTACCAGATGGTCAGCGAGGGAATCCTCGTCCCACCAAACGAATTAATGGCGGGGCCCACGCAAGCGTTCATCCTCCAGATGTCTTCCGGCTCGTCAACGCCCATCTCGAGAAACGCACTGGTACCGCTTTCTGCTCAAGCGGCCGAGGTCCTGGTCTCTATGGCGAGAGGCGATGGTCACCTCATCTTCAGTGCGCACATGGGCGGCAGGGACCTAAGGGCCGGGGTGTTCGAGGAGGAGATCCCCCACACCAACCATCGTCGAGCCAAGGAACTGGACGCCGCGATAGACGAACTTGAGAAGCACAGGTACATCGAGCGCACCACATACGACCGGTACGCAAGGCTCTATGAACTGACTATTCTCGGCTATACGGCGGCCGACGATCTGGAAGCAGCCTCATCGTCGCAGTAATTGCTCGCCGTGTGCCACTGGCGGCTCGCCCGCCAGTGCTCTCCCCACTCGTTCAACACGGGCGGGCAAGCCGCGCCGGTCCGCCCGCCGACCGGCAGGGCCGCGCCGGTCATCGGTCCGCGCGCCCCGGCCCCCGGTCCGGCCAAGAACCCCGCCCAGCCGCGCGTCTCCGCCCCGGGTTCGCTCAGCCCGCCCGCCGGTCCGGCCGATCCGGGGCCCCGGCGTGCCCGCCGCCGCCCTCACCCCCGCCCCAAAACCCACACCACCCAAGGCGCAACCCCCACCTCGCCGACCCACGCCCGCCCATCCCCTTCCTCCCCCCGCAGATGGCGCCGTGAGGATATCTTGCGGACATGACCTCCACTGACCTCCAAACCGCCCTCACCAAGTACGCCGAAGCGTGGGACACCACTCTGACCGAGAAGCTGACCGGAATCGCGGCGAACTGCCCCCATTGCGGGGTGTTCGCGTCGTTCGATCAACTCACCGCGGCGGGAATCGCCGCTGGAACGATTCTCGCGGCTCTACAGCCGGGCGGCGTGGCCCGCCAGTTGATTCAACTGCAATGCCCCTCCTGCAGGCGGCTCTCCATTGTGGCGTCCGCATATGGGCCACCGCAGGGCGGAAAGCGATCACTATCTCTGCAACTGCTCTGGCCTCCGACGATCCGTCCTGATCGAGCCCCCGAGACCCTGTGTGTTGGGCCGCGCAGGGACTATGACGAAGCCCGCCAGGTACTCTCCCTTTCGCCCACTGCGGCGGCACTCCTGACGAGAAGGTGCCTGCAGCATGTGCTCAGAACGAAACTGAAGGTCGCTCCAAGCTCGTTGTTCAAGGAAATCGGGGAGGCTATTGGCCGCTCGGAGTTGTCAAGCCACACACGGACTGCCTTGGACCATGTGAGACAAATCGGCAACTTCGCCGCCCACCCAACAGTCGATCAAGCGGTCCTCGTGACTGATGTTTCAGCTGAGGAGGCGTGCTACACGCTGGAAGTGCTAGAGCGGCTGTTCGATGACCTCTACCGCATACCGGATCAAATACAGCAAATGAACTCGCGACTCAAGCCTGGCCCCGGAACGCCCGTCAATCCGTGAACCGGCTGGCGACGCTGGCATCCCCGCTTTTGCCTCGGGCGGCTCGACCGCCGATGCGCGGAGACCGAACTCAATCCCCCTCACTCCCTCCCCAAAACCCACACCACCCAAGGCGCAACCCCCACCTCACTCACCCACGCCCGCCCGTCTCCCGCCTCGCCCAGCGGGCGGACCACCTCGACCACCCGCAGCCCCGCCCGCGCATAGGTCTCCCGGTAGCTCTCCTCGGTCCACAGCACATCCTCCACCGGGCGCCGGTCCGGCACATCCAGCATCACGATCCGCACGATGTCCCCGCTCTTGGCCGCATGGTTCTCCGGGTAGTCCTTCGTCGAGAACGACGCCCACTCGTGCATGTAGATGTCCGGCGACGACACGAGGTTCACCACCCGCCCGTGCGGCCCGAGCAGCCCGCCCAGCCCGCGCAGCAGCCCCACCTTCCGCTCCATCGTTGGCACATTGTCGAACGGGAACGCGCACATGACCAGGTCGAACCGTCGCTTCCCGAGCGCCGAGAAGTCCCCGTCCCCCACGAGCAGATACTCCCCCTCCGGGTCCCGCGCCCGCGCCCGCGCGATCATCTCCGCCGAGATGTCGATCCCCGCCGCCTCGAACCCCAACCCCTTGAGAAACCGCGTCGACCGCCCCGACCCGCACCCAAAGTCCAGCGCCCGCGTCCCCGTCACATGCATCGCGAGGAGCGCCGGCAAGTCCCGGAACGCCAGCCAGTAGGTCCCGGGGAACTCCAGCGACGCGTACGCCTCCGCCCGCTCCCGGTCCTCGTAGGTATTGAACAGCTCACCCATCACGCCAGCCTCCCGCCTATTCCCACTCCAGCTCGATCAGCACCGCCCCATGGTCCGACGGGAACTCCCGCTCGCGCACCGGCACCGCCTCGTCCTCCCATACCTCCGGCAGCACCGACGCCGCCACCGGCCGCAGCGACCCGCCCTCCGGCGCGTTCTCGGGGTTCATCACATACAGCCGGTCGATCCGCTCGAAGCCCTGCGCCCGGCCCTCGTCGTCGCGGAACATGGGCGACCAGGTGATCCCGGGGTGCTGCACGGGGTTGGGGTAAACCGCGCGGAAGACGTCGGTGAACCCCGCGTCCTCGAACGCCAGGCTGACCGGCAGGGCGAGCGCCCGCCGGCGCAGGTACACCCGCGCCGTGTCCGCCGTCCAGTCCAGGTGCGACGGCGTGTTGAAATCGCCCCCCACCAGCAGCGGCGTCGCGCCGTCGAGAAAGCCCTGCTCGCCGAGGTACGCCAGTAGAGCCGTCGTCTGCGCCAGCCGGCCCGACCGCTCGCTCTCGGCCTTGACCAGCTCCTCGTCCGAGATGCCCGGGTTGTCGCGCAGGTCCCAGGTGATGTACGACCGCGAGTCCAGCCAGATCGACCACGCGACGAACGACCGCCCCTGGCCGTCGGTCACCCGCGCCCCGACCCCGTGCCAGGGGTGATGGAGGTACTCTGCCTCGATCTCCAGGCGCGTGAGCACGCACAGGTGCGGGCTCTCGCCCTGGTGGGCCCGCCACGCGTCCTGCCCGTCGCCCAGCCCGTCGCCCAACTCGCCGGCCAGCTCGCCCGCCAGCCACCGCCCGAGCGTGGGGCGGTCACCCTCGATGTCGTAGCTCTCCTGCAGGAGCACGAGGTCCGCGTCGGTCTCGCGGATCACCCGGAGCGCCTTCTCGGGCCCCTGCTCCACATCGTTGCCGCCGTGGAGCACATTCCAGAGCAGCACCCGGACCGTGCCATCGTCCGCGCCGGCCGAGACCGGCGCTGCCAGCACCATCCAGGGCATCAGCCCCAGCACCATCCCCAGCAATGCCAAGCGGCTCCGCATGAACCCAGTCTACCGCCCCACCCTCATCCTTCATCCTTCATCCTTCATCCTTCATCCTTCATCCTTCATCCTTCCGCCTTCTCCCTCCCCCTACCCTCCCCCAGGCCCCCCTCCCTCGTCCTCCTCGACTGCGACGGCGTCCTCGTCGACAGCGAGCGCATCACCACAATCCTGCTCGCCGAGGTCGCCACCGAGCTCGGCTGGCCGGTCTCCGCCGAGCAGTCGATCGCGCTGTTCAAGGGGCGCGACCTGCACCTGGTCCAGCAGGACATAGAAGCCCGCCTGGGCCGGCCGATCGGCGACGGGTTCATCCCCGACTACCGCGAGCGGATGGCCCGGCGGTTCGTCGAGCGGGGCGTCCCGCCGCTGCCCGGCGCGCCCGAGCTGCTCGACTGGCTCGACGCCCGCGCCCTGCCCCACGCGGTTGCCAGCAACGGCCCCCACGAGAAGATGCGCCTCACCCTCGGGCGCATCGGCGTCACCCCCCGGCACGCCCAGGGGTGGTTCACGCGCTTCGAGGGCCGCCGCTTCAGCGCCTACGACATCGACAGCTGGAAGCCCGACCCCGGCCTGTTCCTCCACGCCGCCGCGGCGATGCACGCCGAGCCCGGGCGGAGCGTCGTGGTCGAGGACTCCCCCAGCGGCGTGCGGGCCGGCGTCGCCGCGGGGATGCGCGTGATCGCCCTGGCCGACCTGACCCCCGAGGCCGACCTGCGCAGCGCCGGCGCCGCCGAGGTGTGCGCGTCGCTGCCGGGCGTGCTCGAGGTGCTCCGGGCGTGGGCCGGGTAGGGGCGGCTACATCGGGCGCTACATCGACTGCTCGAGCGTGAAGCCGATCCGCACCTTGACCTGCCAGTGCGCCAGCTTCCCGCCCTCGATGTGCCCCCGCGTCTCCACGACCTCGCACCAACGCATGTTTTTGACCGTCTTGGCGGCGACCTCGATCGCCCGGCGCACCGCCGCGTCGGTAGACTCGGCGCTGGAACCGACGACCTCGATCACCTTGTAGACATGATCTGCCATGAGGAACTCCCTTTGGCGCCCGGCCGCGTCCCGGCACCATAGGCGTCCCGGGCGCGGTACCGTACCCGCATGCCCAACACCGCCACCAACACCGCCACCAAGCCCGACGCCCCGACCGCCCCCACCGCCGCCTACAAGCCGCCCAAGGGCGTCGAGCACTCGATGCCCTGGGGCACGGGCAAAGCCCGGGTCAAGATCCACGCCGACTGGCTCCTCGTGCGCGAGCAAGGCGTGCCGGCGGCCGAGATCTTCTTCACCAGCTACCAGGCCCCGGGACCGGGCCGCCCCGTCACCTTCTGCTTCAACGGCGGGCCCGGCGCGGCCTCGGCGTTCCTCCATGTCGGCGCGGTCGGGCCCCAGCGGCTGACCTTCTCCGCGACGGGACAGATCCTCCCGCCGCCGGCCCGGCTCGTGGACAACGCGGAGACATGGCTCAAGTTCACCGACCTGGTGTTCGTCGACCCCGTCGGGACGGGGCTGAGCCGGACGGTTGCGGAGAGCAAGCTCGAGCAGCAGGGCGTGGACGCCGACACCGAGAAGACGGCCAAGCACGCCAAGGACCTGCCCGACGCCAAGAAGCCGTTCTACAAGCTCAAGCGCGACATCGAGGTCCTCGCCGAGTTCGTCGCCCAGTGGCTGAACCGGTTCGGCCGGTGGGACTGCCCGGTGTCGATCGCGGGCGAGAGCTACGGCGGGTTCCGGGTCGGCAAGCTGCTCCGCGCCCTCCCCGAGCGCGGGGTCGCGATCAGCGGCGCGATCATGATCTCCCCGGCCATCGACTTCCTCGCGATCGGCGGGTCGGACTACGACCTCTGGCCCTGGGTCAACACCCTGCCGACGATGGCCCTCGCGGCGGCGTACCACGGGCGTTCGCGGGGCAGGTTCGCCGGGCTCAAGCCCGAGGCGGTGCGCGAGCACGCCGAGGCGTTCGCGGAAGGGCCGTTCGCGTCCATGCTGATCCGGGGAGACCGCACGCCCGCCAAGGAGCGGGACGCGGTGCTGCGGGACTTCGCCGACGCCACGGGACTGCCGCCCGAGCTGGCCCAGCGCCACGGCGGCAGAGTCGGGTTTGAGGCGTTCGGGCGCGAGCTGCTCCGCGACCAGGGGCTCGTCTGCGGCCTGTACGACGCGACGGTCACGGGGCCCAATGTGTTCCCCGACCGCGAGGGCTCGCCCAGCCCCGACCCCACCCTCTCGGGGATCATGGGCGCGTACACCGCGGGCATCAACACGCTGCTCCGCGGGCGCTACGGCCTGGCCGCCGAGCGGGAGTACCTGCTGCTCGGGATGGAGGTCAACGAGTGGTGGCAGGACGATTCCGGCGCCGGCTACTACGAGCGGCACCTCGACTGCGCCGACGACATGCGGTACGGCATGGCGGTGAACCCGGCGGTGAAGCTCATGATCTGCCACGGGTGGTACGACCTGGTCACCACCTACTTCGCGAGCAAGCGGTCGGTGTCGCTGCTGCGTCTGCCGGAGAGTCTGCGCGGGCGGGTATCGTTCAGAAACTACGACGGCGGGCACATGTTCTACGCGTGGGACAAGTCCCGCAAGGCGCTCACAAAGGACGCCGCGCAGGTCGTGGGCGGGTGAGAGAACACCAGAATCGGGCGTGACCCCAAGGAGCAGGGCATGGCGAAGTCCCCGGAAGAGATGACTGCGTCGATGATCGCGAACATGGCGGAGAAGACCGGCAAGCCGCTCGACGAGTGGCTCGCGATCGCGAGGCAGGCGATGAAGGCGCACGGCCTGGCCAAGCACGGCGAGATCGTGAAGCACCTCAAGGACGAGCACGGGATGACCCACGGCTACGCGAACCTCGCCGCCCACAAGGCCCTCGAGAGCGACGCCGGCAGCGCCGCGAACACCGACGATCTGGTCGAGGCCCAGTACGCTGGTGAAAGGGCGGGCCTGCGCCCGATCTACGACGCGATCATCAACGCCGTGACCGGGTTCGGGGCCGATGTCGAGGTCGCGCCCAAGAAGGCGTATGTCAGCCTGCGCCGGGCCAAGCAGTTCGCGATCGTCCAGCCCTCGACCAAGACCCGCGTCGATGTCGGCATCAACTGCAAGGGGCGCGAGACCACTGCGCGGCTGGAGGCGTCGGGCAGCTTCAACAGCATGGTCTCCCACCGCGTCCGCGTGGAGGATCTCAAGCAGGTCGACAAGGAGCTGATCGGCTGGCTCAAGGACGCGTACACGGGGGCGTAGGCGCGGTGCCGCCGCTCCGCGGCGCTGTGCGCCGACCCCGGGCGCCGGCAGCGGCGGTCAGTCGATCGACCACTCGAGCACGCCCGCGGAGCACTCCTTCTGGAGCTGGATCTCCAGGCGCAGGGCGTCGGTCTTCACCGCCTCGAAGGTCACGCTGTTGAACTGGTCGCGCTCGCTGGTGAACTCGTCGCTGGTCGCGACGGGCTTCCACTGGTCGCCGTCGCGGTACAGCACCCGCCAGGAGGCGGGCACGCGGCAGAGGCCGTCGCTGTCCCGATCATCGAACCAGTAGACCGCCACGCCCGAGACCTCGCGGGGCTGCTCGAAGTCCGCCTGCAGCCACTCGAGGGTGCCCTTGCGGGGCCAGAAGGTGTGGCGGGCGACCTTCTGATCGCCGGAGCTGCCCGGCCCGACATCGTCGGCCACGGCCTCGACCCGGTCGGCCTCGTGCGTGTGCGAGGCGGTCGCCCGGTACAGACGCTTGGGGAGGCGCGGGGCGGTCCAGCGGGTGCCGCTCGGGCCCGCGGCCACGGTCGGGAAGGCGCTGACGCGGAGCCGGGCGGCGCCCATGGGGATCAGGCGGACAGTCTCGAGCGGCGCCCCCGAGTGGGCCGGCGAGGGCTGGAGCGGCGCGGCAAGGCCGTACATGTCCAGCCCCCACTCGGGGATCAGCCGGGCCGGCGCCTCCAACGCGACGGGGACGGCGTCCGGCGTCCAGGGGCTGACGCCGTCGGCCAGCGGGCGTTCGCGCACGACTCGCACCGAGGCCCCCGGGTCATCGCCGACCGCCAGGCCGTAGTTCCACGGACGGGCGGGCCCGACCTGCCAGGCGGGCCAGCGTGTGTTGAGCGCGGCGGCCTGGGCAGCGGTGATCTCCTTGTTCTCGGCGCCGGCGTCGTCGTAGCGGGTCCAGGTCTCGCCGATGTCGAGGGCGTAGGTGAGCGGGCCCCGATGGACGGAGACCGCGTTGTGGTTGGCCTCCCAGGTGCGGACGCTGACCGACATCGGGAGTGCGAGCTCGACCGTATCGCCGTCGGCCCACCGGCGGTCGATCGTGGCGAGCGTGCCGGGGGTGAGCTCGGCGCTGTGCGCCCGACCGTTGATCTTCATGGTCGCGCCGTCGCACCAGCCGGGGATGCGCAGGGCGAGCGGGAACTCCGCGGGCGCGTCGAGGGAGATCGAGAGTTGGACCGTGCCGCCAAAGGGGTAGTCGGTGCGCTGGTCAATGGTGACGGTTGAGCCGCCGGCGACTTGGGCGGTGACGGAGGACTCGCTGTACAGGACGGCCGCGAGGCCCCCGTCGGGCGTGGCGTACCAGAGGTGCTGGGCGTAGTAGGGCCAGCCGTGCCCGGCGTTGTGCTGGCAGCAGCGGTGCTGGTGGGGGCTGAGGAGGTACATCGCGCCGCCGTTCTGGATGCCGGGGGCGTGGTTGGTCGCGTCGCTGGTCGCCTGGTTGGGGGCGGTGAGGTAGCGCAGGGCGGTCATCTCGGCGGTGAACGCCGCCGCGAGGGAATTGAACGCGACATCCTCGCAGCGGTCGGCCCAGATCATGTCGCCGGTGATGCCCAGGAGGAGCTCGTCGGAGAGCATGGCCTCGACCATGCCGCAGGTCTCAACGGCCTGGCGCGGATCGGTCATGCCTTCCCGGGCGTTCTCATCGGCGCCGAACAGCCCGCCGGGGACCTGCCCGAACTTGGCGCGGACCTCGGCCCAGTTGCGTTCGGCGCCGGCGAGGTCGCCTTCCTCACCGGACTGCACCCACCACTGGGTCGGCTCGCGGAAGCCCTGGGCGATGTTGACATTGTGCCAGTTGATGACGCCCTCATCCCAGCGGGCGGTGTTGCGGTGGGTCCTCTCGGCGAGGTCGAGGAGCCACCCCTCGCCGGTGCGGTTGTAGAGCCAGTGGATGGCGCGGAGCTGGTCGCCGGCGCGGATCTTGGGCCAATAGCCGACGAGGAACTTGTCCTCGGGCACACGCTCGAGGTAGCGGAAGTAGCGGGTCATGAGGTCGAGGATGCGCTGGTCGGGCTGGGCCTCGTAGTAGTCCATGAGGCAGAACAGCATGATCATGTTCGGCCACAGGTCCTCGCGACCCTGGAGGTTGGTGGCCAGGCCCGTGCGTCCCTCGCCGGGCCCGAACCAGCCGTCGGGCTGCTGGCTGTTGATCGCGCCCTCGAGCCAGACCCGGGCGTTGTCGAGCATGGCCTCGTCCTTCAGGACCAGCGCGCAACCGAGGTAGCCCTTGAGCCAATAGGGGACCTCCTCCCACCCGCGCTGGCCGGACCCGGTAGGGCTGAGCCAGGCGTTATCCTCATGCTTGAGGAAGGGGCTGATCTCCTCGAGGTGGCCGTGGAACCCGTCGGCCTGGAGCTCGAGCTGGCGCCGGAGCCAGCCGCGGGGCTCGATGGCGCCCGGGGGGAGCTTGAGGAGGGGTGCCGGGGCAAGGGGGGCGCGGTTCTGGAGGGGGGGCGTGGGTGGCATGGCCTCGGCCTGGGGGTTGATCTGGGCGTGGGAGATGGTGGCGGCGACGAATATGCTCGCGGCGATCGTGAGCCTGTGTGCGGCTGTGGGGGTGGTCATGTAGGGCATGGTAGAGCGTGGATCGGGGGTCGCAGGCGCGGCCGGCCGGAAGCAGCCCGCCGCGCGGAAAGTGGGCAAAAGCAGACAGGCCGGGCGGAGAGCCCGGCCTGTGCTGTTTGATTCTCGTGAGTTGGATTACCAGCCGCCGCGGTTCCCCCCGCCTCCGCCGTAGCCGCCGCGGTCACTGCGCTCGCCGCGGTCGCCGCCACGGCCGCCGCCACGGCCGCCGCCGCCGTAGCCGCCACGGTCCCCGCCGCGCCCCCCACCACCACCGCCGCCGCCGCCGCCGTAGCCACCACGGCCGCCGCCACCACCACCGCCACCACCGAACCCGCCGGCGCGGGGCTCGCGCGGGCGTGCCTCGTTGACGGTGAGATCGCGCCCGCCGAAGTGATGGCCGTGGAGCGCCTCGATCGCGGCGCGGGCCTCGTCATCGTTGCTGAACTCGACGAACCCGAAGCCGCGGGGCCGCCCGGTCTCGCGGTCCATCACGAGCGAGGCGGAGGTGACATTGCCGTGCTGCCCGAAGAGCTCGTGCAACTCCTGCTCGGTGCAGGAGAACGGCAGGTTACCGACATAAAGCTTCATTCGAACGCTTCCTTCAGTTGCCCTTGAAACTCTGAAACCGGCTGCTTGAACTCGGGCAAGAGAAAGCGTCGGGATCTTGGCGGCCGCCCACCGTCGGGTCGCCCCGCCGCAGAACGCCGAAAGTATACACCAAGGCCCTCGGGGCTTGGCAAGGGGCTTTTCGCCTCTGGGCAGGGGGAATGGCGTCCGGGGAGCGCGCGAGCCCGGGCTTTCTCTCCCCGGGTGCCGGGGCTGGTAGACCCCGCGGATCCGCCCCGCATCGGCGCGCCACGGGTCGTCTCCGGGGCCGGCGTGGGCTGGGTGTTTTCGGATATGTCGAGCCGTATTGCCCCGGACCGGCGAATCGGGAATAGAGATCCCCCCCGATACCATTGCCATGGCATGAAACCACTGCTCATCGGGTTGGGTATCGCCGGATTGGTCTGCGGGGCCCTCGTGGCCATGAAGTGGCTGGAGCCGCGGGGCCCGGGTGCGCCCGCGCGGGGCCACTACCGGGCCGCCAGCACCCAGCCGGAGTCCACCACCACCCCCACCACCACCCCGACGACCACCCAGCCAGAGGATGACCACCCGGTGCACAAGTACTCCAAGTCCGCGTTCGACATCACGCCCCTGTCCCGCGAGCGCGTGGAAGAGCTCGCGAGCAAGCTCGACGAGGAGACCTACCGCATCACGCAGAAGGCGGGCACGGAGCCGGCGTTCTGCGGCAACCTGCTCGACAACCACAAGGAGGGCGTCTACTGCTGCGTGGTGTGCGGGCTGCCGCTGTTCTCCAGCGACAACAAGTTCACCTCCGGCACGGGGTGGCCGAGCTTCTACACCACCTTCGACCGCGAGCATGTGGCTGGCCGGGAGGACCGGAGCCACGGGATGGCACGGGTCGAGATCAACTGCGCCCGCTGCGACGCGCACCTCGGGCATGTGTTCGAGGACGGGCCCGAGCCGACGGGGCTGCGGTTCTGCCTCAACTCGGCATCGCTGAAGTTCTACGAGAACGGCGAGCCGCGCCCGGCGGAGAGCCTGCCCGTCGCGACCGAGACGGCGTACTTCGCCGGCGGCTGCTTCTGGGGGATCGAGCACTACTTCGAGAAGGGCGAGGGCGTGGTCGACGCCGTGAGCGGCTACATGCAGGGCAGCACCGCAGACCCCACCTACAAGGAGGTCTGCTACGAGGACACCGGGCACGCCGAGACCGTCAAGGTGGTGTTCGACCCGCGCGTGATCACATACGAGCGGCTGCTGCGGGCGTTCTTCGACATGCACGACCCCACGCAGCTCAATCGGCAGGGGCCCGATGTGGGCGATCAGTACCGCTCGGGGGTCTGGACCACCAGCGACTCCCAGCGGGCGGCGGCCGAGGCGTTCGTCAAGCAGCTCGGCGCCGAGGGTCGGTTCAAGCAGCCGATCGTGACGCAGATCGAGCCGGCCGCGAGCTTCTACGCGGCTGAAGACCACCACCAGGACTACATCGAGAAGACCGGCCGGGCGTGCCATGTGAAGAACCCGTGGTGACAGACAGCCCCACCGGGGCGACCCACCCCCCGCTCGGGCGGTCCGGCCGCCGGGTTGCATTCCCCCCCGGGGGAGGGGGTCAAGGGGAACCGCGTGGGGTATGCTGGGGCATGAGCTACAAGTCCCCAGTCCCGTATGAGGCCGCCCGCATCCGCGCTGCCGCGGTGTACTGCTCCGACGGACGCGTCGGCGAGCACTTCGACGACTTCCTGCAGAACGGGCTGAAGCTCCCGCGGTACGACCGGGTCGCGCTGCCCGGGGGGCCGGGGTGCCTGGCGGGGCACACCGAGGCCCGGCTGGAAGAGGAGGGGGTGATCGATGAGCTCAAGTTCCTCGTGGACGCCCACGGGCTGACCAAGGTCGTTCTGATCCAGCACGAGGCGTGCGCGTTCTATGCGCACCGGCTGAAGGTCGGCGCCGACCGGATGGCGACGCTGCAGCGGGCGGACCTCGTTCGTGCGGCGTTCCAGATCCGGCGCGTGTCGAGCGAGGTGGAGATCCAGGCGTACTTCGCACGCAACATCGCCGGGAGCATCGAGTTCGAGGGGGTCGGCATCGATTGAGGCGCGGGCCGCCGGGCGATGGGGTCTAGAGCTCGGGCTGCTCGTCCTCGTCGTCGTCGGAGAAGTCGAAATCAAAGTCGACGCTGGAGTCCTCGTTCTCGGAGGTGAACGAGCCGGGCGTCGCGGGCTCGGCGGCGGCGTTGGCGGCGGAACGGACGCGCTGGGTCAGGTCCTCGGGGTTGATCGCCGCGGGCTGACCGTCGATCCGGACGACGAACAGCATGGACCCGACGGCGAGCACATCCCCGGCCCGGAGCTCGGCATCCTCGACGCGCTGGCCGTTGACAAAGGTGCCGTTGCTGGATCCCAGGTCGCGGATGCGGACGCCCGCGCCGCCCGTCATGATCTCGCAATGGTGGCGGGAGATCTGGGCGGAGGGGATCCGGAGCTGGCAGTCGTCCTGCCGGCCGATCACGAACTTCCCCGTGCGGAGGGGGACGGGCTGCTGTTTGCCATCGGAACGAACATGGACCAGGGCCGCTTCCACCGGAGCACTATCCTTTCCAAGGGCCTTTCCAAGGGCCTTGCCACGCGCCTTTCGGAGGGCCTCTCTGCCAGGCCTTCCCGCCGGACCCCACCCGCAGACAGACCACGGATCTCGACAAGACCAAACGACGAACAGACCGCCCGTTCTGGCGGGCAACAAAGGGTAGCGTAGTTTGTCAACGCCATTGCCGCAAATCCGGGGGACCTCCATGGCCGACGCCGCGGCGGGGCTGCTCGGCGCGCCGGGATTCGTCGGGGCCAGGAGCCTCTACATCCATGTGCCGTTCTGCTTCCACAAGTGTCACTACTGCGACTTCTACAGCCTGGTGGATACCCGGGATCGGCAGGACGCATTTGTGGACCGGCTGCTGCTGGAATTGAACGCCATGGCGCCGCTGGCGAGAGGGGAGCCCCTGGAGACGATCTTCGTGGGCGGGGGGACGCCGACCCTGCTGCGTGTGGACCTCTGGGAGCGGGTGCTCGGGGCCCTGGCGGGGCTGTTCGACCTCACCGCGATCCGGGCCGGAGCGGGGGAGTTCACGGTCGAGTGCAACCCCGAGACCGCCTCGGCGGAACTGTTCGGCGTGCTGCGGGCGGGGGGCGTGGGGCGGCTGAGCATGGGGGCGCAGTCGTTCGAGGCACGCCACCTCAAGACGCTGGAGCGGTGGCACGACCCGGCCAGCGTGGGGCGGGCGGTGGACCTGGCGCGGGGCGCGGGGATCGGGCGCCTGAGCGTGGACCTGATCTTCGCGATCCCCGGGCAGACGCTCGCGGAGTGGGAGCGGGACCTGGCGACCGCGATCGGCCTGGGGGTGACGCACCTGTCGTGCTACGCGCTCACCTACGAGTCCAACACCGCCATGACCGCGCGGCTGAAGCGGGGCGAGTTCGAGGCGTGCGACGAGGATCTCGAGGCGGACATGTACGAGCTGACCGTCGAGCGCTGCCGCGCGGCGGGGCTCGGGCGGTACGAGGTGTCGAACTTCGCCGCCGTGGGCCAGGAGTGTGCGCACAACCTGGCCTACTGGCGACAGCGCTCGTGGATGGCCGCGGGGCCGAGCGCCAGCGGGCACCTGGTCTCACCGGGGAGCGGGAGCTGGCGCTGGAAGAACTCGCCCCGCCTGGACGACTACCTGCGGGGGAGCGACCGGGGGTTTGCGCCGGCCGTGGATGTGGAGGGGCCCGACGCCCGCCGGCTGGTGGCCGAGTCGATCATGACCGGGCTGCGCCTGCGCGAGGGGGTGGAGGTCGGGCGGCTCGTCGGGGGGCTGGGGGATGGAGCGCTGGCCGGGCGGGCGGCGGAGATCGTTCGCGAGCAGGCAGCGCGGGGGTTGGCGGCGGAGCACGCCGGGCGCGTGACGCTGACGGACAAGGGGTTCCTGTTCGCCGACGGGGTCGCGAGGGAGTTCCTGGCGATGCTGCGCCCGTGAGGCAAGGGCCACGCGGCGTGGTGCTCCGAGAGTCGGGCAAAGGGGCGGGGATGCTTGCGCCGGCGCAGGGGCATCGCCGCACCGCGTGCCTCGCTGACCCCGGCTTCCCAGGGCTGCTATTCGTCCGCGGCGACTTCGGCCGGCAGCGGGGCGGGGTCGGGGAGATCGAGCCGCATGCGCTTGAGCATGGGACGGAGGTCGCGGGGGAAGACCGAGTGGATGTCGAGGAGTTCGCCGGTGATGGGGTGTTCCAGTGCGAGCCGGTGGGCGTGGAGGGCCAGGCGCGGGGCGGCGGCGCGGGCGAGCTCGGGGCCGTACACATCGTCGCCCAGGACGGTGGCGCCGATGGAGTCGAGGTGGACGCGGACCTGGTGCAGCCGGCCGGTGATGGGGCGCGCCTCGATGAGCGAGCCGCCGGGGCTGGACTGGAGGACGCGGTAGGCGGTGATGGCGGGTTTGCCGGAGTTGCCGATACGCGAGGTCTTGGTCTGCGTGTACTTCGAGGCCCGCTTGACCTCCTCGATAATCGGGCGCTTGATGACGCCGGCGGGCTTGTTGGGGGTCGAGCGGCAGACGGCCCAGTAGAACTTGCGGATATCGCGGGTCTCGAACTTCGTCCGGAGGCCGTCGTAGGCGTCGGCCGTGAGGGCGACGAGGAGCAGGCCGCTGGTGCCGCGGTCGAGTCGGTGGACAAGCCCCCAGTCGCGCTTGTCGCCGAGGGCGCTGAGCTGCTTGGTGTAGACGGCGATGAGGCCGTTGAGGAGGGTGTCGCCCTCGTGCCCGACGCCCGGGGCTGTGACGAGTCGGGCCCGCTTGTTGACGACGAGCAGGTGCTCATCCGCGTAGGCAACGCGGAAGGTGACGCGTTCGTTGGGGGGGGGAGGGGGCACGAGGGAGCTTAGGGAAGGCGGGAGGATAAAGGACGAAGGATGGAGGAAGAAGGGCGCGAATGCGTGAGCGGATGAGCCGCGGAGTCGGATTATCCGGGGCCCGGGGTTGGGCAGGCGTCGTCGTCGAGGTACCAGCGGAGCGTGCCGCCGAGCGGCTGCACGCCCAGGATGGGGGCATGCTCCGGCGCCGGGGGGTCGGCGATGAGCCGCCCCAGGGCGTCGCGTTTGGCCGGTCCGGTGACCATCACCGAAACGAACCGTGCGGCGTTGAGCATCTCGTAGGTGAGGGTCATCCGGCGCGGCGGGACGACCGTCGGGCCCTCGTTGAACACGACGAGGCGCCCGGCGGGCGCGGCCAGCGCGGGGGAATCCGGGAAGAGGCTGGCGGTGTGGAGGTCGGGGCCCATGCCCAGGAGCACATAGTCGAGGCGGTCATGGCCGCGCTCGCGCCACTCGAGGTTGGCGCGGAGGTCGCCCTCGTACCGCAGGTCGCCGTCGGACTCCAGGACGGGCATGGGGTGTGCCTGGTCGCGGGGGATGTCGGAGTGGTCGAGGAGGATGTCGCCGATCATCTTCCAGTTGCGCCGCTCATCGTCATCGGGCACGCAGCGCTCGTCGACCTGCCAGAGGTGGGTCTTCTTCCAGGGGAAGTCTCGCAGGCGCGGGTCGTACATGAGCCTCGCGTAGAGCGGCTCGGGGGTGCTGCCGCCGGACAGGGCGAGGTGGAAATCCCCGAACGCGCGGACGCAGGAGCGAGCCTGGAAGAGCAGGTCGGCGGCGATGGCGTCGATCAGCTCGTCGGGCGTCGCCCGGACGAGGACCTCCCCGGGCAGCGCGGGCTTCGGCGGCTCGGGGGCGAGCTCGTAGGGGTCGGGGGCGCGGTCGGGCATCTGGGGCACGGTAGCACACCCGCGGGGCGGGCGGGCCGCGCCGGCCGCCGGGGTCAGCAGCCGGCGGCCCAGAGGTTGAGAAACTCGACGAAGTCCTGGGTCGTCACCTGCCCGTCGCCATTCAGATCCGCAGAACACCCCCCGCCCGAGCAGTCGTCCCCGCGCTGGCCCGCCCACGCCGTCAGGAACGCCAGGAAGTCCTGGGTGTTGACCGAGCCGTCGCCGTTGAAGTCCGCCGGGCACGCGGAGCAGTCGGTGAGATCGAACACATACAGCCCCGAGTTCCACTGCACCATGTACGCGGCGTCGCCATCGACCTCGATGTCCCAGACCCTCGGCGGGAAGTTCCGCCACGCATCCATCGCCGCCGCACGCCGCGGGCTCGCGGGGTCGCGCAGATCGACCAGCCACACCGGGCCGCCGTCCAGGCTGACCAGCGCGTGCTGGCCGACAAACGCGACGGCCTCCGGCGGTCCCGGCGGCATGGCCATCGTCCCAAGGAGCTCGGGCGCGGCCGGATCGCTGATATCCACGACCCCCATCCCGGCGCCCACCGCGACGCACGCGATGCCCCGGCCCGCATCGACGCCGAGCGCCGCGCCCGTGCCGCCGAGCACACCGATCGGCGCCTCCCCCGGGAGCGAGAGATCGAAGACCCGGAACGACGCGTCGCTGTCGGTATTGCCCGCGACAAACGCGAGGCCGCCCTCCGTATGGATCCGCCCGCTCGGACTCCCGCTCGCGCCGGCGTGCTGGCCGACGAGCACGGGCGCCGACGGATCGGTGAAATCGATGAACCGCAGCAGACCCCCCATCAACCCCACGACGCCGCCCTCGACCGACACCCGGTCCCCTCGCCAATCGTTCGGCCCGTTCAGCAGCACCGGCTCCGCGGGGTCGGAGATATCGACCACGCGCACCCCCCCGGTGCCGGGCGTGCTGTCCGCGACGAACGCGAGGCCGCCCTCGACCGCGACATCGGCCGCGTACCCACCGGTACCCACGGAGGCGACACGCACCGGCTGTGAAATGTCGCTGATATCCACGATCCCCAGCCCCGCCGGCCCCTCGGCCAAGAGCGCGTAGTTCCCCGTGACCTCCACCCCACCCATCCGAGGCCCGGGAAGCCACGCGCGCAGCCCGGTCTCAGGCGGGGTGGTCACATCCACGATCTCGAGCCCTTCCTCGCCCGCACAGAACGACAGACCCGACCGCACCGCTGCGTGCTCACCCACCACCAGGCACTGGCCCACCAGCGCAGGCTCGGCCGGATCGGTCATATCGATCACGGCCTTCCCGCCGTCCACATACAACCGATTCCCCGCGAGGGCGATGTCGTGATCGGCGGCCCAGAACGCATCGAACTCGCTCACAATCTCCGGCTGATCCGGGTCGGAGACATCGAGCACGGTCAGGCCGCCCGCGTGGGCCACATAGGCCATCCCGAGCGCGGCGACCGCATCGACCACCGTCCCCGGGTCGTAAGTAGCCCGCAGCACTGGGGCCCCAGGGTCCCCGACATCGATGACCCGCAGCCCGGCCGTCCCGCTTGAGAGATACGCCACTGCGCCATCGACGGCCACGCCCGTGCCGCCGCCCGGGGCGCTCAGCGCGCCGACGAGCGAGGGATCCGTCGGGTCTGCGACATCGACCACGGCCAGGCCGCTGCCCGTACCCAGATACGCCAGCCCGCCCCGCACGGCCAGATCATGCACGGGCGCGCCGACCGAGAGCCCCGTGACCACCACCGGCGCGCTCGGCTCCGACACATCCACCACCTGCAGCCCCGCCGACCCGCCCGCGACGAGCGCGTACGACCCCACCACCGCCACACGCCTCGCCGTCCCCGCGGTACCGACCGACCCGACAACCAACGGCTCGCCCGGCGCCGCGACACTCACAATCAACAGCCCCGCGGCCCCGTCGGCGATGTACGCCAAGTTCCCGGCCAGCGCGATACCCGCCGCGTCCCCCGGCGTGGCGGTGCGGCTGACGATGTCCCGGGCCGCGCACAGCAAGCCCTGAGACTGAGCATGCACCGCGCCGGTGACACTTCCCCAGACGAACATGACTACCGGGAACGCTTGATGAGATATGCGGCGCGTACGCATGATTGTCCCTCCCGCTCGGACCTTGAGCCTAACACAGGGACAATGGGAGTGTCAATGGTGAACTCCAGGGCACCGCTTGGCTCATCTCAGGCCCCTACCGCACCTCCCCCACCCTCGGGTTATGCCACCTCGCCCCCTCCGCCGCGATGATTTCGTCGGCCCGGCCGGGCCCCCAGCTCCCCGCCTCGTAGGTCTCGATCTCCTCCCGCAGCCGCTGTGAATCCAGGAAAGGCTGCACGATCCGCCAGCCGTGCTCGACCTCGTCCCGGTGCTTGTAGAGCGTCCGGTCGCCCTTGATGGCGTCGAGGATCAGCGGGCCGTAGGCGTCGATGTGCTCGCCGCCGAAGCGCTCGACATAGTCCATGTCGAGCTTGGTGGTCTCGATCTTCAGCCCCGCGCCGGGCACCTTGCCAGCCACCCGCAGGCTGATGCCCTCGGTCGGCGCGATGTTGATGATCAGCCGGTTCGGCGGCTCGTCGGGCATCTTCACGCCCAGACGCTCGAACATGTCCAGCGGCGGGGCGCGAAAGAGGACCACGACCTCCGTCAGCTTCGACGCCATCCGCTTGCCCGAGCGCACGAAGAATGGGACGCCCGCCCAACGCCAGTTGTCAAACCCCAGGCGCATCGCGGCGTAGGTCTCGGTGCGCCGAGCCGGGTCCACGCCCTTCTCCCCGGCATACGCCGGGCCGTCCGAGGCCGGGCCGTAGCGCCCGAGGGCGCCCCAGCGCCAGGCCTGCTCCTCGCTCGCGGCGACGGCGGCACAGTTAAGGATCTTGATCTTCTCCCGGGCGATCGAGTCGGCCGAGTAGCTCGCCGGCGGTTCCATGGCGACCAGCGCGAGCACCTGCAGCAGGTGGCTCTGGATCATGTCGCGGATGGCCCCGGCGTGGTCGTAGAAGGTCCCCGCGCGCCCGCCCACGCCCAGCGTCTCGGCCGCCGTCACCTGCACATGGTGCACATGCGTGCGGTTCCAGAGCGGCTCGAAGATGGCGTTGGCGAGGCGCATGACCAGGATGTCCTGCACGAGCTCCTTGCCGAGGTAGTGGTCGATGCGGTAGGTGGCGTCCTCCTCGAAGACGCGCCCGAGGGCGCGGTTGAGGGCCCGGGCGCTGTCGAGGTCTGTTCCGAAGGGCTTCTCGATGATGACCCGCTGCCAGGGCAGTGCCGCGGGGTTCAGCGAGCACCACCGCTTGCCCTCGGCCACAAGCCCCGCGCTCCCGATGTTCTCGATGATGGGCTCGTAGAGGGCCGGGGCGACCGAGAGGTAGAACAGCAGGTTCGGCATGCCGTGGTCGCGGAGGATGTTGTGGCTCGCGCCGAGGGCGGCGAAGCGGTCGCGCAGCCCGGCGAACGCCGCCGGGTCCGCGCCGTCCGCGGCGTGGTAGTGCAGACGCTGGGCGAACCGGGCGACGCGGTCGGGGCAGAAGCCCTTGGAGTGGTCGGCGACGGCCTGGCGCATCCTGTCGCGGAAGGCGTCATCGGAGAGCTCGGAACGCGAGACCCCCAGGATGGCCGCCCGCTCCGGGAGCTGGCCGAGGCAGTCCAGGTCGTAGAGCGAGGGGATGAGCTTGCGGGCGGTGAGGTCGCCCGAGGCGCCGAAGATGACGATGAGGCACGGGTCGGTTCCGTTGGGGGGTGGCATGGGGGGAGTATCGGCCAATCCACCCGCGCGGCCTCCATCTATGCCGGATCCGCCAGCCGGTAGCTCGTGCTCCGCCCGCCGCCGGGGTTCTGCACGATGATGTCCCGTTCCAGCAGCTCGCGGATGTCCCGCAGTGCTGTGTCAGAAGAACACTTCGCCAGTTTGGCGTACTTGGAGGTTGTCAGGAACCCCTGGAATCCGTCCAGCATCCTGTTGATCACCAGCCGCTGCCGCTCGTTGACCGGGCGTTCGTTGATACGCCGCCACAGTCTCGCCTTGGCGAGCACGGCCCCGAGCATCGCCCCCGCGGCTTCGATCGCCCGGTCCAGGCAGCCGAGGAACCAGCCGAGCCAGGGCGTGATGTCCAGCCCGCCGCGCTGCGCGGACTCCAGGCGCAGGTAGTACTCCTTCCGCTCGGCCTCGACCTGGGACGACATGCTGTAGAAGCGTTCGCCCGTGCCGTCCGCCCGCGCGAGTGCCATGTCGGCGATGGCGCGAGCGATGCGCCCGTTCCCGTCCTCAAACGGGTGGATAGTCACGAACCAGAAGTGCGCTACGCCCGCCCTGAGCACGGGATCAACGGTGTCCGGGCCGTTGAACCAGCCCAGGAACGTGCGCATTTCCGCATCGAGCCGGTCGGCCGCGGGCGCCTCGAAATGGACCCGCTCGCGACCGATAGGCCCTGAGACGACCTGCATAGGCCCCGCCTCACTCGGACGCCAAGCCCCGACCGTGATCCGACGCATGCCGGCCCTGCCTGTCGGGAACAACGCGCCGTGCCAGCCGAACAGCCGTTCCTCCGTCAGCGGCTGATCGAACCTCTGCGTCGCGTCGAGCATCATCTCGACCACCCCCTCGACCTCCCGTCCCGCCTTGGGCAGACCGGCCACATCGAGCCCCAGCCGCCGTGCGATCGAGGAACGAACCTCCTCGGGATCGAGCCTCTCGCCCTCGATCGCGGACGACTTCACCACATCACTCGTGAGCACCTTCAGGCTCGCCTCGGCCCGGTGGTCGAAGCCGAGCGATTCCATCCTGCCGAGCAGCAGGCCCTGGCGGTGGCGGACCCCGGCGAGAGGGTTCGCCAGGGCATCACCGTCCCATAAAAACTCCGGCCAGCCCGGGATCTCGTGTATGTATAGCATATTTACCGCACTTTCTGCGGTGATTGTACCCCCTATTCACCGCGGAAGCAAGTATTCGCCGCATTCTCTACGGCGAATGAACGACCACATCGGCGCACGCTCCCCGGCGCGCTCTCTATCGTCCCCCGATGTCCAGCCCGGCCCGACTCATCGACGCCAACGCCAACCGGGCCCGGGAGGGGCTGCGGGTGGTGGAAGATCTCGCCCGGTTTGTCCTCAATGACGAGGGCTTGTGCGCCGCCCTTAAGGGTGTTCGCCATGGGCTCGGGGAGGTGCTGGCGGTCCTGCCGGTCGATCGGGGCGTGCTGCTGGCCTGGCGCGATACGCCGGGGGATGTCGGGACTGGCCTCGTCGGTACCGGCGAGGGAACGCGGGCGGGGCTGCCCGCGATGTGCGGCGCCGCGGCGGGGAGGCTGGGCGAGGCGCTGCGGGTGATCGAGGAGGGGGCCAAGGTGCTCGGCGCGGGCCAAGCCGCGGCGGCGGTCGAGGCCCTGCGATACCGGGCGTACGACGCGTGCGCCGCCGTCGAGCGGGCGCTGGGGACGGGGCGGGCGGGGCAGTGGCGCTTGTGCGTGCTGATCACCGAGGCCCTGTGCGTCCACCACCGGTGGGAGCGGGTGGCGGAGCTGGCGATCGAGGGCGGGGCGGACTGCCTGCAGTTGCGGGAGAAGGGGTTGGACGGGGGGGAGCTGGTGGCGCGGGCGCGAGCGCTGGTGGAGACTGCAAAGTCCGGCTCGGAGAGCCGGGCCACCTCGGTGAGCGTGATCGTCAACGACCGCGCGGATGTCGCCCTCGCGGCCGGGGCCGACGGGGTGCATGTGGGGCAGGGCGACATGCGCGTGCGCGATGTGCGCCGGGTCGCGGGCAACGCGCTGCTGGTGGGAGTGAGTACCGCAAACCTGGACCAAGCGCGGGCCGCGGCACGCGATGGCGCGGACTACTGCGGCCTGGGACCGATGTTCGCGAGCTCCACCAAGCCGAAGGCCTCATTGGCGGGAGTGGGGTATATGCGGGCGTATCTGGCGGACCCGGCCTGCGCGCGCCTGCCGCACCTGGCGATCAGCGGCATCGGGCCGGAGAATGTGGGCGAACTCGCGGCGGCGGGGTGCCGCGGGGTGGCGGTGAGTTCGGTGGTGTGTGGGGCGGGGGAGCCGGGGGCGGTGTGCGCGGTGTTGGTGGAGAAGCTTGGCGCGGCGTAGGGTGTCCAGCTACTGCCCGGTCTCCTGCGTGTACCAGCCCACAAAGGTCACGAAGTCCGAGGTGTTGACGATCCAGTCGAGGTTCACATCGGCCTCGGGCTCCTGGGCGGACCAGGCGCTGGTGAAGAGCACGGCGTCGGACTCGGTGGTGAGGCCGTCGCCGTTGAGGTCGGTGGGCGTGGGCGTGCAGATCTTGACGCGGTGGACATAGCAGTTCTTGCCGCTCCACTCCATGGCGGGGTCGGTCTCGCGGGCGATGTAGGCCAGCCAGATGTTGTGGCCGTCGGCGGACGCCTCCATGTTGTGATAGTGGCCGAGGAAGCCGACCGGCTGCACGCCGGGATCGCCGCAGATCTGCGCGGGGAGTGACTCGACGGTCAGCCGCTCGAGGTGATCGACAACCGCGCCGGGGCCGAAGCCGGTGATGCGGACATAGAAGCAGTCGAGCCAGTCCTCCTGGTCCCCGTTGCGGTCCGGGTCCGCGCGGTTGTCGTAGAACATGAGGTTGATGCCGCCGCAGGCGTCGATCGCGATCGCCGGCATGGCCTGGTCGACGCCGGTGATCGGGTCGAGGTCGTCGGGGTCGGTGAGGCCGAGCATCTCGTCCGTGAGCCTCATCAAGTCCGCTGGGTCCGAAGTCCAGGTATCGCCGCCATCATCACTCCTCGTGATCCAGATATCGGTGTTGGTGGAGGTTGACCCAGACTTGGCGTACCAGGCGACATACACATGATCCGGCTCGGGGCCCCGGTCCACGGCGATGGTCGGCGCGCAGCTGCGCTGGTCGATCATGGACGGCGAGTCGCCCTCTGGCGCCGTGGCGAAGGCGCCCGCGTCATCGATCGTCGCGGGGAACGCCCCCACGCACGGGTCGATCCAAATGGCGCTCTGCGTCGCGTCGGGGAGCCAGGTCCGCCCGCCGTCGTCTGAGTACATGACGAAGGGCCGGGCGCGGCTGTGCTGATTGGCCCCTCCCCGCTCGTCCGCGTGCACGGAGACGATGCGTCCGCTGTCGAGGACGACCGCCGAGGGCGCCGGGCCCGACCAGCCGCCGCGGCTCGGTCCCTGGGTCGGCTCCACCGCCATGCCGTGCCACGATCCGGGACCCGGGTTGTCGGGCGTGATCTGGAGGACGCCGATCGGGCGCCCGGTCCGCGGCTCGCCCTCGGGATCGGCCCGGAGGGGCGGGCTCACGATCACCGTCGGGGGGGACCCGGTCTGGGCCGGTGCGAGGGCGCAGAGACCGGCTGCCACGCTCGCGGCAGACAGGATCTTGAAGTTCGCCAGCACGCCGTCCTCCTCCCCGCGCCCTGCGCGGGCGGAGAGATACCCGGGAGCGAACTGCCACTCTATCAATGACACGAAAGCGCGTCAATGGGAGTTGTGTGCGAAGCTGAGCTGTCTTGGAGACGGGCCTCTCCCGTGGTAGGATGGACCGCATGGCGTCGTCCCGAACACCGCTCCTGCTCGGCCTCCTGTGGGCGTGGTCGCTGCCCTACGCGGCCGCCTCACAACCGGAGCGCTACCGGTGGCAGGGGTTCTGGCTGCACCCGCCGAGGGCGAGCGACTCCTATGCGTACGCGATCGACGGCGATGTGCCGTCTGGGAAGATCACCGATGTGTACGGCGACGGGGTGGTCTGGCCGGAGTGGACGACCGAGTATGTGGGCCTGAAGCCAGCGGAAAGTCAGTCCGCATATGTTGAGGGCGCCGACGGGGGATACCAGGCGGGCAAGGTATATGTCGAGTATCAGGTCGCATACCCGGCGCTCTGGCAGGGTACAGCGGAGAGCGTCATCGACCTGACACCGCCGGGTCCATACTACGATTCAGCTCTCTATCAGCGGCAGGGGAGTCAGACGGTCGGCTGGGCGTACCACAACATTGACGGACGCCACGCGGCGATGTGGCTCAACAACGACCCTGCCCAGTTCGTCGATCTGCACCCGAACATCGCCGACTGGTCTCGCGCTCACGCGACCGACGGTGTCCGGCAGGGCGGTCGGGTCGCGATCCCGAACATCGGTCAGCATGCCGCGCTCTGGAAGGGCACCGCCGCGTCGTTCATCGACATGGGTCCGCCGGGGCAATACACCTACGGCTGGATCCGCGGCATGGCGTCCGGCACGCAGGTCGGTGAGTATGTCAACCTGACCAAGCGGGCGGCCCTCTGGCACGACACGCCGGAGAGCATGATCACCATGAGCCCCCCGTGGGCGACCAGCGCTGCGCTCTATGCGACCATCGGCGACATGCATGTCGGCTACGCGGCCCACCCCTCCGGGCGCGGCGGGGCGGGGATCTGGTACGGCGACGACCCCGAGAGCTTCTTCGACCTCCACCGGTTCGTCCCGGCGCAGTACGCCGACAACGGCTCGACGGCCTTCGACATCGACACCAAGGACGGCAACATCTACATCGCGGGCACCGTGAACATCCAGCATGTGGCCCACGCGTTCCTGTGGGTGGGCGTGCCGCTGGACACGGGGGACGGCGGCGGCGGGCCGAAGTCGCCGGGCGGGCTGACGAAGACCAGGAAGCCGTAGCGGGCGAGGGCCCCGAGGCCGCACACCCCGTCGCACCCCCCTGGGCCGGCTTCCTAAACTCCCCCCATGACCACGCACCCCGGCGCCCGCCTCCGTTCGCTCATGGATGCCTCCGTCGTCGCCGCCCCCGGCGCGTTCAACGCGTTGGTGGGGATGGCGGTCGCCCGGGCCGGGTTTGACGCGGCGTATGTCTCGGGCGGGGCGACGAGCGTGGCGGCGGGGGTGCCGGATGTGGGGCTGCTGACGCTGGAGCACTTCTGCCGCGTGATCCGGGAGGTGGCCGACGGGTCGGGGCTGCCGGTGCTGGCCGATGCGGACACGGGGTTTGGCGAGGCCGAGATGGTCCGGCGGACGGTGATCGAGTACCACCGGGCCGGGGCCGCGGGGCTGCACCTGGAGGATCAGGTATTCCCCAAGCGCTGCGGCCACCTGGACGGCAAGGCCCTCGTCCCCACCGACCACATGTGCGAGAAGGTGGCGTGGGCGGCCAAGGCGTCGCGCGATTGCTCGGATGGGGCGTTCGTGGTGTGCGCGAGGACGGACGCGCGGGGCGTGGACGGCATGGACGCGGCGGTCGAGCGGGCCCAGGCCTATGTCGAGGCGGGGGCGGACATGATCTTCCCCGAGGGCCTCAAGAGCGAGGCGGAGTTTGGAGAGTTCGCCCGCGCGATGAAGGGTGATGCGAAGAAGGGCAGCCAGGCACCAAGGCATCAAGGCACCGAGGGGGGGCCGTATCTGCTCGCGAACATGACCGAGTTCGGGAAGACGCCGCTGATCCCGCTGGCGCGGTTCGGCGAGATGGGCTACGACCTCGTGATCTACCCGGTCTCGATGCTGCGGGTGGCGATGGGGGCGGTGACGCGGGCGCTGGCGACGCTCAAGGCCGAGGGGACGGTCGGGCCGTTCCTGGGCGAGATGCAGACGCGGGAGGAGCTCTACGGGCTTGTGGGGTACACGCCGGGGGAGGCGTGGGAGTTCCCGGTGTGAGGTAGTGATCCGCGGGGGGATGCGATGGGGAGAGGTGCGACGCTCCCGGCGGAGGGCGTTTCGGCTGCGCGTGGTTGGTGGGCGCCGGCGCTCAGCCCGGCTTGCCGGTCTTGGCCTCGGCCGCGTCGGGTTTGGGGGCGGCGGGCTTGGCGGCGTCGGGCTTGGGGCCGGCCGGCTTCGTGGCGCCGGACTTGGCGCCCACGGGCTTCTCGGGGATGCGGATGGCCGTCGAGCACGCCTTGCACCGGACTGTCTTGCCGCGGGCAGAGGCGGGGACCGCCAAAACCTTGCGGCAGAGCAGATTGGGGCACATGATGCGGATCGCGTCTTCAGCCATGGATATCGCTCCCGATTCCGTTCAGCCCATCGGCGATCGGGCGTGGGGGCTTGTGCGGGTGGTGCGGGGGGGTTGGGCGGCGACGGGGGGTGGGCGGGTCGCGCGGGTTGTGCGGGCCGCGGGTCCGGCTATCGGACGGCGCTATCCTTGCCGGTTCGCACCCCTGAACACACCCCTGGACGCACCCCGCACACAAGGACCGGATCGCGATGGACGAGATCCAGCAGAACGCCGAGACGGGCAAGAGCACGGGGACCTGCACCTCGGTCGTGGGCCTGCATTGGGGCGACGAGGGCAAGGGCAAGGTCGTCGACCTCCTGGCGGCGGAGCACGACGCGGTGGTGCGCTATAACGGCGGGGCCAACGCCGGGCACACGGTGGTGGTCGGCGGGGAGCGGTACGCCCTGCACCTGGTGCCGTCGGGGATTCTCTACCCCGGGAAGCTCGCGGTGGTCGGCAACGGCGTGGTGGTCGACCCCGAGAAGCTGATCGACGAGATGGCGGCGTTGGAGGCGCGGGGGGTCAGCACCGAGTCGCTGGTGGTGTCCAGCCGCGCCCATGTGGTAGCCCCGTACCACAAGCTGGAGGACGAGGTCCGCGAGCAGATCGCGTCCGGCGCCACGGGCAGCGGGGCGATCGGGACAACCAAGCGGGGCATCGGGCCGTGCTACGCCGACAAGGCCCAGCGGGCCAGCGCGATCCGCGTCGGCGACCTGCTCCGCCCCGAGATGCTGCGGGCCAGGCTCGAGGTGGCGTGCAAGTTCAAGAGCACACGCCTGGCCGGCATCGACGCCGGCGACGCCCTCAACCCCGCGGCCCTGACAGCCCGACTCGCGAGCGCGGGGGAGAAGCTCCGGCCCCGCGTCCGGGACACGACCTACCTCCTGCACGACCTGCTCGCCGAGGGCAAGAGCCTGCTCTTTGAGGGTGGGAACGCGACGCTGCTGGATGTCGACCACGGGACCTATCCGTTCGTGACCAGCTCCAACTGCACGACCCTGGGCATCTCGACCGGCACAGGCGTCCCCGGACGCCGCCTCGACCGGGTGGTCGGGATCATGAAGGCGTACTGCACCCGCGTCGGCGGCGGGCCCATGCCCACCGAGCAGGTCAACGAGATCGGAAACCGGATCCGCGAGCGCGGGCGGGAATACGGCACGACCACCGGGCGCCCACGCCGCTGCGGCTGGCTGGACCTCGTCGCGACGCGGTACTCGGTCATGATCAACGGGGTCACCGAGGTCGCGGTCATGCTCTTCGATGTGCTCACGGGGTTCGAGGACCTGCAGGTCTGCACGGCGTACAACTTCGAGGGGAGCCGGACCGACCGGTTCCTGCCCGACGCGGTCGACCTGGGACAGGCGACGCCGGTGTACGAGACTCTCCCGGGGTTCGCCGAGGAGATCACCGGGGCGAGGCGCTGGCAGGACCTACCAGCCAACGCCCGGGGTTATATCGAGTTCATCGAGCGGTTCCTCGGGGTCCCGGTGTCGATCATCAGCGTCGGGCCCGGCCGGGAGCAGACGCTGGTGGGGTGAGCGCCCGGTCCCCGGGGGTGGCGGGGACCTGACAATCTGCATACAGTTGTCCGTTGCGCGAGGGGCTCGCGCCGGCGTGCCCTCGCGGTTCTCGCGAAGGGAGCCCACAGATGAACGCGGTCGATGCTCAAGTCGCTCGGCAGTCGCCGACGCGGTTCGCTGTCCTTCTGGGTGCGGTGATCGTGCAGTTGATCCTCGGGACGGTGTACGGCTACAGCATCTTCTGGCGGCCGCTGAGCGGGGAGGTGTTCCCCGAGGTGATCACCGCCGCGGAGTGGGCGGACCGGACGGTCGGCGCATCAGCGGGTGAGGTCGCAACGGGGGACCTGACGGTGGTGGCCGACAGCGCGGAGCGCGCGGGGGTGATCGCCAAACAGCAGGGCCGGCTCAAGTACGCGTTCAGCATCTGCATCCTGTCCTTTGCGCTGGTGATGGTGTTCGCCGGGAGGGTGCAGGATGTGACCGGGCCGCGGATCCCTGCGCTCGTGGGCGCGTGCCTGCTGGGGGTCGGCTTCCTGATGGCGGGGCTGATGCGCCACGGGTTCATCTATGTGGTGGCGCACGCGGTGCTGACGGCGGCGGTGGCGGCGGTGCTGATCACCGTGTGGCGCAAGACCGCCCACGATGTGCTCAAGGCCGGCGCGAAGGCCGGGCTGGTCGGGGCGGGCGTAATCGCGGTGGTGTGCGTGGCGGCGGGGATCCTGGTCGGCGGCAAGTATGTCGGCACGCTCGGCACCGCCGACCGGCTGCTGCTCCTGTGGGGCACGATCGGGCTGCTGGCGGGGGCGGGGATCGGGTTCGCCTATGTCTGCCCGATCGCGGCGCTGGTCAAGTGGTTCCCGAAGAACAAGGGGCTGGTCTCCGGGGTGGCGGTCGCGGGGTTCGGGTTCGGGGCGTACCTCTTCAAGGGGCGCGGGATCGGGGCCCTGGGCTATATCGAGCAGCACGGGATCACCGACTTCTTCCTCGTGCACGCGGCGGTGTGCTTCGTCGGCGTGGGGATCGGGGCGCTGCTGCTCCGGAACCCCCCGGCCATGGCCCACGCGGGCGCGGCACACGCCGAGTCGGCGTGGCGGGCGACGCTGAAGCGCCCGGCATTCTATGTGCTCTGGCTCATGTTCTTCTCCGGCGCGATGGCCGGGCTCATGGTGATCGGGATCGTCGCGGTCTTCGCTGGCGAGCAGCTGGTCGCGGCCGCGTCAGAGGGAGGGCGGTCGCTCGTGGACGCGGACCGGGCGGCGCTCCTGGCCAAGGGGGCCGCCGCCGTCGGGTGGCTCGCGATCTTCAACGCCGTGGGACGGATCGTGTGGGGCTTCGTGAGCGACATGGTCGGGCGCACCAGGGCGTTTGTCGCGATGTTCCTCCTCCAGGCGGTCATGATGTTCCTGCTCGGGACCATGCACACCGAGCTGACGCTCGCGGTCGCGGCGTCGATCGTCGGCTTCAACTTCGGCGGCAACTTCGCGCTGTTCCCCTCGGCGACCGCCGACCTCTTCGGCGCGAAGAACCTGGGCGCCAACTACGGCTGGGTGTTCACCAGCTACGGCATCGCGGGCGTGGTGGGCATCGCCGCGGGGAACACGGCCAAGGTGATGACCGGCTCGTACGGCGCCGCTTTCACGGTCGCGGCGTGCATGTGCCTGGTCAGCGCGGGGCTCGCGGTGGGCCTGGCGATGTCGGGCAAGAAACGGGCGGCGCCGACGCCGGCGCTCGCGGGCGCGTAGCGGCCCGGACTACTCGCCGTCGGGTGCATCGTCCGCGGCGTCGAGGAACGGGACCGAGGCCGGGGCATCGCTCTCGGGCGCGGGCTCCTCGGGCGGGGCCTGGGTCAGGTCGTCCAGGGTCTTGCGGAGCTGCCCGGCCTGGTACTGCGGGAGCGAGAAGAGCCAGCCGGCGAGCCTGGCATTCAACGCGTCGGCGCGGTCTTGGGGGGTCTCGGCGGGCGGCTCCGGGGATGGGCTCTCCGGATCTGCGGGCGCCGCTTGGGCAGCGGTCGCCTCAGCCGAGATCGCGGCCCAGGTCTTGCCGTCGGCCTGCCATGAGCGGATGGTAACGCGGAGACCGTCGGTGGTTTCGTAGACGGCCACGACGGGCTCGGCCGCGTCCGCGGGCGCGTCGCCCTTCCGGACATCGTCGAAGCGCAGGCCGACCAGGGCGCTCGCCGGGGCCCCCACCTCGCCGGCGCTCTTGGGGGTGCGCCCCTGGGGCACCGACTCGAGCGTGTAGTCCGTGCCGCCCTGCTCGCGGGCGATCGAGACGACGCTGCCGTCGGGGTGCGTGATCGTCACGCGGTTCACGCGGTCGCGGGGGATCTGCAGGATGGCGGTGTCGAGCCAGCGCATCGGGTCGGTCGGAGCATCGACGCGCCCCTCGGCGAGCCAGGCCTGCGGGTCGCCGGATACCCGGACGAACCGCTGCTGGGCCGAGCCGGCCTGCACCTGCTCGCCGAGCACAAGGTCGGCGACGGTCGAGCCGTCGGCGCCGCTGAGGGTGACGCCGAGGGCATCGCTCTCCGGGCCGGGCTCCGCCAGGCCTAGGCGGGCGTAGAGCGCCGGGTCGGCGGTCTTGCGCTCGCGGGGCCGCAGCTCGGCGAGACCGATGAGCAGGGCCTTGACGGTCTCGAACTTGGCCGGGTAGCCGTCCTTGGTGGCGAGGGTCCATGTGTCGCCGGTCTTGGCGAGGGCGACGGTGTCGGCGCCGGTCGTGATCGCGATGCCGGCGATGTCGTTGAGCTTGTCGGCGAGGGCCGGGACGACGCGCTCGGGCAGGGCTTCTGCGCGGTCGCCCGGGCTGCCGAGCTTCTGGACCGCGAGGGCGGCGAACACGCAGACGAGCGTGACGACGACGAGGATCTTGAGGGCTTTGGCGTTCATGGGGGAACCTCGCGGCGGGGTCTCAGGTGGCGCGGGCGGCGCCGAGCTGGGCACGGTGGGCGCGGCGCCGGGCGGCGCGGGCGCCGGCCAGGCCGATCGCGGCGACGAACACCGCGAGCGGCGCCGGGCCGATGTTGATGATCTTGAGCCGCAGCCCCAGCCGCTCGACATCCTTGCGGAGGTTGTAGTTGACATCGCGCAGCTGGCCGCTGGTGGTGAGCAACTCCTCGCGGAACCTGTCGATCTCGGCCTGCTGCTCGGGCGTGAGGATCATCCCGCCCTGGTCGGGGCGGGCACGCTGCAGCTCGGCGATGCGCTGCTCGGCCTCGCGGCGCTTGGCCTCGAGAGCCTGCTGCTCGGTCAGGTACTTCTTCTCGGCGGCGGCCCGGATCTCCTGGACCAGCGTGAAGGGCCGGGCCGCCGAGCCCCGCGCCCGGACGCTGATCAGGTCCGACGAGCCGGTCATGTTGTCGACGGCGTTGATCAGGAAGCTGCCGTTGTCGGAGATCTGCTGGAAGCCCAGGCTCATCCCGCCGACGCGGACCTCGCGGACCCACATGGGGTCGCTGAGCATGTCGGCATCGGCCACCACGATGATGTTGATGTCGCCGGTCTTGGTCGCGCCCGCGTTTGGGGCGTCGGGCGGGCCGGCCTCCTCGCCGGCGGGCGCGGTGTCGGAGAAGGCCGACCGGGCGTTGCCGGTGATCCGTGCCGCGAGCGTGAGCGGCTCGCCCCGGGGGACGAAGTCGGCGAGCAGCTGGGCCGGGTCGGCGAAGAAGGAGACCGACTGGGCGGGGAGGAGCATCGAGTCGGCGGTGGTCCGGATCAGCGGCGTGACGGTGGTCGTGGCCTCCGGCGTCTTCTGGATCGCCCCGGCAACGCCGATCTGCAGGCGCCCGAGCGAGCCGGTGACGGCGTCGTCGGTGTTCAGCTCGTCGGGGCCGGGGCCCATGTACTGCACATAGGAGACCACCTGCCCGGTGCGCCCCTCGCCCTGGAGGGCGATGGCGCTGTCGGCCGCGACCTGGGCGGGATCGACCGTCACGCCCCAGGCCTCCAGCAGTTGATTCAGGTTGCTCGATCGGTCGGCCTGCATCGCGGCGAGCGGGTTCTGCTCGGCCCCGGGCGGGATGTCCGCCTCGCAGACCGGGTCGACGAAGATCAGGGCGCGCCCGCCGCCGATCACGAACGAGTCGATCGCGCGGAGCGTCGGCTCGCCGAGGCCCTTGGGGTGGATGATGAGCAGCACCTCGGCGTCGTCGGGGATCGCCCCGGCGCCCGGGTCGAGAACCTTGACCTCGAAGGTGGCGCGCAGCTCGGTCAGGATCTGCCAAGGGCGCTGCGGCTGCTGGCCGGGCATCATCGGCTCGCTGCCGTCGACGGGTAGCGAGCTGAGGACGGCGACCTTCTTCTTCTCGGGGTGGTCGAGGGTGTAGACCAGGCGGGCGAGGGTGTACTCGAGGAACCGCTCGTCGCGGGGGTCAAAGAAGGGGACGGCCTCACGCCCGTCGGTCGAGTTAACGCCCAGCAGGCCGAAGTAGAACTTCTCGCCCGTCGGAGTGCTCAGGCCCTGGACGCCGGCGCGCTGGGCCTGCTCCTCGCCCTCGCTGAAGGGCTCGGGGTTGACCGTCTCGACGCGGACCTTCCCGCCCGAGAGCAGGCCGAACTCCTCGAGCAGCTCGGTCACGCGTTTGGCGTAGGTCTGGAGCTGCGGCTGGCCGGCGGCGAAGTCCGCGGAATAGAACAGCGTGAGCGTGATCGGCTCGCGCACCTCGCGGAGGATGTTGCGGGTGCCGTCGCTGAGCGTGAAGAGCTTGTGGTCCGTGAGATCGACGCGCGCCCGGCGCAGGGCCCGGTCGCCGGCGATGTTGACCGCGAAGAAAAGCACGGCCAGGAGCAGCAGGCTGAGGATCGCGGTGTGGCGGGTGTTCATCGGGCGTGCTCCTCAGGAGGCCTTCTTGAGGTCGATGACGATGCCGGTGGCCGCGAGGGCGACGGCGATGAGCGAGACGAAGTAGAGCAGGTCGCGCAGCGCGACCACGCCCTTGGAGATCGAGTCGAAGCGGGTCAGGACGCTCAGGCCGGCGACGGTCTCGGTGAGCCAGCCGGGGGCCCAGCCCGCGAAGAAGTCCTGCACGAGCGGGAATCCGGTGAGCAGCAGGAGGAAGCAGGCCACGGCCGTGCAGACGAAGGCGATCACCTGGCTCTTGGTCATCGCCGAGATCGTGCCGCCCACCGCGAGAAACCCGCCGGCCATCAGCAGGCTGCCGAGGTACGCGGTGACGATCGCCCCGTTGTCGGGATCGCCCAGGATATTGACGGTGATCCAGACGGGGAAGGTGAGGGCCAGGGCGATGCCCGCGAAGGCCCACGCGGCGAGGAACTTGCCGCCGACGGCCGCCCAGGTGGGCACCGGGAGGGTGAGCAGCAGCTCGATCGTCCCGCCCCGGCGCTCCTCCGCCCAGAGGCGCATCGAGAGGGCCGGGATCAGGAAGAGATACAGCCACGGGTGGAAGCCGAAGAAGGGCTGGAGGTCGGCCTGCCCGCGCTCGTAGAAGCCGCCGAGCTCGGTGGCGAAGGTGAAGACCCCGGTGAGGACTAGGAAGATGACGATGAACACATACGCGACCGGCGTGGCGAAGTAGCCGGTCAGCTCGCGCTTGAAGATCGAGAGCGTGGCGGGCATCAGGCCTTCCCTCCCTTCGCGGTTGTCGTGGGGGCCGGGGCGGTCGTCACCGTGCGGAAGACCTCGTCGAGCCGCCCCGCCTCCACCGACAGCCCATCGACCTCGACGCCCTTCTGCTGGAGCACGCGGCTGACCTCGGCGACGATCGGCCGGCCGTTCCTGGGCAGGATGGTGCAGGCGATGTGCCCCTCCTCGTCGGCCCCCCGCTCGATCGCGCTCACCGAGGCGAGCCGGCCCAGCTCGTCGAGGACCGCCCCCGAGCCCCGCGGGATGCGCAGGCGCACGGCGTTGTGAACCCTCGACATCGCCTGCAGTTCGGCGGGCGTCTTGTCGGCGACGATCCGGCCGCGGGCGATGATGACGGCGCGGGTGCAAACCGCCTCGACCTCTTCGAGGATGTGGGTGGAGAGGATGACGGTCTTCTCGCTGCCCAGGGCGCGGATGAGGTTGCGGACCTCGTGCTTCTGGTTGGGGTCCAGGCCGTCGGTCGGCTCGTCGAGGATGAGGACCGCCGGGTCGTGCAGGAGGGCCTGGGCGAGGCCCACGCGCCGCTTGAAACCCTTGGAGAGCGTCTCGATGGGCTGGTGCAGCACGCTCTCGAGCTGGACACGCCCCACGACCGCGTCGACGCGCCGGGCCCGCTCGACGCCGCGGAACCCGCGGATCTCCGCGGCCCACCTGAGGAACCCCGCGGGGGTCATGTCCGGGTAGGCCGGGGCGCCCTCGGGCAGGTAGCCGAGCACCCGGCGCACCGCCAGGGAGGCCGTGCGCACATCGTGCCCGTCGACCACCGCCGTGCCGGAGGTGGGCGTGAGGAACCCGGTGATCATCTTCATCGTGGTGCTCTTGCCCGCGCCGTTGGGCCCGAGGAAGCCCAGCACCTCGCCGCGCCCAACCGACATCGAGATGCCGTCGACCGCGACCACCGGCCCGAACGATCTGTGGAGATCACGCAGCTCAATCATCGTCAAGCCCCTGGGAATCTGGCCCCGGGACAAGGGAGAGATCGGTGGAGATTGTCCCGCCCGCACCCTCGCGTATTCCCGGGCCGGGCGGGGGCTGGAATACTACCCGGGACCGGGCGAGCGGGTCCACGACGCCCACGACGATGCGCACGCCGGCGTCCCCCGTCACGGCGGGCCGTGAGGCCACTGTCGCGACTGGTCCTTGGCCTCGGCCGGGGTGGGGGCCGTAGGGCCAGGCTGGATGACCAGCAGCGCGGAGTCGTAGCTCAGCACGCCCAGCAGGATCGCCCCGATCAGCCGCTCGAACCTGACATGGTAGATGTGCGACCCGAACGGCTGGTCGTCCCCGAGGGGGTCCGCGATCGAGACATAGCGCCGGTCGTTGTCGAGGCCGAAGATGATGACGAAGTGGGCGGCCGGCTCGCCGCGGACATCATCGGCCTCGCCGGTGGTCCAGATCTCGCGGGGCTCCATGTAGAGGTATGTCGCGCTCAGGGTGGTGAGCACCGGGAGCCCCTTGACGAGGTAAGACCGGAGCAGCCGGGCGGTCAGCTCGCGGAACTCGATGACCCCGCCGAGGCGGAGGAAGTCCATGTAGCGCCTGGTCACGAACTGGAAGGTCTCGTCGGGCTCGAACTCGAGCTGGGCGGTGAGCTTCTCCGCCAGATCGGTGGGCTGCTGGAACCAGGTGGGGTCCCAGATGTCGAGGTTGAAGGGGTGGATGGTGGCCCGGTAGCCCCGGTTGAGGGCGTGGATGCCCAGCAGCGACGCGAGCGTGCCCCCCTCGCGGAGCATGCGGGTCTCCTCGAGCACCTCGTCGAGCGTGACGCGATCGCCGAAGTACTGGTAGACCGCGTGGAGGCAGGTGGGCCCGCAGGTGGTGTCGTCGGGCTGCGTGTGGATCTGGAATGGCTGCGAGGGGCCCTGCGGCGGGGGCTGGTTCATACAACGGAACTATAGTCCGGAGGTTCTTGGGACCTCGAAGGTCGGTCCGCCAGGGGAGACCGAGATTGAACACGCCGAACGACAGCCGTTCTCCCAGCGTCACCGGGTGGTGCTACGCCTGCTTCGCGTACGACATCGGGCTCTCGGTCGACCTCGACAAGGCCGGGGCCCGGCTGCGCGACGCCGGCCAACGCCTCAAGCTGCCCGTGCAGCGCCGGCGCGGCGCCAGCTGGCTCGGCTACGAGCCACCGCCCCTGCGGGTGACGCTCAAGCCCGGACCCGTCGCCTTCGGGAGGTACGAGACCGACAGCACGGTCGAGTGCACGGTCTTCAACTTCGGCGGCGTGTCGATCCGGTACCGGGTGCCGATCCGGGCCACGCTCGACGAGCTGCCCAGGCTCAGCGACGCGCTCTACGAGAACTGGCCGCTGCTCGAGGACTCGCGCAAGCGGGTCGAGGAGCTGAGCGCCGCGTTCGGCGGCGCGATCACCCAGCCCCAGATCGCCCCGCTCGTCGAGGACTACGCGGTCTTCGCCCTTGAGCGGTTCGAGGGGGCCGGCTCGCTCGACGAGCTGCTGGCCCAGAACGGCCCGGCGCTCGCGAGGATCCTGCGGGCCGAGACCGGGCCGCTCTCCGAGCAGCAGGTGCGTGAGTCGCTCGCCGAGCGGGTCAGCTTCTCCACCAGCGACGCGGTGCTGGCCAGCTGGGAGGGCGCGGTCGTCCTCGACCCCGAGCCCACCGATGTACTCACCGTGCTTGAGCATGTGAATGTCGAGCTCGTCGAGCTCCGACTGCTCGACAACCGACTCGATGCCCTGCTCGACGAGGCCTACGCGTTCATGCAACGCCAGTCGGAGCGGTCGCTCTGGCCCCGCGGGCGCGGCAGCTCCGGGCTCCGCGGCATCGCCGCCGCACAGATCGACGCCGCCATGCTCTTCGAGAGCGTCAACAACGCCATCAAGCTCGTGGGAGACCAGCACCTGGCCCGGGTCTACTCGCTCGCGGCGGCACGGGTGCACCTGGCCGACTGGGACGGCGCCATCCTCCGCAAGCTCGACACCGCCGAGAGCATCTACCAGAAGCTCACCCAGTTCGAGACCGGACGCCGCATGGAAGTGCTCGAGATCGTCATCGTCATCCTCATCGCGCTCTCCATCGTCCTCACCTTCGTGCCGGGGGGAGGGCATTGAGGAGGAGCAAGGCGGAAGGCGGAAGGATGAAGGCAGAAGGATGAAGCAAGGCGCTCGCACCCGGGCGATCCGGGAAGGCCGGGCGGCGGCGGAGGATCCGCGGTCACCGCTTCCGGTTCATCCTTCATCCTTCATCCTTCCGCCTTCATCCTCCCCCCTCCCCCTCCTACCCTAGCCCCATGGCCAAGCTCAGCCCGGCGATGGCGCAGTACCACCGGTTCAAGGAGCAGCACCCCGGGTGCCTGCTCTTCTTCCGGATGGGCGACTTCTACGAGCTGTTCTACGACGACGCCGTGATCGCCTCGAAGGTGCTCGGGCTCACCCTCACGCAACGCTCCGAGGGCCAGCCCATGGCCGGGGCCCCCCACCACCAGCTCGACAACTACCTGCGCAAGGCACTCGCCGCGGGGCTCCGCGTCGCCGTCGCCGACCAGATCCAGGACCCCAAGGACGCCAAGGGGGTCGTCGACCGCGCCGTGACCCGCGTCGTAACCAGCGGCACGCTCGTCGACGACGGGCTGCTCGACGACGCGGCCCCCAACCGCCTGGGCGCGGTCGCGTTCGTCGACGCCGGCGCGGGCCTGCGGGCCGGCCTCGCCGTGGTCGAGGCCTCGACCGGGGCGTTCACGATCCTCGATTGCGAGCCCGAGCGCGTCGGCGACGAGCTGGCCCGCCGCGGCGTCCGCGAGCTGCTCTACGCCGAGGTCCACGCCGACAAGCCGCCCGAACGCGTGCGCCTCGCGCTCGACGCCCTAGGCGTTCCCGGCACCCCCCGCCCGGCCTGGCAGTTCCGCCTCGACGAGGCCATCGAGGCGATCACCGAGGCGTTCGGCGCCGCGACACTCGACGGCTTCGGCCTCGCCGAGACCGACCCCGCCCTCCCCGCGGCTGGGGCCGTGGTCAGATACCTCAAGGAGACCCAGACCCCCATGGGCGACGCCGGGCGCGACGCCCGGCCGGCCAGCCGGCCGCCCACGCTCGCCCACCTGCGGCCCCCACGCCGGGAGCGCGACGCGGGGCGCTGCGTCGTCGACTCCATCAGCCTGCGGGCCCTAGAGGTCGAGCGGACCATCCGCCCGACCGGCGGCAGCGAGCTCGACGGCTCGCTGCTCGGCGTGTTCCTCCGCGCTCGCACGGGCGCGGGCAACTGCCGCACGGCGATGGGACGGCGCCTGCTCCGCGACTGGCTCTGCGCCCCGCTCGGCGAGATCGCGGAGATCGACGCACGCCAGCGCTGCGTGGGGGCGCTGGTCGGCGACCGTCGCTCGGGCGCGGAGCTCGGCGCGGCCCTCGACCGCGTGCAGGATGTCGCGAGGATCGCGGGGCGGATCGCCCTCGCCCGCGCCACGCCGCGCGACCTCGTCGCGCTCGGCAGGTCGCTCGACACCCTCGACCTGATCCACGCGACCATCGAGCCCGCCGACGCGTTCGTGCACCTCGCCTGCCGGCTCGCGGGCGTCCGCGACGCCCTCGCGCCCCTCGCCGCCGAGATCCTCGCCCGCTGCGTCGACGACCCCCCGGCCCACCTCCGCGAGGGCGGACTCATCCGCGACGGGGTCGACCCCGAGCTCGACGAGGCCCGGGAACTCCAGCGCGACGCCGGGGCCTGGCTCGCCCGCTACCAAACGCGCCTCGCCGAGGAGATCGGCCTCGCCGGCTGCAAGGTCGGCTTCAACTCGGTGTTCGGGTACTACATCGAGCTGACCAGCACCCAGGTGCGCGATTACGCCGAGCAGATCGACAAGGCCGCCCTCACCCGCAAGCAGACCCTCCGCAACGCCGAGCGGTACATCACCCCCGAGCTCAAGGAGTTCGAGGACAAGGTGACCACCGCCGAGTCCAGAGCGGTCGCCCGCGAGCTGGCCCTGTTCAAGCAGCTCTGCGACCAGGCGGCAAAGCACCTCGCCCCGACCGCCTCGTTCGCCGAGACGATCGCCCAGCTCGACGCGCTGCTGGCCTTCGCCGACAAGGCCGCCCACCGCGGGTGGCGACGCCCCGAGGTCGTCGAGGCACACACGCTGACCATCCACGAGGGCCGCCACCCCGTGCTCGACGAGCTGCTCGGCTCGGACTTCGTGCCCAACGATGTCGAGCTCGGCGAGCGGGCGGGAGGCGACGGCGCCGACCGGCCGGCGCTCGCCCTGCTCACCGGCCCCAACATGGCCGGCAAGAGCACCTTCATCCGGCAGGTCGCGCTCCTCACCCTGCTGGCCCACACCGGCAGCTTCATCCCCGCCGACCGCGCGACCATCGGCCTGGCCGACCGCATCTTCACCCGCGTCGGCGCCGACGACGCCCTCCACCGCGGCCAATCGACCTTCATGGTCGAGATGACCGAGACCGCCAACATCCTCAACCACGCCACCGGGCGCTCGCTCGTCATCCTCGACGAGATCGGACGGGGAACGAGCACCCTCGACGGCCTCAGCCTCGCGTGGGCGATCGCGGAGTGGCTTGGGAGCGAGCGACGAAGCGACGAAGCGACGAAGCGACGAAGGGACTCGGGGACGGACGCAGCGGGTGATCCTCCCTCCGTCGCTTCGTCGCTTCGTGCCTCCGTCGCTTCCTCCCCCCGCACCCTCTTCGCCACCCACTACCACGAGCTTACCGAGCTCGAGGAGCAGCTCCCGGGGCGCGTCGCCAACCTGCAGGTGCAGGTCCGCGAGTGGACCACCCCCGACGGCCACCACGAGATCGTGTTCCTCCACCGCATCGCGCCGGGGCGGGCCGACCAGTCGTACGGGCTGCATGTCGCCAAGCTGGCGGGCGTGCCGCGAGAGGTGATCGCCCGGGCGCGCGAGGTGCTCGGTTCGCTGAGCGTGCAGCGCGAGGGCGGGCAGGCCAAGGCCGCGCCCCCGCCCCGCAAGGCCGACCGCCCCGGCGGGCAGATGTCGCTGTTCACCGAGTACCTCCAGCACCCGGTAGTGGCCGAGCTCCGCGAGACCAAGCTCGAAGGGATGACGCCCATGCAGGCCTTCGACACGCTCCGCCGGCTGCTGGACCTGGCCGACGGCCCGGGCTGACACTGCCGCTCCGCCCCGCGCCGTCCCCGGGGCCCGGATGGACGGGCGGGCGCCCACGCACACACAACTTGCACCGAGCGAACCCCAACATTATGCTGACGGTGCTGGTTTCGACACTCGTGCGATTCGGTGCAAGGGGAAGGGACATATGGACAAGATCTGCGGCATCTGCCATCAGGACTGCAGCGACCGGCCCCGCGTGAAGGACCAGCACGGACGGTACTTCTGCAAAGCGTGCGCGATGGCCCACGCGGGCCGGGCCGCGCCCGCGCCAGCACCCGCGAGCCAGCCCGTCGCCCAGGCCGACACCCAGCCCGACGAGCACCCCTACGCCCTGGACGACGCCGACCCCGGCTCCTCGCCCCTGCCCATCGAGTTGCTCGACCATGTCGAGCGATCGACCCCCTGCCCCGCGTGCATGCACTCCATGCCCCCGGGGGCCAAGGTCTGCGTCGCCTGCGGCTACCATGTCGAGAAGGGGATCCAGAGCTCGACGCAGATCGAGAAGACCAAGACCAAGCGCGGCCGAAAGTACCAGTGCCGCGAGTGCGGGTACGACCTGCGAGGCCTCCGCAGCGGCGTCTGCCCCGAGTGCGGCACCCGGATCAAACTCACCAAGGAAGAGGAACGCGAACGCATCGCCCGAGATGTCCTCAAGGAGGAATGGCGCAAGCCCGGCATCTACTTCGCCGTCGGGGCCGGCGGCCTGGCGCTCTTCCACACCATCCTCGGCCAGCCCGAAGCGCTGATCGGTTACGCCATCCTGCTCGCGGCCCAGATCCTCGTCGGGTACGCCGTCCTCTGGCTCTGCTTCAGCTTCCTCGGCGACATCGGCACCCCGCTCCTCAATCTCGTCAGACTCGCATCCATCTATGTGGTGGTCGACCTCATCGGCGTCTTCGTCGGGTTCATCCCCATCTTCATCATCCCCTTCGTCATCAAGCTGCTCGCCTATATCGGCCTGTTCTCCGACGCCTTCGACACCGACTGGCAGGACGCCTTCCTTGTCATCTTCCTCACATGGCTCGCCAAGGTCGCGCTGCTCCTCATCGCGGTGTTCTACATCCCGCAGTTGTTCCCCTGACCGCCACCAACACCACGATCACCCCACCTGCATCGCCGCCGTTACCGTGCCCGGCTCGCCCCACGCCAGGCGCGCCGCGGCCTCCTGCCGCACACCCGCCACAAACCCGCCCAGCGCCATCGCCCCCAGGTCGTGCTGCACGCCCCTGGCCCGCACGCTGACCGCGCCGTTCTCCGCGTCGCGCGGGCCCACCACCGCCATGTACGGGATCTTCATGTCCGCCGCGTGCTTGATCTTCGCCTGCACCCGCTCGTTGCCGTCGTCGAGCGTCGCGCGGACGCCCGCCGCCTTCAGCTCGGCGACCACCCTCGCGGCGTACTCGTTGGTCTTCTCGCTGATCGGCAGCACCCGCACCTGCTCCGGCGCCAGCCAGGTCGGGAACGCCCCCGCGAAGTGCTCGATCAGCACGCCGCAGAATCGCTCCATACTGCCGAACGGCGCCCGGTGGATCATCACCGGCCTGTGCGGCTTGTTGTCCGGCCCGATATAGCTCAGGTCGAACCGCTCCGGCAGGTTGTAGTCCACCTGCACCGTCCCGAGCTGCCACTCCCGCCCGATCACATCCTTGACCACAAAGTCGATCTTCGGCCCGTAGAACGCCGCCTCGCCCGGCTCTTCTTTGAAGGGCACGCCCAGCGTCTTGGCGGCCTGGCGACACGCCTCCTCGGCCTTGTCCCAGTTGGCCGGGTCACCCACATACTTCGACGAGTCCGGGTCGCGCAGCCCCACCCGCACCCGGTAGTCCTCCATCCCCAGCGTCGCGAAGATGATCTTCACCAGGGAGAGACACCCCAGCAGCTCGGCCTGCACCTGCTCGGGCGTGCAGAACAGGTGCGCATCGTCCTGCGTGAACCCGCGCACCCGCGTCATCCCGTTCAGCTCGCCCGACTGCTCCCACCGGTACACCGTCCCGAACTCGGCGAGGCGCACGGGCATGTCGCGGTAGCTGTGCGGCTGGCTGTCGAAGATCTTGATGTGGAACGGGCAGTTCATCGGCTTGAGCAGATAGCCGTCGATGTCGCCCGTGCTGAGCTTGTTGGAGAGCTGGGCGCAGGAACACCCCTCGCTCGCTAGAGCCGCCAGCGACTCCCGCTCGATCACCGGCGGGTACTGGCTGTCGGCGTAGTAGGGGAAGTGCCCGCTGGTGCGGAACAGCTCCAGCCGCCCGATGTTGGGCGTGAAGACCTCCGTGTACCCCTGCTTCTTCAGCTCCTCGCTGATGAAGTTCTGCAGCTCCTTGCGTACGACCGACCCGTTGGGCGTCCAGAGCACCAGCCCCTGGCCGACCATCTCGTCGATGTGGAACAAGCGCAGGTGCTTGCCCAGCACGCGGTGATCGCGGGCCTTGGCCTGCTCGAGCCGGTCGAGGTGCTCGTCGAGGTCCTTCTTGCTGAAAAACGCCGTGCCGTAGACACGCGTCAGCCGGTCGGAGGTCTCGTCGCCGTGCCAGTAACTGCTGGCCAGGCTCATCACCTTCACCGCCCCGATCCGCCCCGTGCTCGGCACATGAGGCCCGCGGCACAGGTCCTCCCAGTGCGTGCCCGGCTCGCCCGTCGCGTACCACGACAGCTTCACGGTGGCACGGCTCTCCGAGCCGTGCGTCTCCGAGCCGCCCGAAGCCGCGATCGCCCTCTCCGCGTTGTCAACCTTGTACTTGCTCCCCTCCGCCCGCAGCTTCTTCATCCCCTCCTCGACGCCCAACTCATACCGCGTAAACCGCCGGTCCTCCTTCACGATCTTCCCCACCTCCGCCTCGATCGCCTCAAAGTCCCCTTCCTTCAGCGGCCGGTCATCCGGGAACCGGATGTCGTAGTAAAACCCCGTCTCCAGCGGCGGGCCATACACAAGCTGGGCCCCGGGCACGACCCGCTGGATGGCCTCCGCCATCACATGGGCCGCCGAATGCCGCAACAGATAGAGCGCGTCGGGGTCCGGCTCCATGGTGGCACGGCTCTCCGAGCCGTGCGCCTTCCGTTCCGGTGTCACGATGGAGAGCGAGCAATCCCGCTCGATCGGCGAAGAGAGGTCGGCGAGCTGGCCGTCGATCTTGGCCCCCACCGCCGCCCTCGCCAGCCGAGACCCGATCGACTCGGCCACCTGGTAGGCGGTCACCGGCCCGCCGAACTCCTTGACGGAGCCATCGGGGAGCGTGACGCGGATCGTGCTCGAAGCGGCTGCGGGGCTCATCGGGGTCTCTCCAAACTCGGGGGCTGGCCTGGGGCCGGGGTGAAGGGTACTCGTCGGAATCGGGAACAGCGGGCAAACAAAAACCCGGCCTCGGGGCCGGGTCAGGTCAGTCGGGCTTTCGCACGGACATCACCTCCCGGCCGGTGGCGGGGTCTCAGTGGTGGTCTCGGTGGTGGTCGTGCGGCGGTCCATGGTGCGGGAGTATACGGCCCGATCAACGCCCGGGTTGAGCGATCCCCGCCAATTCGCGCTGTCCGAACCAAGCCCCACGGGCCCTCCCACCCCGCCTCTTACAAAACCCCGCGATCCCCCAGCAACCCCGTTGACAGATGTATCGTATACCGATATATTGGCGACAGAGATCCGGGAGCCCCCATGCCCAAACGACCCGACACAACCCTCTCCGAGCTCGTCGTCCTCTCGGTCCTCGCCGACGAGGCCCTCTACGGCTACGCCATCGCCAAACGCGCCGCCGCCCGCTCCGACGACCAGCTCCGCCTCACCCCCGGCGTCCTCTACCCACTCCTCAAGAAGCTCGAGAAGTCCGGCCTGGTCACCGCAACCTGGGAGACCGTCCGCTCGGACCGGGCCGAGGAAGGCTCCGAGGGGCGTCGGCGCAAGTGGTACCGCCTGAGCGCCAAAGGCCGGCGCAGGCTGGCGCAGCACGCCACCGCCCAGCGGGCCCACCTCCGCCTGGTCGAGGCCTTCCTCCCCCCCGAGGAGCCCGAGAACGCCGGATGACCGGAGCACCCACCCAACCCAGCGCCCCGGCCGCGCCGCCCCGGCCGCTTCCCGACACGCCCGACGCCATCGGCGCCTGGCTCGACCGGCTGGCGCGCCTCTCCCGCCTGCCCGGCGCCGAAACCGCCGAACTCCGCGAGGAGCTCGACGCCCACCTGCGCGAACGCGTCCGCGACCTCATGCTCGCCGGGACCGACGAGCCCGAGGCCATCCACAAGTCCATCAGCGAGCTGGGCGACCTGGCCCTGCTCGCCCAGCGATACCGAGAAGCAAGCCGCACCCCAAGACGGAGGCTCACCATGCAGATCGCACTCGTCGCCGCGACCACCACCGCCCTCGGCCTGAGCACCATCGCCCTGCAGCAGGCCCAGCCGCAGGCCGAGGCCCCGCTTCCCCAGAACGGGGAGATCCGGCTCCAGCTCGTCCCCAAGGATGTCGGCCCCGACGGGCAGGGCACCTACGAGCTGGCGGTGTCGCCCGACGGCGTGGCGTCCGACGGGGTCTTCAGCCTCGGCCTCGTGCCCGACTCGGTCGATGAGACCGGCCAGGGCACCTTCCGGCTCGAGCTCCAGCCGGTGCCCGGCGACGCCCCACAGCTCCTGCGAGATATCCCCATCGTCGGCCAGCTCTTCTCCGCGTCACCCGCGCCCACGACCGCGACCATCCAGGAAGACATCGACGGGGAGGCCAGGCTGGTCGAAGTCCTCCAGGTCGTGGCCATCTCCCAGAATCTCCGGCCCTACATCCACTGGCGCGACCTCCAGGTAGAACCCGACACCACCGTCACCGACCTCCCTCTCGGCGGCCAGCCGCTCAACAGCGCGATCGAGATGCTCAATGACGCGCTCGAGCTCGACGGCGGCGCCACGCTCACCTACCGCGTGCGCGACGGCCTGTTCGAGGTCGCCAGCCGCGAGTACTTCGACCTCCGCGAGCGGGAACTCGTCACCTACGAGGTCGGCGAACTCGTCTACGCCGACGGACCCCTGCAGACCACCGAGGAGTCCGAGGTCCTCACCCAGCTCATCCAGCAGATCGTCGAAGAGCAGGTCTGGTCAAGCAACGGGGGCAGCGTCGGCTCGATCTTCTGCGTCGGCGGCAAGCTCTTCGTCAACGCCCCCCCTCGCGTGCACGAGCAGGTCGCCTGGCTGCTCGCCCAGCTGCAGGACGGCGAGGCCGCGGGCCAAGCCGTGGACGACGGGTCACGGACCGTCCAGGTCATCCCCCTTCAGCACACCGTGGCCTCGACGCTCCGGCAGCGGGTGGCCGAGGCCGTCGAAGGGCTCGGCGGCGAGGTGGCGGCCGATGAGCGGATGAACGCCCTCCTGGTCGTCGGTGACGAGCGGGTTACCGCGGTGGCCGAGTCGGTCATCGGGGCGCTGGACCAGGAGGCCGAGCGCTGAGCCCCGCCCCGCGCACGCCACCCCCGAACCTGCTTTACTACCCCCGATGATCTGTCGCATCACCGGGAACATCGTCGCAGTCGAGGGCAACGCCGCGGTCATCGAGCAGCCCGAGGGCGGCATCGCCCGCCAGGTCCTCCTGCCCGCCTACCTGGCCGAACGCCTGGGGGAACACCTCGGCCGCCCGGTCACCCTCCACACGCTCGAGTACCTCGAGGCCCAGGGCCAGGGGTCGAGCTTCATCCCCCGCCTCATCGGATTCGCCCAACCCGAAGACCGCCGGTTCTTCGAGCTGTTCACCACCGTGAAGGGGCTCGGCAACCGTAAGACCCTGCGGGCCATGGCTTTACCGCCGAGTGAGATCGCGGCGATGGTCATCGCCAAGGACGCCAAAGCCCTCCAGCAGCTCCCCGAGATCGGCAAGCGCCTCGCCGACACCGTCATCGCCGAGCTCTCCGGCAAGCTCGACGCGTTCGTCGACCCCGGGGTCATCCTCGAGGCCAAGAGCGCGACCGCCGCCGCCCGGTTCAGCCTGGCCCCCGGGGCGGGCGGGGCCCTCCAGGACGCCCTCGCCGTGCTGCAGAGCCTGGGCCAGACCCAGGCCGAGGCCGAGCGGGCGATCGAGCGGGCCCTCCGCGGAGTCGAACAGGCGGAACTCTCGAGCGAAGAGATCGTGGCCAAGGTATTCGGCCAAGTTTGACCCCTCGACGAGCCCAGAGCGCAAGCTCGGGGACCTCCGGACCCGAATACCCCGAGCTCGCGCTCGGCGCTCGTACGGAGGTGGACCAGCGGCGTGTTCTGACCGACACAGGTGACTATGCGATACGCGATGATCATGGCCGGGGGAGCGGGAACCCGCCTGTGGCCCATGAGCCGCAGGGCGATGCCCAAGCAGCTCATCCCCTTCATCTTCCGCGAGGGCTCCAAGGCCCCATGCTCCCTGCTGCAGCTCGCGGCCGGGCGCCTGGAGGGGCTCGTGCCGCCCGCACGGCGCGTGATCTGCACCGGCGAGCGGTACAGGACCGAGATCGAGCGGGCCCTGCCCGACTTCGCCGGCGACCGCCTGCTCGGCGAGCCCGAGGGGCGGGACACGATCAACGCCGTGGGCTTCGGGGCGGCGGTGTTCGGCCTGCACGACGCCGACGCGGTGTTCGCGGTCCTGACGGCCGACCACCTGATCGAGCCGGACGATGTCTTCCGGGACGCGATGGACCTGGGCTTCCGGCTCGTCGAGGCCGACCCGCGCCGGCTGGTGACCTTCGCGATCAAACCAACCTCCCCCGCGACCGGCTACGGCTATGTGCAGCGCGGCGACCCGATCGACGGGTTCGACGCACGCGCGTCCACCGTGCGCGAGTTCAAAGAGAAGCCCGACCTCGAGACCGCCACGCGCTATTTCCAGAGCGGGCAGTACGGCTGGAACGCGGGCATGTTCATCTTCCACGCGCGGACCTTCATGGAGCTGCTGGGCAAGTTCGCGCCCGAGAGCTGCAAGGGGCTGACGCGCATCGCCCAGGCCTGGGACACCCCCGACCGCGCCCGCACCCTCGCCGAGGTCTACCCCACACTCCCCAAGACCAGCGTCGACTACGGCATCATGGAACCCGCCTCGCGCGACAACTCCGTCACCATCTGCGCCGTGGACATGGACCTCCACTGGCTCGATGTCGGGAGCTGGCCGGCGTACGCCCAGACCATCCGCCCCGACGACGCCGGCAACCGCGTCCGCGGCACCGGCGAGGCCGTGCTGGTGGACTCACGCGACAACCTCGTCATCACCGGCGGCGCCCCCCGCGACGGCCACGGCCACACCGTGGCGCTCGTCGGGTGCGAGGGGCTCATCGTCGTCCAGACCGACGACGCGACGCTCATCATGCCCGCCGACAAGGCGCAGGATGTGAAGAAGGCCCACGAGCGGGCCCGGGACGAGTTGAAGTAGCCAACGCCCGGGTCATAGGTCGCATGGGTCCTATCCGACCTATGGCCCCGGCGCCCGCTTACACTCCCCCCGTGCGCTACCTCTCCATCGACCTCGGCGACAAACGCACCGGCCTCGCGGTCGGGGACGACATCACCCGCCTCGCAACACCCGTCGAGATCCTGGAGATCCCCCGCGAGCAGCACGACGGCCGCGCCCTGCTCGACGCCATCGCCCGCGCCATCGACGAGCACCTCGGCCCCGCCGATCAGCTCGTCCTCGGCCTGCCCCTCAACATGGACGACACCGAGGGCCCCCGGGCCAAGCTCGTGCGAGCCTTCGCCGAACGCCTCGCCGAACGCACCCGACGCACCATCCACCTGCACGACGAACGCCTGAGCAGCGTCCAGGCCGATTGGGACATGGGCCAGTCCGGCCTGACCCACAAACAGAAGAAGGCCCGGCGCGACGCCCTCGCCGCCGCGGCGGTCCTCCGGGACTTTCTGACCACCGAAGCGATAAAGCGATCGAGCGACCAAGCGAAGCAGGGGTAAAAGCACGGATCGTGGCGGCCCCGGAACCCCCCCGCCCCCCGGGCGTCCAACAATGGCCGTACCCCGGACCGCGAGCCGATAGTCCGGGAAGCAAGGAGCCCGCCGTGGTGACGATGAGCATGCTGATCGCGAGGCTGGTAGTCGGCGCGGCCGCGCTGGTGATGGGGCCCGACGCCCCACTTCCCACCGCCATCCCACCCGCCGTCCCCCCCGTCATCACCCCCGACGCGCCGGTCGGACAGCCCGCGTCCCAGCCCGCGTCCCAACCGGCGCCCCAGCCGGCGATCACCGACGCCGACACCCTCCTCACCGCGCTGGAGACCGCCGGCCAGGACATCCGCCGCCTCAGCGCCACCGTGCGATACATCAAGACCTTCGCCATCCAGGGCGACCAGCAGCAGCGCGATGGCACCCTCATGTTCCTGAGCGAGCCGGGCGCCGAGGGCCAGGCCCCCACCCGGCGCTTCGCCATCACCTTCGACCGCTACGAGATCGGCGAACGGCTCGAGGACCCCTCGACCGGCTTCCTCGAACGCTACATCTTCGACGGCGAATGGCTCGCCGAGGTGCGCCCGCTCGACAAGGAGTTCGTCCGGCGCCAGGTCGTGCCGCCGGGCCAGCGATGGGACCCGCTTGCCCTCGGCGAGGGCCCGTTCCCGATCCCGATCCAGCAGAAGCGGGCGGAGATCCTCTCGCGGTTCGACGCCGCCCTGGTCGACGGCCTCGAGGGCGTCGACGAGCCGGCCCTCCGCGCCATCGCCGCCAAGTGCTACCAGCTCGTCCTCACCCCCCGCGCCGACGCGGGCGAGCAGGACCTCCGCTCCATCCGCGTCTGGTACCAGACGGACACGCTCCTGCCCCGACTCGCGCGGACCATGAGCATGGCCGACGACGAGTCGTTCGTCATGCTCCGCGATATCAAGCTCAACGCCGAGGCCAGGATCGTCGAAGCCGAGATCTCCACCCAGCCGCCGACCGACCGAACGGGCTGGAATGTCACGCAGGAACCCTACCGGGAGTAGCCGATGCGGATTCCCACGCGAGGCGTCGGGCTGCGTCTCGCGTTCGCGTGCGCGGTGCTCGCCCAGATCAGGGGCGCGGCCGCCCAATCCGTCGAGCCCGCGCCGAGCCCACCCCGCGCCCCCAGCGTCGAGCGCATGCTCGAGGGCAACCTCCTCACCGAGGACCAGAAGCGCGACGCACGACTCCGCTTCGGCGCCTGGACCGAGAGCGACCTCCACGACCCCGGCGCCCGGGCCCGCGTCGCCCTCGTCACCGGCGACTTCGCCCACGACTCGCTCGCCTCTCCCGAGGCCGACATCCTCGACCGCGCCGAGGGCGCGGCCCAGCGCGGCGACCTCGACCAGGCCCTCGAACTCCTCGCCGGCCAGTCCTCCACCCGCGCCCTACGCCTCCGCGCCGAGGCCCTCGAACGGCTCGGGCGCTTCGACGACGCCGACGCGGCCCTCGAGCCCCTCATCGCCCGCATGGCCTCCCGGAGCATCGACGATGCCGACGAGCTGGCCGAGGGCGTCCGGGCCCTGATGGTCCGCAACCGCCTCCGCGGCCCCGGGCGCGCGGGCCAGGCCGGGGCCGATTTCGAAGCCCTCATGAGCCTCCTCGGCCGGGCCAAGAACGATCTCGACCGCCTCAGCTGGTACGCCCGGCTCGTCGAGGCCGAGGTCCTGCTCGACAAGGACAACCCCGACGACGCCTCCGCCGCGCTCGCCGAGGTGCTCGCCCTCAACCCGCGCTGCGCCCGCGCCTGGCGCCTCCTCGGCGACATGGCCGTCGCCTCCTTCGACTTCGACCGCGCCGAGGCGATCGCCCTGCGCCTCGACGAACTCGCCGAGCAAGGCCCCGACGCGCCGGCGCTCCGCGCCCGCGCAGCCCTGCGCCGCCGAGACACCGGGCTCGCGGCACAGCTGCTCGACGCAGCCCTCGAACGCTACCCCCGTCACCGCGAACTCCTGGCCCTGCAGGCGGCGACCGCCGCCGTGCGCTTCGACAATGAGCGTGCGGCCGAGCTGCTCGGCGCCTTCGACGCCCTCAACGGCGCCGATTCGCCCGAGGCCCTGCTCACGGTGGGCACAGCCCTCTCCGAGGCCCGCCAGTACGCCGACGCCGCCGACCACCTCGAACGCGCCGCCGCACGCCAGCCAACCCTCGCCCGGCCCTGGATCGAGCTGGGCCTCCTCGAGATGCAGTCCGGGCGCGATGTCCGCGCCGGGGACGCCCTCACCAAGGCCATCGCCCTCGACCCCTTCAATGTTCGCGCCCGGAACAGCCTCGCCCTGGTCGAACAGATCGCCGCCTACGCCGAGATCGAGAGCGAGCACTTCATCGTCCGCTACAAGCCCGGCATCGACGCGGTGCTCGCCGCCGAGATGCCCGCCGTGCTCGAGGCCTTCTACGCCGACATCACCGGCCCCTCGATGTTCGACCACGAGCCCGCCACCCGCACCGTGATCGAGGTCATGCCCGACCACGCGAGCTTCGCCGTCCGCATCACCGGCATGCCGCAGATCCACACCATGGCCGCCGCCACCGGCCCAGTGATCGCCATGGAGACCCCCCGCTCCGGCCCCGGACACAAGGCCGGCCCCTACGACTGGGCCCGCACGGTCCGGCACGAGTTCATCCACACCGTCACGCTCAGCCGCACGAACAACCGAATCCCCCACTGGTTCACCGAAGCCGCCGCCGTCTGGGGCGAGAACGGCCCCATCCCCACCGACTGGTGGGTGCTCCTCAGCCGCGCCTACCAGGCCGACGAGCTGTTCGACATGGACACGATCAGCCTCCGCTTCGTCCGCCCCCTCAAGCCCACCGACCGCACGCAGGCCTACGCCCAGGGGCACTGGATGTACCGGTACATGGCCGAGCGCTACGGCGTGCGGGCCCCGCTCGAACTCATGGACCTGTACGCCCAGGGCCGGAGCGAGCGCGAGGCGATGATCGCCGTGCTCAAGACCGAGCCCGAGCAGTTCTTCGACGACTTCAAAGCCTGGGCCCGCGCCGAGCTCGTCGCGGTCGGCATGCTCCTGCCCGAGGGCGTGCCGACGGCGCCCTCGCTCCTCAACGGCGACCCCACCGAGGCCACCCTCGAGGATGTCCAGACCGCCCTCGCCGAGCACCCCGACCACCCCGACCTGCTCCAGCTCGCCGTCCAGCTCAGCCTGCGGGCCACCGGCGGCGAGCCGACGCCCGAGATCGCCGGCCTGCTCGACCGATACGCCCGCGCCCGCCCCGTCGACCCGCTGCCGCGACGGCTGCTCGCCAGGCTCGCGCTCGCCGGCGCGATGGACGACGCCCCCGACCGCGCCATCGAGCACCTCGAGTTCCTCGACGCACACGAGATGCGTTCCCCCGCCTACGCCCTCGCCCTCGCCGAGCGCTACGCCCTCGCCGGACGCATGGACGACGCCTGGGCAAAGGCCCGACGCGCCACCCTCATCGCCCCCTTCGACGCCCCCACACGCGAGCAGGCGGCACGGATCGCCCTGCTCCGGGGCGACCTCTCCGGCGCAGAACGCGAACTCGTCGCCCTCACCGAGCTCGAGCCCGACCGCGACCTGCACAAGCGCCGCCTCGACGCCCTGCGGGCCAAGTTGGGCGGGTAAGCCCCTCCCAACTCGGGCTCAGCTCAGAAACCCGCTCGCCCCGCCGTCGACGATGATGCTCTGCCCCGTGATGAAGCTCGCCCGCTCCGAGCACAGGAAGACCGCCGCCGCCGCCAGCTCCTCCGGCCGCCCGAGCCGCTTGAGCGGGATCGCCTCCGCGAGCCTCCCCAGCGCCGCCTCGGTCGAGATCCCCGCCTCGCGCCCGCGGATCTCCGCCAGGTGACGCAGCCGGTCGGTCTCGTGCATCCCCGGGCACACATTGTTCACGAGAATCCCGTCCGGCGCAAGCTCGCGGCTGAGCGTCTTGGCCAGCCCGTGCACCGCCGCCCGGAACGCGTTGGACAGCAGCAGCCCCTCGATCGGCTGGCGCGCCGAGAGGCTCGTGACATTCACGATCCTGCCCCACCCGTTCCGCTGCATGTGCGGCACGGCGCCCCGGACCAGCCGCACCACATTCATCAGCGTCGACTCAAACCCGACCGCCCACTGATCGTCCCCCATCTCCCCGAACCGGCCCGCCGGAGGGCCGCCGGTGTTCGTGACGAGGATGTCCACGCCCCCGAACCGCTCCGCCGCCCGCGCGATGAGGCGCTCGCAGTCCCCGGGCGCCGAGACATCCGCCACCACCGGCTCGGTCTGCGCCCCCGTCTCCGCCGCGATCCGCTCGGCGCCCGCGCGGACATCCCGCTCCGTGCGCGCGCTCACCACCACCCGGCACCCCTCGGCGCCCAGCCCGTGCGCGATCGCGTACCCAAGACCCTTGCTCGACGCCGCCACGACCGCGACCCTGCCCTTGATGCCCGTGTCCATGGGCACAGGGTAGCGGGTGTCAGCTCCCGACCGTCAGCCCCACCGGCTGCGCCCGGGGCTGGTAGTTCGGCTGCACCGACACGCCCAGCGGGCTCCGCTTGCCGCCCGGGCCCTTCGGGATCCGGTCCTCGTCGATCATCCGCTGGATCGTCATCACCGCCTCGATCAGCATCTCCGGGCGCGGCGGGCACCCCGGCACATACACATCCACCGGGATGAACTGGTCGCACCCCTGCACGCACGCGTAGGTGTCGAACACCCCGCCCGTCGAGGCGCACGCCCCCATCGAGATCACCCACTTAGGCTCGGTCATCTGCTCGTACATCCGCTGCAGCACCGGCAGCATCTTGATCCCGATCCGCCCCGCCACGATCAAGAGGTCGCTCTGACGCGGGCTGAACCGCATCACCTCCGCCCCAAACCTCGCAAGGTCGTACCGGCTGCACGCCGTCGCCATCAGCTCGATCCCGCAGCAGGCGGTCGCGAACGGCATCGGCCACACCGAGCTGCGCCGCGCCCAGTTGATCACCCGCTGCAGCTGCGTGGTCAGCATCAGGTCGGTCGGCAGGGCGGTCTCGATTCCCATGCGGTGCTCCCTGTAGTGCCGCCGGCCCGGCGACGGGGGACTGTAGGGGCAGAATGGCCCAAACGGCCATTTGGCCCCTTCCTACACCACACCCCGGATAATCGCCTCGGCCTTGTCCGCGTCGTCCACCCGCAGGATGCACCGCGCCGGCGTCCCGTTCTGCGACGGCGACTGGTAGGCATACCGGACATTCACGCCCGCCGCCGCCAGCTTCACCGCCGCACCGCGGAACGACGCGGGGTTCTCCCCCAGCCCGACCGCCAGCACCTCCGCCTCGGCCACCGGCCCCGCCCCGATGTCCGTGACGCTCTCCACCACTTTCCGCACCGCCGCCTCCGGCTCTCCCAGCAGCCGGACGAGCCCCTTGCCGTTCTGCTCCACCACCGACAGCGCCGTGACCACTGCCCCGGCCGCCGCCAGAGCCTCGAGAACCCCGGCCAGCTCCCCCGGGCGGTCCGTCAGGTAGACGCTGAACTCCTTGACGCGGGCGACCTCCATGCGTGCTCCGTTCTCCCCACGCCTGTGCGGGGCCGAGTCGGGCGGGAATGCCCGATATCGGCGGTCCTCCGTGCCCTCTCGCCGCGGAGCGTCGAAAAGGGCGGAAGCCTAGCACCCCATTCGCACGCGGGCCACCCCGGCCGCCTCCCCGCTGATTGGAACAAGTTCGGGTTCGGCGAAGAGCACCCGCCCGGCCGGCGCGCCCCCCCCAGCTCGCCCCGAGGTCAGCCCAGCCCGGCGGTCGCGCTCGGCGTGCCGGTCTCGGCCGGTGCGCTCGCCGCGGCCGGCGCAGCCGGTCTCTCCCCCATCAGGTCCGCCAGGCTCATCCCCGCCGCCGCCTCACGCTGGGCCCGTCGCAGCGCGGCCAGACGCCCGCCCTCGCCCTCGACCCGCCCGCTCTCGGCCATCCGCCCGGCCAGGTCGATCAGCTCGATCGCCGAGACCTCCTCGGCCGGGCGGGCCAGGGCGAAGACCTCCCGCTCCTGCCCCACCGGCACCCGGTTGAGCACCGTCGCATCCGTCAGCCGCTCCAGCATCGTCAGCGAGGTCTTCTCGTCCAGCCCCACCGCCTTGGCGATATCCGCGACGCCCGCCTTCTCCCCTACCGCGAACCTGCGGGCCACCTCCACCGCCACCCGCACCAGCGTGAGCGGGTCGACAAGCACCGGCCCCCGGTGCTCGTCGTCCGCCACCGCGAAGGTCTGGAAGTGCTGCAGCACATAGCTGATCTGCAGCCCGCTGAGCACGATGATCCAGGTGATGTACACCCACAGCAGGAACAGCGGCACCAGCGCGATCGCGCCGTAGAGCGTCTCCGTGCTCGAGTTCGCCGCGAAGATCTGGAACCCCGACTTGCCCGCCTCCCAGAAGACCGCCGCGAGGATCGCCCCGATCGCGGCACACCGCATGTTCACCCGCGCGTTGGGCACCGTCGTGTACACGAAAAACAGCAGGAAGAAATCGATGAACACGCTCACCAGCTTGCCCGCGGCGATGGCGCCGGGGGTCGTCTTCTCGTCCTTCTTATCCTTCGGATCGCCCGTGCCGCCCGGCGTGCTGTCACCGGCCGCGGCACCCCCGTCCCCCGCCGGCGGCGTCCGCGGGGCCTCCCCGCCCTCGTCGGACGCGGGCGGCGTCTCGGCCGACGCACCCCCCGGCTGTTGCTGCTTCTGCCCGATACTCGCCCACCTCGCCAGCACATCCTGCGCCTGGTCGCCCACATAGAAGGTGCCCACCAGGAAGATCGACCCCAGCGTCAGCGTCGTCCAGTACTGCGTCACACGCCGCACCCAGCTCCGCCCAGTCGGCGCACGGTAGATGTGGTTGGCCGACCGCTCGATCTCCACCATGAACGAGATCGCCGCGTACGCCAGGATGAACAGGCCCCCCACGCTGATGGCCACGAACGACACGCCGCGGACCTTCGCCACGAGCGACTTGAGCCAGTCGTCCAGCGCCGTCGGCGGCTGGGTCACGCCCGCCGCGCCCAGCTCGCCCGGAACCGTGGGCGTCCCATCGGACTCGGACTTCACGACGATCTCGTTGAGCCCCGTCAGGTCGAGCACGCGCTCCACCGCGTCGGTCACCTGCTCGTCGGACGCGAACCCGCCCAGCACCGCCACGCCGATCGCGATCATCGGGATCAGCCCGAACACCGTCCGGTACGACAACGCCGCGGCCATCCGCGAGATGTTGCTCCCCGCCACCACCCGCAACGCCCGACGCAGCTGCGCAAGCAGGCTCGGCTGGATCGCAAACCGGCTTGTCCCGCCCGTCTCGCTCACCGCCCGCCCTCCGTCCGCCTCCCCGGCCCCCGCGTCGGCCTGCCCGAGCCCCGGGGCGCGGGCTTCCGCGCCGGCGCCTGTTTCGGCCCGGGCTTCCGTGCCGGCGCCGGCTTCGGCGCGGGCTTGGCGTTCGCCCCCCGCTTCGGTGCGGGCCGGTCCTCCGGCGCCGCCTCGGGGTTCTTGGCCGCCCGAGCGGCCGCCTTGCTCCCCCTATCGACCGCCCGCCGGAGCTGCTGCACCTCCACCAGGCTCAGCTCTCGCCATTCCCCCAGCGCCAGCCCCTTGAGCTTCAGCGGCCCCATGGCCACCCGCTCGAGCTTCTTCACCCGGCACCCCGCCCCCGCGAGCATCGGCCGCACCTGCCGGTTCCGGCCCTCCTTGAGCGTGATCTCCAGGATCGTCCCCTCCCCGTCGCGCCTGAGGATCGCCAGCTTCACATGGCCCGTCCACACCGCGCCGACCGCCCGACCCTCGCGCCGCTCGGCCAGGTAGATCCCCTTCTCCAGCTTCTCAAGGGCCTCCTCCTCGAGGTACCCCTTGACCAACGCCTGGTAGGACTTCTCGACGCCGAACCTCGGGTGCGTCAGCTTGTTGGCCAGGTCGCCGTCGTTGGTCAGCAGCACGAGCCCGCGCGTCTCGTAGTCCAGCCGCCCCACGGGGTACAGCCGCGCCCCGGACGGGTGCTCGACCAGATCCAGCACCGTGCGCCTCGCCGACCCGGGCTCGTCCTCCACGGTCGTCAGCGTCTTGCCCGGCTTGTTGAGCATCACATAGATGTGCCGCTCGGGCCCCTCGATCACCGTGCCATCGACCTGCACCCGGTCCACCCCGGGCGTGATGAAGACCGGCAGCTCGAACACGGTCTTGCCGTTGACCTTGACGCGCCCCTCCTCCACCAGCAGCTCGCTGTGACGACGCGAGGCCACCCCCGCGTCCGCGAGGAACCGCTGGAGCCTGACCCCGCCGGCCGGCCCCCCCTCCCCCGCGCCGGAGCTCCCGGGACGGGCTCGTTTCTTCCTTTCGCTCGGCATGGCCCAAGTCTATGCGGGCGGGGCGCCGGGTCTGTCCCGGCCCGGTCCGCCGCCCGTCCCTCGCGCAGACCGTCAGCCCCGCGCCGGACGGGCCCGCCCCGCGTGTGCCCGTACAATCGCCCCCGATGCTCCCGGCAACCCCAACCCTCACCCTCGCCGACGCCTGGGTCCACGACCTCTACCCCTTCGTCCTGCGCTTCACCGACTCCCTCGGCATCCGCTGGTACGGCCTCGCCTACGCCGCCGCCTTCCTCATGGGGTACCTCCAGCTCAGGTTCCTCTCCCGCCGGGGCCTCATCAGCGTCCCCCCCCACCGCTGCGGCGATGTCATCCTCGCGGTCATCGTCGGCGTCGTCGCCGGCGGGCGGCTCGGCTATGTCCTCTTCTACGAGCCCCCGCTGCTCTGGACCTTCACCGCCGCCCCGCCCTGGTGGGGCGTCCTCGCCATCAACCACGGCGGCATGGCCAGCCACGGCGGGATGATCGGCGTCATCCTCGCCGCCTGGCGCGTCAGCCGCGGCTGGACGCTCCCCGACGGCACGGTCGAGGGACGCTGCCCGCCCCTCCATGTCATGGATGTGCTCGCCTTCATCGCCCCCATCGGCCTGGCGTTCGGACGCCTCGCGAACTTCATCAACGGCGAGCTGCTCGGACGCGTCGTCGCCAAGCCCGGCGAGCCCGCGCCCTGGTGGAGCGTCCGCTTCCCCCAGGAAGTCCTCAGCGACCACCCCTGCTTCCGCTCCGAAGCCCAGGACCAGGCCCTCGACCAGCTCATCGCACGCTGGACCAACGCCGACGCCAACGAGACCTGGGTCCGCGGCTACGAACGCCTCGTCGAGACCATCCAGGCCGGCGGGCAAGAAGGCAAACGCCTCGCCGCCGAGCTCGCCCCCCTCCTCTCGGCCCGCGTCCCCTCCCAGCTCGTCCAGGCCGCCGCCGAGGGGCTTGCTGTCGGCGTCGTGCTCTGGGCCGTCTGGGCCAGGCCCCGCAAGCCGGGCGTCGTCGGGGCGTGGTTCCTCATCTCCTACGGACTGCTGCGCATCGCCACCGAGTTCGTCCGGCTCCCCGACGCCCAGTTCCACCTCCAGCACATCCTCGGCCTCAGCCGAGGCCAGTGGCTCAGCGCGCTCATGGTCATGATCGGCGCGATCGTGCTGCTCCGGATCCACCGCTCGAACGCACAACCGCTGGGCGGCTGGTGGCGCCGGTCCGCGAGCAAGGCCGCGGTCTGAGCCGAGCGGATCAGAGGAACCGGATGCTCATCGGGTACCGGTAGAACTCGCCCCGGCTCGCGGCCTTGGCCGCCATGATCATCCCGATCAGCCCCAGCACATACACACCGGGGATCAGCAGCGCCCCCACGCCGCAGGTCAGGATCGCGATCAGCGGCACGAGGGCCAGCATGTAGATCAGCAGCGAGATCTGGAAATTCACCGCCTCGCGCCCGTGGTCGTCGAGGAACGGCGAGTCCTCCTTGCGCGTCATCCACATCGCCAGCGGGGCGATCAGGATCACGATCGGCGCCACCAGGTTCCCCAGCAGCGCCAGGTGCATCCACATGGCGAACTGCCGCTCCGACGGGCTCGCGTCGTGGTCGACGAGGCGGTTCTGGGCGTTGGTCGAGAACTCGTCCATGGTGCTGGCGAACACGGCAAGGCCTCCCCGTGAAGTTCCGGAAACCCTCTCCGGACACTCATTGGGAGCACCACCCCCCGGCTTGCGGGCCCACCCAAGGGTACCCGACCCCCACATCCGGGGGTCGCCTGGGCCAAACAGGGAACCGAAGACCCCACAGACCAGAAAAGAACCGGGCGGGCAGGCCTCGGAAGGCACCGACCGCCCGGCGTGAGTGGGCAACGCGTTCGGGGTCCGCAGGGGTCGGCGGCAACGCTGCCTCGCTTCCGCATCCCTGCGGCTCCGGAAACATGCCACGGGTTCGCGGGCATGCCAGCGGTTTGCGAAGAAACTGCGCATCGCACCCCGAGGTCCGCGCCCCGCCCCGGGCCCGACCGAGAACCCCCGCCCGGCACGCGCGCTCAGTGCCCGAACAGGTTCGTCTGCCCGAACATCCCCTCCGCCTCGAAGTACCCCAGCGCCTCGTCCACCGACGCGAACACCTTCGTCGCCGTCTCCGTGATGAACGGGCTCGGCGACTTCGCCGGCTTCCACACGATGTAGACCTCCTTCGTGTGCTCGAACGCGTGCTGCAGCTCACGCTCCACACCGCTCGACAGCCCCGGCACACCGCCCGGCAGCTCCGGCACATAGCTCACGATCATGTCCGACTGATCGATCAGCTTGAAGTCCCGCATGTAGATCTGCCCGTCGATATCCCCCGCGATATCCAGAACCTCCCGGACCCGCACCCGGATCGGCTGCGCCGCCCCCCTCGACCCCCCGAAGCTGTGCGCCGTCACATCCAGCCAACCGTCGATGTGCCCCTCCTTCGCCGCCGCCAACGCACGGTCCAGCAGCAGCTTCTCGTCCACATCCCCCGGGTCAAAGGTGATGAAGTGCTCCGCCAGGCTCGCCCGGAACTGGTCGATCTCCGCCAGCACCTCCGGCATGTTCATCACATGGCTCATCGGGAAGCTCGGGTACACCGTCTTCATGTCCGGGCGGCACACCAGCCGGAACAGCGTCCGCACCGTGTCCTCATGGCGCCCGCGGCTCAGGATCGAGAACTGGCTGCCCTTCACCGCCTTGGCCATCAGCTCCGTCGCCAGGATCTCCTCCTCACGCCACACCATGCAGTCCTTCAGCGTCGCGTCCACATCGTGGTCCGCGTGCAGCCGGTGGTGCACCACCTCGATGTTGTCCACCAGACAGATGAATGTGTCGATCCCCAGCTTCGCGATCTGGTCGAAGTCGAACGCGCTGAACAGCCCGTGACGCCACCGAAAGGTCGCGTGCGTGTTCACGATGATGTTCGGCTGCCCCGCCGACTCCGCGATCACATCCTTGAACGCCGCCCGACGCAGGCTGTTCAGCCGGCTGATCGGCAGGTCCAGGATCTTCCCCCCCCGCACATCCGGCGCCTCACCGTACATGATGTCCCCGATGTGGTACAACTCCAATGACTCCCCCTGCTGACCCGCGAACTCGCGGGCACGCTGGAGGTAGGGCTTCTTGTCCATGCCGACCTGGCCGGTGATCAACGCTCGCATGTGTTAGGCCTTTGCTTGGAGGTATGCCGACGCTCACTATAAGATCGTCGAAAGCCCCCGGTGACGCCGCAACCCACGCGCCCCCCGGCGGTATGGGAAGCTGACCACTGCCACGGCCGCCCGCGCGGGGCGGCGACGCAACACCTCGCGGGAAGGGCATCGGCAGTCCAGGGACAACCAGAAAGGCAACACACCATGCGCCGGGCGTTCACGCTGATCGAACTGCTGATGGTCATCGCCATCATCTCGCTCCTCATGGGCATCCTCCTCCCCGCCATCGGCATGGCCCGCCGCCACGCCCAGTCGGTCGTCGGCAACGCCAACCTCCGCTCCCTCACCCAGATGATGACCATGTACACCGGCGACAATCACGACGCCTTCCTGAACCCCTTCCACACCGGCTGCACCGGCGAGTCGCCCTGCTGCCGACCCGACTGCACCGACGCCTACATCCCCGTCCCCCTCGACGACGACGGCAACGCGCAGGGGGTATGCCGCACCTGGGACTTCGGCGTCCCCTCCGACGACGACTACGCCACCGAGTACTTCTCCTACTACTGGTACAGCTACCTCAAGGCCCTCGAAGACGCCCCCCCGTTCGCCGAGGAGCAGGTCTCCCCCGCCGACGCCCACATCCGCGCCCTCAGCCAGAACTACCGCGACTCCGCCGCCGGCGCCGGGGAGCCCAGCCTCTGGCCCAGCTCGTTCCTCTACTCCCCCACATTCTGGATCTCCCCCGAGCGGTACGACCCCGGATGCGGGCGACAGCCCAACGACCTCAACCGCTACGGCAAGACCCAACTCCAGGCCTCCGTCGCGTTCCCAAGCTCCAAGGTCCTCCTCTTCGAGCGCATGGACCTCGAGCAGCGCGAGCGCGTCCGCATCGAGCCCAGCGACGCCATCCGCGAGGGTTCGCCGCCGGCGTGGAACAACCTCCGGGCAACCACCGCCGTTTCCGTCGTCGACGGCAGCGTCGAAGAGGTCTCCATGCTCGAGCTCTACAGCAAGACCGAGGACCCCAACTGGGACACCGCACCCGTCGGCGTCGGACGAACCCTCGACGAGCCGCCAATCGTCTTGAACAAGTCCGCCAGCCCCGGCGTCCTCGGCGGCGGCAACCGCACCGACGGCGAGTACCCCCTATTCTTCTGGGCCACCCAATGGGGAGTGCAGGGCCGAGACCTGCCACGCTGAACATGGGCTACTTCGAACGACATCTCAGCGCCGTCGGAGAAGCCGTAGACGACGGCCTCGACCGCGCCCGCGACAAGACCCGCGACCTCTGCGACACCAGCGGCTGGTCCGACCGCGCCGAGCGAGCCCGCGAGCACGCCCGTGAGAAGCGCGAGGTCGCCCAGCGCGCCGCCTCCGGGCTCTGGAGAGACCTCGGCGAAGACCGCCAGCGGACCATCCTCGCCATCCTCGCCGCCGCGGCCGTCGTCGCCGTCGCCCTCATCGGCAGGTCCCTCCTCATCAACAAGCCCGCCGGCCCAACCCGGGCCGAGATCCAGCTCGTCGAGCAAGCCAAGCAGCAGAGCGCCACCGGGGGCCACTGGGCCGCCACCAGCAAGCCCTCCAGCGCCACCCCCTGGGGCCGCCCATAGCCCGACGCACAACCCCGCCACGCCCGGCGCACACCCCCGTCGCGCCTACACTCCAGACCCATTCATCCTCATCTCACGGAGGCCGGCATGGCTGTGCTCGTCAACAAGGACACCCGCGTCATCTGCCAGGGAATCACCGGCGCCTTCGGCGCCGTCCACACCCGCGGCTGTCACCTCTACGGCACCAAGATGGTCGGCGGCGTCACCCCCGGCAAGGGCGGCTCCAAGGACGCCAACGCCCTCCCCGTCTTCGACACCGTTGACCAGGCCGTCCGCGCCACCGGCGCCGACGCCACCATGATCTTCGTCCCACCCGCCTTCAGCGCCGACGCCATCCTCGAGGCCGCCGACGCCGGCATCCGGCTCATCTGCTGCATCACCGAGGGCGTCCCCGTCCAGGACATGGTCCGCGTCCGCGCCATCCTCGACGAGCGCAACCTCGCCGCCCGCGGCGCCGATGTCCACCCCGCCGCCCAGCTCATCACCCTCATCGGCCCCAACTGCCCCGGCATCATCTCCCCCGGGCCCAAGACCGGCTCGGGCAAGTCCGCCGACAGCCCCTACACCAACGCCGGCTGCAAGATCGGCATCATGCCCGGCTACATCCACACCCATGTCTCCGAGTCCAAGACCGGCAAGGCCGTCGGCATCGTCAGCCGATCCGGAACCCTCACCTACGAGGCCGTCTGGCAGACCTCCAACCTCGGACTCGGCCAGTCCACCTGCATCGGCATCGGCGGCGACCCCGTCCGCGGCATGAACCACATCGACTGCATCAAGGCCTTCCAGGATGACCCCGATACCCACGGCATCCTCATGATCGGCGAGATCGGCGGCACCGACGAGGAAGAGGCCGCCTCCTTCATCAAGCAGCATGTCACCAAGCCCGTCGCCGCCTTCATCGCCGGACGAACCGCCCCCCCCGGCAAGCGCATGGGCCACGCCGGCGCCATCATCTCCGGCGGCGAGGGCACCGCCGACAGCAAGATCAAGGCCCTCCAGGCCGCCGGCGTCACCGTCGCCGAGAGCCCCGCCGACATGGGCAAGGCCATGGCCAAGGCCATGAAGCTCGGCTGAGCCAGCCCGCCTCCCGCTGGCCCGACACCCCCGATCGGCCGATAGCAAGGCCATGACCGGACCAGTATTCGTCTGCCCCCACTGCCGCTACGACCTGACCAGCTCCGTCGAGAGCCGTTGCCCCGAGTGCGGCCGCGCGTTCGAGGTGGTGCCGAGCGTCCCGGACGCGCCGCGCCGTGGCCGGCTCGGCCCGATCGCCGGGGCGCCGCTCACACTCGCCGGCCTCGCCGCGTGGCTCGCACTCCCTGGCACCGGCGCGTGGCTCGACCTCGGGAGCCTCCTGCTGATCACCTGCGCGCTCCCAGGCGTCATGCTGTGCACGCACGGCGCCCCCGGGCTCGCTAACGCGGTCCGCTGCCTGGGCCCCGCGCACCCGGACCGATACCACCGCAGACACGCCGTCCGCTGGTGGCGCGAGGCCGCCATCCTCGCGATGCTCCTCAGCGTCATCGCCGCCACAGCCCGCGCCATCGCACTGCTCCAGCAACTCGCCGACCCCGCCGAACTCGGGAGATCCATCGCCGCGAGCCTCTTCGCCCAGCTCTACGCCGCCGCCGCGGCAACCGCCCTGCTCCTCTGCTCAAGCCGCGTCGCACGCAGAGGCGATCACGACGCACAGCTCACCACGCGCCCCGCCCTCACCGCCGCGGCAACACTCGCGTGCTCCGCCGCCACCCTCCTCCTCATCTCGCAAGCCACCCGCTGATCAGCACACCCCCGGGTGCCGGGGTCAGAGCGCAGCGAAGCGATGGCCCCGAGATCGCGCAACCCGCGCCATCACACCCGCGCCCTACCCCCTCTCCCGCCCCCGGCGGGAGAGGGCCGGGGAGAGGGCTTCTCTTCTACTCCTTCTCTCACGCTCAACCCCTCCGACCACGCAGCAACCCACCACCGCACACCCACGGGTGCCGGGATCGGAGCACTAAGGGGTGCCGGGGTCAGAGCGCAGCGCAGCGAAGCGATGGCCCCGCGCTCGCGCAACCCGCGCCATCACACCCGCGCCCTACCCCCTCTCCCGCACCCGGCGGGAGAGGGCCGGGGAGAGGGCTTCTTCTCTCCTCCTTCTCCAACCCTCAACCCCTCAGATCGTGCGGCTTCTGTGCGACCGCACAACCTCTCCAACAGCCAGTCTCCGCACACCCACGGGTGCCGGGGTCAGAGCGCAGCGCAGCGATGGCCCCGCAATCGCGCAATCCCCCCCATGTAAGCACCCCCTTACATCCACATCTGTGCGCAATCTCACCCCCAATGTCCACGCTTGTGCGCCGTATCGTGGACCTCCGCGCATTCCCCCTTGCCACCACCCCGCCGCGCCCCAGAATGCGCCCATGAACGAGCTCCTCCTCCAGCACTTCCTCGACCCCACCCTCAGCGTCTTCGACATCGCCGACCGC
>JADZER010000031.1 GCA_020850415.1 Phycisphaerales bacterium
CGCCGGTCTGAACCCAGCTCGCGTACCGCTTTAATGGGCGAACAGCCCAACCCTTGGGACCGCCTTCAGCCCCAGGATGCGATGAGCCGACATCGAGGTGCCAAACCGCACCGCCGCTATGGACGCTCGGGTGCGATAAGCCTGTTATCCCCGGAGTACCTTTTATCCGATGAGCTACGACCCTTCCACACGGGATCGCAGGATCACTAGAGCCCACTTTCGTGACTGCTCGTCCTGTCAGACTCGCAGTAAAGCCGGCTTATGCTCTTGCACTCTGACACGCGGTTTCCATCCGCGCTGAGCCGACCTTTGCACTCCTCCGTTACCTTTTTGGAGGAGACCGCCCCAGTCAAACTAACCAGCACCCACTGTCCCTCGCCCGGATTCACGGGAGTCGAGGTTAGGACACAAACGTATTCAGGGTGGTATTTCACCTTTGGCTCCACCAGGGCCTGGACCCCGGTTTCAAAGCCTCCCACCTATGCTACGCAGAACATGCTCGTGACCAATGAAAGCCTATAGTGAAGGTTCACGGGGTCTTTCCGTCTTGCTGCGGGTAGGCGGCATCTTCACCGCCACTACTATTTCACCGAGTCGGTCGTGGAGACAGTGCTCCAGTGATTACGCTATTCATGCGCGTCGGAACTTACCCGACAAGGAACTTCGCTACCTTAGGACCGTCATAGTTACGGCCGCCATTGACCGGTGCTTGGGTTCCGAGCTTCGCCGAAGCTGACCCGGTTCCGTGACATTCCGGCATTGGGCAAGCGTCACTCTGTATACATCCTCTTGCGAGTTAGCACAGAGCTGTGTTTTTGATAAACAGTTCCCAGAGCCTTTTCTCTGCGCCCCGAAGGGCCCCCTTATTGCGAACGTACGGGGTTAATTTGCCTAGTTCCTTCACGACCGTTCTCTCGAGCGCCTGAGGTTATTCACCACATCCACCTGTGTCAGTTTTGGTACGGGCCTCGCTTTGCCCCCATGGCTTTTCTAGGAACTCCGCACTCCGGCATCGGCCACAAGGGCCTGGGCACAACTGGTCGCCCCGCCGGACGAAGGAATCCGCACCATGGTTTGATCTCTGCGAGGGGGACGGAATATTCACCGTCTGTCCATCGACTACGCTCTTCAGCCTCGCCTTAGGTCCCGCCTAACCCTGGGAGGATTTACCTTCCCCAGGAAACCTTGGATATTCGGCGAGAGGGATTCTCACCCTCTTGATCGTTACTCAAGCCCGCATATGCACTTGCTGCCGCTCCACGCCCCGTTCCCGGACCGCTTCACAGCCGGCAGCAACGCTCTCCTACCACTCCTTACGGAGTCCACAGCTTCGGCTCCCTGCTTATTCCCGATCATTATCGGCGCCAGACTCCTCGACCAGTGAGCTATTACGCACTCTTTAAATGGTGGCTGCTTCTAAGCCAACATCCTGACTGTCACAGCAATCTGACTTCCTTATGAACTAAGCAGAGATTAGGGACCTTAGCTGGTGGTCTGGATTATTCTCCTTTTGACGACGGATATTGTCACTCGCCGTCTATCTCCCAGGTCTTGGCCGTTGGTATTCGGAGTTTGGTTCGATGGGGTAGCCGGGTAGGCCCCACCACCGATCCAGTCGCTCTACCCCCAACGGTTGCTCCCTGAGGCTAACCCTAAAGTTATTTCGGAGAGAACGAGCTATCTCCCGGTTTGATTAGACTTTGACTCCTCCCCACAGCTCATCCCATATCTTTTCAACGATAACGGGTTCGGGCCTCCAGAGGGTCTTACCCCTCCTTCACCCTGGCCATGGGTAGATCACACGGGTTTCGCGTCTAGCCCCTACGACTCAGCGCCCTATTCAGACTCGCTTTCGCTCCGCCTCCGGCCCGATAGGCCTTAGGCTCGCCGTAGAGACTAACTCGCGGGCTCATTATGCAAAAAGCACGCCGTCACCCCGGAGGGCTCCGACCGCTTGTAAGCACATGGTTTCAGGTTCTCTTTCACACCCCTCATCGGGGGTCTTGTCATCGTTCAGTCACCTTACTGATTCACTATCGGTCGTCGAGGAGTACTTAGCCTTGGAGGGTGGACCCCCCATGTTCAGTCCGGGTTCCACGAGCCCGAACCTACTCAAGGGCTTACGACACTTTCCGGCTACAGGGCTTTCACCTTCTTCGGCGCGCCATTCAAGCGCTTCACTCTTCCGGTGCCGCATCCGCTTTCGCTCGCCGCTACTCACGGAGTCGCTGTTGCTTTCCTTTCCTGCGGGTACTGAGATGTTTCAGTTCCCCGCGTTCGCTTCGTACACCTATGCATTCAGTGCACGATGGCCACAATGGGCCGGGTTTCCCCATTCGGAGATCCCGAGATCACGGCCTGGTTACCGGCTCCCTCGGGCTTATCGCAGGTTCCTACGTCCTTCATCGCCTCTCGACGCCAAGACATCCGCCATGTGCCCTTAGTCGCTTGATCATGCCAACCCGATGCCGAGACCACACCGCAAACACACGCGGTGAAACCACGACAGCGAGACAGCCAAGCGCCAACTCTACACTCAGACGCAGCTTGTTAATCGTCTCTTGCTTCGACCCGGGTGGGAACCCGGATCGATTGCTACTGCCATTGCCGACTTGTCAAAGATCCCGAGGTCAGCCCGGATCGACCGGTCCTGACTCCGCGGCCGGGTGTCCGGCCGGCCCCTTGGAGAGGCGAGGGGATCCTAGCCCTCCACCCCAGATCGTCAAGGCGCTGATGTGCTCTTTCCGCACTCCGCGCGATTTTTTGGTTCACCCACCCCCCCCGCCGCCGCCGCCCGTGTCACCCTCCTGACGACGATCCTCACGCTGCATCGGACGCCCGGTTTCGGTCGGGTCCGGTTCGGGCCTGCCCTGATCCGCACCCTCCCTGGCGTTGGCCTCCAGGCGCTTCCGCAGGGCCCCATCCCGCTCGCTGGTGGCGTCACGGATCAAGAGCTGCCCCTCAGACCCCCGCAGCACGGCCTGGAACCCCCCCGCGGCCCCGGGCACGCGGACCACATCCAGCAGCATCGCCTCGACCTCAAGCTCCAGGGAGGTCGGGGCCGCCGTCGCCCCCTCGGGGAGCTCGTTCACTTCCTCGGTCTCCGTGCCGCGGGTGCCGATCCGGGCCCGCGGGTCCTCGTCCTCCGCCAGGCGCCGTCCTCGCTCCTCCGGAACATCCCCGGGCATCCACCGCCCGCCGGGCCCTTCCAGACCCCGACCGCTGCCCCGCGGATCGGTGGTCGGCATGCGTCCCAGCTCCTTGAGCTTGGCGGGGTCCCAGATCGGCAGGTTCTCCGGCAGGCGGGTGCTGGTGCGGATCGTGTCCCCGGGCGACAGCGTGGTTGAGCCCTTCCGCCAGTAGCCGTAGTAGAACTCGTACACCTCGACCGCCGCCCGCGGCCCGCTGCCGAGCTGATCGTCCTCGCTCGCGTTGACCACAAAGAACTGCCGGTCGCCCTCGACCTCGATCGGCGCCGACCAGGTCGACCAGTCGCCTTCCATCGTCGCCGACTCGGCCGCGCCCCTCTGCTCGTCGGCCAGGAACTGCCCCCGCCCGAACAGCGGGTTGTTGACCACCACCCGCATGCGGTACCGGTAGGTCTTCCCCGGCTCGGCGGAGAAGTCGTGGACCCAGACGGGCATCGCCACGGCCTCGAGTAGCTCGGGCAGCGGGACCTCGACCTCCTTGGCCGGCTGCCCGCGGTTCTGGTCTTCATCCAGGAACTCGCCCAGGTCGGCGAGCTGGTCCACCACGCGCTGGCGAGATCGCTCGACGCCCTCGATACTCCGCTCGATCGCCTCGCGGCGCCTCTGCGCCGGGTCGGTGGTCTGGCCGCCGCCGCCGGACTCGCCCGAGCGACCGCCGCCGCCGCCCGTCCGACCCCCGCCGCCGCCGCCGCCGCGCCCCGAGCGCTCATCGCCCCCGCCCCCCCCGCCGCCGCCGACCTCCTCGAGCTCCTTGCGGAGCGTGGCGAGGCTGCGGTCATAGCCCTCGACCGTGCGCTTGAGCGACGCGATCCGGCGCTGATCGTCGGTCATCCCCACCTCTTCCTGCTGCTCGCTGGGGCGCACCCAGTCCGGCCCGGCGATGGTCGGCGGGAACCTGGGCTGGGCGACCTCGCGGGCCAGCGTGCGGGAGTCCTTGACGATGTCGGTCAGGTCCTTGGCGGTCACCCCCGCCCGCCGCGCGTCGGACAGCAGCGACTGGTCGCCGGGCATCCCCGCGATCACCGTCGCGTCGGTCCACCCGCCGCTGGTCAGCTCCTCGCGCTGCACCTCCACGCCCAGCAGGTCGATGTTGCCCCTCCACCACAGCAGCGGCAGCGGGCTCTTGGGCCCCTCGCCGTCGGGGTCCGACTCCAGGCTCGACCGCAGCCCCTCGCCATCGATCGTGCCCTCGATGCTCACCACCACCGCGTCGAACGGCTGCTCGGCCGGCAGGTACGCCATCAGCGCCGGGTTGGCGCTGGCGACGAACGGGTCGAGCGTGCCGCGGCTGGTCGCCACCGACAGCGACGCCGGCGCGGGCAACGCCGGCAGCGCGTACACCGTCGCCGCCAGCTCCGTGCCGGAGAACCCGCCCTCGGGCCCGGCGATCTCCACGCCCGCACCGAAGTTCGACAGGCTCAGCGAGCTGGCAAGGCCGATCCGCCGCGCCTGCTCGAACCGCTTGGCGACATCCTGCTCGGGCACCTGCGGCAGGGTCGGCTTGGTGTCTCGCATCAGCGCCAGGAGCGCGTCGGCCTCCCTTTCGATCGGGTCGAACGCCGAGCCCGGCGCCACGGGGTTGGGGTTGTTCCCCACCTTCACCGCGTTGGGCTGGGTCAGGAACTGCATCGACACCACACCCAGCAGCACCACCGACACGCCCGCGAGAATCACCTTCTCGAAATGCGCCTCGATCGGATTGATTCGGTTCTTCTTCATCGTCTTGTCTCCGGCGAACCCGCCGTCTCACACGAACCCGTCAACGCCCCTGACGCCGCGATCCACGACCCCGCCCGCTCAGCCGTCGCCCTCGAGGTCTTCCTCGCCCGCGACGGGGATCTTGAGCGCCTTCTTCACATCGTCGGGCATCAGCGCCGTGGTCCACTGGCGCAGCCACACCGTCTCGACCTCCATCGCCGCCCGCAGCACCTTCCGGTTGCCGTAGAAATACCCCTGGCGCAGGTCCTCCCAGGTGTCGACCTCCGACACATCCAGGTCGGTGACGGTCATCAGGTTGGTCTCGGCCAGGGCGTCGAAGAACGCGGGCATCGACGCCGCGTCCATGACCAGGGTCATCCGCACCCGCACCACATCGAACTCGGGGTTGCTCACCCTCGCCGTCACGCCGGCCGTGGGGTCGGTGCCGACCGGCCCCGCGCCCTCCTCGGCGAACTCGTCCTCCTCCACGACGGCGCGGGCGTTGGGGTCGGTCTTCACCTCGACCGGCAGCCGCTCGACCGACAACCGCTCGATCCGCTTGACCAGCGCGTTCTCGACATTCGCCCGCACGCCGCCGGCGTCCGTGTTCGCCAGGTCGATCGCGTCGAAGATGTCCCGCACCACCCAGTAGTCAAAGTTCCACCCGAACGCCTCGCCCAGCGAGGGCGGCGTGGGCGTGCCCCGCTCGGCGCGGGTCACGGGCGGGATCTGCGCGGTCTTGTCCGCGAACGCCGCGCGGTCGAACGACTCCATCCCGGCGTACACCGAGATCTCCTTCGCGCGACGCTGCGTCTCCGCGATCCGCCGGTCGCTCAGCAGCTTGTTGAGCTCCTCGGTCTGCTCCGGCGTCAGCTGGCTCGCCCCGCCCGCGTCGAGCATCCGACGCGTCTCCCGCTCGCGCAGGTCCTGGATGCTCGTCGCCAGCTTCACCGGGTCCGGCGGCCCGCCGGCGCCGATCGACTCGAACATCCCGAGATACACCGACCGCTCGCCCAGCTGCGGGTCGCCCGCCATCCGGGCCAGCAGGCGGTACTTCAGGCTCGTCTCACGCTCCGGGCTCACCGGCGTCGGCAGCAGCTCCGGCTCCAGCAGCGCGTGCTCGCGACGGTTGAACGCCAGCACCTCGCCGACGATACCGCCGCCGCTGCCCAGACGCTTCTCGCGCTGCTCCTTCACATACCCGGTCATGACCCGGTTCGGCGGGCGCGACTCGCTCCACGCCGGCTCGTCCGGCAGCAGCGAGGGGATCACATAGGTCACCTTCGCGTTCTTCACCTTGTTGTACGCCGCGTTCGCCCGCTTCTCCTGCTCCTCGCGGATGGTCTTGTTCCACCCCGAGCTGAAGACCCAGCCGACCGGCAACGACACCAGGATCACGACCGTCGAGACCACGATCAGCAGGTGCGACTTGATCCAACCCAGCAAGCCCTTCATTCGTCACCTTCCTCGTCCTCGGCAGCCTTCTGCCCGAGCACCGCCTCGAACGACACCATGATGAACGACTCGATCGTCCCCGCCGCCCTGGCCGCCTCCGCGGGCTCGGCGATCGGCGCGAGCTGGTTGAGCTGGCCCAGCGCCTGGGCGGCGTCCTGCGGCAGCTTCGGATCGCCGCCCGTATACCCGGCGCCCGGGTCCTCGCCAAAGCCCCGGCCGATCCGCTCGTTGAACCCGCCGCCCTCGCCGGCGAACTCGCCCTCGCCCTCCGGCGCGTACCGGCTCCCCGCTCGCCCGCCCTCGGCCCGGCCGCCGGCCGGCTGACGCGGGTTGCCGCGCCCCTGGCCCGCCGCCTCCGCCCGCTGCGCCGCGAGCTGGTCGTAGTCGATCTGGTACAGCGGCTTCCACTCGAACTTCTCGATGTTGTAGTAGTAGGGGACCCCGTCACGCTCGGCGTGCTGCTCGAGCCAGCGCTTCACCTGCTGCTCGACGAACACCTCCACCAGCGGCTGCGTGGTCGAGAGCTCGAGCGTCACCGCAACGCGCGGGCCCTGCACGCCGGTCGCGGGAGCGCCCCCAACCGCGCCGCCCTCCCCGACGAAACCGCCCTCGCCGCCCTCGCCCCCGTACATCCCGCCACGCGACATGCGCTCGTCCATCATCTGCCCGCGCAGCTCCGGCGGCAGCGAGGACTCCTCGGAAACGGCCGCGGATGTGGCGCGGCTGCCCCGCCCCCCACGACCGCCCGCCCCGCCGAACGACGGGTTGCTCATCGCCCCGTGCAGGAAGTCGGTCTGCATCGACTGGAGTTCGAAGCCCGAGCCCTGCCCCTTCTGCTCCGCGGCACGCTGCGACTCGGTCAGCATCGCGTCCACATCCGCCAGCAGACGCAGGTGCGCCTCGCGACCCTCGTAGAGCTGCATCAGCTTGGCGATCTGCTCGCCCTGCGTCACATCCTCCGTCACCCCCGCCTCGCGGGCCTCGTTGGTCAGCTGGTCGGCCGTCCGCGACGCGTCCAGGATCTTCGCCGGCTCGGGGATACTCAGCGCCTGCTGGTCCAGGAACGGGCGGATGAACATCGCCCCCGTCGCCGCCAGCGAGATCCCCGCCGCCGCCGCGAACCACTTGCCCTTGCCCGCCCACATCGCCTGCTTGGCGACCTCCAGCGGCATGAGATTGGCCTGCAGCGTCGCGAGGCCGAGCCCCTGCAGCGCCAGCCCGTACGCGGTCGCGAAGTTCAGCGTGTGCGCCGCGAACTCCGCCGCGTGCGGGCCCTCGCTGCTCAGACGCTTGAAGTTCTCCAGCCGGTACACATTCATCCCCAGCTGCTGCTTGAGGTACTTCCGCAGCCCCGGGAGCTGGAAGGTCGACCCCATGCCCACCAGACGCTCCAGGTTCGCGCCCCTGTGCATCGACTGGTAGTACCCGATCGACCGCTGCACATCCTGCACCAGATCGCTGAACACCGGGCGCAGCGCCTGGAACACATGCCGGGCGTGCTTGCTCGTCTCCGCCTCCCGCTTGAGCTTCTCCGCCTTCGGGTAGCTCAGCTTGAACGCCTCCACCAGCGCGTTCGTGAACTCGTGCCCGCCGATCGGGAAGGTCCGCACCCACACCCGCCCGGCCTCGGCGATCACCAGGTCCGTCGAGGTCGTCCCCACATCCAGCAGGATCGTCCCCGGGCTCGTCTCCGTGAACTGCAGGTCGTGCGCGATCGCGTTGTACACCGCAACCGGCGACAGCGTCACCACATCCGGCGTCAGGTTCACATCGTGCAGGATCGCAAGCTCAGACGCGATCCGCTGCTTCGTGATCGCGAAGATCCCCACCTCCACATCCGGCGAGTCCGGGCTCACGAAGGTCTGGTAGTCCCACTCGACCTCATCAAGCGGGACCGGGATCTGCTGCACCGCCTCAAACTTCACGATGTCCGGGACCTTCTTCGGCTCCACCGGCGGCAGCTTCGCGAACCGCGCGAACGCCGAGTGACCCGGCACGCTCACCGCGATCGTCGCCTTCGACAGGTCGTACTCGCTCACCAGACGACCGAGCGCCACGCGCTTCGCGTCGTCAGGATCCGTGTCCGGCGTCGAAAGCACCCGCGGGTGCGGGATGAACGCGAACTCCGCGACCTTCAGCTCCTCGGCCTCCACGACGAGCTTCACCGCCTTGACCGCGCCCGCCCCGATCTCGATGCCCCAGCACGCGTTCGATGACGCCATGGCTCACCTCGCTCACAGACCGACCCTTCGCACGCCGGGCCCATCGCAGGCCCCGGACCAAAGGAGCGGCATGGTACTCAAACCGCTCCGATCGCTCGACCCAGCCCAAACCCGTTCCGCCCCCGCCCCCGTGGGCCCGCACCCGGCTGTGTCGTTGGGCGATACGGGCAACATATCGGCCGTGTTTCCTCCCCGGAACCGCCTTGCACGACCCCGTTACACCCGTGTGACACAGCCCCAACCCACCCCCCACGCCCGCGGCGCCCCCGTCGTCAGTCCCCGCGCTGCTCGGCCCACTCCGCCAGCAATGCCCCCACGACTGCGACCACAACCGCCGACGCCACCACCCACCAGCGTCCGATGGGCACTGCGACCAGGGCAACCACCGGCAGCAGCGAGTACGCCGCGCCGTGGTACGCGCACATGAAAAGGCAGACCCCCAGCGTCAGGCATGTGGGATTGCCCACCTTACCCAGCCCCGGAAGTTCCACCCGCCGCTCCTCGTCAGCGCGGGCCCGGGCCGCCCAAAGGACCCACACCGCCGCCGCCAGCAGACCCACGGCGGCCGCCAGTCCTGCGAGATGACCCAGCCCGAGCGCACCCACCGCGGCCTACCGGACCACCATCGCCGCGTGCGTCACCAGACCCATCCCCTGAGGGTCCATCGCACCGGCGTAGTTCAGCAGCTCCACCTCCGAAGCCCGGGTGATACCCAGGGTCGCCACCAGGTTCCCCACCGAGCACCAACGCGTCGGGTTCCCCTGCCACGCCATCGCGCTCACCAGGTCGTCCGGCTTGTTGGCCTCCAGCATCCCCAGCAGCTCCCGATCCCCGGTCGCCACCCGACCACGAAACTGCTCGGGCTCGGGCCCCTCGCCGATCAGCGGCTGGCGGTCTCCGAACATCGGACCCACATGGCTCAAATCCGCCGAACTGACCACCAGGGTCTTCCCCGGCAACTCCGCGAGCACCTCGCGCATCGCCTCGACAAAAGAAGCCAGCGAAATCCCCTGCCCATCGTACGAATCCCCGTTGTTGATCACCGGGTCGTGCACCAGGGCCCCGAACACCTTGCAGTAGGACCCGTCCTCGCCCTTGCCCAGGCAATGCTGGAGCCAGGCGATCTGGAGCTCGATCGAGTGCTCCCGCTCGTGGTCGTACCGGTTGGTGAACAGCGGCTCGCCCAGCCGCTGGCGAAGACCCGCCACCACATCCGCATCCACCGGGCACTCCCCCAGCGGTGTCGAGAAGCCCTTATCGCACCCGACCACCCCGGTCCCCATCCCGAAGTGGTTGGTCCCCAGGATGATCACCCGCTCCGGCCTGTCCGCGACCCGGAGTCTCCCCCAGACCTTCGCGTAGTTCATCCACCCACGCGGGTAGTCGATGTGCGGCGCCACGATCGCCTTGGGCAAGGTGTCAAAGGAGGGGCTCTCCTCATCCTTCAACGCCTCATCGATCCACCTGTCCATCGCCTCGGCGAGCTTGGTCGCGCCAAGCGAGGCCTTCTGTTCCTCGGTGGCCTGCTGGCCCTCGGGCATATCGGCCTGGACGAGCATGTCGGCGAAGGCGACGGTCGAGCCGGGGGGAAGGGTGGTCGAGCCGTCGAACTGCGCGTGCATCTGGGTGAGGATCCCGTCGAATGTCGGCCCCTCGAGCAGGCCCGCCGCGTCGAGCTGGGCCACCAGCGGCTCAAGGTGCTGACGGGTCAGCCCCCTCCCGATCTTCGCCACGATCGCGTCGAGCGAGTGCTCACCGGTAAATAGGAGCAATAAGTCCCGAACCTGGGGCGCCACGACCACCGGCGGTTTATCAGATATTTGTTTGGCATCCGCAAGCCCGAGAAAGGTCGCCCGCTGGCCGTCAGGCCCCTGCATGGGCACGGGGAACGCCCGAACCTGTCGCAGCTTGGGCTGCTGCATGTGGGGGGCCTGGGGGTCAAATGTCGCCGGAGGGGGCGTGATCGGCGTGGGGTCGGTGGTCATGCCCAGAGTCTAGCGCCGGCCTCCGCCAAAGCGCTTGGCCCGGCCCCCCACCCCGCCTACTGTTGTCGTCCACGCCCCGGCCCCATGCCGGCGGGTGGTCGCATACGACGGAGACCACGATGTCTGACCTCAACTACACGGCCGGCGACAAGCTCCAGTGCACCATCACCTCGGTGCCCAGGGCCGGCGCCAAGACCGAGACCATCGCCCGGCTCATGCGGCGCGACCCAACCGTGGTACGCGCCCTCCGGCGCGCCCAGCGCATGCGCCGCCAGCGCATGCACTCCTACATCCGCGGCGGGCGTCGCTGGTACGACCGCGAGCACCCCGCCCGGGTCATCCGCGTCGAGACGGGGGAGACCTGGGAGATGACCTTCTCCCACGACATCGCCGCCGATCTCGCGTCGGTCGGCTCCTACCTCAAGATCCAGAAGGCCTGAGATGCCCATCAAACCCAGCCGTTGCCCCACCGCCGCGCTCGCCGCGGCGGTGGCTTTGCTTTTCGGGTGCTCCAACCACGACCAGGGGGCCCAACAGCCCGCGCCGACGCACAACGCCGCGACCACGCCGGTGCAGCACAGCTACACCGTCCGCGGCGTGGTCGTCACCGTCCCCTCCGCCGCGCGCCCGCTCGACGACCTCGAGATCAGGCACGAGCACATCCCCGACTACAAGAACCGGAACGGCGAGATCTATATCAACTCCAAGGGGATCAGCGGCATGGTCTCCATGACCATGGGCTTCCCGGTCGCCGAAGGCGTCAGCCTGGAGGGCATCGCCCCCGGCGACAAGGTCCGGTTCGTCTTCGTCACCACCTGGGGTGAGAGCTATCCCAGCTACGAGGTCACGGAGATCGAGAAGCTCCCGCCCGAGACCGAGCTGCACTTCGGCGGGTGAGCCGCCGCCGACTCTCCCAAGCCGGCCCGATCTGTCCGGTCGCCGCCGGGAGGGGACGCTGCGATCGCGCGAAAAAACCCGATGCCCAGCTACCAAATAGCTGCCGAGCATCGGGTCTCGTGGGGGTCTTGATCGGGAAGGGTTTGCTCTCTCCCTTCTCATCAGACCTTTCGCACCCGATTTCCGGGTGGTTCCGAAGAGCGAGCACTTTTTTGCGTGTGCAATACCCCGCACACCTACCCCCCGCGAGCCCCGGTCCCATAGCGCCCGGCGCCCGTCGTCGCGTCGGATACCCTCTGCCCGCGGCCATGATCGCCGCGGACCGAAGCGATGCGCATCCTTCACATCTCAACCCGGCTCATTCTCGGCGGCAGCCAAGAGAACACCGTGCTCTCGTGCGAGGGGCAGACCAGGCTCGGCCACGAGGTGCACCTCGCCTTCGGCCCGATCTACGGCCCCGAGGGCTCGCTGCTCGAGCGGGTCGAGGCCTTCAACCGGCGTTGCCGGGCCGGCGAGGAGCGGACCGCCGCGGGCGAGACCTGCCGCCCGATCGGTGTGCATGTTGTCCCCCACCTATTCCGCGAGCTGTCGATGGCCGCGGACGCGAGGTGTCTGGGTGAGCTCAATCGCCTCATCGCGACCCTCGCGCCCGATGTCGTGCACACGCACTCCAGCAAGGCGGGCACTCTCGGGCGCGCCGCGGCGTGGGCCGTTGCGCACCGCGCCCAGCCCGAGCCCGCCCCCACCGCTCAGGCCGGTTCAAGTGGACCTGTGCGGCGGACACCCGTCCCGATGGCCGTCATTCACACCGTCCATGGCCCGCCTTTCATGCCGGTCGAGGGCGGGGCGGTACGCCGGGCGAAGGTCCGGGCGAAGAACTTCATCTACACGCTCGCCGAGCGCTACGCCGCACGGCGGTGCCACACGATCGTCTCCGTCGCCGACGCGATGACCGCGCAGTTCCTCGCCCGCGACATCGGGCAGCCGGCGCAGTACATCACCGTGCGCAGCGGCATGGAGACCGAGCCGTTCCTGATCGCCCGCCCCGGCGAGCACCGCCACGAGGTCCGCGCCAAGCTGGGCTTGGGCGAGCACGACTTCGTGATCGGCACCGTCGCCCGCCTGGCCGAGCACAAGGGCCACGACGACATCCTCGACGCGCTGGGCGAGCCGCTCCGCGCCCACCCGGGATGGAAGCTGCTCTGGGTCGGCGACGGCTGGTGGGGCGACCGGCTCCGCGCCCGCGTCCGGGACATGGGCCTGGCGTCGCGGCTCGTGACCACCGGGCTCGTGCCCAACGACCGTGTGCCCGCGATGATGCGGGCGATGGATGTGCTGGTGCACCCCAGCTACCGCGAGGGCCTGCCGCGGACCGTGCCGCAGGCCCTCCTCGCCGGCGTCACCCCGATCGCCTACGACGCCGACGGCACGCGCGAGGTCTGCCGCTCGGGCGAGACCGGCGTGCTCGTGCCCCTCGCCGACCGCGCGGCGCTTCGGGAGGCTGTGGTCGCGATGTACGAGCGGCCCGACGAGCGTCTGCGTCTGGCCGCCGCGGGCCGGGCCGAGTGCGCCCGCGAGTTCGCCGCGGATCGGATGGTCCATCTATTGGCGGAGGTCTACGCCGGTGCGCTCAAACAAACCCAAAGCTGACCGACGCAGCTCCCCCGCGCCCCAGCCCCCGGCGGGGCGGGGAGGAAGCCCGGGCTCACGCGCTTCGCGCCGTGCTTCTCGGCTCTGTGCTCCGCGCCCGGCCCGCCTCACCGCGGCGCTTCTGGTCGCGGCCCTCGGCGCCCCGGTCTTCGCCCAGCGCCTCGACCTCGGCCCCTCCACCGCCGCGCCCAAGCCCGGGGACGGCCTGGCCGTCCTCGCGCTGGCCGACCTCCTGGAGAAGGAAGCCGGGCGGTGGGAGGACGACGACGCCCGCCACGCGATCCGTGTCCTCGCCGGCGCGTGCCTCCGCAACGGCGAGATCGCCGGCGCGCCCGGCTCGGAGTCGGTGCTCGCGGGGCTGACCCTCGCCGCGAAGCGTGACCAGCTCGACGGCCTGCTCGACGGCGCGGACGACGCGACGCACCTCGCCGTTGTCGGCGTCATCGGTTCCACCGACCACTCGGTCGCGCCGCGGGCTCTGGACCTCCTGCTCCGCGACGCGCTCGCGCCGCTCAATGCCGACGCCGACCCCCGCTGCGGCTGGTGGAGCCAGCGCGACGCCGAGCCCGCCACCGAGGCCGCGCTCGACGCCCGCCTCGGGATGCTCCGCCCCCTCCTCGAGCTCGCCGCGCTCACCGACGGCGCCGAGGCCTCCCTCCGCGAGTTCCTCGAGCTGGCCGAGACCTCCCGCGCCGAGCCGGCCTACCGGCGTGCGGCGATCGGCTGGGCCGACCTCGTGCTCGGCGCCAGCGCGGTGCTCGGCGACCCGCCCGCGTGGCTGGACATGCCCGCCCGCGACCGCCTCCGCGACGACTTCTGCGCGGGCGTGGCCCGCCTCCTCGCCGATCCCGACGGCGCACGGCGCACGCTCGACCGCGCCGGGCGCGTCCTGCGCGTCGTCGCCGCCACCGAGTACCTCCCCGCCGACCTGCAGTCCCGCGAGCTGCGCGACGCGGTCAATCGGCTCGCCGCCGCGCCCGAGGGCGACGCGCGGCGCGACCCCGCGGCGACCGCCCGCATCGCCGACGCCTACGCCCAGGCCCTCGAGCTGATCGCCGCGGAGGCCCGAGCCCCGCGACCAGAACAACTCGTCCGCCAGGCCCGCCCCATGCTCGAGCCGCTCGCGGCCCTGCACCGCCAGGCCGCCGGCGCGATGACCGCCCTCCTGCCCGGCATCCTCGCCTCGCCGGACCCGATGACCGACCCGGCGATCCTCGCGGCGATGGGCTCGCTCCGGGGCGCGAGCGCGGACCTGGCGATCGCCGCCGACCTCTCGGCGGTGCTCGCGGGCTGGGACGAGGACGCGACCAGACCCTCCCCTTCCCCCGCGCGTGAGCCGGCCGCAACCAGGCTCATGGGCCCGCTCGCCGAGCGGGTGCGACAGCTCGGCGTGCGGCTCGGCCAGGACAAGGGGGCGGCCGAGGCGCTGGAGCAGCTCCGCACCCTGCGCGACATCTCGCGCACCGCCCGGGACCTGCCGGGCGAGCGCGAGCTCCGCGCCGACGCGGGCTCGATCGCGTGGCGGCGCGTGACCGGCGATCAGGCCTCGCGCCTGCTCTTCCTCGTCGACCAGGCCCGCGAGGGGTGGCTGCGGAGCGTCGCGGCCGACCAGCTCGCCGACCGGCGCGCGGGGGACGAGGCGCGCCTGCGCACGCTCGCCGCCGTCCTGCCGCTGCTGCGCGACGCCGCGACGATCGAGCAGATGCGCACCGACTGGGCCCGGAAGATCCCGCCCGCGGGCAACCAGCACCCCGCGTGGGAGCTGACCCGCGAGGGGCTGGCGGCGCTCGCCGGCGACCTGCCCGAACGCGCCGCCCGCCTGGCCGCCATCACCGCCCGCGCCGACAGCGACGCGGCCGCGCTCGGCGCGGCCCACGACCTCGAGCGCGACTTCGCCGCCGCGCTGCTGGTCGCGAGGATCGAGCGGGAGCTGCGCGACCAGTCGCTCCCCGGCTGCGGCCCAGTCGCGGAGCTGGCCTCGGGCGCGACCGACGAGCACGCGTGGCGGTCCGCCCAGCGCAGCACGCTCGCGGCGGTCTGCCGGGCGGGTTACGAGGCCGCGGCTGCGGATGGCGAGCGGCGCGAGGCCCTCCTCCGGTGGGCCAACAGCCTTGCGTCCGGGATCGACTGATCACCGGCCCGCGCACCCGTCAGATCTGCCCCACCCAGTCCGCCTTCGCCACTTCCTTCCACCGCGCCCGGATCGCCTCCACCTGCGCCGCCGCCAGCGGGCCCGCCTTGGTCAGCTCGGCGTTCTGCGCGAAGCGCTTGGGGTTCGTCGTCCCGACCACCGTCGTGTGCACGCCGGGCAGGCCCAGCACGAACCGCATGGCGATGCCCGCGGCCCCGTCCGGGCCAGTGTCCTCCCTCGCCGCACCCTTTGTGAAGTCGTAGTCCAGCTCCTTCAGCCGCCGGTAGTACTCCTGGTGGTACCCCTGCTCCGGCTCGCTGTCGTACCGCCACACCGCGTTCGCGATCCCGCGCTTCACGATCACGCCCATGTCCTTCTCGCGGCACAGCGGCAGCGTCAGGTCGATCGCCTCCTGATCGCAGATGCTGATCGAGGTCATCAGCGTGTCGAACCGGCCCGTCTCGACGGCGAACCTCGCCGCCAGCGAGTCGCCCGAGTAGCCGATGAACCGGGTCTTGCCCGCCTCCTTGGCCTTCTCGAGGGCCTCGGTGACCTCGCCCTTCTCCAGCACATCCAGGGCGCAGGAGTGCAGGTGGACCAGGTCGACATGGTCGGTCTTGAGCCGGCGCAGGCTCCGGTCGATCGACGCCGCGACGCCCTCGGCGCTCCAGCCGTCGACGCCCTCGGGGGCCCAGTGCCCGACCTTGGTGAACAGGAAGTAGTCGTCGCGCCGGTGGCTCACAGCGTTGCCGATGAGGTCCTCGCTGATCGCGTAGCACTCGGCCGTGTCGATCGCGTCGAGCCCCTGGTCCAGCGCGCTGTTCAGCAGCTCGTCGACGATCGCCTGCTCTGTCCGCCCGTAGCCCACCTCCGCCCCGCCGAAGCCCAGCACCGTCACCTCCAACCCCGTCTTGCCCAGGCGCTGCTTCTCCAGCTCGAACACGCCACGCCCGGTCCGTCCGCTCGCGGTCCCTGTCATGTGCAGCACGCTCCCCGCCGCGACGCCCGCGGCCGTGGTCCTCAGAAAGTCCCGTCTGGTCTGCTCGTGCATGGCCGTCTCCTTGGTCTCCCCGCCCGTGCTCCCGGCGAAAGCATACCGCGCCGCGGGGCACGGCTACGCTCCCGCGTGAGCGTCGTGTTCCTCGCGTCCTATCCCCGGTCGGGCAACACCTGGGCCCGGGTCCTGCTCTACCACGCCCTCTGGGGCGCCGGGGCCCAGCCCTCCACACGCCAGATCGCCGAACGGTTCCCCGACCTGCATGTCCCGGGCGAGGCCGACGCCGGCCTCGCGGCACACCCCGATGGGCGGGTGATCATCAAGACCCACTTGCCCTGGTCGGCGGACCACCCGCACGGGGCGCGGGCCGTCGGGTCGATCCTGCTCGTCCGCAACCCGCGCGATGTCCTGCTCAGCTGCCTGAACTTTCACCGCGTCCTCGAGACCAAGGTCAAGGACAGGCGGACCGGGCGCGACGCGCCGATGCAGCCCATCGACTACGCCCGCCACTTCATCGCCCAGGGCGGCGACCCGGTCTGGATGCACGAGGGCTTCGCGCCCTGGGCCGACAACTGCCGCTCGTGGCTGGGCGCGCCCTTCCCGAACCTCGTCGTCCGGTACGAGGACATGCTCGACGACCCGGGCGCCCAGCTCGCGCGCATGCTCGGGCACCTCGGCGAACCGCCCGACCCGGCGAGGATCGCCCGCGCCGTCGACGCGTCGAGCTTCGAACAGATGCGGGCGATGGAGGTCCGCGAGAAGGCCGGGGCCGCGGCGAAGAACCCCTTCTTCGGCGGCACGGGCAGGACCATCCGCAAGGGCATCTACTTCATGGACAAGGCCCGGCGCGGCTCGCGCCTGGCTGAGATCGCCCCCGGCCTCGACGACGCGTTCAACGCCCGGTTCGGCGAGGCCATGCGCGAGTTCGGCTACGCCTGACGCGCCGGGGCGCGGACGCACCGCCGGGCCGCCCCGCGCTACAGCAGCCGCCGCCGCTTGAACAGCCACCACTGGAACACCGCCAGCACCACCAGCATCCCGCACACCACCCAGAAGGCCACCGGGTCGTCGCTGCCCGGCACGCCCCCGACATTGATGCCCAGGAGCCCGGTGAGCAGGGTCAGCGGCAGGAAGATCGCCGCCACCAGCGACAGGGTGTACATCGTCCGGTTCATCTGCTCGCTGGCGAGCGCCAGGATCTGCTCCTGGATCATCATCGTCCGCTCGCGGAGCAGGTCCAGCTCCTCGACCATCCGCGTCGCCTCGTCGGCGATCTCGCGCAGGTGCAGCCGGTCCTGGGCGCAGAGCAGACCCGTCTCTTCGGTCACCAGCCGCGAGGTCATGTCCCGCTGCGGCGACAGATACCGCCGGATCGTCGCCACCTGCCGGCGCGGGCCGGCGAGCTTGGAGCGCAGCCCCACCCCCCTGGCCACCGGCACGAGGTCCTCGATCTCGTCCACCTGGTCCTCGAGGTTCGCGACCGCCTCCTGCAGCCGCTCGGTCACCGTGTCCACCAGCTGCACGAGCACGCCGCCGGGGGTCTTGGCCCCGCTCCCCCGCAGCAGCCGCTCGCGGGCGTCCTGCAGCGCGTACACCGGGCGCCCGCGCAGGCAGATCACCCTCTCCGCGTCGAGCCACATCCGGAGCGTTACGAGGTCGTCGGGCTCGGCCCCGGGGTTCATGTTCACGGCGCGGAGGATGAGCAGCAGCCCGCCCTGCGCGTGCAGGCACCGGGGGCGTGTGTCCTCGGCCAGCAGGGCCTCGCAGGTCAGCGCGGGCAGCCCCATCGCCTCGCGCAGCCAAGCCCCGGTCTTCTCGTGCGTGCGGTCCGCCACCACCCACAGCACGCCCTCGCCAGGCTTCCACCGGACCGTCCCCCCGGCGTCGACCGCCCGGCCCCCGCCCTGGCCGTCGAGCACGAACGCGGAGAGCACTGGGTTGGGGGGCTGCATCGGCGGGCTCCGGGACTCGCCGAGAGCTTACCCGCTCGCGGCCTGAGAGGTCGGCGCGGCGCCGGTCTTGGTCTCCGTCTGCTTCTCCGCGCCCGCGGGGTACACCACACGCCCGTGATAGCTCGACGCCAGGCTCTTGGAGATCGACTCGACGATCTCGTGCAGCTCGCGAAGCGTCAGGTCGCACTCGTCGAACTGCCCGTCGAGCAGCCGCTTGTCCGCGATCGACCGCACGAGCTGGTCGATCCGCGCCGGCGTCGGCTCGCTCAGCGTCCGCGACGCGCTCTCCACCGCGTCGGCGATCATCAGGATCGCCACCTCCTTGCGCCGCGGCTTGGGCCCGGGGTAGCGGTACTCAAGCTCGCGGGGCGCCTCCCCGCTGTCGGCGTCCTCGGCCTGCTTCCTCGCCCGGTGGTAGAAATACTCCACCAGCGTCGTCCCGTGGTGCGCCTCGATAAAGTGCTGCAGGTTCTTGGGCAGCCCGTACTCTCGGGCCATCTCCAGCCCGTCCTTCACATGCCCAACGATCACCAGCAGGCTCATCGCCGGGCTCAGCTTGTCGTGCTTGTTGATCCCCCCCCACTGATTCTCCACGAAGTACTCGGGCTTGTTCATCTTCCCGATGTCGTGGTACAGCGCCCCCGCGTAGGTCAGCAGCGTGTCCGCCCCGATCGCCGCCGCCGCCGCCTCCGCGATCGTCGCCACATTCAGCGAGTGGTTGTACGACCCCGGCGCACGCTGCTGCAGCTCGCGCAGCAGCGGCTGCTTGGGGTCGCGCAGCTCGATCAGCGTCATGCCCGTCGTGATATCGAACGCCCGCTCGATCAGCGGCAGGATGAACAGCACCACCGCCCCGACCGTCACGCCCCCCATCCCCGCCCAGAACGCGTCCCACAGCGTCTGTCGCACCGCCGCGCCGGTCACCGGTCGGTCGATCGACAGCACCAGCACGGTCCCCACCGCCAACGCCGCCCCGGCCGTCGCCCCCATGCGCAGCAGCGTGTCGCGCGACCGGATCTCCCGCAGCTGCCACACCGCCACCGCCACCCCCGTCATGATCAGCCCGAACATCCCGATCGGCTGCGCCAGCGCCATGCACACCAGCATCGCGTGCAGACAGCTGAACGCCAGGCTCACCCGCTGGTCGTACGCGATCACCAGGATCGCCGCCACGAACACCGTCGGCGTCACCGCCGTCACCGTCAGCCCCGCCGGCAGCGCCACGCTCGCCACGCAGGCCACCGCCAGCGTCCCGGCCAGCAGGCTCGCGATCCACACCATCCGCGACACCTTCCGGCGCAGACGCGGGCAGAACAACGCCGCGTACAGCGCCGCACCCGCCCCGATCGCCGTCGACGCCGCGATCACCCCCACCTCCCGGACCCACACCCGCCACCGCTCCGCCTCGGCCCGGAAGTGCGCCAGCTCCGCCCGCCACAGGTCCAGCTGCGCCTGCGTCAGGATGTCCCCCCGCGCGAAAATCACCGCCCCGGCGGGCCACTCGTTCACCACCGGCGCCACCGCCGCAGCCGCGGCCTCCTGCGCCTCGCTCGTCGCCGCCGCGTCGGGCCGGTAGGTCGGCCGCGCGTCCCGGCTCAGACGGTTCACGATCATCTGCTGCAGCGCCCCGGTGATCCCGGCGATGCGGCAGTCCTCCGCGAAGCGGCTCTCGAGCGCCGCCGAATCCGCCGCGCTCAGCGCCGTGTACCGCGGCACCGCCGCCGGCGGCGCGCCGCCGCGCCGGAGCTCGATCGTCGTGCTCAGACCCTGGCTGTTGCGCTGCCAGTTCTGCGCGTCAAGCACCGGCGTCCGCTCGTACCGTTCCCACAGCAGCCCGACCTTCCGAAGGTAGTCGGCGCTCGGCTCGCCGTTCTCGGCCTGCGCCTTCACCGCCGCCAGTCCCTCCACCGAGAGCCCGAACCGCTGGCGGATCCCCGCCTCCACACCCTCGAGCGACTCCACGCCCGCGAGCGTCCGCGGCAGGCTCTCGATCGACCCCCGCAGCTCGGCCAGCAGCGCCTCGTCGGCCGCGAGCACCCAGGTCGCCTGCTGGCGCGCCTGCTCCCGAAGGCTCAGCGTCTGCTCGGCGTCCTCCACCCGGAAGCTCACCCGCACCGTCCGCGTCTCGGTCGCGACCTGCCCGGCGCTCATCAGCGGCTGCCCTCGGGTCCACGCCGCCAGCAGCCCCGTCACCAGCCCAAACACCACCGTGACCACCAGGCCCCATGTCACCGCGCGCGAGCGGAACAACGCCAGCAGCGACGCGGGGTGCAGCTCGCCCGAACGCGCGACCCGACCACGCCTGGCCCCACGCCGGACAGGGGCTCTGCTGCCGTTGGCTTTGCTGGTGTCCTTGGCCATGGTCTGCTGTGCGTCCCGTGCCGGGAGGTCCCCGGGGTCACTCCCCCACGGGCTCGACCCCCGCTACATCGGACTCCCGCATCGCCCGCTGCAGAAGGTCGCGCTGCAGCGCCTCCTTATCGGACTCACCGTACGCCTCGATGATCCGCTGCACCAGGCTGTGACGAACCACATCCGCCGACTCCAGCGTCACCATCGCCACGCCCCGGACCCGACGCAGACGCCGCGCCGCGTCGATCAGCCCCGAGTCCAGCGGGTCAGGAAGGTCGATCTGCGTCACATCCCCCGTCACCACCATCTTCGACCCGTGCCCCATCCGCGTCAGGAACATCTTCATCTGCCCCCGCGTCGTGTTCTGCGCCTCGTCGCAGATGATCATCGCGTTGTTCAGCGTGCGGCCGCGCATGTACGCCAGCGGCACCACCTCGATCACATCGCTCTCCATGAACCGCCGGATCTGCCCGTAGTCCATCATGTCGTGCAGCGCGTCAAACAGCGGACGAAGGAACGGGTTCACCTTCGCCTCCAGCCCCCCGGGCAGGAAGCCCAGCTTCTCCCCCGCCTCCACCGCCGGCCTCGCCAGGATGAGCTTGCTCACCCGCCCGGTCCGCAGCAGGTGCACCGCCGCCGCCACCGCCAGATAGGTCTTGCCGGTCCCCGCAGGCCCGATCGAGATCGTCAGGTCGTGGTCCCGCACCGCCTCCAAGTAGATGTGCTGGTTCGCCGTCTGCGCCCGCACCGGGCGCCCGCGCACATACACCTCCAGCCGCCCGTCCCACGGCGCCAGCGCCTCGGCCCCGACCCCCGGCACCTCCCCCGAGATCACCCGCGACGCCGCCGCTGCCTGCTCGGAGATCAGGTCCAGCACCTGCTGCCGGCTCGGCATCCCCCGGTCCTTCGGGCCCCGGGCGAGTTGGTCGAGCACCGCCTTGGCGGCCGATACATGCGCGGGATCCCCCTGGATCCGCACCACCCCCTCGCGTGAGGCGATGTTGACCCCGAGCGTCTCGCGGAGCATCTTGAGGTGCCGCTCACCGGACCCGACCACCGCCAGCCCGGCCGAACCGGGGGGAACTTGAACCGTAATGTCCAACTGCTTCGCACTCCACGACCGTTCGACCCGCCCCGCCCGCACCCAACGCGGGAGGCCGGGCTCGCCCAGTTCCGGACGCCGGAAGTCTAGCTCCGACCGGCCCCGCCAGCACACAGGTTGTAACTCCATGTCCAGCAACGCTCTACGCCGCATCGCCCTCGCCGGTTGCCTCGCCCTCGCCCCGGCCTGGCTTCTCGCGACCGCCGGGTGTTCCCGGGGCGGTGCCAAGGCAATCCCCGAACCCCTGCCGCACGCCGCCGCCGCCCAGTCCCTGGCCGACTGGGACGATGTCAGGGCCTCCGTCGGGGCAGCGCTCGGGGGCAGCGAGCTGGTCCTGGTCCGCCTCGAGACCCCCGACCCCGACCGGCTGGTCTACACACTCCGCACCTCTCGCGACGAGCCGGCCTGCCTGACGGTCCAACGCCTCGACCCGCCGGGCGCCCCCGACCCCGTCCGCCTGGCCCTCACATGCTCGGTCGGCCGCTTCGGCGACGCGCTCCGGGAGCGCGAGTTCCTCCGCCGCGTCGCCGAACGCCTCGAACAGCTCAAGGGCGTCGAGGTCGCGCCCATCCGGCGTTAGTCCGACGCCCCGCTCCCACCCGACCCCACGCACCCCGGCAGCTCGACCGTCATCGTCGTCCCCTGCTGCCAGACCGACTCGACCCGGATCGTCCCGCCCAGCGCACGCAGCGCGTGCTTGACGATCGCGAGCCCCAAACCCGTCCCGCGCCGACGGGAGGAGCCGGTCCTCGCGCCGTCGGCCTGGTAGAACCGCTCGAAGATCCGCTGCTGCTGCGCCAGCGGGATGCCCATGCCCTTGTCGATCACCTCCAGGCGCGCGTCATACCGGCGCGAGCCGTCCGCCCCGCGCCAGGTGGCGAGCACCGACCCCCGCACCCGCACCGCCGTGCCCTCGTACGCGAACTTGATCGCGTTGTCGATCAGATTCCGCAGCACCAGCCGGACCAGCCTCGCGTCGGTCCACGCCGAGCCCAGACGCCCGTCAAGCTCCAGCTCCAGCGATACCCCGCGCTGTGCGCACGCGTCCTGGAAAAGCTCGCGCAAGTCCGCCGCAAGGTCGCACAGGTCGACCCGCTCGATCGTCGCCTCCGCCTCGGGAGACTCCAGGCTCGAGAGGTCCAGCAGGTCGCGGCTCAGCTCCTCCAGCCGCTCGGCGTTGCCCGCGATCATCCCCACCAGCCGCTCACGCACCCGCGCGTCGCCGCCGCCGGGGTCCCCGGCAAGCTCACGCAGCGTCTCGGCCGCCGTCCGGATCGAGGCCAGCGGCGTCCGCAGCTCGTGCGAGGCGTTGGCCACGAAGTCCGTCTTCAGCTGGAGCGCCGTGGCCTGCTCGGTCACATCCCGCAGCGTCACCACCACCGCGGGCGGCCGATCGATCGTGAACGGCCCGCCCTCCACCGGCTCGGCCGAGACTTCGACGATCCGGGGACCCTCGCTGGTCAGGAGCTTGGCCTGCGCCCGACCGGCCTCGCCCGCCCGCGCCCGGCCCAGCACCGCCAACGCCCGCGAGTCCGGCAGCAGCTGCGCCAAAGGCTCGCCCAGCAGCACCCCCGCCGACCCCGGCGCCAGCAACGCCAACGCCTGACGGTTCGCCCCCACCACCGACCCGTTCCGGTCCAACGCCAGCACCGGCTGATCCACCGAGTCCAGCACCGCCCGGCACGCCCGCGCGTCGTCGCCCGCCGCCGCCAACGCCAAGCGGACCACCTCCGCCGCCCGGTCCGGCCTCGCCCCCGGTTCCCCGGCCGCCCGGGCCAATTCCCGGAGACGGTCCTCCAACCCCGCACGCACCGAACGCTGCTCCTGCGCGTCGCGGTGCAGCAGCCACCACAGCCACACGATCAGACCCGTCGCCGCCAGCCCCGCCACCACCGAGACCCGCGGCATGGTCACCACAATCCACACCGCCACCACCCCCAAGAGGAGCAACACCACGGCGGTCAGGGTGGGCGAGCGTTCGGCCATAGCGGTGGACGGGGACCGTCGGTCTAACCGTCGATCTATAGGTATGGTGCGCGCGGAGGGACAGCCACCACCCTGAAAGGCACAGGATCAGGTCGCCGTCCCGGTCGACGCGGGCTGCTCGATCCGGTATCCCACCCCACGCACCGTCTCGATCATCCCACCCGCCTCGCCCAGCTTCCGACGGAGCGCCGTCACATGCACATCGATCGTCCGAGGCGTGACACGCACCCCAGGCCCGATCGCCCGACGCATCAGCTCCTTGCGGCTCAGCACCGTCCCCCGGCCCTCGATCAGGCATGCCAGCAGCCGGAACTCGGTCAGCGTCAGTTTGACCTCCTCGTTGTCGACCGTCACCCGGTGGGTATCGGTCCGAATCTCCACCGGCCCGGCCCGGAGCTCGGCGCTCCGCGGCTCGGCGGCCTGCGACCGGCGCAGCACCGTCTCGATCCGCGCGAGCAGCACCCCCAGGCTGAACGGCTTGGTCACATAATCGTCCGCCCCGGCAGTGAGGCCCACCACCTCGTCGGCCTCGGTCGCCTTGGCGGTCAGCATGATGATCGGGATGCCCGCCGTTGCCGGGTCCACCCGAAGGCGCTGGGCCACCTCGATCCCCGTCAGCTCCGGCAGCATGATGTCCAGGAGGATCAGATCGGGGACGATCTCCCCGGCCCGGGCGAGGCCCGACCGGCCGTCGTGGGCCTGGTGGGGCTCATACCCGGCCCGCTCGAGATTCAGCGCGACAAGTTCGGCGAGGTCCCGCTCGTCCTCGATGATCAGGATTCTTTTGGAGTCGCTCATGCGGAATCGTCCCGTGGCGGCGGAGGGATCGGTCCCGGGGCTTGAGCCGGGTAGAGGAGAATAGCGCCAAAGCCCGGTTTTTAGGCCCGGAGTGCGCTCGGATTGCGCGAAGTCACTGATTTGTTCGGTATTTGACTGGCTTTCGTCCCGGACGCGCATGTTCCGCCAAACCCAGGGGAACCGGCTGGACTGCGGGAGTTTGCAAGTAAATACTAGCGTCGCCCAATGGGCGTCGCCGATAACGCGAGTAGACCCGGCAGAACAAGGCCAGGGGACGGACCCCGGGCCGACTGGACAATCGAGAACCGCAGTGCTACAAGTTAGTCCTCGCTCAGTTGCCTGAGCACTCGGACGGCCGACATGTATCGAGAATCGCGGGGAGTCGTCTGAGTCTCACACGCTTCCCCCCGCACAAAAACACGAGTTTCAGAATCGTCGGGTCACGGTGATCCGGCGCGACCGGAAGCAGGTCAAGACGGATTCAGGAAACACGGGGCGCTTCTTCTTCACGCGTTCCCAGACTTGCGAGTAAGGAGCCACAGAAATGAATCGGACCAGGATGCTTGCTGTGCTTGCTGGGGCGGCCATGAGCGCTGGCGTTGCCACCGCCCAGACCGCCAACAACGCGGCGTTGGAGCGTGAGCTCCTCGCCGACGCTGGCGCCCGCGCCAGCTTCCAGGCTGGCGGAACCGCCGGCCACGACGGATCGTTCTTCCTCCAGGACGCCGCCGGGAACAACCGCCTCGAGATCGGCGGCTACACCCAGTTCCGCTACACCCTCAACAACCGCGACACCAGCGGCGCCGATGAGGATCTCACCAACGGCTTCGACATGGTCCGCACCGCCCTCGAGTTCGGCGGCAATGTCGGCAACCCGAACCTCGGGTACTACATCCGCGGCTACTTCGACACCGCCGACAGCGGCTCGTTCAGCCTCAACGACGCCTACGGCACCTACACCTTCGACAACGGCCTGACCATGGTCTGGGGCCAGTTCCTCGCCCCCGTGCTCCGCGAGCGCAATGTCGACGAGCGCTACCAGCTCGCCGCCGACCGCTCCATCACCGGCGACACCTTCGACCCCGGCTACACCCAGGGCGTCGCGTTCGCCTACACCGCCGATAACTTCAAGTTCATCGGCTCGGCCAACGACGGTGCCTCGACCGCCAACACCCCCTACTACAGCTCGTCCGAGAACGACTGGGCCCTCACCGGCCGCGTCGAGTTCAAGTGGTCCGGCGACTGGGCCCAGTTCGACGACTTCACCAGCTGGCGCGGCACCGACGGCTACGCCGGCATGCTCGGCGCTGGCGTCCACTGGGAGACCAGCGGCGACACCGACGCCGACCCCGGCACCGTGACCACCGGCGCCACCGGCCCCGGCGACCTCATCCTCTACACCGTCGATGTCTCCGTCGAGGGCAACGGCTGGAACGCCTTCGGCGCCTTCATCGGCCGCACCATCGACCCCGAGAGCGCCTCGGACTCGACCGATGACTTCGGCGCGGTCGCCCAGGCCGGCGTCTTCCTCTCCGACAACTGGGAGCTCTTCGGCCGCTGGGACTCCATCTTCCCCGACGACGACTCCACCTCCGGTGATGACTACCACACCATCACCTTCGGCGGCAACTACTACTTCTTCCCCGGCAGCCATGTCGCCAAGTTCACCGCGGATGTCCAGTGGGCACTCGAGGACCAGACCGGCGCTTCGGCCGTCGCTGGCTTCTCCGCCCCCGACCAGTCCACCGGCCTGCTGACCGCCGCCACCGACGATCAGTGGATGCTCCGCCTCCAGATGCAGCTGGTCTTCTAAGCCAAGACCCGCCAATCACGCATCAACCAGCCGGCCGCCCCTCGGGGCGGCCGGTTGTCTTTTTGTCCGCGATCACGCCCACCGCACGCCATGCCCCGCCCACACCCACCAGACTTTGCGCACTCTTGACCGTATCAACATGGATCTCTAGCCGAATCTGAATAGGCTGCGGCTCCCCCGGCGGGAACGGCCGCACGCCGGGGCTCCCCACCAACAGGCCGACGGAGCCCGCACCAGTGAACAGCACCACCCACTCCTGCCTGGCGATCTCGCTCATCGCCGGCGCCGCCCTCGCCGGCGGAACCGACGCCCTGGAGCGAGAGCTCCTCGCCGACGCCGGCGCCCGCACCAGCTTCCAGGCCGGCGCCACCGCCGGCCACGACGGCAAGTTCTTCCTCGCCTCCGCCGACGGCGCCTACCGCCTCAATGTCACCGGCCAGGTGCAGTTCCGATACAACCTCAACAGCCGCGACACCACCGCGCCCGACGAGGACCTCTCCAACGGCTTCTCCGCCCGTCGCACCAAGCTCGGCTTCGAGGGCGTCGTCGCCGACGAGTTCGATTTCAAGATCGTCGGCGCCTTCGACCGCGACGGCGGCGCCTTCGAGCTCGAGGACGCCATCCTCTCCCGCGAGTTCGACAACGGGATCCAGCTCACCTGGGGCCAGTTCAAGAGCCCCTTCATGCGCGAGGAGAGCACCTCCAGCTCCGTCCAGCTCGCCGCCGACCGCTCGGCCATGAACGAGGTCTTCAACCAGGACCGCACCCAGGGCGTCCAGCTCGGCTACGAGGGCGACCAGTTCCGCGTCATGGGCATGGTCTCCGACGGCTTCAAGACCCCCAACACCCCCTACTACGCCACCGCCGAGTCCGATGTCGCCCTCACCGGGCGCGTCGAGCTCAAGCTCGGCGATGCAGCCTGGAAGATCCACAAGGACTTCACCAGCTTCCGAGAGGGCGCGACCGGCGCACTCATCGGCGCCGCCCTCCACTGGCAGACCATGGGCGAGACCGCCAACACCGACTCCTTCGGCGGCACCGCCCCCACCGACGCCGACATGGTCAGCTACACCATCGACGCCGGCTACGAGGGCGGCGGCTGGAACCTCTTCGGCGCCTTCGTCGGACGCAACTCCGACACCTCCGGCGGGCCCGACTACGACGACTTCGGCGCGATGCTCCAGGGCGGCGTCTTCCTCACCGACCGCTGGGAGCTCTTCGGACGCTGGGACGCCGTCTTCCCCGACGACTCCCGCTCCGCCGGCGAGGACTTCCACACCCTCACCGTCGGCGCCAACCACTACTTCTTCCCCGGCAGCCACGCCGCCAAGTTCACCGCCGACATGCAGTGGTTCCTCGACGACCAGGCCGGCAGCGGCTCGATCGTCAGGGTCAACGAGGGCATCGGCCTGGCCCCCACCAGCGAGGACGATCAGCTGAGCTTCCGCCTCCAGATGCAGCTGCTCTTCTGAGCCCGCGCCTCGCGACATCCAGAGCACCCCGCCCCAACCCCAAGGGGCGAGCATCCGAGCCCGGGGCGTGATCCTGACACGCCCCGGGCTTATTCGCGCCGCCGCACGCCAAGTGTCGCCGCCCCACCAGCTCGCACCTATCATCACTCCCCACCACAACGCAGCCGGTGGAGTATCGAAATGACCGGCTCGTCCTGCCTCCCCTGGATCGCCGCGGCGGTCTGCCCCCTCGCCGCCGCCACATCCAACGCCGACAGCGACCGCGCCCTCCTCGCCGACGCCGCGGCCAGGGTCAGCTTTCAGCAGGCCCCCACCGCCGGCCACGACGGCAAGTTCTTCCTCGCCTCCGCCTCCGGCGACTCGCGACTCGAGATCGGCGCCCTCACCCAGTTCCGCTACACCGTCAACCTCCGCGACACCGCCCCGGCCGACAAGGACCTGACCAACGGCTTCGACTTCCGGCGCGCCAAGCTCTTCCTCGGCGGCAAGCTCCCCCGCGACACCACCTTCTACCTCCAGGGCGGCTTCGGCATCAGCGGCGGCGACTTCAGCTTCGAGTTCGCCCAGATGAACCACAAGCTCGGCGAGCACCTCACCGTCACCTGGGGGCAGTTCAAGATGCCCTTCCTCCAGGAGGAACTCGTCAGCGAGAAGATGCTCCTCGCCGCCGACCGCTCCATCATGCACGCGGTCTTCACCGCCGGCTTCGACCACGGCGTCATGCTCTGCTACGAGGCCGACCGCTGGGGCCTCTCCGCCGCCGCCTCCGACGGCGCGGGCACCGCCAACACGGCCTACTACAGCCCCACCGAGGCCGACTGGGCCCTCACCGCCCGCGCCCAGTACCGGCTCGGCGACGCCCCCTGGGGCGCCTACTACGCCTTCAACTCCTTCCGCGAAACCCCCACCGGCGCCATGGCCGGCGCCGCCCTCCACTGGCAGACCGCCGGCGACACCGGCAACACCCTCACCTTCGCCGGCACACCCGGCGCCGACACCGACATGCTCGCCTACACCGCCGACCTTCTCTACAAGGGCGGCGGGTGGAGCCTCTACGGCGCCCTCGTCGGTCGCACCACCGACACCGACGGCCTGCCCGCCTACGACGACTTCGGCGCCATCGCCCAGGGCTCGCTCTTCGTCACCGATCGCGACGAACTCTTCGCCCGCTGGGACGCGGTCTTCCCCGACGACGACCGCGGCGCCGGCGAGGACTTCCACACCCTCACCGTCGGCGCCTCGCACTACTTCTTCCCCGGAAGCTACGCCGCACGCCTCACCGCCGACCTGCAGTGGTACCCCGAAGACCAGTCCGGCAGCAGCAGCCTGATCCGCGCCCCCTCCGCGGCCAGCCAACTCCTGCCCGACCCCGAGGGCGACCAGGCGTGCCTGCGGATCCAGATGCAGCTGCTGTTCTGAATCGAGCCTGCGGCCCAGCCCCGCACACCGCGCGGCATCCGACGCGGGCTCAGTCCATGTCGAGATCCTCGACGAACCGGCTCTCGAGCTTGATCTTGTCCATGTCAATCCCGAGCTGCTCCCCCACGAGTCGGATGACCCGTGCCTCGATCTCGCCCCGCGAGAGCTCTGTCGCCTCGTGGGCACGCATCTGCCGACACCCGCGGACAGCATCGCCGAGCGTCACGACCCCAGGCGGCATCCCGCGCCGGAGCGTGGACAACACCATGGCCGCACACCATGCCTCGACGAGCAAGGCGAAGCACAGAGCCGGCGATCGACCGATGACCGCCACCGCAACAGTTGCCGCAGCGAGAATCCCAAAGAGAGAAAGGACCAGCACATCCACAACCGCCGGCCGCCGCAGCCGCGGGAGTCCGACGCCCGCGCGTCGTGCCGATTCCCACAGCCTCCGACGCGCCCACCACCCCGCAAGACCCCGCGAGAAGTCGGAGAACGAGGTCCGTGGGCGCAGACGCACACCGGCGAGCTCGGGCTCCTCGGCCCACGCCGCGCGCAGCCGGTCGAAGAGCTCACGACCTGGGCACGACGACTCGAGCACGAACCGAAGGTGCCGCTCGACCAAATCCACGAAGTCCCGCACCGTTCGGACACGCTCGCATTCGGCATCGGGTAGATCGATGCCGAACTCGTCCTCCGCCTCCATCACCATCTCAACACTGTCCAAGCCCATGAGGCACCTCGCCTACGGCCCCCGCCTACCCCCAGAGGGCGCAACCAATGGTAGCACCGGGCGCCCACGACCGATCGCGCCCAGGCCGTCCACGATGTCCCCAAGCCACGCGTTCGTTTCCTCCGCGTGCGACAGGCTCAACAGGTGCCCGGCGCCGCGGATGATCACGCCCGCATTCTCCCGCGGCGGACGGATGATGATGTCCCTCGACCCGTGGATCCGGTGGATCGGCGCCCCCGGCAGCGTCTCCGGCCGCCACGCCGTGACCGCGCGCGAGGCCCACCGGATGAACCCCGTCGGCGTCGCGGCCAGCATGTCCAGGAACAGCCCGCGGTTCTCCCGTCCCGCCGAGCAAAACAACGGCGCGCCCAGCGGCGTCAACCACCGGCCCGCCTCGATCGCCCCGCCCGGCAGCGGGCGCGCCGCCCGCTCGACCGCCCGCAGCCAGCCCCAGACCTCGCCCCCCGAGAGCGCGCTGCCGATCAGCACCACCGCGCTGGGCCGCAGCAGCCGTGCCATCTCGAGCGCCACCATCCCGCCCATCGACGACCCGCCCAGGATGTACGGCCCCTCCGGCTCCTCGAAGCGCTCCGCCAGTCTCGCCGCGTAGGCCGCGAGTGATTCTCGCCCCTCCGGCTCGATCCGCTCGAGCACGCGCAGCCCCGGGAACGCCCGCTTCTGCGCCCCAAACAGCCGCCCGTCGGCCCCCAGCCCGGGCAACAACACCACCGGCAGGTCAGCCCCCCGCGCGAACTCGCCGTCACTCGCACCCACTCACCCACTCACCCCTTCACCCACTCACCCACTCACGCCCTCATCCCCCCTACGCCCCCGGCAGATACTTCTCCATCCAGTCGTCCTGCCGCAACACCGCCTCGCGTCCGCGCCGGGCGTGGGCCTCGCTCCGCCGCTGCGCCAGCCGGAACAGCCGGCGCACCAGCGGCGAGCCGGTGATCTCCTCGCCGCCGGTCGACCGCAGCGCCGCCTGCCCCAGCCGCTTGGTGTGCTGGCGCACCAGCTCGTCGTCGAGCGAGACGAAGGTCTGCGCCGAGCCCGGGTCGCCCTGCCGCCCAGCGCGCCCGATGAACTGCCGGTCGATCCGCTGGGCCCCGTGCATCTCGGTCAGCATCACATGCAGCCCCCCCGCCTCCCGGGCCGCGGCGTCGAGCAGGATGTCTGTCCCGCGCCCCGCCATGTTCGTCGCCACCGTGATCGCCGGCTCCTGGCCCGCCTTGCGCCCCTGCCCGGCGTGCGCGATCAGCTCGGCCTCCTCCTTGTCGTGCAGCGCGTTGAGCACCGTGTGCGTCAGGCCACGGTTGCTCAGCCGCTCGGCAAGGAACTCGCTGGCCGCGATGGACCGCGTCCCCACCAGCACCGGACGCCCCGCCCTGTGCAGCTCCGCGATGGACCCGATGATCGCGTGCCACTTCGCGTCCCCCGTCCGGAACACCCGCGTCGGCCACTGCCCGCGGATCAGCGGCCGGTTCGTCGGCACCACCACCACCGGGCGCCCGTACACCTTCTCCATCTCCCCCGTCGCGTCCGCGGCCGTGCCGGTCATGCCGCACAGGAACGGGTACGACCGGAAGAACCGCTGGAAGCTCATCCGCGCCAGCGTCTCGCGGTCGGCGGTGACGGTGACGCCCTCCTTGGCCTCGACCGCCTGGTGCAGGCCGTGCTCCCACGAGCGGTCGGGCAGGAACCGCCCCGTGTACTCGTCCACGATCACGATGCGCCCGTCGACGGTGTGGTACTGCTGCCCGTGCTTGTAGCAGTGCTTGGCGACCAGCGCCTGGCGCACCAGCTCCTCGGCACGGCGCGTCGCGCGCCACAGCGGCTCGCCCCCGGCCGCCAGATCGCCGAACATCCCCTCGAGCCGCGCCTCGCCCCGACGCTTCAGCTCCGCCCGGCGCTTCACATGCTCGATCCTGTAGTCCGGCCCCTCGTCCAGCCTGGCCGCCAGCCCCGCCGCCGTGCGGTAGACCTCCGACATCTCGTCTTCCTGCCGGCTCCTCGCGATGATCAGCGGCACGACGCCCTCGTCGATCAGCACCGCGTCGGCCTCGTCCACCAGGCACGCCTGCAGCCCGGGCACCAGCGGCCCCCCGCCCCGCTGCACCAGCTGCTGCCGGCCCGCCCACGCGCTGAGCATCTGCCCCATCCGGATCTGGTCGCGCAGGTAGTCGGCCGTGATCTGCTTGGGCGTGCCGTACACGATCTGCCGCGCGTACACCTCGAACCGCGCCGCCTGGTCCATCTCCTGCTGGATCGCCCCCACCGCCAGCAGGCAGCGGTTGTAGATCGGCGCCCGGCTCTCCGCGTCGCGCCGCGCGAGGTAGTCGTTCACCGTGAGCACATGCAGGTGCTTGTGCTTCCACGCGAGCAGCGGCGCCGCGATCGACCCCGTCAGCGTCTTGCCCTCGCCCGTCAGCATCTCGACGATCCGCCCGTGGTAGAGCGCCAGCGCCCCCATGAGCTGCACGACGAAGGGCTCCTCGCCGGTCACGCGCCTCGCGACCTCGCGCGTCAGCGCCAGCGACCGCCGCACCAGCGCGTCGTCCTCCCGCCCGCGCACGAACCGGTCCCGCGCCTCCCGGATCTGCTCGTCGAGCGCCGCCTCCGCCAGCCCGCGGATCGACGGCGACAGCCTGTCGATCTCCCTGGCCTGCGCCATCAGCCACGCCGGCCGCGCCCGCAGGTTCCGCGCCCGCACCACCGCCTTGTTCGCCAGCGCGTCAAGACCCTTCGGCACCTCCGGCCTCCGCCGCCGGCTCCGCACCGCCTCGTACATCGCGTGGTATTTGGTGAGGGCCTGGGTCAAGGAGAAGCCTCAAAAACTCAAAGCGAAAAACTCAAAGCTCAAATGAAGGCAGGACGGTCGGCGCGATCTACTCCTACTCCAATTCCTACTCCTATTCCTACCCCGTCTCTCCATGTGAGCTTTTCGCTTTTCGCTTTGAGCCCTATATGTTCACCTTCCCCTGCACCATCTTGTGCAGCCGGTCCAGCCACTGCACCAGCAGCGGCTTGCTCGGCAGCGTGAACCGAAGCGCCACCCGCTCGCCCGGCATGCCCAGCCACCCCTCGTCGGGCGCCGCCCCCTCCGCGTGCGCCAGACGCAGGTACATCTTCAGCTGCGGGTCCTTCGCCAGCAGGCCCGACCGCTGCTCGGGGTCCGTCTCGATCTGCCCGCCCCCCTGGGCCGTGAACGACGCGTGCGGCAGGCTCTTCTGCAACGCCACCACGCGCTCCACATCCGCCCCCAACGCGTCCTGCACCCGCGAGTACAGACGAACCTCCGCCGTGAATTCCTCCAGCCCCAGCGCCGTCGGCCACGCCGCCTCACGCTGGTCCAGCAGCGCCACCACCCGCAGGTCCGCCGGGTCCACCACCTGGCACGCCGCGGCCCCCTGCTCCACGAAGCTGCCCACCATCTGCTGCAAGTCCTGCCCCACCACCCGCCCGTCGTGCGGCGCCCGCACCACCAGCCTGCCCAGCCGCTCCCGCACATACGCCGCCTGCTCGTGCAACGCCGCGAGCTGCTCCCGGGCGATCTGCGCCGCCGCCGCCTGGTCGTTGCCCATCGCCCGCTGCTCGGTCGCCTCCGCCTCCGCGATCTGCGCCTCGAGCTGGGCCAGCTGCGCGACCATCTGATCGTTCGAACAGGTCAGCAGCGGGTCGCCCGCGCGGACGAACTGCCCCGGCCGCACATGCGCCGCCTGCACGAACCCGGTCGTGCCGAAGAACACCCCCGTGTCCTCCACGCTCTCGATCACCCCCCGGGCCCGACGGTGGTCGTCGAACGGGATCAGCCCGATCGCCCCGAACAGGAGCGCGAACGACGCCAGGCTCGTCGCGATCACCCGCCCGCGGCAGTCCGCGATGTTCGACCCCGTCGCCAGCCAGTGCACGAACTTGCCCACCGGCAGCACAAACCACATCACCCCCGTCCACACCGCCAGCACCAGCCCGATCGCGAACAGCCGGCCCATCACGCTCAGCGTGATCGAGATGAACAGGAACACCCGGTACACCATCGCCGCAACGCCGTAGACGACCAGGATCGTCGCCTCCGCCGGCGAGCCGGTCGGCGGCGTCTCGTTCTTCAGCCGGAAGACATGCACCTTCCAGAGGTACTGCAGCATCTTCATCGACCGCTGCATCAGGTTGGGCACCTCCAGCAGGTCCGAGAGGATGAAGTACCCGTCGAACCGCATCAGCGGGTTGGCGTTGAAGAGGATCGTCGAGAGGCTCGCGGTGAACATCGCGTTGTACGCGACCTGGCGCACCACCGAGCCGTCCGGCGAGTTCTTCCAGATCAGCGCCGCCACCGACGCCACGAACAGCTCGAAGATCATGCCCCCGGCGCCCACCGCCATCCGCTTCCACTTGCTCGGCAGCGCCCACGCCGCCGAGGCGTCCACATACGGCGCCGGGAACAGCACCAGCAGCATGAACCCGAACTCGGGCACCTGCCCGCCGTACCGCTTGCAGATCACCCCGTGCCCGGTCTCGTGGATCGCCTTCGTGACGATGAACACCACGATCAGCCAGCCCCAGTTCGCCGGCGCGATCGCCGAGTCGAACCCGCTCTTGAGCGTCTCCCACTCCGGCAGCACCTGCGCCATCGCGAAGATCACGAACAGCGCCCACAGCCCGAACCCCCACACATTCAGCAACGGACGCAGCAGGGGCTCGATCCACGCCAGGTACCGGTCCGGGTTGAACACCCGGATCTTGAAGTACATGATCCCGATCGCCTGCTGCGTGGCCTTCTGCTTGGTCCGCTCCCGGCCCCGGCGCAGCAGCTGCTCGGTCTCCGGGCTCACATCCGCGCTCAGCAGGTTCGAGTTGTACAGCTGGCTGATGAGCTGGATCGCCTCCCCCTGCGTCGGCGCCGCGTCCCCGTGACGCTCCAGCACGATCTTCCAGATCTCCTCCACCGTCCGCGTCCCGTCGAACAGCCCCACGAACTCGTGCGCGATCGGGTTCAGCCGGTAGAACTGGTTGCTCGAAGGGTCCCGGACCACATGCCACCGACGCCCGCGGTAGAACTGCCGCGTGATCTGCACATGCGGGCGCAGCCGAGGCTTCATCGCCCGCACGCGGTGCCAGAAGGGGGAGAATGTCGGGCGTTCAGCCATGCAAACCTCAAAGCGAAAAACTCAAAGCTCAAATCAAGGCAGGGACCCCCGAACGCGATGTCTCAATGTGAGCCTTTCGCCTTTCGTTTTTCGCTTTCCCTACCACCACAGCCACAGCCGCAGCGTGTCCCGGATCCGCCGCGTCCCGATATCCAGCAGGCTCCGCCGGCCCGTGTTGAACTTCGCCAGCCCCTCCATCCCCGGACGCATCCACGGCGCGCTCTGGTCCAGCGTGCCCCGCACCTCGAACGCGTTCCGCCGGTCCGCGTCCGGCTGCGCCAGCGGCACGATCTGCTGCACCGTGAAGCCGTACTGCCGGCCCGGGAACGCCTTGGTCGCGATCTGCCCGGTCGTCACATCCTCCCCGGAATCCCGGATCAGCGCGATGTCCTTGTCGCTCACCTGCGCCACCAGCATCATCCGCTCCAGCGGAGCCACCAGATACAACGCCTGCCCCTGCTTGACCGACGACCCGATCATGTCCCGCAGGTCGCCCTCGATGATCGTCCCGTCGATCGGCGCCGTGATCGTCGCCTTGCCGATCAGCACATCGTACAGCCCGATCTTCGCCCGCGCCTGCTCGGCCTGGGCGCTCGACTGCTTGTACTCGTCGAGCTTGCCCTGCGCCAGCGCCGCGTCCGCCCGCTTGCTCGCCTCCTCAAGCTGGTTGGCCGCGTCCAGACGCTGCAGCTTGAGCTCGGTCGTGTCCAGCACCGCCAGCACATCCCCCGCCTTCACCGGCACGCCCGACTCGATCCCCGCCGGCACACTCGCGATCAGCCCGTCGAACGGCACGCTGATCGTCCGCTGCGTCTCGGCCCGCAGCACCACCGGCGCCTCGATCCGGTACTCCACCCGCACCAGGATCACCGCCAAAACCACCACCGTCGCCGCCACCGCCGCCAGCTTCCACACCGTGTGCTTGGTCCCCACCGCCCACGACCCGGCCTTGAGCAGCGCGTCGTAGCCCCGCAGCGCCAGGTTCCGGTCGTCGCTCCGACGCAGCGCCAGCACCGGCGCGAGCAGGTCCATCGTGCTCTGGAGCAGCTCCAGCATCGCCAGGTCGATCCGACCCTCGCCGGTCGACTCGATCGTCAGCACCCCCAGCACATCCTCGTCCACCCGCAGCGGCAGCGACGCGATCTTCATCTTCGCGTCGCTCGACGCCAGCTCCCGGTGCGCGTGCGTGATCGCCTGCGACAGCAGCACATCCGCGTCCTCGCCCGGACGCATCGCCCGCTCCGGCGGCTGGGGGTACAGCACCGGCTGGTCCTGGTCGAAGCACTCGTCCATCGCCGCCTCGAGCTTGATGACCATCGTCATCCGCCGGTCGATGAACTCCGTGTCGCTGATCGCCACCGTCTTGACCGTCGCCCCCTCGCCCTTGCGCCCGATGCCCTTGGCCCACCCCAGCGCCACCCGGTCGGCCCCGAGCTGCCTCGACAGGTCGTTGACCAGCTGGATCCCCGCCCCCCGGAAGTTCGGCGCGGTATTGATCGACGCGATCAGACGCGTCGCCAGGTCCAGCGACATGCTCGCCGCCCGCGTCCGCGCCAGCATCTGGTTCGCCGCGTGGCCGTGCACATACCCGCACATCAGCTCGACCAACGCCACCGTCGTCTGCAGCGCCTGCTGCGACCGCGCGTCCAGCAGCAGCGTGATCACATGACGCACCCCCGCCGGCGAATCCCCCGCCCCGCGCCCCAGCGGCACCGCGATCAGGTACCCCTTGTGCCCCGACTCGTAGAACTGCGTCGGTTCCTCGATCCCGAACAACGCCACCTTCCCAGAGATCGCCGACTCACGAACCGCCGACCGGCAGTCCCGCGACTGCTCCACCTGAGACTCGCCAACCGGGCCCGGCGAACGCTCCTGCTCGGGCAGCACCGGCCACACCGCCAGCGCCCGAGGCTCGACCTCCGCCCCCGCGTCGTCCTCCGCCGAGCCGGCCGCGAACAGCACCGCCTGACGAGCCCCGCTCGCCTGCGCCAGCACCGACAAGAGCCGCATCAGGAACGACCGGTCGTCCGGCGCCGAAGCCGTCAGCTCCGCCACCACCCGCTGCCAGCCCGGCGCCCGCAGTTTCGAGAGATCGATCACCGCTCGCCCTCCGCGCCCGCCGACTCGACCGCCCGACCCGGGTCAACGACCTTCCCCGCCCACTCGCCCGTCGGCTCCGTGAACCGAACCCAGCAGTTCACGCCCGGCACCAGCCCGATCCTGTTCGCCATCCGCACCCGCACCCGACGCGTGCCGCTCGTCCCGTCCGCCGACGGCGAAACCTCCAGCACCTCCGCCTCATAGACGCGCTCGGCCGTGTCCTCCTGCAGCAGCACCCACGCCCGGCTCCCCGGGTGCAGCCCCATCGCGATCGTCATCGCCGTCGGCGCCGGCACATCGATCCACAAGGGATCCACCGACAGCACCCGCACCACCGGCTCGCCCTCGCGGACGCTCTGCCCCACATCCACATTGAGGATGTCCACCACCCCGTTGAACGGCGCCCGCAGGTTCAGCTTCGCCACCCGGGCCTCAGCCCGCGTCGCCTGAAGGTCCGACAACACCTGGTTGAGCACCGCCAGGTCAAGATCGATCTTCGTCGTGTCCCGCGCCACCCGAGACCGGTCCAGCTCCAGCTGGTTCGCCGCACCCCGGTCGAACGCGTCCAGCTGCCGCGCGTACTCGAGCTCCGCCAGCTCCATCTGCGCCCGCGACCGGTCCACCGGAAGCTCCGTCTCGGCCCGCGCCCGCTGGAACTTCGCCTCCGCCAGGTCCTCAATGTCATCCCCGCGGATCAGCAGGTCCCCCGCCCGCACCTCCTGCCCGCCCGAGACCAGCACCTCCAGCACGCTTGTGGACAGCGTGAACCCCATGATCGCGTCGCGGCTGGGCTTCACCACCGCCCGCTCCCCGAACGCCATCATCGCCGCCAGACGGTCCGGCTCCGGCTGACCGGACACCTGACCCGACGCCGAGCCGGCCCACAGCACCAGCCCCACCCCGATCAACGCCGACAACGCCGCAAGTGATCGCCCCACGCTCTTCACGCCTGGTTCCTTCATACGCGAGTATAGATTCCTGGTCGGTCAATCCACGCCGGGAGCGTGAGATCGGCCCACGCACGCCGCCCACGCGGCGAGCGCTCTCCGGCGGGGAGGCCTCCACGAGCCATACCCCGACCGTCAGCCCCCGGGATCCTCGCCGGCAAGCGGGGGCCGACGCCCCGGAGGCCCCCGACGATACGCACCCACCCCCCGCCGGTTCCCGCCCCAGCCCCCCGCACGCCGCCCCAACCCCCCCCGGAGCGCGCCCGCGCCGGCCCCGCCCCGGCCGTCCTCCCCGGACCATCCTCCTATCCTTCACCTCCGGGTGCCGACCGCACCAGCCAACCACCGCCCGAACCGGGCGGCCCGAGGAGACTGCCCGTGACCACCTCCGCCGCGACCACCCTCGCCATCCACGGCGCCGAGCCCGCCAGCCCCACCCCCGTCCCCTTCATGAAGCCCCAGCTCCACCGCGAGGACATCGACGCCGCCATCGCCGTCCTCGAGTCCGGCATGCTCCGCGCCGCCAAGAAGTGCGCCGAGCTCGAAGAGCGCTTCGCCAAGGCCTCCGGCGCCAAGCACGGCCTCACCTGCGCCAACGGCACCACCGCCCTCCAGCTCGCCTACCGAGCCCTCTTCCAGCGCGGCGACGAGGTCCTCGTCCCCGCCTGGACCTACATCGCCACCGCCAGCATGCTCGCCGCCGAAGGCATGGTCCCCGTCTTCGTCGACTGCCTCGAAGACACCTTCCAGATGGACCCCGCCGACGCCGCCAAGAAGATCACCCCCAAGACCCGCGGCATCGCCGCCACCCACCTCTACGGCTGCCCCGTCGATATCGACGCCTTCGACGCCCTCGGCAGAAAGCACAACCTCAAGGTCGTCTACGACGCCGCCCAGACCCACCTCGCCCGATACAACGGCAAGGGCCTCGGCGCCTACGGCGACATCGTCACCTACTCCTTCTACGCCACCAAGAACCTCGGCACCGGCGAGGGCGGCCTGGTCACCACCAACAACGACACCCTCGCCCGCGACATGTCCCTCCTCCGCTCCCACGGCGAGACCGACAAGTACCTCCACGAACGCATCGGCTTCAACTACCGAATGAACGACATCACCGGCGCCATCGGCTGCTCCCGGCTCACCCGCCTCCCCGAGGAGACCAGGGCCCGCCAGAACGCCGCCGCACGCTTCGACGAGATCCTCGCCGAGATCGACGGCCTGGCCGCCCCGACCGTCACCCCCAAGGCCGAGGCCGTCTGGCACCTCTACACCGTCAAGATGGACCTCTCCAAGTTCACCTGCACCCGCGACGAGTTCTGCGACGCCCTCAAGGCCGAGGGCATCCCCACCGCCGTCCACTACCCCCGCGCCACCTGCGACCAGCCCGCCCTCGCCCCCTGGAACAAGCGCAACACCCCCGTCGCCACTAGCCTCACCTCCCGCGTCTTCTGCCTCCCCATGCACCACGAACTCACCGAAGCCCACTTCACCGCCATCGCCGAGGCCCTCAACAAGGTCGCCGGCGCCTACCGCCGCTGAACCGCCAAGACGCCGGAACCGTGAACTCCCCGCCGCTACGAGCCCCGAGCGCAAGCTCGGGGTTTCTTCTTTGCGCAAACGACCATCGCCACCCCCCAATCCCATGGGAGCCGAAGCTGAGGCCCTGCGAAGCTTCGGATCCGCCGTGCCTGAATCCGAAACTGAAACCCCGAAGAGATCCGGATCCAGTCACCCCGCCCCGCGCTCCCCGCGCTTGAACTCCTCCTTCCCCATCCTCCGCCGCACCCAGTTCAGCGCCCGCCACACCCTGCGCCGATGCGCCAGCCAACGCTCCAACCTGTGCTTGCCCGGAAACTGCAGGAACGCGATCCCCACCATGATCGCCAAGAGCCCCTGCCCCGGCAGCACCAACAACCCCACACCCACCACCACCAGGACCGCCCCCACCACATTCCGCAGCACCCACACCGCCCACTTCGCCGCCGGCCGGCGCGCCAGCCACGGCGGCGACAACGCCCGCGGCGACGAAAAGAAGTCCGCCGGCAGCGACGCCACAACCCACGGCAGCGCCACCGCCGACCCCACCGCCATCGCCGCCGACAGCACCACCACCGACACCGCGACCGTCCGGTGCGCCTCCAGCCACGATGTGATCGCCTCAAGCACGGGGCAGGCTACCCGCCCCGGCGCGGCACGCCGGTCGGCCCCGCACCGAGCCTGAAAATGAGCCCCCGCCCGCCGGAATCAACCCCCACGCGCCCCCGCACCCCGGGCGGAACCAACGCCACCCCGCCCCGCGCCAGCGCCGTCTCCCCACCACCCTCCTGCCCGATCACCGTCCTCCCCTCAACCCCCACCACCACCAGGCACGAATCCCCCGCGATCCCCACGCGCTCCATCCCCACCACCTCATCGACCGTGTAGAACTCCGTCGTCACCAGGCGCGTCACACCAGCCCCCGCCGGCGCCCGCACCGCCCGCTCCGCCGGCCCGAAATCAATACACGCCAGCGCCTCCTCCACATGCAGCCCGCGCCCGACGCGCCCGTACTCGGCCGCCCAGTCGTACACCCGGAAGGTCGTGTCGCTCGGCGTCTGCACCTCCGCCACCAGCACCCCCGCCCCCAGCGCGTGCACCGTCCCGCTCGGCAGGTTGTGACACTCCCCCACCACCGCCGGGACCGAATCTAACAACGCGACCACGCCCCCCCCACCCCCCTCGCGCAGCGCCGCCTCAAAACGCTCTCGCGTCACCCCGGGCTTCACCCCTTTGAAGATCAGCCCCCCCGGCTCGGCCTCCATCACATACCAGCACTCGGTCTTCAGGTGCGCCCCCGCGTGTGCGCGCGCATACGCGGGCGATGGGTGCACCTGCACGCTCAGGTGCTCCCGCGCGTCCAGGAACTTCACCAACCGCGGGAACCCGCCCCCCGCCAGCAGCCCCGGCGCCCAAAGCCCCATCGCCTCGTGCAGCGTCCGCCCCGCCAGCGCCCCGTTCGAGATCACCGACCGCGCCTCGCCCCCACCCCCGCCCCCCACGCTCGTCGACCCAAGGTCCGCGACCTCCCAGCTCTCGCCGACCATCACCCCCGGCGCCAGGGCCTTGCCCAGCCCCGCCAGCCGACGCCCCCCCCACACCTTCTCCTTGAGGATCGGCCCGAAGGTCAGCACATACGGCTCAGCCATGAGCGCCCCGCCAGTCCCCAGCCCGTCAGTCCCCAGCCCGCCACTCCCCCAGGGACATCCCGCCGACCCGCGCCTGGAACGCGATCTTCGACCGAACCACACCCTGCACATCGCTGATGAACCGGCGCTTGCCGATCTTCACCTCGCGGCAGAGCACGAAGAACTCGTCCCCGGGCTCCACATGGTGCCGGAACGAGCACTCCTCGATCCGCAGGAACGCCGGGAGCTGGGGGCTCCCCATCCGACAATTGAACAGGTATAGCGCGAGCTGCGCCCCCGTCTCCACCATCAGCACGCCCGGGAACATCGCCCGCGAAGGGAAATGCCCCTCCACCCAGAACTCGTCCGGTCGCACCGTCCGGTGACCCACGCCGCAGGTCTTGTCCTCGTTCACCCACACGATCGAGTCCAAAAACTGCATGTGGCCCCGGTGGGGGATCCACTCCTGCAGCGCCTGCCTGTCCAGCAGGCGCCGGCCGAGGTCGATCCCCTCCAGGTCGAACAGCAGCCCGTTCCGGAACGCGGCGCCGTCGTCGGTGGGCTCGGTCAAGGGTTCAGCCCGCACTCCCGCCATCGCGCAGCTCCAGAATCTTCTGGCGTACATCCTGAGCGGCCTGCTTGATCTCTTGCATCGTGCTGCGGGCCCGTGTCCCGGCGGCCTTGTTGCCCCCCTCCGCCTTGCGGATGTCCTCTTCAGCCTCCGCCACCAGTCGCTTCAGTTGCTCAAAGCTCTCCATCGAAGCCATCCATTCGTCTGCCGCGCCTCCCGAGGGCGACGCGTCGGTCCGCGGATCGCCGGGTACACCCCCCGGCCGGACGCCGGGGCACTGCCCCGACGGACGCACAGCATACCGCCCCCACCCGCCAGAATCACACCGATAACCTCCCCCGAACCCCCAACCCCCATCGAATCCGGAAAACTACCTACTATTTGACGAACATATGCAGGTACCGCTCCAGCACACCCAGCGCCCCGCGGGCGTACGCCTGGCTCCCCTCGGTATCCCACCAGGCCGGGGCGCACCCCGCCATCAGCACCCGACGCGCCGCCGCCAGCTCGCCGTGGTTCCCGTGCGACGCCATCCCGCTCTCCCGACGCCACCGGCCCATCTCCGACACCGGCTTGGTCTGGCCGAGCAACTCGGGGTGGGCCCAGAACTGACGCTCGATGTACACCGCATCCTCCACCCAGTGCCCCGGGTGCACAAACGCCAGGTCCAGCAGCACGCACCGACCCCGCTGACCATTCCCCAGATCACGGCGCATCGCGTTCCCCGGGTGCAGGTCGCCGTGGCACCAGGTATCCCTGGGCCGGGACTCCCACACCCCCAGCACCCGGTCCAGGCACCGGTCCAGCCTGTGCAACGCCTCCCGCCACTTCTGGATCTCGGGCATGACCACATAGTCCAGCGCCTCGCGCGAACGACCGATCAGGTGGTGCCAGTCCCGCTCCTCACCCACCCCCTCCACAGGCCTGATGACCCCCGCCGCAGCGTGGAAGTCCGCGGCCGTGCGCAGCAGCTCCTTCACCATCCCCTCGCAGATCTCGTGGTTCATCGCCGGCCCCGCCAGACGCTCGATCACGAACCACGCCAGGTCGTACCCGCCGAGAAAGTCCCCCGACGCGACCACCCGCGGCACGGGCAGCCCCCTCCCCGTCTCCGTCTCCCACTGACGATGGTCAATCGCCCCCAGACCCACCGTCCACGCGTACTCCTTGGGCCCGACCGGCAGCTTCACGATCACATCCGCCGCCGACCCGTCCCCGAAGGTCCAGGTCGAGAACCCCGTCGCCGCCCCCCCACGCTGCCAGGTCGAGCGGAACCACTCCACCCGGCCCAGGTGACCCCTGCACATCTCGTGGAGCGTCGGCTCAAGAGCCACAGCCAAGTCGTGCGTGTCACCGGTCGGAACCGGCGCACGGCCGTTCTCGTGGGCAGCGGCCTCCGCCGAGGCCGCCAGCTGCTTTTCGGGTGTGGACTCCGACATCGCTGGCACGCACATGCTACCAGAATCGGCCCGCGGGCACCACGCCGTACATAATGCTGGCGCGCCTTCCCCGCTCAACCCCACCCAGCCCCCGCCCACCCCCCGCCAGACGGCCCGAGAGGGCGGGCCCACCGGCCGGAGACCCCCGTGTTCGATCTGCTCGTCCTCACCGCGTCCAACCAGGGCCAGGCCAGGGCCTATCAGTCCGAGCTGGCCGCCCGCGCTCTGGACGAGCATTCCACCCCCCGCACCCTCGTCGTCGCCGATCCCGGCGGCCGCCGAGTCGGCTCCGGCCTCTCAACACTCCAGGTCCTCGCCGAGGTCGCCGGCCGACTCCTCGCCCACAACCCCCAACCAGCCTCGCTCGCCGCGCTCTTCGCCGGCCGTCGCGTCTGCATCATCCACTGCGGCGGCGACTCCCGACGCCTCCCCGCCTACGCCGCCCAAGGCAAGATCTTCGCCCCGCTCCCCCTCGACACCGACGGCGCCCGCCCCGCCGCGCTCTTCGACCTCATCCTCGACGACCTCGCCCGCATCCCCCTCCCCGACCAGGGACGCGTCCTGGTCGCCACCGGCGATGTGTTCCTCGATGTCGGCCGCCACCACCTGGGTTTCGACCGCCCCGGCATCGTCGGCGTCGCCTGGCCCGACACCCCCGAGCGCGGCTCGCGCCACGGCGTCTACATCGCCGACCCCGCCGGCGCGATCACCGGCTTTGTCCACAAGCCAACACGCGACCAAGCCCACGCCCTCGGCGCCATCCGCGCTGACGACACCGTCCTCATCGACACCGGTGTCGTCTGCCTCGACCCCCACGCCGTCGAGCACTGGCTCACCCGCGCGGGCGTGACCCTCGAGACCGACCACCCCCAGCCCGCCGTGCGCACCGGCCCGGGCCTCCTCCAATCCGCCATCGAGACCGGCTCCCCCGCGACCGACCTCTACGGCGACATCCTCCCCGCACTCGCCCACCGCGAGACGCTCCACCGCATCGACTGGCGCGGCCCGCTGCCCTTCTCCGTCGCCGTGATCCCCGAGTCCCCCTTCCTCCACATCGGTACTTCGCGCGAGCTGCTCGACACCCTCACCGGCAAGCCGCCGGCCATAACCCGGTGGCGCCCGCTCCCCGCCGGCGCTTCGGCCCGCATCCACAACAGCCGTCTCGATCGCACGCCCCGCACCCTCGGCCCCCGCGTTGTCATCGAGGCCTGCCACCTCCGCCACGCCCCCACGCTCCCCGGCTCGAACATCCTCGTGGGCGTGCCCGGAGCGCTCGACGCCCCGGTCGAACTGCCGGAGGGGTGGGGGCTGGTCTGCCTGCCGCTGGAGTCCGGCGCCTGGGCCGCCCTGCTCTTCGGCGATGCCGACGACTTCAAGACGCCCCTGGCCCGCGCCGGCTCGTTCGGCAACCGCCCCCTCCAGCGATTCCTCGACACCTCCGGCCTGGCCGCCGACGACCTCTGGCCCGGGCTGCCCGAGCCCGAGCACACCCTCTGGACCGCCCGGCTCTGGACCCCCGCCGACGCGCCCGGCATGCTCGCCCCCGTCGCGTGGATGCTCTCGGGGTCCACCGCCCCGGCCCCGTGGAGGGACGCCCCGCGCCTCTCCGCCGCCCAGGTCATGGCCGCCACCGACCACCGGCGCCTGCTTGACACGCGCCGTACGCTCCACCCCGGTGAGTAGCCCCACGCCCATCGAGCGAGCCCTGGCCGACCGCTGGTTCCCCGCGGCTGAGCTGGCCTCCTCCCTCCGCGACGAGGCCCATGCCACCGAGGTCATGACCCGGATCGCCGCGCAGGCCCGCGCCGCCCCGGACCCCCTCGAACGCGCCCGGCTCGCCAAGCTCGCCGACCTGACCGGCGCGGCCCGCCCCGGCTCGCTCGCGCCCTGGCTGGCCCTGTTCGAGCACCCGCCCGAGCAGACCGCCTTCGACGCCATCGCCCAGGCCGTGCGCACACAGATCCACCTCCCCACCGAGCCCACCCCCGCCCGGCTCGTCCCCGGCCAGATGGTCGTCGCCACCAGCCCCGTCCGCGTCGACCTCGCCGGCGGCTGGTCCGACACGCCGCCGATCTGCAACGAGCTCGGCGGCGCCGTCCTCAACGCCGCCGTCTCCCTCAGCACCCGCCAGCCCCTCCAAGCCGTCGCCCAGCTCTCCGAAGAGCCGGTCATCCGCATCACCAGCATCGACCTGGGCAAGTCCGTCGAGTTCGAACGCACCCGGGACCTCCTCAACTACGCCGACCCCCGCGACTGGTCCGCGCTCCCCAAGGCCGCACTCGTCCTCGCCGGCCTCGCCCCCAGCGACCCCGACACCGACCTGCGCGACTGGCTCGCCGGCGTCGGCGGCGGGGTCCGCCTCACCGTCTTCGCCGCCCTCCCCAAAGGCTCCGGGCTCGGCACCAGCTCCATCCTCGGCGCCACCGTCCTCGCCGCACTCTCAAGACTCGCCGGAGAGGTCGCGCCCAGAGAACTCCTCACCACCCGCACCAGCATGCTCGAGCAGCTCATGCGCACCGGCGGCGGCTGGCAGGACCAGCTCGGCGGCATCGTCCCCGGCTTCAAGATTCTGCGCACACAGCCCGGACCCGACCAGAGCCCCGCCGTCGAGCCCATCGCCATCCCGCCCCACGCCCGCGCCGAGCTCGACAGCCGGCTCATCCTCTACTACACGGGCCTCCAACGCCTCGCCGCGAACATCCTCCAGAAGGTCGTCGGGCGATACCTGGCGCGGGACCCCGAGAGCCTGCGCATCGTCCGCGCCCTCAAGAACGACGCCGAGCGCATGCGCACCGAGCTGCTCGCCGGCGACATCGACGCCTTCGCCCGCACGCTGCTCGACTACTGGAAACTCAAACGCAGCTTCGACCCGGGCTCCACCACCCCGCAGATCGAGGCCCTCTTCGACGAGGTCCGCGACGATCTCGCCGGCTACGAACTCCCCGGCGCCGGCGGCGGCGGCTTCCTCCTCCTGATCGCCAACGACGCCCCCGCCGCCCACCGCGTCCGCGCCAAACTCAACGCCCTCAAACCCAACCCCACCGCCCGCCTCTACGACGCCGCCATCGACGACCACGGACTCCAAGTCACCGTCGTCTAAAGCCGCAAGAGAACCTCTCCGACCCTCCGTCACTTCGTTGCTTCGTTACTTCGTCTCTTCGTCTCTTCGTCTCTTCGTCTCTTCGTCTCTTCGTCCCTCCGTGCCTTCGTGCCTCCGTCCCTCCGTCCCTTCTAATGCGACAACGCCTCCGCGCCCACCACCCCCATCTCCCCCCCCACCAGCCCCATCTTCAGCGACAGGTCCGCCCCGCCCGTCTTGTTGAACCACTCGACCGTGACCGGGTGCCACCCGGCCGCGAGCGCCGCGACGCCGACCCTGGTCTCGGCGCTGTGCAGCCCGTCGTTGTCCACGACCACCTCGCCGCCGAGCAGCAGACGCGACCCGTCATCGGAGGTCAGCGCGAACCGGTACACCCCGTCGGCCGGCACGCGGAGCAGCCCCGTGTACCGGTGCGCGACGCGCTCGCGGGCGTACTTCTCCGGCAGCCCGACCGACGCCACCGTCCGCGACTCCGCCGGCGTCATCGCGCCCAGATCCGGCATGGTCTCCCAGTCGCCGGCGTACACCTCGCACAGCAGCCCCGACTCGCCCCCGCCGGACATGCGGCCCGGCCGCGGCTCGACCAGGCGGAAGCTCCGACGCGTCGTGGTGCTCACCGCCCTGCCCTCGTGGAAGCTCCGCGCGCTCAGCGTGCACGAGTCGCTGATCGTCACCGGGCCCTCCGCCGCCGGCGAGGCGGTCGTCGGCTCCGTGCCGTCAAGCGTGTACCGCACCATCACCTCCGGCGACGCGCTCACCAGCGAGACCTCCATCGGCCCCACCAGGATGCCCGCCGCCGCCTCGATCGTCGGGGCCTGGTACACGATCGGCATCCCCTTGACATCCAGCTTCACCACCGTCGCGTACTCGCCCGGGTTCGCCGTCCCCACCTGCAGGTAGGTCACCCCGTCCTTCTGCACCACCCCAACCTCGCGACCCGCGTCGGCCAGCAGCGAGGCGCCGATCGCCTCGCTCCCCAGACCCTCCACCCGCAGCACCCCCGAGCTCGGCCAGTCGAACACATGGAAGTACAGGCTCGTCACCGCCCGGTGCTCCTCGCCGTGGTAGTTCATCGTGCACCGGCCCCACGGCAGCTGCCCGAACGGGCTCGCGCTCGTGCCGTGGATCGACTCGCCGTTGATGTCCATCCAGTCCCCGATCTCACGCAGCCGATCGATCGCCTCCTCCGGGAAGCTCCCGTCCGCCTTCGGACCCACATTCAGCAGGAAGTTGCCCCCCTTGCTCGCGATGTCGCACAGCTTGCGGACAAGATCCTCCGTCGACTTCCACTGGGTGTCGTGGCTGTTGTACCCCCAGTTGTCGTTCATCGTCATGCAGGTCTCCCAGTCCACACCAGGGAGGCCCGTCGCCGGGATCGTCTGCTCCGGCGTGCCGAAGTCGCCGAAGTACCCCTCGTCGCTCATCCCACCCATCCCGCCCCGCCCCTTGTCCACCCGGTTGTTCACGATCACACCCGGCTGCAGCCCGCGGCAGAGCTTGTACAACGCCTCCCCGTAGGTGTGGTTCCAGGTCGCCTCCCACTCCCCGTCGAACCACATCACCCCGATGTCGCCGTACTTGGTCAGAAGCTCCGTCACCTGGTTGAACAGGTACGCCACATACCGGTCCATGTCCGCGTCGCCCGCCGGCCGCCCCGCCTCCTCCCACCCACGACGCGGCAGGTAGTCCGGGTGGTGCCAGTCCATGATCGAGTGATACCAGCACATCTTCAGCCCCTGCGCCCGGGTCGCCTCCGACAACTCCGCCATGATGTCCCGCTCGAACGGCGTCGACATGATGTCAAACTCGCTCACGGCGGAGTCGAACAACGCGAACCCGTCGTGGTGCTTGGTCGTGATCACGATGTACCGCATCCCCGCGTCCGCGGCCATCTCCGCCCACGCCTCGGCGTCGAACTCCACAGGGTTGAACTCCCCGCGGAACCCGTCGTAGGTGTCGATCGGGATCTCCGCCGTCGTCCGGATCCACTCGGCGTGACGCGTCTGGCCCTCCCACTCCCCCGCCGGCACCGCGTACAGACCCCAGTGGATGAACATCCCGAACCTGGCCTCACGCCACCACTCCATCCGCGCGTCGTCATCACCGGACGCCGGCTGCGCAAACACCGGCACCGCCGCCAAACACCCCGCCACCACCGCACGGACAAACTGCTTCAGCATCACGACTCTCCCATCAAAGCTCAACGCACAGGCGCAGAGACACGCAGAAAGACAGGGTGGCAACTCTCGCCGCAGAGAAACACAGAGAACCGCGGCTCAGGCACAGCGGCGCGAACGCGGCCAGGCGAAGCCCGACCCCGACCCATCTGCGTCCATCTGCGTTCATCCGCGGCCAATCTGCCTCCCTCTGAGTCTCCGTGCCTCTGTGTTCGCTCTTCACTCATCCACGAACCGCACGATACCCCACCGCTCCGGCAGGTGCATGTCGATCAACCCCATCGGCGACCACACCCAGTTGTGCTCCGGCCGCCCGGGGATTTTCTGGTACCCGCCCTCCCCTACCACCACATCCCACTCCACGCGCGAGAAGTTCACCTTCCAGGTTTCCCCGGGGGCCGGGGCCGCCCCGCCCCCCGGGTGCCGGTCGAACGCCCGCCACGGCATCACGATCTCCACGCTCCACCCGCCATCCGTGTCCGAAGGGTCGTTCAGCGTGCCGTCCACATGCACCCCCGTCCGCAACCCCGCGATGTCCCACGAGTTGTCCGCCTGACCCCCATCCCGGTACGGCCGGGGCAGGAACAGGTCCCACACCGTGTTCAGCGCGTTCATCTCGAACTCGTAGTAGTGCAGCCGGTCGCCCGTCGGGTTCAGGAACACCTCGATGTCGTTGTCGTGGAAGATCACGCTGTCCCGCTCGGTCAGCGTCGCCCACACATGCGGCTCCTCCATCTCCGCCGCGATGTACAGGTTCTCGTCGTCCCACAGCATCTTCATCCGCGTCCGCAGAGCCGGCCGGGGCCGCAGGTCCCCCTCGATGTCGACGAACCACCCCGACCACGCCGCGGCCCGCCAGAACGGCTTGTCCACCCTCCCGTCCACGAGACCCAGGGGGCCCGGCGCACGCCGGCACGCGTAGGTCTCGTGCGCCTGGGGAGGGGGCAACCGAACGCCGTAGTCGTGCATGGGCGACAGGGTACAGCCCCCGAGCCACACCCCCGCCGCCAACCCCATCGCCAATCCCGTCGCCACCCCGGCGCGCCGTCGGTTCTGAGTCAGTTCACGCAAGGCGTTTCTCCGGTACTGTGCAGCCCGGGGAGCTGGCCATCCTCCCGGACCCACGAATTTCTGTATATCGGTGTCCAGAATCGCCGACGGAGGCTACTGTCCCCGTTGTTAGTCCGCACTCTCATTACCCCCGTTCTCCAGAAGATACCCAGGAGGAACACGATGAAGGGTCTCACGAACCGTTCGGGGCTGGTCGCGGCGGCCGGGTTGGTCGCGCTCGCGACGGCCATGGCGGCCGGGCAATCGGCCAGCGCGCTGGACCGCGAGCTGCTCGCCGACGCCGCCGCACGCGTCTCCTTCCAGGGCAGCGGCGCCACCGCCGGGCACGACGGCAAGCAGTTCTTCCTCGCCTCCGCCGACGGCGCCATGAGGCTCTGGGTCGGCGGCATGACCCAGTTCCGCTACACCATCAACAGCCGAGACACCACCGGCGCCGACGAGGACCTCACCAACGGCTTTGAGTTCAACCGCGCCAAGCTCTATGTCGGCGGCACGGTCGAGACCGACAACGAGTTCTTCATCCGCATCGGCTTCAGCCCGAGCACCGGCGACGCCTCCCTCGACTGGGCCCGCATGACCCACAAGTTCGACAACGGACTCGAGCTCACCTGGGGCCAGTTCCTCAACCCGTTCCTCAAGGAAGTCCTCACCGGCGAGCAGAAGTTTCTCTGCACCGAACGCTCCACCACCCACTATGTCTTCTCCGACATCTTCGCGCAGGGCGTCATGCTCACCCACACCGCCGAGCAGTTCCGCCTCCACGGCGCGCTGACCGACGGTCGCCGCACCCAGAACACCGCGTACTACAGCCCCACCGAGGCCGACTACGCCCTCACAGGACGCGTCGAGTTCAAGTTCGGCGAACTCCCCTTCCCCGCCTACGGCGAGGCGACCTCCTTCCGCGAGACCAAGACCGGCGGCATGTTCGGCGCCGCCGTCAACTACCAGTCCTCCGGAGACACCGCCAACACCAGCACCATGGCCGGCACGCCCGCCACCGACACCGACACCCTCGGCTACACCGCCGACTTCCACTACAAGGGCGGCGGCTGGAACGCCATGGCCTCCGTCGTCGGACGCACCGTCGACACCGGCTCCGGCGCCGACTTCAACGACTTCGGCGCCGTCGTCCAGGGCGGCGTCTTCGTCGCCGAGCAGTGGGAGCTCTTCGCCCGCTGGGACGCCGTCTTCCCCGACGACGACCGCTCCGCCGGCGAGGACTTCAACACCCTCACCTTCGGCGCCAACCACTACTTCTTCCCCAAGAGCCACGCCGCCAAGCTCACCGCCGAGCTCGCCTGGTTCATGGACGACCAGGCCAGCGCCAGCTCCCTCGTCACCGCCCCCAGCACCTTCACCGACCTCCTCACCAGCAGCGAAGACAACCAGTGGGCCCTCCACCTGCAGATGCAGCTGGTCTTCTGAACCCCATCGCCCCCAACAAGAGCCCGAGCCGCAACGCTCGGACACCAAAGACAGCGAGCCGGGCCCCGAGGCCCGGCTCGCTCATTTCATCCACACCCCGCACGCCTACATCCGCTCCACCGTCGGCAGCCCCAGCGTCTCAAGCCCGTCCGCCAGCACCCGCGCCGTCAGCGCGCACAGCCGCAAGCGCGACCGGCGCAGCCCCTCGCTCTCGGCCTTCAGCACATGGCACGAGTCGTAGAACGAGCTGTACGCCCCCGCCAGCCCGTACAGGTACCCGCACAGCCGCATCGGCTCCAGCGCCGCCGCCACACCCCGCACCGCGCTCGGATACCGCAGCAGCTCCAGCGCCAGCGCCTTCTCCGCCGGGTGCCCGATCACGATCGGCGCGTCGGCGTAGTCCAGCGCCACCCCCGCCTCCAACGCCTTCCGGAACACGCTCCGCGTCCGCACCAGCGCGTACAGCAAATACGGCCCCGTGTTCCCCTCGAACGCCAGCATCCGGTCGAAGCTGAACACATAGTCCTTGATCCGCTCGCCCGACAGGTCCGCGTACTTCAGCGCCGCGATCCCCACCGCCTCAGCGATCTCGCGCCGCTCGCCCTCGCCCAGCTCCGGGTTCTTCTCCGCCACCGTCCGCGCCGCCCGCTCCACCGCCTCGTCCAGCAGGTCTCCGAGCTTCACATTCTCCCCCGACCGCGTCTTGAACGGCCGCCCGTCCTCGCCCAGCACCATGCCGAACGCCGCGTGCTCCAGCACCGACGGCCCCGACGCCCCCGGCTTGGTCGCGTACCCCGCCTTCCGCGCCGCCGCGAAAACCTGCCGGAAGTGCAGCCCCTGCCGCGCATCCACCGTGTAGATCACCCGGTCGGCGCCCAGCGTCCGCACCCGCCGCCGGACCGCGGCCATGTCCGTCGTCGCGTACAAAAACCCCCCGTCGCTCTTCCGGATCAGGCACGGCTCGGCGATCCCCCCATCCCCCGCCGCGTCCAGCCGCACCACCAGCGCCCCGTCGCTCTCCTCGGCCACCCCCCGCGCCACCAGATCCTCGACCACCCCCCGCAACTCCTCCGAGTAGCTGCTCTCCCCCGCGTTCGCCGCCTCGGTGATCCGCGTGTGCAGCCGCCCGCACGCCTCCAGGCACGCCCCCATCGTCACCTCATAGATCCGCTTCCAGACCGCGTACACCCCCGGCTCGTGCGCCTGCAACGCCACCAGCGTCGCCTTCGCCCCCGCCAGGTGCTCCATCGCCTCCGCGTGCTTCGCCGACAGCTCGGCCTCGATCTTCGGCCCCAGCCCGAACTTCTCGACGATCGCCAGCCCCTTGCCCTGCCCAGCGCACTCGAACTGCGCCAGCTTGTACAGCCGGTCCAGCTCGTCCAGCGTCAGCGCCTCCAGATCCAGCCGCCCCGCGCCCGCCTCGGCCTGCAGCTTCCGCGTCACCATCGCGATCGGCAGCCCCCAGTCGCCGACATGGTTCTGCCGGATCACCTTCTCCCCCAGCCGCTCGAACACCCGCGCCAGGGTGTCCCCGATCACCGTCGCCCGCAGATGCCCCACATGCATCTGCTTGGCCAGGTTCACGCCGCACAGGTCCACCACGATCGTCCGCGGCTCCGCCGGCGCCGGCATCCCCAGCTCGGGCGCATCCATCCGCGCGAGCAGCCCCGCCAGCGCATCAGCCCGCAGCCGCAGGTTGATGAACCCCGGCCCCGCGATATCCGCCTCCGTCACCGGCTCGCACAGATCCGCCACATCGAGCTTCTCGACGATCGCCCCCGCCAGCTCCCGCGGCTTCATCCCCAACCGCTTCGCCAGCGGCATCGCCGCGTTCGACTGAAAGTCCCCCAGCTCCGCCCGCTTGGACCCCGAGATCATCGGGTCCGCACCCTCCCCCACCCCCGGCGCCACCGCCGCGATCGCCGCCAAAAACCGCTCCCCGAGCAGCTCCACCGGATCAAATGTCGTCGTGCTCTCAGTCATGGGGCGGATCATAGACGACCGCCGGCACGGCTCGGGGGCACGGCTCTCCGGGCCGTGTGTCACGCCGCGCGGGCCACCCGCCGCTACCAGTCCCCCGACTCCGCCACCGCCTCGGTGACATCGACGAGGTCGGCCGAATCGGTGATGCCGTCGAGGGTGGTGTCCTCCGGCTCGGCAAGCCACGCGGTGATGTCGTCGGGCTGGAGCAGGCCGTTGAGCGTGATGTCCTGGATGCGGCGGACGCGGAGGACAAACTCGTAGCCGTAGTCGAGATCGGGATCGTTGTCGTCGTGGCGGAGCGAGACCTTGCCGACCGACGCGTCGAGCCCACCGCAGTAGAGGTACGAGTCTTCAGAGTCATTGTTGGGTTCGATGCGGTAGAGGAAGCCGTCGGCAAAGGCGCCGTCCACGCGGACCTCGCGTAGAGTGCCGCCGGGGTGCATCGTGTGGGTGAAGTTCTCCGTCTCATCATCCCAAGAGCAGTTCAACTCGGCCAGCGACTTGCGCCAGACCGTTACCGGCATGCCCGAGCCTTCACGCAGGATCGGACCGTAGTGGTGCAAAGTCACCGAGGTGAGCGAGCCGCCCGGGCCGAGCACCTTGTCCACATGCCAACCGTTGCAGTCGGCCCAGCCGTCGAGGCCGGTACTCATGTTCTCGTTGACCTTGGTCCCCGAGGGCGTGCAGTCCTGGTAGTGCAGGTAGTAGGGCACCTTACCCACCGCTCCGCCGCCGAAGGTGGAGGACTTGCTGTCGTAATAAGGGACGGGACCGAGCACGATCGGGCTCGGGTCGGGGCCGATGCTGACCGAGCCGGTCCAGTCGTCCCAGCCGTGCGGCTCGTCTTCCGGCCAGTTCAGGCCATTGACTATCACCTGCCCCGTGAGCCCCTCGTCGGTCTGCCCGGGCGTGCCGTAGATGCGGATGTCGCCGGCGAGATGGTACCCAATCCGGAACAGACCGCAGAGACCGTTGTCGATGAAGATGTCCCGTTCAGGCTCATTGATGCCGCCGCCGAAGAGCATGTCGCCGTAGAGGTGGCCGCCGATAGAAGTCCCGGAGACCTCGCGGATCTCGATTCGCCCGTTATTCAGCGAAAGGCTGGTAACCGAGAGCGTGCGGCCTGCCGGGAAATCGCCGCCGTCGATGATGAGCGGGTCGGCGAGGTTGCCGTTCGTCGCGGTGATGTTGGCGTCCATGTCGCCCTTGCAACCGAAAAGCGACGCATCCATAGAGGTGTCTTGCAGGGCGCGGGCTTCGATGGCGCCCACGAACTGCCCGTGCTCCGCATCCAGCTTCTGGAGATACCCCGGGCCGTTGGACCCCTGCGTCGCGACGATGCTGGCATAGATTGTGTGCGCCGTCACGGACCCAATGTCCCCGTTCCCCGCAGCAATCTCGACCGGCTCGTCCGAACTGCCCACGATCCCGCCGATCTGCACGGAGCCAATGGCCCCGTCGATCGCCAGGAGATCGCAAGTGAGCCCCCCCGTCACCGTCTGCACGGTGTCGATATCGCCGCCGAAGGCGACCACGCCCCCGCTCTGGGGGTCAATACTGCCGACCACGCTCATCCAGCCGAGGGGGGGAGCCAGCCCCAGCACAGGGCGGTGACTGATCGGCCCGAGGATGTCGCGATCGACATCCAATCGGACGATTTCGTGCGTGTCCACGCCCCCGGGGAGGATGTCGCGCTTGACCCAGGCTTGAACCCGTGTCCTCCCCGTGCCGCAGTAGACGCCGCCAAGATCGCGGCACCCCGCCACATTCAGCCTTTGTGTCGCGACCGGCTCGGTCAGAGATGTGAATTGTCCGACAAGGAGGCGGTGAACTTGCCCACCTCCGGTGGACACGGTGAGTATATCAGCGGCGGCCCGCCTCGAACTGTTCGGGGCTGAGATAGCCGAGGCTGCTGTGGATCCTCTGGCGGTTGTAGAACACCTCGATGTACCCGAAGATCGCCGCCCGCGCTTCGGCGCGGGTTGAGAACTCCCGGTCGATCATCAGCTCCTTCTTCAGCGTCGCCCAGAAGCTCTCCTTCGGGGCGTTGTCGTAGCAGTCGCCCGCGCGGCTCATGCTCGCCACCATCCCCCACGACTCCAGCTCCGCCCGGTACTCGGCGCAGCAGTACTGCACGCCGCGGTCCGAGTGATGGATCAGCCCCAGCGGGGGCGACCGCCTGCCCGTCGCCATCCCCAGCGCGTCCAGCACCAGCTCGGCACGCAGGTGCTCGGCCATGCTCCACCCCACGATCCGGCGGCTGCACAGGTCCATCACCCCCGCCAGGTACAGCCACCCCTCGCCCGTCGGGATGTAGGTGATGTCGCACAGCCACGCCGCGTCCGGCGTCTCGGCGTGGAACTCCCGGTCAAGCACGTTCGGCGCCACCGGGTGGGCGTGGTTGCTGTCGGTGGTGCGCGCCCGGAACTTGCGCGCGACCTTCGACCGGATCGAGGATTCCCGCATGATCCGCGCCACCGTCTTGCGGTTGAGCCTCACGCCCCGCTTGAGCAGCTCGGCGCGGACCCTCGGCGAGCCGTAGACCCGCCGGCTGGCCTCGTGCACGACCCGGATCTGCTCGGCCAGTTCGGCGCGACGCGCCTCGCGCTTGCCCTCCGGATGCGCGCGCCGCTGGTGCTCACTCCGAGCACGCGGCAGCAGTCGGCCACAGCGAACTCCGGCGTCAGGTGGTCGCGGATGACCCGGTAGATCATGGGCGGTCTCCTTCCTTCGCGAAGAAGGCCGTCGCTTTTTTGAGAATGTCGCGCTCGATCCTCAGCCGCCGGTTCTCGGCCTCAAGCTCACGCACCCGCGCCGCCAGGTCCTTCTGCTCCTCGGGGAGGAACACGCCCCTGCCGTGACGGGCCTGGCTGACCCAGA
>JADZER010000032.1 GCA_020850415.1 Phycisphaerales bacterium
ACCAAGGGGTGCCGTGGTCTGAACGGAGCGCAGCGGAGTGAAGGCCACGCGCCTCCACCAAGGGGTGCCGTGGTCTGAACGGAGCGCAGCGGAGTGAAGGCCACGCGCCTCCACCAAGGGGTGCCGTGGTCTGAACGGAGCGCAGCGGAGTGAAGGCCACGCGGCCCCCCACTACCCCCTGCACGCCCCCTCCACCCGCCCCGCCAACTCCGCCGCCCGCGCCAGCAGCCCCTCGCACTCGACCGCGATCGCGCCCCGCACCCCCGCGTCCGCAATCCCCGGCAGATTCACCTCCACATTCCACGCCGCCGACCGTGCCGCCGCCGCCCCCAGGATCGCCGCGATCGCCAGGTCGCTGCGCAGATGCCGGTTGGTGATCCCCGGCAGCTCGTCCAGCAGCGCCAGCACGCTCACGCACGCCGCCACGCACGACAAAGGCACCCGCGCCGCCGTCAGCGTCGCCTCGGGCAGCCCCGCCCGACGCCCATCCCCCTCCGGCAACCTCGACAGCTCGTTCACCAGCCCGTACGCCGCCTCGTCCTCCGCCGCCAGCTCCAGCATCACCGCCCGCGCCCGCTCCAGCCGCGCCGCCGCATCGGTCAGCCTCGCCTCATGCTCCGCCAGACTCTTCTTCCCCACGCTGTACGCCAGCACCATCCCCCCCAGCGCCGCCGCCAACGCCCCCACCGCCGACGCCACCGCCCCACCCCCCGGCGTCGGCGTCTTGGCCGCGAGCTGATCGAGGAACTCGCCGAGGGTGCGAGAAGCCAGCGCGTTGGGCTGATCGGGCATGCGTGAGGATAGGGTGGCGCCCGTTCCGTCAGTACGCGACTGGGACCGCGCCCGCCCGTGCGATAGAATGGCCCCGGCATGCAACTCCACGGCGTGGAATTCCCTGAGAGCCCGATCGCCGCCCTCTGCCTCAGGCACGGGGTCAGCCGGCTATCCCTCTTCGGCAGCATCCTCCGCGACGATTTCCGCCCCGACAGCGACATCGACATGCTCGTCGAGTTCCTCCCCGGCCGCACACCCGGAATCGTCGGCTTCGGCCAGATCATCCTCGATCTCTCGGCACTGCTCGGCCGCCGGGTCGACCTCCGAACCCCGTTCGATCTATCCCCCTACTTCCGTCCCTCCGTGCTCCGCCACGCCAAGACGCTCCATGCCGCCTGAACCGCCGACCAATCCAGGGAAGGCCGGGTCGATCGACGATCGCATCCGCGTCGAGCACATGCTCATCGCGGCGCGGGATGCCGTCCAGTTCATCAACGGGCGCCAGCGACAGGATCTTGACACCGACGCCATGCTGCTCCGGGCCCTCACCAACGCCATCCAAGAGATCGGAGAGGCCGAGGCCAGGCTCTCCAACGACGCCAGAGACCGGGCCCAGACCGGGCCCTGGGGCCAGATCGTTGCGATGCGACATGTGCTGGTCCATGTCTACTGGGGCGTCGACCGCGAGCGGCTCTGGGTCACCGCCACATCTGACCTGCCCACCCTCATCGCCGACCTTGAGACAGCCTGCAAGGACTGGCCCCTGCCGGATCCCGCGGCCGAGTAAGCCCCCCGCCGTACAATCCCCCCATGCCCTCCCCACGCGTCGTCATCACCGGCATGGGCTGGATCACCCCCCTGGGGCACGACATCGATGCAGCCTGGGCCCGCCTCCTCGCCGGCGACAACGCCGTCGGGCCCGTGACCCACTTCGACGCCTCCAGCTTCGCCACCAACTTCGCCGCCGAGGTCAAGGACTTCGACCTCGCCCACCACATGCCCGCGTTGGCCGACCGCCACGCCCAGGCCGGCCTCGGCACCCGCATGGCCCTCGCCGCCGCCGCCCAGGCCTGGCGTCAGGCCGGGCTCGGCGAGCCCGGCGCCCCGCCCCGGGGCCTCGCCCCCCACCGCATCGGCATGTACCTCGGCGCCGGCGAGGGCTCCCTCGACTACGAGTCCTTCTGGGCCACCAACCTCGCCGGCTGGAACACCCAGGAGCGACGCCTCGACGCCCCCGCCTGGGCCGCAAGCTCCTACCAGCGCATGAGCCCCGTCCGCGAGCTCGAGCAGGAGCCCAACGCCGCCCTCGCCCACCTCGCCGCCGCCTTCGCCTGCCGCGGCCCATCCCTCAACTGCATGACCGCCTGCGCCGCCGGCACCCAGTCCATCGGCGAGGCCTACGAGATCATCCGTCGCGGCGACGCCGACGCCATGCTCGCCGGCGGCGCCCACTCCATGATCCACCCCCTCGGCATGACCGGCTTCATCCGCCTCACCGCCATGAGCACCCGGCGCGACGACCCCGCCCACGCCGCCCGACCCTTCGACAAGACCCGCGACGGCTTCGTCATGGGCGAGGGCGCCGGCATCGTCATCCTCGAAAGCCTCGACAGCGCACGCAAACGCGGCGCAACCCCCCTCGCCGAGCTCGCCGGCTTCGGCTCCTCCGCCGACGCCTTCCGCATCACCGACATGCAGCCCGACGGCAAGGGCGCCGTCGCCGCCATGTCCGCCGCACTCCGGCAGGCGGGCATCAACCCCACCGAGCCCCGCGCCGACGGACGCCCCCCCGTCGACTACATCTCCGCCCCCGGCACGGGCACCAAGTAAAACGACTCGGTCGAGACCAAGGCCATCAAGGCAACCTTCGGACCCCAGGCCCCCCGCGTCCCCGTCAGCTCCATCAAGTCCATGATGGGACACCTCATCCAGGCCGCCGGAGTCGTCGAAGCAATCACCTGCGTCCAGGCCATCGCCACCGGCTTCCTCCCCCCCACCATGAACCTCCACACCCCCGACCCCGGACTCGACCTCGACTACATCCCCAACAAGGCCCGCGATCTGCGCGCCCGCGGCGGCGTGGACATCTGCCTCTCCAACAGCTTCGGCTTCGGCGGCCAGAACGACACCGTCGTTATCCGCCGCTTCGCCTGATCGACGCCCCGGCCAAAGCCCCGACTTTCTCC
>JADZER010000033.1 GCA_020850415.1 Phycisphaerales bacterium
GCGGCGGGTTCCGGCTGGAGCACGTGCTGAACATCCCGGTGCGGGAGCTGACGGACCCGCCCAACCCGACCGGGCCGGTCGTGACGCTGAACGACCTGAAGGTGGCGGACCTGACGGTGAACGCCAGTCTGAAGCGCGTGGTGCTGGCGACGGGGCAGCGGCCGACGGCGGGGCTGGTGGTCGCGGACACGGAGCTGGTGTCGGTGGTGAGCCAGATGGAGCTGCCGCCGATGACGTACGGCGATGCCATTGCGTACGGCATGGTGAACGGGCGGCCGCTGGCGGTGGTGGGGGGCTTCGGGCCTGGCAAGCCGGGGCTGCTGCAGGTGGTGGACCTGACGGGCCTGGCGACGGGCTCGGCTCCAGTCCAGATCGCCAGCCTGGACCTGCCGGCGCGGCCCAGCGATCTGTTGGTAGACGGGACGACTGTGCTCGTCGCGACGTACAACGGATCCTCGCTCGGGACGGCGTACGTGATCAGCCTGCAGAACCCCGGCCAGCCCCAGGTCGTCGGGCAGATCGCGGGGGTGGGGACGCGGCTGGCGCTGACGGACAACCGACTGCTGCTCTCGACCATGCGGAGCTACACGACGCTGGGGCTGGGCCCAGATGGCCAGCCGCTCGAGGGGCTGGGGCTGCACACGGCGGCCATGCAGCGCATGGTGGTCGTCCGACGCGTCACGCCCTCGGCGTTGGTGCCGTCGAGCCCGTCCGCACCGGCGCACGCCGGGCCGCCACGGTCCGCCACGACGGCGACGGCATCGACCCTCGTGACAGCCAAGGACGTGAACATCCAGTTCCAGCTGATCCCGGCAGGGCTGGCAATCGAGGGAACGCCGGAGGTATCCATCCTCCAGAACGCGACTCCCGTGCAGACCCTGGTGGCGACGGCCGCCGGCTTGGGCGGCTCGGCGATCTGGCCAGCGCAGACGCCGGTGCTTGGCCAGGCGACCTACTCTGCTCAAGCCGTAGTTGCGGTTAACGGTGGCGAGCTTCTGCGGTCGCCCCTCAAGCGAATCCCGCTGGCCGAGCATCCAGTCGATCTCGAGATGCAGGGCCTGCAGGAGGAAAGCCAGCCCGAACCCAACGAACTCGCGCCTGGGGCGTTCTTGCCGTTGAACGATGACGACGACGACAAGACCGAGCAGCCGGACTACAAGGAGGGGACACCCCCAAGCCCGGTTTCCCTGCATGACGACGAACTCCTGCCCATCAAGGCAGCCTTCGTGAAAGAGTTTGCGGACCAGGGCACATTCGAACTCACTGCCCTGGAGGGCGGGAACCGGGTCCGCGTGTGGAGGGACTCTCGGAAGTCCGAGCAGTTCGTGCTCCCGTGGCGCTGGTCGGCGTCCCCGTGGCTGGGCGGCGGCGATGCGCTGCCTGCTACGCTCTACGTCGAAGGCACCCAGGTGAGCGAAGCACCAGGTGACGTGCGGCTGCAGTTGAGTCTCGAACGCGCACCGGGCGAGGTCTACCGAGACGTCGTGCGACTCACGGTGGGGGCCGTGGATCTCGACATCGACGCGGACAACAATAACGCATTGGGCGATCCGCTGCGCAGCGAAGATGAGGACCGGATCGAGGACAGCCAACGTGCCGGTCGGCCCGGGAAGTATGTGCTCGCGAACATCAACAACGACGATGTCGAGGACGAGGACGAGATTCCCGACTTCGCGGACGGATTCAACCGCGACCAGACGGACCCGAAGGACGACATCATCGCGACCCCAGCATCCGGGTCCCCCGAGCATTGGGTACCTCTGGTCCTTCAGCTTTCGCCTGGCGTTGACCTCATGAAGGCGCACCTGAGGGTCACGTACGAGGCGTCCGATCCGGCTGGCGTTACGAGGCTGGGCACGATGCCCGACTTCGAGTATCGCGCCGCCCCGGGGCAGCTTCGCATCTGGCTTGAGGATGGGCTGGCTCCACGGCGCGCTGCGAGCGTTGCGGCGAACCCGCCGGGACATTTCGTTCCAGCCAATGCCACGCTCACGCCGGCAGAGCTCCGGCTGACACCTGCGAGCAGGGCGGTGAAGCTCTATCTGGAGGGCACCGACAGGAGTGCTGCCTTGGCCTCGAGCAGGATCCTCATCGAGGTTGACCCGGACGGCGCCGGGCCGCTGGGCTTCATGGCCAAGGATGCAGTGCGGACGACAGTCGTGAGGGTACGCCTTATTGATACTGGTGACGGGAACAAGCAAGTCGTCGGCGGGGCCATTGCTTGGATCAAGGCCGACCCCGATCCACGAATGCCGCAGCTGAACGTGAGGCTAGAGCCCGATCCGGGTGCGGCCCTGAATGCTGAGTGGTCTTTGAAGGCCACTTATCGCGACCACAACCGCAACGACGAGGTCCTCGTGCCGCACGCCGTGCCCCCAGCCACGCAGACCCCTGTCCAGCTTGCGACGAGTCAGCCGTGGGACATCGTGAGCGAGATGGCCGCCATCCCGGCCGAGCGCCGCGTGTTCGGTGGGGCGGCGACGCTGAAGGTCAGGATCGGGGCTCTCTTCGAGCAAGAGCTTCAGTTCCGGATTCGTGGGGAGAACCCACGAGATAGCGTGGCGCGAACGTTCATTGACTCAATCGCACCAGCGGGAGCCTGGTACACCTACGCCATTGCCAAGGCGGAGAGCGCTCAGGGCAGCCTCCGCTACAACCAGTTCAACGAAAGTCCATCTCGGATCAAGGGAACACCCAACTGGGGGCACCCGCATGGGTGGGGGATGTTCCAGACGGACAGCGCTAGCGGTCACCGGATCGAGCTTCGTCACATCTGGAACTGGCAGGAGAACGCGAGGCTTGGGGTCGGCATACTGGGGCCGTTCGTCGCGGCGGCCAATAACTACATGCAGGGCCAAAGGAACACGGCGGGCGCAGTGCCCGTGCCGGATGAACCTGTTGGGAACTGCCTCTTCTCGGATAGTGGCCCGACGAGGATCGAGGGTGCGGTCGCCATGAAGATGTATAACGGGGGGTTTGCAACGCCACGATACGTCTGAGGTGGACCCCATTCTCTGGACAGCCTGAGGGCTGGACTAGGGTGGGGCGGGGACGTGGTTCTTGGGTGCGGCCGAGCCAGGCGCTCCAATCGGGGGACGAGGGCATGTCGGCATAGGCGCGAGCTGGGGGCTTTGGCGGTGCGGAGTCAAGGCCGCCGAAGGCGCCC